>NZ_BCST01000018.1 GCF_001571005.1 Herbiconiux solani NBRC 106740 | reverse complement strand
CGGAGTGAGCTGGGTGCCGTTCCGGTACCAGGCAGCCGTCACAGTGCTGGGCGCGGGGTTCCAGGTGATCGTCGAGGCGGTGAGGGTGCCGCCGACGACACTGTCGCCGGTGACGCGGATCTGAGCACTGGGTTGGACCGCGGACACGTGGAGGTCCGCGCAACCCAGGACGGCCGGCCCCGCACCGGTTGACGGTCCCCAGGGAGAGACCACGGCACAGGCCCGATAGTCGCCTACTTCACCGATGGGGATGAGTTGGTCGAAACCGCCCAGGCCCTTCAGTCCCGGGTGTGCGGCCCGGATGTCCGGTCGGTCCAGGCTGCTCAGACCTGAGACCGAGAAGGCCGAGCCCGTGGTCGGTCCACTCCCTCCGGTCTTCAATACGTTGTAGGTCACTGTCGAGGGATGTCCACCTGGCGGGAGCCAGGAGTCCGAGGTCCAGCCCTTCAGCCTCAGAGCGAGCCCAGCCCCCGACGAGTCGATGGCGAAGGACTCCAGCTGGCCGGTGAGGTTCTCGGCCGGG
>NZ_BCST01000017.1 GCF_001571005.1 Herbiconiux solani NBRC 106740 | reverse complement strand
TTAAACATTTACGGAGAGTTTGATCCTGGCTCAGGACGAACGCTGGCGGCGTGCTTAACACATGCAAGTCGAACGGTGAAGGCGGAGCTTGCTCTGCTGGATCAGTGGCGAACGGGTGAGTAACACGTGAGTAACCTGCCCTTGACTCTGGGATAAGCGTTGGAAACGACGTCTAATACCGGATACGAGCCCCAACCGCATGGTTAGGGGTTGGAAAGAATTTCGGTCAAGGATGGACTCGCGGCCTATCAGCTTGTTGGTGAGGTAATGGCTCACCAAGGCGACGACGGGTAGCCGGCCTGAGAGGGTGACCGGCCACACTGGGACTGAGACACGGCCCAGACTCCTACGGGAGGCAGCAGTGGGGAATATTGCACAATGGGCGAAAGCCTGATGCAGCAACGCCGCGTGAGGGATGACGGCCTTCGGGTTGTAAACCTCTTTTAGTAGGGAAGAAGCGAAAGTGACGGTACCTGCAGAAAAAGCACCGGCTAACTACGTGCCAGCAGCCGCGGTAATACGTAGGGTGCAAGCGTTGTCCGGAATTATTGGGCGTAAAGAGCTCGTAGGCGGTTTGTCGCGTCTGCTGTGAAAACTGGAGGCTCAACCTCCAGCCTGCAGTGGGTACGGGCAGACTAGAGTGCGGTAGGGGAGATTGGAATTCCTGGTGTAGCGGTGGAATGCGCAGATATCAGGAGGAACACCGATGGCGAAGGCAGATCTCTGGGCCGTAACTGACGCTGAGGAGCGAAAGCGTGGGGAGCGAACAGGATTAGATACCCTGGTAGTCCACGCCGTAAACGTTGGGAACTAGATGTGGGGACCATTCCACGGTCTCCGTGTCGCAGCTAACGCATTAAGTTCCCCGCCTGGGGAGTACGGCCGCAAGGCTAAAACTCAAAGGAATTGACGGGGGCCCGCACAAGCGGCGGAGCATGCGGATTAATTCGATGCAACGCGAAGAACCTTACCAAGGCTTGACATATACGAGAACGGGCCAGAAATGGTCAACTCTTTGGACACTCGTAAACAGGTGGTGCATGGTTGTCGTCAGCTCGTGTCGTGAGATGTTGGGTTAAGTCCCGCAACGAGCGCAACCCTCGTTCTATGTTGCCAGCACGTTATGGTGGGAACTCATAGGAGACTGCCGGGGTCAACTCGGAGGAAGGTGGGGATGACGTCAAATCATCATGCCCCTTATGTCTTGGGCTTCACGCATGCTACAATGGCCGGTACAAAGGGCTGCAATACCGTAAGGTGGAGCGAATCCCAAAAAGCCGGTCTCAGTTCGGATTGAGGTCTGCAACTCGACCTCATGAAGTCGGAGTCGCTAGTAATCGTGAATCAGCAACGTCACGGTGAATACGTTCCCGGGCCTTGTACACACCGCCCGTCAAGTCATGAAAGTCGGTAACACCCGAAGCCAGTGGCCCAACCTTTTGGAGGGAGCTGTCGAAGGTGGGATCGGTGATTAGGACTAAGTCGTAACAAGGTAGCCGTACCGGAAGGTGCGGCTGGATCACCTCCTTTCTAAGGAGCACTGGCCAGCATTGCTGGTCCAGAGCCCAGATTCGAAGCGAACGTCTTCGACTGGGAGCTCATGGGTGGAACATTGACAATGATGTGAAAGTAGCCGGTTAGACACCAGTACGACCTTCGGGTTTGGAACAGGTCTGGTCGGGGAGGTTCACATATGCACGCTGTTGGGTCCTGAGGGACCGGATCCCCTGTCTTTGGATGGGGAGGACGAACCTCTGGACCCTTTGTTGTTTCCCTTTATATTGAGGGGTGCGCAGGGGGTACCGCCCGTACTTTGAGAACTACACAGTGGACGCGAGCATCTTAGATTCAGGACGTAAGTCCTGGATCACAAAGATCAACAGAACACCCTTCGGGGTGTTCGTAGATCATTGGTCAATTTTTCTTATGAAAGATCGATTCAAACTCATGTGATTTCAAGTTTCTAAGAGCAAACGGTGGATGCCTTGGCATCTGGAGCCGAAGAAGGACGTATAAATCTGCGATAAGCCTCGGGGAGCTGATAATAGAGCTTTGATCCGAGGATTTCCGAATGGGGAAACCCCGCCGGGCCCTTTGGGTGACCCGGTGACTCCCGCCTGAATATATAGGGCGGGTAGAGGGAACGTGGGGAAGTGAAACATCTCAGTACCCACAGGAAGAGAAAACAACAGTGATTCCGTGAGTAGTGGCGAGCGAAACCGGAAGAGGCTAAACCGATCATGTGTGATAGCCGGCAGGTGTTGCATGGTCGGGGTTGTGGGACTTTTCGTTCTGTTCTGCCGAGCAGTGAACGTTACAGCGCGATATAGACGAATGGTCTTGAAAGGCCAGTCATAGAGGGTGCCAACCCCGTAGTCGAAATGTCGTTATGGCGTGAAGAGTATCCCAAGTAGCACGGGGCCCGAGAAATCCCGTGTGAATCTGTCAGGACCACCTGATAAGCCTAAATACTCCCAGATGACCGATAGCGGACAAGTACCGTGAGGGAAAGGTGAAAAGTACCCCGGGAGGGGAGTGAAATAGTACCTGAAACCGTTTGCTTACAAACCGTTGGAGCACCCTTGTTGGTGTGACAGCGTGCCTTTTGAAGAATGAGCCTGCGAGTTAGTGATATGTGGCGAGGTTAACCCGTGAGGGGCAGCCGTAGCGAAAGCGAGTCTTAATAGGGCGTTTTTAGTCGCATGTTCTAGACCCGAAGCGAAGTGATCTATCCATGGCCAGGTTGAAGCGACGGTAAGACGTCGTGGAGGACCGAACCCACTTCAGTTGAAAATGGAGGGGATGAGCTGTGGATAGGGGTGAAAGGCCAATCAAACTTCGTGATAGCTGGTTCTCTCCGAAATGCATTTAGGTGCAGCGTTGCGTGTTTCTTGCCGGAGGTAGAGCTACTGGATAGCCGATGGGCCCCAAAAGGTTACTGACGTTAGCCAAACTCCGAATGCCGGTAAGTGAGAGCGCAGCAGTGAGACGGTGGGGGATAAGCTTCATCGTCGAGAGGGAAACAACCCAGACCACCGAATAAGGTCCCAAAGCGCGTGCTAAGTGGGAAAGGATGTGGAGTTGCACAGACAACCAGGAGGTTGGCTTAGAAGCAGCCACCCTTGAAAGAGTGCGTAATAGCTCACTGGTCAAGTGATTCCGCGCCGACAATGTAACGGGGCTCAAGCACGCCACCGAATTCGTGGCATTCATATTAGTGGCAGGCCTTCGTGGTCCAGCCGTGTGGATGGGTAGGAGAGCGTCGTGTGGCGAGTGAAGCGGCGGTGTAAACCAGCCGTGGACGCCACACGAGTGAGAATGCAGGCATGAGTAGCGAAAGACGGGTGAGAAACCCGTCCTCCGAAAGACCAAGGGTTCCAGGGCCAGGTTAATCCGCCCTGGGTAAGTCGGGACCTAAGGCGAGGCCGACAGGCGTAGTCGATGGACAACGGGTTGATATTCCCGTACTGACGAAAAACCGCCCAAGCCAATCCAGTAGTGCTAAGAGTCCTAACCCGGCTGACTGATCCCCTTCGGGGGTGACGCTTCCGGTCTAACGCTCGAACCCGTCTGGTGCGGTTAGCGTATTAACAGGTGTGACGCAGGAAGGTAGCTGAGCCGGGCGATGGTTGTCCCGGTCTAAGAATGTAGGCCGAGAGATAGGCAAATCCGTCTCTCATATACGGCTGAGACTCGATGGGTAGTCCTCACGGACGAAATCAGTGATCCTATGCTGCCAAGAAAAGCATCGACGCGAGGTTTTAGTCACCCGTACCCCAAACCGACTCAGGTGGTCAGGTAGAGAATACCAAGGAGATCGAGAGAATCGTGGTTAAGGAACTCGGCAAAATGCCCCCGTAACTTCGGGAGAAGGGGGGCCTGAGGCGTGAAGGGATTTACTCCTGGAGCGTTTGAAGGCCGCAGAGACCAGTGGGAAGCGACTGTTTACTAAAAACACAGGTCCGTGCCAAGTCGCAAGACGATGTATACGGACTGACGCCTGCCCGGTGCTGGAAGGTTAAGAGGAACGGTTAGCCGTAAGGCGAAGCTGAGAATTTAAGCCCCAGTAAACGGCGGTGGTAACTATAACCATCCTAAGGTAGCGAAATTCCTTGTCGGGTAAGTTCCGACCTGCACGAATGGCGTAACGACTTCCCAGCTGTCTCAACCGCGAACTCGGCGAAATTGCACTACGAGTAAAGATGCTCGTTACGCGCAGCAGGACGGAAAGACCCCGTGACCTTTACTACAGTTTGGTATTGGTGTTCGGTGTGGCTTGTGTAGGATAGGTGGGAGACTGTGAAGCTTGGACGCTAGTTCAGGTGGAGTCAATGTTGAAATACCACTCTGGTCACTCTGGATATCTAACTACGGACCCTAATCGGGTCCTGGGACAGTGCCTGATGGGTAGTTTAACTGGGGCGGTTGCCTCCTAAAAAGTAACGGAGGCGCCCAAAGGTTCCCTCAATCTGGTTGGCAATCAGATGGCGAGTGTAAGTGCACAAGGGAGCTTGACTGTGAGACTGACAAGTCGAGCAGGGACGAAAGTCGGGACTAGTGATCCGGCAGTGGCTTGTGGAAGCGCTGTCGCTCAACGGATAAAAGGTACCTCGGGGATAACAGGCTGATCTTGCCCAAGAGTCCATATCGACGGCATGGTTTGGCACCTCGATGTCGGCTCGTCGCATCCTGGGGCTGGAGTAGGTCCCAAGGGTTGGGCTGTTCGCCCATTAAAGCGGTACGCGAGCTGGGTTTAGAACGTCGTGAGACAGTTCGGTCCCTATCCGCTGCGCGCGTAGGAAATTTGAAAGGATCTGACCCTAGTACGAGAGGACCGGGTTGGACGAACCTCTGGTGTGTCAGTTGTTCCGCCAGGAGCACCGCTGATTAGCTACGTTCGGGATGGATAACCGCTGAAAGCATCTAAGCGGGAAGCCGGCCTTGAGATGAGATTTCCATACCTTCGGGTGAGAGGCTCCCAGCTAGACTACTGGGTTGATAGGCAGGATGTGGAAGCGAGGACTAAAGACTCGTGGAGCTGACCTGTACTAATAAGCCGATAACTTGATAATCACCACTCACATGCATGTTGTAAGGCTGGCATGTGGGGACATGAAATGCTTGCGTCCACTATGTGGTTCTCGATGTACGGTCGAGAACCAAGTTATTCAGCAATGAATGCTTGAAACTTCGAGACTGACGTCTCTAATGTTTCGGCGGCCATAGCGAGAGGGAAACGCCCGGTCACATTCCGAACCCGGAAGCTAAGACTCTCAGCGCCGATGGTACTGCAAGGGGGACCTTGTGGGAGAGTAGGACACCGCCGGACTT
>NZ_BCST01000016.1 GCF_001571005.1 Herbiconiux solani NBRC 106740 | reverse complement strand
TCCTGGGGCACGTTCTACCGGGCGCTGCTGCACGACTTCGGCACCGAGCACTACCACCTCGGCGCCTCCGCCCACGGGTTCGACGACAGCGGCGACACGGCCACCGTGCACTTCACCGACGGCAGCAGCCAGACCGCCGACCTCGTGGTCTTCGCCGACGGGATCAACTCGCCGGCCCGCGAGCAGTTCGATCCGGATGCCGTGCCGTCGTACTCGGGGTACGTCGGGTGGCGGGGCACCGTCCCGCTGCGGGATCTCACCCCGATCACGCAGATGCTGATGGGCGACGCGATCACCTACTCAGTGGTACCGAACTCGCACATCACCCTCTACCCGATCCCGGGGGAGGAGGGCGTCGAGGCCGAGCACCAGCTGATGAATTACGTCTGGTACCGCAACGTGCCGGAGGGCCCCGAGCTCACCGAGCTGCTCACCGGCACCAACGGGATGGTCGGCGCGGTGTCGCTTCCGCCCGGGCTGGTGCAGGAACGGTTCATCGCCGAGCTCCGCGAGGAGGCGGCCGCGGTGCTCGCCCCCGCCGCCGCCGAGGTCGTGCTCGCGACCGCGGAGCCCTACCTGCAGGTCGTGCTCGACGTGCGGTCGAAGCGGATGGCGCTGCACCGCGCGGCCCTGATCGGCGACGCGGCCTGCAGCGCCCGGCCGCACGCCGCCGCCGGCACCGCGAAGGCCGCCGCCGACGCGTGGGCGCTGCGGGATGCGCTGGTCGCCGCCGAGGGGGACATCCCCGCGGCGCTCGCCGCCTGGGAGCCGAGTCAGCTCGAACTGAGCCGGCAGTTGCTCGAGCGCGTGATGGAGATGGGCGACCGCTCGCAGTTCCTCGGCACCTGGACCCCTGGGGACCCGAGCCTGCGCTTCGGGCTCTACGGGCCGGGCGTGCTGTACCCGGAGGACCGGGCGAGCGCTGGCGCCGGCGCGGTCGCCTGAGCCAGCCAACCGGCCCGCTCTCCCGCCCCCGTCATCCACCCCAACCCTTCCCTACCTACCCTCGTCCCGCATCCGAACGGAGATCATCATGAGCGACTTCCTCGCCGACCTGCCCCTGGCGGGCACCCTGATCGGCACCGACTTCGACGGCTGGAGCGACGAGCTCCGCCAGGAGTTCGCCGACCACGCCTTCGACGGGGCCGTCGGCTCCCGCCTGCTGAGCGAGGACGGCCGGGTGCGGGTCTGGGAGATCCGTCTGGCGCCGGGCGAGCGCTGGCACGCGCACCGGCACGTGCTCGACTACTTCTGGACGGCGGTCAACGCCGGGACGAGCCGGCAGCACACCTTCGACGGCACCACCCGCGATGTCTCGTACGATGCCGGGGAGACCCGCCACTTCCACTTCGGACCAGGGGAGTACCTCTTGCACGACATCCAGAACGTCGGAGACACCGAACTCGTGTTCACCACCGTCGAGCACCTCGACAGCGACAACGAAGCGCTCGTGCTGTGAGCGCCGTGACGGATCGCCGGCAGGTCGACCTGCGCCCCGGCCCGATCGACGTGCACGCGCACTGGCTGCCCCGTGACCTCTTCGGCCTCCCGCCGGGCGCGCCCTTCGGCGGCATCACCGATCGCGACGGCCAGATGTTCATCGGCGACACCCCGCTCTCGATCGACACCCGGCTGATGAGCGACGTCAGCGCGATCCGGGCCGACATGGAGCGCTCCGGCATCGGCTCCCGGGTGCTCTCGGCGCCGCCATTCGCCTTCGCGCTCGGCACCGCGGAGGGCACCGGGGAGTACGTCGAGTCGTTCAACGGCGAGCTCGCGCGCGTGGTGACGGATGGCGAGGGCTGGTTCGCCGGCTTCGGGTGCGTGAGTCTCGCCGATCCGGATGCCGCGTCCCGTCAGCTCGGCGAGCTGGCCGCGACCCCGGGCATCCTGGGCGTGGCGATCCCGCCGCTCCTGGGGGCCGGGTCGCTCGACGCCGAACCGCTGGAGGGTGTGCTGCGCCGCGCGACCGAGCTCGGGCTCGCGGTGCTGGTGCACCCGATGCAGCTGCCGTCGCCGACCCTCGCGAAGCACTACCTGGTGAACCTCATCGGCAACCCGGTCGAGACGGCGACCGCGATCGCGTCGGTGCTGCTCGGCGGGGTGACCGAGCGCATCCCGGAGCTGCGGATCTGCTTCGTGCACGGCGGCGGGTGCGCCCCCGACCTGCTCGGCCGCTGGAGCCACGCCTGGCACGCCCGCCCCGACGTCTCGGCCGGGTCGAGCGTGCCGCCGGAGGAGGGCTTCCGCTCGCTCTGGCTCGACACGGTGACGCACGACACGGATGCCCTCGACCTGCTCGCGAAGAAGGCGGGCGAAGGGCACGTACTGCTCGGCAGCGACTACCCGTTCGACATGGCCGACACCGACCCCGTGGTGCACGCGGTCGAGCGCGGGCTCAGCCGGGAGCGGCTCGAGGTCGACGCGCGGGCGTTCCTGCAGCTCTGAGCCGCAGAGTGCCCTACGAACCGCAGAATGCCCTCGACCCGTCAGTTGTTGTCGCCATCCGTGGGGAATAGCGACGACAACTGACGGATCGAGGGCATTCGGGGGTGCGCCCGAGTGGGGTGAGCGGGCGGGGCGGCCCGGGGGGACCGCCCCGGCGGGGTTACGGGCAGACGGTGAGCGACTCGACCGAGGCGCTCAGGGAGTTCGGCCCACCGAGCAGCATGACCGTGTCGGCCCCGAGCGAGCGGATCGCCGAGCGCACGCCGGCCGGCACGCAGTCCGTCGGCACCACGTACAGCGGTGCACCGCGGAGACCCGCGAGTGCGGCGCCGGCGAGGGCGTCGGGGTAGTTGTAGCCGGTGGCGAGGAAGACCTGGTCGGCCGAGCTGAACGCCGCGTTGTTGATGGCGATCGAGGCGCTGAAGCGGTCCGGGCCGTCGAGACGCTCGACCGAGGTGACGCCGGTCACGGTCGCCAGCGATGCCTTGACGCCCTCCGAGACCGAGTTCGGGCCGCCCGCGATCGTGACCTTCGAGATGCCGAGGCCGGCCAGGGCGGTCTTCGTGGCCTGGCTCACCGCGCTGTCGGTGCCCGGCACGAGCACGACGGGCTCGCCCTTGGTTCCTGCCGCCGCGCTCGCCGAGAGGGCGTCGGGGAAGTTGGCGCCGGTGGCGACGTAAGCGTTCGGCACGGTCGCGCCACCGAAGGCGTTGCGCACGACCTCGAGCGAGGTCGCGTAGCGGTCGGCCCCCTGGATGCGCACGACCGAGTCGCCGGTCAGGCCCGTCAGAGCGGTGTAGACCGCGTCGGAGACCGAGTTCGGCCCGCCGACCACGACGATCTTGCTGGGCTTCAGACGCTTCAGCTCGTCGCTGACCGCGGTGGGCAGCGCATCCTGGGCCGTCAGCAGCAGGGGTGCGTGCTCCTTCACCGCGGCCGGGGCGGCGGAGAGGGCGTCGGCGAAGTTGTAGCCGGAGACGACGTAGGCGGTGCCGGCCGTCTCGGGGTAGGCCTCCTGCGAGACCGCGATCGCACCCGCGATGCGGTCGACACCGGAGAGCCGGTCGACGGCCGGGGTGAAGGTGATCGGGGTGTAGGTCTCGAAGGGGGCGTAGACCGCGCCGCCGGCCGGGTAGGTGTAGACGCCGTAGTTGCCGTCGGCGAGTGCTCCGCTGAAGCCCTTCTTGACGGTCATGGTGACCGAGAAGGTTCCGTCGTCGTTCAGCAGCACGCCACCGGCCGCGCCGGTCGGGTCGACCGAGGCGAGCTGGGGAGCGCGCATGGCCCACTTGGTGTTGACGCCGTCGGCCTTGCGGGCCGAGCTCGGGGCGCCTTCCGACGCCTTCCAGGTGTCGAGGAAGGTGCCGAAGGCGATGTAGGTGCCGGTGAACTGGCCGGCCAGCGGCGGGCGCGTGCCCGAGGTGGCGGGAGCGTTCGGCAGGAAGCCGGAGCCCGAGACCGTGATCGTCTCACCGGCCGGGTTCAGGTCGTCTCTCTTCGAGACCGTGACGGTCGGGGTCTGCGTGACCGAGTAGTCGACGGTGAGCGGGGTGGTGACCTTGCCCGCATCCGTACCGCTGCCGCTGGAGTACCAATAGGAGGTCTGGCCGGTCAGCTGCTGGAAGTCGACGAAGCTCTGCGGGAACGCGCCCCAGGTGTCGCCGGACTTCGCCTGCGTCGAGCCCGCGGGGAGCGTGACCGAGACGCCGAGGTAGTCGGGGGTCGAGACGAAGCCGGTCGGCGTGACGTCGACCGAGCCGAGGTCGGCGATGGTGACCGTGGTGTCGGCGATCGGCACGTAGAGGTCGGGGTTCGCCATGTCCGACTGGTAGCCGCTGAGGGTCGCGGTGATGCTGCCCTCTCCGCCGGCGACGACGAGGTGCGGGTCGCTGACGAAGAACTGGGTCAGGCCGCCGTAGTACGCGACCGTGAAGTCGCCGTCCCAGCGGAGGTCGGCGTTCTCGGCCGCCGCATCCACGGTGCCGGTGCCCTTCGCGATCGCGACGCGGTTGCCGCTGTAGGTCTTCGCGGTCGGGAGGCCGAGGGGCGCGCCGGCCGGGGTGGTCGACAGGCCTGCCCAGGTGGCCGTGGCGTAGGAGCCGTCGGCCTGCTGCTTCTCGATCGTGGTGTTGCCGTCGGTGGCCTTCCACTCCGGCTCGAGGATCACGTCGGCGGCGTTGGTCTTCGCGATCTTGCCGGCGCTGAAGAAGTTGACGGCGCCCGAGTACGAGCGGTTGTTGCTCTCGTTGTTGAGGCCCCAGTGGAAGACCGCGTTGCTGATCGGAGAGCCGACCGCAGCGGGGGCTGCTGCCGAGGCTGCGGCCGGGGCTGCCGGGGCTGCCGGGGCCGCCTGGGCTGCTGCGGGAGCGGCGGATGCCGGTGCGGCGACGAGGGCGGAGAGGGCGAGCGCGGCGGTGAGGCCGGTCGCCAGGGCGGCGGCTGAGCGCGCCCGCGAGGGAATGGATTTCACGAAGACTCCGAGTCGGTCGGCGGGAGGGCGCCGCGGTGCGCGGCGATTCCCAGCGAACTGGAAGGGTTTCGGTTAGCCTACCCTTAACTAGGTAAGGCTTGCCTAATTAAATTACCCGACCATCCTGGAGCGTGATCACGGTGTCGGCGCGCGACACGAACGCCGGATCGTGCGTGGCGACGACCGCGGCGAGGCCGCGCGAGTGCGTGAGGGAGGCGATCAGATCCATCACCGAGGCCGCGTTGCCGCTGTCGAGCTGGCCCGTGGGCTCGTCGGCGATCAGCAGCCGGGGGTCGCCGACGAGGGCGCGGGCGATGCCGACGCGCTGGCGCTGCCCGCCGGAGAGCTCTTCGGGGCGCTGGTTCGCGTGATCGGCGAGGCCGACCAGTGCGAGGGCCTCGGTGACACGCTCGTCGCGCTCACGTGCATCCACCTGGCGGAGCCGCAGGGTGAGGCCGATGTTCTCGCGGGCGGTGAGGTCGTCGAGCAGGCCGAAGTCCTGGAAGACGAAGCCGAGGGTGTTGCGGCGCAGCAGCACGATCTGCTCGTCGCTCATGCCGGCGACGGGCTCGCCGTCGATCGCGACGGTGCCCGAGGTGGGGGTGTCGAGGGTGCCGAGGAGGTTGAGGAGGGTGGTCTTGCCGGCTCCGGATGCGCCGCGCACGACCACGAGCTCGCCCGGGTGGGCGGCGAGCGTGATGCCCCCGCAGGCGATCACGTCGCCGGCGGGGGTGCGGAAGACGCGGGTGAGGTCGTGGGCGCTGACGACGGGGGTGGAGGAGGTGGGTGTGCCGTCGGTCGGGGTTCGGGATGCGGTGGGTGCGGACTGCTCGGCAGCTCGCTCGGCCGCTCGGGCGGCTGCTCGGGTGAGCGGGGCGGGGGCGGGGCGGTCGGCGTCGGTCACGGGCGCGGCTCCTGGGTCTCGTCGGGGCGGACTGCGATCTGGTCGGGCTCGAGCGCGAGCCGCACGCGGTCGTGGAGGCCGAGAGCCGCGGTGAATTCGGCCGGGAGCTGCAGGCGCCCGACGCGGTCGAGCACCGCGAACTCCTCGGCGTGCACCTGCTCGGCGCCGTGCTCGTCGGTGCGGGTGCTGCGGACGGTCTCGGTCGAGGTGCGTCCGTCGCGGATCTGCACCGTGCGCCGCACGTGCTCGGAGACCGAGGGGTCGTGGGTCACGATCACGGTCGTGACGCCGTTCTGCTCGTTCACCGAGCGCAGCGCCTCGAGCACGTCGATGCTCGCGGCGTCGTCGAGTTCGCCGGTCGGCTCGTCGGCGAAGAGCACGCGCGGACGGTTCGCCAGGGCGACGGCGATGGCGGCGCGCTGCTGCTGCCCGCCCGAGAGCAGCTCGGGCCGGCGGTCGCGGAGGGCCTCGAGCCCAAGCAGCGCGATCAGCTCGTCACTGCGGGCGGCGCGCTCGGCCGGGCTGCCGGTTCGGGCGATCGACGTGACCGCGTCGATGTTCTGCTGCACGGTGAGGTAGGGCAGGAGGTTGCGCCCGGTCTGCTGCCAGACGAAGCCGACGTCGTGGCGGCGGAAGCCGACCCGCTGCTTGGGGGTGAGCGCCAGCAGGTCGTGTCCGGCCACGCGCACCGTGCCGGCCGTCGGGGTGTCGAGCCCGGAGAGGATGCCGAGGAGCGTCGACTTGCCCGATCCGGACTCGCCGACGATTGCCACGAGCTCGCCCGGGTCGACCCGCAGGTTGAGGCCCTGAAGCGCCTGCACCTCGACGCCGCGCGACTGGTAGACGCGCACGAGGTCGGCGCACAGCACGTCGGGGGTGGGGGAAGGGGTCACGCTCGTCATCCTCGTCGCTCTCGGTCGTCGGTCGCTGGGGTGGCCCTGCGGGGCCGGGTGCGGCGCAGTCGGGTCGTGACGGCGACGGTGGCCGCCGCGGCGACCGCGAAGACCGCGACGATCGCCGCCGACACCAGGGGGTCGACGACCACGGGCGGTTCGCCGGTGCCGTCGGTCAGCGCCGACGCGCCCGCGAACGGCAGCACGGCGAAGGGCACGAGGATGCCGGTCAGCACCCCCAGCACGCCCGCGACGATCACCGGGGGCGCGACCTCCCAGAGCCCCAGCGCGCGGACCTGCCGGCGGGAGACACCGAGCGCCTCGACCACCCCTGCCAGCACCCCACGCGAGCGCCGGCCGGCCGCGGCCGACAGGGCGATCGCCGCCACGGCGAGCAGCATCGAGACCCCGGTCGCGGTGATCAGGGCCACGGTGAGGGTGGCGACGCGGGGGCTGGCGGTTACCGCATCCGCCACCGACTGCGGTGTGACGAGCCGCGCCTCGGGGCCGGCGGCGGTCTGGATGGCGGCCAGGGTCGCATCCCGATCCGCCCCGTCGTCGAGGCGCACGAGCACCAGGTCGGCGAGGCCCGAGGTGTCGATCACCGCGCCCGAGACCGAGGAGTCGACGAGCAGCCAGTTCTCGGCGGCCGTGAACGCGACCTGCGGGGAGTGTGTGGCGGTGATGGTGAGCGGATGCCCGCGCAACGCGAACTTCTCACCGCCCAGCAGGGCCGCGGCGGTGTCGGAGGCGATCACGGGGATGGGGGCGTCGGGGTCGGCGGCATCCGTCGTGCCGAGGGTGCCGGTGCCGGTGCCGGTGCTCGTGTCAGGCTCGGGCAGGGTGATCGCACCCGGGAGGCCCTGCTGCACACGGGCGAGGGCGGCCGTGTCGGTGACCACGAGTCGGAGGAGCTTGCGGGCCGAGCCGACCGTGACGGTCACGGGGGCGTCACCGACGATCGCGGCCGAGGCCTCGACCCCGGGGGTGTCGGCGATGGCCTGGGTGACGTCGGTGGTCAAGCCCGGGCCGCTGACCGCGACATCCGCACCGACCTGCCCGGCCGCGGCGTCGTCGACCCCGGAGTGCACGGTGCTGAGGAACGCGGCGGAGAACAGCGAGACCGCGAGGCCGACGAGCACGCAGACCACGACGACGACCCCGGCGGCAGAGGGGGCTGCGGCGCGGGCTGCACCGATCAGGCCGATCGCTCCGCGGCGGGACGCGGTGGCCGTGCGGGCGGCCCGGAGCAGCAGCGGGAACACCCGGGCCGCGACCGCGCAGGCGCAGAGTGCGAGCAGGGCGGGAACCAGGGCGCCGAGGGCGTCGGGGGATCCGGGATGCTGGAGAAGGTCGACCACGGCGGCCGCGGTCACGAGGGCGAGGAGGGCCTCGAGCGCGAGGCGGGCGGCGGCCAGGGCGGGGGCGCGGGGGGTGGTGGCCGAGCTGGAGCCGGCCGAGCTGGAGCCGGCCGAGCTGGAGCCGAGGCCGAGCGCGGCCGCCCCGGTGTCGCCGCCGCTGCTGCTCCCGCCGGCGCCGCCATCGCGCCCGGCCCGGTTGACGATCCGGCCCAGCGCCGTCTGCGCGGTGAGTACGAGGGCCGGCAGCAGGGCTGCAGCCAGCACCGCCGCCGCGATCAAGCCAGGCGCAGGCAGCGCATACGCGGGGACTCCCGCCGCATTGACCGGCGTCGAGGCCTGCAGGACGAGGACGGCCCCGGCTCCGGTGATCCCGCCGATCGCCGCACCCGCGATGCCGGCGGCGAGCCCCTCGCCGGCGAGCAGGCCGGTGAGCTGCCCGGTCGAGGCTCCGCGCGCGGCGAGGAGCGAATAGGCCGAGGAGCGTGCCGTGCGCACGGCGCCCGCGATCAGCACGAGCAGGGCCAGGATGCCGATGGCCGGGCCGCTCGCGGTCATGACGAGGAAGGCGTCGGTGACGGCGGTGCGCGCATCCGAGTCGTCGAGGGCGTCTGGGAGGGCCGAGGTGAAGGCGTACTCGGCGGCGGGTGCGTCGTAGGGGTAGGGGGTGGTGGGGGTCGTCGGGGTGCCGGCTGCGGCATCCGTCGTCGAGGTGCCGGCTGCTGCATCCGTCGTCTGAGTGGGGTCGGACGCCCGGTCGGGCGCCGGCAGCGTGTAGTGGATGCGCGTGAAGGCGCGGATCGCGTCAGCCACGGCGGGTGCGTTCGCGGCCGTGACGGCGTCGCGGTCGACCGGCAGCCAGACGGTCGAGGTGGAGTGAGCGGGCAGGGTCGACAGCACGGTCCACGAGGCGGCGTTCGTGAAGGCGGAGCCGTAGGTGATGAGTCCGCCGTCGCCGGCCGGCTTGATCTCGGGCTCGATCGAGGCCGGGATGTTCGCCCAGGTGCTGTCGACTGGGTCGAGGGGGGTGAAGGTGCCGGTGAGGGTGACGGCCTGGAGGCCGCCGTCGGGCACCGCGAGTTCGCGGGTCTCGCCGAGGTTCCACTTCATGGCGTCGGCCGAGGGGGCGGCGAGGGCGATCTCGACGGGTTCGCGGTCGACTGGGGTGGAGGGGGAGCCGTAGACGTACTCGCCGGTGGCGGGGTTCTGGCCGGTGGTGCCCGTGGTGCCGGTCGTGGTCGCGGCGGGGGCGGCCGGGTCGGGGAGTCGCCCGTCGACGAGGGTGACGAGCGAGGCGAAGTCGGGGTCGAGGGCGAGCGAGATCGAGGTGGTGGGGAACGGTCCACCGCCGGGGGCCGCCGAGGCGAAGAGCTCGGGGAACACGACCACGTGACGCGGCGCATCCAGCACCCCGTCGAGTGCGGGTGGCACGGTCGAGCGGATGTCGCGGAGCGCCTGGTCGTCGGCGCCCCACACGGCGTCGATCGAGGGGTCGCGGGGTGGGGTGGGGGTGGTCCCGCTGGCGGTGCCGCCGGTACCGGTGCCGGTGTCGCTGCCGGTGGCGCCTGCGGTCGTGCCGGTGTCGCCGGTCGTGCCCGGGGCTGTGCCCGTGTCGCCGGTGGTGCCAGAGCCCGTGCCGGTAGCACCGGTGCCCGTCTCGCCGGTGCTGGTCCCGCTGCCGGTGCTGCCTGTGGCGGGGGCGGTGCCCGGGCGGGGACCGATGGCGGGGCCGCCGAGCGCAGTGGCGACGACGTCGAGGCGGCCGGGGCGCACGCCGTCGGTGAGGTCGTGCTGCACCGCGGCGGTCTGAGCGTGGTCGAGCAGGGCCGGGACGGCGATCCCCGCACCGCCGACGACCGCGGCCAGCACCGCGAGCGCGACGGTGGCGCCGGGCGCGGAACGTACGGTGCGCCTGAGCAGGGCGGGCATCCGGAGCGCGACCCGGTTCATCCGATCACCGCCGGGGTCGTGGCGGCCAGGCCGAATACGAGGGATGCGGTGGCCGGCCCCGCGCAGAGGAGTGCGGTCGCTGCTCCGGCAAGTAGGCCGGCCAGCACGGCGACCGTGACGGTGAGCGAGGTCTGGAGGGCCGAGCGGCGGGACTGCTGACGGTCGGTCATGCCGAGGGCGCTGAGCGCGGCGCGCTCGCGGCGCTGGGCACGGCGGAGCAGGGCGGCGGCCGCCAGCACGGCCAGAACGGCGAGGGCGGTCGCGGCGGCGGCGGAGGTCCAGAGGGCGCCGACCACCGGGCCGGTGAACCCGTCCGAGGTCGACCCCTCGCGCGTCACGAGCGACCACGGGACCGTGGTGACGCCCACTGCCGGTGTCGCGAGGTCGATGGTCGTGGAGGCGCTGGGTGAAGAGGATGGCTGAGCCGACGCCGCGATCCAGATCTGGTTCGCCTGGGGTACCGAGCCGCCGGCGACCAGCACCCCGCGGTCGAGGGCGGTGAGGTCGGCGGCGATGGTCCAGGGGTCGGTCGAACCGGGGATGCCGTCGGTGACCGCCGCGATCCGCGTGGCGACGACCCGGCCCGAGGTGGGGGTGATGTCGAGGGAATCGCCGACGGCCAGCCCGAGGTGCGAGGCGAGCGCGCTCGTGACGGTGACGGGGACCGGGGTGGTGGGCGCATCCACCTGCACCCGCGCCGTGGTCCGCTGAGCCGAGACGCTCACCGAATCCGCCGAGAGCCGCGCCGGGTCGATCGGCGAACCGCCCGTCGCGGTGACCGCCGTGAGGTCGACGGCGAGGTCGCCCTCGACGGGGGAGCGGGCGAGCGAGACGTCGAGCGCCAGCAGGTGGAAGGGCTCCGGGCCGGCCGGGAGGCTGGCCGTGAGCGTCGCGCCGGCCTCGGTGGTGGTCGCCGCGATGTCGACCGTGCCGAGGTCGAGGGCCGCGAGGGCGCCGTCGGCATCCGCGACCCAGGCCCGCACGCCGAGCACCCCGGGCCGGGCGGTCGTACCGGGGGAGGCCGAGGCCGAGGCCGAGGTTGAGCCGGACGCGTCTGCCGCGTCGGCGCCCAGCGCCGCGCCCGGGTCGCCGCCCGCGACGCCGGGCGAGGCGGTGGGATCGGTGCGCAGTGAGACCGCGAGGGCGGATCCGTCGAGGGCGGGCGTCGGCGCATCCGGGGTCACCGTGTCGCGCCCGGTGATCGCCCGCTGGGCGGGGGCGGGAAGGCCGAGCAGTGTGACCTCGTCGCGGGCGATCGTGGCCGACGAGGCGAGCACGGTCGAGGCCGCGGCCACGCCGGGGAGGGCGGCGTACCGGGAGGAGTCGGGTCCGGCGACGCCCGCGCCGACCGTCGAGTCGACGGCGAGGGCGAGCCGCAGGTCGGCTCCGGCGATGCGCTCGGCCGCCGTGGAGTTCTGCGCGCCGGCGGTGGCGGTGACGGCGGCGGCGTAGACGGCTCCGCCAGCGGCGAGGGCCACCACGAGGGCGGCCGCCGCGAAGACGGATGCACGCATCGCGACCGTGCGCCCCGCCAGGAACCGAGCCACCGACCCGCCCCCGCCACCGCGGCTCGACCGGCCGACGGCCCCACCGACCGGGCGGGGGCGTGCCGAGCGGGCGGCCACGAGGGTGGCGGCGAGGATCAACGCCGCGGTCACGGCGAGCAGGACGAGTGTCGGCGCCAGCACGGCGAGCGGCCCCGGGGCGCCGCCC
>NZ_BCST01000015.1 GCF_001571005.1 Herbiconiux solani NBRC 106740 | reverse complement strand
GGCTCGGCCCGACGCCCCTGGCCCGCGTCGCGCCCGCTGCCGGCCTCGCACTGGCTGGCCGCCTACGCGATCGGTTCGCTCGGGATGGCCGCGATGCCCGCCGTCGCGGTCGTGCTCGGCGCCCTCGTCGTCGGGGCCGGGATCTCCGGCGCCGGTTCCCTCGCCGAGGCCGCCTGGCGCGCGGCCGCGTGGGTGCCTCTGGCCGTCGTGGTCGCCGGAGTCGTCTACGCCCTGCTCGTGCTCGGGGCGGTGCGACTGCTCGGCATCGGCCTGCGGGAGGGCTACTACCCGGTGCGCAGCCGGGTGGGCTGGCAGGTCTGGTCGACCGAACGCATCCTCGACAGCGCCCGCACCCTCCTCTTCCCGCTCTACTCGAGCCTCGCGACGCCCGTGTGGCTCCGGATGCTCGGGGCCAAGGTGGGCAAGAACGTCGAGGCCTCAACAGTGCTGCTCCTCCCGGCCCTCACGACCATCGCGCCCGGCGCCTTCCTCGCCGACGACACCATGGTCGCCTCGTACGAGCTCGGCGGCGGCTGGCTGCACATCGCCCCGGCGAAGGTCGGGCGGCGCGCGTTCCTCGGCAACAGCGGGATGGCCGGGCCTGGGCGCACGGTGCCCCGCAACGGCCTGGTCGCCGTGCTCTCCTCCACGCCGCGCGGGGCGAAGCGAGGGTCGTCGTGGCTCGGCAACCCGCCCGTGCGCCTGCGCCGCACGACGAGCGACTTCGACGAGGCCCGCACCTTCCGGCCGCCGGCCTCGCTCAAGGCGGCCCGGGCGATCTGCGAGATCCTCCGGGTCGTGCCGCTGGTGGTCACGGCGTGGATCGCGCTCGGAGTGCTCGTCGCCCTCGACTGGCTCTGGACCGAGGTCGGCCTCGGGTTCGCCGTGCTGCTCTCGGGCGTGGTCATGCTCGCCGCCGGAGCGATCGCGGCCCTGATCACGACCGCGGTGAAGTGGGCGCTGGTGGGGCGGATCGACGCCACCGAGCATCCGCTCTGGTCGTCGTTCGTCTGGCGCAACGAGCTCGCCGACACCTTCGTCGAGACGGTGGCGCGGCCGTGGTTCGCCGCGAACGCGTCGGGGACGCCGGCGCTCGCCGTGTGGCTCCGCACGCTCGGGGCGCGGATCGGGCGGGGCGTCTGGTGCGAGTCGTACTGGCTGCCCGAGGCCGACCTCGTGACCCTCGGCGACGGGGCGACCGTGAACCGGGGCTGCGTGGTGCAGACACACCTCTTCCACGACCGGATCATGCAGCTCGACCGGGTGTCGCTCGCCGCGGGCTCGACGCTCGGGCCGCACAGCGTCATCCTGCCCGCCGCGTCGCTCGACCGGAACGCGAGCGTCGGGCCGGCCTCCCTCGTGATGCGCGGGGAGCGGGTGCCGGGCGGGACGCTGTGGGCCGGCAACCCGATCGCGCCGTGGGCGATCGCCGGGCGATCGTGAGGGGCACGCCGCTTCCGGAGCGGTCGTGGCAGACTTGAGCCCATTCATGGCCGCCATCCCCGCCTCCGAGATCGGTTCCGCGACCGCCGGTGACGACTACCTGCCCACGAGCGGCAACGGCGGCTACACCGCGCTGCACTACGACCTCGACCTCGACTACCGGGTCGCGACGAACCGGCTGACGGCCGAGGCGGTCATCCGGGCGCGTGCGACGCAGCCGCTCGCCCGGTTCAGCCTCGACTTCGCCGGCCTCAGCGTCGTCAAGGTGACGATCGACGGCGCGCGGCCCAAGAAGCTGGCCGAGACGACCCGCAAGCTCGTGATCACGCCCGAGCAGCCGATCGCCGAGGGCGACGAGTTCACGGTGCACGTGCGATACCGGGGCGCCCCGCATCCGATCCGCAGCGCCTGGGGCGAGGTCGGCTGGGAGGAGCTCGCCGACGGGGTCATCGTCGCCGGGCAGCCCTGCGGAGCCTCGTCGTGGTTCCCCTGCAACGACCACCCCGCCGACAAGGCGACCTACCGCATCGTCGTCGCCTGCGAGGCCGGGTACACGACCGTCTCGAACGGCGAGCTCGTCTCGCGGTCGAGCCGGTCGGGGCGCACGACCTCGACCTTCGAGATGCGGCAGCCGATGGCCACCTACCTCGCCACCGTGCAGATCGGGCGGTACCGCTCGCGGGCGGTCACCCCGGCCCCGGCTCCCGCGGCGCCGGTCGCGCAGGCGTTGTTCTACCCGCAGTCGCTCGAGACGCAGGTGGCCGTCGACTTCGCGCGCGTGCCGGACATGGTGGCGCTGTTCAGCGGGCTGTTCGGGCCCTATCCGTTCGAGTCGTACTCGGTCGTCGTCACGCACGACGAGCTCGAGATACCGCTCGAGGCGCAGGGCCTCGCGGTCTTCGGGCGCAACCACGTCGACGGAGCCCACGGCAGCGACCGCCTGATCGCGCACGAGCTCGCGCACCAGTGGTTCGGCAACTGCCTCACGGTGGCGCGCTGGCGCGACATCTGGCTGCACGAGGGCTTCGCCTGCTACGCCGAGTGGATCTGGGCCGAGGCCTCCGGAGGCCGCCCGGCCGATGCCAGCGCGGCGGCGTACCGCGCGCGGCTCGACGCCCTGCCCAAGGACATCGTGATCGGCGACCCGGGACCCCAGGGCATGTTCGACGACCGCGTCTACAAGCGCGGCGCGCTGGCTCTTCATGCGGTGCGCCGGGCGCTCGGCGACGAGGTGTTCTACACGGCGCTGCGGGCCTACGTGGCCGAGTGCCGGTACGGGGCGGTGTCGACGGAGGACTTCGTCGAGATCATGGAGGCCTCCTCGGGCAGCGAGGCCGTGGGGCCGCTCATCGAGCGCTGGATCTACTCCAAGGCGCTGCCGAAGCTCTGACGCCCGGCGTCGTCGGGCAGGATGCAGATGAAGCCGACCAGGCCGGGTGGGGCGTCGATCTCGTGCAGCTGGATCGCTTGTGGGCGGATGCCGGGCACGGCGCTTCGGACGAGCGTGAGGCGGGCGTCGGTGCGGGGGCCGTCGTCGGGGGCGATGCCGGGGTCGATGCCGAGCGATCGGGGGTCGGTGCGCAGGCCGGTGCCCGCGACTTTCAGGATCGCCTCCTTGGCCGACCAGAGCCGGGCGCGCATCCGCTGGCTCGCGTGGGGGTTCTCGGCGTCTCTCGTCGCGAGGCGGTCGAGGCGGTCGAGACGGTCGAGACGCGCACGTTCGCGGTCGTCGAAGGCGACATCGTCGAATCGGGATGCGGCCACGCGCGCGATCTCCTCGATGTCGACGCCGACCCGCCCGGTCGACGAGGTGGCGAGCGCGACCCAGCCACCAGCCCGGGCGAGTGAGACGTGCCCGGCGGTGCTCCCGCCGTCGGCAAGCACCGCCTCGGGTGCACCGTGGTCGTCGGCACCGCACGCGAGGCACCGGTGCCGGATGCGCGCGGCTCCGACCAGCTCGGCCAGCGCCGCGTGGTCGGCCGCGCGATCGCCCGCGTCGGGACGCAGCCGGACGAGCACTCCGGGGCCCGCGGTCGTGTCCACGCTGCGAGCGTAGCCGCTGACAATGCACGGAGAGTTCAACCGCCGACTCTTGGCGACAACTGTCGAGACCGCTTAGCATCGCCGAATGGGAACACGTGCGATGTGGCGCAAACCACTGCTGGCCGGGCTCGCGAGCCTCGCCCTGACCGCCGGCCTCTTCTCGGCCGGAGCCGGAACGGCCTCGGCCGCCGAGACGCCCCCACCCGCCCCGCCGGCCACCACCTCGGTCGCCGACACCGATATCACTCCGGCCAACGCTCAGTTCTTGGCCGCGGTGAGCACGGGGAGCTTCCGCGCCGGCGACATCATCACCGATGGGAACATGTACAACGGCGACGCCATGTCTGCGGACGACGTTCAGGCCTTCTTGGACGCCAATGCCCAACCGTGTGGGAACTGCATTGATGTGAAGTCGTTTTCGGGCACGGCAAAGCCGCAGACCGCCGAGTGCGACCCCGTCGCTGGGGGCACTATGAATGCCGCCACGATCATCGCCACGGTGGGTAAGGCCTGCGATGTGAGCCAGAGGGCCCTCCTGACCTTGATCCAGAAGGAATCCGGCCTGATCGAGTCGGCGAGTCCCTCTGATGCGGACTATCAGACGGCTACGGGCTACGAGTGCCCCGACACGGGCGCGGGCTGCGACCCCGCATCCGCCACCTTCTTCGATCAGGTCTACGGAGCGGCTCGCCAGCTGCAGAACGACCGGACCTCCCCCAGGTTCCCGGTGGGCACCCCTACGAACATCGCGTTCTCACCTGACTCGACCTGTGGAACCGGAGCGGTGACGATCGCCACCCACGCCACTGCCGCCCTCTACTCGTACACGCCCTACGTCTCCTACACCGAGGGTGACGACACGCTTTCCGGCGCTCCGAATCATTCCGGTTGTGGCAGCGATGGCAACCAGCTCTTCTGGGTGATCTACACCGACTGGTTCGGGTACCCGCAGATCGACGTAGACCGCGTGAGCGGCGCCGACCGGTACTCGGGAGCGGTCGAGATCGCGAAGAAGGCGTTCCCGACGACCGCCCCCGTGGTGTTCGTGGCCAACGGGCAGAACTACCCCGACGCGCTCTCGGCCGGCCCCGCCGCCGTGAAGCTCGGCGGGCCGCTGCTGCTCACCGACCCGGCCGCGCTCTCGCAGCCGGTCATCGATGAGATCTCGGCGCTGAAGCCCGGCCGGATCGTCGTGGTCGGTGGCGTGAATTCGGTGTCGGATGCCGTCAAGGCGCAGCTGGCGACCCTGGTCAGCGGGGTGACGGTCGACCGCATCGCCGGTGCGAGCCGCTACGACACCTCGCGGCTGCTCGTGCAGGACGCGTTCAAGGGTGGGGCCGACGGGGCGTTCATCGCGACGGGCGCGAACTTCCCGGACGCTCTCAGCGCCGGCGCCGCGGCCGGATCGAAGGGCCAGCCTGTGCTGCTGGTCGACGGCAGCGCCTCGGCCCTGGACAGCGGATCGGTGCAGGTACTCAAGGGCCTCGGCGTCGACACGCTGACCGTGGTCGGTGGGCCGAACTCGGTCAGCACCGGAGTGCTCGCCTCGGCACAGCAGCAGGTGGCGCCCAGTACCCGCATCTCGGGCACCGACCGCTACGACACCTCGCAGAAGATCAACGCGACTGTCTTCAAGGAGGCCAGCCGGGCGTTCCTCGCCACGGGCGTGAACTTCCCGGACGCGCTCGCCGGATCGGCTTGGGCCGGTCGCGTCGACGCCCCGCTCTACGTGGTGCAGCCGAACTGCGTGCCCGCCGCGGTGCGCACGGGGTTCCGCCCCGCCGGCGTGCACCAGGTGACGCTGCTCGGTGGCCCGAACAGCCTCGGCACGGGAGTGCTCACGCTGCAGGGCTGCTGACGCCCGACCGCCCAATACAGACCCAGACCACACGAAGATCACACCGGGACGGCCCCTCGCCGTGGGCCGTCCCGGTGTGGTTGTCTGAGGGCATGAGTGAAGCCCCCGTGCCCCACGCCGGAGAGGCCCACGCCGACGGCTCGGCGGGCCGCCTCAACTGGTTGCGCGCCGGCGTTCTCGGCGCCAACGACGGCATCGTCTCGGTCGCCGCGATCGTCGTGGGCGTGGCCGGGGCGACCAGCGAGATCGGACCCATCGTGACCGCGGGCGTCGCAGGTCTGGTCGGTGGTGCGATCTCGATGGCGCTCGGCGAGTACGTCTCCGTGAGCAGCCAGGCCGACAGCCAGAAGTCGCTGATCGCCAAGGAGGCGCGGGAGCTCCGCGAGATGCCGGACGAGGAGCTCGCCGAGCTGACCGAGATCTACCGCAAGCGGGGGCTCAGCCAGGAGACCGCGGCTGCCGTGGCCCGCGAGCTCACCGCCCACGACGCCCTGAGCGCGCACCTGGCCGCCGAGCTCAACATCGACGCCGACGACCTCGCGAGCCCCTGGCAGGCCGCGGGCGCCTCGGCCCTCGCGTTCACGGTGGGGGCGCTGCTGCCGTTCCTGTCGATCGTGCTCGTGCCGGAGCCGGCGCGCGTGCCGGTGACCTTCGCGGTCGTGCTGCTCGCCCTGGTGCTGACCGGCGCGCTGAGCGCCTGGATCGGCGGGGCCGGGATCTGGCGCGCCACCCTCCGCGTGGTCGTCGGGGGAGCGCTCGCCCTCGCGGCGACCTTCGCGATCGGTACCCTGCTCGGCACGAGCGGCGTGGTCTAGACCGAGGCGACCGACCGGCACCGACGGGGATGCCCCGACCGGAAGGGTCTGGCTAGACCGAAGCCGGCTCCGCCAGCACAGCCTGCCCCGCGAGCTCCGGGAACCGCTCGGCCAGCAGCTCGAGCGACCGCACCCGCGCCGGGGTGGCGGCGATCGGGTCGGACTCGTACGCGCCGCCGATCGGCGACACCATGACCTCGTCGGCCCCGTGCTGCGCGGCGAACGCCCGCAGGCGCGACTCCACCGACTCGGGGTCGCCGATGTACCAATAGCGCGACTGCTGCAGCACCGAGTCCTGCTCGGCCGGGCTGAGCTCGGCGACGGCGGCCTGCTCCACCGTCAGCTGCGGCGCGAGAGCCCCGCCGGTGCGCAGGCGCGCCATGCTGATCAGCTGCGGCAACGCGACCCGCTGAGCCTCCTCGGCGGTCTCGGCGACCGAGACGTTCGCCGTGAGGAAGGTCTGCGGCGCCGCCAGGGCCTCCGACGGCTCGAACCGCGAGCGGTAGATCTCGAGTGCCTGCTCGATGCCGGGCTGGCCGAAGTGGTTGGCGAACACGAACGCGATGCCGAGCTTGGCGGCGAGGGTCGCGCTGAAGTCGCTCGACCCGAGCAGCCAGAGCGCGGGCGCACTGGTCACGTTCGGGGTGGCCTTGAGGTCGTAGGAGCGACCGCGGATGTTCAGCACCACTCCCGGCTGGTCGTCCGGCCCGAACGGCATCGCCGAAGCGGCGCGGTCCGACCCGAGCAGGGCGGCCACGGTCTCGACGTCGGTCGGGAAGGATGCGGCGGGATCGACCTCGCTCGTCGTGCGCGGTCCGCGCAGCATGTACGAGGTGACCGGGTCGGATCCGGGGGCGCGACCGAGGCCCAGGTCGATGCGCCCCGGGTGCATGGCCTCGAGCAGCGCGAACTGCTCGGCGACCGTGAGGGGCGCGTGGTTCGGCAGCATCACGCCGCCCGAGCCGAGACGGATGCGCGCGGTCTGGCCGGCGAAGTGCGCGATCAGCGTCGACGGCGAGGTGGATGCCACGGCCGGCATGTTGTGGTGCTCGGCGACCCAGTAGCGGGTGAAGCCGAGACGCTCGGCGGCCTGCACCAGCCCGAGGCTGGCGGCGATGGCGTCGCCGGAGGACTGCCCGGTACGTACCGGGATGAGGTCGAGAACAGAGAGCTGCGTCATGTCTTCAGATACAGCCGCTGAGAGCTCCGAATTATTCCGGCGGCGGCCGCGTCGAGGGCGTGACATCGCGACCATGACGAGGCCGGATGCCCGCCAAGGCCCGCCGAAACCCGGCGACTTCACGAAACTCGCCCCGATTTCCCGGCATTCCGAGCCTCCGCACGTACGGTAGCGGTGTGTGGCGTGCCGATAAGAAACGAGAAGTGGACGAATCGTCGTCCGCAGCCGACTCCGCGGAGTCGGCCTGGGGGCGCAACGGTCTCGCGGCCGGGGGCGCGCCCATGGGCCAGGTCCTGACGACGGAGAGCCTCGTCGAACCCGCGCGCGAGCGCTGGCGCAGCGAGCTCTCGACCCTCGGCGGGGAGTCCCCGTTGCTCGTCTTCGACGATTCGCCGCGCTCGCGGATCGAACTCAGCACCACGCATCCGGGTGGTCTCGCCCAGTTCATCACGGGCAACGCCACCCTGCTCTCGAGCCTCATCCGCGACGAGCTCGCGCTCCGCAACGCCCGCATCGCCGCCGGCGCCATCACCGACAAGGGTGTCGAGCTCCGCTCCGTCCGCGGTGTCGACTCCGTGCACCTCGCGATCGGCCTGGCCGAGTGGCGGGGAGAGGACGGCGAGGGCGGCCGTGCCGTGCAGTACCGCGCGCCCGTGCTCCTCCGGCCCATCTCGGTGCGCCGCTACGGCCGCGACTTCGAGCTGAAGCTCCGCGGGGCCCCCTTCGTCAACCCGGTGCTCGCCGAGGTGCTGCAGGCCCAGTTCCAGATCGCGATCGACGGCGAGAGCCTCGTCGCGCTCGCCGCCTCGAACGGCGTCTTCAAGCCCCAGCCCGTGATCGACCGCCTGCGCAGCCTCACCTCGCACCTGCCCTGGTTCGCGGTGCAGCCGCGGCTGGTGGTGTCGTCGTTCGCGGATGTCGCCAGCGCAATGGTGGCCGACAGCCGTGATCTCGCGCATCCGGTGCTCGACGCCCTCGCCGGCAACGTCACCTCGCGCCGCGCGGTGCAGAGCGGGTACCACCCCGTCGAGGCCTCGCCGCAGGACCACCGGGCCCCCAGCACCGACACCCTGCTGCTCGACGCCGACGGCGAGCAGGAGAACGTGATCGCCCAGATCTCGGGCGGCAACTCCCTCGTCGTCAAGACGCTCCCCGGCACCGGCGGCACCCAGACGATCGTCAACGCCATCGGCGCCCTGGTCTCGCAGAACAAGCGCGTGCTCGTCGTGAGCCCGCGCCGCCTCAGCCTCGGCGGCATCAGCCGTCGGCTGTCGGATGTGGGGCTCCCCGGCGTGGCCGTCTCCCCGCGCACCCTGCGACGCGACCTCATCCAGTCGATCGGGCGCAACGAGAAGGCTCAGCAGCCCCGCGTCGCCGACGTCGACGAGGCGCTCGTGCGGCTGCGCAGCGTGCTGCTCGACTACCGCGGCTCGATGTCCCGCATCGACCCGACCCTCAAGGTCTCGGTGCTCGACGCGCTCCGCGAGCTCGCCCGGCTCGCGCTGCTTCCCAACCCGCCGTCGACCACGGCCCGCCTGGACCGGGCCGCGCTCGAGTCGCTCGCCTCCGGCCGCGCGAAGGCCGCGAAGACGCTGAGCCGCGCCGCCGAGCTCGGCCAGTTCCGTTACGGGCCGGACGACTCACCCTGGTACGGCGCCCAGTTCGCCTCGAGCGACGACGCCCACCGCGCCCACCAGCTCGCGAAGCGGCTCGATGCGAACGAGCTGCCGCGCCTCCTGACCGGCGCCTACGACCTCATCGGCCAGACCCGCATGCGACCCTTCACCTCGCTCGCCGAGCTGGGCACCTACCTGCGGTTGCTCGCCGACCTGCGTGAGACGCTCGACAAGTTCCTCCCCGTGGTCTTCGACCGCTCGCTCACCGACCTGATCGCGGCCACCTCGCCCCGGCGGGACGCGCCGGAGATGTCGTCGACCTCGCGTCGCCGCCTCAAGGCGCTGGCGAAGGAGTACGTGCGGCCCGGCGTGCACATCGGCGACATCAACGAGTCGCTCCGCCGCATCCAGCAGCAGCGCACGCTCTGGTACCGCTACGCGGCCGCCGGCATCCCGCCGGAGATCCCTGTCGGCATCAACGACGTGCAGATGGCGTACCAGCGGGTGACCGAAGACCTCGCGCAGCTCGACCTGCCGCTCGGCACCGGCGGCACGGCCCGCCAGCTGTCGTCCCTGCCGATCGACCAGTTGATCGGGATGATCGAGGGCCTCGCCGCCGACTCCGAGGTTCTCGCGAACCTGCAGGAGCGCACCTCGCTGCTCGACTCGCTGCACGAGCACTCGCTCGACCCGCTGCTGATCGACCTGTCGAACCGCCACGTTCCCGAGGCCGCCGTGCCGGACGAGCTCGAGCTCGCCTGGTGGCAGTCGGTGCTCGAGCTGATGCTCGCCAACGACCGGGCCCTGCTCGGCGCGAACACGGGCGTGCTCGACCGGCTGGAGGGTGACTTCCGGCTCGTCGACGAGGCCCACGCCTCGATGAACGGGCAGCTGCTCGCGTGGCAGCTCGCCGAGACCTGGAGCGTCGGCATCCTCGACCACCCGATGGAGGCGACGGCACTCAAAGACCTGCTGCGCACCGACCGGGTCACCTCGGCGACGCTGCACGAAGCCGCGCCGCACCTCGGCAAGGCGCTCGCCCCCGTCTGGCTCGCGTCGCCCTACGAGGTGCCTCAGATCACGGATGCGATCACCTTCGACACGGTCATCCTCGTCGACGCCGGTGCGACCACGCTCTCCGAGAACGTCGGCGCCATCCGCCGCGGCCGTCAGGTCGTCGCATTCGGCGACCCGGTGACGCAGACCCCCTCGCGGTTCGAGATCGCGGTGCGCCCGATCGAGGAGCAGCGCACCCGCTCGGCGGCCGACGCCGCCGAGGTCGAGGAGCTGCACAGCGAATCGGCTCTGGCGCGTCTCGCCGACCTCGTGCCGACGCTGTCGCTCACCCGCAGTTACCGGGCCGGCGGCGAAGACCTCGCCGAGCTCGTCAACCACCGCTTCTACGGCGGCAAGATCGACTCGCTGCCCTGGGCCGGCACGTTCCTGGGCCACGGCAGCCTCGCGCTGCACTACGTCGAGGGCCGCGGCGGCATGCCCGACTCCGAGACCGGTGCGGTCGAGAGCGTCGACGCCGAGGTCGACCGCGTCGTCGACCTCGTGCTCGACCACGCGATCAACTACCCGCGCGAGTCGCTCATGGTCATCACGGCGTCGCCGCGTCACGCGGTGCGGGTGCAGCAGGCCGTGCTCGCGGCGTTCGCAAAGCGCAGCGACCTGGCCGACTTCATCCTGAAGGAGCGTGCGGAGCCGTTCATGGTCGCCACGCTCGAGCAGTCGGTCGCGCAGAGCCGCGACCGCGTCATCTTCTCGGTCGGCTACGGCAAGACCGCGCACGGCAGGGTGCTCACCAACTTCGGCGGGCTCGCTCGTCCCGGTGGCGAGCGGTTGCTCGCGGTCGGTATGACGAGGGCCCGTCGATCCATGGACATCGTCAGCTGCTTCATGCCCTCGGACATCGACGAGGACCGGATGAACTTCGGCGTCGTCGCCCTGCGCCAGATACTGCAGGAGGCCGAGACCGGGCCCACGCCCGACACGTTCTCGAGCCCCGGCGACGCGTTGCTCATCGACCTCGCCCGCCGGCTCGGTGCGCGTGGCCTCGAGGTGGCCTTCGAGCACCGCGGCAAGCTGACCCTAGTCGCCTCGCACGACGGCCGGGCCATCGCGATCGAGACGGATGCGGTGGTGCACTCCACCTCGCTCCGCGAGTCGCTGCGGCTGCGGCCCGACATGCTGCGCCGGCTCGGCTGGCACTACCTCCGCGTGCACAGCTTCGAGCTGTTCACGAACCCGGAGGCGGTGGCGTCGCGCATCGCGGATGTCATCGGGGTGCGTGAGTTGTCCCTGGTAGAAACCTCGCCCATCTCCATCTAGTTCTGCGCCGATAGAATTCGGGCGTGGTCGAAGTGAAGCGGACGGGGCGGCGGCGGGTTTCTACGGAGCCCGTGGCGGGGTCGGATCCGACTCCTCAGGACGTGCCGGACGTGACGCCGGTGCGGGCCGCTGAGGACAGGGACGACGTGCCCGCATCCTCACCCGCCACCCGCGGCGAGAACGACGACCGCCTCAGACAGGACAAGCCCCCGCACTGGTGAGTGCGAGGGCCTGCCGAGGGTGGGTCAGTGCTTGGGGGCGTGATCCGAGGCTGTGGGGGTTTCTCCAGCCGCGGCGGCTCGCTCTACAGCTAGCAGGTCGCGGATCTGGATGAGGAGCTCGGTCTCCGTGGGCGGCAGCTCTTCGTTCTGCTCCTGGAGGGACTCCGCGGGCGTCTTCTTCAGCGAGAACGCCACCTTCTTCAGGTGGTTGATCGGAAGCACGAAGACGAAGTAGACCACGACGGCCACCAGCAGGAACTGGATGATCGCGCCGAGCACCGAGCCGAACTTGATCTGCGCGTCGTTGATGGTGACGACGGCGACGCCCTCGAGGTCCGACGCGTCGAACAGCGCACTGATCAGCGGGTTGAAGATGGAGTTGACGATCGAGTTGACGACCGCGGTGAACGCCGCACCGATGACCACCGCGACGGCGAGATCGATGACGTTTCCGCGGAGGATGAACTCCTTGAATCCCTTGAGCATGCCGTCAAGCCTACGAGGCGGACGACGAGCTCGCGGGTTTTGCGGCGGGAGCGGCGGAGGATGACGACGACGAGGACGAGTCCTTCGATCCGCCCGACGATGACCCGCCTGAGGACGAGCCGCCCGACGACGAGGATGAGGAAGACGACGACGAGGACGAAGACGACGAGGACGAAGACGACCCGCCCGAATCGCCCGAGCCCTGCTTCGGCCGCGAATCCGTGCGGTAGAAGCCCGAGCCGTTGAAGGTCACGCCCACGGGGCTGAACACCTTGCGGAGCTTGCCCCCGCAGACCGGGCACTCGGTGAGCGTGTCGTCGGTGAAGGCCTGCTGGATGTCGAACGCGTTGTCGCACTCGGTGCAGCGGTAGGAGTAGGTGGGCACGGGAGCCTCCGGCAGTGGTGCGCCGCAGCGCGGCGCGGTCAGGAAGAGCGGTAGTCGGAAAGAACGGTGGTCAGGAAAAGTCAGGCAGTGGTCACTGTGTGAAGCGGATGATCCGCGTCGGGGTCACGGCGCCGTCGACCGGCGCATCGTGCAGCTCGCGGGGCACGTCGTCGAGGATCTCGTCGTCGAAGACCACCGCGAACACCGGCGGGCACTTCTCCATCGAGCCCAGCGTGCGGTCGAAGTACCCGCGGCCCCAGCCCATCCGCGTGCCGCGCCCGTCGACCGCCGAGGCGGGGATGACGATCAGGTCGGCGTCGTTGATCGCGATCGGTCCGAGGATGCCGCCGACCGGCTCCGGGAGCCCGTACAGCCCCTCGGTCTCGGTCTCGCCGTCGCCCTCGGCCCAGTCGAGCAGGCCGTCCTGCCGCGCGATCGGCAGCAGCACCCGCCGACCGTCGGCGAGGGCCCAGTTGATGAAGGGCCGGGTGTTGGGTTCGAACGACGTGGAGAGGTAGCAGGAGATGGTGCGTGCATCCACCTCGGTCGCGAGAGCGATGAGGTTCGCGGTGAAGCCCACCTCGGCGGCGTCGACGACGTGCGCGGGGCGGGTGCGGCGGCGTTCGCGGAGCTCGGCGCGCAGCGCCCGCTTGTCGTGGGACGGGTCGGAGGCCATGGCTGCAATTGTAGGTCCGCGCGGATGACGCGGGTGTTTCCGGCGGGTTCATCCGCTGTCGGCGGAACTGGATACGCTTGGGTCCATGGGGATACATCTGACGAAAGCAGTCATTCCGGCGGCGGGTCTCGGCACCCGCTTCCTGCCGGCCACGAAGGCGATGCCGAAAGAGATGCTGCCGGTCGTCGACAAGCCGGCCATCCAGTACGTGGTCGAAGAGGCGGTGGATGCGGGGCTCTCCGACGTGCTCGTCGTCACCGGTCGCAACAAGACGGCGATCGACAACCACTTCGACCGGGTCTACGAGCTCGAGTCGACGCTGGAGCAGAAGGGCAAGGGCGACATGCTGCGGGTCGTCAACGAGTCGACCGCGCTCGCCGACATGCACTACGTGCGTCAGGGCGACCCGCTCGGCCTCGGCCACGCCGTGCTCCGCGCCAAGATGCACGTCGGTCACGAGCCCTTCGCGGTGCTGCTGGGCGACGACATCATCGACGCCCGCGACCCGCTGCTGCAGCGCATGCTCGACGTGCAGGGCCAGCGCAACGCCACCGTCATCGCGCTGATGGAGGTCGACCCCTCGCAGACCCACCTCTACGGTGTCGCCTCGGTCGAGGCGACCGACGACGACGACGTGGTGAAGGTGACGGGCCTGGTCGAGAAGCCCGACCCGGGCAAGTCGCCGTCGAACCTCGCCATCATCGGCCGCTACGTGCTGCGCCCCGAGGTCTTCGACGTGCTCGAGAACACTCCGCCCGGCAAGGGCGGCGAGATCCAGTTGACGGATGCTCTGCTCACCCTGGCCGAGGACGACGAGATCGCGGGCGGCGTCTACGGCGTCGTCTTCCGGGGCCGTCGGTACGACACCGGCGACAAGCTCGACTACATCAAGGCGATCGTGCAGCTCGCCTGCGACCGCAAAGACCTGGGTCCCGACCTGCGCCCGTGGCTGAAGGAGTTCGTCGGCGGCCTGTGAGGCGGCCGGCCGGCCTCTGAGGCGGTAGTGTTCGAGCAATGTTCGTTCCCACACTCTCCGAGGGGCCGGTCACCGCGCGGCCGATCCGCGTCCGCGACGCCAAACCGCTCGAGCGCGAGCTGATCGAGAACCGCAGCTGGCTGCGCAAGTGGGAGGCGACCAACCCGCAGGGGCCGATGTCGTTCGACACGCGGGCGAGCATCCGTGCACTGCAGGCCAACGCGCGGGCCGGGCTCGGCCTGCCGTTCCTGCTCGAGTACGACGGCGAGATCGCCGGCCAGCTCAACGTCTCGTCGATCAGCTACGGTTCGGTGGCCTCGGCGAGCATCGGCTACTGGGTCTCGGAGCGATTCGCGGGCAAGAACATCACGCCTATCGGCGTGGCCCTCGCGGCCGACTACTGCTTCTACTCGGTGGGTCTGCACCGGATCGAGATCTGCATCCGGCCGGAGAACGGCCCGAGCCTGCGCGTGGTCGAGAAGCTCGGCTTCCGCTACGAGGGGCTGCGGCGCCGGTACATCCACATCAACGGCGACTGGCGCGACCACTTCTGTTTCGCGCTCGTGCGCGAGGAGCTGCCCGTCGGTGTGCTGCGGCGGTGGCAGGAGGGGCTCATTCCTCCGGGCGACGGCAGCGTGCCCGAGAGCGACGTCGAGGCGGCGAAGACGGCGCTGCCGATCCAGCCGCGCTGAGTCACGCTCGCGGCGGCCTTGCTGCACTGACCGGATGCACTGACCGGGTGCGGCGTCCGGCCCCTCCGAACCCGCCCCGACGGGCAGATGCCCAGCGACACGCGCCCCTCATGCCGGGGCCGCGGACACCGCTCCCCGTACCGTTGACGCATGACAACGGAATGGCTCGGCGGAGGGTTCATGATCGCCCTCGCGGCGGTGCTGTGGCTGGCGTATCTGGTGCCCTCGTGGTTCCGTAGCCGGCAGTACCTCGCCACCGAGCGCAACGCCGTCCGTCTGCAGCAGACCCTCCGCATCCTGGCCGAGACGGCCGAGGTCCCGGACGAGGTGCGCATCGAGGCGAACGCCCGCAGCATCGCCGAGCAGGAGCGCATCCTGAAGCACCGCGCCGCCGTGCGTGAGCTCGAGGCCATCCCCACCGCGGTCCGCACCGCCGACCGCCTGCGCCGCTCGCGGGCGATCACCGCCGCGGTCTTCGCGCTGTCGCTCGCCGTGGCCGTGCTCGGCGGGATGCAGGCGGTCTACACCGGTGCCTGGATCATCTTGATCGGCGGCGCGATCGCCAGCGTCGCGAGCCTGAGCGCGCTGGTCAAGCTCGCCAAGGCGGGCCGACGCCTCAAGCTCCCGCGTCCGGTGCACCTGGGCCTCGCCTCTCCCGAGCTCGTCGACCACTCGGATGCGTTCGCCGACGACGAGCCGGAGGAGCGCGTCACCGACGAGCTCGCCGAGTACTCGGCGCGTTCCGCCGCGGCCGACGCCGACGCCGACACGCAGCGTGGCTGGGTGCCCGTCGCCGTTCCCCGCCAGCGCTACCAGGCGCATCCGGTCGGCGTGCCGCTCGGACTCGCCGACGAGGAGCCGCTGGAAGACGAAGGCCCGCTCGACACCGACCGCACGAGCGAGCTCGCCGACGCGACCGCACGGGCTGCCGTGGCGCACCGGCAGTCGCTGCTGAAGGCAGCGGCGGAGGCCGAGACGGCGCTCCGCGCTCGGCTGGATGCGGAGCACGCGACGGTCGCCGAGCTGCCGGTGGCGGTGCCGTCGGTTACTGCTGCTGTCGCTACTCCCGTTGCAGCTGTTCCTGTCGCCGCCGTCCCCGCCGGGCCGCCGTCGCGGTTCGCGCGGATGGGGATCGTCGACGGAGACACCTCGTCGCACCTCGATCTCGACGAGATCCTCGCCCGCCGTCGCGCGGGCTGACGCGGCCGTAGCGCGGGCTCAACCGGGCGCCGCTCGGGCTGAAACGGCTGTCGCGCGGGCTCAACCGGCCGTCGCGCCCGGCGGCGTTGCCGCATCCGTGACCCCGGCGTAGCCTCGGTGGGCATCGGAAGGAGACGACGATGCCCGGAAAGAAGACACCGCCCCAGCTCAAGGACCCCGATCTCTACGAGGAGCTCCGCGACCAGGGCGATTCGAAGCAGAAGGCCGCCCGGATCTCGAACGCTGCCGCTGCGCGAGGGCGTGGGGCCGTGGGGAAGAAGGGCGGGAAGTCCGGTTCGTACGAGGACTGGACCGTGGCCGACCTGAAGAAGCGGGCCAAGGAGATCGGGCTCACCGGCTACTCCTCGAAGAAGAAGGCTGAGCTCGTGGAGGCATTGCGGGATTCCTGACCGCGCGCCTCCGCGCATCCGCTCGCGGCGCCGTTCATTCCCGGACGGGAATGGGTCGCCCTCCTAGGATGACAGCATGAGCGACGACGGAGTCAGAACCGCTGCCCGCACCACTTCCTCGATCGATCTGTCGAAGCGGGATCTGACGCTCGACCTCGCGCGGGTGTTCTGCGTGCTGCTGGTCGTGATCATTCACCTGCTGATGGTGGGCGTGGGATTCGGGCCGGACGGCCAGGTCGCCGTGAGCCGGCCGCTCGAGCAGCAGTGGTGGTTCGCGCCCGTCACCTGGGCCGGGCAGATCATGCCGCTGTTCTTCGTGGTGGGCGGTTTCGCGTCGATCACCGCGTGGCGGAGCCTCGAGCGCCGCGGCGGAAACGGCGCCGACTACGTCCGCAGCCGTGTGCTGCGGCTCGCGCAGCCCGCGTTCCCCCTCTTCATCTTCTACGCCGCCGTGATCGGGGGAGCCCGGATCATCGGGATCGACCCGCAGCTGGTCGACCTGGCGGTGGTGGGGGCGGCATCCCCGCTGTGGTTCCTCGCCGCATACACGCTCTGCCAGGCGCTCGTGCCCGTGATGGTCGTCTGGCATCGACGGAGCCCGCGCGCGACGCTCGTCGTGCTGCTGGCCGGAGCCGTCGCGGTCGACGCGATCCGCTATTCGACCGGGATCGACGCCGTCGGGCTCGCGAACCTGTTCTTCGTCTGGCTGCTCGTGCAGCAGATCGGCTTCTGGTACGCCGACGGCTGGTTCGCCGAGCGCCGCTGGTGGACGCTGGTCACGATCGCCGCGGTGGCCTACGCGAGCCTGTGGCCCCTCACCGCCTGGGGGCCGTACGCCGATGACATGCTGACGAACCTCAACCCGCCGACCGTGCCGCTGGTGGCGCTCGCGGTGGCGCAGGCGTGCATCCTGAGGCTGTTGCGGCCCGCTCTCGCGGCGCTGATGAACACGCACGCTGCGCGCGCCTTCGTGTTCGTGATCGGGTCGCGGCTGATGACGATCTACCTCTGGCACCTACCGGTGATCCTGGTGCTGTCGGGCCTGGCGCTGCTGGTGCCGTTCGCGAGCCCGCCGCCCGCGTCCACCGCGTGGTGGCTGACCCGGCCGGTGATGTTCGTGCTCGTGATGGCCGCGGTGTTCGGGCTGTCGTTCCTGGTGGGGCGGTGGGAGGCGCCGCGCGAGGTGGGGCCGACGCCGCCCTCGGGGGTCGTGGCGATCGCGACGGTGCTGGCGTTCATCCCGCCGTTCCTGGTGATGGAGTTCTTCATGGGCCTGCCGATCGCCATCATCGGCAGCGTGCTGCTGGGGGTGTCGATCCTGATGCTCGGGCGGTGGGGCGCGGGCCGGCGGCCGGATTGGCGCCGGGCGGGGTTCTCGTCGTAGACTTTCGGGGTTGTCGTTACGACGTCAGCGGGGCTATGGCGCAGTTGGTAGCGCGTCTCGTTCGCAATGAGAAGGTCCGGGGTTCGAATCCCCGTAGCTCCACCACCACGAAGGCCCCGGGATCCGATCCCGGGGCCTTCGGTGTTTGCCGGTCGGTGCCGGTCGCGTCAGGCGCGTCAGTCGGCCGGGCGCGTCAGTCGCGCCAGTCGCTGTCGTGCGATCCGTCGTCGCCCCAGCAGTCGCCGTCGCTCAGGTCCACGAGGTCGAAGACCTGCAGCGAGCCGATCGCCTGCGGTGCGCCGGTCTCATCGGGCACGAACGCGTCGACCGTCGCGAAGACCTGGCCGTCGCGCAGTTCGATGGCCGCGGGGGAGGAGACCGGGAAGGCCGCGAAGACCTCGCCGGTGTCGGAGGAGACCGCCGAGATCTGGCCGGTGCCGTCCGCTCCGCCGAAGAGCTCGGCCACCAGCACGACCCCGGAGTCCCTGTCCACGGCGATGCCTGTCGAGCCCGCGAACCCGGTGGCCACGAGCTGCACGTCGCCGTCGTCCGGATTCACCTTCCACACACTTCCGCGGAGGCCGAGGCTGCCGTCCTCGGGCCCGCCGGGGAGGGTCGAGACGTAGAGCCAGCCGTCGGATCCGCGCTCGACGTCGGTCGGAACCGGCTCGAAGGCGTAGTCCGCTCCGACCACGCAGTCCGGCAGGCCGAACGCCGCGGCGGCCTCGGCCGTGATGGCGACGGGTTCGCTCGGCGGCAGCACGGCTACCGTCGAGATCTCGCCGTCGTAGTCGACGCGCAGGATGTCGTTGCCGCCCGCATCCGCCACGTACACCGCATCGCGGAGAGCGAGCGAGGCATACGGATGCACGTCCACGATCCCCGTGTACGTCGCCGGCCCGGCGGGCCCGGCCGGGTCGATCAGGGCCGCGCAGGCCGGGTCGAGGTCGGTGAAGCCGTAGGTGTTCACCTGGTCCGGGTTCTCGGCGGCCTCGTACGCGCCGAGGTCGGCGAGCTGTTCGGGCACCCCATCGCTGTCGAGCGACATCAGGTTCGAGACTCCGGCGGCCTGGTCGTTGACCGCGTAGTAGGCGATGTCGCGCCGCGACGACACGGCGCCGATCTCGAGGCCGGGTGTGCCGGCGGTGGCCAGGGTGGAGAGCGCGCCCACGCCATCCGTCTCGATCACCTGGTCGAGTTCGCCGAGGAAGTTCTGCGAGAGCACCGCATCCCCTCGGCGGTCGACGTCGAGGCTGAGTGGTGAGACGAGCCCGTCGGCGAGGGTGGCCACGGGCTGGAGGGCCAGGTCGGGGGTGGGATTCTCGTCCGCGTGATGCCACGCGTAGGCCGGGGAGGCGACGCCGACGGTCGCGAGGGCGGCCGCGCAGGCCACTCCGATGATGATCCGCTTCTTCATGTGCGTTTCCTTACTGCCGATGATCGGGTTGGGGAGGGCGCGTGCGCATGCCGCGGAGGGCAGGGTCGATCACCCCGACGCGCCGTTGCGACAGTTCTCAGTTCTCGCCCTGCATCGGCGGTGATCGCCGACGCGGTCACCCTACAACGGGGGGTACGGGCGGGTCGAGGGATGCTCTGTTTCATGCGGTAAGCCGCAATCAGCACCCGTCAGGGGCGTCGGAGGGAGGCCCCCAGGCGGCGGAGCCAGGCGGTGAAGCGGGCGCTCTGGCGGTCGGTGAACTCGTTCGAGAGGCGGAGGGTCTCGTCTCCGAGGTCGCCTCCGGAGAAGATCGAATCGAGGGCCTGGTGGGCGCGCCGCTCCTGCTCGTCGGCGGGCTCGTCGGGGCGCCTGTCGTCGCGGTCGTCGGGCTCCGGCTGCACGGGCCAAGCCTACGTCGGCCTGTTCGGACGGTGCACGCGGGCGGTGTCAGCGGGGGAACGTGACCCGCACGCAGAGTCCGCCGCCGGGACGCGGCACGAGGGTGAGCTCGACCGCGTGCGCGCGGGCTATGGAGGCCACGATCGCGAGACCGAGTCCCGAACCGACGTGGGATGCGCCCGGGCTCCGGGTGCGGCCGGCGCCTCGGGTGAAGGGTTCGGTGAACGTCGCCACCGCCACCTCGTCGAGCGGCGCGCCGGTGTTGACGACCTCGAGCACGACGGCGCCGTCCTCACCCCGCGTGACGCCCACGGTCACCGTGCCGCCGTCGATGTTGTGCACGACGGCGTTCTGCACGAGGTTGACGACGAGCTGCCGGAGCAGTGCGGCGTCGCCGTGCACGCCCGCCACCGTGGCCTCCGTGGCCTCTCTGGCCGCGAGGGTCACGCGGACGCCCTTCGCGGCGGCGGCGTCGGAGAGGTCGTCGACGGCCGCCGAGAGGATGCCGTCGAGTTCGGCGGCCGTGATCGTGCCGCGGGCCGAGGCGGTGTCGGTGGCGGTGTCGGCGTCGGCCAAGGTGAGGAGGGCCTCGGTGAGCACGATCGAGCGCTCGTTCATCTCGGCGATCCGGCTCAGCAGCTGCTCGATGTCGCGGCCCTCCGGATCGGCGGAAGCGACCTCGAGCATGGTGCGGATGACGGCGTGCGGGGTCCGGAGTTCGTGGGAAGCGTTGGCGGCGAACCGGCGCTGTTCGTCGACCGCGAGCTGAACTCGGCCGAGCATCTCGTCGAAGGTGTCCGCGAGTTCGGCCAGTTCGTCCTGCCGGCCGGGCATCCGGATGCGGTGGCTGAGCGACCCGTCGCGGGCGAGTCTCGCGGCGGCGGTGACGCGATCGAGCGGAGCGAGCATCCGGCCGGCCAGCAACCAGCCTCCGCCGAGACCGATCACGGCGAGGACCAGGAGCGCGATGCCGGTGTACTTGACGAACACCTCGAGGAGGTCGGAACGGCCCGGTGCGAAACCGCCGTCGCCGACGGTGGCGTTGCCCTCGGGGACGAAACGCAACAGGAGGTAGCCGACCACGGCGAACGCGAGACCCACGACGACGACGAAGGCCGCATAGCTGAGGGTGAGGCGGGCCCGGACGGAGAGTCCGGGGGCACGGGCCGGACGGGACGGGGTGGGGGAGGGCGCGGAGGCCGGGGTCGGTGTCATGGGGCGGGGGTGGGGTCGGGGGTGGTGGTGGCGGTTGCGGCGTCGGTTGTGGGGTTCGCGTCGGGTGTCCCGCGCCCGGCGGTGTCGTCATCCGGCGCCGCGGCGTCGTCAGGGAGCCTGTCGTCGTCCGGATCCGGGCCCGGATCCGGCGCTGCGCCGGCACCCGGCCCGACCCGGTAGCCCACCCCCGCGACCGTGTGGATCAGCCAGGGCTCGCCGAGCCTCTTGCGCAGCGCCGAGATCGTGATGCGAACCGCGTTGGTGAAGGGGTCGGCATTCTCGTCCCACGCCTGTTCGAGCAGCTGCTCGGCACTGACCACCCCGCCTTCGGCCGCGAGCAGCACCTGGAGCACCGCGAACTGCTTGCGGGTCAGGGCGATGTAGCGGTCGTCCCGATAGACCTCGCGACGGAACGGATCCAGCCGGAGGCCGGCCCACTCCAGCAGCGGGGGGCGTCCGGATGCCGGTCGCCGCTCGAGCGCCCGCAGGCGCAGCACCAGCTCCCTCAAGGCGAAGGGCTTGGTCAGATAGTCGTCGGCGCCGCTCTCGAAACCGGCCTCCTTGTCGGCGAGGCGCCCGGCAGCGGTCAGCATCAGGATGCGCGGGCCGGCCGGTCGCGCCGACAGGGCGCGCGCGATCGCGTCGCCGTTCGGGCCCGGGATGTCACGATCGAGCACCACGGCGTCGTAGTCGTTGATCGAGAGGAGTTCGAGGGCGGTGTCGCCGTCGCCGGCGAGGTCGGCCGCGATCGCCTCGAGCCGGAGCCCGTCGCGGATCGCCTCGGCGAGGAACACCTCGTCCTCCACGATCAATACCCGCATCCGACCACCGTAGGGGAGCGGGTGTATCGCCCGCGTATCGAAAAGGTCATACGCCTGCACAACGACGTCCGCGATGGGATCGGTTCATGATCAGCCACTCGGAACCCTCCTCCGCACACGCTTCCCTCCGTCGTCGCGTCGCCCGCGCCGTCGTCTGGCTCTCGGTGGTGATCGCGCTCGGGGTGGCGGCACTGGTCGCCGTCTCGTCCATTGGGGCATCGGGCCCGGGCGGTGACGAGGACGGCTTCATCTCCGACGATGAATCCGTCGGTGTGCGTTCGGACGCCGCCGCAGTCACCCGTCTCGACGCGGGCCTGCGGGAGGCGCTCGAAGCGGCGGACACGGCGGCGGCGACCGACGGCATCCACCTCGGCGTGACCAGCGGCTGGCGCAGCGCCGCCTACCAGGAGCAGTTGTTCCGCGAGGCGGTCACGACCTACGGGAGTGAGGAGGCGGCGCGCGAGTTCGTGGCGCCCCCCGAGCATTCGCGTCACGTCACCGGTGACGCCGTCGACATCGGGCCGCTCGAGGCGCAGTTGTGGTTGCTCGAGCACGGTTACGAGTTCGGCCTGTGCCAGACGTACTCGAACGAGCGCTGGCACTTCGAATTCGTGACCGAGCCGGGCGGCGAGTGCCCGGAGATGCGGCTGGACGCCTCCGCCGACTGGTCGTGAGGCGGCCGGGACGGGTCAGGCGACCTGGTCGGTGATGCGCTCGAAACGTACCGCGGCCTGCTGCGCGTCGAGCTCGCCGCGGGCGACGGCGGTGACGACGTCGAAGTACTCCAGGCGCAGCCGCGCGCGCTCGGGCGTGACCGGGAGGCGGGCATGGTCGAGCGCGAAGGCGGCATCCGTCCGGGCGATCAGGGCGTCTCGGGTCCAGGTGGTGGTGTCGGTCACGCGCTGACGGTAACGGCGGAAGGTTAACGTTTGCTATCGGGCGGGTGTGCGGGTGCCGGGCTGCGGGCGGGACTGCTCGACCTGCCGCCTCGCAGCACCGTCGGGTAGCGTCGAGGCATGAGCATCCCGCCCGACATGCGCACCGGGCCGCGGCAATACGGACTGCTGCCGCGGCGAAAGCTGCCCCAGCTCCCGCCGAAGGGCGAGCGCTGGCACGGGCTGCTGCGGCCGTCGACGCTGATCCTGCTCGGCGTCGTGATCCTCCTGGTGGGCGGCACCTGGGCGGGCATCGCGCTCTCGCGCACGGCCTACCCCACCACGATCGACGGGGTCACCGCGGAGTCGTCGCTCGGCATCGACGAGCTCGAAGCCACGCTGCCCGTCGCGCCGGTCGCCGAGACCGAGCAGTCGCGCATCCAGCCCTGTCCGGATGGCGGCGAGAAGCAGCAGGTCGTGCTGTCACGCACGCTCACCCTCGCCGCCTCGGTCTCCGCGGCCGACTGGGCGGGTGACGTCTCGTCGACCTATCGCGACAAGGGGTGGAGCGTCACGCAGGACACGACCGACACCGGTGACACGGCCTTCACCCTGATCGGGCCCGCACTCATCCCGTTCGTGATCACGCTGCCGGCGGCGGGTGGGTCCGACGTCACCATCGCCAGCGACTCGCGCTGCGCCGCGGGGTAGGGTCGGCGTCGGTCTCGGCTTCGGCGTCACCAGCGGCTCCGTCACCAGCGGCTCCGTCACCAGCGGCTCCGCAGGTGTCGGACGGTAGATTCGACGGGATGCAGCCCCGCACCCTGTTCCGAATCGTGTCCGTCGCCGAAGCCGTCACCTGGACCGCGCTGCTGATCGCGATCATCCTTCGCGCCACCGGCGGCGAGGTGCCGTTCTTCTTCGCGGTCGGGCTGGCGCACGGGGTCGTGTTCTTCGCCTTCGTCGCGAGCACCGTGGTCGTCGGGCTCAACCAGCGCTGGCCGTGGTGGCTCGTGCTCGTGACCGCGCTGACCTCGATTCCGCCCTACGGGACGGTCGTGATGGATGCCGTGCTCGAGCGCACGGGCCGGCTGCGCGGTGGATGGCGGCGCCACGCATCCGATGATCCCCGCGATGCCCGCTGGGTCGACCGGACGCTGCGCTTCTTCCTCCTGCGGCCGTGGCTGTTCGTGGTGGTGCTGGTGGTCGTGATCGCGTTGCTCACGGTCGTGGCGCTGATCGCGGGCCCGCCCGGCCGCTGAGCCGTCACCCACCTTCCCGTCCCCCACCCTCCCGTCCCCTCCGCCGAGAAGTCACCTTTACGTCCAAACCCCGCGTCTTGGACGTGAAAGTGACTTCTCGGCGGGGTGGGTTCGAGGCCTCGGGCTACTTGAGGAGGCGGGAGAGGACTCGGTCGGCCAAGGGCTTGCCACCGGTCTGGCAGGTGGGGCAGTACTGCAGGCTCGAGTCGGCGTAGGTGACCTGCCGAACGGTGTCGCCGCAAACGGGGCAGGCCTCACCGGTGCGGCCGTGCACCTGCAGGCCGGACTTCTTCTCACGCTTGAGCTCTGAGGCCGCGAGCCCGTCGGCCCGGTCGATCGCTCCTCGAAGGGTCGACTGAAGAGAGGCATAGAGCGACGCGACCTCGTCGGGCGACATCGCCGCCGGCTTGAACGGCGACATCCGGGCCGCATGCAGGATCTCGTCGGAGTACGCGTTACCCACCCCGGCGATCAGGCCCTGGTTGCGCAGCACGCCCTTGATCTGCGCGCGCCCGGCACCGCTCAGGATGCGCGCGAAGACCTCCTCGGTGAACTCCGGCTCGAGCGGGTCGGGGCCGAGCCGTGCGATGCCCGGCACCTCCGCCGGATCCCGCACCAGGTACAACGCCAGACTCTTCTTGGTTCCCGCCTCGGTGATGTCGAGGCCCGCCTCGTCGCCCTCGAGCACGAGCCTCGCGGCCAGCGCACCCTTGCCGGGGCGGCCGCTCGGGGGAGGGGGCGGACCCTCGCGCCACCGGATCCACCCCGCCCGCGCCAGATGCAGCACGAGGTGCAGCTCGGGCTCGCCGACGTCGGCTCCGGATGCGGGCGAGGTCACGAAGTCGAGGAACTTGCCGTGCCGGGTCACCGCCGAGATGGTGCGGCCGGTCAGCGCCGACACCGGGGGATCGAACGTCTTCAGCGCCGCGAACGACGACACGTCGAACCGCGCGATCGTGCGCCCCACGAGCCTCGCGCCGAGATCGGCGACGAGGGAGTGGACTTCGGGAAGCTCTGGCACACCTCGATTCTCCGTCCCGCCACCGACATCGGCCACCTGTTTCGCCCAAGGCGTGCTCGCACCCCCGGTTCGCCTGCCGTTCACCGGGAGTTGGCCCCGGCTCGGAAGACTGGCGGTGGCCGCGCTCGGCCACCCTTCCCCGCCTCGAAAGGGCAGCTTCCATGCGCAGACTCTGGCGTCCGTCCGCCGTCGTGATCACCGCCCTCGCCCTCCCGGTGCCCCTCCTCGCCGCGACCCCCGCGCTCGCCGCCACAGCCGGCACCGCCGCCACCGCAACAGCCGCCGCAGCCGCCGCCGACGGCACCGCCGCCGTCCGCATCAACGAGGTCGAATCCTCCGGCGGCACTCCCGGCGACTGGATCGAGCTCGTCAACACCGGCAGCGCCGCCGCCGACCTCTCCGGCCTCGTGCTGAAGGACAACGACGACTCCCACGCCTTCATCCTCCCGACCGGCACCTCGATCGCGGTCGGCGCCTTCCTCGCCGTCGACGTCGACGTGAAGGGCGGCTTCGGGCTCGGCGCCGCCGACTCGGCCCGCCTCTTCTCCTCCGACGGCAGCACCCTCCTCGACTCGTACAGCTGGACGGCCCACGCCACCACGACCTACGGCCGCATCCCCGACGGCACCGGCGACTTCACCACCACGGGCGCGCCGACCAAGGGCGCCGCGAACATCAGCGCGACGACCCCGCCGACCACGCCCCCCACCACCCC
>NZ_BCST01000014.1 GCF_001571005.1 Herbiconiux solani NBRC 106740 | reverse complement strand
GCGGGGGCGCGCTTCGCGGGGGCGGCGGCCGCCGCCTGCACCGCCGCCGGCGCCACGAGCCGCGGCGCGAGGCGCTCGAGCTGCGTGACGTGCGAGGGGTTCAGCTCCTCGAGCGAGTTGACCCCCAGCAGCCGCATCGTGCGGGTGATCTGCTCGCCGAGGATTGCGATCATCCGGTCGACTCCCTCGCGGCCCCCGGCCATCAGGCCGTAGAGGTAGGCGCGACCCACCATCGTGAACCGGGCACCGAGCGCCACCGAGGCCACGATGTCGGCACCGGACATGATGCCCGTGTCGAGGTGCACCTCGTACTCGCCGCCGAACTCGCGCGCGACATCCGGAAGCAGGTGGAAGGGGATCGGCGCCCGGTCGAGCTGGCGCCCACCGTGGTTCGAGAGCGTGATGCCGTCGACGCCGATCTCGGCGAGGCGGCGCGCGTCGCCCATGCTCTGCACGCCCTTGACGACGATCTTGCCGGGCCACTGGGCCTTGATCCACTCGAGATCCTCGAAGGTGACGGTCGGGTCGAACATCGAGTCGAGCAGCTCGCCGACAGTGCCCGACCAGCGGTCGAGCGAGGCGAAGGCGAGGGGTTCGGTGGTGAGGAAGTTGATCCACCACTCGGGCCGCGGAATGGCGTTGACCACGGTGCCCGCGGTCAACTGCGGCGGGATCGAGAAGCCGTTGCGCTTGTCGCGCAGCCGCGCGCCGGCGACCGGCACGTCGACCGTGACCAGCAGCGTGTCGAACCCGGCGGCCGCAGCGCGCTCGACCAGTGCCATCGAGCGGGGGCGGTCCTTCCACATGTAGAGCTGGAACCAGTTGCGGCCCGTCGGGTTCGCCGCCTTCACGTCCTCGATCGCGGTCGTGCCCATCGTCGACAGCGAGAACGGGATGCCCGCGGCACCGGCGGCGCCGGCTCCCGCGATCTCGCCCTCGGTCTGCATCATGCGGGTGAAGCCGGTGGGCGCGATGCCGAAGGGCAGGGCGACGGGGGCGCCGAGCACGTCCCATCCGGTGTTCACGGTCGACACGTCGCGGAGGATCGCCGGGTTGAACTGGATGTCCTCGAACGCCTGACGCGCGCGCTTCAGGCTGATCTCGCCCTCGGCGGCACCCTCGGTGTAGTCGAAGGCGGCCTTCGGCGTGCGACGCTTGGCGATCGCGCGCAGGTCGGCGATCGTCAGGGCCGAGTCGAGCCGGCGCTTCTTCGCGTTGAGCTCGGGCGCCTTGAAGTGCATGAGCGGTGCGAGGTCTTTGATCTTGGGGATGCGGCGCTGGACCATGTCTAGGTGTCCTCTCGGTGGGGGTGGATGCTCGAGACGTTCGTCTCGGCGTGGTACGTCTCGATGTGGTCGCGGATGCGCGTGCGCGCGAGCTCGGGGTCGCCGGCTTCGATCGCGGCGACGATGGCGCGGTGCTCGGCCTTGAGGCGCGTGGAGGTGTCGTCCCAGGAGGGGAGGACGGATGCGCCCACGCGCACGTAGGCCTCGATCGATTCGCGGAGGCCCGCCATCATCGCCGCGATCACCTCGTTGCCCGAGGCCACCGCGAGGGCGAGGTGGAAGGCCTGGTCGAGGGTGAGGAACTCGTCGCGCGTGAGCTCGTCGCCCGGCTGCTCCATCGCGTCGAGGATCTCGAGCGCGGGGGCGAGCGCCGGCGTGGGGGCCGCACCGGATGCTCGCGCCAGCTCGGTCACGACGTCCGACTCGAGCACGAGCCGCGTCTTCACCACGTCGCGCACGGCGAAACCGTGGGCCGCGACCTGCAGGCGCACGAGCGCCGTCATCCCGCCGCTGGGTCGCGAGATGATGATCGCGCCGGACTGCGGCCCCGATCCGGTCTGGGTGCGGATCAGCCCGAGCACCTCGAGCACCCGCAGCGCCTCGCGCACGCTCGACCGCCCGACACCGAGCTCGGCGGCCAGCGCCCGCTCGGAGGGCAGGTGGTCGCCCGGGGTCAGCGCCCCCGCGATGAGGTCGGACTCGATGCGCTGCAGCACGGTCTCCCACGCGCGGGCGGTGTCGACGGCGGGCGCGGATGCTGCGCTCACTCTCGTCCTCCTCGACGGTCCCCGGTATGGCTGCGTGTGGTCCGACCATGTGGTCTGACCACACGGTAGCACGGTCGGGATGCATCCATCCAGGCCCGTAGGGACACGAGCAGCGGGGGACGGGTGCTGCGTTCTACCGCGAAACCGGCGGAGTGCGGCAGAGTTGGGGCATGACCGATTACAGCGACCCGACGAAGACGTCCCTGCGCTTGAGCAACAGCGACCGGGAGTCCGCGGTCGCGGCGCTCGCCCGCGCCCACACCGACGGCCGGCTCACCGCCGACGAGTACCTCGAGCGCTCGACCGCGGCCCGCGCGGCCGTGACCCGCGGCGACCTCGCGCCCCTGTTCACCGATCTCCCCGACACCGCGAACGAGAGCGTGATCGACTCGGTCAGCGATCCGTCGCCCGACCCCGACCTCGCGCCCCCGGCCGGGTTCACCGCCGCGCCCGGATCGGCGCCTGCGGGCGGCCTTGGCGCAGGCGCCCGCGACGGCTCGGGGTATCGCGACGGCGCGGGCGACGGCTCGGGCTTCGACCGCCGGGACGACGACCGCCCCGACTACAGTCGCCGTCGCCCTCTCGGCGGCGCGGCCGGTGTCGTCGCCGTGAGCATCACGCCGATCCTCGCGCTGGTGCTCTTCCTGCTCTGCGGCTTCTTCCTCCCCGACGGCTTCCGCTGGTCGTGGATCTTCTGGCTCGCCGTGCCGATCGTCGGCATCGTCGTCTACGGCCCCGGTGGGCGAAGGGACTATGACCGCCGCTGACCCCACCGGCAGCGGCACGACCCGCATCGGCGTGACCGTCTCCGGCTGGGAGCAGGGCTGCTGCGGCGCCGCCTTCCGGGTGGGCGACACCGTCACCTGGGACGTGTTCTGGGCCGGCGACGGCAACCGGGAGTTCTTCGGCCCCGCCGAGGCCGAGGGCGTCGACTTCGCCGAGACCCATCATGGGGGCACCGACGTCGGGCCTCTGGCGCCGATCACCGGACGGGTCGTGGCGATCCGCGCGATGAGTCAGCGCAAGCACCGCCCCGACCCGGCGGGCCCGTGGACGAACGTGCTGGGTGAGTCCACGTCGACTCCGGTGGACGAGGTCCCCGGTCGCACGACCATCACGTTTGAGGATGCGACTCCGGCCGCACCAACGCCACCCAGGCGCATGTCACCGCCCGACCCCTCAGACCCCCGGGTGTTCATCCCGTCGACGGGCGGCTGGTACGCGGTGGCCAGGGCAGAACGACCACCAGATCACGACGAGACGCACGCCGAGCAACGCGTCCCGGCCGGCTGGATCGTGCACCTCGACGTCCCCGCCGACACGACACTTACCAGCCCCAGCTGACCCCTACGCCTGCTCAGGCCACGCCCCGAGCCCCCGCGCCGCCTCGAACGTCGCGTTCAGGAACGACGCGACCAGCGCATCCGGATCCGCCGCCGCCCGAACCGCCTCGTACGGCAGCACGAACTCGCCGAGCGTCTCGTCGTACCGCGCTTCGGCCGGCACCGGGGCCTCCGAGAACCCGGGAGGTGCCGGGTAGGCGTACGAGTAGAACGCCCCCTCGGCCCCGCCGCCCGGCCAGAACCCCGCGCTGCTGATCTCGTGCGAGTAGCCCTCGACCATCACGTGGTCCGGGCAGTTCGGTACGCCACCCGGATGCTCGGGGGCGCGCCGCCCCGAGAACCGCGTGACCGCGAGATCCATGGCTCCCCAGAAGAAGTGCACGGGGCTCGCCTTGCCCGTGAACTCCGAGCGGAACACGGTCAGCACCCGCTCGGCCTGGATCAGCTGCCGCCAGAACCGGGTCACCGCGGAGGCGTCGTACGAGCAGTGCTCGGTGTCGTCGACGAAGGGGATCGCCGGGTCGACCTCGTTGGGGACACCGTGGATGGCGACGGTCACGCCGAGCGCACCCAGTGCATCCATCACCCGGTCGTGGAACAGCGAGACGGGCATCGGTTCGAGCGCGAAGCCCTCGGTGCGCCCGTCGCTCCGCCGGAGATCGAGACGGTGCCGCACGAGGTCGAACTCGATCTCGAACAGGTCGTTCTCGTACGGCACTGGCCCGGTCGAGAGCCCGCGGGCCGTCACGTACAGCGGCACCTGCCACCAGTGGTTCAGCATGGGCGCGAACGCCATCCTGATCTTGCCGACGATCTGTACCCACATGTGCAGGGTCGTGCGGGTGTCGGTCCATTCCTCGGTGGCCAGGGCCGGCCAGCCCGTTCCGGATGCGCTCATGTCTTCACGCTAGTGCGCGAGCTTCCGAGCCGCGCGGGGCGGGCCAGCCGGCCGACGACGCCGCTCAGCCCAGGTCGGCGATCGCGGCCGTGATCACCGCGGCGACCTCGGCGGGGTGGGTCTGCATCACGAGGTGCGGTGCGTCGATCTCGGTCACCGTGCGGGCGCCGGCGCGCTTGTAGCCGAAGCGCTCGACGTCGGGGTTGATCGTGTGGTCGGCGCTGGAGACGATGCCCCAGGACGGCTTGGTCTTCCATGCCGCGACCGGGGCGTTCTCGGAGAACGCGACCGCGGCCAGCGGGCGCTGCGAGACGGCGAGCACGCGCGCGGTGTCGTCCGGCACGCCGGCGGCGAAGACCTGCGGGAACGCGTCGATCTTCACCGAGACGTCGGTGCCGGGCTCGCCCCCTTCGACCGGGTACGGCGAGTACACGAGGTTCGCGGCGAGCTCGGAGTCGGGGAACCCGCCCTGCAGCTGGCCGAGGCTCTCACCCTCGTCGAGGGCGTAGCCGGCCACGTAGACCAGGCCGACGACGTTCTCGGCGGCACCGGCGACGGTGATCACGGCTCCGCCGTAGGAGTGGCCGGCGAGCAGCACGGGCCCGTCGATCTGCTCGACGAACGAGCGGATGTAGGCCGAGTCGCCGATCAGGCTGCGGTTGAACACCGGCGGCACGAGCACGGTGTGCCCGGCTTCGAGCAGGCGGAGGGTGACGGGGGCCCAGCTGGCGGCGTCGGCGAAGGCGCCGTGCACGAGCACGATGGTGGGGGCGGGGGTGGTCGACATGAGGATGCTCCTGGGGTCGGGTTGACGGGAGGCCTCCACTCTGCGCCGCACGACCGTCGCCGCGCGACCCTCCCCCGGATTCCGTCGGCCGATCGTGCGGGAAACGCCGATTTTGCGACGATTGACGAACGGCCACGACGGGCGCTGTGGAATCCTGGTGCCGGGGCCCTCCGGCCCGGACGGGAGTCGGTCGTGCTGCTGCCCTCGAACGAGGCCTGCGTGCTCGTGCAGATGACCGCGCGCACCCTGCGCGACGTGCCGGCGCACCGGCGGATGTCGCGGCACACCTTCGACGACCTCGCGATGTCGCGGATCGACTCCGTCGCCCAGACCGTCGCCGCCGAGCTCGACGAGGTGCCCGCCCGACAGCGCGAGAGCGCCCAGGTGCAGCTCGTGCACGCGGGCCGGCTGATCCTGCGCCAGCGCGGCCGCGAGACGACCGTCGCAGCAGGCGAGCTCGTCGTCTACGACGTCAGCCGCCCGTTCGAGTTCGTGTACCCGGTTGCCTTCCGCACCACGATCGTGCAGGTCCCGGCCGCGCGGCTCGGGCTCTCGGGCGGCACGATCCATGCGCTGGCGAGCCGCCCGGTCTCTCGCACGGCGCCCGTGGGCAGCGCGCTCGAGACGCTGCTCCAGCGCGCCGACGAGGGCCCGGCGGGGTCGGTCTCACAGGCGATCGTCGATGCGATCCGGATGCTGGCGCGGGAACGCGGCGGCCGGGTCGTCGAGCCCGCCCCGCCTCCCCGAACCCGCGCCGGCACCGCCGCCGACCGATCGGCGCTCGCCGAGGCCGCCCGGCGGCACCTCGACGGGGTGTACACGCACCCCGCCCTGTCGTCGGCGGCGGCCGTGGCGGCCGCGCTGCACGTCTCGGTCCGCACCCTGCACGCCGCGTTCGAGGATGAACCGGAGACCCTGGGTGCGGTGACCCGCCGGCTCCGTCTCGCCCGGGCGCGGTTGCTCCTCGAGACCACCACCGACCAGGTGAGGGAGGTCGGGGCGCGGGCCGGCTATCCCGACCCGACCACGTTCATCCGGGTGTTCAAGGCGGTCGAAGCGATGACGCCGGCGCAGTGGCGCCGCCGGCACGGGGGCTGAGGGCGGACGCCAGCGAGGCCCGGCCGATGCCCGCGCGGCCTCGCTACCGCCCGCTCACCACGCGGTGTACCCGGCGTCGGCGTGCACGACCTGGCCGGTGATGGCGCTCGCCGCATCCGACACCAGGAAGGCGATCACGTTCGCGATCTCGGACGGCTCGATCAAGCGGTGCTCGGGCACCTGCGAGAGCCACAGCTCCATGGTCGCGGGGTCGGCGCTGCCCACGCCCTTGAGGATCTCGGTGTTCGTGTACCCGGGCGCGACCGCATTGACCCGCACCCGCTTCTCGGCCCACTCGGAGGCGAGCACCTTCGCCATGTGCGCGACCGCGGCCTTCGAGACGTCGTAGGCCACGTGATGCTCGGGCCGGGTCGCGCGGAAGGCGGCGATCGAGGAGATGTTGACGATGGATCCGCCGCCGTTCGCGCACATGAACCGGCCGGCCTCGCGGGCGCCGTAGAAGGTGCCGGTCAGGTCGATGTCGATCGTGCGCTGCCAGACCTCGTCGGCGAGGTCGACGGCGGGGGAGTCCTCGACGACTCCGGCGTTGTTCACCCAGATGTCGAGGCGGCCGAACTCGGCGGTGACCGACTGGACGAGCGCGCGCACCGAGGCGCTGTCGGCCACGTCGACCGGGCGGGCGTGCACGGTGCCTGCGCCTCCACCCGCTTTGCTGTTCAGCTCGGCGGCGGTGGCCTCGGCCGCGTCGGGCCGCGCATCGGCGATCACGACGTCGGCACCCGAAGCGGCGAGGCGGGCGCTCGTGGCGGCTCCGATGCCCTGGGCGCCTCCGGTGACCACGGCCAGTTTTCCGGTGAGATCGATCATGGGCGGAATCTCCTTCGATTCGGTGGATGCCCGTCCAATCTCTCGCATTCAGCCTCACTGCACAAGGTGTGCCGCTCTACTGCACGCCCCTTGATGGGTCAGGCGCTCGAACCCGCCTGCCCGTCCGGCCGGAGTAGGAACCGCACCAGCTCGCGCAGCCCCTCCGCATCCGCCTCCTCGCGACCGAGCGCCTGCACGATGATCGCGCCGAGGATGGCGGAGCCGAGCTGGTCGACCGGGGCGTCGGCGGGCAGTTCGCCGGCGCGGACCGCGAGGGTCAACCGGGTGTGCAGCGACTGCTCGACGCCGATGCCCTCGGACAGGTGCTGGCCGACCGCGTCGTCCTCGGCGGCCGCCGCGACCAGGGAGCGCAGGAGCCCGCTGCCCCCGGGGGAGTGCAGCACGGCGAGCACCCGGTCGAGCCAGGTCTCGACGTCGTCGAGAACCGGGCCGGACACGGGGATGTCGAAGTCGACCGGGAACAGCCGGCCGTCGGTCAGGCACTCGGCGATCAGCGCGCCGCGCGAGGGCCACCAGCGGTAGATCGTCTGCTTGCCGACCCCCGCCTCCTTCGCGATGCCCTCGATCGTCAGGTTGTCGTAGCCCCGCAGCTGGAACTGTCGCGCGGTGGCGGCGAGGATCGCCTCGCGCGCGGCGGCGCTCCGCACGGGGCCGCTCCGATGCTCAGTCACGCACTCAGGGTAGCGCCAGGAACGAGACGAGACGTCACGTATGATCAATCGGGTCTGAGGGAGATCACGTGGCTTCACTGCTGTACCGTCTGGGTTCGTTCGCCGCACGGCGGGCGTGGGCCGTCATCGCCGCCTGGGTCGTGATCCTCGGTCTCGGGGTCGGCGCCTTCCTCGGCTTCGGCGGCACGCTGAGCAACAGCTTCGACATCCCCGGCACGGCCTCCGGCGCGGTCACCGACCAGCTCGCCGAGAAGCTCCCCGACACCGCCGGCGGCACCGGAACGGTGGTCTACCGCACCATGAACGGCGAGGCCTTCACCGACCAGCAGAAGCAGGACATCTCGGCGCTCGCCGCCAGCGCCGAGGATCTCGACGGTGTCGCCGCGGTCGTCGATCCCTTCGCCGCCCAGGCGCAGCAGGCCCAGCAGGCCGCCCAGCTGACCTCGGGCCAGGCCCAGATCGCTGCCGGCCGCACCCAGCTCGAGGCCGGCCAGACGCAGCTCGATGCGGGTGCCGCGCAGCTCGCCACGGGCCAGCAGCAGCTGTCCGACGCCCGGGCCGCCGCAGTCGCCGCCGGAGCCGGCGAAGCCGAACTGGCCGCGCTCGACGCCCAGAAGGCGCAGCTGGACGCGCAGTCGGCCGCCCTCCAGCAGCAGCAGACCGAGCTCGATCAGTCGCGCACCGAGCTCGACACCCAGTCCGAGCAGGCCGACCTCGGCTCCACCCTCCTCGGTATCACGGACGGCATCGGCGTCGTCTCGGCCGACGGCTCGACCGCGATCGTCAACGTCTCGTTCGTCGACCCGCGGCTCGAGCTCTCGGAGGAGGTCAAGCAGGCCACGATCGCCCACTTCCGTGACGCCCCGGTCGACGGCGCGCAGGTCGACTTCGGCACCGACATCGCCCAGGGCGTTCCGGAGATCTTCGGCATCGGCGAGGTCGTCGGGCTGGTCTTCGCCGCCATCGTGCTGATCGTCATGCTCGGATCCCTGATCGCCGCCTCCCTGCCGATCGTGACCGCGATCGTCGGCGTCGGTGTCGGGGTCACGGCGTCGCTCGCCTTCTCCGGCGTGGTCGACATGGCCTCGGTCACCCCCGTGCTCGGCGTGATGCTCGGCCTCGCGGTCGGCATCGACTACTCCCTGTTCATCGTCAACCGGCACCGCAAGCAGCTGATCGGCGGGGTGCCGGTGCGCGAGTCGATCGGTCTGGCCACCGGCACCTCGGGAACCGCCGTCGTCTTCGCCGGCTCGACGGTGATCGTCGCCCTCCTCGCGCTCAACATCACCGGCGTGCCCTTCCTGGGCCTCATGGGCACCGTCGGCGCGGTCTGCGTGGCCGTCGCGGTGCTCGTCGCCGTCACACTGGCGCCCGCCATCCTCGGCCTGGTCGGAACCCGTTTGCTCAGCCGCCGAGCCCGCTCGCGGATCGGCCGGAAGCACGTGGGCGGCGCCGCCGTGAAGCCGATGTCGACCGGGCGGGCGGTCGTGACCGCGCTCGTGTCGATCGTGGTGCTGCTGGTCGTCGCCATCCCGTCGCTGTCGATGCGCCTGGGCCTGCCCGACGGGTCGAGCGAGCCGGAGGGGTCGACCAGCCAGGCGGCCTTCACCGTCGTCGAGGACGAGTTCGGCGCCGGAGCGAACGGACCGCTCCTGGTCACCGCCGATGTTCCCGGCGGAGTGAGCGCCGACGATCTGCTGAAGACGCAGGTGCAGGTCGCGCAGACCCTCTCCGACCTCACCGACGTCGTCGCGGTCGCGCCGGTCGCCGCCTCGGACGACAACACGCTGCTCGCCTTCCAGGTGCTGCCGGCCGAGGGCCCGAACAGCCTGTCGACCGAGACGCTGGTGAAGGACATCCGGGCGCTGCCCGAGCAGGCGGGCGGCATCACGCTCGGCGTCGCCGGGCAGGCCGCGACGAACATCGACATCTCCGAGGCGCTGGCCGACGTGCTGCCCATCTACCTCGTCGTCGTGGTCGGGCTGTCGCTCCTGATCATGATCGTGGTGTTCCGGTCGCTGCTCGTGCCGCTGATCGCGACCGGCGGGTTCGTGCTGTCGCTGTTCGCGACCTACGGCCTGATCGTGTCGGTGTTCCAGTTCGGCTGGGGCGCCTCGCTGATCGGGCTGCACAGCACCGGGCCCATCCTGAGCTTCCTGCCGGTGATCCTGGTGGGCATCCTGTTCGGGCTGGCGATGGACTACCAGTTGTTCCTCGCGTCGGGGATGCGCGAGGCCTTCGTGCACGGGTCGCCGGCGCGGCTCGCGGTGGCGCAGGGCTTCCGGGCCGGGCGATCGGTCGTCACGGCGGCGGCGCTGATCATGGTTTCCGTGTTCGGCGGGTTTATCTTCTCGGAGTCGACGATCATCCGCTCGATCGGTTTCGGCCTCGCGTTCGGCGTGCTGCTCGACGCCTTCGTGGTGCGGATGCTGCTGATGCCGGCCCTCATGCACCTACTGGGCGGGGCCGCGTGGTGGCTGCCGCGGTGGCTGGACCGCATCATCCCGAACGTCGACATGGAGGGCGCCGCACTCGAGCGCGACCACCCGGGCGTGCAGACCGGTGGGGTGCCGCTGGCGTCGTGACCGGTTGCCGGAGCGGCGGCCCGGCCGGAGCGGCGTCGGCCCCTGACCGGCTGAGCGGCCTGCGCCCCGGTATGTTCGACCCGTGGCCACTCGTTCCCGTCGTCCCTGGTACCGGCGCCCGTCGCGGATGATCCCGCTCGCGCTCGGCACGGTGGTGCTGGTCGGGGTCGTGGCCTTCCTGGTCAGCCCGTGGCCGGCGGCCCTGGTCATCCGGGCGCTGTTCGGGCAGGGCGCGCGATCGACGCTCGCGACCATGCAGCCCTTCGACCCGGTCGACGGGATCACGCAGACGCTCGACATCCCGTACGGCACGAGCGCACCGGATGCCGCCGAATCGGCGGGTGCTTCGACCAGCCTCGACGTCTTCAGCCCGGACACGGGCACCGAGCCGCTGCCGACGGTCGTCTGGATCCACGGCGGCGCCTGGATCTCAGGCGACAAGAAAGAGGTGCGCCCCTACGTGCGGATGATCGCCGCCGAGGGCTACACGACGGTCTCGCTCAACTACTCGATCTCGCCCGAGGTGGCCTACCCGACGGCGGTCACGCAGTTGAACGACGCCCTCGCGTTCCTGGTCGAGCACGCGGCCGAGTACCGCATCGACCCGGAGCGGATCGTGCTGGCCGGCGACTCCGCCGGCGCCAACCTCGCGAGCCAGCTCGCCGTCGTGACCACGAACCCCGACTACGCGGCCCTGGTGGGGCTGACTCCGGCCCTCCGGCTCGAGCAGTTGCGCGGGGTCGTTCTCGACTGCGGCATCTACGACGTCTCCGGCATCCCGAACGCGCCCGGGGTCGGCGGCTGGGGGTTCCGGATCGCGCTGTGGTCGTACCTGGGCGAGCGCGACTGGGTCGACACCCCCGGCGGCAGCCAGATGTCGACGCTCGACTACGTGACCGGCGACTTCCCGGCCACCTGGATCTCGGGCGGCAACAGCGACCCGCTCACCTCGACCCAGTCGGTGCCGATGTCCGAGAAGCTGAGCGGGCTGGGGGTGGATGTCACGGACGTCTTCTACCCGGACGACCAGGAGCCGGCCCTCCCGCACGAGTACCAGTTCCACTTCGACCTCGATGCGGCGCACACCGCGCTCACCTCCACCGTCGACTTCCTCGCCCGCGTCACCCGCTGACCCGCATCGTGTCCCGGGCCGCCGGCGGCGTTGGAGGCGGAAAGACTCGACAGATGTCGGGCGCTGTGGGGGAGGTGCCGACGTAGCGTCGGCTGCACCGGCCCGCAAGGGCGAACCGCGGCAGACGGGAACGAGCGGATGCACCCCCTCAGCTACCACAGGGCGACCAGCGTGAGCGACGCCGTTACCGAGTCGTCGCAGCCCGGTGCCGCGCTCATCGCGGGCGGAACCAGCGTGGTCGACCTCCTGAAGGAGGGCAGCATCGGCCCCAGTCACCTGGTCGACATCTCACGTCTGGCCCTCGACGAGATCCGGCCGGCCGACAGCGGTGCCGACGACAGCGGCGCCCACAGCGGCCTCGACACCGGCGTGCTCGTGGGGGCCCTCGTGTCGAACACGGCGCTCGCCGAGCATCCACTGATCGTCGAGCGCTACACGGCCGTGAGCGAGGCGGTGCACTCGGGCGCCACCCAGCAGATCAGGGGCATGGCCTCCTCGGCCGGCAACCTGCTGCAGCGCACCCGCTGCCCCTACTTCCGTGACCCCGACCAGGCCTGCAACAAGCGCGAGCCGGGCAGTGGATGCGCCGCCGTGCACGGCTTCAACCGGATGCACGCGATCTTCGGTCACGGCTACGACCCGTCCGAGGGGGTCGGACCCACCACCTGCATCGCCGCCCACCCCTCCGACCTGGCGGTGGCGCTCGTGGCGTTCGACGCGCTCGTGCACGTCGAGGGCCCGGAGGGGGCGCGCAGCATCCCGGTGCACGAGCTGCTGCGGCTGCCGGAGGGGCATCCTGAAGCCGACTTCACGCTGCGCCCGGGCGAGGTGATCACCGAGCTCGCGCTGCCGCCGTTCGCCGGACGCTCGCACTACCTCAAGGTGCGCGATCGGGCCTCGTTCGCCTACGCGCTCGTCTCCTGCGCCGCCACCCTCGAGTTCGACGACGACGGCCGGATCAGCCGGGCCCGCGTCGCACTCGGCAGTGTGGCGGCGCGGCCGTGGCGGCTGCCCGCCGTGGAGCAGATACTGGTCGGCGAATTGCCGAGCGCCGAGCTGTTCGCGGCGGCGGCGGCCCGCGCCTCGGACGGCAGCGTCGCGTTCTCGATGAACTCGTACAAGCGGCCGTTCTCGCGCTCGATCGTGCGCCGCATCCTGTCGCAGACGGCAGGGCTCGAACCGCTGCCCGGGCCGCCCGGCACCGCGCTCTCGGCGAGCGTCGGCGGGCTCGCCGGCACCACCCGGCCCCGCGACGAGCTGGTGGGGGAGGCGTCGTGAGCGCCGCACCGCCGTTCGTGGCGGTCGGCGCCGCCTCGCCGCGGCCCGACGGCCGGCAGAAAGTCACCGGCACCGCCACCTTCACCGCCGAGTGGGCTGTCGCCGGCCTCGCCCACGGCGCCCTCGTGATGAGCGGTATCTCGCGCGGCGCCATCCGCTCGATCGACTCGACGGCCGCCCTCGCGGTGCCGGGCGTGCTGGCCGTCGTCACTCACGAGAACGCTCCGACGCTCGCGCCCTACCCCGCCACCGGGGCCGGGTTCCCGCTCTCGGGCGACGGCGGGTTCGGCGAGGCGCTGCAGCCGTTGCAGAGCCCGCGCATCCACTACGGCGCCCAGCCCGTGGCCGTGGTGGTCGCCGAGACCGTCGAGATCGCACGTCACGCGGCCACCCTCGTGCACCTCGAGTACGACTCTGAGGAACCCGAGACCGTGCTCGACGCTTCGTCGAACCGGCGGTTCCCCGAGGAGTTCGGCGGCACCGACAAGCTGCAGCGGGCCGACGCCGACGCCGCGGAGGCGTGGAACTCGTCGGCCGTGCACGTCGAGGCCGAGTACGACACCTCGATCGTGCACCACAACCCCATCGAGCTGCTCTGCACGATCGCCGAGTGGTCGGGGCCGGGAATGGGTGAGGGCGACCCGGAGGGCGACGGCGAAGGTCCGGTGCTCACCCTCCACGACACCTGCCGTGGCGTGCAGATGCTGCGCGACTTCGCAGCCCACTCCTTCTCGCTCGACCCCGACGACGTCGTGGTCATCTCGACGTTCATCGGCGGGGCCTTCGGCTCGAAGGCCTGGTCGTTCCACAACCCTCTGCTCGTCGCGCTCGCGGCCCGGGTGGTCGGGCGCCCCGTGAAGATCGAGTGGCGCCGCCAGCAGGTCTACTCCACCGGCGGGCACCGCCCCGGCACCCGCCAGACGTTGCGGCTCGGCGCCGACGCCGAGGGTCACCTGCAATCGGTCTCGCACGACACCCGCACCCACACCTCGACCGTGAGCGGGTACACCGAGTTCGGCGCGCGGATGACGAAGATGATGTACGCGACACCCCACCTGGCGTACTCGACCGAGCTCGCGAGCCTCAACCTGCCCTCGCCGAGCGTGATGCGCGGCCCCGGCTTCCTGCCCGGCAGCTTCGCGCTCGAGAGTGCGATGGATGAACTGGCCCACGAGCTCGGCCACGATCCGGTCCAGCTGCGGCTCGCCAACTACGCGACCGCCGACCCCGACACCGGGCAGCCCTTCTCGAACAAGCACCTGCGCGAGTGCTACGAGCGCGGGGCCGAGCTGTTCGGCTGGAGCGACCGCCCCACCACGCCCGGCTCCAGGCGCGCGGGCGACGCCTTCGTGGGCTTCGGGATGTCGTCGGCCATGCACCCGGCCGAGCAGCGGGCCGCTTCGGCCAGCGTGACCCTGCTCGCCGACGGCACCGCCGTCGGGCGTAGCGCCACGCACGAGCTCGGAAACGGCGCCTACTCGGTGTTCCGCCTGATCGCGGCCGACGCCGTGGGGCTGCCGCTCGACCGGGTGCGCTTCGAACTCGGCGACTCACGGCTGCCCTCGGCGCCGCCCACCGCGGGCTCGGTGACCACGGCCAGCGTCGGCCCCGCCGTCGAGGCTGCGGGTGCCGCCGTGATCGAGTCGCTGAAGCGGCTCGCCCGGCAGCTCGAGGGCACACCGCTCTCGGGCTTGCCCTCGGCGCGGGTCGGGTCGCGCGACGGGTCTCTCTACGACCTCGAGCATCCGGAGCGCTCGCAGAGCTTCGCCGAGATCCTCGCCGCTGCGGGGCTTCCCTCGATCACGGCCGAGGGTTCGGGCAAGCCCGGCCCGGAGCGCGAGGACCACGCCTTCTATTCCTTCGGCGCCGTCTTCGCCGAGGTGCGCGTCGACGCCGACTTCGGGGTGGTGCGGGTCGAGCGGCTGACCGGCGTCTACGACTTCGGGCGCATGATCAACCCGACCACGGCGCGCTCGCAGATCATGGGCGGAATGATCTTCGGAATCGGCATGGCGCTGATGGAGGAGACGGTCTTCGACCCCACGACGGGCCTGCCCGTGGTGCGCAACCTCGCCGACTACCACGTGCCGAGCTGCGGCGACTCGCCCGCGATCACCATCGAGGCGGTCGACGTGCCGGACGAGCGGCTGGGCGCGCTGGGCGCCTACGGCATCGGCGAGATGGGCTGCAACGGCGTGCCCGCGGCCATCGCGAACGCCGTCTTCAATGCGACGGGCAGGCGCATCCGGAGCCTGCCGATGACCCCGGACAAGGTGATGGACGATGCCTGAGACACCCCCGTTCGTGCTGCGCATCAACGGCGTCGACCGCTCGGTCGCGCCCGACCCGCGCACCACCGTGCTCGACGCGCTGCGCGAGCAGCTGCAGCTCACCGGAACCAAGAAGGGCTGCGACCACGGGCAGTGCGGCGCCTGCACGATCCACGTCGACGGCGAGCCGCGGCTGGCGTGCCTGACGCTGGCGGTGATGGCCGACGGCCGCGACATCCGCACGATCGAGGGCCTGCAGGATGCGGATGCGGATGGCGACTCCCCGGCCGACTCGTCCGCCCCACTGCACCCCGTGCAGGCCGCCTTCATCGAGCACGACGCGTTCCAGTGCGGCTACTGCACCTCGGGCCAGATCATGTCGGCGGTGGCCTGCATCCGGCAGGGCCGCACCTCGTCCTCGGGCGAGATCCAGGAGTTCATGAGCGGCAACCTCTGCCGCTGTGCCGCCTACCCCAACATCATCGCGGCCATCGAGGACGTCGCCGCCGACCAAGCCTCCAGCCCGCAGGGCGGAATCCCGGCCGCGTGATCGGCACGCGGCCGACTTATTCGGTGGACTTGAGGGGCCAGGGGCCGTACTTCTCGGCCATGTCGTCGGCGGAGACGCTCACTTCGCCGTCGTGCTCGGCCTCGAACCCGAGGGGCGCGGCGGCGTCGGTCAGGTCGATGGCCTTCCGCGCGTAGCCCGGGGCCACGTCCACCGACATGTCGTACATGTCGACCCAGACATGCGCGGGCTCGTAGACGTCGAACTTCCACGCATTCTCGAGCGCGTGGTTCAGGTACTCGGAGAGGTCGACGCCGTCGGTCTGCTCGAGGTTGATCTCGATCTCGAGGTTCCGGCTCGTGGGGAGCCCGTTGTACGACCCGTTCACGCTCGCGGACTCGACCGACGGCCACCCGCCGATCGCCTCGCCCATCCGCTCGAACTCGGTGTCGACCCGGGGGCTCTGGGTGCCGCACCCGGTGAGCACGAGGCCGAGCCCCGCCAGAACCGCGGCAGCAGCAGTCATCCGAAGGATGCGGGTGCGGGTACGGAACGGCACGAGTGACCTCCTCCGTCGTCTGCGCGGGCTCGTCCTCGCAGGCTAGCCGCCCCCATCCGCCGTGTAAGGCCACCACTTGGGGGACACCTGTCGAGCGAGATCAGGGCTGAACGGCGCCGGAATGCTCATCGGCGACGATCTGCAGGAGACGGGTCACGTCTATCGTCGGCTCCCCGGTCCAGATCGCGGTGAGCGGACGACGCAGATCGAGCCCGTCGAAGCGGATGCGCGCCAACCGTCCCGCGCGCACGTCGTCCCTCACGGCCAGGGCGCTCAGAACGGCCGGCGCGTAGCCCGCCGCGGCGGTGGTGCGTATCCCGAGGGCCGACGGGATGACCGCCGCCGGCGGCGCCACCGACTCGATCCCGGCATCCCGGAGCGCCCGTTCGAGCGCACGCCGGGTGCCGCTCCCCTCCTCGCGCCAGAGCAGCTTCGTGGACGCCAGTTCGGCTGCCGTCACATCCTCCCTCCCCGACCACGGATGCGCGGGTGCGGTGACGACGATCAGCTGGTCCTGGCCGACGACGGCGGTGCTCAGATCGGCCGGGAGGTCCGGGGTCTCGATGAATCCCAGATCGGCCTCTCCTCGCCGGACGAGGTCGATGACCGCGCCGCTGTTGACCGCGGTCAGCTGCACGTCCGGCGTGGCCGGCCCGAGGTGCCAGAGGGAGAGCCAGTGCGGGATCAGGTGCTCGGCGACGGTCAGGCTCGCGGCGATGCGGAACTCCCGCTGCCGGTCGTGCTGGAGGGTGCCGACCGCGGCCGAGAAGGCCTCCGCTGCCGCGAGCAGGGTGACGGCCCACTCCACCGCGAGCTCGCCGGCGGGCGTGAGTGCCGAGCCGCGCGTCGATCGCACGAGCAGCGGCATCCCGATCGACTGCTCGAGCCCGCGCACCCGCAGCGACACCGCCTGCTGGGAGATCCCGAGGCGCGTACGAGCGGCGGTGAGGCTGCCCGTCTCGGCGACCGCGACCAAGGCCTGCAGGGATTCCAGATCGGGGAGGGCCGGCGCGCGGGTCACGCCACAAGGCTAGCTTGTGGCGGCACAAGGAGGGCGCTCTTCCGCGGAGGCCGCCGTCGCGAAAGCGTAGGAGCATGATCATCGAATCGCTGCCACCCCTTCAACGCTCTCCTCGGCGGCGCTGGTTCCGCGAGCTGGAGGACCGCAGGCTCGTGGTGTCGAACATCACGCCCAACTGGTACGCCTCGGTGATGGGCACGGGGATCGTGGCCAACGCCTCCGCCACCCTTCCCCTCCAATTCCCGGGGCTGCGCGTGGCCGGCACCGTCGTGTGGGTCGCGGCATCCGCTCTGCTGATCGTGCTCACGGTCGCGACCGTGCTGCACTGGATGAGGTTCCGCGCCACCGCGCTGAGTCATCACCGGCACGCGGTGATGGCCCACTTCTACGGCGCACCTCCGATGGCGCTGCTGACGGTCGGCGCGGGCACGCTCCTGCTCGGCAAGGACGTCGTGGGGGAGGCTGCCGCGGTGACCATCGATGCGACGCTGTGGACGCTCGGCACGGTGCTCGGCCTGCTGTCGGCGGTCGCCATCCCGTACCTCACCTTCACCCGGCAGGCGGGCGCCGACGACCGTGCCGGCGACAGCGCCCACAACGCAGCCGGTGACAGTGCTTTCGGGGGCTGGTTGATGCCGGTCGTTCCGCCGATGGTGTCCGCCGCGACCGGAGCACTGCTCCTCCCGTACGTCCCCGCCGGGCAACCCCGGCTCACGATGCTGCTGTTCTGCTACGGGATGTTCGGACTGAGCCTGCTCGCATCGCTGATCATCATCACCCTGATCTGGGCGCGGCTGGCGCGCCTCAGCATCGGTGCCGCCGCGATGGTGCCGACGCTGTGGATCGTGCTCGGACCGCTCGGGCAGTCCATCACCGCCGTGAACCTGCTGGGCGGGAACGCCCATCTCGTGGTCGACCCGATGTGGGCCCACGCGCTGGAGCTGTTCGGCGTCGTCTACGGGGTCCCGGTGCTGGGCTTCGCGCTGCTCTGGGGTGCCCTGGCGATCGGGATCACGGTGCGCACCGCCCGGATCGGGATGCCGTTCGCCCTGACCTGGTGGTCGTTCACCTTCCCCGTGGGCACCTGCGTCACGGGGGTCACCGCGCTCGCCCTGCATACCGGCTCGGACGCACTGGACGTCCTCGCCGTGGTGCTCTTCGCCGGGCTGGTGGCCGCCTGGGGCATCGTCGCGACCAGGACGTTCCACGGCGCGATCGTCCGTGGCACCCTCCTCGCCCCGCCCGCATCCGTACCGGCCCCCGCCTCGTGACCCGCGCGCTCGCTCGCCGGGTCAGGAATCGCCGGGTCAGGTATCCGCAGGGCGGTGGCGGTGGCGGCGGATGCGGATGGGGCCGTGCAGGTCGGACGGGTCGACCGGCTCGCCCCCCTGCGTGATGTCGACCTCGCCACGCGCGACCAGGCGGCGGGCCGCCTCCCGCACGGGCTCCATCAGCGGCCGCCAGTCGTCACCGCCCGCCGCCTTGGCCGCATCCGAGGGGCAGATCGACGACGTCGGGGCTCGACTCGCCAACAGATCGAGGATGGTGCGTTCGAGCGGGTCGTCCATTCCCGCAGTCTGCACCCCCTTGCGGCCCTCGGCGAGGGGCATAGCGTGAAGCGCATGAAGACTTCCGACATCCACTGGAACGAGCCGGCCCGCGCGAAGATCCTCGACGACGCCGACCGCGTGCTGCAGGAGGCGGTCGTCGCGACCGCGGCCTCCCACGCCGGCGAGGAGTCCGACGCCGTCTACGCCGAGCTCAACCGCCGCCTCAAAGACCGCTTCATCGACTACGAGCCGGGCCCGGACGTGCGCACCTACGCCGACGCCATCGTCGCCGGTGAGATCGAGACCGAGACGCAGAACGGGACCGGCGCCGAGGGATGAACCTCCCCGACGACCTCGTCGCCCTGCTCGAGCGGCCCGCGCTCTGCTACCTCGCGACCACCATGCCCTCCGGATCGCCCCAGCTCACCCAGACCTGGGTCGACACCGACGGTGAGCACGTGATCATCAACAGCGTGCTGACGCATCAGAAGGTGCGGAACATCCAGCGCGACCCGCGGGTCGCCGTCGCCATCTCGGATCCGGAGCACCCCGGCTTCTTCTACCAGGTGCGCGGGCGGGTGCTCGAGGTCGCCACCGAGGGCGCTGTCGACCACATCGAGAAGCTGGCCCAGAAGTACACCGGCGGCCCCTACCCCTGGTACGGCGGACGCGACCAGACCCGGGTCATCCTGGTCATCGAGCCGCAGCACATCAGCACGCCCCACTGACATCACCCCATCGCAACGAAAGGACACTCCCATGGATCTCGGACCCCTCGGCGGCTACCGCCTCCCCGCCGCCGTGCGCGACGCCTTCGAAGCCGACACCGCGCAGCAGCTGGCCGACCGCCTCGGCGTGACCAAGCGCCCCGGCCCCGAGCTCACCGGCGAGGCCGAAGCGGCCTACACCGCGCTGAAGGATGGCGACCCCGTACCCGCACGCGCCCTCCTGATCGACAAGCTCGGCGTCACGGAGGAGGCGGCGGATGCCGCGCTCGAAAAGCTCCCCGACCTCCTCAGCCGCCCCAAGCACTGACGCCTCGATGGATCGGCAGGCCGACCCCGATCGGCGCGCCGACCCGCGGGGAGAGGACGACAGGGAGCGGCGCGCCGAGCTGGAGCGCCACGCGGCCACCCTCTTCCTCGGCGCCGCACTCACCATGGCGATCGTCTGCGGCGCGATCATCGTCTCGGGCTGGTTCGCGGGCGTGCTCGTCGACCGCTGGGAGCGCGTGTTCTGGGCGGGAGCCCTGCTCGGCGGCCTGATGGTGGCGACCTTCGCCGCAGCGGCGGCACCGGGTGGCAAGGATGCACGGCGGGCGTGCCGCAGGATCACCTGGCTTATTCGCGCCGGGCTCGCACTCTTCGTGCTCGCGCCGGCCCTGTGCATCCTCGCCCTCGTCGGCGACTTCTACCGCCTCTGACGACCCGTCCTCAGCGCGGGAGGACGATCGCCATCGACGTGCCCTCGCCCAGCACGCTGCTGATGTCGATCCGGCCGCCGTGCGCGGTCACGATCGCCTTGGTGATCGTGAGCCCCAGCCCGACCCCCTGGACCGCGTTCTGGGTCGCGGTCGTCGCGCGGAAGAAGCGTTCCGCGAGCCGGTGCAGCTCGTCCTCGGCGATCCCGAATCCCGTGTCGGCCACGACGATCCGCACCTCGTCGCCCGTGAGATCGAGCTCGAGACCCACCGTGCCGCCGCGCGGGGTGAACTTGACCGCGTTCGACAGGATGTTGTCCACGGCCTGCCCGAGCCGTGTCGCGTCGACCGAGATGGTGACGTCCTCGTCGCCGAGCTCGGAGCGCAGGATGACGCCGGTCGCCTCGGCGTGCGGTCGTGCGGTCTCGAGCGACGCCCGGAGCACGCCCCGGAGCGAGGTCGGCGCGGTCTCGACCGAGAACCGGCCGGAGTCGACCTGGGCGGTGAAGAGCAGGTCGCCGACGAGCCGGAGCAGACGGCGGGCGTTGCGGTCGACGACGCCGAGGTACTTGGCCTGCATCCGTGAGAGCGGCTCGTCCTCGTCGTCCCTGAGCAGTTCGACGTACCCGAGGATCGAGCTGAGCGGCGTGCGGAGCTCGTGCGAGATCAGCCCCGCGAACTCGTCCTTCAGCCGCTCGATCTCGCGGGCCGACGTCTCGTCGGTCGCCACGAAGATGTACCCGGCGGGCTCGCTCCGTTCGTCGAGCCGCTGCGCGATCGACACCTGCGCGGGGAACTCGGTGCCGTCGCGGCGCCGGTAGGTCCAGTCGCGCACGTCGCGGAGTCCGTTGCTCGCGGTCTCGACGAGGCCGTCGAATACGGCTTCCGCAGACACGCGCTCGGACGCCGCCTGGCCACCGCTCAGGCGCGACTCCTCGCGGATCTCCTCGCCCCGGTGCAGATCGGTGATCCGCATCCGGCCGATCGCCTGCTTCGACGAGTAGCCGAGCAGCGACTCGGCCCCCGGGTTCCACACCGTGATCAGGCCGGTGACGTCGGTGCCGATGATCGCGTGCCCCTTGATCGCGGTCCAGACCTCGTCGAGCAGGCGGTTGGCGCGCACGGTCTGCCGCTCGCGCTTCCCGGCCTCGCGGTTCGCCTGCTCGAGCGACTCGACGAGCGCGTCCCGCTCGGCGTTCGACTCCTGCAACTGGGCCAGCCGCCGGTTCACCACCCGGGCGATCTGGTTGATCAGCACGGCGGCGATCGTCAGGATGACCGGGGTGAAGACGAGCCTGACCGCATCCGCGGCGCTGGCGATGTCCGAGACCCCCAGCACGAACGGCAGCGAGGTGGTGACGATGACGCCGGCGGCGGCGATCACGACGTTGCGGAAGCCCGGCTCGGATGCGATCCACACCAGCGGCAGCACGAGCAGCGCCCCGAACGGGGAGGCCTGACCGCCCGTCCCGATCCGCAGCAGGGCGACGGCGACGAAGGACACGATCGGGATGGCGAGCTCCCAGCCGGCCGGGAGCCGGGTGCCGGGCAGCACCGCGGCGAATCCGGTCGCCGCGAGCACGAGCAGGTCGGCGGTGACGACGGCCGCGACATCGGCCTGCACGACCACCGGCGACAGCACGACGGCGTTCGCCAGGAGGAAGGCGATCACGGTCGCCAGCTGCTTCAGCAGGGGAGACCAGGATCCGAAGGCGCCAGTGCTCCGCCGGACGGCGATGCCGCTGGCGCTCATCACACCCGCTCGGCGATGCCGCGGATGAACTCGACCAGCTCACGCACCTGGAAGGGCTTCGTGATCAGGCCGTTCGCCCCCGCCGCGTGCACGGCCTCGGCCGTACTCGGCTGGGCGTTCGCGGTGATGATCAGGACGTTCTGCTCGCGCAGCTCGTCGTCGGCGCGCATCCGTTCGACCAGCTCGATGCCGGTCATGCCGGGCATCGAGATGTCGAGCACCGCCAGGTCGATCTCCTCGGCGTTCAGCACGTCCCAGGCGGACTGGCCGTCGCCGACGGCCGCGACCACCTCATGGCCGGCCTTCTCGACCGCGATGGTCACCAGGTCGCGCAGATCCTCGTCGTCATCCGCAATCAGAACCCTCATCGTGACCCCCCGCTCTCCGCCGGGGCGACGATCGCCCCGCCGTCTTCTGGAAACAGTGCTCCGAACACCCGCGCGACATCCCTAGCCGTGAAGGGCTTGGGCAGCACGCCGTCGACCAGGGGGTAGTCCTCGAGACCGAGCACCGAGGTGACCACCAGCACGATGTCGGGCACGTCGCGCTTCATCGTGCTGATGAGCTGCCAGCCGTCGATGCCGGGCAGGAGGAGGTCGATGATCGCCACCGCGGGGGCCAGACGGTGATATGAGGTGATCGCCGCTTCTGCGGTTCCGACGACGGTGACCTCGTAACCGAGGCGCTCGAGGTGGTGCTGGAGCAGTTCGGCCTGATCCTCCGAATCGTCGACCACGAGCGCCGTGCGCCGGGTGGACCCCGAGTGGATGCCGGACATCCCGCCCCTCCCCTGCTCTCTCGCCGACATCCTGCTGGAGGGGGGCTGGGAGCGGTCACATCATCCCATGGCGGGCGGTCCAGAACCTAACGCAAGGGGATTGCCGAGGGGAAGTGGGAGGGGTAACAGGAGGTGCACCGACGCTGGCTGCGCCGGTGGTCCGGTGAGTCCGGTCGCGCCCGTCGGGCCGGCTCAGCCGTGCAGGTTCTCACCGAGCGCGCGGATGGAGCGCAGGCCGTCGAGCGTCGCGGCACGGTCGGCGTCGGCCGGCGACAGCTCGGCCGGCGCGAGCACGGCGGGGCCGTTCGCACGCACCGCGTCGAGGATCGAGGCGACGTCGTCGAAGACCTCCGCCACCCCCGCCTGCTGCAGCTCGTCGGTGCCGATCCCGCCGGAGAGCACGCCGATCGACCGCACACCGGCGCGACCGGCCGCCTCCGCGTCCCAGCGCGTGTCGCCGATCATGACGGCCTCGTCGGCTCCCACACCGGCGCGCTCGAGGGCCGTGCCGATGATGTCGGGATCGGGCTTGGCGGTCTCGACGTCGTCGGCCGTGGTCGCCGCGTGCAGGAACTCGTCCGCGTCGAGGCACTTCTGCAGCGCCTCGAACTCCTCCGGCGGGGCCGAGGTCGCGAGCACCACCCGGACGCCGGCGTCGTGCAGGGTCTGGATCAGCTCCCGAGCGCCGTCGAAGCGGCGGAGGCGCGGGATCAGCGGCTCGTAGTACTCGGTGTGCTTCTCCTTCGCCCGGTCGCCGAGCTTCTCGGCCTCGTCGCCGAGCAGATCCTCCAGCAGCTTGCTTGAGTCGAGCCCGATCGCGCGGTGCACCCGCCAGGCGTCGACCGGATGCCCGACGTCGGCGAAGGCGCGCACCCAGGCGTCGACGTGCAGGTAGTTGGAGTCGACGAGGGTGCCGTCGATGTCGAACAGGACAGCGCGAAGGGTCGAAGTAGCCATAGGGTCACTGAACCACCGATCGCCCGCGGCGGCACCCGGGCGTATCGTCGGGAATCATGACCGTCGTCATCGCCTTCGTCGCGAACATCCTCGTCGCCCTCGCGAAATCGGTCGTCGCCGCCCTCACGGGTTCGGCGTCGATGCTGGCCGAGGCGGCGCACTCCTGGGCGGATGCGGGCAACGAGATCTTCCTGCTGATCGCCGACCGGCGCGCGGAGAAGAAGCGTGACCCCGTGCATCCGCTCGGCTACGGCCGCGACGCCTACATCTTCTCGCTGTTCGCCGCCTTCGGGATCTTCACCGTGGGCGCGGTGGTGTCGGTCTACCACGGCATCCAGAGCCTGGCGGCGCCCGAGGCCGTCGAGGACTACACGCTCAACTACATCGTGCTCGCCGTGGCCTTCGTGCTCGAGGGCTTCTCGCTGATGCAGTCGGTGCGGCAGGGGCGGCGGGATGCGGCGCGCTACGGGCGCGGCTTCTTCGACTACGTGGTCAACGGCTCGAACACGACCCTGCGCTCGGTGTTCTTCGAGGACACGGCGGCCCTGCTGGGTTTGGTGATCGCGGGCGCCGGCATCGGCCTGCACCAGGTGACGGGCGATCCGGTCTGGGATGCGCTCGGCTCGATCGCGATCGGCCTGCTGCTGGGCGGGGTCGCGCTGCTGCTGATCAGCCGCAACCGGCGTTACCTGCTGGGGGCGGCGCCGACTGCGGCGTACCGGGCGCAGCTCGGACGGATGCTGCTGGCGCACCCCGAGATCCAGCGGGTGACCGCCCTCTACCTCGAGTTCAGCGGGCCGGGCACGCTCTTCCTGGTCGCCGCCGTCGACCTCGTGGGGGACGGGCCGGAGGACGGGGTGGCCCGGCAGCTGCGGCGGCTGGAGGGAGATCTGGAGCGGGACGACCTGATCGGGCGGGCGGTGCTGACCTTGGCGGTGAGCGACGAGCCGTCGCTGGAGTTCGGGGCGGGTTCGGGCGCTTCGTCGGGTTCGTCGCTCTGATCGGGTGGCGGGCGTGCTGGCGCGTCAATCCGTGATGATGCGGTGGGCGTGGGAGGTGGCCCGCGCGTACCAGCCGGTGCGGCGGTAGGGGCGGATGCGGACGCCGGCCGGGATGGGGACACGGTGGGCGTCGAGGCGGGGATCGCTGGCGCAGTCGATCACGAGGGGGGTCGTGTTCGGGCCCTCGCCGGCCCCGATGGTCTCGCCGACCCCGCCGAGCCAGAGCACGCAGTGGGAGATCGTGCCGCGGTCGGAGCGGAGGTAGAGGATGTCGCCGGGGAGGAGCTGGGCGGTGAGGGTGTCGTAGTCGCCCGACACGACGCTCACCCGGTGGTGCTGCGGCCCGAGGAGCGGGCCGGTGCGGTGCAGCTCTGACTGCTCGCCGACGGCGGTCGGCAGCGTGATCCCTAGCGCGTAGGAGTAGACGAACGAGACGAAGTTGCTGCAGTCCAGGCCGGGTCCGCGCCGGCCCGAACGCACGTCTTTCCAGGGCCAGCCCGCCGGCGGGTCCCAGGCCGGGACGTGGTGGTGCTGGTAGTCGAGGCCGATCAGCGCTCCGGCCACCGCCAGAAGGCGCTCGCGGGCGAGGGGGCCGGTGTACCGCTCGGCGGGTGCCGGATACGCCCGGGCGCGAGGGCCCCAGGAGCCCCAGCGCTGCGCGGTCTCTGCGGTGTACCAGTCGGTGGGCGCGACGACGGCCTGATCGTCGGGGGAGTTCCAGGGCGGGTCGCCGAAGCCGGCCTGCCGGGCCTCGGACGAGGTGCGGAACCGCAGCCGGTAGGGGGACCGGTAGGCAGGCTCGACTGCGGGCTCGACCGTGGGCTCGGCGCCGTCGCCTGCGGCAGTTATCCACAGGCTCGCACGCAGGGGCTCCGTCATCCACACATCACGCGTCCACTATTGCAGGCGGGTCGCTCACGCGATTTCATGGGGGGCATGACCGACGACACCATTCCGGACGCCGACCCCGGCGACGGCCGCGACGAGTCCCCGAACGAGCGCTACGACCGCAACTGGTCCGAGCTGCTGCAGGAGTTCCGGGTGCTGCAGACGGGCACGCAGATCCTCGCCGGCTTCCTGCTCACCCTGCCGTTCCAGCAGCGGTTCACCGAGCTCGGGCCGTTCGACCACGCGCTCTACCTGGCCCTCGTCGTGCTCGCGGCGGTGCTGACGCTGCTCGCCCTCACACCGGTCACGCTGCACCGTCTGCTCTTCCGGCAGAAGGCGAAGAAGGAGCTCGTGCAGGCGTCGAGCGCGATCCTGATCGTGTGCCTGGCCGCCGCATCCCTGCTCTTCATCGGCATCGTGCTCTTCGTGTTCGACTTCGTCATCTCGCCGCAGGCGGGCCTCTGGGCGGGCGCCGCGGTGCTCGTGCTCGTGCTGGTCATCTGGCTCGTCGGGCCGGCTCTCGTGCGGGCAGCACGGAGTCGGGCCGAATCGCCTTCAGGCTCTTCTCGGGAGTCGTCTGAAAGCCCGCTGTCAAGCGGTGGTGGGCGCGCGCGATAAGGCGTGGACTGAAACCAGAGGCGGTCCGACCGCAGTCGCCCGAAGCGACGAGCAAGACGAAACGACGAGCAGTAGGAGAACACCATGGTTCAGATCATCGAGACCGTCGACGTGGCAGTGCCCGTGAACACGGCGTACAACCAGTGGACGCAGTTCGAGAGCTTCCCCCACTTCCTCGACGAGGTCGAGTCAATCACGCAGAGCGACGACACCCACACGCACTGGAAGGTCAAGGTCGCCGGGGTCGAGCGCGAGTTCGACGCCGTGATCACCGAGCAGCACCCGGACGAGCGTGTGGCGTGGAACAGTGTCGGCGGCGACACCGAGCACGCTGGTGTGGTCACCTTCCACAAGCTCACCGACGACACCTCGCGGGTCACGGTGCAGATCGACTGGGAGCCCGAGGGGCTCCTCGAGAAGGCGGGCGCCGCACTCGGTGCGGGCAAGCACGCCGTGAAGAAAGACCTCGAGAACTTCAAGGAGTTCATCGAGAAGCAGGGCTCCGAGACCGGTGCCTGGCGCGGCGACGTCGAGAACTGAGCCTCGCCGCCGACGCCGCGAGAACGAGAAGAGAGGAATCACATCATGCCTACGCTGGACGGCCGCAAGATCGCCATCCTCGTCACGAACTACGGTGTCGAGGAAGCGGAGTTGGCGAGCCCCCGACAAGCGATCCAGGATGCCGGGGGAGACCCGGTCGTGGTCGCGATCGAGCAGGCTCCCATCCAGAGCCTGGTCGGTGACAAGGATCCGGGTCAGAGCTTCACGCCCGACGCGGTGGTCGGAGACGTCTCGGTCGACGACTTCGACGCCCTCGTCGTGCCGGGTGGCACGATCAACGCCGACAACCTGCGGCTGCAGGAAGACGCGATCGACCTCGTCTCGGCCTTCATCGAGGCCGGCAAGCCGATCGGTGCGATCTGCCACGGCCCGTGGGCCCTGGTCGAGTCAGGCGAGATCGTCGACAAGCGGATGACGAGCTACGCGTCACTGCAGACCGACATCCTGAACGCCGGCGCCGAGTGGGTCGACGAGTCGGTCTGCGTCGACACGGAGGGCGGCTGGACCTTGGTCACGTCGCGCACCCCCGACGACCTCGACGACTTCAACCGGGAGATCGTGGCGGCGTTCGCGTCGCGCTGACGCGTCCGCCCTCGTGCCGTCACCACTGTCGCCGAGACGTCACTTGCTGTCGCTATTCGCCCTGTTTAGCGACCACAAGCGACGTCTCGGCGTGGTGTCAACCCCGTGCCTCCGGGGCCGGACGCGCGTAGGCCTGGTGTCATGAGGATCCAATGGCGTCATCCGCAAGCCGGCCTCTGGGTCGCCCTCGACGAGGGCCGCCCCGCCGGAATCGTCTCCCGCAAGGCCCGTCGCGCCTACCGCGCGACTGTCGTCACCGGCCGTTCGCTCGGCCTGTTCGAGTCCGTCGAGGATGCGCAGGCCGCGCTCGAGCGGGCGCACTCTGCCGATCCGGCTCGCGCCCCGCATCCCATCTCCGAGCCCGCTCTCGTCGACTGAGCAGGCGCCCACCCTGTCCTCGACCCGTCGCCTGTTGTCGCTATTCCATGTGAGTAGCGACAACAATTGACGGGTCGAGGACATTCGGGCGGGACGTGTCGGGTTCGGAAGCGGGCACGGGTGCGCGCCCGGATTGGGGGTCGAGCTACGAGACGCGGTAGGCGCCGGCGGGGTCGCGGGTGACGAGGCCGCGCTGCTCGAAGGCGTCGAGCCAGCCCTGCATGGGCCAGGTGCCCCAGCGGTCGTGGAAGACCCGGGCGTTCCGCACGATCTCGGCCACGTGCTCGACCGGCGGCGACGAGACGGCGTGGTGCTGGTGGTACGCGCGCGCCGAGCCGACCCAGGCGAGCTCGACGCCCCGGCTGCGGGCGGTGAAGGCGAAGTCGGTGTCCTCACCGCCGTAGCCGACGTACTCCTCGGCGAAGCCGCCGATCCGCCGCCAGACGTCGGCGTGCAGGGCGAACGAGAGCGACCAGAACAGCTCGTGCGGGCCGCCGAGCTCGATCTCGTCGGGCGCGGGTGCGGGCCGGGCCGGATGCGGCCGGTCGGATTCGGCCAGCCGGTCGAGCCGGTAACCCCCGTCGGGTGCCGGCGGAAGGTACGTCACGGGCCCGCACAGCAGTCGCCCACTTGTCTCCTCGGCCGTCGCAGCGGCCGCGTATGCGCCGACCGCCGCCGGTGCGGGGAGGCAGTCGACGTCGAGGAAGACCAGCACCTCGGCCCCGAGCGCCAGCGCGGTGGTGGCTCCGAGGTTGCGAGCCCGCGCCAGCGGCAGTGCCCCGCCGCCGTCCGCACCCTGGGAGAGAGCGGGCGGGTCGGCGGTGACGAGGTGAGGGCGGTCGGGGCCCGACGGCAGGAGCCCCGCGATGGCGGGGTCGTCCATGGCGACGATGACGTGATGGTCGGGCCAGGGGTCGCACAGCGCCACCGCCTCGAGCTGCCGCTGCAGGTGCTCGTGGCGCCCGTGCACGACCGTGATCAGCGCGGTGACGGGCCGGCGCGATCCGAAGTCGCCGCTCATAGCCCGGCCTCGAGAACATCCTCGGCCCGGGCGACGCGCAGGATGACGTCGGCGGCGCGGGCGGCACCGCGGCCGTCGTTCCAGGTCGACCAGTCGTCGCCGTCGAGCTCGGCGGCCGCACGGAGGAGCGCAGGCCAGTCCGCATCCTCGAACGAGTCCGCCGTGACGACCGGCCACGGCCCGCGCTCCAGCGCCCGAGCGGTGTGCCGCTGCTCGTCGTGGGGGCGATCCTGCGCGATGACCACCGCCGGAACCCGCGCCGCCGCCACCTCCGCCACGGCGTTCTGACCGGCGTGGGTGACGACGACGTCGGCCGAGCGGATGAACGGCCACGGATCCGCGACCCACCGCCCGCCCGGGCCGCCGATCACGTCCCACTGCCAGTCCGGTGCCGAGGCCTCGGCCCGAGCGCGCGCCGCGGCCGACATCCCGCCGCCTCCGCTGCCGCTCAGCACGAGCACCCGCGGCCGCCCGTCCGCCGACGGCTCTGGCACGGCTGGGCCCGCCTCATCCGACGGGAAGCGCGCGATCGCTCCGACCGCGGTGTGCTTCGCACGGGCGTCGGGGTCGAGGCCGGTGAGCATCCCCTCGGCCGAGTCGGGCCACGCCGAGATGATCGCCGACGACACTGCGAACCCGAGTCGGTGCGCCTCGTCGTCGCGCCGCCCGGGCAGCGCGACCGTCACCACCGGCACCCCGTGCAGCCGGGCGAGCAGAGCCACCTCGACCGACACGTCCGAGACGATCACCGAGGGCCGGGCGGCGGCGATCCACGCCGAGATGCCGGCCATCCGCTCGCGCAGTCCCGCGTGCCCCACCGGCACCCAGTGCAGCCGCCCGCCCGCGCTGACGTCGTGCGCATCGCCTGAGGCAGTAGCAGAACCATCGACAGCAGCAGCGCCACCGACGGGATGCTCGTCCGCGTCGAGCGGGAGCGTCACCCACCCGCCGTCCCACCCCGCCGGCCGCGCCACCGACGACAGGCCGGTCACCGCGGCCCGCCCTGCCAGCGCCGCCGCGACGGAGCCGGCGCGCGAGAGATGCCCGCTACCCACGTGATGCACGTAGTACCCGACCACCGCCCGCTCGCCCACAGGAGTCGCGTCGACCCCGCTCACGCCGCGCGCGCGGGCTCGACCGCGGCCTCGTACTGGGCCTCGTACCCGCGCACCATCGCGTCGAGCGAGCAGTGCAGCTCGGCATGGCGGCGGACGCCCGCCCGCGGCAGCCGCGAGGCCGCCAGCATCGCCTCGGCGAGCGAGTCGGGGTCGCCGGGCCGCGCCAACCGCCCGCTCTCCGGCGTCACGATCTCGGGCAGTGCGCCGCGCGAGAACGCCGCGACGGGGGTTCCGCACGCCATCGCCTCGGCCGCCACGAGCCCGTACGGCTCCTCCCATTGCGGTGTCACGACCGCGACAGACGCCCGGCCGACCCGCTCGGCCAACTCGCTGGTGCCGAGGTGGCCCAGGTACCGGATGCGGTCGTCGAGCCGGGGCGCGATCAGCCGGTCGAAGTAGTCGTGGTCGTAGATCGGCCCCGCCAGATCGAGGGGCATGCCGGCGACCCGCGCCGCCTCCACCGCCAGATGCGGGCCCTTCTCGGCGACCAGCCGGCCCGACCAGATCGCCCCCTCGCCGCCGGGACCCAGCCGCCAGCGGGTGGTGTCGACCCCGTTCAGGATGACCTCCGCATCCGTGCTCGCCTGCCACTGATCGGCCGTGAAGCGGCTCACCGCGATGAAGCGGGCCGAGGGCGTGAGGCGCATCGCCGACTCCAGCCACGGCGTCGGTGGGGTGTGCAGCGTCGTGAGCAGCGGCACCGGCAGCGTCTCGGACATCGCCACGGGAAGGTGATGGAGGCTGTTGTTGTGCACGAGGTCGAAGCGCTCCCCGGCCGTGCGCGAGAGCTCGAGCATGAGGCCGAGGTACGCGTGGTGCTCCTGCATCCAGTGCTCGGGCGGGGCGGCGACGTCGCTGCGGGCCGCGGCGCTGAACTCGAAGGGCTCGATCGTCAGCTCACGCGCATCCAGTGCCGGGTCGGTGCCGGGGGCAGCGAACAGCGTGACCTCGTGCCCGCGCCGCGCGAGCGCCGTGGCGAGCGAGTGGGTGTGCGCCTCGAGGCCGCCGGCGAACGGCTCCCGCACGGGAAAACGGCTCGAGGCGATCAGGCAGATCCGGAGTGCCCTCATGACAGTAGTGCCCGATAGAGGTCGAGGTGCGCGGCCGCGACCGAGGCGCGCTGGCGGAGGCACTCGCCGATGTCGGCGCCCTCGGCGCGGGGGCTGTTCATCGCGGCGATCACCGCACGTTCGAGGGATTCGGCGTCGAGGGTCTCCCCGTCGCGGTGGTACGACAGCACCGGCCCCTGGTCGGCGTAGTAGCCGATGTCGGGGGCCACGACCGCGGTGCCGAGGTCGCGGCAGGCCTCGAGCCAGCCCGAGTGCGTGCCGAAGCGGTAGGGCAGTACCGAGACGTCGAGCGAGGCGAGGTACTCCCAGAGCTCGTCGTCGGTGAAGAAATCGTGGATGCGGAGCTCGAGCACCCCGCGCCGCTCGGCATCGCGGAGGAAGCCGGCCAGCTCGGCGTCGTACCGTGCCCCGTCGGGCTGCAGCACGTCGGCGTGGCCGTTGACCTGCAGGATGGCAGTGCCGAGCCGTCGCTCCTCGATCGAGCGCGCGATCGTCTCGATGACGGGCAGCGGGTCCATGCTCGCCCGGAGGCTCTTCACGTGCACGCCGATTCGGAAGGGTCGAGGAGCGGATGCGTCGGCACCGGTAGCCGAGGCGGTCGCGTCGCCCGCCGCGGTCGCGACGCCCGCCGCGGTCGCGGACTCCTCCCTCACGGCGCGCATCCGCTCCATCGTGTCGAGGTCGACGACGTGCGGATGCGGCACCACCAGAGCGGTGCGCCCCCAGCGCCGAGCGATCTCGTCGGCCGCCCCGGAGGTCAGCGTGATCAGCCCGTCGGCGGCCGGCACGAGCACGTCCAGCTGGGCGTCGTGCTCTCGGCGGTCGGCGTGATGCGGGTTGCGGAGGTCGTGCACGGTGTACACGAGCGGCTTGCCCTCGGCGCGGAGAGCGGCCACCAGCGCGCGGAGCTCGTCCGGCGTGCGCGCGTCGAAGCCGAACTGCAGGTGGAACACGTCGAACTCATCCGCGTGGGCGTGCACCCAGTCGGCATCGAGCATGACCGGGGGCCACCAGCGCGATACGGCCGAGCGGCGCGGGTCGTCCGGATCCGGATCCGCCAGCCGCACGACGGCCGGGTCCGCCGACTCGCCCACCGGCGACAGGTGCCGCACGTACACGTGGCCCGCGGGAACGGAAGCGACGCGGATCGGAGCGGTCGACTTCAGTGCGTCGGCGCCCGGCTCGGTCCGGGACTGGCCCTGAGCCGCGGGGCGGGGGCTCATCGGGCTCCGGGTAGCGACCCCGGGCTCGGCGGACATAGTGGTGTTCACGACCTAAGTCAACGACTAACCACAAGAGTTGCAACCGCTTGCGCGATCTGTTCGCCTGATGTACACGTCAGGCCCTTGCCGATCACGCATGTGGCGCGTCATCGCCGTCCGCGGCGCCGGCCCTTCATGGCGGGCACTGTCGTGCCCTTCGGAGCCGACGCGCGGATCACCACCGCCGTGACGACGCTCGTGACCACCACCCCCGAGACCACGGCGACGATCAGCGTGTCGGGCAGGAGCAGTACCGTCCCGACGACAGCGAACGCCGCGCCCAGCGCGAACCCGGGTACCGCCGAACTGAGCACCTCCGCGACGGCCGAGCGCTCGAGGTGGCGGCGCTGCCAGCCCATGGCACGGAGGGCCTCGGTCTGGGTGGTCCGCCGGGCGAGGCCGAGCCGGCGCACCACGACGATGAGCACGCAGCTCGCCGCGAGGGTGACTGCGATCAGGATGCCCTGCGGCACGAGCGCGGACGCCGTCGCGAAGGCGCCCAGCCGGGTGGGTCCGGCCGAGGTGCGCCCCTCCTGGAGCACGGCCGCGGCCGTCGCCGCGGCGAGGAAGACCAGCGCGAACGCGAGCGCGAGGGTCGCGGTCGAGGCGCGGTAGGTGACCGCCAGACGCAGTCCCAGCGCGGACGGCGAGGCGAGCCGGGCGCGCCGCGTCGACGCCTTCGCGGTCTTCGGTGCGGAGGGCGGGTTGGCGCCCTGGCCGATGAGCACGGCCGAGGTGAGCAGGCTCGACCCCACGGCCAGCACGACGAGCGGCCAGGTCACGTCCTTCACCGCCGAGAGCAGGATGGCGCCGGCTCCTACGGCGAGCAGGATGACGAGCGGCACCGCCTCCTCGGCGAGCAGCCAGCGGCGGATGCGGGCGCGCGGCCAGCCGATCTGCCTCAGCACGACCGAGTCGGTGCGGCGGGCGGCGATCGAGCTGAGCTGCACGGTGATCAGGAGCGCCGACCCCGCGAGCATCGCCATCACGAGCAGGGCGAGGTTCGTCGCCGACACCCCCTGAGCGGCGCTCGCCGCGGCCCCGAGGCGTGAGTACTCGAGCGAGACGACGGGGGCGGTCTGCGGCTCGGCGATCGGGCTGGCAGTCGCGGTAGCGGTTGCGGAGCCGGTCGACCCATCCGCATCCGCATCCGCCTCTCCCACCGGTCCCCGCAACGTCACCGGGATCGACTCGAACGACGACCCCGACACGACCGTCGCCGTGAGCCCCAGGTCGCGGATGCGGTTCGCGACGTCGAGGATGCGCGCCTGCGCCTCGGGGGAGTACCCCTCGACATCCGCCACCCGCACCCGGATCGACGACACCGGGTCGTCGACCGCGAGCGCGAGCGCGTTGTCGAGGTCGGCGACGGCGAGGGCGCCCGCCGTGTTGAGCCCGAGTCCGGACCACGACGGCGGAACGGCCGTCGCACCGTCGGCCCGCGTGCCGTTCAGCGCCACCGGGTCTGCGGCGTCGTAGCCGAGCCCGACCTGCCCGAGCCCGGCCCCGGCGGAGTGGAGGTCGGCCGGGGAGAACGAACCGACCGGCCAGGTGTTGGTCTCGATCGGGCCGAGACCGGAGGCCTCGAAACTCGGGATGGGGGTCTGCGTGTCGAAGATCAGCTCGCCGTCTTCGATGCCCGAGGCGGTGAGCTCGACCGAGGGCTCCGCATCCGGGTCGCCGGCCGACGGCGGCACGACGGTCGGCCGCACGACCGAGTCGGCCATCGGCGTGACCGAGGAGAGGATGGGCGAACCCGTCAGCCGGAACAGCGGGTAGTGCGCGTACGAGGGCAGCTCGGGCATGGTCCAGCCCGGCCACGGGATGTCGACGGTGTCGAAGCTGAGCGGGGACAGCGCGTCGCCGGGGGCTCCGCTGTAGATCGTGGTCGCCGGTCCCGGCTGAGCGGCCGAGACCCGGGAGAGGTCGAGCCCGCGCACGCCGTCGCCGTCGTCCGTGATCCCCTGGAGCGCCGCATCCGTCACCGACTGGGGGGCATCCAGCGGCGCCAGCTGCACGGTGAGCTCGGACGACGGGGTCTCGACCGTGCGGGTGAGCACGGGGGTGGGCATCGTGGCCACGCCCTTGTCGAACAGGGTCAGCAGGTCGTCACCCTCGACGGGCGGGTTGTCGGCGGTGAAGAACTGGTCGCCGAGCCGCCCGATCAGGCCGCTGGTGTCGATGAGCGGATCCATCACGCTGCCCGAGTCGCCGAGCAGGGCCTTCTCGGCCTTCGGGTCGACGAGCACGATGTGGGCCGTCTTCACGGCCTGCACCGGGAGCGTGAGCGCGGCGACTCCCTGGCCGGCCGGGGGCTGCTGCGGGGACTCGCTGCCGCCGTAGACGTAGCGGATGTTCTTCGGGATGTCGGTCTCGAGGCCGTAGCCGACCCCGCCCGCGGAGGTCACCACCCGGACCGGTCTGTCGGGGAGGCCCTCGCCCGCCGGCTGGAAGCCCTCCCAGGTGGACTGGTCGACCACGAAGTCGACCGACTGCTCGACCGTGCGCGGAGCCGAGACGCCGTCGTCGATCGCGAGCGAGGTGGTGGCGCGGTAAGCCCGGGGGCCGCTCGAACCGTCGAGCGGGATGGTGAGCGTGACCTTCGACACCCCGGTCGTCGTCGTCGAGATCTCGCCGATCGGGGCGGCGACGTCGATGCCCTCGAGTCCCTCCACCCGGTAGACGAGGTCGTCGGGGATGTGGCCGAGCGAGGAGTCGGTCAGCGCAGCGGAGGGCAGCAGCGTCTCCTCGCCGTCGATCAGGGGCGAGGCCCCGGCGGCGGTGACGAGGATGTCGTAGTCGCCGCGCCAGTTGGCATCGAGTGTCTTCTTCAACTGCTCGGATGCGGTGGACTGCAGGAAGGACGCGGCCAGGAGCACCAGGCCGATCAGGCCCAGGGCCACGATCCGGAGGCCGCGGCGGCCGAAGCGGCGGAGCGGGCCGGGCACGCGGTCGCCCGCGCGCGCGGGGCGGGAGGCGGCGGGCGCGTTGCCGCCTCGGCGCACGCCCGG
>NZ_BCST01000013.1 GCF_001571005.1 Herbiconiux solani NBRC 106740 | reverse complement strand
CCGGGCCGGCGACCGGCGCAGCCGGGCCGGCGACCGGCGCAGCCGAGGCGGCGACCGACGCCGCAGACCCAGCGACCGGCGACGGAGGGCCCGCCCCCTTCACCGCCCGCATCCCCGCCGACGCCAGCCAGCCCATCCGCCTCGCGCCCGCCGACACCGAGGGCGCCGGGCAGCCCGTCGCCATCACGATCGTCGACGCGCGCGGGCAGGCGGAGGTGACCGACGGCATCCACAGCTGGGCGACCAAGACACCGGCCGCGCACACCCTGGTGCAGCCCGTGATGAACGGCGTGCGCCTGCTCACGACCCTCGCAGACGCCACGGCCGGCGAGGAGTTCGCGTACCGCTTCGACCTGCCCGAGGGCAGCGGCCGGGTCGACCTGCCCGACGGCCAGACGCTCGTGACCGACCGCGACCACCGCTACATCGGCACCCTCGAGGCGCCTTGGGCGGTGGACGCGCAAGGCGCCACGGTGCCGACCCACTACTCCTGGAGCGGCGATACCCTCACCCAGCACGTCGACCTCACCGATGAGACGGCGTTCCCAGTGCTGCTGGACCCGCGATGGCTCTACAGCTACGACTTCTCGGCCGCGCTGCCGCTCTACCACGCGGTGCATCCCAAGGCCTCCGAGCGGGCGGTCGACCGACTGCTGCACGGATGCTTCAACTGCTACTTCCCGATCAACGGCGGCCCGCGCTCGTACCCGGCCGACGGCGACATCCTCGCGCTGAACGCCAGCCCGTTCTCGCTGATCACCGTGCCGGCCCCGGTGAAGGTGCAGACCGCCAACGGGGGAGCCCTGCAGTTCCTCGCCCAGGCCGGGCACTTCGACGGCGCCGGATCGCTGATCACCTTCTCCTGGTACAACGACCCGAGCGGCTACCTGCACCTGTACGTGCACGCGCTGATCATGGTCGACCGCGGACCGGCCGCGAACATCGCGAACTCCCGCATCGCCGGGGCGAACTGGCTGCTCTACTGGCAGCGCGTAGCCGACCACGCCGACGGGAGCAGTGGCGGCGGTGGCGTCTGAGCCGCGACCGGGCCGCACCCTGGCCGCACTGCCCGGCGGGGTGATCGCCGGGGCCGGCACGGGCCTGCTCTACCCGGTCGCCGTGCTCGGGCCGGGGCTCGTGCGCGGCGATCCGTCGTCGTCGACCGGCCTGCTCCTGATCGGGATGCTGGTGGGCACCACGCTCGGGATGCTCGTGGGCGCCCTGGCCGGCGGGCTCGCGGCCGGTCTCCTCGCCCTGCTCTGGCGGGTCGGGATGCCGGCGGCACCGGCCGCCCTCGTCACGGGTGTGGTCGTGGGCGGCGGGGTCGTGGCGGTGCTGGTGTGGATGTTCACGACCGACATCCAGACCCTCGCCCTCGCCGCGCTCGCCGTCGCGCAGACCGCGGGTGGGTTGACGCTGCTCACGTGGTGGGCGGCCCGCGGGCAGGGTTCGGTCGACCGGGAGTCCTAGTAGCGTCGTCTCATGGCGAGTGCGGCGGGCAGCGGGAGCGAAGGCGGCGGCACAGGCCCCGGCCCCGGCGCGACCGACGCCGAGGTCGCGGCGGCGCTCGCCGCCATCCTGTCCGGCACGGTCGCGGCGCTCGAGGCGAGCGGCGCCCGCACCGAGGCGCTCGCGAGCTTCGAGGAGCGCCGCGCGATCCTCGGCGTGCGCCGCTCACCCGTCATGGTGGCGCGCGGGCGGGTCTGGCGGCTCGGCGTGCTGCTCCTGGATGCGGCCGGCGGCCTCCACACGATCGGCCGCGTCACCCGCGCCATCGAGCCGGGTCGCGTCACGAACCAGTCCGCCCGCGCCGAGGAGCGCCGTGACTACCGCCGCGCGGCCTTCGCCGGCAAGTTCGCCGAGGGCGACACGGTCAACTTCGACACCGGCGAGGTCGACCTCGCGGTTCCGGCGATCCGGGCAGGAACCGGCGTGCTGAGTCTCGCCGGCGACACGGTCATGGTGCGCTGGAACCTCCAGCCCGGCGCGGTCGGCACCACCCCGCTCGAGCCCTACCTCACCGAGCGCGCCGCCCTGCTCACCGCGCCGCCCCCGTAATTCCCGCCGCTCCGTCTACCGCACCGCCTCGATAACCCGCCCGGTTCCCGCGCGCCCCCGCCCGCCGCCGATGGCCGCGGTGTTCCGTCGAGCCCTCCCACCGCCGCCGCTTCGCCCGTCGTTCCCCGAACGCCCACCGCCGTTCTCCATCCCGTCACCGCCGGTTCACCCCTCGTCCCCCTTCGAAACCTAGATTCCGACGACGGCCCGCACTTCGGCCACGATCCACGATCCACCACCGCAATCCGCAATCCGCGATCCGCGACCCACCCGCCGGAAGGGGCCCCGAATGCTCGACCGCGTCGACCCCTTCATCGGCACCGGCATCACCGACCTGCCCCCGCAGTCCGGCCTCGCCGCGACCTGGTGGTGGCCCAAGCCGCAGGTCGGCAACACCCACCCCGGCGCCACCTACCCCCTCGGCATGGTCTCGGCCTGCGCCTACTCCGGCGCCTACCCGACCGGCTACGGCCGCTTCGATCTGAGCCTCGAGGGCGTGCCGACGACCATCCACGACGACCAGCTCGCCTCGGGTTTCACGCACTTCCAGCAGTCGGGCACCGGGGCGATCCGCAAGTACTACAACTACTTTCGCGTCACGCCGATGATCGAGCCACTCGACGTGCTCGGCCGCACCTGGCAGATCACCGACGAGGAGGCTGCCCCCGGCCTCTACTCCGCCACCCTCGACTCCGGCATTACCGCCGAGATCACGGTGGGGCCGAAGAGCGCCGTGCATCGGTACACCTTCCCCCGGCACGCCAACGCGCGCATCGTGATCGACTTCTCGCTCGGCGGCCTCGCGATCCCGTACGGGGCCACGATCCCGCTCCGCGCCCACCTCGAGACGATCGAGCCGGGTGTCGCCAGCGGAGTCGTGGTCGCCGAGGGTGCGCCGATCGCCGTGCACATCGAGTGCGACGCCCCGCAGTGGCGGCAGATGCTCTGGTACGACCGGCGGCTGATGCCGGGCGGCACCCGGCTCGACTTCGACCACATCCGGCCCACGACCCTGCGGCCCTTCGGCCTGATGTGGGCGGGCCCCAGCGAACCGGGGCAGACGATCGAGCTGCGGATCGGTTTCTCGTTCCGCGGCGTCGAGCAGGCCGAGCAGAACCTCCGCGCCGACTGCGGCCCGGGCCCGGGCCGGTTCGAGGCCCGGCGCGAGCGCACCCAGAAGACCTGGCGCAAACACCTCAAGACGATCGCCGTCGACACACCCTCGACGGCCCGCCGCACGGTGTTCTCCACCGCGCTCTACCACTCGCTGATCAAGCCGAGCTTCGCCGACTCCGAGAGCCCGTTCTGGCCGAGCGACGGCCCGTTCGTCTTCGACATCTCGACGATGTGGGACATCTACCGCACCCAGCTGCCGCTGCTGACGACCCTCTTCCCCGAGCGGGCCGTCGAGCTCGCCAACGCCCTGCTCACGATCTGCGAGGAGGAGGGCAACTTCCCGATCGGCTACCGGCTCGCCCGCGGCGGCGACCGCTTCTCGCGCCAGGGGTCGGCGCTCGCGCACACCTTCCTCGCCGACCTCTGCCAGCTCGGCGTGCCCGGGATCGACTGGGACTGGGCCCTCGTGCACATGTCCGACGACCTGCGCCGCACCTACGGCGAGGAGTACCTGCTCCGCGGCGAGGCGCATCCGATCACGCACACCCTCGACCTCGCGTACGGCTACTGGTGCACGGCCCGCGTCGCCCGGCACGTCGGCGACCATGCCCTGGCCGCCCAGTTCGAGGCGCTCGCCGAGCGTTGGGTCAACGCCTACGACCGTTCGACGGGACTGCTCAAGGACTCGACGTACTACGAGGGCTCGCGCTACAACTACTCCTTCCGCCTGCAGCACGACATGGCCGGCCGGATCGCGCTGAGTGGCGGGCCCGAGCACTTCCTCGAGCAGCTCGACGCGTTCTTCGGCTACGGAGCGCCGCCCGTCACGCAGCTCGGGGTGGCTCCGGATGCCGAAGAGCTGCTGGCGGGCTACGTGCTCGGCCGGTTCGAAGGCCTCAACAACGAACCCGACATGGATGCACCGTGGGCGTACCACTACGCCGGTCGCCCCGACCGCACGGCCGAGGTCGTGCACCACGCCGTGCACCAGCAGTTCGGAACCGGGCGGGGCGGCCTGCCCGGCAACGACGACTCCGGCGGACTCAGCTCGTGGCTCGTCTGGGCCTCGCTCGGGCTGTTCCCGGTCGCCGGCCAGAACATGCTGCTGATCAACGCACCCTCGTTCGCCGAGTCGACGATCGCGGTCGCCGGCGGCGAGTTCGCCATCCGCACCGTGGGCTTCGTGGAGCCCACCCCGGGCGGCCCGGTGCAGTACGTGCGCTCGGTGCGGCTGAACGGTGCTCCGCTCGCGCGCACCCACCTGACCGGCGACGAGTTCCACCGCGGTGGTGAGCTGCTCGTCGAGCTCGGCCCGGAGCCCTCCGACTGGGGCACCGTCGACCTCCCGCCCTCGTACCCGCCCGCGGCCGGCACGCCCGTTCTCACCGACCCCTTCCCGTCGACGGCCCCGATCGCCACGATCGTGACCACCACGCCGGCCCCCATGACCACCCCCGCCCCCACCCAGCCGACAGGAGCAACCCCATGACCGCGATCCGCAACCGCCTCGTGATCGTCAACCGCGCCGATCCGGTCATCTGCGGGCATTCCGTCGAGGGCCGCAACCTCGCCGAGACCGCTCTCGCCCGCGGCTTCGACGAGGTGCGCATCGTCACCTGGCCGATCGAGCGCCTCGAGGCGGCCGGCCTGCCGCTCAAGCCCCTCGACTCGGTGCTGCCCTACAGCCCGGGCATCATCGTCGAGCGCCCGGCCCCGGTCGGCGACTACAAGGTGCCGGACGGCCGTTACCTGGCCGGCATCACCGGCCGCCTGGTCGAGCTCTTCACCGACGGGGTGCCCACGGTCGCGCTCTCGCTCTACCTCAGCCCCCACACCATCGCGGTCGCCGACGCCGTGCGCGCCGCCTGGGGCACGGGCCTGCCGGTCAACGTCACGACGATCGCCGAGGCGGTCGGCTCCGACGTGACCAACGTCGTGCGCACCGCGGTCGAGGAGGGCCGGCTCGGAGCCGCCGCGCACATCCTCTCGAGCTACCTCAGCCAGGACCACTGCGTCGCCGTCTCCGAGTACACCCGCGACCTGATCATCTCGGAGGCCCAGCGGGTCGACGACCAGCACGGCACCCGCTTCGCCGAGCAGTGCCGCGACCGCATCGAGGTCTCGTACCCGGCGATCGACGCGGCGGCCTACCTCGACCTCGACGAGCAGACGATCGACGACGTCGTCACCGCACGGGGACTCCGCCGCGACGGCTACCTGCTCTTCCTCTCCCGGCTGACGGATGCGAAGGGCGTCGACGACCTGATCGGCGGCTTCGAACGCAGCGAGGTCGGGCGCGCAACGGATCTGCCCCTGATCATCGCGGGACGCGGACCGCAGGCCGGAGCACTGCGGGAGCTGGCGGCCGCCTCGCCGCTGGCCCACCGCATCCGCTTTCTCGACGACGTCGGAGACGCCGAGAAGCCCTTCCTGATGGCCGGCTGCGCCGCGTTCGTGCTGCCGTCGAAGCCCCGGCCCGAGTTCGTCGAGACCTTCGGCATCGCGCTGGCCGAGAAGATGCTCGCGGGCGGCGGCCCCGTCATCACGACGCTGACCGGCGGGATCGGCGAGGCGATCGGCGAGCACGCGATCGTGGTGCCGGTGAACGATCCGGATGCGGTGGCCGAGGCGATCGATCAGGCCGTCATCCGCACGACCCCGGCCGAGCGCGCCGACCAGGCCGCACGGGCCCGGGAGTACGCGCGGCAGTTCGACCGCCACGTCGTCTTCGACAAGCTCTTCGCCCGCTTCCCCCGCCACGAGACCGTCGACGCCTGAGGGCGGCGGCGGGGGAGTACCCTGGCGACGTGTTGGACGACAGACCTGCAGAACGGCACCGCCAGGTGGCCGGCCACTTCGCCGAGCTGACGCGGGGCGCGGCTCCGGATGCCTGGGATGCGCCGTCCCCGGTCCCCGAGTGGGCCGCCCGCGACGTGGTTCGGCACCTCGTGACCTGGTTCCCCCAGTTCCTCGCGGGCGGCAGCGACGTCGTGCTGCTCGCCGGCCCGTCGGTCGACGACGACCCGGTCGAGGCGTGGCGGGTGCACGCGGACTCGGTGCAACGGGTGCTCGATGACCCGGAGGTCGCGGCCCTGATGTTCACGAACCCGCACACCGGCACGATGCCGCTGGCGCAGGCGATCGACCGCTTCTACACAGCCGACATCTTCCTGCACACCTGGGATCTCGCCCGTGCCACGGGCCAGGAACCCGGTCTCGACGCTGACTTCGCGCTGACCATGGTGGAAGGGATGGAGCCGATGGACGAGGTCCTCCGCAGCTCCGGCCAGTACGGCCCCCGCGTGGAGGTGCCCGAGGGATCGGACGCCCCCACCCGCCTGATCGGCTTCATCGGCCGAGACCCCTTCTGGACCGCCCCCGCGTGACGGACGACAGGGCCGCCGCAGAGCGCACCGCCGCCGAAGACGCCCGCCGCGGCCTCGACCGCCTCGTCTTCTTCAGCGACGCGGTCGTCGCGATCGCGATCACCCTGATCGTGCTGCCCCTGGTCGACCTGGCCCGCGAGCCCGGTATCGGCTCCACGGCCGACTTCTTCCGCGAGAACTCCCAGGGCCTCGCCGCCGCCGGCCTCGGCTTCGTGGTGATCGCCTCGTTCTGGCGCGAGCACCACCGCCTCTTCAACCGCGCGGTCGGCTTCACCCGGCTGCTGGTCTCGCTCAACCTGCTGTGGCTCGCCGGGATCGCGTTCCTGCCGCTCGCGACCGTGCTGAAGGTGAGCGCCGATCCGAGCGACCTGCTCGCCAATGGCCTCTACATCGGCGTGGTCGGCCTCACGATGCTGCTCTCGCGCGCCGAGGAGCTCGTCCTCGTGCGCGAGCACCTGTTCGAGCCGCGTGCCGAGCCGAGCCCACGGCAGCTGCAGGCGCGCTGGGTGCCGGTCGCGCTCATCCTGATCGCCTTCGTCGTGTCGCTCGTCTGGCCGGCGCTCGGCCTCTGGCCGGTCGCGCTGCTCGTGCTCTCCCGCCCGATCGGCGCCCTGGTCAGGCGGATCAGGCCTCGGACTGCACGACCGTCGTCGCCAGCGGGATCTCCTTGACGAAGCAGAGCAGCAGGGCGGCCACGAGCATCAGCGGCACCAGGTAGAGGTACACCGGGCTGAGCGCGGTGGAGTACGCGTCGACGATGATCTGGTGGATCTCCGGCGGCAGCGCATTGATCGCGGCCGGCGTCAGGGCGTTCGTGTCGGTCGGCAGTGCGCCGCCGCCCGCGCCCAGCGACCCGGCCGAGGAGGAGAGCTGCTCGGTGAGCCGGGCCACGAACAGCGATCCGACGATCGCCGATCCGAGCGAGGCACCGATCTCACGGAAGAAGTTGTTCCCGGCCGTCGCGGTTCCCACCATGCTGTGCGGCACCGAGTTCTGCACGACGAGCACGAGCACCTGCATCGCGAGTCCGAGGCCCAGACCGAGGATCGTGAGGTAGGTGAGGATCAGCGGCAGCGGGGTGTCGGCACGCATGGTCGAGAAGAGCACGAGGGCGAGGGCGACGACCAGGGCGCCGGTGATGGGCATCCACTTGTAGCGGCCGGTCTTGGAGACCAGGAAGCCGCCGCCGATCGCGGTGATCAGCAGACCGCCGAGCATCGGGAGGAGCATGAAGCCCGAAACGGTCGCGTTCACGCTGTTGACGATCTGCAAGAAGGTCGGCATGTAGCCGATCGCACCGAACATCGCCACGCCGATCGCGAGGCCCGCGAGGGTGGTCAGGGTGAAGTTGCGGTTCGCGAACAGCGAGAGCGGGATGACCGGCTCGGCGCTGCGGCGCTCGACCAGCACGAAGGCCACGGCGGCCAGCACCGTCACGATGATCATGCCGATGATCATCGGGGAGTCCCAGTCGTACTCCGTACCGCCCCAGGAGGCGGTGAGAACGAGTCCGGCGGCGGCGATCGCGAGGGTGACCATGCCGGCCACGTCGATCTTCGGCCGCTCGGCGCCGACGTGCTTGGGCAGCTTGATCAGCAGCACGGCGAGCAGGATGGCGGCGAGCCCCAGCGGCACGTTGATCCAGAACGCGAGCCGCCAGCTGAGCACGTCGGTGAAGAGACCGCCGAGCAGGGGGCCGGCGACCGAGGAGAGGCCGAAGACCGCACCGATGAAGCCCATGTACTTGCCGCGGTCGCGGGCCGGGATCACGTCGGCGATGATCGCCTGCGACAGGATCATCAACCCGCCGCCACCCAGGCCCTGCACGGCGCGGCCGGCGATCAGCCACTCCATCGAGTTGGCGAAACCGCCGAGGATCGAGCCGAACACGAAGATCGACAGCGCGATCACGAACAGCGACTTGCGCCCGATCAGGTCGCCGAGCTTGCCGTAGACCGGCATCACCACGGTCGAGGCGAGGATGTAGGCGGTCGCCACCCAGAGCATGTGGTTGACGCCGTCGAGCTCGCCCACGATGGTCGGCAGCGCGGTGCCGAGGATCGTCTGGTCGAGTGCCGAGAGCAGCATGGCGACCATCAGGGCGCCGAAGATGAGGTTGACGCGGCGCTTGGTCAGCACCTGGCCGCCCTCGGCGACCGGCTCGGTGCGGCCGGTGGATGCGGCGGAGCCGGCACGGGCGGCGGCAGCGGCGGAGTCGGATGCGGCGCGGCCGCCGGCGGGCTCGCCGCGGTCGGCGGCCTCGTCGAGATCAGGGCTGGTGGACATGCGGATACCTCGGGTTCGCTGGTGTCGGACGGTGACGGACGTGCGGGGCGGGCGCCTGCTGCGGCGCACGCCCGGGGGATGGTCTAGAGGGGATCGACGAGGTGCCGGAACTGCTCCCGGGCCTCGTCGACGTGATCGAGCACGGGACGGCGGTCGCCGGCCTCGAGCCCCCAGGTGTGCATCGCGAGCCGCAGCACGGCCCCGATGAACAGCACGACGGCGCGCGCGCGGGCCGGTCGCTCGGGCGCGGGAACGAGTCCCTCCTCGTCGAGGAGGCGCTCGACCTGCGCGGCCAGATCGTCTTCGACGGCGCCGACGGTCTCGAAGCCCTTCGCGAGGAGCGAGGGATTCGCGACGATGACGGTGCGCCGCATCTCCTCGATCTCGGGGCTGCCGAGATCGAGCGAGGCGACCTGCGTGCGCACGGCGTCGAAGACCGCGTCGAGCACGCTCACGCCGCCGCGGGCGTTGATCGGGGGGAGGACCGGCGGGCCGAACAGCTTGGAGTGGCCGATCACCGCATCCTCCTTGCCCGCGTAGTAGTTGAAGAAGGTGCGGCTCGTGACGTCGGCGCGCTGGCTGATCGCGTCGACCGTGACCTCGGAGAGCCCGAGCTCGCTGGCGAGCTCGAGAGCTGCGATCTCGATTGCGCGCGCGGTCTCGCGCTTCTTGCGCTCGCGCAGACCCACCTCGTCGTGCGCCCCGACGGGGGCGTTGAGGGTGGGGGAGTCGATCGTCGTCACGGACAAGATTGTTTCACACGGTGAAAACTTTCGCAACGCGAAACTTAGCCGGGTCAATGCGCTCGGACTACGCTGGATGCAGAGGAGGCGAGATGGTTCGGCGGCGTGAGCGCGTGAAGCGCTGGTTGACCACCGGCAAGCCCATCGAGACCCCGGAACCGCTCTCCGACGACGAGGTCGACGCCGCTGTCGCCGACGGCGAGCTGATCGCGCGGTTCTCGTCGGTGCTCGCCCTGAAGAACCGGCTGATCGTCTCGGCACTCCGCGACGACCGCGCCTTCGACGCCGAGCAGGCGGCCGACGCCGCCCGGGAGGTGCTGACCGAACTGGCGGCTGAGCAGGACGCCAACGCGGCGCACGCCGACGAGATGATCGCCGACGCGGAGAGCGACCAGGGCGTCGCCCGGCACGAGCACGACTACAAGGCCCGCGACCTCGAGCTGCTCGCGGCCCGGCGCCTGGTCTACCGGGAGGTGGCCCGCCGCATCCGTGCCGATGCAGAAGACCCGGCAGCCCTGGCGTCGCTGGTGGAGGATGCCCGGGCCCGCGCCTGGGACGAGATCGGCCGCGAGATCGCCGAACGGCTGGACCAGTACCGCTCGGCCTCGTCGATCGTCGTCGACGAGGACTACCGCCGCGACCGTGACGAGCGGATGCGGAGACTCCGTGAGTTCGACCTCTGGGAGCTGGCCGACTCCCGCCGCAGCACCCGGCGCCGCGGCTGAGGCCCCGGCCCCGATCACGCCCGACCCCACGCAGTCCACCCCTTCCCGGGCCGCCCGACGGGAGTACATTCGGGCGTGGGAGGACCGATGCCCGAGCCGATCAGCGATGCGTTCCGCGCGTTCGACGCGCTCGTGCGGCCTGCGGCCGACGACCCGGCCGAGGTCGTGGGCTTCCGGGACGGGATCGAGACCGCCCTGCGTGGCAGGCCCGGCATCATCGGCATCGAGCCGGCGGGGTCGTTCTCCCACGGCACCGCCGTGCGCGGCAGCCGCCTCGACCTCCTCGTCGTGCTCGACGGGCCCCGGTCGCGCTCAGCGACCAGGGCTGCCGAGAGCCTCGCGGCCGCCGTGCCGGGCGACGTCGTCACCGCCGCCTTGGGCTCGGTCTCGACGGCGGCTGGCCGGGTCGTCCTCGACCGGGTCGGCGGCATCGGGCTCCACCTGATCCCCGCCTATGCCCGCGAGGACTCCCAGTGGGTGCCGGATGCGGCGGGTCGCTGGGTGCGTCACCGGCCAGGTGCCCGTGAGATGCTGCTCGACCGGATCGACGACGACGGCAGCCTGCGCGCGCTGATCCGCCTGTTGCTGGCCTGGAAGCATCGACAAGGAGTGCCCGTCTCGTCGTACTACCTCGAGACCGCGGCCATCCGCCAGTCGCTGCAGCAGCGCTCGTTCAGCCTGCTCTGGGATCTGTGCTGGCTCTGGGAGTCGCTGGCCTCGGGCGGACTCGTGAACCTGCCTGATCTCTCGAGCCCGGACCAGACCCAGGGGGTGAGGCCGGCGGCCTCCCTCGGCCGGGCGATCGAGGTGCAGTTCCCGGTCGAGCGGGCGGCGTCGAGCGCCCGTGGTGCGGTCAACGCCTACCTCGACGGCGACCTCGACACCGCCCACGCCTACCTCGTCGCGCTGTTCGGCGGCGACTTCCCCGAGCTCGCTCCGGCCGAACCGGTGGGCTGGGATGCTCCGCCCGACCCTCTTTGATCTCCCACGACCCCCGGGTACGGTCGCGAAGATGACCACCTCGCCCCGCGCAGCCCTCGTCTACAACCCCATCAAGGTCGACCTCGACGCTCTCAAGGAGGCGGTCGCGGCCGAAGAGGCCGAGGCCGGTTGGGCCGAGACGCTCTGGCTCGAGACGAGCGAGGACGACCCGGGGCAGGGGCCGGCGAAGAAGGCGCTCGCCGAGAAGGTCGACCTCGTGATCGCCGCCGGGGGAGACGGCACCGTGCGGGCGGTCGCCGAAGCGCTCCGGGGGTCGGACGTGCCGCTCGCCCTGCTGCCCTCCGGCACCGGCAACCTCCTGGCACGGAACCTCGACCTCACGCTCGACGACGTGGGCAACTCGCTGCGGACCGCGTTCCGGGGTGCCGACCGCGCGATCGACCTGGGCGTCATCCGCATCGAGCACGAGGACGGGTCGATCACCAAGCACGCCTACCTCGTGATGGCCGGCCTCGGGCTCGACGCCAAGATGCTCGCCGCGACCGACGACGAGCTCAAGGCGCGCGTGGGCTGGCTGGCCTACGCGAAGGCGATCGTGACGGTGCTGCGCGACAAGAACCAGTTGCGGCTCCGCTACCGGCTCGACGACGCGCCCACACGCACCGTGCGCGCCCACACGATCATGATCGGCAACTGCGGGTCGCTGCCGGCGAACATCCTGCTGCTGCCCGATGCCGCCGTCGACGACGGGCTGTTCGACATCGTGGTGCTGAGGCCGGAGGGCTTCTTCGGCTGGCTCCAGATCATGGGCAAGGTCTTCTGGGAGAACGGCGTGCTCCGGCGCACGAGCGTCGGGCGGCGCCTGATGGGCGACACGAAGGAGGTGCGCGCGCTGAACTACCTGCGCGGCAGCGAGCTGGTGCTCCGCCTGCAGCGGCCGGAGGAGATCGAGCTCGACGGCGACGGGTTCGGCAAGGCCGTGGCACTGAAGACCTGGATCGACGCCGGGGCCCTGAAAGTCCGTGTTCCTGAGGACAACGTCCTATAGCCCCTCCGGTTGCGACATGCAATCCCTATTCCCTAGAGTGAACTAGTTGTTAGGCTGTCTAGCAATTAGTCGATCAGGAGGAAGGAACAGTGGTGGCACTTCTCGAGAACATCCCCTTGTCGGTCTCCGAGCGGAAGGCGACCACCCTCACCTGGTCCGAGCCCGAGACCAAGCTCTGGGTCGCCAGCCGTGACGGCGAGTACGCCGGCATGATCGAGTACCTGGCCGGCCATTTCGTCGCCACCGGGGCCACCGGCCACGACCTGGGCTCCTACAGCTCCCTCGACTCCGCGATGGCTTCGGTCGACCTCGGTGCTTCCCGCCGTCGGCTCCCCGAGGGCGTCCTCTCGAACGTCGCGATCGTCTCCGCGGTCGTGGCCCTGTCGCTGGCGGGCATGAGCCTGTCGATGATCGCGGCCTGACTCCAAGCCACGGCTCCGCCGGGGCGACCCGGCACACGACTCGAGCCAGACGGCGGCGGTCACACGGCGGCGGTCAGACCACGGTTGTCAAACCGCAGCGCGTGACGCCTTCTTGTCGCGCGGCCGCCGCGCGTAGTCCCGCGCCCGATCGCTCGACAACGCGATCAGGATGAGGATGTCGAACGACAATCCCACCAGGTTCGTGCCGAGCGTGATCGCCTGGTGGCTGTCGATGCTCTCGATCAGCGCGATCAGGATGTTGATCGAGCTGAACGTCATCACCAGGATCCGGGCGAGGTTGCTCCCGAAGAACACGAACAACCCCAGCAGCACCTCGACGACGCCGAAGAGCGCGGCTCCCGCCACCAGCACCCACAGGGTCAGGTCGCGGTAGTCGATCGAGTCGGGGAGCGCGGTGTCCCCGGTGTCGATGTCGAGCAGGTCGCGCACCCCCTGCCAGTCCAGCAGGACGGCGAGGATGATGAACGCCGGCACGAACGCCCGGATGAGCACCACGACCGCGCCGAAGGTGATCTGAGCCGGCCGTCGGACGGCCTTGCCGGGTGATGCGGGCGCCTCGGGCACGTCGGCGTCGGGCAGCGGATGCGGCGTCGGCACCGGCGCGGCCGCCTCCTGCACGGCGAGCACGGTCGGCACCACGGCGCGGAGGTTCACGATCGGCAGGTCGCCGTCCGTGATGATCTGGTCGCCGCCGCCGTTGCGGGAGTGGTAGCCGGTGGCGAAGTCCTTCAGCACGACGACCTCGACGGCAGGATCCGCATCCTGCATCGTCGCCACGATGTGGTCGCGCTCGACATCCGTGTTCTCGTCGATCTTGTGCGTGATCTGCAACGTGAACAGCGAGAAGCCGACGGCGCGGTCGTAGGTTCCGGCGGCCAGCCAGTCGGTCGAGTGCCCGCCGGGCAGCAGCCAGCCGTCGGGGCAGCGCCAGAAGCGCACGTGGTGGCGCTTGGCCGGGTTGCCCTTGACCTCCTGCTGGTAGGCGAAGTCCTGGTTGCGGCCGAACAGCATCAGCGGGCTGACCGGTGCCTCGTTGTAGCTCTGCCGCAGCACGGTCGACCGCACGATCCGGAGCGCGCTCCGCAGGGTCAGGTCGTCGGCCCTGGTCCAGCCCGCGGCGAGCATCGCGGTGTGCACCTGCTCCTCGCTGCCGAGGAGACCGAGGTTCACCGGGTCGCCGAGCAGGCCGTCGCTCGTGCGGGTGCGGCCGATGAAGTAGTTCGGCACGTAGATGTTGGTGAGGATGCGGTGCAGCCGCGGCAGGGCGATGTACGCGACGACCACCCAGAAGACCACGTAGAACCAGATCTGCGCCCAGCCCGACGAGAAGCCCTCGGTCAGCACCAGGTAGGCCAGCCAGACGGCGGCCGCGCCCGCGATCACGAAGAACACGTTGTCGAGCACGGCGTTCAGCGAGAACCGCCTGCGCCGCTTCGCGGGCAGGGTGTCCGCGCCTCCGGCCTTCGTCAGCGTGTCGGGCATGAGGCAACGATACCGGTGCCCAGGGGCTGCGCCAGGTGGGTGGCACGGCTGCTGCTTCGGCTGCAGCCACGGCTGCCGTCGCGGCTGTGCCGGTTCGGCTGCTTCTCTGGGCGCAGCTGTTGTCGCGGTCTCAGCGCGCGATCGTGACCCGGGTCGTGTAGGGCAGGTCGAAGCGCTCGCGGCCGGCCATCTCGGGATGGCGGCGGGTCAGCGCGGTGACCTCCTCCAGGAGCGCGGCCCGCTCGTCCTCGGCGAGGGCGATGACCGAGCTGCGGGACGCGACCATCTCGACCAGCCGGGCGGCATCCGTCGGCTGGGTCCAGTGGAACTCGGCATAGGCGTCCCGGCGCAGCGGCTCACCGACCGGAGGCTGCACGGTGTCGAACTCCTCGGCGACCGAGGGGCCGATCAGAGTGCTCAGCTCGCGCACCCAGTTGGCCCGGTCGTCCCGCACGTTCCAGATCAGCGCCAGCACGCCGCCGGGCCGGAGGAGCCGGGCGGCCTCGCGGGAGGCGGCCTCGGGGTCGACCCAGTGCCAGGCCTGCCCGAAGGTCACGACGTCGGCGGAGTCGTCGCCGAGCGGCACCGATTCGCCGGTGCCCGCGGTGACCCGCACGCCGGGCAGGTTCGACTCGAGGGCGGCGCGCATCCGCTCGTCGGGTTCGACCGCGACGACCGAGGCGGCGTGCGCGGCGAGCACCGCCGTGAGCTTGCCGGTGCCGGCGCCGATGTCGACGACGTCGGGCAGCCGGCCGTCGTCGGTCGCGGCCTGCGTGAGCAGCCACTCGACGGCGTCGACCGGGTAGCCGGGGCGGCCGGCGTCGTAGGAGGCCGCGGCGGAGCCGAAGCGGAGTGCGAGGGACGGATCCTTGGCCATGCCGCCAGTCTGCACCTCGAGGCGCGGTCGCGTCAGTGCCCGTCGCGGAGGAAGGCCGCCATCCGCTCGCCCGTCAGCACCGCCGTGACCGCGGGACCGCGCTGAGGCACCACGGGGATGACCGAGAGGTCGGCGATGCGGAGGCCCTCGAGCCCGTGGACGTGGCCGTACTGGTCGACTACGGCGCCGGGGTCGCCGGCGGGGCCCATCCGGGCGCTGCCGCAGGTGTGCAGGGCGGTGCCGAGATTCTCGGCGATCCAGGTGTCGAGGCGCTCGTCGTCGGCCAGCGTCGCGGTGTCGAGCCCGTCGCTCCCGGCGGAGAACCCGTCGAACAGCCAGGCGAACGACGGCTGGCCGAACAGTTCGGCGGTGCGCCGCACGCCGTCGCGGAGGTCGGCGCGGTCGCGCGCATCCTCGAGGTAGCCGAAGCGGATCCGCGGCGGCGCCGCAGGGTCGGGGGAGTCGAGCGCGATCGATCCGCGGGACCGCGGGGTCTGCAGCGCGACCAGCACGGAAAGGACGGTCGCCGCTGAGCCAGGCTCCATGGGGGAGTCGGGGTTCGTTCCGAAGAGGAGCTCGCCGAGCGGATGCAGCAGCGGCAGCAGCTCGATCACCCCACCCGTGCTGGTGCGCAGGTGCAGCGCGCTCGCCATCGCGGGACCGGTCGCGGGCAGCTCGGCCGCCGCCGCGGCCGTCATCCGCCAGTCGAGCCGCACCTGTGGGTGATCGCTCAGACCCTGTCCCACGCCAGGGGCGTCGAGGACGACCGGGATGCCGTGGCGCTCGAGCTCGGCCGACGGCCCGACCCCCGAGAGCAGCAGCAGCTGCGGGGTCGCGATCGCGCCCGCCGACAGGACGACCTCGCGCGCCCGGATCACCTCGCCCGGCGTGCCGGATCCGGCGTCGGGCGCGAGCTCGACGCCGACCGCGCGGGTGCCCTCGAACAGCACCCGGTTCACCCGGGAGTGCCCGCGCACGGTGAGGTTCGCCCGGTCGCGGAGCGGCTCGAGGTAGGCCAGGCCGGTGTTCCAGCGGATGCCGTCGCGGACATCCATCGGCAACGGGCCGTGCCCGTCGTCGACGTGAGGAAGGCCGCTCGGGTCGTGATCGCCCAGCGCCTGTCCGTTGAGGTCGGCCACGCGCGGCACCCCCAGCTGCTCGGCCGCCTCGGCGGAGGCCCGCGTCACCGGGTGATCCTGCCCAGGCCGAGTCACGAAGACCGGCCCGCGGCCACCGTGAACGGCCGTCTCGCCGTAGTCGACGTCGTGCTCGAGGGCGCGGAGGAACGGCAGGGAGCGCTCGAGGGTCCACTCCGGGTTGCCCGCCGCCGCCCAGGCGTCGAAGTCGGCGCGGCGGGCGCGCACGAAGTACGCGCCGTTGGTCGTCGTCGAGCCGCCGAGGATGCGCCCCCGCACGATCGTGTAGTCCCGCCCGGGCAGGAGCTCGGCCGGGTAGGCCCAGACATCCGGATGCGCGGGGTCGGCTCCGCGCAGCGCCGACGCATCCAGCAGCTCGGCCGGGTACTCCTCCGCCGACCGTGGTGCGGGACCGGCTTCGAGCAGCAGCACCCGCTGCTCGGGATCCTCGCTCACGCGGGCGGCGAACGCGGCGCCCGCGGCCCCGCCGCCGACGACCACGACGTCCCAGACGGTCATCGCCCGCGCGGCTCCGCGTCGGTCGCGATCGTGGTCGGCAGCTTGCGGAAGGCCTCGTCGAGCAGCTCGGCCAGATCGGCGTCGTCGCGGCGCAGCCACTGCTCGTAGGCGGCGAGCGAGACGGCCAGCGCCGTCCACGCGATCACCTGCGGCTCGAGGTCGTCGGCCGGGAGCCCCAGGCGCTCGCCGGCGAAAACGGCGACCACCTCGCGCCAGGAGGCGTAGCGGAGCGTCGAGTGCGCCACCAGCGTGGGCACGTTCAGCAGGAGGTCCATCCGGCGTTTGTGGTACGGCACCTCCTCGGCCGGGAACCGGTTGAACTCGATCACCGCGAGCCGGAGCGCATCGAGCAGCGGCAGATCGGCGGGGAGCTCCTGCAGGTGCCGCCGGAGCCGGTCGAGCAGCTCCTCGAAGTCGCCCCATGGCAGATCGTTCTTCGACGAGAAGTAGCGGAAGAAGGTGCGTCGGCCGATGCCCGCGCGTGCCGCGATCTCGTCGATCGTCGTCTCGTCGAAGCCCTTCTCGATGAACAGCTGCAGGGCGAGGTGGCTGAGCTCGTTGCGCGAGGTCGACGGCTGGCGCCCGAGCCGGGGCTGGTCGGCGGGCCGGGCCTCATCCGGGAGCCGGAGTTGATTCATGCGGGCACCCCTTCCATTCGGCACTCGGTGTCATTAGTATCGTGCCATCACAGCGTTTCGATGACGACAACGACATGAGGAGCATCCCATGAGTGACAACACGAGTGAACGTGACCAGGTTCTCACCGACGACGAGCTGGTGGAGGCCGACTCACTGGTAGAAGAAGTGTCGATCGACGGGATGTGCGGCGTCTACTAGGCCGTGCCGTGATCCCGGTCGATCTCGACGCCGCGTGGGACGTGCATCCCCAGGTGTCGATCCGTCCTGAGCCGTTCGGCGCGCTGCTGTACCACTTCGGCACCCGGAAGCTCTCGTTCCTGAAAGACCGCACGCTCCTGGCGGCGGTCGAATCCCTCGCGGCGTCTGCTTCGGTGCGCGCGGCGTTCGCCTCTGCGGGCATCCCGGACGGGGAGATCCCGCGGTACCACGCCGCCCTCGGCACGCTCGCCGCGTCGTCGATGGTGATCGAAAGGAAGCCATGACCCTCCTCGACACCCCACGGCCGTCGGCGGCCGCGCCGGCTCCCGGTACCACGACCGCGCCGGCCACGCCCACTCAGCCGGGCCGCCTGGTCGACCTGTTCGAGTTCGGGCTCGACTCGCCGATCTGCCTCACCTGGGAGCTCACCTACGCCTGCAACCTCAGCTGCGTGCACTGCCTCTCAAGCTCCGGCCGGCGCGACCCGCGCGAGCTGTCGACCGAGGAGTGCAAGGCGGTCATCGACGAGCTCGAGCGCATGCAGGTCTTCTACGTCAACATCGGCGGCGGCGAACCGACCGTGCGGAGCGACTTCTGGGAGCTCGTCGACTACGCCACCGCCCACAAGGTCGGGGTCAAGTTCTCGACCAACGGCGTCAAGATCACGCCCGAGGTCGCACAGAAGCTCGCGAGCAGCGACTACGTCGACGTGCAGATCTCGCTCGACGGCGCGACCGCCGAGGTCAACGACTACGTGCGCGGTCCCGGCTCCTACGCCACCGCGATGCGGGCGATGCAGAACATGAAGGATGCCGGTTTCACCGGTTTCAAGATCTCGGTCGTCTGCACCCGCCAGAACATCGGCCAGCTCGACGAGTTCAAGGCCATCGCCGACGAGTACGGTGCGCAGCTGCGCTTGACCCGGCTCCGCCCGTCGGGCCGCGGGGCGGACGTCTGGGACGAGCTGCACCCCCTGCCCGAGCAGCAGCGCGAGCTCTACGACTGGCTCGTCGCCCACGGCGACGGCGTGCTCACGGGCGACTCCTTCTTCCACCTGTCGGCCTACGGCTCGGCGCTGCCCGGCCTCAACCTCTGCGGCGCCGGGCGCGTGGTGTGCCTGATCGACCCGGTCGGCGACGTCTACGCGTGCCCGTTCGCGATCCACGACGAGTTCCTCGCCGGCAACGTGCGCTCCGAGGGCGGGTTCCAGGAGGTGTGGCGCAACAGTGCCCTGTTCACCCGGCTGCGCACGCCGCAGTCCGGCGGCGCCTGCACCAGCTGCTCGTTCTTCGACACCTGCAAGGGCGGCTGCATGGCGGCCAAGTTCTTCACCGGCCTGCCGCTGGACGGCCCCGACCCGGAGTGCGTGCGCGGCTTCGGCGAGCAGGCGCTCGAGAAGCGCAAGGAGGCCGACTCCATCCCGCGGCCCGACGGCGACCACTCCCACCGAACCGAACGCGGCCCGCGCCGCGACGGCGGCGTCGTGAAGACCAAGTCCCGGGGCATCCCGATCACTCTCTCGCTCACCCGCCCCGACCGCCCGCCGGTCAGCGCGTGCGAGGAGAACCCGCTCGCCGGCTTCGACCCGAGGTCGTAGCGAGCAGAAGGCCGTGGGCCGAGACGCGGCCCGCGTGTGCACTGGAAGGAGCATGCAATGGGGCGTGTCGAAGGAAAAGTCGCTTTCATCACCGGAGGTGCCCGCGGTCAAGGGCGCAGCCATGCCGTGCGCCTGGCCAAGGAGGGCGCCGACATCATCGTCGTCGACCTCGCCGACCACATCCCGAACATCGCCTACCCCTCCGCGACCGAGGAGGATCTCGCCGAGACCGTCCGCCAGGTGGAGGCGCTCGACCGCCGCATCATCGCCACGAAGGCCGACGTCCGCGACCGCGGCGCCCTCAAGGCGGCCATCGACGACGGCGTCGCCCAGCTGGGCAAGCTCGACATCGTCGTGGCCAACGCCGGGATCTGCGTGGTCGAGGACTGGGAGAACACCTCCGTCGACGTCTGGGACCAGACCATCGGCACGAACCTCACGGGCGTGTGGAACACCGTCCAGCTCACCAGCCGCCACCTGATCGACAACGGCGGAGGCTCGATCATCATGACGAGCTCGGCGGCCGGCATCAAGGGCCTGCCGTTCCTGTCGGCCTACGTGGCCGCGAAGCACGGCGTGGTCGGGCTGATGCGCGCCTATGCGACCGAGCTCGCCGAGTACTCCGTGCGGGTCAACACGATCCACCCCACCGGCGTCAACACCCCGATGGGCGAGATGGGCAACGCCTTCGGGCCGCTGCTCGAGGCACATCCGACCGTCGGCGGCATGCTGGCGAACCTGCTGCCGATCCAGGCGACGGAGCCGCTCGACCAGTCGAACGCGGTGCTCTTCCTCGCCTCGGACGAGTCGCGCTTCATCACGAGCCTCGAGATGACGGTCGACGCCGGCAACACGCAGTACTGAACCGTCTGATCCCAGGACCACGAGTCCGACAGAAGAGACAAGAGAAAGGGGCACGCAATGGGGCGTGTAGAAGGAAAAGTGGCGTTCATCACCGGAGCCGCACGAGGACAGGGGCGCAGTCACGCGCTGCGCCTGGCCCAGGAGGGCGCCGACATCATCGCGATCGACTACCTGGAGGATCTGCCGGAGAACCCGTATCCTCCGGCGACCGAAGAGGATCTCGTCGAGACGGTCAGGCAGGTCGAGGCGCTCGACCGCCGGATCATCGCCAGCAAGGCCGACGTGCGTGACTTCGACGCCCTGAAGGCCGCCGTCGACGACGGGGTCGCCCAGCTCGGGCGGCTCGACATCGTCTCGGCGAACGCGGGCATCGCGGGCCGGCCGAACCTCTCCGAGGACGTGCCGGAGGACGAGTGGATGAGGATGATCGACATCAACCTCAACGGCGTCTGGCGCACCGCGAAAGCCGCCATCCCGCATCTGAAGGCGGGCGGACGCGGCGGGTCGATCATCCTGACCAGCTCGGACGCGGGGCTGTTCCCCTACGCCAACATCTCGCACTACGTGTCGGCGAAGCACGGAGTGGTGGGCCTGATGCGCACACTGGCGCTCGAGCTCGCGCCCGACTTCATCCGGGTCAACAGCGTGCATCCGACCACGGTCGACACGCTCATGGTGCAGAACGACGGCATCTACCGCCTGTTCCGGCCGGACCTCGAGAACCCGACGAAGGACGACTTCGCCCAGGCCGCGGTCGCGATGAACGCGCTCCCGATCCCGTGGGTCGAGGCGGTCGACATCTCCAACGCCGTGCTCTTCCTCGCCTCCGACGAATCGCGCTACATCACGGGGGTCCCGCTCCCGGTCGATGCCGGCGCGGCGATCAAGTAGGGGGTGCGGCATGGGACGCGTAGACGGCAAGGTCGCCTTCATCACCGGAGCCGCCCGTGGCCAGGGCCGCAGCCACGCGCTGCGCCTGGCCCAGGAGGGCGCCGACATCATCGCGGTCGACATCGCCGAGTCGATCCCTGGGATGGACAAGTTCTACCCCGGGGCCACCGAGGAGGACCTCGCCGAGACCGTCCGCCAGGTCGAGGCGCTCGACCGGCGGATCGTCGCCACCAAGGCCGACGTGCGCGACTACGACGCGCTCAAATCGGCGCTGGATGCGGGGGTCGCCGAACTCGGGCACGTCGACATCGTCTCGGCGAACGCCGGCATCTTCGCCTTCGGTGAGCAGTCGCAACTGGTCACCGACGCCGAGTGGGAGATGGTCAACGACATCAACGCGAAGGGCGTCTGGCACACCGCGAAAGCGGTCATCCCGCACCTGATCGAGCAGGGCACGGGCGGGTCGATCATCCTGACCAGCTCGACCGCGGGCCTCAAGGGCACCCCGAACGTCGTGGCGTACACGGCGTCGAAGCACGCGGTCGTGGGCATCATGCGCACCCTCGCGCTGGAGCTCGCGCCGCACCGCATCCGGGTGAACACGGTGCACCCCACCGGGGTCGCGACCGACATGATCCTGAACGAAGCCACGTTCAGGCTGTTCATGCCGGACGTCGAGCACCCCACCAAGGAGCAGGCCGCGCCGATCTTCGAGACGACGAATGCCCTGCCGATCCCGTGGGTCGAGCCGATCGACATCTCGAACGCCGTCCTGTTCCTCGCCTCGGACGAGGCGCGGTACGTCACCGGCACCGAGCTCAAGGTCGACGCCGGTTACACGATCAAGTAGCGGCACGCACGACGGAATCGGAATCGATCGAAGGATGAGGATGGGCGAGACGGACATCACCGACACCCGGCGGCGCATTGCCTCGCACCTGGTCGGCCGCGAGCGCGAACTGGAACTCGCGCTCGCGGCCGTGGCCGCGGGGCGCGACCTGGTGCTCGAGGGGCCGCCGGGCACGAGCAAGACCACGATGCTCAAGGCGATCACCGAGGAGTGGGGCATCCCGCTGCTGTTCGTCGAGGGCAACGCCGACCTGACCCCCGCCAAGCTCGTCGGGCACCACAACCCGGCCCGGGTGCTGAGGGAGGACTACAGCGCCGACAACTTCGTCGCCGGACCCCTCGTCGAGGCGATGCGGCAGGGCGGGTTTCTTTACATCGAGGAGTTCAACCGAGCGCCCGAGGACACCCTGAACACCCTGCTCACCGCGATGGCCGACCGGGCCGTCGAGGTGCCGCGGGTGGGCCGGGTCGAGGCGCAGCCCACCTTCCGGGTGATCGCCTCGATGAACCCCTTCGACAACGTCGGCACCACCCGGCTGTCGACGAGCGTCTCCGACCGGCTCAACCGGATCGTCGTCGGCTACCAGGACGCCGAGGCCGAACGGGGGATCGTGGCGTTGCGCACAGGACTCCACGGCGAGCTCTCGGAGCGGATCATCCCGGACGCGGTCGCCGTCACGCGGGCGACCCGCGAGCATCCGGATGTGCGTCAGGGCTCGAGCGTGCGCGGCGCGATCGACTGCGCACTGGTCGCGCACGAGCTGTTCGAGCTTCGGGGCCTGCCGGCGCCGACGCAGGAGGAGTACCAGGACACGGTCTTCGACGCGATGCTCGTGGCGCTGTCCGGCCGCATCCACGTCGACGAGGCGGCGGAGACGACCCCGGAGCGGGTGCTGCGGGAGATCTGGGAGGACCGTTTCGTGCTCGAGCCGGCCCGGGCGGATCCGGGATGAAGAGCGGTCGAGGCCGATTCGCCGATCAGCCGCAAGACGGATGCGCGACCGCCCTCGCGGAACGCGAAGCCGCTGCGGCGGAAGCCGAAGCAGCTGACCGAGGATCCGACGGTGTTCAGCATCGCCGGCAGCGGCTCGGGGCTCGTCATGAGACCGCAACCGGGCCGCGGGTCGGCGGCGGCGACGAAGCCGAGCGCCTCGGGGGCCGGGTTCACCGACGACGAGGGGTCGTTGGCGCTGGAGGAGGAGACGGCAACCGTCGATCCCGCCGTGCGGCTCCGCGCCGCGCAGATCGCCGCACGACTGTCGGTGCCGAAGCCCGTGGCCGACACGGCGAGGGACCGGGGCGCCGGGCGCTTCGGGAGCGTGGCCTACCGGGGGAGCAGCGACGACATCGACCTCGACCGCACCTTGCAGGTGCTGGCCGAGAAGCCGGTGCCGGACGACGAGGACATCGTCGTGCGCGAACGGGTGCGCGCGAAGCGCTCGGTGGTGCTCGCGGTCGACGTCTCGGGCTCGATGAAGGGCGAGCGGGTGCGCACCGCGGCGGCGACCGTCGGCGCGCTCGCCGGGGAGCTCGGGCAGGACGCGCTGTCGGTGATCGCGTTCTGGTCGGATGCGGTGGTGCTGCAGCGGCTCGGCGATCCGGTGCGGCCGATGGAACTGCTCGATGCGATGCTGCGGCTGCCGGCCCGCGGGCTCACGAATCTCGCCTTCCCGCTGCAGCTGGCCGCCGGGCAGCTCGCGGGCGTGCCGCCCCGGAACGCCCGCGTCATCCTGCTCTCCGACTGCGTGCACAACGCGGGGCCGGATCCGCGGCCGCTCGCCGGGCGGCTGCCGCGGCTCGACGTGCTGCTGGACACCAGCGGGGAGAAGGACGTCGAGCTGGGCCGGGACCTCGCGCGGATCGGGCGCGGCACCTTCCGGGCGATCCGCACCTTCCACGACATCGCGCCGGCACTGGGCGAGGTGTTCCGGCGATAAGTTTTGGCACCGAGTGTCAATAGTCGGGCTAGACTGGGGAATCAGTTCTCCCGACGACAGAGAGAGTGAGAGTTCAATGGCGAATGCATGGTTCGAGACGGTGGCCGAGGCGCAGCGCCGGGCCAAGAGGCGACTGCCCAGCTCGGTCTACGGAGCGCTGGTCGCGGGGTCGGAGCGCGGGCTCACGATCGACGACAACGTGGGCGCCTTCGGCGAGATCGGCTTCGCGCCGCACGTCGCCGGGCACAAGCCCGCGCGTGACCTGTCGACCACGATCATGGGGCTGCCGCTGTCGTTCCCGGTGATGATCTCGCCGACCGGCGTGCAGGCCGTGCATCCCGACGGCGAGGTCGCCGTGGCGCGCGCCGCCGCGAACCGGGGCATCACGATGGGGCTGTCCTCGTTCGCCTCGAAGCCGGTCGAGGAGGTCGTGGCTGCGAACCCGGACACCTTCTTCCAGATGTACTGGACCGGGACGCGGGAGCAGATGATCCAGCGGATGGACCGGGCCCGGAAGGCCGGGGCTCGCGGGTTGATCGCGACGCTGGACTGGTCGTTCTCGAACGGGCGCGACTGGGGGAGCCCGTCGATCCCGGAGAAGCTCGACCTCAAGACCATGGTGACCTTCGCGCCCAACGTGCTACCGCATCCGAAGTGGCTCTGGCAGTTCGCGCGTGCCGGGCAGCTGCCCGACCTGACCGCGCCGAACCTCCAGCCGCCCGGGGGCGACGCGCCCACCTTCTTCGGCGCCTACTACGAATGGATGCAGACTCCGCCGCCGACGTGGGAGGACGTCGCGTGGCTCCGGGAGGAGTGGGGCGGGCCGTTCATGCTGAAGGGCGTGACCCGGGTCGACGACGCGCGCCGGGCCGTGGATGCCGGGGTCACCGCGATCTCGGTCTCGAACCACGGCGGCAACAACCTCGACACCACGCCGGCGACGATCAGGATGCTGCCGTCGGTCGTCGAGGCCGTCGGAGACCAGGTGGAGGTCGTGCTCGACGGCGGGATCCGGCGCGGTGGCGACGTCGCCAAGGCCGTGGCCCTGGGGGCCCGGGCCGTGATGATCGGGCGGGCGTACCTCTGGGGGCTCGCGGCCAACGGGCAGGCGGGCGTGGAGAACGTGCTCGACATCCTGCGCGGTGGGCTCGATTCGGCGGTGCTCGGGACAGGTCACGCCTCGGTGCACGAGCTGAGCCGGGACGATCTCGTGGTGCCGGAGGGGTTCGAGCGGACGCTCGGTGCCGGGGCTGAGGACTCGGGCGGGGTGGGTGCCGCGGCCGGGGGCGCCGGGGGCGCCGGGGGTGCTTCGGGTGCTGCTTCGGGTGAGGGGTCGCCGACGCCGACGTCGCCCAAGGGTACGCGGCGGGCGTCGCCGGCGAAGCCGCTGGCGAAGGCGGAGGCCGAGGCGAAGTCGTAGGTGCGCGGTGACGTCGTCGGCTCGGGGGAAGTCTTAGGCACGCGGTAGCCTGACGTGGTGGCCGATGACGGACGGGACGGGCGAGCGCGGGGTGATGCGCCCCGCGGGGATGTGCTTCTCGGCGGGATGGCCTGGCCGGAGCTGCCCGAGCGGCCGCTCGTGCTCGTACCGGTCGGCGCCACCGAACAGCACGGGCCGCACCTGCCGTTCGACACCGACTCGGTGATCGCGGCCGAGACCGCCGAGGCGGTCGCCACACGACTGGTCACCTCGGGCCGTTCGGTCGTCGTGACCCCGGCACTTGCCTTCGGAGCGAGCGGCGAGCACCAGTCCTTCGCCGGCACGGTGTCGATCGGGCAGGAGGCCCTGCGCGCGGTCGTGATCGAGCTCGTCCGGTCGTTGTCGACCTGGGCCGGGCGGATCGTGCTCGTCATTGGACACGGCGGCAACATGTCGACTCTCGTGTCGGCCGTGCCCCAGCTGACCGACGAGGGGCACGACGTGTCGTGGGTGCCGTGCGCTCCGGCCGGGGCTCCGCCCGAGATCACGGATGCGCACGCCGGCCGGCTCGAGACCTCGCTGATGCTCTTCCTGCGGCCCGGGTCGGTGCGGCAGCCGCTGCCCGGAGCCGGGGACACCCGACCGATGCGCGAGCTGCTGCCGCTCCTCACCGCCTCGGGGGTCGGGGCCGTGTCGTCGTCGGGCGTGCTCGGCGACCCGACCGGCGCCACGGCGGAGGAGGGCGAGGAACTGTTCGCGTCGATGACGGCGGAGGTGGAGCGGCGGATCGTTCGCGCACAGCCGGATGCGCGGGGGTTGCTCGGCCGCGTCGGCGGGCGGGCGCGGCACGCGGGGGCCACGGGTGCTGACGGGCCGCGAGGGTGAGCGATCGTCCTGACGCCACAGGGCCGAGGCCGAGCGAGACGGGGGCACAGCTCGGGGTGCCGATCGGGAGCGTCGTTCGGCTGAACCGGCGGACGCGGGTGAGCGACGGCGGGCGGGCCCTGATCGGGGGTGCGCCGATCCGGGTGCTGTACCTCAAGCCCGCGGCGGCGGAGCTGTTCGAAGGGCGCGACCTGCGGGTGCGCGACCGGCCGTCCCAGGTGCTGGCCGATCGGCTCGTCGACGCCGGGATCGCCGACCCGGTCGTCGAGACGCTGCCCGAGGGCGATCTCTCCGAGGTGACCTACGTGATCCCGGTGCGCGACCGGCCGGAGTCGCTCGACCGACTGTTGGGGGCGCTCGGCGCGGGCGCATCCGTCATCGTCGTCGACGACGCCTCGCGCGACGTCGACCGGCAGCGGGCCGTGGTCGAGCGGCACGGCGCGCGGTTCCTGCCGCTGCCGGAGAACGTCGGGCCCGCCGAAGCCCGGAACGCCGGGCTGCGCGAGGTGACCACGGAGTTCGTGGCGTTCGTGGACTCGGACGTGGTGGCGCATCCGGATGCCGTCGCGACCCTGATCAGGCACTTCGCCGACCCGCGGGTGGCGCTCGTCGCGCCCCGGGTGCGCGGGCTCGTCGATGACGACGGGCGAGGGGCGAACTGGATCGGGCGGTACGAGGAGGCGCGGTCGTCGCTCGATCTCGGTGACGGTCCGGCGATCGTGCGGCAGCGGGCGACGGTGTCGTGGGTGTCGAGCACGTTCCTGGTGGGGCGGGTGGCGCTGCTCGAGGCGGGGTTCACCGCGGGGATGCGGGTGGGGGAGGACGTCGACCTGGTCTGGAACCTCGCCGACCGCGGGCTCCGGGTGCGTTACGAGCCGGCCGCCGCGGTCTTCCACGAGCATCGCACCACGACGGGTGCGTGGCTGGCGCGGAAGGCGTTCTACGGAACCGGGGCGCACCCGCTGGCGGTGCGGCATCCGTATGACATCGCTCCGGCGGTGCTCGCGCCGTGGAGCGCGGCGGTCGTCGCGGCACTGCTCGCGCAGCGGCGGTGGTCGGTGCCGGTCGCGCTCGGGATCTCGGCGTTCACGGCCTGGCGGTTGTCTCGGAAGCTCGGGCGGAGCGAGCATCCGCTGCGCGTCGCCGCCGGACTCACCGCGAACGGTCTCGTCGCGTCGCTCGTGCAGGCGACGGCGCTGCTGCTGCGGCACTGGTGGCCCGCGGTGCTGGTCGGCTGCCTGTTCTCGGCGCGGCTGCGGCGGGCGGTGGTGGTGGCGCACCTGGTGGACGTGGCGATCGAGCAGGTGCGGACGCGGGCGCGGCTGGATCCGGTGCGGTTCGGGCTGGCACGGCGGCTCGACGACCTCGCGTACGGCGCGGGCGTGTGGGTGAGCGCGGTGCGCGGGCGGTCGTGGCGGGCGTTGCTGCCGGACGTGCGGCGGCAGCGGTAGGGGGCTGGCGCGGCTGTTTCCCGGCCGACGATACGCGTGCGGTCGCCGGTGCTCGGGCGGCGGATTCCGGTGTCGGCGGGCGCTGGTATGGTCTGGTCAAGACGAACCGGGGAGGATGACGTGGGCCCGACGACGAGGCGCAAGGGGCGATGGTGGGGCGCGGCTCTGACCGCGCTCGTGCTGGTCGCCGGCGTCGTCACGACGGCCGGGATCGGTTCGGCGGCCGTGGGGTCGTCGGCTGCGGAAGCGGCTGTGCCGGGTGCTGCTGTCGCGGGTGCTGCTGTCCCGGCAGCGGTCGTCGCTTCGGCCACGCCCCCCGCGTTGGGTCCTCACACGGGGACCGCCGGGCCGGGAGCGCCGGGCAGCAGGTTCGGGGGAACCGCGTCCGACACTCCGATCGGCCCCGCCGCTGTCGCCGGTGAACTCGCGGCGACTGCTCCCTCGACCGCGTCGGCTGCCGCCGCATCCGCTTCTCTGGCCGGCTGGCTGCACGCCGACGGGGCGACACTCGAGAAGGCCGACGGCTCGCCCTATGTGATCAAGGGCGTGGCCTGGTTCGGCATGGAGACGAGCAACTGCGCCCCGCACGGGCTCTGGACGATCAGTCTCGACGCCGGTCTCGCGCAGATCGCGTCGATGGGGTTCAATACGATCCGGTTGCCGTTCTCGAGCGAGTGCCTCGCCGCATCCGCCAGCAACTCGATCAACGCCGGGGTCAACCCGACGCTCGTGAGCCTCAGCCCGCTCGAACTGATGGACCAGGTCGTCCAGCGGGCGAAGGCCTACGGGCTCAACGTCATCCTCGATCGGCACCGCCCCGATTCGGGGGCGCAGTCCGAGCTCTGGTACACCGCGCAGTACAGCGAAGAGAGCTGGATCGCCGACTGGACGATGCTCGCCCGCCGCTACCTCGCCGAGCCGACCGTGATCGGCGTCGACCTGCACAACGAGCCGCACGGCCAGGCCTGCTGGGGCTGCGGCGACCCCGCCCGCGACTGGCAGGCCGCGGCGACGCGTGCCGGTGATGCCGTGCAGGCGGTCAACCCGCAGCTGCTGATCGTGGTCGAGGGCGTCGAGAAGCAGGGCGACGGATCGTCGACCTGGTGGGGCGGCGGGCTGGCGGATGCGGGATCCGACCCGGTCGAGCTGTCCGTTCCCGGGCAGGTCGTCTACTCGCCGCACGACTACCCGGCGTCGATCTTCGCCCAGAAGTGGTTCTCTGCATCCGACTACCCGGCCAACCTGCCCGCTGTCTGGACCGGCAACTGGGGCTACCTCGCGACCGAGAACATCGCTCCGGTGCTGGTCGGGGAGTTCGGGTCGAAGCTCGAGACCGCGAGCGACCGCGCGTGGTTCGAGACGATGGTCTCGTACCTGAAGACGACGGGCATCAGCTTCGCCTACTGGTCGTTCAACCCCAACAGCGGTGACACCGGCGGCCTCGTGAAGGACGACTGGGTCACGCCGCAGGCCGAGAAGGTGGCGGCGCTGGCTCCGCTGATCGGCAGCGGGACGTCGGTGCCGGTGCAGACGCCGGCGCCGGGGACATCACCGTCCCCGACGAAGACGCCGGCGGCGCCGTGGCTGACGCCGGTCTCGCCGATCCCGGGCACTGCGCGGCCCGGGCCTCCGGGGCCGTCGCAGGCTCCGTCGTCGCCGGTGCCGGCGCCGTCCACGTCCCCCGGGTCACCGTCTACTCCGCCCGGGTCGCCCTCGGCCGGTCAGGGCGGTTCGTCGCAGGGAACGCCGTCGCCGTCCTCCAGCTCGGCGGGCGGATCCGGATCCCTCTCCGCCACCTGGACGGCCCAGAGCCAGTGGGACACGGGGTACATCGCCCAGATCGTCCTCACGAACACGGGGTCCTCGACGGGCTGGCGCATCTCGTGGCCCGATGCCGGGGCGACCTCCGTCGTGAACGCCTGGGGCATGGACTGCCAGGTCGCGTCCCGCACGGTCACCTGCACCGGCTCGCAGTGGGCGACGCCCGTGGCGTCCGGCCAGTCCGTCACGGTAGGCCTCCAGGTCGTCTCGACCGCCGCCCCCTACCGCCCCGCCCTCACCCTGGAGTCCCGCTGACCCTCACTGACCCCGGGGGCACACTGTCGCCGAGACGTCACTTGTTGTCGCTATTGAGTCGGTTTAGCGACAACAAGTGACGTCTCGATGGCCTTCGGGCGCCTCGGTGTCCGGGGGTCGAGGAGGAGCGCTAGCCCAGGGCGCGGGCCAGGCGCATGACCACGCGGTGGCGCGCGAGGCGGGCGAGGGTGGTGTCGCCGCGGCAGAAGCGCACGAAGAATCGCGCACCCACGGGCGTCTTCAGCATCAGGTGCACGAGCGCGCGCCGGCGCTCGAAGGCGGCGAGAAGCACGGCTCCGGCCCGCTGCTCGGTGCCGAGTTCGCTCTCGACCCGGTCGGTGTACCGGCCGAGCGCGCGAGTGTCACCCGCGACATGTGCGGCGGCGGCCGCGCCGGCCCAGAGCCCTGAGCGCAGGGCGAACGAGATGCCCTCGCGGGTCCACGGTTCGAGCAGCCCGGCGGCGTCGCCGGCGACGAGCACCGGTCCGCGTCGCAGCGGCGATCCGGATGCCCGCCACTGCGTGAGGTGCCCCGACGAGTGCAGGGTCTCGGCGTCCGCCAGCCCGAGGTGTCGACGCCACGCGGCGAGGTACTCGCGGGTCTCATCGGGGGAGCCCTTCCGCTGGATCACCCCGACGGTCAGCGACTCACGCTTCGGGAAGACCCAGGCGTAGCTTCCGGATGCGCCACCCCAGTCGAGCAGCACCCGATCGCGCCAGCGGCCCACGTCGGCGGGCATCGCGATCTCGTCCTCAAGCCCGAGGTCGACTCCGCCGGCTTTGACGCCGACGTACCGTCCCACCCGTCCGCCGGTGCCGTCGGCCCCGATCACGACCCGGGCGCGGAAAGTGCCGCGGTTCGTGCGGATCGTCACGATCCCGGTGTCGTCCACGTCGCGCGCATCCGATTCGTCCGATGCTGTCGCATTCGGTGCCATCGAATCCGGTGGCGTCGCACCCGGTGCGGTCGCATCTGATGTGTCCGGTGTGGATGAGTCCGATGCTGTCGCGTCCGTTGCCGTCGCGTCCGGTGCGCTCGCACCCGATGCTGCCGTCATGGCCTGGGCCGTCGCACCCGGAGACGCTTGGGTCGTCGTCCCATCTGCCGGAAGCGTGCCCGGGCGGAGAATCTCGCGAACGGTCACGTCGTCGCGGAACTCTGCGCCAGCATCCCGAGCCGCCTGGGCGAGCGCGTCGTCGAACTCGAGCCGGCGCACCAGGGCGAGGTACGGCGTGGGCTCGCGGAGGGTGAAGCGCGAGCGGAAGCGGTCGGTGACCACGGTCTCGCCCACCCGCGACTCGATGGTCGCCGCGGCGACCGGGGGGATGAGGGCGAGGGATTCGCCGAGGAGTCCTCCGCCGCAGGTCTTGTACCGCGGGAACGCGGCGCGGTCGAGCAGCAGCACCGACGCCCCGGCCTCGGCGGCTGCGCGGGCGGCGCTCGACCCGGCGGGTCCGGCGCCCACGACCACCACATCCCACACCACGTCACTCACCCTCCGAGCCTACGATCCCGCCCGCCCTCCTGCGCGCACCCGCCAGCCCGCGCTGACTTGCCCTCTCGCGCCCACCCCTCCCGCGCCCACTCGCCGTCTGTGCCAGCGGCCGGACGACGCACCGGGCCCGCGCAGGCGGCGATGGTACCGTCGCGGCATGGTGACGTTGGCGGGGATCGCGCCGGAGAGCATCCTGCTCGCGGGTGCCGGGCGGGCGATCCTGCTGCAGATCGCGCATCCGGCGATCGGGTACGGCGTGGCCCGGCACAGCGACTTCGCGAACCGCCCCATGGACCGCCTCCACGGCACCCTCACCTACATCTACGCCCTCTCGAACGGCACGCCCGACGATGTCGCGGCCGTGCGCCGGGCGGTCAACCGCGCGCACGGCCCCGTCAGCAATCCGCCGCGTGGTTCGGCCCACCGAGCACATCGAGCCCACGGCGTCGAGCTTGGGGAAGACGCCGCACCCACGAGCGACTCACCTCGAGCGCCGTCGCCGCAAGCCATGGACGCCGGAGATCCGCCATACGACGCCTTTGACCCGCAGCTGCAGCTCTGGGTAGCGGCGACCCTCTACGACACGGCCGTGCTGGTGTACGAGCGCGTCTTCGGGCCGCTCGGCGACGAGGAGGCCGAGCGGGTGTATCGCGAGTACGCCGTCCTCGGCACTGCGCTGCAGATGCCCGCCGAGCTGTGGCCGGCCGATCGCGCGGCCTTCCGGCGCTACTGGGACGAGACCGTCGCCGGGTTGCGCGTCGACGACACGATCCGCGGGGTGGCGGCCGCGCTGCTCAAGGCCGAGAGGGCTCCGTTGCCGATTCGGGCTGGGATGCCGCTGGCCCGGTTCGCGACGGTGGCGCTGCTTCCGGATGCGGTGCGCGCCCAGTTCGGCTACCCCTGGAGCGTCGTGCGCCAGCGCCGCTTCGACCGCCTGCTCGCGGCGATCGGGGCGGTGTATCGCGTGCTGCCCCCGCGCATCCGCCACTGGCCCCAGCGCTACTACCTGGCGCGCCTTCGTCGCGCGCGCCCCCGCCCCTAGCCCCGCGCCACCCACCGCTGGCGCCGAGAAGTCACTTTCGCGTCCAAAACCGCGATCGTGGACGTAAACGTGACTTCTCGGCGAGGTGAGGCGAGGCGTGGCGGGACGTGGGTGGGGGGATCGGGTGGTGGTCCTGCCCTCGAGGCGTCACTTGTGGTCGCTTGACAACCCCCTTAGTGACAAGGAGTGACGTTTCGCCGACAGGGCGGGCGGGGCGGACAGGAGGGGTGCTTCCCTCGAGACGTCAGTTGTGGTCGCTAAACGCCCCATTTATCGACAACAAGTGACGGCTCGGCGACATGGGAGGGGCTAGGGGGTGCCCGGGGCGTGGGAACGCGCCGACCAGCGGCCGTGGCGGTGCTCGATCTCGATGGGGTGCGCGAAGCACGCCGTGACGTTCGTGGTCGTCAGCACCGCGGACGCCGGCCCCACGGCCGTCAACCGCCCGGACGCGATGAGGGCGGCGTGGGTCGTCGAGCGCGGAAGCTCCTCGAGATGATGCGTCACCAGCACCGACGCCAGCGCGGGGTGCGCCCGCCGCACCGCGTCGAGCGTGTCGAGCAGCTGCTCGCGAGCCGCGACGTCGAGCCCGGTCGACGGCTCGTCGAGCAGCAGCAGCTCGGGGTCGGTCATCAGTGCCCGCGCGATCAGCGTGCGGCCGCGCTCGCCCTGCGACAGGGTCGTCCACCGCTGTTCGGTCTTGCCGGCGAGCCCGAGCAGCTCGATGAAGCCGTCGGCCCGAACGAGTTCGTCGCCGGTCGGCTGCCAGCGGGGCACGAGCTCGATCGTCCCGGTCAGTCCGGTCAGCACCACCTCGCGGATCGTCAGCGCCGATGTCAGCGGATGCCGCGGATTCACATGCCCGATCGACCGCCGCAGCTGCTGCAGCTCGACGCGCCCGATCCGCTGCCAGAGCACCGTCACGACCCCTCCGGTCGGGTGCTGCAGGGCGCCGCAGAGGCTGAGGATCGTGCTCTTCCCGGCCCCGTTCGGCCCGATCAGCGCCCAGTGCTCACCAGCGCCCACCTCGAGGTCGATGCCGTCGAGGATGCGGCGGCCGTTCCGCACGAAGCTCACGTCGCTGAGCTCGAGAACCGTGGTCATCCCTCTATTCTCGTGGCTCCGCGGGCCCCGCTTTACACCGGCTCTGGTGTTTTCGCCCCTCAGGACGCGGCGGGCCCGGTCGGCTCCCCGGCCGCAGCTTTGCGCCCCGCGGGCTTCTTGCGCCCGGCCGCCTTGCTCTCCTGCTTGACCCGGTCGACGAGGTCGCGCCAGGGCCCGTCGAGCGCGGTCTCCGGTACGGTCGCATCGCGCTCGGTGGCCGCCGCCTTCTCGGCGGGCGGATCGAGGATCACCCGGATCGTGTAGACGAACCGATCGGCACCACCGGGCGACCCATCCTCAGGCGACCCGTCCGTCCCCGGCGCCCCACCCGCCCCCGGTGCATCCCACGGGCACGACTCGACGAGCGACAACCACGAGTCGACGTCGGGCTCGGCCGAAGCCGTCACGGTCCAGCTTGGAGCGATCCCGGCCACCCCGCCCGAGCGCGCCACCGTGATGCGCAGCACCTGCGCGTCGTCGTCATCCTGGGGCCTGCTCATCACTCCTCACGCCCACGGTAGCCCATGCGCCCTCGACGGCAGAAGCCTCGGCCGAGCCCTCGCCGAACAGGCGGCGAGCGGAAGCGACGGTCGCCTCGGCGAAGGCCGCGAACGCGCTGTCCGGCTCCAGCGGCCCGGTGGCCTCGGTGATCGTGTCGTACCAGATGCGGCCCGCCTTCTCCCACGCCCTGCCACCGATCTCGATCGCCGCGAGCGCGAAGGCCCGGTTCGGGATACCCGAGTTCAGGTGTACCCCGCCGTTGTCGTCGGTCGTCTCGACGTAGCCGGCCATGTCGGCGGGCTGCGGGTCTTTTCCGAGCACGTCGTCGTCATACGCCGTGCCGGGCTCGAGCATCGAGCGCAGCGCCCGGCCCTCCACCGCATCCGTGAACAGGCCCTCGCCGATCAGCCAGCTCGCCTCGGCAGCGCTCTGCCCGCGGCTGTGCTGCTCGACCAGGGCGCCGATCACGTCCGAGAGCGACTCGTTGAGCGCCCCCGACTGACCCTGGTAATCGAGCCCGGCGGTGTACTGCGTGACGCCGTGGGCGAGCTCGTGACCGATCACCGAGAGTGAGGCCGTGAACCGGCCGAAGACCTCGCCGTCGCCGTCGCCGAAGACCATGCGCTCGCCGTCCCAGAACGCGTTGTCGTAGTCACGGCCGTAGTGCACGGTGGCGCGGAGCGGGAGCCCGCGGTCGTCGATCGAGCGGCGGCCGAAGGCGTCGAGGAGGAGCGCGTGGGTCGCCCCGAGTCCGTCGTAGGCCTCGTTGACGGCCGGGTCGTCCGTGGCCGGATCACCCTCGTCGCGCACCTTCTCGCCGGGCAGGGTCTCGCTGCCGGCCGCATCGTAGATCGTGCGATCGACCGCGGTCGGCGCATCCTGACCCGCGCGGGGCGGGAGTGCGGGTGCGGCCCCCTCGCGGCGCCGTTCGGCACGGAGCGGGGGTTCGGCCAGCAACGACCGCCGAGCCGCCTCGGCGGCCTTCTGCATGCCGGCGGAGTCGGCCTGGGCGAGACGGGCGAGCAGGTACGGAGGAACGATGGAGTGCGCCATGCGTGCGACCCTACGGCGGGCCGCCGACATCGCCCACAGGCGAGCGCCACAACGTCCACAGGGCCGCCCGACAACGCCCACAGGGCCGCCCGACATCGCCCGCGGCCCAGCGCGACATCGTCCCGAGGGCCACAGGAGGTCCCACCCGACCCTCGCACCCACCCCACCCACTGCCATGTCCGATTCCCGCTAGAGAGTGTCGGACGCCCGTGTGAGACTCGAGGCATGGACTTCGACGAGCGCTACCGCATCATCGGATCGCGGGATGCGCGGTTCGACGGCCAATTCATCACGGCCGTGCGCTCCACCGGCATCTACTGCCGCCCGAGCTGCCCCGCCCGCACGCCGAAAGCCACGAACGTCACCTTCTACGAGACCAGCGCCGCCGCGCACGAGGCCGGCTACCGGGCCTGCAAACGCTGCCTGCCCGAGGCCGTCCCCGGAACCCCGGCGTGGAACCTCCGCGACGACTTGGCCGCCCGTTCCATGCGCCTGATCGGCGACGGAGTCATCGAGCGCGAGGGCGTCGACGGCCTGGCCGCCCGCCTCGGCTATTCGCCCCGGCACCTCACCCGCGTGCTCACCCACGAACTCGGGGCGGGGCCGCTCGCCCTCGCGCGGGCGCACCGCGCGCAGACCGCCCGCACCCTGCTCACGGCGACCGACCTGCCGATGGCCGACATCGCGTTCGCGGCCGGGTTCACGAGCATCCGGCAGTTCAACGACACGGTGGGGGAGGTGTTCCAGCTGACCCCGTCGGCCATCCGGGCCCGTAGGGGTCGTGCCGAGACGGCGACGCCCGGTGCGCTGCGCCTCAGCCTGCCCTACCGCGAGCCCTTCGATGCCGAGGGAGTCTTCACCTGGCTCGCCGCCCGGGCGATCCCCGGGATCGAGCGGGTCGACGGCCGCTCCTACACGCGCTCGCTCCTGCTGCCGGGCGGGCCCTCCTGGTTCACGGTGCGGCACGAGCCGGGCCGGCCGCTCGACCTCGAGGCGCACCTCGCCGTGCTCGGCGATCTGCCGGTGCTGGTGGCGCGCATCCGTCGTCTGTTCGATCTCGACGCCGACCCGGTCGCGGTCGACGAGACGCTGCTGTCGGCCGCGCTCGCCCCCGGGCTGCCCGGCGGCCCCGAGCTGGCGGCGCGGGTGAGGGCGACCTCGGGCATCCGGATGCCGGGCGCCGTCGACCCCCACGAGATGCTCGTGCGGGCGATCGTCGGCCAGCAGATCACCGTCACGGCCGCGCGAACCCTCCTCCATCGCCTGGCCGTCCTGGCGGGTTCCCCCCTCGACCCCGCCGACCCCGTCGCCGACGGCGAATCGATGCGTCACTCCGAATCCGCGAACGAGAACCGAGTGCACGCGGCCGGGTCTGCAGACGGCGAATGGATGCCCACCGTCCTGTTCCCGACGCCCGCCCAGATCGTGGCGCACGCCGACGAGCTGCTGACCGGCCCCGTGCTCGCGGGGCCGCGCGCCAAGGCGGCGACGCTGCTCGCGGCGATGCAGGCGATCGCGGCCGGCGAGCTCGAGCTGACCTCGGGTGACGACCCCGTCGAGCAGCGGGCGCGGCTCGTCGCGCTGCCCGGCATCGGCGACTGGACCGCCGGCTACCTGGCGATGCGGGTGCTCGGCAGCACCGACGTGCTCCCGACCGGAGACGTCGCCCTACGCAACGGCGCCCGCGCCCTCGGAGCCCCCGCCACCCCGCGCGACCTCGCCGCCTGGTCGGCCCCCTTCGCCCCCTGGCGCACCTACCTCGCCCTCCACCTCTGGGGAGCGGCCCCGCCCCCC
>NZ_BCST01000012.1 GCF_001571005.1 Herbiconiux solani NBRC 106740 | reverse complement strand
GGGCGGGCGGGCCGGCCGGGCGGCTGGCACTGGCGCTGGCGCTGGCGCGCCCGCCGCTGCCGGCCACGTGCAGGCCGGCGGGCCGGCTGGGTGCTAGGCGAGCGCCCGGTCGGCCATCCGCCACAGTCGGTCGGCGTTTTCGGGGTCGAGGGCGTAGCGGGCGACACCGGTCGAGTGGCCCTCGCCGGTCTCGACGACCTCGGCCTCCTGGTTGTCCTCGAAGTACGTGCCGGTGACGCCGGCCACGAGCGGCGACGCGGCGAGCAGCACGGAGGTGGCCGCACCCTGCGCCGGGGTCTTGAAAAACGACTGCTCGATGCGGTTGCCGGCCTCATCCATCGCCCCCATCGCGCGGAGGGTGTCGTCGTCGAGGTGGCGCTGGAGGTTGGTGGTGATCCAGCCGGGCATCAGGGCGTTGGCCGTGATGCCGTCCGTCGACCAGCGGTCGGCGATCCCGGCCGCCAGCAGCACGTCGGCGGTCTTCGACTGCGAATAGGCGTTCCACCTGTCGTACGGGCGATCGACGTAATGCGGGTCGTCGAAGTCGACCTCGGCCCGGAGGTGGGCGGTCGAACTCAGGGCGACGACCCTGCCGCCGGACTCGGCGAGCGCCGGGCGCAGGCCCCGGGCGAGGGCGAAGTGGCCGAGGTAGTTGGTGGCGAGCTGCAGCTCCCAGCCGTGCGGGTCGAGCTGCCGGCCCGGCAGCGCCATGATCCCCGCGTTGGCCACCAGGCCGTCGAGCCCGCCCGTCCAGTCGGCGACGAAGCGGTCGATGCTCGACGGGTCGCTCAAGTCGAGGGGGCGGATGACGATGCTGCCGGCGCCGCGCTCGGTGGGCGACGTGAAGGCCGCGGCCGCGGCATCCGGGTTCCGTACTCCGACGACGAGGCGGGCACCGCGGCGGGCGAGGGCGGATGTCGTCTCCCGCCCGATGCCCGACGCGCCGCCGGTCACCATGAAGGTCTTTCCGGTGAGCTCGACGCCGGCGAGCACGTCGTCGGCCGTCGCCTTCGCATCGAACGGGGTGGTCACTCGGTCACTCATGCGAGGCTCCTTCGGTCTCGGTCTTCTCGTTCTCGTCTGCCTTCTGCGTGCTTTGTTCCTTCTCTGCGGCGAGCCGCTCGAGGAACCGCGCCAGCTCGAGCGGCATGTCCCCCGGCTTCCGGGCGGTGATGAACTGGCCGTCCTCGACCACGGGCTCGTCGACGTACTCGGCGCCCGCCGCGCGCACCTCGGGGGCGACATCCTTCCACGACGTCATCCGGCGTCCGTCGACGAGTCCCGCCGAGATGAGCACCTGGGGTCCGTGGCACACGGCACCGATCAGGCGGCCGGTCGCGGCGAAGTCGGAGACGAAGTCGATCGCGGCGGGAAGCTCGCGGAGCTCGGACGGCGCGAGCCCGCCCGGGATGAACAGGGCGTCGTAGTCGGCAGCGCGCGCACCGTCGATCGGCTGCACGCCGGTGCGGAGCGCCAGCCCCTTGTAGCCGGTGACCTCGGCGCCGCCGGGCGCCAGCACGTCGACGTCGTAGCCGGCCTCGGTGAAGCGGTAGTACGGGTAGAAGAACTCGACGTCTTCGACGCGGTCGGCGGTGAGGATGGCGATCCTGCCTGTCGGCAGGCCGCTCTTCCTGATCGCAGCGCGGTTGTCGGCGACGGCGAAGTCGGTGGTGGTGGTCATTGTGTCGATCCATCCTTTCGGGGACATGTCCCCCATTGCTGTTTGAAACGTTCGATATCCATCAAACATTCCCGAGCATCCGCTATAGTTTGAGATATGTCAAACACCGCCGAGAAGGATGCGTTCCCGGTCCCGCCCGTCGAATCCATCGAGTTCGTCACCGTGCTCAAGGCTTTGGCCGACCCCGCCCGACTCGCCGTCGTGGAGCGTCTGGCCGACGGGGAGTACCACCCGTGCAGCACGGAGGAGTACGGCCTGGGCATCCACAAGTCGACGCTGTCGTACCACTTCAAGACGCTGCGCGAGGCGGGGATCACGTCGACCCGCGTCACCGGTCGCGAGCACGCCGTGAAGCTGCGGGCCGATGATCTCGAGAAGCGGTTCCCGGGGTTCCTGGCGGCGACTCTGGTGGCGGCGCGGTCGGTGCGGATGCCGTAGCCGGGTCGGTGCAGAGGCCGTACGTCAATTGACGGTTGCCCGTTGGGGGCGATCTGCGGGAAGTTTCTCGGGTGAACAGAACCTTCACCGAGAGGCGGGTCGCATGAGCTCCGACGACTGGATCGACGAGCGCCAGAGCATCCGCGATGTCATCGACCGGTACGCCCACTTCGCCGACCGGCGGCAGCCGAAGGAGCAGGCCGCGGTCTTCACCCTCGACGGAACGGTGCTGCTCTACGAGGGCGACCCGAACGCCACGGCGCCCGTGCAGACGGTGTCGGGCCGGGACGAGCTCGCCACGACCTTCGCAGGCCTGATCGCGCAGTACGACGCCACGACGTACCTCAACGGTCAGTCGACCATCGAGCGGACCGGGCCCGTCTCGGCGACGGCCGAGAGCTACTGCATGGCGTTCCATCTTCTTCGCGAGAACGACCAGCGGATGCTGCTGACCATGTCCATCCGCTACCTCGACAGCTTCGCCAAGATCGACGGCAGCTGGCTCATCGCCGAGCGCAAGCTGATCTTCGACTGGACCGACCGGCGGCCTTCGCAGCCGTAGCGCTCGCGCTGGTCTCGCCTTCACCCCCCGCCCGCCCGCCCCGCGCATCCTCGCATCCACCTCAAGGAGACCTCCATGACGAACAGCACCGAAGACCTGATGAACGCCAACCTGCTCGAGGTGTTCGGCCAGCGCGACCCCGCGCTGCGGCGGGCGGCCATCGAGCACACCTACACCGAGGACGTCGTCTTCCTCGATCCCGACGAGGTCGTCGAGGGCTATGACGCGCTCGACGCGAAGGCGGGCAAGCTCCTCGAGGGGGCGCCCGGCTTCGTGTTCGCTCCGGCCGGTCCCGTCTACGTCAATCACGACATGGGGTACCTCGCGTGGAACTTCGGGCCCGAGGGCCAGGATCCCGTCGTGCGTGGATTCGACACCTGCTTCATCAGCGACGGCCGCATCGCGAAGGTCTACACGGTGCTCTTGGCGGAGTGAGGCTGTGGGGGCCTGGGCGCTGCCGTGGGCCGGGCCAGGCTTCCGCTAAAGGGGCCCGAGGACGTCGCAAACCTCCGCGTGGAGCTCGAGTCTTTCGAGAACAGCGAGGAGCTGTCGCTCTTCATAGCGGAAATGGTTCTCCATGATGGCCGCCACGCCATCCAGATGACGACCCAACTCCGACGCCGTCGCGCCACGGTCGATCGCGTCGCGGAGATTCCCGAGAAGGTGACCGATCATCGAATGGTCCCGTTCGAGTGCGCGTAACACGGGTGCGAGGTCGGGGTGGGCGTGCTCGATCGCGGGGAACAGTGAGCGGTCCTCTCCGCGATGGTGGCCGTCGAGTGCCGCGCAGAAGCCATGGCAGTAGACGAGCAGATCCCGGCTCGCATCCTCGGCGGGCTCGCCCTGACGCACGGCATCGCGAGTGAGGCGAAGGGCTTCGCGGATGCGTCGGTGAACGCCGCGCAGTTCATGGCTCCAGGCGATGAGCCTGTTCGTGTCGCGTTCAGTCACGCGACGACGAAGGTGACAATGCGAGCATCGACATTCCTTCGGTTCGGCGCCTCCATGCCTGACACGGTCTGCCACCGGCACGCGACGCTGGATCAAGAATAATCGATGGTGCAGCGCGGGCAAAGGGCGATCCCGACGCCGGCGACCACGTTCGCATGCTGCCGCTCGTGTCGCTATGGAAGGGTTGACGGTATGGAGAACCCCGAGACGCCCCGCCTGGACCCTTCCGCCGAGGAAGTCGCGGAGATCGACCGGCGGGCTGCCCTGCTTCGGGCGGAGCCCGAGAGCTTCGCGGCGATGGACAACCTATGGCGCGCCGTCTACGGGCTCGAACACTGGATCTTCATCGCCCGCGGCACCCTCGAGCAGCCGGCTCCGTACGCCGGGCAACTCCCTCAAGGCCCGATGCTTTTCGCCTTCACGACCGCCGAGCGCGCGAAGTCCGCGGCCCTCGGTGCCGGCCTCTCGGACGAGGAGGCGTCGACGCTGCTCGCCATCCCGCTGCCCTCGGCGATCGAGTGGGCGGCGACGTTCGCGGCGGTCGGCGTGAAGGGCATCGCGTTCGACCTCCCCGAGGCGGGCTACTTCGCGCCCCTCGAGAACCTCGTCCCCATGCGCGACTACATGGCGTCGAACCCGCCGGCCGCCTGATGGATTCGCCGGTTTCGCTCTTCCACCGACCTGAAGCTCTCACGGCTGCCATCGACGGTCTTTCCGCCGAGGGCTACCAGGTCATCGAACTCGACGCGTCGGCCTGGAATGAGAGCGGGGCGTTCCATGACGATGTCTCGGCCGGGTTCGACTTCCCGGACTACTACGGTCGCAACGTGAACGCGCTTGTCGATTGCCTCCGCGATGTCGTTGCGCACGACTACGGCTGGGACCCTGCCTCGACGGGGCTCGTGGTCGTGCTCCGCCACTACGACTTCTTCGCATCCGCCGACCCAGACCTGGCGCAGGCCTTCCTCGACGCACTCGCGCGCGCATCACGTGAAGCGCTCTCGGACGGCGGACGGCTCACCTGCCTCGTTCACACCGACGGTCCCGATTTCGCGCTCGCGCAGGTTGGCGCAACTCCGGGCTCGTAGCGTGACGCCGAGCGACGCCATCATGAATTGAGCAATGCTCGTTATAATCGGGGGCTAGAGCCTTCGGGTTGGGTGCGCGCTGCGGTTGAAGCAAGAAGCCCCGGGTCAGGTGACTGATACCGGGGCTCCCAAGTCCAGGCCCAAGCAACATACTGCGTCTGCAGCATCGGTCCTCAAGGGCTCTCGCTCCCACAATTCTCGGCGAACGGAACCGCATTGTCATCCACTCCCGAGCCTTGGGTCATCGAGTGGCTGACAGTAGGGCTGGACCTATCTGACCGACGGCCTCCATGAGAAGACGCTCTGGGTGCCCGCGCTGCACAAGGCGTACGCGCCGGGCGCCGACCGCGGAAAGCTGCATCATGCGCTCCGGGATCTGCGTGAAGTCCGCAACCGCCTCGCCCACAACGAGTCGATCTACGACCGCAATCCCGAAAATCTCCGGCGCAGCATCGTGTTCGTCGCACGGCACCTATCTGAGCCGCTGCGGGAGCACATCGACAGCCGAAGCACCGTCAGGGATGTGCTCGGAAAGAAGCCGTAGCGCTGGATCCGGCAATACGGGCACTGACCTGTCCGACCTCGTCCACCCGCCTGCCGGGGAATCATACGAACCGCCTGTCCCCTAGAGTCGCCTCATGACAATGGGGGAACAACCGAAGTCCGAGAAGATCATCAACCGGCCGGGCTCAGAGCCCCTCCGGAACACGGGGCCGAACGTCTCGTATCCGTTTGCGATCGTCGCTCTGGTCGCGGGCGTCGTCTCACTCTTCTTGAACCTGTTCCTCATCCCGTCGATTGTCGGCGTGGTCTTCGGAATCATCGGCATCCGGCACGCGCTGTCGCACCGCACGGAAGACGGCCGGAAGCCCGGATTCGGCATCTCGCTCGCCGGCATCATCCTGGCCGGCCTCGGGGCTGTCGGGTACGTCATCCTCCTCATCTTCCGCATGTCCACGTTCTGACGGAGCGGTTGAGAACATAGGTGTCGTCGGCTTTGCTCTGTAGCCTCACGGCATGCGCGCATCTGGAACCGTCCATGCAGAGCCGGCGTTCGCCGTCGATGCGCCGAATTACCGGGTGAACTTCTGGGTCCAGTCGTCGTCCGGCCGCGCATGGAGTCTCGATGCCTTCGTGCTCACCGAAGTGGCCAGCGCGGCTGAAGCAATCGCCTGGGCTCACGAACACGCCGAAGGCCGCCGATTCGAACTCTTCGCCGAGGTCCACGCTGAACCGGTCGAAGCCTTCGAAGTGCCGCGAACCAGCGCGCTGATACGCCTCCTCGGCGAGAACCCCAACGTCGGCGTACCCGTCCTGATCGGGACGTTTCGGAAGGTCTGAGGTCAGGCCCTCCTAGCAGAGCATCGACATTCGCGGGCGAGACGCTGGGATAGAGTCCAGGCGTGTTCTGGAAACGGCGAATGGGTCTTGAAAAAGATCTCCTGCCCCGAAAGCTCGTCGCCGAGGCCCGCCAGTACGTGGCGAATGGGAATCGGCTGGCTCAAGAGCGTTGGGACATCGGTCGCAGCGATCGATGGTCGGCAGACCTGGCGGAAGGCACTCTCAGCTTCCATTTCGGTGATCGAGCGATCACCGGGCCGGCGCACGTGCTCGGCACCTACTCCTCAGAGACCAGCACCTGGCTGTGGGGATGCGCGAACGGATCACTTCCGGAAAGAGTCGTGATCGTATCGGCCGACGCTGTCGAGATCGGTCGGTCGAAGAACATTCCAGTCTTTGCACACCGCAAGCTGCCCGTAGACGAAAGCGCCGGTGACGATTTCGCGGCAGTCGCAGCCATGCTCACCGGGATGGTCGGCGTCTATCGAGTGCCGACGCGAACCGGGTACGTCTGGTTCGGCATGCAGACCTTCGGCGACGAGCCAGTACACGAGACCGGAGACTGACCGGCACGGTGAGCGCCAGACTCCGCTCTCTTCAATTCAGACGCCGCCGAAGTTCGGATTGACTGAGATGCGGTCCAGGGACGGGAACTCCGTCACTTCCGGCGCGTCATGGACCAGCGACGTCGCCGACCATTCGAGGGAGGTGAGCAGTCCGTTCTCGATGAAGACGTCGATGGTTCCGACCGTGAAGGCGTCCGGCGCCACGTAGAGAGTCAGCGGATATTCGGCCCCTCGCGGAATCGGCTCGACGCCTTCCGGCAACGCGAGGACGAGGCAAGGATGCGTTCCCTCGTGGGCGGGGCCGCCGTAGCTCGCCACCGCGAGTTGCGCTCGAGCCTGCTCGGCACCGGTCGACATCGTGTCGATCGCCATCAGCAGGAGCGCGCGCTCGTGGTCTGTGAGGTCCCGCTCCGAGGTCATGCTCATGCGGTCGACCCTATCGGCGGGCGGGACACTCCTAGTCGCGGCGTGCGCTAATCTCGCGAGAGGGGGCTACTTATGTCGAATACGGTGCGTTGGACGCGCTCGATGTCGGTCGCGATCGCTCAGGGATGCCTGGCGATCGGATTCATCGTCGGACCGCTGGTCAGTCAGTCGAACTGGATGATGCTCGTGGTCTCACCGCTCGCCGTCTTCCTCTGCGTTCGCTCGGCGTTCAAGGCCCGGCGAGAGTACCTGCGCCGGGACGAGGTCGTTCTGGACCCGCCCGCCGTCGACCAGAGCGAGCCGTCGACGGCGGCTGTCGTTTCGGCTTCCGCGCCGGCCCAGCCGGTGAAGCACGCCGGCGGCTACACGAGCAACGCCGGCTACCCGTCCCGGAACATCACGTGACCCGCGCATGCGCCGAGGCGATTCGAACGGACCGCTGACGTGCATCCCCGGGAAGAATCGCGCGCTGCGGAGCGGGCTGACACAGCAGACGAGCGCGCCGCCTCCGTCGCCACGATTCTGAGTGAACTCGTCGAGCTGTTCCGCGAGTACGAGCTGCCGCAGTGGGCACGCGCGCTCGAAGCCGACCGGCTGCGTGTGCTGGCCGGCGACGAGGCGGTGTACGGGGTGCTCCGCTCTCGGCTGAGTGCCCGGCGTGGCCTCTCCGAGGTGAGAGTCGGGTTCGGTGATCGAGCGTTGAACGCCCGGCTCGATGACCTCCGCGAGCGACTTCGGTCACAGGTTGCAGCGCAAGCGGCAGAGCAGACGCCGCAAACGCAGCCGCAGACGCAGACCGATCTCGGGCCGGCCACCTACGGCGAGCGCGTCGAACGCGAACCGGCACCGGAGCACGCACGCGTCATCTTCGCCGGAGACTACCCGCGGGGCACGCTCATGCTCGACGACGCGGGACGGTTCCTTCGATCGACGTGGTCGGTGCTCGAGTACGACAGGAAGAACCGTCTCCGGCCGTTCGTCCGGGTCTGGCGTTCGGCCAGTCCGGTGAGCGTCGAAGAGTATCGGTCACTCAGGGCGGCATGCATCGGCTGGTGGATCACGCTGGCCGCGCTGCCGGCGCTCGTCGTCGGCGCCGGGGTCGCGGGACTCCGCCTCGATGTCTGGTCGGTCCTGGTCGTCATCGCTGCCGTTCTCATGCCCGCGGCGGCCGTCATGGTCGGCGTGACCGAGCGTCGTCGCTCGAAGGTCGTCGGCCTCTACAGCGAGAAGACGGGGATGCTCGCCACCCCTCTCAGCCGAGGGTCACGGGCTCATCTGGCCGGGAGGAGCGCAGCCGCCGAGCCGTCGCGTCCCGGCACACCCTCTCCCCGTGCCGTCGAGGCAGATGAGCGGATGCTCCGCCGACTTCGACGGCTCCGGGCCAGCGGCAAGGCCTTCAGCTGGGTCGTCTTCTTCTCCTGCGACGACCAGCTCGGAGCCGAGACGATCGCGACCGCAGTGGTGCGAGACGGCTGGGAACTCCGCTGGGCCGGCCCGCGACCGTCGGGGCCCGGCTGGGGATTGATTGCGGAACGCGATGTGACGTCGCTCGAGAGCTCGGACGTGGGCGAAGCACGCTTGTCTCTCGAGACTCTCGCTGCGACCGTCGATGGTGGCCGGTACGAGGGATGGCAGGTCGACGAGTGATTGCCGCTGTCTCGTCTGCGGAGGGTGACCATTGCTTACGGTTATCCCCATGACCGAACCCTTTTCGCGAGACGAGCTCGCAGCGATCTCCGCGCTCGTCATCGAGGTCGTCGAGGAGACGCCGTTGTGGAGCGTCACGGGCGCATTCCGGAGCGCGGACAACCACACAGTCGAGACCGACCAGGTTTCGGGCTGGCGGTTCGCATCCTGGGTGTACGGTCACCTCATCAGGTCGGGACTGGCGGAATGCTCGACTCGTGACACCTGGGCGTCGCAACTCGATGCGCCGCCGACGTGGGCTGGGCGAGCGATGAAGGACCGGGATTGGCTGGTTCTGGACACCGCCGACGCGCTGGACCTGCTCGGTGACGTCATCCGCTGGAACGGCCCCAGCAATGACTCGAATGTGCAGCTCATCTCGATCGGCGAGCTGACCGTGGAGCACGCCCTCGAGGTCTTGCGGCCTTTCGCTGGTTCACAGCCACCGCTCGGCGCCGACGAGCCCTTCATCGCGGAGCAGCGCCGGCTCGCCCAAATCGGCACCACCTCCTTGAACAAGTGGTTCATCTTCCCCCGCCCATCCGAGTAGTAGACGCACGTCGGTGTGGGCATATGACCACTTGTCGGCTTGTGGGGATATTCCCACAAGCCGCGTAGTGGGGACATGGCCGTGACGATTCACCGGACCCATGAGGGCAGACGGCGCAGGTCAGCGGGTGGGCGGGGCGTGGGCGGGGGACACGACGGCCGCGAGGGCACGGAAGAGGTCGGTGGCGCGGTTCGGGGCGGAGCCGGTGTCGTCGAAGGCGGCCTCGGTGAAGGTGACCACGACCGCCAGCGTCACGTCCTCGGCAGGCAGGTACGCCTCCACCGCCGCGGTACCGCTGAACATCGGGTTCTGCAGGATCCAGTCGCCCATCATCACCACACCGATGCCGTAGGTGTAGATCTCGGAGTGCGGGAAGCAGGTCGTGCATCCGTCGATCGTCGACGAGCGGCCACGGGTGTCGAGATTCAGCTGCTGCGCGTGCAGGGCTGGCGAGAGGAGTTCGCCGGTGCCGATGCCGCGGGCGGTGCGGGTCAGGTCGGCGATGTCGGTGTACTGGACGGCGCCGCGCGTGATGGTCCACGACGGGTTCCAGAAGGTCGAATCCTCGAGGAAAGGGGTGCCCGCGGGGATGCCGAGCGACTGGCGGCGTTCGGCGGTGAACGCGTGCAGCACCGGCTCGGCGATCTCGGGCGTGCTCGCGGCTCGCGTGTTCTCGAGGCCGAGCGGATCGAGCACCCGCTGCTGCAGGAGCTCCTCCATCGGCTGGCCCGTGATCTTCTCGAGCGCCAGGCCGAGGAGCACGTAGTCGGTGTGCGAGTAGTTCCAGTTCGTGCCGGGCTCGTAGATCAGGGGCTGGGCGGTTCCGTAGGCGGCGAGCTGCTCGGGCGTCCACTGACGGAACGGATCGGCCTCGAGCTGCGCGAGGAAACCGGCATCCTGCACGTAGTCGGCGTAGCCCGCGGTCATCTGCGCGAGCTGCCCCAGCGTCACCCTCTCGGCGTTCGGCACGTCGGGCAGCCAGGTGCCGAGCGGGTCGTCGAGCGCGACCGTGCCGTCGTCGACGAGCGTGAGCAGGGCGGTCGCGACGTACGAGATCGCGACCGCACCGTTGCGGAAGTGCATCTCCGTGGTGGCGGGGACTCCGCTCATCGACTCGCCGAATGCCTCTGTGATGATCGGTTGATCACCCTTCGTCGCCTGCACGATCACAGCCCGCAGGCCCCACTCGGCCATCCGGTCGGTGATCGTCTGGCGGATGTCTGCGGCGAGCGCCTGGTCGATGGATGCGGCGGGCTGGGTGGCAGAGGGTGCGGCCGCGGCGGGCGGGGCGGATGCGGGGGTCCCGGAGGCCGGTGGGAGCGCCGAACCGGCGGACGTGCATGCCGTCACGACGAGGGCAGCGGTGAGCAGGATGCTCGCACCGACTGCGCGTCGGCCGCTCCGGACTGCCATGTCCCTCATGCGGTGACGGTACCAAAGCGAGTCCCGTTCCGATACGTGCCGGGGTCGAATCAGTCGCCGGCCCGCAGAGGAGGCCGCAGATCCCGAAGGACCGGTCAGGGGCCGTGGGGCCCCAGCAGCTCACGGGTGCGCGCGAGGGAGAGCCGGGCCGCCACCGCGATCTGGTCGAAGGTGAAACCGCGGCGCATCCAGTCAGCCATCACCGCGAGCACCTCGGCGGCCGAGGAGTTCGACTCGGGCTGGGTTGCTCGTGCGTCGCTCAGCAGGCGCAGCCGCTCGACCTCGTCGCCGGGGATCTGCGCACGAGGTGGCCGGCCGGGGTCGACCAGGTCGAAGCGCCAGTCTTCACGTTCATCCATGTCGCGGCTCAGAAGGAGGGTTCGCTCAGGAGGTCGCCGCCTCGACGGCCGCATCGCTGAGGCTGACCAGGTCGTCGGTCGAGACCGGCTGGCCCTGCGGGGCCGTCAGCTGCGTGAAGGCGACGGCGTCACCGAGGTCGGAGACGACGAAGCCGAGGGTGATCACTCCGGATGCGGCGGTGATCTTCGTCACCGCACCGAAGGCACTGGCGTCGATCGGCAAGTTCGGCAGGGGCTCGAACGAGACGGTGGAGTCCTGCCCCGGAAGGGGTGTCTCGACTCCGATGCAGTTCGTGACAGCGCTCCGGAGGGCGTCGATCGTGCCCCGGGGGTCGTCATCGGGGATGATCTGCTCGGTGAAACTGACCTCACCACGCTGGAAGCTGGCCGTCGCCGGCTGGGGCGGGAGGTTGAGCACGCTGCGGAAGTCGCCCTGGCAGACGGCCGCCGCATCCACGGCCCCATCCCCGGACGCCGGGGTGCCGGAACCGGGATCGGCGGCGGTCGGCGCAGGGACGGCCACCCAGCCGTCCGGCGGCAGGTCGTCGACCGTGAGGAGGCGGGACTCGGGCGCGCCGCTGGTCTGGCCGGAGGCCGGGCCCGCCGTCGCGCTCGGAGTCGGGCCGGCGCTCGCCGCGTCGTCGGCGGTGGAATCGGGCCCCGCCCCGCCGGTGGTCGAACATCCGCTCATCGCCACGACCACGCTCAGGATGCACGCCGCCCTGGCGATGGTGCGGCCGGTCGCGGCATGGCTGGTCAGGCCTGGTCGTCGAGTCATTCACCCAGCCTGTCCGGCCGAACCGATCCTGACAACCCGGTGGCCATGCGACCGGGAAGGCGGGTCGGGTGAGCGCATGGGGCACGAAACCCGGGAGTTCGTCTGACTTTCTCCTCTTCTCGCGGGTGCCGGGTATGTTCCGCAGGGTGGAAGCCATCAAACTCAACCTCCGGTGCACGAGCTGCCCTGACGGCGAGCTGATGGTGCTGGACCAGTACGTGTACTGCACCGTGTGCGACCCCCGGCCCGAGTCGCGCTCCACTTCCTTCGGGGTGGGCGTCTCGCCGTCCCACTCGGCGAGCGCAGATGCGTCTTCCCGCCCCGCTCCTGCCTCCCGCTGACTGGCATCAGGCACCTGTGTCGGTGCCGTGCGCGTGCTCGGCCCAGGACCGACGCGATCCTGACTTCGGACCGTGATGAACATCGCTATCCCGCCGACCACCCCGGCGACGACGATGGACCACATCGGCGGACTCGCCTGAAATAAGGTCGCCCACTGCCCACCGAAGGCCGCTGCCGATACCAGCGCGGCCACCGCCGCGGAGATCAGGTGCGCCACCCCTTGGCGGGCGTGGGCGCGCAGAGCTACCGCACGGCCTGCCACGGCAGCGAAGGCCGTCAAGACCCCGGCCAGTAGCGACATCAGGATGGGCACCGGCCAGAGGATGATCAGAAAACCCGCCCCGTAGACAGCCGACGTGGCGGCAAGGTAACTGACCAGCCCGAAGACCACGCTCCACGCGCACGTCAGCATCAGCACCCGCGCTTCGAACGTCTCTGCGCGGAACCTGGCTCTCATGGTGAAGCCTCCCCATTCCCGTCGGTGCGGTCGCGACGGGGCGTCTGCATCCTATCCGCGAGCTGCCTACACCTGTCGTCTGCCGCACGACCGCCGGGCCTCGACGGACCTAGGCTCGCTTCATGGAGACCTACCTGACGCTGCCGACGCTGAAGGACTACGCGCTGGAGGAGAGCTGGGTTCTCGGCATAGAGGTGAAACCCGGGGTCGTCGAACTCATCGTCGACCTTTGTTTCGCTGCCACGCATCCTGAACTGCGCCCACTACGCGACGGCGAGTGGACGTACTTTCGGCGAGGCGTGATCCGCTTCGCCGGCGTCACAGCCGTGACGTGGCGGAACATGGGCCGACCAGCGGCGACGGATGCGTCCGGAGCGAAGGACTGGGGACACATCGACTCGCTCGAGTGGGACGAAACGAGTTTCACGCTCGAGGGCGATTTCGGCGCGATGTGCCTCACTGCGGCGACGGTGACCGTCGAACTCACCGGCCCGGCGTGAACGTCGGGCCTGTCGGAGTCTTCGCAGAAGTAGTCTGACCAGATGCGGGGGCCTGTGCGAATCGAGTTCGAGTCGGAATCGATCTCTGGGCTGCTTGAGATCGAGCCGGGCGCAAGGTCGGTCGACGCGACCTTCTTCGGTGTCGAACTGGACAGGAACTTCGGAGGTAGCTGGCCCCGACTGCACGTCGAGGTCGAGTATCGCGAGACAGCCGGCTCGGGGGCGATCGTCGAGAATGTCGCGGTTGATCGGGACTCGGCCTTCCGCGGTCGGATCTCCCTGTCGTTCTCCGGCGTCCAAGATCCGGAGGTGACGAACGCAGTTGCTGCCGGGCTCCTTGATTCACTCGCGGGAGCAGGAGTGGGCGGCTTCGCATCCCTCCGACGAGTCGACACATCGATCGAGACGGGCCCGATCATCGGGACAATCGTGGGCGATCTGACTGGCTTGGTGATCGGCGACTACGTGAACGGTCTGACACCGCGGTTCGAGGAGCATGCACGCCGGACGATGGACCGGTATCTGCATCAAGCCACCCGCACCGCTTCGCCGCCGGAATCGGAGGCGTCGGATTGACCGGTTACTCGTAATTTGAGCGGCCAAAATTATGAGTAACTGAGTTAGTCATAAAGTAGGCTGGTGGGCATTATGAGTAACTCGGGGCCGCACGGAGCGACGCAAGACGCCTGGCCGCGCCTCGAATGGGAGCCGCAGGTGTGGCTTCCGGCATCCGGATGGGGTGTGAACTCCGAGTTCGGAAGCGGCGGCCGACCGTACAAGTCCTCGGTTCCTGCGCCGATCGCTTCACTGACCCCCGAACCCGACACCGAGGCCGGCGAAGCGGCCGAGGCGGCAGTGCAGGAGTTGAGCCGGTTCGACGCCGAACTAGGCACCCGGGTGGCCGGGTTCGCTCCCGTGCTCCTCCGGTCCGAGGCCGCATCCTCGTCGCAGATCGAGAACCTGACCGCGAGCGCACGCGCGATCTTCAGCGCCGAGCTCGGATCGAAATCGAGTCGCAACGCCGAGCTGATCGCCGCGAACACCCGCGCGATGCAGGCCGCCATCGATCTCTCGGACGCCCTGTCGCCGACCGCCATCGCCGAAATGCACCGCGTCCTCATGGGCGACCAGGTGCGGCACACCCCGGGTGAGTGGCGCCGCGAAGCTGTGTGGATCGGGACGAAGTCGAACAGCCCGATCGGGGCAGAGTTCGTGGCTCCGCAGTTCGAACGCGTCCCAGCGCTCATCGACGACGTCGTCGCGTTCTCGGCACGGCGCGACGTCCCGGCCCTCACCTCGACCGCCGTCGCTCACGCGCAGTTCGAGACGATCCACCCCTTCACCGACGGCAACGGTCGAACCGGGCGCGCGTTCGCGCAGGCTCTCCTCCGACACCGGGGTGTGACGCGCAACGTCGCAGTACCCGTGTCGGCCGGGTTGCTCGCCGACGTCGAGGGGTACCACCGGGCGCTCACCGCCTATCGAGAAGGCGACGTCTCCCCCATCGTCCTGGCGTTCGCCGAGGCGTCGCTCCGTGCCGTGGCGAATTCGCGCGAGCTGATCACCGAGATCGATGCGATCAAAGAAGGATGGCGTGGACGCCTCACCGTACGACGGTCGAGCAACGCCTGGGCGCTGCTCGACGTGATCGCGCAACGCCCGGTAATCGATTCGGCGACCGCGGCCGCTGCGCTCGGTGTGAAACAGCCGAACGTCTACCCGGCGCTGCAGACGCTGACCGAGGCGGGCATCCTGAAGTCGAAGAGCGAGCATCGGTCGGGGCCGTTCTGGCGGAGCGACGAGGTTCTGGCGGCTATCGATCGATTCGCAGAACGCGCGGGGCGTCGCGAGCGCAGCTGAGCCGGTTCGGTCTGCACGAAGGCATGTGCCCCGGCAGGCGCGACGGGACATAATGGCCGCGTGGAACGGATTCTCGGCATCGGTGGGCACTTCTTGCGTGCGGCAGATCCTGCGGCGTTGCAGGCCTGGTATCGAGATGTGCTCGGGCTCGCGACGGATGAGTTCGGCGGGTGGGAGCAGGAGGCCGGGCCGACCGTGTTCGCCGCCTTCGAGGAGGGCAGCGACTACTTCGGGCGGCCGGATCAGCAGGTGATGCTGAACTTCCGCGTGCGGGATCTCGGGGCGATGCTTGCGCAGGTGCGCCGGGCCGGCGGAGACGTGGATGAGGCGACGCAGGTGATGGAGGGCGTCGGGTCGTTCGGGTGGGTGACCGATCCGGAGGGCAACCGGATCGAGCTGTGGCAGCCGGCGGGCTGAGCACCTCAGCCTCAGCCTCAGCCTCAGCCTCGACTTCACCTCCGGACTCCTTGCGAGAATGAAACCGTGAAGACCGATGCGAGCCTGGTCGCTGTCCGCCGGGCGGACCTGCCGGGACCCGACAGCGCGATCGTCAGCCGGTTGGTTCGTGCGTATCTGGTGCAGACGGAGGCCGAGAAGGCCGTGAATCTGAGCGACTACGAGGGTGGTTGCGGTGACGGCGATGGGGGCGTCCGGACGGAGTTGCCTACTCGATATCGCGCCGAAGTCGAAGATCCCGAGCGGGCCTACGCGGGCGCGACGGTGCTCCTCGCCGAGCTGAACGGGTCGCCCGCGGGGGTGATGGTCGTTCAGCACGGCGCGGATGCCCACGAGATCAAGCGGGTCTGGGTCAACCCGAGCGCACGCGGCCGGCACGTCGGCTCGGCGCTTCTCGATGCGGCGCTGCGTGAGGGCGACCGACCTGTGCGCCTGACCGTGTGGAAATGGCGGGGCAGCGCCATCCAGCTCTACCGGACACGCGGGTTCGCGATCGTGCCCTCGTGGGAGGAGCGACCGGGGCTGGTCTGCATGGAACTCCGCGACCCTGCGGCGGAGCGTGTGGAAGCATGGCCGGATGCCTGACAGCCGCGAACCCGCGATCTCGCGCGAACCGACGCCGGCACCCGAACCCACGCGGGTGCCCGAACCCGCGCTCGTGCCGGAACTCCTCGTCGCCGATCTCGATCGCAGCCTCGCGTTCTGGCGCGGCCTCTGCGGCTTCGCGGTCAGCTACTCCCGACCCGAGGAGCGCTTCGCCTACATCGCGCTCGGCTCGGCCCACCTCATGCTCGAGCAGGGCGGCGTCGGCCGCAACTGGGTCACCGGCCCGCTCGAGCGGCCGCTGGGTCGGGGCGTGAACTTCCAGATCACCGTGCCCGACAGCGCCGCGCTCGCGGCGGCGTTCGGCACGGCGGGTGTCGAGCTGTTCATGCAGCCCGAGACCAAGTGGTACGCCGTCGGGGACGAGGAGGCGGGGGTGCATCAGTTCCTCGCGCAGGATCCGGACGGCTACCTCATCCGTTTCCAGTCATCCATCGGCCGCCGCCCCATCCGGCACTGACCGATCACGCACGACCGCGTCAGGGGTGCTGCAGGTCGAGGCGGTGCGGGATGACGCCATCCCGACGGCCGTACGGGATGAAACCCATCGCCGCGTAATAGGCCAGCGCGGGCGCATTGTCGGCACCGATGCTGGCGTCGATGTGCTGCAGGCCCGCATCCGTCGCCGCCGCCAGCGAGATCGCGAAGAGGCGGCGGCCGATGCCGCTGCGGCCGGCGTCGGGGCGGATGTGCGTGCCGATGATGCCCCAGCCCTCCGGCACCTCGTAGGGGTTGCCCGGCCACGCGCGCTTGAGCGACTGGAAGCCGACGACGCGGCCCTCCTGCTCGGCGACGGTGCACGCGATCGAGTACGAGGGGTCGAGGTAGCGCTCGCGAACCAGCTCCACGTCGACCGGACTCGCGCGGAGCCCGGCGCGGAAGATCGCGTTCTGCACCTCGGCCATGTCCTCGGCGTCGGCCGGCCTCGCGGGCCGGAAGTCAGTGGCCCGGGAATCGCTCATGGCTCCATGCTTCCACGGCGACGACGGAGCCGCAGAGCTGCGGAGCCGCAACTCCGCGACGACGGTTTCCGGATAGGGTCTCGCGCATGGCGAGATTTCCGACGACGATCACCGGGCAGCGCCTCCGAGGCACAGGGGCGGCCTGGCTGTTCCTGGGCGCGGGGTGGGTGGTGCTCGGTCTGATCACCGGGCACGCGGGACTGGACCGCTTCATCATCGGTGGGATCGTCGCGACGCTCGGGCTGGTGGGCTTCATCTTCGGGACCGTCATGGTGAGACGGAGACGGAATCGCCCCTGACCCAGGCCCGGATCCCGGCGGTGGTGGAGGTGACGCTCAAACGATGGTCATTGCTGCTTCCAGGCGAGGTACCCGGATGCCGAGGCGGCGGGCCTCGCGCAGGGTGTCGTCGAGCACGGCTCGCGCCTCGGGCGCGTTCGGGTCGGTGTGCGCCTCGAGGCTGCGGCGGGCCATCGGGACGAGGGCGGTCGCCAGACCGGACATCGCTGCGAACAGGCCTGGCCGCCGGACGGGCAGTGCCGCACTGCGGTGGAGGCTCAGGTCGACGCCCCGCGCCTCGAGCAGGGGCAACAGCTCGCGGGAGGTCAGGAACGCCTCGCGGAACGCCCGGCGGTCTCCGACCATGGCGGCCATCGACCCGCTCCGCAGCGCCTGGCTGAACATGCCGGCGTCGGAGATGAAGTGCAGCCACAGCCAGCCGCGCATGTCCTTCTCCTGCCGGATCGCGATGCCCGCCTGGCGGAAGGCCGCGTGCACGGCCTGCTCGCGCGGGGTCGGGGCGGCATCCCTCGTCTGGATGGCGCCTGTCGCGCCAGCCGCGCCCGTCGTGCCCGCAACATCCGTCGCCCCGATGATGACCGACGAGAGCATCGCACCCCGCAGCACGCCATCGGCCCCGAAGCCGCCGCCGGCCTGCGGGAAGCCGAACACCACCTGCGAGGCCGGAAGCGGCGCCACGGCGGTGAGCGGCTCCTCCCAGATGTTGCCGAAGACGAGCACCGTCGCGTCGCCGATCCGCGGCGCCAGGAACGCGGCCGCCTCGGCGAGCCGGTGATGCCCGACACTGAGCACGACCAGGTCGAAGCCGTCGGTGGGCTCGAGCGATTCGCGTAGGCGCGTGCCGAACGTCTCGCGAACGCGTCGGCCGAACGGCTTGCGGCGCCCGTCGGTCCAGTCGAGCTGCACCTCGTCGCCGTACTCGGCCGCGCGACCGGGGCGCACGTAGAACTCGACGTCGTGCCCCGCCACGCTCAGCGCACGGCCGTAGATGGTCGCGACGACTCCGCGGCCGAACATCAGAATGCGCATCAGGCGCTGCCTCTCTAAGATGGAGTCCGTCTCCGTTTATGAGAATATGGAGACTGTCTCCATTTGTCAACGAGAGGAGCGCCGGTCGTGTCTGAGTCCCGAGCGATGCGAGCGGATGCACGACGCAACCGCGACGCGATCGTCGCCGCCGCGCGTGACGTCTTCGACCGGGACGAGCAGCTGCGCTTCGACGACTTCGCGGCCCGCGCCGGCGTGGGGGTCGGGACGCTCTACCGCCACTTCCCCACCCGCGAGGCCCTCGCCGCCGCGGTCTACGAGGGCGAGGTGGCCACGCTCGTCGAGCACGCGCGCGACCCCGAGCACTCCGCGATCGAGAACCTCGACGCGGTGCTGCGCGGGTTCGTCGAGTACCTGGTCGGCCATGCCGGGCTGGCGCGCACGCTCGCGGCCGTCGTTGATCCGGCGGTGCAGGCCGACGGCGGCGTCGAGCTCGAGGGCACGATCGGCGAGCTCCTCCGGCAGGCGACCGCCGACGGCGCCGTTCGGCCGGGGATCGACGTGGGGGCGATCATGATCGTGCTGCACGGCATCGGGTCGGCGACCGACCGGCCCGACTGGGCGTCCGAGTCGCGGGGCGCGGTCGAGCTGCTGCTCGCGGGCCTGCGGGCATCCAGGTCCCCATCCGCATCGACGGGCGACCGATGAGTTACGTGCCCAACGAGTTGCTGTCGCGGCTGGTGGGATTCCGGATGTTCTCGGTGCAGTTCGTGATGGATTACGTTCAGCTGCGGTTCGACAGCGACTCGGATGACGCTCCCGTGCTGAGCTGCGACGTGTGGCCCGAGGTGACACTGGATGGCGTGACCTTCCGCGAACCCGACCTGGGTTACGCCGATGCGTTGCGAGGGCTCATCCCCGGCACCGTCGTCGAGACGCAGGAGGCGACCGGGCTCGGCCTGGTGCTCAGGTTCGAGCGGGGTGCGATCCGGATGCATCCGACGCTCGACGAGGTGTTCGTCGAGATCGCGATGTTGAGCGGGTTCACGGATCGGGCGTGGATGGTCTGGCGGCCCGGTGAGGACTCGTTCGAAGATCTGCGGTAGCGCGGCCCGCGTCGGTTCTTGACCGGAACGGCGGCGTGCACTTTACTGGCGACCTGAATCGCTGAGGCGCGCGCGCTGACCTGCAACGCGCATCCGGTCACCAGCACCGCGCATCCACTCACCCGCAAGGAGAACCGCCGATGTCCTTCCAGGCCTACCTCGACACGATCGAGAAGAAGACCGGGCTCACGCCGCGCGAGCTGCTCGCCTTGGCGAAGGATCGCGGTTTCGACGGGCCCGGCGTCAAGGCCGGCGAGGTCGTCGCCTGGCTCGCGGATGACTACGGGCTCGGGCGCGGCCACGCGATGGCCCTCGTGCACGTGATCAAGAACGGTCCGGCCGCGCCGCAGAAGCACGTCGGAACCACCGGCACCCACCGCGACGAGTCGGAGACCCTCTGGCTCGACGGCGCGGCGACGAAGCCGCAGACCTGACCGTGGCGACCGGAGATCCCGGGGCTACCGGCCGATCACGCCGACCAGGCCCAGCACGCCGGTGATGAGCCCGAAGGTGATGAAGCCGCCTCCGATGAAGGCAGCCCACGCCGGAGAGTAGATGAACGGCGGGACCGCGTCGGGCTCGATCTTCTCTTCGCTGTTCATTTCCCAGGACAGCCGCGAGAACTTGCGGCGGAAGACGATCATCAGGATTCCGACGACGAGCCCGAAGACGCACGCGATGCCGGGGCCGAACTCGTCCATGAACTGCGTCACGGATGACCTGCCTTGGTTTCGGAGGAGGTTTCGGTCGACTGCGCATCTTTCCTACGGCGGAAGGCGCGGAGCATGGTCGGGACGAACTGGAATTCCATCCCAGCCGCGACGATGGCCAGGAGGAAGAAGCCCGGCTGCTGCAGCACGCCCGCCACCACGGCGAAGACGGCCATGGCGCCGCAGACGACGACGTTGAACACGGACCCGATCGGACCCTTGGGCCCGATGTTGTGCAGCGGCGAGTTCGGCTGAGGGCTCATGATCCTTTCATCACGTGTCGATCCTAGTGACGCCCGTCATCCCCTCGATCCATCGCCGCCGACGCGGGCATCGGCACCTGCACCCGCAGCCGCATCCGCGCCCGCGCTCGCTCCCGCACCCAGCGAGCCGAGGAGGCGGAGCTTCTCGGCCGCGTCGCTAGCGGCGTCGGGGTAGTAGACGACGAGGATGACGTCGCCGACAGGCAGCTTCTCGCGGTGCAGGGTCAGCGCGCCGACCAGGGGATGGTTGATCGACGCCGTGCCGCCCTCGAGCTTTCGGATGTCGTGCCGCGCCCACAACGTGCGGAACCGCGTGCTCGCGATCGACAGCTCGCCGATCAGTTCGACGGCCCGCGGATCGCCCACGTCATCACCGAGGGTCTGGCGCGCGGCCGCGACGAACGAGACCACCGCATCCTCCCAGGCGGCCTGAAACTCCCGCTCCTCCGGATCGAGCAGCAACGACCGCAGGCGGTTCTGCCCGGGCACGAGCCGCGGCGAGAGCGCGACGGCGGCCGGGTTCGACGCGAGCACGTCGAAGTAGCGGCCCTCGATGAACGCCGGAACGTCGAGGGCGGCGAGCAGGTGATGCAGCCGCGCCGGCACGCGCTCGGTGGGGCGGGGCCGGCTGGTGCGCGGCCGAGGGCGCGGGGCGGTGAGGCTCACGAGGTAGGCGGTCTCGACGTCATCCAGTTGCAGCACGCGGGCGAGCGCCTCGAGCACCTGAACCGACGGGTTGCTGTCGCGTCCGCGCTCGAGGCGCAGGTAGTAGTCGGCGCTGATGCCGGCGAGCAGCGCCACCTCCTCGCGGCGCAGGCCCGCCACGCGCCGGTGCGGCCCGGCCGGCAGCCCCACTCGCTCGGGCGCGACCAGCCCACGCCGGGCGCGCAGGTACTCGCCGAGCGTGTTCGTCGGGGGCGCAGCATCCATGATCCGACGATAGCGAGCATCCGCGGGTCGAGAGGGGGCCCTGCCACTCCCCGGATCACGGGGGAACTCCCCCGACCGGATGCGCGGCGCGAGCATTGCCTCGAACCCGCGAACGACCGGCGGTCACCCCGCGGCGGTCACGAACCGGCCGCCCTCGACCGGCGGCCACCATCAGAAAGGCAACCATGGACATCCGCAACCGCACCGTTCTCATCATCGGAGGCACCTCGGGCATCGGCCTGGGCCTCGCGCGCCGTTTCGCCGCCGCCGGCAGCACCGTCATCGTCGGCGGTCGCGACACCTCGAAGGTCGACGACCTCGAGACCGTGCGGATCGACGTCACCGACGCCGAATCCGTCAATCGCGCCCGGGATGAGGTGCTGCAGGTGCACCCCGACCTCGACGTGCTCGTCACGATGTCGGGGGTGCTGCTGATGGAGGATCTGCGCGACCCGGCCCATTTCGCCACCGCCGAGACGACGATCGCCGTCAACCTCGTCGGGACGATCCGGGCGATCGACGCGTTCACGCCGCACCTCATCGCGCGGGGCGGTGCTTCCGGCGGCGCTTCCGGCGGCGCCGACATCATCACCGTCTCCTCCGGCATCGGCTTCCTCCCCTTCCCGCTGATGCCGTCCTACGGCGCGTCGAAGGCGGGGGTGCACGCGTACACCGAGGCGCTCCGTCCGCAGCTCGCGGGCACCGGGGTCACGGTGACCGAGCTCGTCCCGCCGGCCGTCGCCACCGCCGGGCAGGAGAAGGTCAACCCGGCCGCTCTGCCCCTCGACGCCTACCTCGACGAGGTCATCGGCCTGCTCACCCAGACCCCGACGCCGAACGAGATCGTCGTCCAGGCGGCCGAGCGCCTCCGCTGGGCCGAGCGCGACGGCACCTACGCCGACCTCCTCGCCGCTCGCGCCCAGTCCCTCGCGACCCTCCCGGGCCGCTGATCCCAAGGGCGGGCCAGGCCGACAGATCAGGCGGGCGGGCCGCGTCTGCGGCCCCGCCTGCGCCTGGCCTGGGCCTGCGCGTCAGCGAAAGAATGGGATGGCCGGGAAGCGCACCTCGCGACCGCCGTTCGCCTGCACCATCCCGATGATGGCGGCGACGAGGTTGACGATCCCGAGCGCGATCCACACGATCACCGAGATCCCCCACGGGAAGAACCCCTGGGCGCGGATGGTGAGGGCGGTGATCCACAACGCCATGCACGGCACGAGGATGACGAGCACGGTCAGCCCCCAGTTCGCCGCGCGACGGCCGTTCACTCGAGCGAGCCCTCCGGCCCGGCTCTGGCTCAGTCCGACCGCGACCATCACGATCCCGCTCACGAGCAGGTTCACGAAGGGGAGGAAAACGAGCCCCAGCAGCCCGAGCCCCCAAGCCAACGCGCCCGACGGCGGCCGGACGGGCAGCGGCGGGGCGGGCGGCGGCTGATACGGCAGGGGCGCTTCATTCACCATTCCCCCACTTTACCGAAGGTCGACTATTGATAATTCGATAGATGTATCGGAAAATCATTACATCTATTGAAATAGTGTGAGGTCGCAATGCAAGTCCAGTCACCGTTCCTCGGCATCACGCGATCGCTCGACGGCGCCGTGCTCGACTCGCTCGTGCGCGCCCATGCACCGATGAGCATCGCCGAGATCGCGCGGTCGACCGAGAGTTCCTACGCCGGCGTGCGCAGCTGCGTGCTGCGGTTGACCGCGCAGGGCACGGTGATCGGCAGCCCCGCGGGCAAGCTCACGCTCTTCTCCTTCAACGGCGAGCACATCCTCGCCCCGGCGATCCGCGAAATCGTGAATGCGAAGAGCCGACTGTGGGCCCGGATCTCGACGATCATCACCGAGACCTTCGCGGATACCCCGGTCTATGCAGCCGTCTTCGGATCGGCGGCGACCGGCACCATGCGCGACGACAGCGACATCGACATCTATCTCGAGCGGCCGAAGCGCGCCGATCACGACCGTTTCGAGGTCGACGCCGCGTCGCTGGCGTGGCAGGTCTCGCGACTCACGGGCAACGAGGTCCGGCCGCTCGTGTACGGCGAAGAAGAGGTGTCGGGGGCGATGGCCGACCAGCGCGTGCTCGCCGACATCGCTCGCGACGGGGTGGGTGTGGCCGGTGATGCTGCGGCGTTCCGGAGCCGACTGCGCCGCGGCGCGCGGGCGAAGTCCGCTCATGCCGCGCATTGACCGCGACCCGGGAGTGCTCGGCGGGCGCACCGCGAAGATGGCGCAGTTCGTCGAGGCGACCGAGATCATCCTGGCCCTCGCCGACGACGACGAGCTGCGCGACGCCGTCGTGACGCTCGCCGTGCACGCGGGGATCGCGGCCTCGGATGTGATCTGCCCCCGCCGCCTCGGCTACTACTGGCAGAGCGGCAACCATCACGAGGCGATCGAGCATGTGCGGCGGGCCGACTCGGGGTCGGCGGGCCATCTCACGACGCTCCTGTCACTCAAGACGCGCGCCGGCTATGGGCACGATTCCATATCGGCGACGAATGTGGCTCGGTCGGTGCGGGCGATGCAACACCTCGCGGCCGCGGCTCGCGCGGCCTGAGCGAGGAGCATCCGGCCAGGCACTGGCGGTCTGCGGTTGCGGTCTGCGGTTGCGGCCTGTATGAAACGGCGCTTGATTGAGAGGATGGCGCATTCGAGCAAGTCCCGCCGGGCATCGGCTGCGGGGGCGTCGGGCGCTGCGGCGGGGCCGGGAGCGACGAAGGTGTGCGCGTCGTGCGGGCGGCGGATCGAGTGGCGGGCCAAGTGGGCGAAGTCGTGGGATGACGTGAGGTACTGCTCGACGGCCTGCCGCAGCCGGGGCGTCTCCTCGGCCGATCGCGAGCTGGAGGAGACGATCGTCGCGACCTTGCGCGCGCGGCCGGGTGGAGCATCCGTCGATCTCGATGAGATCAGGGCGCCCGACGGTGGCGGCGACGCATCCACTCAGCGGGAGCAGGTGCGGCGCGCGGCGCGACGCCTCGCCGACCAGGGGCTGGTCGAGTGGATGCAGGGCGGGAGGAGGGTCGACCCGTCCACGGCGCGGGGCCGGGTCGACCTCCGCCTCACCGCCGAGGGCTCGGCACGCTAGACGCCCGAGGGCACCGCGACGGACGCCTAGCGATCAGAGCTCAGAACTCAGAGCTCGATCTTCTCGTTGTCGATCTCGATCGGGGTGCCGGTGACCTTCGACTTCACCAGGCTGAAGACGGTGGCGATGGTCGAACCGGGGGTGTCCCAGTACTCGGCCGAGTCGGTGTGCACGATGAGGGCCCGGATGTTCGGGTCGGTACGGCCGTCGGGGAACCATGCCTCGACACTCGCGTCCCACATCTCGTCGATGTAGCTCTGCTCGGTGGTGAGCTCGGCGTGACCGGTGACCGAGACCCAGGAGTCGTTCGAGCTGAAGGCGAGGTTGACCACCTGGTGGGTCGCGATCCGCTTCGCCGTCGACGACTCCACACTCAGCAGGAACCAGAGGTCGCCGTCGAAGCGGTGGTGCTGCTGCTGCATGGCGAAGGGCTGTGAGACCGGGTTCCCGTCGTCGTCGAGGGTCACGATCATCGTGATGGGGAAGTCGTCCAGCAGGTCGGCCAGGGTCTCGATGTCTTCGGTGGCGGTCATGGTGCTCCGTTCGTCGGTGAGGGGCCTCACGCTACGCCGGGGCACGGGATGCGCCTAGGGGCCGGGCGCGACCGTTCAGCGAATAGCGGGGTTGGTTGCCGCGACGATCGTCCGTGGCCATCCGGTGCGGGTGAGCGGAGAATGGCAGGATGTCGAAGTCGTTCGTCGTCACCGGGGCCAGCGGGGGCGTCGGGAGCGCGATCGCCGCGCACCTCGCCTCACTCGGGAACACGGTCGTCAACCTCGACCCCGGCCCGCAACAGGACGCGCACCCGGGGGTGCACCACGTCAGAGCGGATGCCGGCGACTGGGACGCTGCGCTGGCCGCGGCGGAGCTGGCCGAGACCCACGCGCCGCTGAGCGGGTGGGTCAACAACGCGGCGGTGTTCCGTGACGCGAGCCTCGCCACGGCACCGCCTGGTGAGGTCGGCGCGTTGATCGCCGAGAACCTGAACCTGGCCCTCGTCGGCTGCCAGACCGCGGTGAGGCACTTCCTCGCCCACTCGCGACCCGGGTCTATCGTCAACGTCTCGTCGCACCAGGCGCAGCGACCCGTTCGCGGCGCGCTTCCCTACGCCACCGCCAAGGCGGCGATCGAGGGACTCACCCGGGCGGCCGCGGTCGATCACGGCCCGCAGGGCATCCGCGTGAACGCCGTCGCTCTTGGGTCGATCACGACGGCACGGTACGAGGAGTACCGCCGCGAGCATCCGGATGCCGACCTGCAGATGGCCGCCGTGCATCCGCTCGGCCATGTGGGGCAGCCTCGCGATGTCGCGCAGGCCGTCGCCTTTCTGCTGTCGCCCGAATCGGGGTTCATCTCCGGAGCGGTCCTGCCGGTCGACGGCGGGCGCTCGGCACTCGGGCCCGACCCGGAGAGCGCCTGAGGATCGGGACTCGGGGCCGGGCAGGTCCCGGTCAGCTGCCGGTCAGCCCAGGGGCGGACCCGCGGGAGCGTGGTCGGGCGGGAGGAGGAGGCGGCGGGTGCGGCCGGAGACCGCGAACATGAGCCCCGCCACCAGCGCCAGGATCGCGCCACCGACCACCAGGCACACCCCGATGACGACCACCAGCGACACCGGGTCGGGCGAGCGCGAGGAGCCGCCGGCGACCATGAGGGCGATGCCGACGACCACCACCAGCACGCCGAATCCGAGCAGCGACCAGAGCATCACCTTAAAGGTGCGCCAGGACCTCGCCCCGTGGAACGTCGGGCGCACGCCGAAGGCGGTGCCGAGGTACTGCGACCAGCGGACCCCGGTCCACCAGCGCGAGGTGCGCGGCGCCACCGGGTACCAGCCGGCGCCCGGCCCTTCGGCCACACCGGGCAGCGGCAGCACCGCGTCGATCACGACGGCGTCGCCGACCGGGGCCGGGATGCGCCGCACGGCACTCGACTGCGCCGCGATCAGGAACCACAGCACCGCGAGCACGAGCATCCCTCCCCCGCTGAAGAACGGGCCGGGAGTGAGAAGCCCGAGCGCGAACTGCAGAAGCGCCAGCACCGCGAAGATCGAGCCGACCGCCCAGGCCGCGCCCGGCTGCTCGGAGGTCGCCCAGTCGGTGCCGGGCACGCCGTCTTTGACGCGGAGCCCCGTCCACTTCGAGCCGTCCCACCACCGGAGCGGCCCGGCGGGCGTGGGGTACCACCCCATCGGCGGTCCCGTCGGCGTCTGGTAGTGGGGCGCCTGGTAGTGGATGGGCTGACTCTGCGAGGCGGGCGCCGCGTACGCCGGTTGCCACTGCTGCTGCTGCTGCGAGGGCACCACGGCATACGGCTGCACCGGCTGCGTTGGCGCGCCAACGTACGGCTGTGCCGCCCGCGGGGTCGCACCTGCCTGAGGCTGCACCGACTGCACCGGCTGCACCGCGGCGACCGCATCCACCTCATGCCCCGTCCACTGCACTCCGTCCCACCACCGGAGCCTCCCCGGCACCCCCGCGTCGTACCAGCCCGGCGCTGCCGCCATGAGTTCTCCCCCGCTCGGACGCGTCGCCGCGTCATCCGTCACCCCCATTGCATCGTGTCCGGGTCGCAGAAGCCAGCACCCCCGCCGCAGCGGGCCACCGCATCCGCACCGCCTGAGAACGAAAAAGCCCGCCGCGCCTGCGGTCAACGCAGCTGCGGCGGGCTCCCTGCTCCACCCGGACCGGGATAGATCGGGTGGAACAGGGGTGTGGCCGCCACCGTGGGGATGACGACCACACATCGGGTCATCGGCGCGCGCGGCGCCGACGAGCGAGGCGACGTCAGTGCTTGAAGGCGTCCTTGACGTTCTCGCCGGCCTTCTTCGCGTCGGCCTTGGCCTGGTCGGCCTTGCCCTCGGCGACGAGCTTGTCGTTGTCGGTGACGTTTCCGACCGCTTCCTTCGCCTTGCCGGCGAGCTCTTCGGCCGCGTTCTTGATCTTGTCTGCTGCGCTCATGATGTGTTTCCTTTCGTGGGTACTGCGGTGAGAAGGCGTCCGCGGGTGCGGATGCCGGTGAGTCGAGGGGGCGGCTGGGGCGGGCCGGCTGGGCCGGTTTCGCGCGCCAGGGCCACTCAGTGCCGCTTGCGGGTGATCCGCTTGGCGGTGTCCTTCGCGGCCTGGGTGCGGGTGCCGACCACGTAGGCGGTGATGCCGAACGCGATCACGACGATCCAGGCGAGGGGCTTGGGCATGGGGTTCTCCTTCCTGCCCGAGGGCGGTGGGGCTACTGCAGGCGGGTGGTGGAGGTGACGCGGGAGCGGAAGCCGCCGCTGATCTGCACGAGCGCCGGGATGCGGCGGCCGAGCAGCTCGTCGAGGGCGCGCACGGCGTCTTCGACGATGGTCGCGGCATCCTTCGGCGAGACGCCCCGGCGGCAGGTGACCGAGATCTTCAGCACCGGGGTGCGCTTCACGCGGTAGGTGCTCACGTGGGACGCGACGAATTCGGCACGACCGCCGATCGCATCCTGCAGCGCGTGCTCGGCCAGCGCCGACTCGATCACGGTGGTGCCGTGCTCGCTGGTGGGCTCGGTCACGACGACGCCAGTGCGGCCACGACCCTGGCGCACGATGAACACGATCGACAGGATGATCGCGATCACCGCGAGCACGAGGAGCGCCGGCATGACCCAGCTCACCCCGGTGTCGCCGAGCGGCGTCTGCTGCAGCCAGGCCGAGACCTGGTCGGTGACCGGCCCGGTGGCGTCCTTCCAGCCGTCGCGCATGGCGGGGATGAGCACGGCGGCCGCAGCCACCGACCCCACGGCCAGCAGGACGAGCCCGATCACGAGCACGAACAGCCGGTTGGCGGCTCGATTGGTGCTGTTCATGCGCCGATCCTTCCTGTCTCCGTGACGCGCACCCGGGGGCGCACGGCGGGCCGGAGCCCGTACGAGGCGAGTTGTCCGTCGACCGCCTCGTCGACCGCGGCCCGGTCGACGGGGATGCCCGACGTCGGGACGAGGCGCACCTCGGCGGCTCGATGGGTGACCGAGACGGTCGCGTTGTCCGGATCGACGCCGCCGGCGAGCGAGGCGTGCCGGGCGAGAGCCGACGCGATCACCTCGTTGTCGACGACCACGACCGTGCGCTCGGCCGACAGCAGGTGCCGCGCCCGGCGACCGGGGGCGATCGCCGTGATCACCAGCGCGAGGCCGATGACCGCGACGAGGATGCCCGCGGTCGCGACGATCCCGGCCGGCGCGTCGACGAGGTGCACCGCGGAGGTGAACATGTCGAACGGCGCCACCAGCAGGGCGGGCGCCCCGAGCAGGGCGAGCACGATCTCGGTGCCGAGCCACGCCAGCACGAGGATGAGCAGCACGGCGAGCACGATCGCCGGCAGCGACCGCGGGGAGTGGGTCTCCCGACGGCCGATGTGGCGGTAGATGCTCTGGTTCTGGTCGAGGCTCGGGGGCTGGCTCGCGCTGACGCTCTGGCTCGCGCTGACGCTCTGGCTCGCGCCGTCGCTCCGGCTCGCGCCGATGCTCTGGGTCTCGCTCATCGCACCCGCTCCTCTTCCTGGATGTCGGCTCCGGAGAGCCGGACGGTGACCCGGCCGACGGCCGAGCCCGTGATCTCGTTGACGCGGTCGCGGATCGTCTCCTGCGCCCGGGCGGCCCGCTCGACGACGGAACCGCCGGAGCGCGCCACCGCTCCGTCGCGCACCCGGCCGAGCGACACGACCCGGATGGGGGTGGTGACCGTGAGAACGAGGATTCCGTTCTCATCGGCCAGCTCCACCCCCACTCGGGATGCCTTCACACCGAGCGCATCGGCCGTCACCGCCGCGACGACCCGGTTCAGGGCCTTCGTGGTGATGCGGTTGCGACCGCGCTCTCGGCCGCTGGCGGGGCCGCCGGTAGCCGGGTCGACGGTCGCAGGGCGGGCGGTGCCGGGGCGGGCCGCGACGGTGGTCGCGGCGGGCGTCATGACGACGAGCGCTTTCCGCGGAACGCCCCGACCAGCGCGGAGACGTCGAGCTTGCCCTCGACGATTCGGCCGATCAGCGCGCCGACCGCCATGGCGATCGCGACGAAGAAGAACGCCCAGAATCCGATGACGATCCAGGTCAGCGCCAGGACGGCGCCGATCAGGATGCCGGTGCGAGTGGCTGAGGCGGTCACTGGACTCGTGCCTCAGCGGCCTGGTCGGCGTCGTCGGAGGGCAGGTGCACGTCGTTGACGGTCACGTTGACCTCGGTGACCTCGAGCCCGACGATCGTCTCGACCGCGCGGATGATGTTCGAACGCACGCCGTCGGCGATGTCCTGCAGCGGCGCCGGGTACTCGGCGACGAGCGTCACGTCGACCGCGACCTGGGTCTCGCCGACCTCGACACTGATGCCCTGGCTCTTGTCGGCGCCGGCGACGGCCTCACGGATGGCGCCGAACGCGCGGGCCGCTCCGCCACCGAGGGCGTACACGCCTCGCGACTCGCGGGCCGCGATGCCGGCGACCTTCGCGACGACGCCGTCGTCGATCACGGTCTTGCCGAGGTCGGTCTGGGTCGTCGTGCCGGGGGCGGCGGTGAGGGGGGTGGGGGTCTTCACAGCCGGGGTGGTGGGAGTGGTGGCCATGGTGGTTCTCCTTCGGGTAGGGCCCGGTTCTCACCGGGGTGGTGCGTGCTTCTACAGGTGAGACGCAACGAACGGGTGATTCGTCACGCCCCGGATCAAAAAGTTTTCGGAGCCCGGCATTCGGGCGCTTGCCCGGCGACCCGGATCTCAGTAGTCCGAGTTCGGACACCCTCCGACCTGCTGTGTCGAAGGAGGCCACCTCGATGGGTTACTGTACTTGAGAATCGTTCTCAATAACCCGGGAAGGCCCTCGTGACCGTCCGCTCCACCCCCGCCGAGGTCGTCGCATCCGTTCGCCGGAGCCGACGCCGCAGCACGACCGTCGTCGCTGCACTCCTGGCCGCGACGGGGCTGGCAGCTCTCGCGGCCCTCGCGATCGGGCCGGTGCCGATCGACCCGGCGACCGTCGCCGGAGTGCTGGGCGACCACCTGCTCGGCACCGGTCAGGGCGACTGGCCCGCTTCGGCCGAGCAGATCGTCTGGGCGACCCGGGCTCCCCGCGTGGCGATGGCGCTCGTGGCGGGTGCTGTGCTCGCGGTCGCCGGAGTCATGCTGCAGGCGCTCGTGCGCAACTCGCTCGCAGACCCCTACCTGCTCGGCCTCAACTCCGGCGCCTCCACCGGGGTCGCGCTCGTCGTGCTCGTCGCGGGAGGCGGAAGCGCTCTGCTGTTCTCGGGCGCGGCGCTGGCCGGTGCGATCGGCGCAGTGCTCCTCGTGCTCCTGTTCGCGGGGGTCGCCCACCGGCGGGGCCCGTTCCGGCTCGTCCTCGCCGGTCTCGCCGTCGGCTACGCGCTGAACGCCGCGACGAGCTTCCTCGTGTTCTCGAGCGACTCCCCCGAGGCCGCCCGGTCGGTGCTGTTCTGGCTGCTGGGGTCGCTCGCGACGGTGCAGCCGCTCGCGCTCGCCGCCGCATCCGTCGCCGCGGTGATCGGCATCGCCGCCCTCGTCATCATCGCTCCGCTGACGGATGCGCTCGCCTCGGGCGACGACTCGGCCCGGTCGGCGGGCATCGACCCCGAGCGCACCCGCATCGGCCTCATGGTCGGGGTGTCGGCCATGGTCGGAGTGACGGTCGCGGCGGTCGGCGGCGTGGGCTTCATCGGCCTGGTCGTGCCCCATCTCGCCCGGCGCCTCGTGGGCGGGCGGCACCGCGCGGTGATCCCGGTGGTCGCGCTGCTCGGCGCGATCCTGCTGCTCGCCGCCGACACGGTGGCGCGCACCGCGTTCGCGCCGCAGGAGATCCCGGTCGGCGTGATCACGGGCGTCATCGGCGCGCCCTTCCTTCTTCTGCTGCTGCGGCAGGACTCGCGGGCGTAGGGCTCGAACCCCACCCCGACGCCGGCACCATCCGACGAGACCTCGAAACCCCACGGCACCCGAGAGAACACCACACCCCGAGAACACGACACCCCAGAGAACACGACACCCGAGAGAAAGAAAAACCATGAGAAGACACCCCACCCGGCGGGCCGCGGCCGCGCTTGCCGTCTCGGCCCTCGCGCTGGCCGCCCTCAGCGCCTGCGCGGCAGGCAGCGGTACCGCCCCCGCCTCGGCCCCGACCGACGCCGCCGCCGACTCCGCCGCTGCCGACGCCGCCGCCGGCTTCCCCGTCACGATCGAGAACTGCGGCTCCGAGGTCACGCTCGACTCCCCCGCCCAGCGCATCGTGCTCGTGAACAACGACGAGCTGCCGAACCTCGAAGCCCTCGGGGCGGTCGACCGGATCGTCGCCGTCACCTCCCCCCTCCAGCCCGGGCTCTACGCGGATGCGACCTACAGCGCGCTCGAGGCACAGAGCGTGCTCTCGACCGAGAAGAACGCGACCGGAGGGTCGGTCGTCTCGCAGGAGAGCATCCTCGGCGCCGAGCCCGACCTCGTGATCGCCCCCGAGAACGCGGTCGACCGCGCCGCCCTGACCGCGAGCGGCATCGCGGTGTACACGCCCTCGGCCTACTGCGCCGACCCCGGCCCCGAACTGAGCGGCACGGCGACCTTCGACCGCGTCTGGAGCGAGGTGCGCACCCTCGGCGCACTCCTCGGCGAGAGCGGCACGGCCGAGCAGGTCGTGGCCGATGCGACGTCGACCGTCGGCGCGGTGGCTCCGGATGGGGGCACGGCGGCCGCGCTCTACGTCTCGTCCGGCGGCAGCGTGCTCTCGCCCTACGGCGGGCCGAGCATGGTGACGCCGGTCTTCGCGGCGGCCGGTCTCACGAACGTCTACGCCGACTCCGGCGAGCGCGTGTTCGACGCGAACGTCGAGGACATCATCTCGCGCGACCCGGCGACGATCGTGCTCCTCTATTCCAGCGGCGACCCCCAGAGCACGGTCGACTCGTTCCTCGGCGCCCCCGGGGTGGCCGGCCTCTCGGCGGTGCGCGACCAGCGCGTGATCGCCCTCCCCTTCGCCTACACCGACCCGCCCAGCCTCCTGTCGGTCGAAGGGCCGGCGAAGCTGAGCGGCCTGCTGAGCGCGCTCGGATGATCACGGCGGATGGCGTGACCGTGCGGCTGGGCGGCCGCGTTCTGCTGGACGACGTCTCGATCACCGCGCCCACCGGCGCCGTGACCGGGATCGTCGGCCCGAACGGGAGCGGCAAGACCACCCTCCTGCGCGCCCTCGTCCGCGCCGTGCCGCTCGCAGCCGGCCGGGTGAGCGTCGACGGTCACGACATCCGCGCCCGATCTCGGCGGTGGATCGCGCGCCGCGTCGCCGAGGTCGGCCAGCGCGCCGAGCCCGATCCCGCCCTCCGGGTCGTCGACGAGGTGGCCCTCGGCGGCCTCGCCGAGCACGGCCCGCTCCGGGCCGGTGGCGCGGGTCAGGACGACCGCGTGGCCGGCGCGATCGACGCCGTCGGGCTCACCCATCGGGCGCTCGACCGGCTCGCGACCCTCTCCGGCGGCGAGCTGCAGCGCGTCGCCCTCGCCCGGGCGATCGCCCAGAACGCCTCGCACGTGCTGCTGGACGAGCCGACGAACCACCTCGACATCCGGCACCGGCTCGAGATCGTCGCGCTGCTCGGCCGCATCGCCCCGACCGTCGTGGTCGTCCTGCACGACCTCGAACTCGCGGCACAGGTGTGCGACCACGTGATCGTGCTGCACGGCGGGCGGGTCGCCGGGGCGGGTGCGCAGTGCGACCTGCTGCGGCCCGAGCTGCTCGATCCCGTCTACGACGTGGTCACGCGCCGGCTGGTGGATGGGGCCGGGCGGTCGCGGTTCGACTTCGCGCTGCCCGGGCCCGCATCCGTCGCCCGCACTCCCTCTATTCGAACCCCGCAGACCATCACTCAGGAGAACCCATGAACGACACCACGACCGTCGTCGACACCACCCTCGCCGACGCCACCCTCGCCGACACCCGTATCCGCGACGCCCGGATGCTCGCCGCCCGCTGGGATGCGCAGCAGACCGGCTACATCCGCCACCGCGCCGAGCGCTTCGACACCATCGCCCGCGTCGTCGCCGCCGTCTGCGAGGGGGTCGACGAGCCGCGCATCCTCGACCTCGCCGGAGGCACCGGATCGCTCGCCGCCCGGGTGCTGACGGCCGTGCCCGAGGGCCGGGCGGTCGTCGCCGACAAGGATCCGGCGCTGCTGGCGATCGCGGCCGACCTCGCCTCGGCCGACCCGCGGCTCACGACCGCCGAGGTCGACCTGGCGCGGCCCGACTGGGCCGAGCATCCGCTCATCGCCGACGCGCCCTTCGACGCCGTGGTCTCGTCGACCGCCCTGCACTGGCTGCAGCCCGGCGAGCTCGTCGACGTCTACCGGGCGCTGCCCGGCATCCTGCGCCCCGGCGGCATCCTGCTGAACGGCGATCACCTCGCGTACGACACGCATCAGGAGGCGACGCTCGCGCGCATCGCACGCGACGACGACGCCGAGATGCAGGAGTCGACGTTCGCGGGCGACACCGACACCTGGGACGAGTGGTGGCAGGCGGTGGCCGAGAGCCCGCGCTACGCCGAGGCGCTGCGCCGCCGCGAGTCGGTCTGGGGAGAGGCTTTGCACCAGGCGCCCCCGAAGGTGACGCTGGGCTTCCACCTCGAAGCCCTGCGGAGCGCCGGGTTCACCGAGACCGGAACCGTGTGGCGGTACCTCGACGACCACGTGCTGTACGGGATCACGCCGAACGCGCCGGTCAGAGCCTGACGGGAGCCGCTCGGCGCTTCTTCGCGCGGTGCCGGCGCACGGCGAGCACGACCGCGAGGGCCGGCAGACCCAGCGTGAACACCCAGAAGACGACGATGCCGGTGACCCAGACGGCGCTCGACGTGGCGAAGTCGTTCTCCGCATCCTGGAGCGTCTCGTGGGTGACCGGGTCGACCGTGCCGACCGGCCCGTGCTTCACGGGGCGCGGCCGGTCGTCGAGGACGACGAGGAAGTCGATGTGCTCGGGGTACTCCGACGACGGCGGGAAGCCCCACTGGGTCTCGCCGCTGAAGGTGAACGTCTCGGTGACGCCGGTCGCCGGGTCGGGCACCTCGACGTCGTAGTAGCTCGTGGTGTTCGGCATCCCCGACGAGGTGTCGACGTCGCTCAGCGTGCCGGTGAGCACGAGGTTACGGTCGACGGCGTCGCGTTGCTCCTCGAGCAGCGATGCGGCGCCGTCCTTCGTGAGGCCGAGGACGCCGAGCATCGCCAGGCTCGGAAGGAGGAGCAGCGCGAAGACGAGCCAGACCGGCCACGAGGGGAACGGCAGGCGGGCGGATGCGCGGGGCGGGAAGGGGGGCGGGGTCGGGTTCGCCGGCATCCACTGGTCAGGCATCGGCTGCTGCGGCGTCGGCTGCTGCGGCCAGGGCTGCTGCGGCGCGGGCTGCTGCGGCGCGGGCTGGCCCGCCATCCACTGGTCAGGCATCGGTCGGGAACGTCTGCATGCCGTCCTGGGTGAACACGATGACGTCTCGCAGATCCCAGGAGGAGTGGAAGTCGCCGGTCTGGATCGACTCGCCGGCGGTGCGCACGGTCTCGCCGGTCAGGTCGAGCGGAAGGAGCGTGCCATCGGCGTCGAGCTTGGGGAGCACGTAGATGTCGACGGTCGTGCCGCCCGGCGGGATGAGGTACGACACCGTGGCGAAGTTCGGCCCAGCCACCTCCTTCAGCGGCAGGAAGGCGCGGGCGAACCGGGTGCCCTGCACGTACTTCTCCTCGCCGCCGACGGTGTTGCTCGCCTCGGGCGCCGTGATGGCCGCCTTGATCGTGGAGGCCGCCGCGTCGTACCCGGCGTCGGTGAGGATCTGGCGCAGCTGCTCGGTCACCGCGGTCGGCCGCACGCCCGCGAGCAGCCCTGCGAAGTCGACCGCGTAGGCCAGCTCGAAGGCCGCGGTGTCGAAGGTGCTCGTCTGCAGCTCGACACCCTCGATCTGGTCCATCCGGCTCCAGGTGGCGACGGCTGCGGCCAGGGTCGGCGTGTCGCCCTCGGAGGTGATCGGCAGGTCGAGATGGGGGCCGGCGCCCTTCGAACCGACCTCGACGATACTGAGCTGGAATCTCGGCGGGGTGTCGTAGAACTCGGCACTGTCCTCGGTGAGGGCTTCGGAGACCCCCGAGGCATGGAACGCATCGAGCGCCTCACGGGTCGCGTCCGCGGCGCGCTCCGGATCGTCGATCGCGAACCGCAGCTCGTAGTCGAGGCCGCCGCGGGTCTGCACCGGGTCGGACAGGCCCTCGATCTGGAGGAGCTGCTCGCGGAGCGCCGCGCTGGAGGTGTCCACCGGGTCGGGCGCGGGTTCCGGTTCGGGCGTGCAGGCGCTGAGGAGGATCGAGCCGGCCAGCGCGAGGGCCGCGAGGGCGGTACCCCGCGCCGCCGTCGCCGGCCCTGTGCCCCTCGAACCGCGTGCCTTCCGCATACCGACCCACTCCCCTTTACCGATCGCAACCGTTGCCCGACCCTATCCAGGCCTACTCGCTTGGGGCGATGGGGACCGCTCCCCATCGCGCTCCCCGATCCCGGGCGCCAGGCCGGCCGACACCGTCAGCGGTCGCGCCGCGAAGGGGTGGGGATCGAGAGCGGGTACTTCGCGTCGAGCCGCGGATTGATGACCGAGGCCAGCAGGAAGCGCCCGAGCAGCGCCCCGCCGGCCCAGTAGAGACCGGTGAGGAGGATGGCGATCCCGGGCACGATCTGCAGACCGATCAGCACGATGACGCCGACGGAGACGACGAGCCCCACCCCGGTGTAGAGGTAGCGGTAGCCGGCCACGGCCCCGTCGCGCTGACGCTGCTGCGTGGCCGACCGGTCGTCGAGGGCCCCGACCGCGGCCTGGAAGTCGTCGCTCTCCACCGCGGAGAACAGCTCCCCCACCGTGACGCCGAGCGCCTTCGCGACCATCGAGAGGGTCTCGAGGCTGGCGTCCTGGCCGCTCTCCAGCCGCTGCACGGTGCGCACGGCGACGCCGCTCTCGGCCGCGAGCTTCTCCTGGGTCCAGCCCCGCTCCCGGCGGAGGGTGATGATGCGTGTCTCGTTCATGGATGCAACGCTAGGGCGCGCATTCGGGACCGACCACGACAGCAGCCCGCCAGTCACCCGCCACCCGCCCGACAGCGCCCCGCCAACCACCTCCGGGTCGAAATGCGACAAGGGGAGGATGCGCCGTGTCAGGGGTCGGGCGTACGCTTCGAGCGACGGCATCATGCCGCCGGTGAGAGGAGATCAGATGGCAATCGACGACGACGACATCACGACCGACGCAGCTGCGGGCGGCGAGGGAACCGCTGACGGCGGAGCGAACCCGGGCGGCCACGACGGCGGGGCCGACGGCTCCGCTGCGGGCGGCGAGGGTCCGGCCGACGGCGGGGCGAACCCCGACGGCCACGACGGCGGAGCCGACGGCTCGGCTGACGAGGGAGAGGGCACCGCTGACGGCGGAGCCAACCCCGGTGGCCACGACGGCGGGGCTGACGGCTCGGCGTGACGATCGAACTCGAGCGCGGGTCGGTCGCCCGGCCCGCGCTCTCCCGTTGCATCTCGGTCGATCCGGACGAGTTCGACCGTGAGTTCTGGGCGCAGAAGCCCCTGCTGTCGCGCGCATCGACCCTCCCCGAGGGCTTCCGTGACCTGCTGACCGAGGCCGCGGTCGACGAGCTCGTGAGCGAGCGCGGGCTGCGCACCCCGTTCATCCGCATGGCCCACGAGGGCTCGGTGCTCTCCCCCTCGTCATACACGGCGCCCGGGGGTTTCGGTGCCGAGGTGGGCGACCAGGTGAGCTCCGAGAAGGTGCTCGCCGAGTTCGCCGGCGGGGCCACGATCGTGCTGCAGGGCCTGCACCGCACCTGGCCGCCGCTGATCGACTTCACCCGGCGACTGGTCGACGACCTCGGGCATCCGGTGCAGGTGAACGCGTACATCACCCCGGCTTCCTCGCGCGGTTTCGACCCCCATTACGACGTGCACGACGTGTTCGTGCTGCAGATCGCGGGCGAGAAGCACTGGCGCATCCATGCCCCCGTGCATCCCGACCCGCTGCGCGACCAGCCGTGGAGCGACCACCGTGCCGCCGTCGCCGAAGCGGCGACCCACGAGCCCGTGATCGACGCCGTCTTCAGGCCCGGTGACGCCCTCTATCTTCCGCGCGGGTGGATCCACTCGGCCGAAGCCCTTGGCGGCACCAGCGTGCACCTCACGATCGGCGTCGCCGCCTACACCCGCGCCGACGTCGTGCAGGCGCTGATCGGCTCGCTCGGCGACATCGCCGCACTACGCTCGTCCTTGCCCGCGGGGCTCGACTTCTCGGATCCGGCCGCGATGCAGGGCGTCGTCGACGAGACGCTCGCCGCGCTGCAGGAGGCGTTCGCGGGGATGGCTTCGGGTGGGGCCGGTGCGGATGCACTTGCGGGTGCGACGGATGCTGCGCCTGCGACGGATGCGGCGGTCACGGTCTCGAAGCGCCTCGCCTCGCGATTCGCCTCGGCCACGCGCCCCGAGCCGGTGTCGCCGCTCGCCACGATCGACTTCATCGCGGCCCTCGGCCCCGTGTCGACCGTGCGGTGGCGCGGCTCGCTGCACGCCGCCGTCTCGCTCTCTCCCGACGGCGAGACCGTGCGCATCCGGACCGCCTCGAAGACCGTCTCGCTGCCCGCCGAGGCCGAAGCCGCCGTACGCCAGCTGCACGAGGGCGGAGATATCGCGCTCAGCGAGTTCGCCGGCCTCGACCCGGCCAGTGCGGTCGTGGTCGCCCGACGGCTGCTGCGCGAGGGGATCCTGGTTCCCGCGTGATGGTCTCCGGGATGCGGGAGCTGCGACGCGGCCGGTCCGTCCGATGACGAGGGCGCTGCCCTCCACCGGGCAGCCGCCGTCGTCGCGCCCTGCGCCCGGTTCCTCCGGCGGGTTCGGCAACGATCCGGTCGGTGACGGCTGGGCGCCGTGCAGCGACCGGTCGCGGGAGCGGATGGATCCGCTCGCCGCCACCGGGTCGCGCGGGCTGCAGTGGTTCCTGGTCGAGATCTCCGGGGCCTGGGGCACGCGGGCGTTCCTCGACCCGCCCTTCGACGCCGAGCTCGGGCGCGCGCTCGTGACGCGCATCGAAGCGGCGGGGATGCGGCCGCTCGCCATCCGCCGCACCGGCCGCCGGCCCGAGCAGACGAGCTGGAAGTGGGCCTTCGTCGACTCGCGTCCCGGCCACGAGACCGTCCGCTGGGGCGAGGTGTCGTCACCGGAGGACCTGCTCGAGGTGCCGCTGGACGGCTCGGCGGGCACCGCATCCGATCGGCCCGTCTTCGCAGTTTGCGCACACGCCCGGCACGACCAGTGCTGCGCGGTGCGCGGGCGCCAGGTCGTGACCCGGCTCGCGGAGGCCTACCCCGACGAGACCTGGGAGTGCTCGCACCTCGGCGGCGACCGCTTCGCCGGGACGATGGTGCTCTTCCCGCACGGCCTCTATTACGGGCGGGTCGACGACGGGGATGCCGCGGGGATCGCGGACGCCTACCTCGACGGCCGGGTCGTCGAGGAGTTCTACCGGGGGCGGAGCTCGCTCACGCATCCGGTGCAGGCGGCGCAGCACTACGCGCGGCTCGAGTACGGCGACGACGGTCTGGATGCCTACGCCCCGCTCGGCGAGGAGTGGCACGACGGCGGGGGTACCGCCCGCTGGACCGTGCGCCTGGCGGCGCCGGCCGGCGAGATCGTGGTCGACCTCGAGGAGCAGCTCTCCGATGCCCTCCTCTCCACCTGCACCACCACGCGCCCGGGCCAGGTGCGCCAGTGGTCCCTGGCCTCCATCCGCCGCCGCTAGCCCGTCCCCAACCCGACTGTCCTCGATCCGTCACTTGTTGCCGCTATTCGGGCGGGATGGCGACAACAACTGACGGGTCGAGGACTGGGGGCGGGGCCACGTAACAATCATGTTTCCGGGGGTGGCCTCTCGCGGACGTTGACCGCTTCCGGCCACGGCAGCGCCACGGTGGCCCCCGAAGATGGGGGTACTCCGGGGGCCCGCGATCAGGCGAGAACTCCGTCACGTCTTCGAACAAGGAATCCCGTGAACATTCACTCCGGCACCCCGCGGCCTCCCCGCCGCTCCACCGATCGTCGCGGCGTCCGTCTGGGGGCAGCGGCGACCGCGCTGGTCCTCGCGGCCGGGCTCGGAGCCCTGTCGGCGCCATCCGCCTTCGCCGCGACCGTCCCGGCCGGCATCGCGACGGCCGCGACCACCCCGGCCACCTCGGCAACCTCGGCAACCCCGGCAACCCCGGCAACAGCCGCATCCACCGACGCCCCCGCACCGGCCGAGCCGCCCGCATCCGCCCGCACCTTCGCCGACGGCCGCTACATCGTCACCCTCCGCGACGCCGCCGTCGCCACCTACCGCGGCGGAGTCGCCACCCTCGGCGCCACGCAACCCGTCGACGGCGACGACCTCGACGTCTCGTCCCGCCGCGTCACCGACTACTCCGGCTACCTCGCCGGTCAGCAGCAGGCCGTCGCCGACTCGGTCGACGCCGCGATCACCACGAACTACACCCTCACCACCAACGGCTTCGCGAGTGTGCTCAGCAGCTCGCAGGCCAAAGCCCTGGCCGCCGACCCGAGGGTCGCCGCCGTCGTCCCCGACGAGTTGCTGCACCTGCAGGCCACCTCGTCCACCGACTTCCTGGGCCTCTCCGGCGCCGACGGCGTCTGGGCCCAGACCGGCGGCGCCGCCTCCGCGGGCGACGGCATCGTCGTCGGCGTGATCGACAGCGGGATCAGCCCCGAGAACGCCTCCTTCGCCGGAGACCCGCTCGGCACCGCCCCCGGGGCCGAGCCCTACCGCGACGGGGACACCGTCGTGTTCGACAAGGCCGACGGCCAGACCTTCCGCGGCGAGTGCGAGACCGGCCCCGGCTTCGACGCCGGCGACTGCTCGACCAAGCTGATCACGGCCCGCTACTTCGTCGACAGCTTCAACCCGATCGCGGTGGGCGCGCACGACTACCTCTCCCCGCGCGACGGCAGCGGGCACGGCTCGCACACCTCCAGCACCGCCGCGGGCGACGCCGACGTCGACGCGACCGTGGCCGGCCGCGACTTCGGCCACATCTCGGGAGTCGTCCCCGGGGCCAAGATCGCGATGTACAAGGCCTGCTGGTCAGGCGAGACCCATGACGACGACGGCTGCCAGACGGGTGACCTGCTCGCGGCGATCGACGCCGCGGTGGCCGACGGCGTCGACGTCATCAACTACTCCATCGGCGGCGGCGCCGCGCAGACCACCGTCTCGCTGACCGACGAGGCCTTCCTCAACGCGGCCGCGGTCGGCGTCTTCGTCGCCGCCTCGGCGGGCAACGACGGCGACAAGGCCTCCACCGCCGACAACGCCGCCCCCTGGATCACGACCGTCGCCGCCAGCACCATCCCCTCCTACGAGGCGACGGTGAAGCTCGGCGACGGCCGCAGCATCCTCGGCGGCTCCATCACGGTCCCCGCCGACGCTCCCGTCACGGGTTCCTTCGTCGACGCCACCGCCGTCGCGGCGGCCGGCGCCGACTCCCCCGCCCTCTGCGGCCCGGGCACCCTCGACCCCGCCAAGGCCAAGGGTCTCATCGTGCTCTGCGACCGCGGGGTCGTCGACCGCACCGCGAAGACCGAGGAGGTCGCCCGCGCGGGCGGCATCGGCGTCGTCATGGTCAACCCCACCCCGAGCTCGATCGACCTCGACACCCACGTGCTGCCCACCGTGCACGTGGATGCGGCCGCCTACGAGACCCTCCACACCTACGCGGCCGTCCCCGGCGCCACCGTCACGCTCGAAGACGGCAACCCGGCCGGCCTGCCGTCGCCGGTGACCCCGCAGGTCGCCGGATTCTCCTCCCGAGGCCCGATCCTGGCCGACGGCAGCGACGTGCTGAAGCCGGACATCGCCGCTCCCGGCGTCGCGATCCTCGCCGCCTTCTCGAGCGAGCCGGGCGCCGACGGCGACTACGCGCTGCTCTCGGGCACGTCGATGGCCTCTCCGCACGTGGCCGGGCTCGCCGCGCTCTACCTGGGCGAGCATCCGGATGCCTCGCCGAGCGAGATCAAGTCGGCCATGATGACCACCGCCCACGACACCGTCGACGCCTCGGGGGCGCCGAACACCGATCCGTTCGCGCAGGGAGCCGGGCAGATCGACCCGACCCGCTACTTCGACCCCGGGATGCTCTACCTCAACGGGCCCACCGACTGGTACGGCTACATCGAGTCGGTGGCCGACGTCGACCTCGGCGTCGACACGATCGACCCCTCCGAGCTCAACCTGCCCTCGATCAGCATCGGCGGACTGGCCGGCTCCGAGACGATCACCCGCACCGTCACCGCGACGCGGCCCGGCAGCTACGCCGTCACCGCGCCCGCGCTCGACGGCATCGACGCGGTCGTGACCCCGAGCACGCTGACGTTCTCGGCCGCAGGCGAGCAGCAGCAGTACTCGGTGACCTTCACCAGAACGGATGCGCCGGTCGATCGTTTCGTCACCGGCCAGCTGATCTGGCACGACGTCGCCGACGCCGCATCCACCGTCACCCTGCCCGTCGCGGTGCGCCCGGTCTCTCTGGACGTGCCCGAAGTCGCGACCGGCGACGGCGCCTCGGGATCGCTCGAGATCCCGGTCTCGGTCGGCGCCACCGAGTCGTTCGCCATCAGCCACGCCGGCCTCGTCAAGGGCGAGGTGATGTCCGGCTCCGGCACCGCCGCTCCCATCGGTGAGCCCGTGCGATCCGACCGGCACGTCGTCGACGTCCCGGACGGCACCACCCTCGCCCACTTCGTGCTCGACGGCGCCGACCCCTCGGCCGACCTCGACCTGCACCTCTCGTCGCTGGACTCGACGCAGCAGCTCATCCCCTGGGCCGACGCCGCGACGTCGAGCTCGCACGAGGTGATCGACTTCGCCGGGCTGCCGGCCGGGCGCTACGTGCTCGACGTCGACTTCTTCTCGGGCGAAGGCGACCTCGGCTACACCCTCACGAGCTACGTGCTCGGGACGAGCACGAACGCGGGCGCTCTCACGGTGACGCCGACCACTCTGCAGACCACGCTGGGCCAACCGGCATCCGTCGGCGTCTCGTGGTCGGGACTCGAGGCCGGTGCGAGCTACTACGGCCAGGTCGGCTTCGGCGACTCGGGCCACCACACCGCCCTCGAGATCACGGTGCCGGGAACGGCTCCGGCTCCGACCGGCGACCCGGCGATCTCGTTCGACCGGGCCTGGGCGCGTCCCGGCACGATCGTCGAGGTCGACGTCTCGGGGCTCGACGCGGGCCAGGCCTACCGGGTGACCCTCGACGGGTCGAGCGTGCTCACCGGCATCGCGGGCCCGGGTGGCACGTCACGGCGGGGCATCCAGCTCGCGGCCGACCTGCCCGTGGGCGAGCATCCCGTGACCCTCAGCACAGCGGATGCGGCGGTCACCACGACCCTGCACGTCACCGACCTCGTGCTGCTGTCGGCACTCGAGCAGCTCGAGTTCGACAGCGAGGGAGCGGCCACCGCCGCGATCGAGATGGCCTACGCGGGACACGGCCGGATCGGACTCACCGTCAGCGGATCGGCCGGAGTCGAGTACACCGGCTCGTACGAGGTCGCGATGGATCCGGGGCTGAACGCCGGAGCGACTGTCTCGGAGGGCGTGCGACTCAGCCCGGGCGTCTACACGGCGGTGCTCCTGGCCACCCCTCCGGCCGGTGCGGTCGCGCAGCGCCTGGAGTACACCTTCGTGGTGCCGACCTCCGACTCGAGCGACGTCTCGATCACGCAGAACGCGGCCGATCCGAACCTGGCCGACCTGCACTACCTCAACCGGGGGCCGCACGGCCTGGCCGTCGACCTGCGCTACAAGCTCTGCTCGGGGCCGGTGGTGTTCGCCGGGATGCCGATCGAGAAGCGCAACGGCGAGACCTTCTCGCAGACCTTCGACATGAACGGCAAGACCTCGGTGGAGCTGCTGAGCGACGACGGGGAGGTACTGGCGAGCTACGTCAACACGGCGGCGGGGCGGTGTGCGGGTGCGCCGGTGATCACACAGGACTACTGGATGACCTTCAGCGATCCGTCTTCGGGAGGGGCCGGTTCTGCTGCTGCCGGTCCTACCGCAGCCGCCGGTCCTACCGCAGCCGCCGATCCCAGTGCTGACGAGGCTCTGTCGCTCGTGTTCAGCAACCGGTACCCGGCGTACAGCGGCGGCTTCGACTTCCGCGCCGGCTTCGGTTCGGACATCGAGGGCCCGTTCTTCTACACCGCCAAGTTCGGCCACGAGGTCGTGACGGAGGTCGGGCCGGTCGTGGAGGTGCCGCTGCGGGTACCTGAGGGGCAGCGGATCTGGAACCGAGCCACCTACGAGTCGTTCGACGGCACCGCGATCGCCCTCGGCATCCGCTGGGTGAAGGCGCTGCCGGTCACGCTCGACATGCTGCAGCCGGTGGCCGACGCGGGGCCGGGTACGCCCGGCACCGGCGAGCCGGGCACGGGCGAACCGGGTACGCCCGGGACGGGCCAGCCGGGGACCGGGACGCCGGGTGACCCCGGGGCGGGGCAGCCGGGCGCTCCGGGTTCGGATGCGGCCGGCTCCGGCTCGCACGGCGACCTCGCGTCGACCGGTTCGCAGGCGGTCGTCTGGGTCGGCGCTGCGGCGGCGCTGATCGCGCTGGGGCTCGGGTTCGCCCTCCTCCGCCGCCGTCGCATTCGCATTCGCATTCGCATTCGCCAGAGCTGACCCTTCCCGCCCGCTCAAGGTCCTCGATCCGTCAGTTGTTGCCGCTATCCGGGTGGGATGGCGGCAACAACTGACGGGTCGAGGACCTTTGGCGCGGCCGCGAGATCGTGCGAACCGAGAGCGAATCGAGGTCGAGCCGAGGGCGGGGCGCGCAGAATGGTTGTCGGGACAAGGACTTAGGATTGGGGCATGGATCGGGTGGAGTGGCTGACGCCTGAGCAGCTGCGGGCGTGGATCCGGTTCGAGTCGGTGGTCGAGCTCCTGCCCGCCGTGCTCGACTCCCAGTTGCACCGCGACGCACAGCTCACCCACTTCGAGTACCTCGTGATGGCGAAGCTCTCCGAGAGCCCCGACCACGTGCTGCGGATGACGGCCCTGGCTGCCACGACGAACTCCACCCTCCCCCGGCTCTCGCACGTGGTCTCGCGCCTCGAGGCCCGTGGCTACGTCGAACGGGTCCCGTGCCCGAGCGATCGCCGCGCCACCAACGCCCACCTGACGGAATCGGGATGGGCGAAGGTCGTCGAGAGCGCTCCGGGCCACCTGCGCACCGTGCGCGAGCACGTGATCGACCTCCTGACCGACGAGCAGGTCGGCCAACTCGACGACATCATGGCGGTCCTCATCCAGAAGCTCGACCCCGAGAACTCCCTCCGCCGCCTCCCGTAACCCCGCGCCCCTTCGCGCGAGCCGTCACAAACCGCCCCACCCCGCCCCGCCCCGGCGAGCCGCCAAGGACGCGAGAGCCCTTGCGCCACCACCCGCACCCCCGCCGAGACGTCAGAAAACGCCCTACCCGGGGCGGGATAGGGCGGTTTGTGACGGCTCGCGCGAGGCGGGCGAGGGTTTCGGGGTCAGGCCAGGGTTACGCGGGGGTCAGGCGCGACGGCGGCGGAGGGCTACGAAGGTCGCGCCCGCCGCCAGGAGGAGCAGGGCCAGGGAGAGGGGCGCGATGGTCTCGGCGCCGGTGGACGCCAGGGCGCCGGCCCCCGCACCCGCGCCAGAGCCAGTGGCCTCGCCAGACCCCGTGCCAGCCCCAGCTGCACCCGCGGCCGCCGACGCGGTCACGGTGAGGTCGGTCCAGCCGAGCGGGGTGCCGTCGGCCGCGAGCACCACGAGGCGGTGCGCGCCCGGCGCCGTGTCGGCCGGGATCGTGACCGAGACCGTGCCTGCCGCCGACACGACGGTCCGGGCGAGGTGCACGGGCGTCGAGTGCAGCCAGACGTCGACCTGCTCACCCGCGTGCCCGGCGCCAACGGTGACCGTGATCGCCGAGCCGACGACCGCGGAACCGGGGGCGGCGACCGAGCCGCGGGTCGCATCCGTCAGCAGCGACTCGTCGATCGCGACCGAGCCCGACCCCGTGGACGGCAGAGCGGGCGGCGGGCCACCCGGCGCGGTCGGGGTACCGGGGTCGGTCGGGGGCGTTCCGGGATCCGTCGGCGGGGTGCCCGGGTCGGTCGGCGTCGCGGTGCAGTCCAGCGTGCCGGCGCGGAAGGCGTGGCCGTCGGTGCCGTTGTCATCCGACCAGAAGACGGGCTTCGAACCGTTCACGCAATACTCGTTCGGCGCGATCGCGAAGCCCTCGTTGTTGATGTTCGGCATCCCGGCCGGGCGCTCCTGCACCGCGGTGACGGCGAAGTGGCCCGGGGTGGCGGTGGTGCTGCCGGCCGGAGCCACGTCGAGCAGCGCGCTTCGACCCTGGCAGGTGTCGTCGCAGACGGCCCAGAGGAGGGTGGTGGCGGGGTCGTACTGCAGCTCCATCACGCTCTCGAACCCGCTGAGGATCGTGGCGACGCGGTGGTAGCCACCGCCGACCTGGTCGAGCGCGTAGGCGTAGATCGTGCCGTTCGCCTCGAGGCCGACGAAGAACAGTCCGCCGCCGTGGTTCGCGTAGACGGCCGGGTCGTACGCCGCCTTGGTGCTCTCGTCGATGAAGCCCTTCGCGACCAGCGCGGCGTCGGGTACCCAGGTGATGCCCTCGAGGCCCGAGTTCGCGCCGACCGCGGGGAGGTCGTTCTTGAGGTTCCACTCCATCGAGGCGTCGAGGCTCGAGCCCGCGGCCGTGCCGGTCCCGGTCCCGGCGGCGTCGTAACGGATGATCGACGGGCGGCTCGTGCCGCTCACGTCGTTGTCACGCTCGGTCGAGACGAAGACGCCGCCCGCGGAGCCTGCGTCGGTGAGCGTCACGCCCTCCGCATCCACATTGCCCGTGCCGTCGGCGTAGTGCAGGATCTTGCCGGCCGACCAGCCGGGCGCCGAGGACGGCACCCAGTTCGTGCCGTCGAAGCCGAGCTCGTAGAGGGTGCCGGGGCCGTTCTTGACCGCCCAGAGGGTTCCGGGAGCAGGAGCGGCTGCGGTGCCGGTCGCCGCGGCGTTGCCCTCGTAGACCAGGCCACTCATGTTGGTGCCGAAGTACCCGGCCACATCCACCGTGCTCACCGCAGCGCCGCCGGGCCAGACGGATGCGACGGGCCCGGTGCTCCCGCCCTCGCAGTCGTTGGCCGCGCCCTTGGTCGCCGCGAGCGTCGCGACGAAGTCGCCAGTGCCGTCGGGGCAGCGGCCGTAGGTGGTCCAGGCATGGGCGGTCCAGCTGTAGGAGTCGACGAGGGTCGTACCGTCGGCCGCGAACAGGCGCGCACTGTCGGCGCCGCCGAGGCCGAAGCCGCCGGTCACGTCGACATCGACAGCGAGGTAGCCGCCCGCGGCGATGGTGGTTCCGGATGCGAGGGTGACGGCGTGCGAGTCGTCGTTGTCCTTGAGGATGAACCCGCTCACATCCGCGATCGCGTTCGCCGGGTTGACCAGCTCGACCCAGTCGCCCGGCGTGCCGCCGGAGGACTCGACCTCGTTGATCCGCACCGGCGAGCTGCAGTCGTTCGCCGTGCCCTTCGTGGGCCGGGTGGTGGTCTGGAAGGCTCCGGATGCGTCGGGGCAGCGACCGTAGGTCGTGCTGGCGTGGGCGGTCCAGCTGTACGAGTCGACGAGGGTGGTTCCGTCGGCCGCGAAGAGGCGGGCCGAGTCGGCGCCGCCGAGGCCGAAGGTCATCTCGGGCTCGCCGACGACGAGGTATCCGCCGGCCGCGATCGTGCTGCCGGACGGCAGGGTGAAGATGTGGGAGTCGTCGTTGTCCTTCAGCACGTAGCCGGTCAGGTCGACGGATGCGGTGGTCGGGTTCACGAGCTCGACCCAGTCGCCGGGGGTGCCGCCGGAGGACTCGACCTCGTTGATGCGCACGGCGGCGGGGGTGGTCGGCGGGGTGGTGGGGGGCGTGGTCGGCGGGGTG
>NZ_BCST01000011.1 GCF_001571005.1 Herbiconiux solani NBRC 106740 | reverse complement strand
GCGGCGCCCGTGCGCCGCGCCGCGCTCGCACCCGGCCGGCCGCTCGCGCCGGCCTGGGCGCGGTCGCCGAGCTGGCTCGCCAGGGCGATCCCGACGGCGGTCGCGATCGTGCCGTCGATTCCGGCCAGGCCACGGTTCGCGTGCACGCGGATGCGCTTACCCGGCGCCACCGCATCCAGTTCGCGGATGAGACGGGAGGCCCCCAGGACGAGCCGGTCGTGCGGCCAGCTGGCCTGCCAGACGGCCCGCGCGAGCGAGCGGCGGGTGATCGGCGCACGCAGGGCCGCGAGTTCGGCGCGGGCGAAGTCGCGGGACCCGGCAAGGTCGCCCGGCCCACCCGCCGACACCAGCGGAGCCGCGACCTCGTCGGCCGCCTCCTCCTCGGCGAGCAGCTCGCGGCCGGCGAAGACCCACTGGCCGGTCCAGGCGCGCGCGGCGCGGTCGGAGCGGTCTTCCGGATCCGCCGTGACGTGGTCGACCACCGCGACACCCGGCCGGGGCACCACAGGCTCACCGGACCGGCGCACGACGACGATCTCGACCCCCTCGCGCACGAGCAGTGCCGGAACCTGCCGGCTGAGAGTGGGGTGCCCGAAGACGACGACGCGCTCGACGCGACCGCCGAAATCGTCCTCGTCGAGCAGCGTGCGGTACGCACCGACAAGCGTCGGGCCGAACCGCGCGCCGCTCGACACCTCCGCGATCAGCGGCCACCCGGCCGCGAGCGCGAGCTCGTTGGCAGCCTCCCCCGCGTCGGCCCCGGCGATCACGAGCGTGCGTGGCCCCTGCGGCAGATGCACCGACGTGGATGCGGCGGGCCGGGCGAGCCCACCCGCCCCCGCCCGGCTCGCGTCCGCTTCCATGCCGGCGCCGCCCACCACGTCGGCGTCGGCGTCGGCGTCGGCGAGCCGACCAGGATGCGCGATGGCGTCGGCGGCCTCCTCGGCGGCCAGCAGCTCCACCTCGCCCTCGGCCTCCGGGTCGTCGTCATCGATCACGGTGCCGGAAAGGGGCTCCACGAACTGGAGGTTGAGGTGCACCGGGCCCGCACCGCGAGCCTCAGCAGCATCACCCGCCGGCGAAGCCGCACCCGCCCCGCCACCCGCGCCCGTCGCCGTGGCGAACGCCCAGCGCGCCCAGGCCCGCGCATCCGGAATCGACGACGACACCGGCGCCTCGACGTCAGCCTCGGCCCGCACGAACCGCCCGAAAAGCCCCGGCTGCCAGGTCGTCTGGTTCGACCCCGTCCCGCGCAGCCGCGCGGGCCGATCGGCGGTCAGCACGATCATCGGAACCCCGGAGTGCGAGGCCTCGACGACCGCCGGCAGCAGGTTCGCGGCCGCGGTGCCCGAGGTCGTCACGATCAGCGCCGGCAGGCCCGTCTCGCGCGCGAGCCCGAGGGCCGTGAACGCCGCGTCGCGTTCGTCGAGACGCACGTGCAGCGAGATCGAGCCGCGCTCCTCGGCCGTGGCGGCGGCCAGCGCGAGGGCCTGCGACCGGGATCCGGGCGAGACGACGACGTGCTGCACGCCGAGCGCGACGAACTCCCGGAGGAGCCGGGCGGAGAACGTCGCCGCCGGGCTCGGCGTCACCGTTCGGTTCTGCCGGTGTCGGGCTCGTCGTCGGTCTCGGCGAGACGCTTCTCGAGCTCGCGGATCCGCTCGTCTTCGAGGGGATCGGGCACCGGGCGGATGGTGCCGAGGAAGTCGGGATCGTCATCCGGCCCCATCGCCCGCCGGGGCGTCGAGGTGACGGGGCGGCCGCGCCCGAGGAGGAGCCAGAGGATGCCGCCGATCGGCGTGAACAGCAGGATGATGAACACCCAGGCGATGCGCGGAAGAGCCTTCACCCGGGCCTTCGGGAGCATCAGACAGTCGACGAGCGCGTACACGGTGAACGCCACGACGATGATGACGAGGGCAAGGAGTACGCGAGCCATGCCAGTAACTGTACCCCCGGGATCCGGGAGCGGACTGCGTGTTCGCCGGGGCTCCGGTGAGCGGTCAGGAAGCACGTCTTAGACTCGATTCCGTGAAACCTGGACGCACCTGGCTCGTGTACACGCTCATCCGCCTGGGCATCTTCGCGGTCGTGCTCGCGGTGCTGCTCGCGCTGCAGATCGAGCAGTGGATCGCGGCGGTCATCGCGGCCCTGATCGCGCTCTGCGTCTCGATCATCTTCCTGCGTCGTCCGCGCGAAGCGGCGTCGCAGACGCTCTACGAGGCGCGGTCGAACCGCAACAAGGCCGCGAGCCCGGCGCCGACCGGGCGCACGGAGGATGAGGACGTCGAGGATCAGGCGGTCGACCGGGTGGGTTCGGCGTCTGCGGCGTCCCCCGCCGTGCCCTCTGTGTCCGCGACCATCGAGTCCGAGACCGAGACCACCGTCGCCGCTTCAGACGAGACGACCAAGTCCACGCACTCGGGACGCGCCTCCGGCACCGAATAGCCCCGGGTCAGAACGCGAACGCCGCCCCGAGGCCCAGCGCGTAGAGCAGCCCGAACAGGCTGGTCAGCTGCAGCACGATGATGTACTCCTTGGCGCGCTTGGCCGTGAGCATGATGACGATCGCCGGCAGCGTGAGCAGCAGCGTGAAGAAGGTCAGGATGGCGAGCGGGAACAGCAGCGCGAAGAAGCCGAGCACCGCGTAGGCGACCGCGATCCAGAACACGTAGACGACGCGTGAGGCCGTGCGGCCGATCAGCACGGCGAGGGTGCGCTTCTTGACCAGCTTGTCCTGGTCGATGTCCCGGATGTTGTTGGCCATCAGCACCGCGCACGCGATCGCACCGGCGGCGATGCCCGAGAGCCAGCTCTCGGTGTTGACGTCGCCGAGCAGGATGAACGTGGTGCCCACGGTCGCAACCAGCCCGAAGAAGACGAAGACGAAGACCTCGCCGAGCGCGTAGTAGCCATAGGGATGCTTGCCGCCGGTGTAGAACCAGCCCGCGGCAATCGCGGCCGCGCCCACGGCCAGGAGCCACCAGTGCCCGGTGATCACGACGATCGCGAGGCCCGCGGCGGCGGCGAGCGCGAAGAAGACCAGGGCGACCACGAGCACGCGCTTGGCCGGAACGAGGCCGGAGCCGGTGAGGCGCGGCGGCCCGACCCGCACGTCGTCGGTGCCGCGCACCCCGTCGGAGTAGTCGTTGGCGTAGTTGACCGCGACCTGGAGGAAGATCGCGACCAGCAGGCAGAGCACGAACAGCCAGCGCGACACGTCGTCGAGCTCGACCTTCGCGGCGCCGGCGCCGAGGATGACCGGGGCGACCGAGAGCGTCAGGGTGCGCAGGCGCGCCCCGGCGATCCAGGCTCCGGCCGCCGAGCGGGGGCCGGCGGGGGCTGCGGACTTCTGGCCGCGGGTGGCGGTGCGCGCGGGGTGACCCGAGGGGCGCTTCTTGGTTCTGGACATCGGCCCCGATTCTACTCAGCGCCCCCGCGCCCCCGCTCCACGCCCGCCCCCCACCTCGCCGAGAAGTCACCGTTACGTCCACCCCGCCCGTTTTGGACGTGAAAGTGACGTCTCGGCGAAGTGGAGGGCGTCGAGAAGTCACTTTTACGTCTACCCGGGCGGTTTTGGACGTGAAAGTGACTTCTCGGCGAAGTGAAGTGGGAGGTGGAGTGGGGTGATGGGGCGGGTGGCTCCATCCCGCGCCCACGAGGGGTTACGGGGTGGTTTGCGCCGCGAGGGTCAGGCGGTCGGGCTTGCCCGAGCTGAGGCGCGGGATGCGGTCGACCGCGACGATGGCGGAGGGGGCCGCCGCACGCCCCGCCGCCTCGACGACCGCACGCCGCACCCGCTCGAGCGCGTCACTCGCCGCAGCATCCGCAGACCCGACCCCCTCGGCACCGACCGCCGCACCCACCGCAGAGCGGCCACCCTCGGCACCCGCACCCGCGGCCGCGGACGCGGACGCCGCACGCACGACCACGACCACGGCCACCTGGCCCCAGGCCTCGCTCGGGCGGGCGACGACGACGGCCTGCTCGAAGCCGGGAAGGCTCTGCACGATGCGCTCCACGCGGTCGAGTGAGACCTTCACGCCGCCCGAGATGATCACGTTGTCGAGGCGGCCGGTGACCTCGACGAGACCGTCGGTCACGGTGCCGCCGTCGTTCGTGCGGTACCAGCGGCCCTCCTCGTCGACCACGAAGCGATCGACGGTCAGGGCCTCGTCGCCCAGATAGCCCTCGGCGAGCGACGGACCGGTCAACTCGAGTTCGCCGTTGACCACCCGCGCCCGGGTGCGGCCGATCGGCCGGCCGTCGTAGACGCAGCCGCCCGCGGTCTCGCTCGATCCGTAGGTGCGCACGATTCGGAAACCGAGGTCGGCGGCCCGGGCCGCGAGACTCTCGGGCAGCGCCTGACCGCCGACGAGGATCGCGTCGAACCGTGCGACCGCCCGCTGAATGCCCACGTCCTCCCGCGCCGCCTCGACCAGCCGCGCCAGCTGGGCGGGCACGAGCGAGGTGAAGCGCAGCGGCTCGGTGAGCTCGGCGGCACGCTCGGCGAACTGCGCGGCCGAGAAGTGCCCCGGCGGAAGTGCGAGCGGGGTGGTGGATGCGGCGATCGACCGCACGAGCACCTGCACCCCCGCGATGTAGTGGGTCGGCAGCGCGAGCAGCCACTGCCCCGGCCCGCCGAGCACGCCCTCTGAGGCCGCCGCCGACGCGAGCAGCGCATCCCCGCTGAGCGCGACCCGCTTCGGAACGCCCGAGCTGCCCGAGGTCTCGATCACGACCGCGACCGCCGGCGCCACCTCGTCGGGCACCCGCCCGGCCTCGAGCACCGCGGGGTCGCCGAGCAGCTCGTCCGCCCCCCGGCTGCCGTGCTTCAACGGCTCCCGCGGCAAGATCGCGGGACCGTCGTGGGCGATGGCCGCCCGCAGCGCCACCGACATCTCCTCAGGACTCGCGCCCCGCAACACCCGCAGCGGCCGACTCACCGCGCCACCGCCTCGGGCAACTCGCGGCGGCGGCGAGCCACACCGGTCACGCGCCGCACCTGCCCTCCGGCCGCCTCCACCCGCACCCACGCAGCAGCCAGACCGTGCGCCGCGCCGACACTAGCACCGGCCGAAGCAGTCAGCGCACCCACGCTCAACCACAGCCCGCAGCAAGCCGGGACAGAATCAGCAGCAGCGCGAGCCGCAGACCCACCCATCAGTAGTGGTACGGGAACGACGACCAGTCGGGAGCCCGCTTCTCGAGGAAGGAGTCGCGCCCCTCGACCGCCTCGTCGCTGGCGTAGGCGAGCCGGGTAGCCTCGCCCGCGAACACCTGCTGCCCGACCAGCCCGTCGTCGGTCGCGTTGAAGGCGAACTTGAGCATGCGGATCGCGGTCGGCGACTTGCCGAGGATGACCCGCGCCCAGCGGAGCGCCTCGGTCTCGAGCTCGGCGTGCGGCACGACCGCGTTCACCGCGCCCATCTCGTACGCCCGCCGAGCGCTGTACTCCTCGGCCAGGAAGAAGACCTCGCGCGCGAACTTCTGCCCCACCTGCTTGGCGAAGTAGGCGCTGCCGTAGCCGGCGTCGAACGACCCGACATCCGCATCCGTCTGCTTGAACCTGCCGTGCTCCTCGCTCGCGATGCTCAGGTCGCAGACCACGTGCAGCGAGTGCCCGCCGCCGGCGGCCCAGCCGGGCACGACCGCGATGACGACCTTGGGCATGAAGCGGATGAGCCGCTGCACCTCGAGGATGTGCAGGCGGCCCGAGCGGGCGAGGTCGATGCCCTCGGCCGTCTCTTCATCCGAGTATTTGTAGCCGTCGCGGCCCCGGATGCGCTGGTCGCCCCCGCTGCAGAAGGCCCAGCCGCCGTCGCGCGGGCTCGGGCCGTTGCCGGTCAGCAGCACGACCCCGACGCGCGGGTTCTGCCGGGCGTCGTCGAGTGCCGCGTAGAGCTCGTCGACCGTCTTGGGGCGGAAGGCGTTGCGCACCTCGGGCCGGTTGAACGCGATGCGCGCCACGCGCCCCTCGACGTCGAGGTGGTACGTGATGTCGGTGAAGTTCTCGGAGCCGGGCGCGACCACCCATTCAGCGGGGTCGAAGATCTCGGAGACGGTGGCGCGATCGGTCATGTTCAAAGCCTACGCCCGGGCTCCCAGACGGCTGCCGGGCCCCCGAGATTGTGGATAAGTGGGCCGACCCGGAGACTTGTGGAGTGATCGACGACAGCACCACCGGCCGGCCCGTAGGCAGCACGAGCGACAGCGCCACCCCCCTCCCCTCCCTCGGCGACCTCCTCGACCGGATGCACGTGGTGGCGATCCCCCTGCACACCCGCTTCCGCGGTCAGACGGTCCGCGAGCTCACACTCTTCGAGGGGCCGAAGGGCTGGACCGAGTTCTCACCCTTCCCCGAGTACGACGACGCCGAGGCCGCCTCCTGGCTGCGCGCCGCGATCGAGTTCGGCTGGAGCCCGGTCCCGCCGATCCGCCGCGCCGAGATCCGCGTCAACGCCACCCTCCCTGCCGTGGCCGCCGACCGCGTCGCCGACGTGCTGGCCCACTACGACGGCTGCCGCACGGTCAAGGTCAAGGTGGCCGAACGAGGCCAGACCCTCGGCGACGACGTCGCTCGCGTGCGCCGGACGCGCGAGATCCTCGGGCCGGAGGGCCGCATCCGCATCGACGCCAACGGCGGCTGGAACGTCGACGAGGCCGAGCACGCCGTGCACCGCCTCGCGGAATTCGACCTCGAGTACGTCGAGCAGCCGTGCGCCGCCGTCGAGGAGCTCGCCGAGCTGCGGGAGCGCATCCACTATCTCGGCATCCCCGTCGCCGCCGACGAGAGCGTGCGGAAGGCCGAGGACCCGGTCGCCGTCGCGCGCGCCGGCGCCGCCGACCTGATCGTGATCAAGGCGCAGCCGCTCGGCGGGATCCGCCGGGCGATGGCCGTCGTCGCCGAGGCGGGCCTGCCCGCGGTGGTCTCGTCGGCCCTCGAGAGCTCGATCGGCATCGCGATGGGCGCGCACCTGGCTGCGGCCCTCCCCGCGCTCGACTACGACTGCGGGCTCGCCACGGTCGACCTGTTCGAGGGCGATGTCGTCGCCGAGGGCCGGAGCCTCGTGCCGCGGGACGGCCGGATCCCGGTCGAACGTCCCGTCGCCGACCACGACCGCCTCGGACGCTTCCGCGCGACCCCCGACCGCGAGACCTGGTGGCGCGACCGCGTCACCCGCACCCGCGCGCTCCTCGACGACTAGAACGCAGCACAACACGATGAGGGGCGATCAGCCCCGCCGCCCTACAGCCCCGAGTACGCGTGCAACCCCTTGAAGAACACGTTCACGATCCCGAAGTTGAACAGCACCGCCGCGAACCCGATGACCGCCAGCCACGCCGACCGCGACCCGCGCCAGCCGCGCGTGGCCCTGGCGTGGATGTACCCGGCGTAGATCACCCAGATGATGAAGGTCCAGACCTCCTTGGTGTCCCACCCCCAGTACCGGCCCCAGGCGCGCTCGGCCCAGATGGCGCCGGCGATGAGCGTGAAGGTCCAGAGCACGAAGCCGACGATGTTGACCCGGTAGGCGAGCCGCTCGAGGGTCTCGGCATCCGGCAGCGTCTTGAGGAAGCGCAGGCGCAGCGCCGACGCGATCCGCGACACGGAGTCGCCCCGGGTCTGCAGCAGCTGCAGCACCGACAGCGCGCCGCCGAGCGCGAAGAACGCGGTGCCGAGGATTGCGACGAGCACGTGGATGACCAGCCACGCCGACTGCAGCGCCGGCGGCAGCGGGGCGACGGCCACGTAGTAGTTGACCGTCGAGACGCCGAGCAGCACGAGCACGAGCCCGGTGACGAAGGTGCCGAGGAAGCGCAGATCCTGACGCAGGAGCAGCAGGAGGAAGACGGCCACGATCAGCACGGTGCCGGTGATCGAGAACTCGTACATGTTCGCCCACGGCACCCGCGAGGCCGCGATCCCGCGGAGCACGACGCCGGCGATCTGGATGACGAAGGCCAGGATCGTGAACGAGACACCCAGACGCAACGCGATCGAGCGCTTGCCATTCTCGTCGCGCCCGTCGAGTGCGACGAGGTCGGGACGGTCACCGGCCGCATCGCCCGATCCTGCCGAGTACGGCGCCGGGGCCGAGTACGGCGCCGGCGCCGGGGACGACCCCGAGCGGGGCGCCGCTCCCACGACCTCGGGCACCTTCGCCTCGGCCGTGACCACTCGCTTCACGGTCGACGACCGCCGCGCGAGATCGAGCGCGAACGACACGAACGCCATGGCGTACACGGCCATGGCCGAGTAGATGAGGATGATCGAGATCTCGTCGAGGGTTTGCGTCACGGGTAGAGCCTAAACCTTGGTGTCGAGGGTGGCGGAGGAGGAGTCGAATTCGGCCGAATGCCGGTTCGCCAGCGTGGACACGGCGTCCACCAGCCGGGGGTCGTCGCCGCGGGCCAGCCCCGCGTACTCGACGTGGATCGTGCCGTCGGCCCGCTCGGTCGCCTTGACCCAGAGCCGTCGGCGCGGGATGAACAGCGAGGTGAGCAGGCCGCCCAGCACGAGGATGGAGAACAGCAGCATCCAGCCCTGTGTGGCGTCGTGGTGCACGTCGAACGAGGCGAAGCGCTTCACGCCGTCGAGCGTCACGGTGCCGAGACCGTTCGGCAGGTCGGTCGTCTCGCCGGGCTTGAGCTCGAGCGACTTGACCCCGGTGGAGCCGCCGGCCAGCTGCGTCATCCCGTCGGTGTTGAGCGAGTAGACCGAGCTCGGCACGCCCGCGTCGAGCCCGAGGTCGCCGTCGAAGACGTTCAGCGTCAGCACCGGGTACTGCAGATCGGGGAAGGTCGAGGTGTACGACCCCGACGAGGTCTCCGCCTGTGTCGGGTAGAAGAACCCGATCAGCCCCACCTGCTCGGGCAGGCCGTCCGGCACCTTCACGACGCCGAGAGAGGTGAGCGAGGCGTCCTGCGGCAGGAACGGCACCGAGTCGGTGAACACGACGTCTCCGGCGGGGTTCCGCACCGTGATGGTCGGCGCGTAGCCGTTGCCCAGCAGGTAGACGTTGGTGCCGCCGATGTCCAGCGGCCCGTTCACGGTGATGTCCTTCTGCGCGGTGCTGCCGTCGGCATCCGTCGTCGTCACCGCGGCGTTGTAGTCGATCGGCTGGCCGAAGGCCTTGAGCGACTGCGTCTCGTAGGTGGCCGAGAACGAGTCGAGCGTGATCGCGTAGGGCGAGAGCTGGTCGTCGGTGAAGAAGCGGCCGGGGCTGAACGAGTCGTAGGCGAGCAGCGTGTTGACGAAGGTCTGCCCCTCGACGACCACGCGCTGGCCGTTGTAGCCGAAGCCGCCGCCGATCCCGACGGTGAGCAGGATGCCGACGAGCGCCGAGTGGAAGACGAGGTTGCCGGTCTCGCGCAGGTAGCCGCGCTCGGCCGAGACCGAGACGGTCTCGCGCCCGGTCTTGGCGTCGACGCCCGTGAAGACGACCGTGCGGTAGCGCTGCTTCTTCAGCAGCACCCGGGCGCCGTCGACGACCGAGGCGGCCGAGGTCGTGCCGCCCGCGACATCCCGGGTCGTGAAGCCCGCGAGCCGCGACAGCCGTGCCGGGGTGCGCGGGGGCTTCGCCCGCAGCGCGTCGAGGTGGTGCTTCGTGCGCGGGATGACGCAGCCGATCAGCGAGATGAACAGCAGCAGGTAGATCGACGAGAACCAGACCGAGGTGTAGACGTCGAAGGCCTGCACCTTGTCGAGCACCGGAGCCAGATCGGGGTTGTCGACGAAGTACTGCGTGACACCGTTCGGGTCGGCCGCCCGCTGGGGCACGAGCGACCCCGGGACCGCCGCGAGCGCGAGCAGCAGCAGCAGGAACAGCGCCGTGCGCATGCTCGTCAGCTGCCGCCAGAACCAGCGCAGCCAGCCCACCGGGCCGAGCCGGGGCAGGGTGACGTCGTCCGAACCGGATGCCGGGGCGGGCGCGACCTTCGAGTCGTAGTGATCAGATGGGCGAGACAAAGCCGTTGATCACCGCCTGCATCTGGTAGATCCAGATCGTCCAGAGGCCGGTCACCATCAGGATGCCGATGGCCACGAGCAGCGCGCCGCCGACGATGTTGATGGTGCGGATGTGGCGCTTCAGGAAGCGCACCGAGCCGGTGACCCAGTTGAGACCGAGCGCCACCAGCAGGAAGGGCACGCCCAGGCCGATGCAGTAGAACAGGCCGAGCAGCACGCCGCTCCAGGCCGAACCGCTGGTCAGCGACAGCACCTGGATCGCGCCGAGGGTCGGGCCGATGCACGGGGTCCAGCCGAGGCCGAACACGATGCCGAGGATGGGGGCGCCGGCCAGCCCGGTCGCGGGCCGCCACGACGGCTTGAACGTGCGCTGCAGGAAGCTGAACTGGCCGATGAAGACGAGGCCGAGCGCGATCACCACGACGCCCATCACCCGCGTGATCCAGTCCTGCCAGACCAGCAGCCAGGTGCCGAGGGCGCCGAACGCGGCCGAGTAGGCCAGGAAGATGATCGAGAAGCCGAGGATGAACAGGGCGATGCCGAGCAGCATCCGCCGTCGTCCCGCGCGCTGGGCTGCTCCGCCCGTGGTCCCGGATGCGGACCCGCCCTCGGCGATGCCGCCCACGTAGGCGAGATAGCCGGGCACGAGCGGCAGCACGCACGGCGAGGCGAACGAGACGAGTCCCGCCAGCAGCGCGACCGGGATGGCGAGCAGCAGCTGGCCGCTCAGCACCACCTCGGCGAACGGATTGCCCACGGGGTCAGCCGGCCGTCGGGGTCGACGCGGGCGCGGTGGTGGCGGGCGCAGTGGATCCCGACTCGCCCCCCGGGAGATTCGACTTGATCAACGTCTCGAGGATCGTCGGGTCGCTGACCCGGCCCAGGATGCGCGCGGCGACGCGCCCCTCCGCATCCAGGACCAGCGTGGTCGGCACCGCGTTCGGCGCGACCGTGCCGGCGAAGGCGTACTGCATGGCTCCGTCGGTGTCGATGATCGACGGGTAGCTGATGCCGTAGGTGTCGGCGAACGAGACGGCGGTGGCGGCCTGGTCGCGCACGTTGACGCCGAGGAACTCGGCGCCCTTGCCGGCGAACTCGCCGTTGAGCTTCTCGAGGTCGGGCGCTTCGGCGCGGCAGGGCGCGCAGCCGGCGTACCAGAAATTGAGCACCAGTACCTGGCCGACGTAGTCGGCCGAGGAGACGGTGTCGCCCTTCTCGTCCGTGCCGGTGAAGGAGACGGGCTCGCCGCGATCGCGCTCCTTCACCTCGGTGACGGTGCCGTCGCCCGAGATGTAGCCCTTGTTGCTGCCGTCGAGGTATTGCTGGGCGAGCGGGTCGGCGGTGCAGCCGGCCAGCGCGAGGGCGGCCACGGCCAGCGTGGCGGCCAGAGCGATGCGGAGGCGGGACCTCATACGGCTCCCACGTCGAGGGCCGAAGCGGCCAGCGGCGCGGCCGGGTCGCTGTAGCCGACCTCGACGAAGCGGCCGTCCCGGCGCTCGAAGGTGGTGATGCTGGAGAGCGCGCAGCGGCGCTTCCGCGGGTCGTGCGCCAGGCGCTCGCCCACGACCGTGCGGTGCGCCATCCAGATCGGGAGCTGGTGGCTGACCATCACGACGTCGCCGTCGACGTCACCCTCGACGGCCATGGTCGCTGCGGTGGCGTAGGCGTCGGTCATCGCCGCGAGCATTCGGCCGGAGATGCTGGTGAAGGCCTCGCCCCAGGCGGGCCGCCACGGGTTGTAGAGGAAGCGCCACATCCGCGGGTCGCGGAGCGCGCCGCCCGGGCCCTTCATCCGCCGGCCCTCGAAGGCGTTGGTCGGCTCGATGATCCTGTCCTCGATGCTCGGCACGAGGCCGAGGCCGGCCGCGATCGGCTCGCCGGACTCGCGAGCCCGCTGGAGCGGGGAGGTGTAGAGGGCAGCGACCGTGCGACCGCGGGCCATCAGGTCGTCGGCCGCGGCCGACGCCATCCGCTTGCCGAGGTCGGAGAGACCGAAGTGCGGGAGTCGCCCGTAGAGGACTTCGTCGGGATTGAAGACCTCGCCGTGACGGACGAGATGGAGTTGGCGGGCAGGCACGGAATCAAGTGTACGAGCGGGATTGCCGTGTATCCGCCGAGAAGGGCACTATCGTGAAGGCGCGCTACACCAGATGTGTAGAACTCTGCACTTGTGCTGAACAGTGGGGAGGGCTGAAATAGAGGTCAGAAAGGCTTACTCATGACCCTCATCACGCTCTCCGCATTCGCTCTCGTCTCCCTCGCCGGCATCGTCGCCACCGTGCACGCCGTCCGCACCGACGGCTACCGCCGCATCCCCGCCCGCACGGCCCCCGCCCGCCGGGCCTGACCGGCCTCGTCGGCCGGGCCCGCATCCCGCCCGCCGCGCCTGAGCCGCCCGGGTAGACTCGTCTACCGTGACCGAACGCAGCCCCCGCACCCTCGTCAAGAACCTCGCCGCCCTCGAAGACGGCCCCGTCACCGTCTCCGGATGGGTCGACACGGTTCGTGATCAGAAGAAGGTGCAGTTCGTGGTGCTGCGCGACGAGTCCGGGGCGGTGCAGCTGGTCAACCCGCGCACCGAGGAGACCGAGGCCGTCGCCGAGACCATCTCCGGCCTCGCGCAGGGCTCCTTCATCACGGTGACCGGTGAGCTCAAGCACGACGAGCGCGTCAAGCTCGGCGGCATCGAGGTCAAGCTCGCCTCCCTCGAGGTCGAGACCGCCGCCATCCCCGAGACGCCGATCGCAGCCGACTCCGGCATCGACAAGCGGATGGACTGGCGCTTCCTCGACCTGCGCCGCCCGGAGATGAACCTCGTCTTCCGTGTGCAGACCACGCTCGAGCACGCCTGGCGCACCTACTGGGTCGAGCACGACTTCATCGAGATCCACACCCCGAAGCTGATGGCCTCGGCGAGCGAGTCGCGCGCCGAGCTGTTCGAGGTCGAGTACTTCGAGACCAAGGCCTACCTGTCGCAGAGCCCGCAGTTCTTCAAGCAGATGGCCCAGCCCGCCGGCTTCGGCAAGGTCTTCGAGGTCGGGCCCGCGTTCCGCGCCGACCCCTCCTTCACGAGCCGTCACGCCACCGAGTTCACGAGCGTCGACGCCGAGATCTCGTGGATCGACTCGCACGAAGACGTCATGCAGCTGCACGAGGAGCTCATGGTCGCCGGCATCACGGCGGTCAAGGAGAAGCACGGCGAGGAGATCAAGGCGCTCTTCGACGTCGACATCGAGATTCCCACCCAGCCGTTCCCGCGCATCCCGCTCGCCGAGGCGAAGGAGATCGTGGCGTCGCGCGGCTACGTCGTGCCCCGCGAGGACGACGACATGGACCCGGAGGGCGAGCGCCAGATCGCCGCCTACGTCAAGGAGACCTACGGTCACGACTTCGTGTTCCTCACCGACTACGCCGCGAGCATCCGGCCGTTCTACCACATGCGGAACGCGGGCGACGAGACGATCACGAACAGCTACGACCTCGTCTACAACGGCGTCGAGATCTCCACGGGCGCCCAGCGCGAGCACCGCGTCGAGGTGCTGATCGAGCAGGCCAAGGAGAAGGGGCTCGACCCCGAGGAGCTCGAGTTCTACCTCGACTTCTTCCGCTACGGCGTGCCGCCGCACGGCGGCTTCGGCATGGGCCTGTCGCGCGTGCTGATGCTCATGCTGCACCAGACGAACCTCCGCGAGGTCGTCTACCTCTTCCGCGGACCGACGCGCCTGACCCCGTAACCGGAGCTACTCGGTCGCGGCCGCCTCGAGCAGTGCGGCGCGGAGCCGGGCCGGGTCGACCCGCCAGATCGTGTGCACCTTGCCGTGGATCATCACGACCGGGATCTCCTCGGCGAACTCGTCCATCAGGGCCGGATTGTCGAGGATCGACAGCTCGGTCACGGCCACGTCGACGTCGGGTACCGAGCTGTCGGCGGCCAGGTCGTCGAGCACCCCGCGGACGGCGTCGCGCGCCTCGTCGCAGAGGTGGCATCCCGGCTTGCCGATGAGCGTCAGGGGAATGGGATCGGTGGACACGCCACCAGCCTACCGAGCGCTCAGAGCACGAAGTCGGGCTTCACGGTCCAGGCCGTCTGCTCCTCGAGGCGGCCGAGCAGCGCCAGCGCGCTGAGCTTGGCGTGGTCGTCGCTCGTCGTCGAGTAGACGTCCAGCGCCAGGGGCGGCGGCTCGCCGAACTTCGGGATCTCGATCTCGACCGTGGCGCCCGAATCGAGCCGGATGAACGGACGCGACGTTCCCGAGCCCTCCACCGGCCGGTCGACCGAGAGCGCGACGATCGCGAGCGCGTCGAGCTTGGTCACGGCGTCGCGCACGATCAAGGTCGCGCAGAACAGGGGCGTCATGAACGGAGGTTAACAGCAAAAAGCGCCAGGACTGATCCTGGCGCCCTGCTCGCAGCGCGAGACCGGAGTCTCGGACTACTTCTTGTTGCGACGCTGGTGGCGGGTCTTGCGAAGCAGCTTGCGGTGCTTCTTCTTCGCCATGCGCTTGCGACGCTTCTTGATTACGGAACCCACGAATACCTCACACGTGATTGGGATGACCGCGCCGATTCGGCGGTCAGGAGCAAAAGAGCCTCGGAGAAGTGTATCAGCCCGGACTAGGCCGAATCGGCGATGTGCCGATCGACCGCCTCGGCGACCGCCGACTCGGGCACCCGGAAGGAGCGCCCGAAGCGGATCGCGGGCAGTTCGCCCGCATGCACCAGCCGGTAGACGGTCATCTTCGAGACGCGCATCATCTCGGCCACCTCAGCGACCGTGAGAAAGCGCACGTCACTCAGATCGGCAGCCATGGCGAAACTATAAGGCTTCCTGGGCGAAAGCGGCAAGAATCCTCAGCGCCGGAGCTTCGACACCAGGTCGTCGGCCACCGACTTGACCGCGTGCGAGGTCGCTGCGGCCCGGCGGCCGACGTTCTGGCCGAAGGTCGCGGCCGCGGACTTGACCGCATCCGAGGCGTTGTCCCAGAGGGCGTCCTCCTCGGCCGTGTCGAAGTCGGCCGAGAGGAAGGGGATGATCCAGTCCTCCACGTCCTCCAGCGGAGAGACGTCGATCTTGTAGTACCGGTGCTGGCCCTCTTCGCGCACGGCGACGAGCCCCGCATCCCGAAGCACCTTGAGGTGCTTGGAGACGGTCGGCTGGCTCAGCTCGAGCTGCGAGACCAGCTCGGAGACGCTGAACTCGCCCTCCCCCGCACCGGATGCGCTCGCCTGGTCGGCCGACACGTAGCGATCCAGCAGCAACGAGAGCAACTGGCGCCGGGTGGGGTCGGCGATCACGGAGAAGATGTCGGCCATGGCACAAGGCTAGTGGTGCGCTCCCCGATCCGCGCCTCCCCGAACCGCGCTCTCCGAACCGAGCTCCCGAGCCGAGCCGGGCCGCCCGGCGCGAATCCGCGCCTTCCCGATCCGCCGCACCCCGGTAGCATTGCGTTCGTTCGCCGGGTGAGCCGCCGGATGCACCCCGAACACCCCGCGAAGCAAGGATCAGGGATGAGCGTGCGAAGCACCGTAGCGAGCCGCAATCCCCTGCGCCGCAGCGCCTCTGTGTTCGGCAAGATCCGCGAGGCCGTGCGGGAGACCTCCGAGCACTCTCCCTCGCGGTTCGCGATCCTCATCTTCGCCGGGCTCGTGCTGCTGTTCACGGTGCTGTTCTCGCTCCCTGTCTCCAGCGCGACCGGCACCCCGACGAGCCTGGCCGACTCGCTCTTCACCGCCGTCTCCGTCATCTGCGTCACCGGGCTCTCCACGGTCGACATGGCCACGCACTGGTCGGTCTTCGGCCACGTGCTGATCTACTTCGGCGTGCAGATCGGTGCGCTCGGGGTGCTGACCCTGGCGAGCATCCTGGGCCTGGTGATCTCGCGCCGGCTGGGGCTCCGTGCCCGGTTGATCGCCGCGAGCGACACCAACCCGCTGCGGATGCACCACGGCCCGGTCGCCGAGGGCCAGGCGGTGCGGCTCGGCGAGATCGGCTCGCTGCTCGCCACCGTCGCGATCAGCGCCCTGGTCATCGAGGCCGTGCTGGCACTGCTCCTGCTGCCCCGGATGCTGCTGGACGGCATCCCGGTCGGCGATGCGGTCTGGTTCAGCCTCTACTACTCGGCCATGGCCTTCACGAACACCGGCTTCGCGCCGAACGCCGAGGGCCTGGCGCCGTTCGCGAACGACTACTTCTTCCTCGGCGTGCTGATGGTGGGGGTGTTCCTCGGGAGCATCGGCTTCCCGGTGATCTACACGCTCTCCCGCAGCCTCGGGGCATGGCGGTCGCGCAAGCGTCGCGGTCACGCACGCGGCACCGCGGGCCGGGTGCGCTGGTCGGTGCACGTCAAGCTCACGCTGGTCACGAGCTTCCTGCTGATCGTGGTCGGTGCCGTGCTCTACATCGTGCTGGAGTTCGACAACCCCGACACCTTCGGCGGGCTGAACGCCGGCGACACCGTCTTCCAGAGCTTCTTCCTGTCGGTGATGACGAGGTCGGGCGGCTTCTCGACCATCTCGATCCCCGACCTCAACGGCTCGAGCCTGCTCGTGACCGACATGCTGATGTTCATCGGCGGCGGCTCGGCGTCGACGGCCGGCGGCATCAAGGTGACGACGCTCGCGGTGCTCTTCCTCGCGGCGTTCGCCGAGGCGCGCGGTGTTCAGGACATGGAGGCCTTCGGCCGGCGCATCCCGAGCGACGTGCTGCGACTCGGGGTGAGCGTGGTGCTCTGGGGGGCGACGACCGTCGCGGTGTCGAGCGTGCTCATCCTGCAGATCTCGAAGGCGCCGCTGGACTTCGTTCTCTTCGACGTGATCTCGGCGTTCGCGACCTCGGGGCTGACCACCGGGCTGACGGCGTCGCTGCCGGATGCGGGGGTCTACATCATGGCCGCCACCATGTTCATGGGCCGCGTTGGTACAGTGACTCTCGCCGCAGCCCTCGCCGCGAGCCAGAGGCAGCAGCTCTACAAGCGCCCGGAAGAGAGGCCCATCGTTGGTTGACCGGATCAAACACGACGCCCCGGTGCTGGTGATCGGCCTCGGCCGGTTCGGCGCCGCCACCGCGGGAGAGCTCGACCGGCTGGGCCGCGAGGTGCTCGCGATCGACGAGGACGAGCGGCTCGTGCAGAAGTGGTCCGAGCGGGTCACGCACACCGTGCAGGCCGACGCCAAGAACGTCGAGGCGCTGCGCCAGATCGGGGCCTCGGAGTTCCAGATCGCCGTCGTCGCGGTGGGCTCGTCGATCGAGGCCTCGGTGCTGATCACGGCGAACCTCGTCGACCTCAAGGTGCCGCAGATCTGGGCCAAGGCGATCTCGCGCTCGCACGGCAAGATCCTCGAGCGCATCGGCGCGAACCACGTGATCTACCCCGAGGCCGAGGCCGGCGAGCGGGTGGCGCACCTGGTCTCCGGGCGGATGCTCGACTTCATCGAGTTCGACGACGACTTCGCCCTCGTGAAGATGTACCCGCCGAAGCCGATCCGCGGCCTCAACCTCACCGAGTCCGGCGTGCGCTCGAGGTACCGGGTCACCGTCGTGGGCGTGAAGAGCCCCGGCAAGCCCTTCACCTACGCGACCGAGTCGACGGTCGTCTCGAACCACGACCTGATCATCGTCTCGGGCAACTCGGCCGACATCGAGACCTTCGCTGCTTTAGGTAGCTGAGCTAGCCGGCAGCCAGTTCTTTGGCGCGGGCCAGGGCGGCGTCGGTGGCGGCGGTGAAGAGGGTCGGGAGGTCGGCGGCCTGGAGGACGGCGATCGCGCGCTCGGTGGTGCCCTTGGGGCTGGTGACCGCGATGCGGAGGTCGGTGGGGGTGCGGCCCGAGGAGACGAGCAGCTCCGAGGCTCCGGCGAAGGTGCCGTTCACGAGGATGGCCGCCTGCTCGGGCGTGAAGCCCTTCTCGACGGCCGCCGCGGTCAGCGCTTCGATCAGCAGGAAGACGTAGGCCGGGCCCGACCCCGAGATCGTGCTCAGCGCATCCAGTTGCTCCTCGGGCACCTCGACGACCGTGCCCACGGTCTCGAACAGCGAGCGCACGAGGGCGAGCTCCTCGTCGGTCGAGCGCGTGCCGGCCGAGAGTCCGGTCACCGCCTTGCCCACGACGGCCGGCGTGTTCGGCATCGAGCGCAGCACCGAGACGGATGCCGGCAGGTGCGCCTCGAAGGTCGCCACCGTGACCCCCGCCGCGACGCTGACCACCACGGTGCCGGGCTCGAGCGCCGAGGTGATCTCGTCGAGCAGCTCCGGAACCATCGCGGGCTTCACCGCGACCAGGACGATGCCCGCGCCGGCCACCGCGCGGCGGTTCGCCTCGGGATCCTGCTCGGTCGCGAAGGCCTCGACCCCCTCGGTGCCGTCGAACTCCGCCGCCTTGGCCGCACTGCGGTTGGTGACGCGGATGCCGCCTTCGACGGTCACCCCCGGCGCGAGCAGGCCGCTCAGGATGGCACGGCCCATCGATCCCGCGCCCAGCAGGGCGATCGAGGGCAGCGTGGTCGAGGATGCAGCAGTCGAGGGCAGCGTGGTCGAGGGGTCGGCATCGGTCATCGCACCATCCTAGGATTGGCGGCAGGACGGCGCAGGTGCGCGGCGAACGCAGGAAGACGCAGGAAGAGGACCAGACGTGAGCACATCAGGCGGCACCCGGGCGATCATCGCGGCCTTGCTCGCCAACGTCGGGATCGCGATCGCCAAGTTCATCGCGTTCTTCATCTCCGGCTCGTCGTCCATGCTCGCCGAGGGCGTGCACTCGCTCGCCGACTCCGGCAACCAGCTGCTGCTCCTGCTCGGTGGTCGCAAGTCGCGCAAGAAGGCCGACAAGGAGCATCCCTTCGGCTACGGCCGCGAGCGCTACGTCTACGCCTTCGTGGTCTCGATCATCCTGTTCTCGGTCGGTGGGGTCTTCGCGATCTACGAGGGCATCGAGAAGCTCGGCCATCCGGAGGAGATCGCCAACCCGTGGATCCCGCTCGGCGTGCTGGTCGTCGCGATGGCGCTCGAGGGCTTCTCGCTCCGCACCGCCATCAAGGAGAGCAACCACACCCGCGGCACGCAGACCTGGGTGCAGTACGTCCGCCGCGCCAAGGCTCCCGAGCTGCCCGTGGTGCTGTTGGAGGACACGGCGGCCCTCACCGGCCTCGCCTTCGCCTTCGCGGGCGTCGGCCTCTCGGTGATCACCGGCAACGGCATCTGGGACGGCATCGGCACCCTGTTCATCGGCTCGCTGCTCGTGCTGGTCGCGATCATCCTGGGCATCGAGACCAAGAGCCTGCTCGTCGGCGAGGGTGCGACGGAGGCCGACCACGACAAGATCGTCACGGCCATCGAGTCGACCCCCAAGGTCGACCGCCTCATCCATATCAAGACCCTCTACCTCGGCCCGGACGAGCTGCTCGTCGGCGCCAAGATCGCGCTCGCGCCCGACTCGGCCCTCCGCGACGTCGCCGACACGATCAACGAGGTCGAGATCGCGATCCGCGACGCCGTGCCGATCGCCCGCGTGATCTACCTCGAGCCCGACGTCTACCTGCCGCCGATCGACGTCGAGACGAACACCTCGGCGATCGTCATCAAGAGCGCGGACTAGAGCGGATGGGGCGACGCGCGGTCGTCATCCGTCACGAGACCCCGGTCGGTCTCGGCAACTTCGGGCCCGTGCTCGAGGAGCAGGGCTGGGAGATGACGGTCGTCGACGCCCGCGGGCCCGACTTCGGCGCCCAGCTCGCGGAGAACGTCGACGCCGAGCTCGTGATCGTGCTCGGCTCGACCGCGGGCGTCTACGAGGAGCACGCCTTCATCCCGGTCGAGCTCGCGGCGCTCCGCGACCGCATCGACCGCCGGCAGCCCACGCTGGGCGTCTGCTTCGGCGCCCAGGCGATCGCCGCCGCGCTCGGCGAGGACGTGCGGCCCGGCGGCCAGGTCGAGGTCGGGTACCGCAGCGTGACGCCGACGGGGGCCGGACTCTCCTCGCCGGTGCGGCACTTCGCCGGCGTCCCCGCCGCCGAGTGGCACGGCGACACCTTCACCCTCCCGCCGGCCACCACGCTGCTCGCGAGCTCGGCCGCCTACGAGAACGAGGCGTTCGGGATCGGGCGCTGGCTGCTCGCCGTGCAGTTCCATCCCGAGCTCACGGATGCGATGCACGAGGAGTGGCTGATCGGCGACGCGGCCTACGTCGCCGCGGCCGGCTACGACCCCGACGCGCTCCGGCTCGATCGGGAGAGGTACGGCCAGGCGATGCAGGAGGCCTCGCGCCGGATGCTCGTCGAGTACCTCGACGGGATCACGGAGAGCGACGGGAGCTAGCGCGCCCCGCGCTCCCCGCCTCGGTCGCGGTTGCGGTTGCGGTTGCGGTCACGCTCGCGGTCCGCGTCCCGGTCCTGGACCTGGTCCCGATCCGCATCTCGGAAGAAGTCCGTCAGCAACTCCCCCGCCTCCTCGCCGCGCACCCCCGCGACGACTTCCACCCGGTGGTTCAGCCGCCGGTCGCGCAGCACGTCGTAGACCGACCCCGCGGCCCCCGCCTTCTCGTCCCATGCCCCGAAGACCACGCGCGGGATACGGGCCGCGAGGATCGCGCCGGCGCACATCACGCACGGCTCGAGCGTCACGACGAGCGTCGCGCCGGTCAGGTGCCAGTCCCCCAGCGCCGCCGCGGCCTCCCGGATCGCGACGACCTCCGCGTGCGCGGTCGGGTCGTGGCGCTCCTCGCGGCGGTTCCGGCCGACCCCGATCACGGCGCCGCCCTCGTCGAGCACGAGCGCACCGACGGGCACGTCACCGGTCTCGAGGGCCGCGCGGGCCTCGGCGAGCGCGACGCGCATCCACTCGTCGAGAACGGATGCGGCCGGCAGCGGTCGGATCGGCCCCATGAACCGCCCTCCTGAGTCCAGTAGATTGACCGTATGCGAGTTCACGTTGCCGATCACCCGCTCATCACCCACAAGCTGACGGTTCTGCGTGATCGCACGACCCCGTCGCCGACCTTCCGCGCGCTGACGGAAGAGCTCGTGACCCTCCTAGCCTACGAGGCGACCCGCAACGTGCGGGTGCAGCCCGTCACGATCCAGACCCCGGTCGCCGAGACGACCGGTGTGGCGATCAGCGAGCCGCGCCCGCTCGTGGTGCCGATCCTCCGCGCCGGGCTCGGGATGCTCGACGGCATGGTGAAGCTCGTGCCCTCGGCCGAGGTCGGCTTCCTCGGCATGGTGCGCAACGAGGAGACCCTCGAGCCCACCACCTACGCCGAGCGCCTGCCCGACGACCTCTCCGACCGCCAGTGCTTCGTGCTCGACCCGATGCTCGCCACCGGCGGCTCGCTCTCGGCGGCGATCGAGTTCCTCTTCAAGCGCGGGGCTCAGGATGTCACGGCGATCTGCCTGCTCGGCGCCCCCGAGGGGGTCGCCGCCCTGGAGAAGGCGGTCGACGGCCGCGACGTGACCCTGGTGCTCGGTGCGCTCGACGAGCGCCTCAACGAGAAGGGGTACATCGTGCCCGGACTCGGCGACGCCGGCGACCGGCTGTACGGCACGGTCTGAGCTGATCTGGCCCGGCCTAGCCGGGCCCGGCCTGACCTGACCTGACGCCGGCCGGGAATACGCTCCCCCGGCCGGATCGTCAACCCCCGTGCCGACCGGCACGAACCGTCGCAGAGTCGACCCATGAGCAAGAAGAGCGTGTTCGTGATCGCCGCCGTTGCCGGGGCCGCGGTCGCCGGAACCGTCGCCGCCCGCAGGCTCCGGCAGGGCGGGTCGGAGGATTCCGCCGGTCCAGACGATCAGGTCGAGGGATCGACCGACCGCTGGCGCGTGGTCACCATCGCCGCCGACCCCGAGCAGATCGCGCCGGAGGGCCGGCTGCCCACCCCGCTCGCCGACCTCGACGAGCTGATCGAGGTGCGCTTCGAACCCGCCCCGGGCGATCGCGGCACCGAGCTCGCGGCCCGGCCCCGCGCGGGCGCCTCGCATCCTGACGACCAGAACGACCTGGCCAGGATGATCCGGCGCGCGCTCCGCGAGTCGAAACAGCTGATCGAGGCCGGCGAGCTCGCCACGAACGAGCCGCAGCCCGAGGGCCACCGCCCCGCGACCCCGGCCGGGCTCGTGGTCGACGCTCTCTCCCGTCGTTCCCCCGAAGAAGGAGTGCTGTGAAAGCCCTGTGCTGGACCGGAATCAACAAGCTGCAGGTCGAGGACGTCGACGAGCCCACGATCCTCGAGCCCCGCGACGCCATCGTCAAGGTCACGCTCTCGACCTCCTGCGGCTCCGACCTCCACCTGCTGGGCGGCTACGTGCCTGGCATGCGCGCCGGCGACGTGCTCGGTCACGAGTTCATGGGCGAGATCGTCGCCGTGGGGTCTGGGGTCGAGAAGCGCAAGGTCGGCGACCGCGTCGTCGTCTGCTCGTTCATGAGCTGCGGGCAGTGTTTCTATTGCGTCAACGGCCTCACCTCGCTCTGCGACAACACCAACCCGCACCCCGGGCTCGGCGAGGGGCTGTTCGGCGCCTCGACGGGTGGATGCTTCGGCTACAGCCAGATCACCGGCGGCTTCGCGGGCAGTCACGCCGAGTACGTGCGGGTGCCGCACATCGACACCGGCGCGTTCCCGATTCCGGACGGCGTGACGGACGAGCAGGCCGTCTTCGCCTCGGACGCGGTGCCGACGGGATGGATGGGGGCCGACCTCGGAGGTGTGAAGCCCGGCGACGTGGTCGCCGTCTGGGGCGCGGGCGGCGTCGGCCAGATGGCCGCCCGGGCGAGCATGCTGCTCGGCGCCGAGAAGGTCATCGTGATCGACCGGCTTCCCGAGCGCCTCGAGCAGGCCCGCTCGATCATCGGCGCCGAGACCCTCGACTACTCCGACACCGAGGTGATGGCCGAGCTGCGCGAGCGCACCGGCGGCCGCGGACCGGACGTGAGCATCGAGGCGGTGGGGATGGAGGCGCACAGCGAGCGCCCCGACTACCTCTACGACCGGGTGAAGACCGCGCTCAAGCTCGAGACCGACCGGCCGACCGCGGTGCGCGAGGCGATCATGGCCACCCGGAAGGGCGGTAGCGTCTTCGTGCTCGGCGTCTTCGGCGGTCTGGTCGACAAGTTCCCACTCGGCGCGGTGATGAACAAGGGGCTGACCCTGCGGTCGGCCCAGCAGCACGGGCACCGCTACATCCCGATGCTGCTCGAGCGGATCGCCGCCGGCGAGATCCCGACCGGCCACCTCGCGACGCACGTGATGCCGCTGGCGGACGCGCCGAAGGGTTACGAGATGTTCAAGACGAAGGATGACGGCTGCGTGCGCGCGGTCTTCCGGCCCTGAGGGTCGGTCAGCTGATCCGGTGCCGGAGGAACTCGACGACCCGCTCGCGGGCCGCGAGCGCGGGATGCCCCGGCACGTCCCGCACCTCGCTGGTCAGCACCGAGTGCGCGTGGGCCGAGAACCCGCCGGCGTTGCCCGGCGAGGAGTCGAGTTCGATCACCTCGAAGGCGTCACCGAGCCGGGCGGCGATGGTGTCGAAGCGGGGCCGCGGCGAGTTGCCGTCCTCCGAGAAGCGCAGCCCGAGGGCGCAGAAGCCCGCGCCGGAGCCGTCCGGTGCCGCCGGCTGAGCCGCGCGCTCGACCAGCACGTCCATCTCGGCCTCCGAGAACCCGGGGTCCGACCGCCGGGCCGCGCCGAGCGGGAACGGGGCGGCCGGCTGGCTCACGACCGAGGCGAGCACCGACTCCTCGACCGCGGCGGCGAGCGCGAACCCCCCGGTGAAGCACATGCCGATCACGCCGACGCCCCGGCCCGGGGTGCGGGAGGCGAGGTCGGCCGCGACCGCCCTGAGGAAGGCGGTCAGAGGCCGCCGGGTGTCGAGCGCGAAGGCCCGGAACTCCGAGCTCACGCAGATCCTCGCCACCGACCGCAGCGTGTAGCCGGGCGAGGACTCCTTGCCCGGGGTGCCGAACGGGGAGGGCACGACGACCGTGAAGCCCTCGTCGACCAGGTGCTCGGCGAGCCCCAGCACCTCCGGCGTGATGCCGGGCAGCTCGGGGATCAGGACGACCCCGGGGCCTGTGCCCTTCTCGTAGCAGTCGTGACGGATGCCGCGGGCCTCGAACGGGGAGCGGACCCAGCCGTCCAGCGTCGCGCGCGGGGCGGCGCCGGTGCTCACGCGCCCGAGCCCGCCGCGCCGGCAGCACCAGCAGAGCCGGCCGAATCCTGCGGGCCGTTCGAGCCGGCCGCGCCGCCTGCACCGGCCGGACCATCCGTACCGTCCGCATCCACCGACCCGTCCGAATTCGCCTGCACCTTGCGCCGCCGGAGGTCGAGCAACCCGATCACGAGCGCTACGAGCAGGATGCCCAACGTCACGAGGAACCCGTTGCGGAACCCGTCGTGGTACAGCATCACGTCATCCGTCGAGCCCGGCCCCTCGCGGTAGAGGGTCGAGAAGAAGATCGCGGTGGCGGCCGCGACACCCACGGCGGTGCCGACGCGCTGGCCGACCTGCGCCATCGATCCGGCGACGCCGCCCTCGGTCACCGGGATCTCGGCGAGGGTCAGGGTCTGGTTGGGCGAGATCACGAGGCCACCGCCGGCCCCGGCGATCGCCATCGCACCGGCCATGAACCAGATCGCGTCCTCCGCGGGCGGCAGCACGGCGGCCAGGAGCAGCAGCACGAAGCCGACGAAGGCGATCACCAGGCCGAGCACCACGAGCGATCGCCCGTACCGGGTGACCAGCCGCCCGCCGATCAGCGACGAGACGGCCGAGGTCAGGGCGAACGGGATGCTCACCATGCCCGCGAAGACCGGCTCGAACCCCAGACCCTCCTGCAGGAACAGGGTCGTCAACAGGAACACCGACGGGATGGCGGCGAAGTACGCCGCGGCGAGCAGCAACCCGTTGCGGTACGAGCTCAGCTTGAACAGCGCGAAGTGGATGGCGGGCGACTTGCCTGCCGCCTCGTAGCGCCGCTCCCAGACGATGAACAGTGCGACCGCGACGACGGTGCCGGCCAGCCAGAACCAGCGCAGCGGATTGTCGTCCGGCCCTCCGGTGGTGAGCACGAACGGCAGCATGAAGGTGAATACGCTCGCGCCGAGCAGCAGGATGCCGATCAGGTCGAGGTTGCGCGGGCCCGGCGGATGCGGCTGGGCTTTGGGAATCAGCCGGAGCGCGAACAGGAGGGCGATCACGCCGAGCGGCACGTTCATCCAGAACAGCAGGCGCCAGCCGTCGGTCGGCCCGCCGATCGCGATCAGCAGCCCGCCGAGCGTCGGGCCGAAGGCCGTCGCGACCCCGATGGTCGCGCCGAAGAGGCCGAAGGCCCGCCCCCGCTCCTCGCCCTGGAACAGCTGTTGCACGAGGCCCAGCACCTGGGGCATCTGCACGCCGGCGGCGACACCTTGAAGGATGCGGGCGATCAGAAGGATCTGGATGTTCGGCGCGATCGCGCAGAGAGCGCTCGCCACCGTGAACCCGCTGAGGCCGACGATGAACATCACCCGCCGCGAGTAGAGATCGCCGAGCCGGCCCGAGGGCACGAGCGCGAGACCGAAGGCGAGGGCGTACCCGGCCACGATGATCTGCAGCGCGGTCGAGTCGGCGCCGAGCGAGCGCTCGATCGACGGCAGGCCGACGTTGACCTTGGACAGGTCGAGGATCGTGAGCGCGGCGACCCCGACGCAGACGGCGAAGGCCTGCCAGCGAGCACGGCCCGTGACGGTGGTCGTGTCGGAATCGTGAGGCATGGATTTCACGCTACTCCCCGCTCCGGGGGCGGCGGATCAGACGGATGGAGGACTCTTCGGCCGGTCCGTCGCGCAGATTCCTTGACAGTCGCGCAGATTCCTTGACATCGGGGTCCTGCATCCGGTTGAATTCTGCACATGACTGACAACGTGCACACCCTGACCTCCTTTGAGGCCCCTGGGGATGCCGGCATGATGATGGCCGGCAGCGTCGTCATGTGTTGTCGAATGTGTGCCTGACGAGAATTCACTCGCCGAGCACCCTCGCCCGTAGCCACTGAAGGCCATCCGCCCGCCAGCTACGAAGAGCGCGGTGCTCCCGTATCCGGAGATCTTCCGGATGCTCCCTGCGGATCCGTATCCGGATCCCGAGAACAGCACGCACATCCCGGTTCGTCGAACACGAGCCGCTTCCGCAAGGACAACTCCCCCATGTCGATCGCCCCTCTCCAGACCCGTCCCGCCCACATCACCCCGATCAGCGCCGTCGGCGCCACCGCCGTGTCGGCTGTGGCGGCTGTGTCGGCCGCCGCCGCTTCTTCCGCCTCTGCTTCCGCGGTCTCTGTCGCCGGCTCGTCCGCCGCGGCCGCCCCGCGCATCCGTGCCGTCCCCGAAGGGGCAGAAGCTCGCGGCTTCGTGCTCTACGTCGGCATCGACGAGGTCAAGGCCGCGGCCGACGGCACCGACCTCGGCCGGATCGTCGAGGCCCTGAAGGCCCTGGCCGCCGAGCTCGCCCCCTCCTCCGAGACCTACGCCGCCGTCGCCCTCGCCCCCCAGGGTGTCGGGGGCAGCGACGTCGAGGTCGTGCGGCTCGCGCTGCAGGATCCGGCCGCCCTCGCCAAGCACCGCCAGGTTCCGGATGCGGCCGACCGCGCCCGCGACGGCGTGGTCGTCGACCTCTCGCGGAAGCGCGTGCTGCTGGACAACAACGCCGCCAACCTCACCTACAAGGAGTTCGAGTTGCTGCAGTACCTCGTGCTCCGCGAGGGCCGCACGATCGAGCGCGCCGAGTTGATCTCGTCGCTCTGGAGCGCGGGTGACGACGAGGTGCCGAACGAGCGCACCATCGACGTGCACGTGCGCCGGCTGCGCTCGAAGCTCGGTGACTACGAGGACATCGTGCGCACCGTGCGCGGCGTCGGCTACCGGTTCGACCGGCACGCGGATGTCGCGGTGCGGCACACGAGCACCCCGTCGCCCGACCTGTTCTGAGTTCGCGGCTGCCGCCCCGAGCCCGTGGCTCGGGCTCGCGGCGGCCCTGATTCCCCGGCCGCTTCACCACACCTGTCGCTAGGGTGGGCACGTGGACGAGGCTCAGCGGTACGTGCAATGGCGGGCCTCCTCGGAGGCCGACCCGGAGAAGGTCGCCGCCGAGCTGAGGTCGACGGGCTGGGCTCCGGCCGCCGCGCGGTCGGTCGTCTCCTCGGTCTGGCCGCCCGTGCGCACGGGCGGGCTCTGGCTGCTGGTGATCTCGGTCGTCCTGGGAGTGGCCTTCGCAGCCATCACCGTCGTGTGGCCCGTCTCGATCTGGGTCGAACCCGGCGGGCCACGCGCGACGCTGGCAGCGCTCGACGGGGTCGGGGCGACGATCGGCTACTACGCGGTCGTCACCGGCCCGCTCTGGATCGTGGCGCTGGCGTGCCTGATCATCCACCTGACCGCCTACCGTCGCGGCTGGGCCGCCCGGCGCTTCGTCGCACCCGGCTCCTCGGCCCAGCGGGCCCAAGCGACGCTACTGACCTTCGGGTGGATCCTCGTGATCGGCAACCCGATCCTCGGCTTCCTCGTCTGGGCGATCCTCGGCATCCAGTGGGTGGCGCTCGGGGTCATGTGCGGCGAGGCCGTCAGCCAGAGCTGCGGCCTCGGCTGACCCTGCGGCGCCGCACCGCCCCCCCCGTTGAGGGCCTCCAGCTATTTCCCAGGAAAATAACGATTCGGTAACTAGCGCACCGTTACCTCTCCGTTATATATTCGAAGAGCGGAAGTTGTTTGCTGTGGCAGGTTCCGCGGAATGTGATTGCAGGACACTCTTGGTGCAAGGGAGAGGGCCCGTCGTTAGCCTCTACGACGGGCCCTCAATCATTTAACCTGGACTCGCAGCCCTTGATTCGATTGAGCCTTCGCTCAGGGACACGGCACCAGGTCGGCGACCGCCGGGCTGAGGGATGCAGTTCCGCCCAGCAAGACCACGCTCGTCGCCCCCAGCCGCGCGATCTCGTCCAACACCGGTTGAGGTGCGCACGTGCCAGGCACAACGTACAACGGAGACTGGGTCCGGCCGGCGATCACACTTCCGACTAACGCGTCCGGGTAGTTCAAGCCGGTCGCGAGATAGACCGTCGAGAGGGTCCGGGTGAACGTCGCCTGATTGACGGCGATCGAGGTCCCGTACCGATCCACTCCGGCAAGTCGGTTCACGGATCCCACCGCATTCAGCGAGCCCTCCACTCCGGCCGATACAGAACCACCGCCACCAACGACGGTGTTCGACATCGTCCTGAGCGATCGGAACGTCTCGAGCGTCGCGGCGTCCGCCGCGCCCTGTGACCCGTCCACGAGCACGAGTGGCTCGCCCTTCCCCCCGGCAGCCGCGCCAGCGGAAAGCGCATCAGGGAAGTTCGTGCCCGTCGCCACATACCCGTGCGTCGCGGAGCCGAACACCCGCTGCGCAAGATTGCGGCTGACCTCGTAACGGTCGATCCCGGAGACCCGGGTAACCATCGTCGTCGTAGGCACCAGATTACGGATCTGCCCCAAGACGCTTTCGGAGATCGTTGCCGGCCCGCCCACGACAGTGATCTGCTGAGGCTGAAGCCGCATGATCTCCGAGGCCGTCGCCGCAGGCAGTTCATCCCGTCTCGCGAGCAGAAGCGGAGCCCCGGCTTTCACAGCGGCAGGCCCAGCACTCAGCGCATCCGCGAAGTTCTCCCCCGACGCGACGAACATCGGCACCGAAGTCCCGGGATGCGTCTGCCGAGCCACGAGCGCGGCCCCCTCATACCGATCCATTCCGGCGATCCGTGTCACCGCCGGCCCCCCGACTCTGATTGTCACTGTCGAATCGTCAGACACGCAATCAGCTTTCGACCCCTGTGCGAGCGAGATGCAGTAAGCGAAGCGATCCTCGCCCACGTATCCCGGCGAAGGGGTATACACGAACCCATTCAGCGCAGTCGGCAGGACGCTCAACGTTCCGTGGGCTGGACTGGTCGTCGCGGCCCAGCCTAGCGACGGATCTTGATCATTTCCTACGGGACCGGGTGCGGGAACGGAAAGCGGGACCCCGGCTGGGGTCGCGTAACGGTCTGGAACAGCCAATGGGCGGACGTACTTGATGCGCACGGTGGCCGTGTTTGTCACGCAATCACTGATATCGAACATGCAGTATGTGAAAGAGTCATCCCCCACATATCGAGCGTCGTTCGGCGTGTACGTAAACCCGCCTAGTCCTGCGCCGGGGCCTCCGGAGAGCACCCCTGCACGGGGTCGATCGACGATTCGCAGACCGGCCAGCCCTTCGACCCCGCTGTCATTCGCGAGGATCCCGGGGGATGGCACGCGTCCTACGAGACCCGTGAGAAATGTGAACGAGTCGTCGTTAGCCACCGAGGTGACGCGCGCTTCAGCCGTTTGAGTTCCAGAGAAGAGGCCCAACCCCATGGCGGCAGAAAGAAGGCCTGCTAGGAAAGCGCGCCTATTTACGAGGGTGTGCAAGGTCATGAGTATCCATCTCTCCTGGGGAATCCTCGCTTTAATATAACAGATTAATTCTCACTAAATGCGATCGGGTACGGTGAGCAGGTGGGCAGCGAGACGCTTTTCCTGGGGACGATCATCACCGTCGACGCGGCCGCTCCGCGGGCGGAGGCGCTGCTCGTGCGGGATGGGCGGATCGTCGCGGTCGGCGACGAGGCGAGCGTGCGCGCCGCCGTGAGCGGCGCGCGAGCGGGTGCGGATGCGGATGCGACGCCAGCTGCGGGCGGAGGGTCGGGATCATCTGCCGACGACCCCGCCCTCGAGGTCATCGAGCTCGGCGAGCGCGCCCTGCTGCCCGGCTTCGTCGAGGCCCACGGGCATCCCACCGACAGCGCGATCGTGCTCAGCCACGTCATGATCGACATCAGGCCGGTCACGCTCGAGACGGCGGACGAGGTGCGGGCCGCCCTCCGCGCCGGCGTGGCCGCGCATCCGGAGGGCGTCGCCTTCAACGGCTGGGACGGCCTGCTGCAGAAGGGCCTCGACGACCCCACGCTCGAGCAGCTGGACGAGATCGGCGGTGCGACGCCGGTCGTGATCCTGCACAACTCGGGCCACGTCGTCTACTTCAACTCCGCCGCCGCGGCCCGGGCCGGCATCGACGACGACTCCCCCGATCCCGTGGGCTCGCACTGGGAGAAGGATGCCGAGGGCCGCCTGACCGGCAAGGGCTTCGAGGTCGGCACCGTCTTCGCGATGCTCGGGCCGACGCTCGGGCCGGCGGCCAAGGAGCTTCCCGCCATGCTCGCCGACTACCTCCGCGGCCTGAACGCGGTCGGCCTCACCACCGTCGGCGACCTCAGCTGGGACGCCGCGAAGCAGCCCGCGGTCGACGCGGCCCGCGCGGCCGGAGGCTTGTCGGCACGGCTCCGGCTGTACGAGATGTCCGGCCCGGGCCGGACGGCGAGCGTGCCGGTCGCGAACGGCGACGGGCTGGTGCGGCAGGTGGGGATCAAGACCTGGGCCGACGGATCGCCGTGGGTCGGCAACATCCTGATCTCCTTCCCCTACCTCGACACCGAGGGCACCCGGTCTATCGGTGTCGAGCCCGGCTCCCGCGGTTCGGCGAACTACAGCCGTGACCAGCTGGATGCGGTGGTCGAGCAGTACTTCCCCGACGGCTGGCAGCTGGCCTGCCACGTGCACGGCGACCTCGCGATCGACCGCGTGCTCGACGCCTGGGAGGCGCTGCTCGAGCGGCATCCGCGCGACGACCACCGGCTGAGGATGGAGCACGTCGGCACCATGACCCCCGCGCAGTTCGAGCGCGCGGCCCGGCTCGGCGTCACCGTCAGCCTGCTGATCGACCACGTCTACTACTGGGGCGACGTGCTGGTCGACGAGCTGTTCGGGCCCGAGCACGGCGGCCCCTGGGCGAACGCGCGGGCGGCGCTGGATGCCGGGCTCCGCATCTCGCTGCACAACGACGGCACGGTCACCCCGGCCGAACCGCTCCGCAACATGGCGGTCGCGATGACCCGCACGACCCGCAGCGGGCGACGGATGCCGGGTGCCGACGGCATCACCTTCGACGAAGCCCTCCGCGCCCAGACCCTCGACGCCGCCTGGCAGCTGTTCAGCGATCACGAGGTCGGGAGCCTGGAGGTGGGCAAGCTGGCCGACCTGGTCGTGCTCTCGGGCGACCCCTCGGCCGTCGAGGCCGCCGAGCTGCCTGGGCTGAGGGTGGAGTCGACCTGGCTCGGCGGGGTGAGGGTCTTCGGCGCCTGAGCCGGCGGCGGCTGCCGCGGCGGCTCCGGCATCGGCGTCGGCGTCGGCTTCGGCGTCGCCGGATCGTGTCATGATGATCTTCACCTTTCTTGTCCCCAGTCAGGAGCAGCATGGCCCCGGAGGTCTCACCCGTCGCCGCGTGGGAATCGCTCTTCCGCGCGCAGGTCAGCGTGATGCGGGAGCTGGCCGCCGAGTTCCCGACCGACATCGTGTCGTTCAACGAGTACGACGTGATGTTCAACCTCTTCGTGCAGCCCGGCAAGGTGCTCCGCATCCGCGACCTGGGCGAGAAGGTGCTGCTCACCCAGCCGAGCATCAGCCGGCTGGTAGACCGGCTCGTCGCCCGGGGCATCATCGAGAAGGCCGACGACCCGAACGACGGCCGGGGCACGCTGGTGCGCCTCACCGACCACGGCGTGGCCGTCTACCGCGAGGCCGCGGTCGTGCACGCGGCCTCGATCACGGCGCACATGTCCGGGCACCTCTCCCCCGACGAGCTCGACGACCTCGCGCGGCTCTGCGACAAGCTGAGAGCGGGCATCTCGGGCCGGTGACGCGCGGCGCCACCGTGATTGACTGACACCGTGACTGACACAGTGACTGACAGCGCGACCGGAACCCGCACCACCCTCGTCTGGTTTCGCGACGACCTGCGCATCCACGACAACCCCGCCCTGCACGAGGCCGCACTGAGGGGTGACCCGATCGTCTGCCTCTACGTGCTCGACGACGAGAGCGAGGGCATCCGGCCGCTCGGCGGCGCCTCGCGCTGGTGGCTGCACGGCAGCCTGGAGGCGCTCGAGGAGGAGCTGAAGACGATCGGCCTCACGCTGACCCTGCGTCGCGGCCCGGCCGAGACGGTCGTGCACGCGGTGGCCGAGGAGGTGGATGCGTCGGCCGTGTTCTGGAACCGGCGGTACGGCGAGGCCGAGCGCCGGATCGACACGGCCCTGAAGACATCGCTCCGCGAGGAGGGCCGCACGGTCGAGAGCTTCCAGGCCGCGTTGCTCGCCGAGCCGTGGACGGTGCTGACCGGGCAGGGCGGCTGGTACAAGGTCTTCACCCCGTTCTGGCGTGCGATGACCTCGCGGCCCGAGCCGCGGCATCCGCTGCCGGCTCCCGACGCGGGGCTCCATCACCGTCGGGTCGCGAGCGACGAGCTCGGGTCGTGGGGCCTCCTGCCGACCCACCCGGACTGGGCGGGTGGGCTGCGCGAGCGCTGGGAGCCGGGGTCTGCTGCGGCCCACCGTCAGCTCGCCACTTTCCTCGAGGACGGCATCGGCGCCTACCCCGACGAGCAGGACTTCCCGGCCGAGGACGCCACCTCCCGGCTCTCCCCCCACCTGCGTTTCGGTGAGCTCAGCCCCTTCGAGCTGTGGCATGCCGTCGACGCGCACCGGGCGCAGCATCCGGGAGACGCCGCCGGCGCGAGCGCCTACATCCGGCAGCTGATCTGGCGCGAGTTCGCGTACCACCTGCTCTTCCACCTGCCCTCGATCACGACTGAGAACATGCGGTCGGAGTTCGACCGGTTCCCGTGGCGCACGCCGGACGACGACGAACTCGAGCGCTGGGAGCAGGGGCGCACGGGCATCCCCCTCGTCGACGCCGGGATGCGCGAGCTCTGGCAGACGGGCGTGATGCACAACCGGGTGCGGATGGTCGTGGCGTCGTTCCTGATCAAGAACCTGCTTGTCGACTGGCGGGTGGGCGAGGCCTGGTTCTGGGACACGCTGGTCGACGCCGACCCCGCCTCGAACGCCCTGAACTGGCAGTGGGTCGCGGGGTCGGGGCCGGATGCGGCGCCGTACTTCCGGGTCTTCAACCCGGAGTTGCAGGCGTCGAAGTTCGATCCGCACGCGGAGTACATCCGCCGCTACGTGCCCGAGTACGGCACCGACGCCTACCCCGAGCCCCTCGTCGACCTCAAGGAGTCGCGTCGAGCGGCCCTAGACGCCTACGCCACCATCCGCTGACCCGTCCCGCCCGCCCCGCCCTCGTCCCGCGACCCGCCCGCCCCCTCGTCCGGCGACCCGTCACAAACCGCCCAACCCGCGACCCGTCACAAACCGCCCCTCCCGCCCCCGTTTAGGGCGATTTCTGACGGCTCGCCCCAGCGATGGGGTGGGTGGGATGCGGATTCCCCACATTCGCAAGCCGTCACAAACCGCCCTTCCCGCCCACGTTTCGGGCATTTAGTGACGGTTCGCCCCACGGGTGAGGTGGGGTGGCTGGGATGCGAGCCCCTCCCGCGTCCGCGAGCCGTCACAAACCGCCCTTCCCGCCCCTGTTTAGGGCGGTTTGTGACGGTTCGCCTCACGGGGTGGGGCTAGTAGCCCGCGAACTGGTCGGTGCGGATGCTGTGGGCGCCCGCACGACGGAGGACCGTCGAGACGTGGTCGACGTAGCCGGGCGGGCCGGAGACGTAGCCGCGGCGCGAGGAGAGGTCGGGGACGGCCCCCGCGAGCACGTCGGGGCTGAGGCGTCCGGCACCGAGGTAGCGCCAATTCGGCGGCAGGTCGGCGGGCGGCTGCGGGGCGGTCACGAGCACCCGGATGCCCGACGCCACGAGCTCGGGGAGGTACGCGAGCTCGTCGGCCGACGAGACCGAATACACGAGAACCGCATCCCGGATCGCCCCCGAGCCAGCGCTGCCGCCGGTCCCCCCGCTGTCGGCGCTGCCGCCGGTGTCGCGGCTGCCGGCGCTGCCACCGGACCCGCGGCTGCTGGCGCCGCCAACGGGCGCGCGGCCGCCAGCGCTGCCGGCGCCGTGACCACCGCGGGCACCGGCCGCGGCCGGGACGCGGGCCGCGGACTGGAGCTGGCTGATGAAGGGGGTGATGCCGATGCCGCCCGCCGCGAGGATGACGGGGGTGGCCGGATCGGCCGGCAGGAGGAAGTCGCCGCCGACCCAGGTCGCGCGCACGGTCGCGCCCGGCTCGAGCGCCACGAGCGCCCGCTTGAACGAGCTCGAGGGCTGCGAGAGCTTCACCCCGAGGCTCAGGACGTCGGCCCCGGGTGCGGAGGCGATGCTGAAGGCGCGGCGGGAACCCCGCGAGTCGCTCCGGCCGTGCGGCAGCCCGAGCTCGAGGTACTGCCCGGGCCGGAAGCGCACGGGCGAGGCCGGCTCGAAGTCGAAGGCGACGGCCGTCGGCGTGAGGTCGCGGACGCCGAGGTAGCGCATCCGGATGCTGCGGCGCTGCCCGAAGGCGAAGGCCACGATGTTGCCGATGACGAGCGCGATCTCGGGGCTGGAGTAGATCGGCCCGAGCTGGAACGGGATCGCGAACAGCACCGCGACGACCGCCGCGACCAGCAGCTGCTGCAGCCGCCGGGGCGGGAGGGTGAGCGGCTCGCTCAGCATGAAGCCGGCGAGGAAGACGATCGGGAACGAGGCGAACGCCAGCTGCACCGACTCCCCGAGCTCAAGCCCGCCCGCGGTGACGCGCACGATCACGACACCGGCGGCGACCACCACGAAGACCAGGCCCATCGCCAGCTTGCGGGTGCGGTAGAGCACGAGCAGCGCGCCCACGGCGACGAAGGGCAGCAGCACCGGCGTCGCCACCCACCAGCCCGACGGGTAGAGGGCCGTAACCGAGAGCACGACCGCCGCCACGGCGACCGGGTTCAGCACGTGCCGGCCGCGGATCGCGAGCACGTACTTCGACGCCGAGGCGATGACTCCGGCGAGCGCGATGAACCCGAGCCCCGGCAGCGTCGCGCTCGGCAGGAAGACGAAGAAGATCAGCAGCCCCGAGATCACCGCCGACGGCAGGTGCGCCCGGGTGCGGAAGATCCATGCCGCGAGCCAGCTCGACCCCACCGTCGCCAGCACGGCGACGACGAGGCTCAGCGCCAGCGCGGCCGGGGTGTAGAACAGCTGACCGGCGACGCTCGCGATGACCGCGACGACGGCGATCACCGCGAGCACGATGATCAGCAGGTTGTACATCGTGACGCGCCCGATGAGGGTGTCGATGCGTGATCTCATGTGAAGAGCTCTCCTGGGAAGTCGCGCGAGATCTCGGCTCGCCCGTCGGCGTACATGCGGACACAGCTGAAGTGGAAGCTCTTCGCGAGCTCGTGGGCGCTCGTGAAGAACAGGGCGGTCGCGAGGCCGTCGGCGAGTGCCGTGGTCCGGGCGACGACCCAGGTGGCGACGACGCTGCGGGCCGGCTGCCCCGTGCGCGCGTCGAGGACGTGGTGGAGGCCCTCGCCCCAGGCCCGCCGGTTGACGGCCGAGGCGCAGAGCGACGCATCCTGGAGCCGGGCCACGCCGATCGCGGTACCGGGCTGCGACGGATGCTCGAGGCCGATGCGGATCGGCTCGCCTCCCACGGGCCCCGCGTGCACGAGGTCGCCGCTGGCGTCGACCACGAACGAGCTGACCCCGTGCTCGCGCAGCACCGCGGCCACGAGATCGACGAGGTAGCCTTTGCCGGCCGCCCCGACGTCGATCACCAGCGGGCGCCGGGTGGTGATCGCGGGGCCGTCGCGCTCGACGTCGACGGTCCAGGATGCGCGGGGCAGCGCATCCTCACCGGCCCGGTCGGCGGCGGGCACCGGAACCAAGGTGTACTCGCGGTCGTAGCCGAGCAGTTCGAGCTCGCGCCCGACGAGGGGGTCGACCGCACCGCCGGTCGCGGCGAAGAGCCGGTCGTAGAGCTCGAAGAGCGGCACGGCGTCGGGCGGGAACTCGTAGCGCCCCGCGCCGCGGGCGGCCGCTGCCACCACCGAGTCGTCGCGGAAGCGGGAGTAGGCCCGGTCGAAGTCGGCGATGCGGGCCGAGACGGCTCCGCGCACCTCGAGCCCGAGTGGTTCGGGCGTCTCGATCTGCCAGTGGGTGCCGATCGCCTCGAACTCGAGCACCGCCGGCCCGCCCGCGGTCGAACCGGAGGCCACCGACCCGGGCTCCGACGACCCGGGCGCTGACGGCGGGGGCACCGCTGGCCCGGTCCCCGAGCCCGGCCCGCGCTCCTGCACGGTCATGGCGCTACCCGCCGTCACGCGGCGGCGTCGCCCTTGATGGTCTCGACGGCCGCGTTGAAGCCGCCGCTGGTGAGGCTCGAACCGGCGACGCGCGAGACGTCGATCTCGTCGATGTCCTTGCCGACGACGACCGAGGAGATGCCGTCGGCGAACTGGGTCTGGTAGTTGACGGAGTTGGGGTTGGTCGCCTCGGGGGTGACCGTCACGGCCGTGATGACGTCGCCGGCGAGGGTGATCGAGACGTCGATCTCCTCCTTGCCGTTCGGCGAGGTGTAACCGCCGGTGGCCTCGTAGGTGCCGTCGGCGTAGGTGCTCGCGCCCGAGGCGCTTCCGCCGGCCGCCGGCGCAGAACCGGTCGAGCCGCCCGAGCCGGTCGAGCCGCCCGCGGTGGGGGTCGAGGCCGCGGTGCCGGGAGCGGCAGCGCCCGCTCCCGCGTCGGCCGTGGTGGTGCCGGTGGAGCAGCCGGCGAGGGCCACCGAGATCGAGACGCCGGTCATCGTGGCGAGGGCGAACTTCTTCTGACGAGTGTTCATGGGGACTCCCTGTCTGGGGCGGATCTCGAGGGGACGAGACCGTGGAGACGGTCAGCTGATGTCGAACGTATGGATCAGGCCTGGCAGATTCCCCAGAGCCGTCGATGCACCTCGTGTGAGGCGGCCCAGCGGCTCGAGGGCGCCCGTCGGCCTCATCTGGGGTCAACGGAGAGGTGCCGCGAAACGTTCAAAAGCCGTTGTCGCCGGTGCGCGCGGTGCGCTGCCGCCGCAGTCGCCGGAGCGTGCTGATCGTGCGCTGCTCGGGGAGACTCCAGCCGTAGCGTACGGCGAGCAGACGGATCGCAGTGGTCACGATCACGCAGCCGATGCCCGCGATCGTCACGTCGCCGCCGAGCGCGACCATCACCACCAGCACGGTCGACCCGGCGCCCGCGGCGACCGCGTAGAGCGAGCCGACGTGCATGACGCCGATGGGCATCCCGAGCAGGATGTCGCGCAGCATGCCGCCCCCGACCGCGGCGACCAGGCCCACGAAGATCGCCGGCACCACCGGCAGCCCGACCGACAGCGCCTTGCTCGTGCCGATGGCCGCGAAGAGCCCGAGGCTCAGCGCGTCGAGGATCGTGATGACGACGTTGAGCCGGGTGAAGAGCCGCTCGAGCAGCATGCCGAGCAGGGCCGCGACGATGGCGATCGGGATGAACCAGTTCGTCTCGAGCGCGATCGGCACCTGGTTGAGCAGCAGGTCGCGGATCACACCGCCGCCGAAGCCCGCGACGACCCCGATCACGCCGACGCCGAGCAGGTCGAGGCGCTTGTCCTTGAACTGGGCGGCGAACATGGCGCCCTGCACGCTGCCGAGCGCGGTCGCGGCGAGGTCGATCCAGAACGGCGTGACGAACTGCTCGGCGACCATGCTCAATTCCTATCACGCGGACGGGACGTGGTCGGGCCCGGGCGGACAGCTCAGCGGAAGGCGAGCACCTCGGGCCCCCAGGCCTCCCGGATCTCGGCGTCCGGGTCGTCGACGATCGTGTCGTCCCGGTCGATGATGAGGGTGCTGCGGAGCGTCTCGTCGTAGCGTGGCCAGCCCGGCGCATCCTGGACCGTCGTGTCGGGGTCGCCGCCGTGCGCGAACGCCAGCCAGCGCGACTGCAGGCGCTCGGAGACGCGCTGGGCCTCGGCACGGCCGCCGAGCCCGAACACGATGTCCTTGCCGCGCGGCGCGAACGACCCGAAGACGTAGGCCAGCTCGGCGGCGTGCGTGGCTCCGATGCCGGTGACGCGGAGGAGCGGGGTGGCGTGGTCGAAGCGGTACATCCAGGTCGGCGCGAAGCGGCTGTGGGCCTCGGCGAGCCAGATCGACGGCATCCGGAACCCCGCGTCGCGCGAGACCTCGGCGGGAGTCCGACGGCGTGGGTAGGCCGGGTAGGCGCTCGTGATGCGCTGGCCCGCGTCGGCGAACTCGGGGCGGTCGGCGGCGATCTCGGCGAACATCTGCTCGACCGACTCGCCCGTGATGGGCAGCAGCGGCGAGCGCATGAGCTTGAAGAACGACGACTCGTCGCGGTTGGTGCCGATGATCAGCGGGATGCGCGGGGCGCGCCCCTCGCGGATGACCGTGAGCGGGTACTCCGGCAGCACGTCGTCGCCCTGCATCGGCGCCATCGCGAGCGTGCCCGGGGTGCCCGAGGAGACCTCGTGGATGAGCTCGGCCCCCGCGTCGACCAGGTCGAAGGCGTCGAGGTCGCGCAGCCGGTGCGCCTCGCCCGGGTCGATGCCGACGATCTCGAGGAAGCGCCGGGCGACCGCCTTCGCCCGGTGCCGGCCGTAGATGCTGGTCACGGGTGCGCTCTGGGCGATCGCGCGGTGGAACAGTCCCTCGGCGAGCGGGGAGGCCATCAGCGCGATCACGCAGGCGCCGCCCGCGGACTCGCCGAAGAGCGTCACGTCATCGGGGTCGCCGCCGAAGACCGCGATGTTCTCGCGCACCCACTCGAGGGCGGCGATCTGGTCGCGGAGGCCGAGGTTCGAGTCGAAGCCGTGGGAGAAGCTGGCGCCGGCGTTCGCACGCTGCCCGTCCGGTTCGGCATCGTCGAGGCGGTCGGCGTGGTCGAGGTGGGCGGCGTCGAGACGATCGCCGGCGTCAGCATCCTCGTCCGAGTCCGAGTCCGAGTCGTCGAGGCTCGAGAAGTCGACGAACCCCAGCACGCCCAGCCGGTAGTTGACGCTGACCACGATCACGTCGCCGTTCGCGACGAGGGCCCGCCCGTCGTAGTACCGCTGCGCGGTCGATCCCTGGAAGTAGCCGCCGCCGTGGATCCAGACCATCACCGGCTTCGGCTCGTCGCCCGGGGGCGCCCAGATGTTGAGCGTGAGGCAGTCCTCGTCGATGCCGACGCCGGGCACGACCTCCATCGAGCGCAGCACCCGCTGAGGTGCCATCGGGCCGAACCGGGTCGCGTCGCGCAGCTCCGGCCAGGGTTCGGGCGGGGCGGGCCGGCGGAACCGCCGCTCCCCGACGGGCGGCGCGGCGAACGGCACGCCCTTCCAGCTGAGCACGCCGTCCTCACGGGATCCGCGCACCGCGCCCGCGCGCGTCTGACGGATCAGCGACTCCGGCCCCACGAGCGTCATGCCCGAATGCTACCGGCCCCGCCTGGACCGCAGCCCGGACACCGCCGCGACGCCGCGTCGAACGCCCATCCGGGGCACCCTCAGCGCGCTCCGTGCCGCGCACATATCCGGCTCCCCCTCAGCGCGCCCCGTGCCGCGCGCGCACCCGGGGCAGCACCGGAAGGTCCTCGACCGCCGGGCCCTCGAGCCGCGTGCCGTCGGCGGCGAACCGCGAGGAGTGCAGCGGGCAGTCCCAGGAGCGCTCCGCGTCGTTCCACTCCAGCACGCCGCCGAGGTGCGGGCAGACCGCGCTGACCGCACAGGTCACGCCGTCGACCGTCGAGATGCCGACGGGCCGGCCCTTCGTGTTCGCCACCACGCCCTCGCCCTCGGCCGGGCGCGGCACGGGCACCGGGCGGCGCTCGGCTCCCAGCCAGCCCTTGGCGGCCTCGAGGCCCACGGCCGCACCGGCGCTCGCGCCGCGCCCGATGTCGGCCGGCTTGGTGAGCCGGGTGCCGAGCACCTGGTGCCAGCCGGCCCGCTCCGACCGCGGCTCGCCGAGGATCTCGGAGCGCAGGCGGAGCGCCGCCGCGACGCCGTTCGTCAGCCCCCACTTGGCGTAGCCCGTGGCGATGTAGACGCGCCCCCGACCACGGGGCAGAGCGCCGACGAAGGGGATCAGGTTGTGCGACTCGTAGTCCTGGGCCGACCAGGAGTGGGTCAGCCGGGCGCCCGGCCAGAACCGGCCCGTCCACGCGACGAGATCCTCGACCCGCTCCTCCTCGCTCATCGACCCGGGCCGGCCCACCTCGTGGCCGTTGCCGCCGATCACGAGCTGCACCCCGCCCTCCTCGTGCGGTGCCGACCTCACCGACCGCGACGCGGCCGGGCCGCCGGAATCCGGGTCGCCGATCGAGAGGAACATGCCGAGCGGGAGGGAGTCGGCCTCCTCGCCGGGCACGACGAAGGAGGTGGCGTAGCTGCGCATCCCGTGCAGCTTGGCGAAGTAGAGGCCGCGGTCGAGGATCGGCGTCCCGGTGGCGAGCACGACCGACCGGCCGGTGACCGCTCCCCCGACCGAGCCCGTGGCCGCATCGCCCTCGACCCGCACGACGGCCGGGTCGGAGGCCCGCACCCCGACGACCCGGGCGCCGGTGTGGATGACGCCTCCGGCTGCGACGAACGCCCCGGCGAGGGCGTCGAGCACGTCCATCGAGTCGAACTGGGCCTGGTCCGGCAGCGCCACCCCGAACGCGAACGGGAAGGGCAGGTCGAGCGCGTCGCCGTCGACCAGCGACACGGGGAGCCCTGCCTCGCGGGCCGCGTGATACTCGGAGTCGACGGTGTCGGCCGCATCCGGATGCTGGGCGTAGCTGTACGCGGTGCGCCGCTCGACGGGCACGCCGGCGCGCTCGCAGAACTCCAGCAGCCAGTCCTGCCCGTCGCGGTTCATATCGACGTAGGCGCGAAGGATGCGGCGGGAATGGTGCTTCCGGATCGTCGAGAGCCGGCTGCCCTGCAGCAGCGAGAGCTTGCCGGTCGTGTTGCCGGAGGCGAGGGCTCCGATGTCCCTTGCCTCGAGCACCACCACCCGGCGGCCCGCCTCGGCCAGGAGGAGGGCGGTGGTCAGCCCGGTGAGGCCGGCGCCGACGACCACGTCGTCGTAGGCCCGTCCCGGTTCGAAGGGTGTGCCCGGGAACGGCGCCCGGCCTGCTCGCCACAAGGAGGTCATTCTCCAGTTGACCCCCGCACGCGCCGCGCCGGTAGGGGCTTCGACAACGGTCTGTCGACAGCGTGCCCGATTCGTGCCTACGGTTGTCTCACACGACTCGGACGCCGCATGACCGGGCGTCCCCACCACCTCAAGGAGCAGCAATGGCCGACCTGAACGAGCGCATCAACGAGCCCGACGAGACCAAGGAGTTCTCGCTCTCCGACCAGGAGCTGCAGAACGCCGACCTCGACCAGGACGTCGACCTGGACGAGACCTCGGACATCGACGCCGACCCCGAGGTCACCGACGAGATCGCGATCGACCCGGTCTTCGACGACGACGCCGAGGTGCTGCACGACAACTTCGGCTACGAGGAGTAGACCGCTCCGCGGATCGACGGCCGCAGCCGGACCCTGACGGCCGCCGGTCGTTACAGCGTCACGGCGTCACGCCGTTACGGCGCCGGGGGCACCGCTTCGTGGTGCCTCCGGCCCGGCGTCCGCCGATCCTCCTTCATCTCCGCTTCGAAGAGGTGCCGCCTGCCACCGGCGAGCTCGTCCCGAGCCGACTTCTCCGCGGCCTTGAAGGCGTCGTAGTACCCGTCGTCGAACTCCTCGACGAGCTGGAACGTCCAGCGCCCCTCGAGCACGTTCCGCCCGATCAGGTCGCGCTCGATCTCGTCGGCCCGCTCGGTGTGACCGGCTTCCCGCAGCGCATCCACGGCCTCGCCCAGGGCGAGATCGGCCTTCCCCGTCAGACGGTGGAAGCCGTAGAGGAAGCCGCGGGCCTGCTCCACCACCTCGAGCACCTCGGAGAGCTTGCCGAGCGCCGCCACCGTCGCGTCGTCGACGCCCTCGGGGCGGGTGTGCTCCGCATCCGGACCCTGCTGCCGTGCCTCGTGCTCCATCGCGCGAACCCTCCTGCTACTGGACCGGCCCGCTACTGGACCGGGTAGTCCTCGGTGTACAGCTCGCCCGAGTCGTCGTCGGGGATGACGACGGCCCTCGCCACCGGAGTCTGCCGCTGCAGCAGCCGCTCCAGCTCGCCTGCGGCCTCCGAGAAGTCGGGCTCCTCGCCGTCCCAGTCCTCCGGCACCGAGAGCACGTCGTTGCCGACGCCGATCACGAGTTCGGCGGTACTCGGCCCGCCACCCGCCTCGGGCACGATCGGGATCTCGACGGCCTGGGCCTTGCCCCGGTCGGCCAGTGCGGCGGTGAGATCGATGAGCCGCTCGGCGACGTCGTCGGTCGTTATGAGCGTTCCTCCGGCATAGGTGATGCAGCGCATCCGTTCACTGTGCCATGACGCGCCCCCTCCCGCACGGGGGCCGGGGGATCACGTAGGCGCGACGGCGGAACCGCTCAGATGTAGATCGCCGGATCGAGGTAGAAGGCGGGGTCGCTCAGCGATTCGGCGCCCCCGCCCCGGTGCGCGAGGTCGCGGGCTGGGATTCCGACGAGGATCGAGCCGGCCGGCGCATCCCGCACCACCACCGCGCCCGCGCCGACACTGCTGTCCGAGCCCACAGTCACCGGACCGAGGATCGTCGCGTTCGCGCCGACCGTCACCCGGTCGCCGAGCGTCGGATGCCGCTTCTCGCGGCGCACGCTCTTCCCGCCCAGGGTCACGCCGTGGTACAGCATGACGTCGTCGCCGATCACCGCGGTCTCACCGATCACGACGCCCATGCCGTGATCGATGAACAGGCGCCGGCCGATCCGTGCGCCGGGGTGGATCTCGACGCCGGTGAGGAAGCGCGCGTACTGCGACAGCAACCGCGCCGGCAGCTTCAGCCCCGGCGCCCGCCACCAGCGGTGGGCGACCCGGTGGAACCAGACCGCGTGCACGCCGGGGTAGGCGAGCACGATCTCGAGCGAGCTCCGGGCGGCGGGGTCGCGCAATCGCGCGGTGCGCACGTCTTCGCGCAGCCGCGACAGCAGGCCGCCGGCCGATGCCACTCCGGATGCCCGGTCAGTCGCCGTAGCCGGCCCAGAGCGGGGTCGAGATGTAGCGCTCACCCAGGTCGCACACCACGGCCACGACCGTCTTGCCCGCGTTCTCGGGGCGCTTCGCGACCTCGAGGGCGGCGTACATGATCGCACCGGAGGAGATGCCCGCCATGATGCCCTCCTCGCTCGCCAGCTCGCGGCCGACCCGGATCGCGTCGTCCAGGCTCACGTCGACGATCTCGTCGTAGACCGTGCGGTCGAGGATCGGGGGCACGATGTTCGCGCCGATGCCCTGGATCTTGTGCGGCCCGGCGGTGCCCTGGGTCAGCAGCGGCGAGTCCAGCGGCTCGACGCCGACGATCTGCACGCCGGGCTTGCGCTCCTTCAGCACCTGGCCGACGCCGGTGATGGTGCCTCCGGTGCCGATGCCGGCGACGAAGATGTCGACGGCGCCGTCCGTGTCGTCCCAGATCTCCTCGGCCGTGGTCGCACGGTGCACCGCGGGGTTCGCCTCGTTCTCGAACTGGCGGGCCAGGATCGAGTTCGGGGTCGAGTCGACGATCTCGGTCGCCTTCGCGAGCGCCCCGCGGATGCCCTCGGCACCCGGGGTGAGCACGATCTCGGCGCCGTACGCGCGCATCACGACGCGGCGCTCGGTCGAAGCGGTCTCCGGCATCGTGATCACCACGCGGTAGCCGCGGGCGGCGCCGACCATGGCGAGCGCGATGCCCGTGTTGCCGCTCGTGCCCTCGACGATCGTGCCGCCGGGCTGCAGGGCGCCGGACTTCTCGGCAGCGTCGACGATGGCGACGCCGATCCGGTCTTTCACGCTGTTCGCGGGGTTGTAGAACTCGAGCTTGCCGAGCACGGTGGCGTCGATGCCCTCGGCGAGCTTGTTGATTCGCACGAGCGGGGTGCGCCCGACGAGTTCGGTGACGTCGTTGTAGATGCGAGCTGACATGCGATGGCGGCTTTCTGCGAGCGGGCGGTTCGGGTGGAGCGTCTCTCCAACTCTAGTTCGGCCCCGCCGTTCCGCGTCCAGGGATGACGAGAGCCCCGCCTGCCCTCGAGGGGCGGACGGGGCTCTCGATCGCCGGGTCGTCGCGTGGTGTCACGCGACGGACGGGCGACGGATCAGTAGCCGCAGGTGTAGCGGACGCCGTCGATGATGTGCTCACCGGGGCCGAGGTCGGCGCACTGGCTGACGAGCGCGGATGCGGCGACGATCGAGATGATCACGATGATGATCCCGATCACGGTCAGGATCGCGCCGACGATGATGCCGGCGGTGGCGATGCCGTTCGGGACACCCGCCTTCCGCGACTGCACCTTCGCGACGATGCTCAGGATGAGGCCGATCACCGGCGCGAGGAACGCCAGGATGAGGCCCACGATGCCGAGCGTCTTGCCGGGCACGGGCCCGGGTGCGGCGTAGCCCTGGGCGGGCGGTGCCGCCTGGTACTGCGGTGCGGCGGGCGCAGGCGGCGGTGTCGGCTGGCCGTTCACGGGCGGCTGGTTCTGGTCTGTCATCGGACGTCCCCTCTCGTTGGATGCTCCAAGGTGCTTCGAAGGCTACCGTGAAGCAGCCGCGTCGGCAGGACAATTCGACGGAGGGCCGGAGTATTACTCGGAAGTCGACCGCCGGCTACACAGCGGGTTTGACCGTCTCGGAGGCCGGGACCGCGACGACATCGTCGGCATCCGGGATGCTCGCGCGGTCGTACCGGGTGTGGTGCTTGGGCAGGAACACGGCGCAGAGCACGCCGACCACCGCGGCGACGGCCGAGATGACGAAAGCGGTCTGGAATCCCGAGGCGCTCGGCGTGGTGACACCGTTCGCCGTGACCAGGTTGGCCGAGAGGACGACGCCCAGCACCGCACTCGCGACGGTCGACCCGAGGGTGCGCATGACGGAGTTGAGACCGTTCGAGGCGGCCGTCTCGGACGCCGGTACGGCGGCCATGATCAGCGTCGGCATGGCCGCGTACGCGAAGCCCACGCCGAAGCCGATCGCCGTGGCGATCACCACCGTGTGCCAGACCTCGCTCATCAGGAACAGGGCGAGCACGTAGCCCACGGCGATGATCGCGATGCCGAGGAGCAGGCTCGTCCGGGCACCGCGAGCGCGGGTCAGGCGCGAGGCGACGGGGGACATCGCCCACATCACCAGGCCGCTGGGCACGAGACACAGGCTCGCGACGAGCATCGGCTGCCCGAGCCCGACCCCGGTCCCGGTCGGGGCCTCGAGCAGCTGCGGCAGCACGACGGTGCTGGCGAAGAAGGCGAAGCCGACCGTCACCGAGGCGAGGTTCGTCAGCAGCACCGTGCGGCGCGCCGCGACCCGCAGGTCGATCAGCGGGCTCGGGATGCGCAGCTCGAACACGCCCCAGAGCACGAGCACGACCACGCCGGCCGCGAGCGACCCGAGGGTGACGGGGCTGCCCCAGCCCCAGCTGTTGCCCTTCGAGACGGCGAGCAGGATGGCCGTGAGCCCGATGCCGAGCCCGATCGCGCCGAGGAAGTCGAAGCGGCCCTCGCTCCGGAGGGTGCTGACCGGGATCAGGCGCCAGACGAGGACGAGGCCGATCAGCGCGAGCGCGCCGGAGAGCACGAACAGGAAGTGCCAGTCGAGGTACTGCGAGATCAGGGCGGCGACCGGAAGACCGACAGCGCCGCCGACGCCGAGCGTGGCGCTGACCAGGGCCACACCGCCGCCGAGCTTGTCGCGGTGCAGCACGTCGCGCAGGATGCTGATACCGAGCGGGATCACGCCGATGCCGGCACCCTGCAGCCCGCGCCCGATGATCAGGGGGATGAGCGAGGTCGCGAAGAACGCGACGACCGAGCCGACGACGACCAGGGCGAGCACGACCAGCACCATCCGGCGCTTGCCATAGAGGTCGCCGAGGCGGCCGGTGATGGGCGTGGCGACCGCTGCGGCGAGCAGCGTCACGGTCACGGCCCACTGCGAGTCCTCGGCCGAGACGCCCAGGATCTGGGGCAGTTCGGGCACGAGCGGGGTCAGCAGCGTCATCATGAACGCGGCCACCAGACCGGTGAAGGCCAGGGCGAACACGACGGCCCGCTGGTTCACGGGCTTCCGCAGGCGCTCGCGTTCGGCTTCGCTCAGCCAGGTGTCGTTGGCGCTGATGATAGTTACCCCCTGTGAAATAAGTTTACGCTTCTCCAACCCGCCGGACCGGGCGGGTATTCCCGGGCCCGGCGCATCCATCGGGATAATGGACCATGCACACCGAGCGGGGCTTCGATCGGCTCGTCAATTTCAGCGACGCGGTGGTGGCGATCGCGATCACTCTGCTGATCCTGCCGCTGGTCGAGACGGCCACCGAGCTCAGCGAGATCTCGGTCGTCCAGCTGCTCGAGCAGGACAGCTCGAAGCTGCTCGTCTTCGTCATCAGCTTCGCGGTGATCGGACGGTTCTGGCTGGCCCATCACCGCATCTTCGAGAACATCCAGGACTACACGCCGGGCCTGATGTGGGTGAACCTCGCGTGGCTGCTGACGATCGTGTTCCTCCCCTTCCCGACCGAGCTGATCGCGACCGACGGCGGTTCGTCGGCGACGACCTCGCTGCTCTACATCGGCACGATGGTGCTGACCAGTTTCACCAGCGCCTGGCTGCAATGGATCATCGTGCGACACCCGCAGCTTCAGCGGGAGGAGATCCGGGGGACGGTGCGGATGCGGCCGGCGCTCATCGCGCTCGCCCTGATGGCGCTGGCCCTGCTGATCGCACTGATCTTCCCCGCCGTCGGGCTGTTCGCGCTGTTCGCGGTGGCCCTCACCGGGCCGATCCAGCACCTGCTGCGGGTCAGAGACGATCGAGCTCGGCCGACGGCCGCGGGATGAGCGGGGTCGCAGCGACCGGGAACAGTGCGACCACGGCGAAGGCGGCCGGGTAGCCGATCAGTCCGATCAGGGCGCCGACCCCGGGGCCCACGATCGCTGCGGCGAGGAACTGCGCCGTGTTCTGCGCACCGAGCGCCCGGCCCGCCCAGGCGGATCCGGCGACCTCGGCCACGGAGGTGAAGGCGAGCCCGTTGTCGGCGACCGAGACGGTGGTCGCGACGACGAACACGATCGCGGCGGCGATCGCGAACCCCGGCTCGGGCAGCGCCCCCGTTCCGGCCAGCAGGAGCATGACGGCCGCCGCGAGCACGGCCACGATGGCGAGGGGGCGCACGCGGCTGCCCATCCGGTCGCTCCAGACGCCCACCGCGATACGGCCGAGAGCGCCCACGAACTGCGCGACCCCGACGATCACGCCGGCGAGCAGCGGGTCGAGGCCGACCTGGGTGATCAGCCAGACCAGGCCGAAGGTCGAGAGGGTGAACTGGGGCACGACGAGCAGCACCGAGACGGCGTGGATGCGCCAGAGGAAGCTGCTGGAGCGGTAGGGGTTGGCGGAGACGGGCTTCAGCACCGGTGCGCCGGGGGTCTGGGCCTGGTGTGCTTGTGCTTGTGCTTGTCGTTGGGCCTGGGCAGCGGGCGTCGCCCGCGGCGGGTTCACGATGCCGATCGCGCAGGCCACCGCGAACACGGCGGTGAGCACGAACGGCACGAGCAGGGCGGCGGCGATCCCGGCCGTCGCGGCGACCCCGGGCACGACGAGGGCCGCGATCGTGACGCCGAGCGGCTGGGCCATCTGACGGATGCCCATCGCGAGTCCGCGGCGATCCTTCGGGAACCAGCCCACGACGACCCGCCCGCTCGCGGCGTTCGTGCTGGCGGATGCGGCGCCGCCGAGCAGCAGGAAGAACCCCAGCGCGACGTACCCGCCCGCGAGCATCGCCCCGGCCGCGGCGAGCGCGGTCAGCGCCATCCCGCCCGCGATCACCCAGCGTTCGCCGATGCGGTCGGCGAGCGCACCCCAGGCGATCAGGGTCAGGACCAGGCCGACCGAGGGAGCGGCCGAGAGCAGCCCGGCCTCGGCGAGGCTGAGGCCGCGTTCGGCGTGCAGGAGCGGGATGAGGAAGGCGGGGGTGCTCACGAAGACCGTGCCGGAGATCTGCGCGCCGAGGCCGAGGGCGAGCACGCGCCAGGCCCGGGCGGCGTGGGGCATGGGCGCGCGGTCGGGACGGCGGGGGCCGGACACGGTGTCTCCTTCGTGGGTCGGTGCGCGCGGCGGAGCCTCTGCGGGATGCCAGCACGTTAGAGTGACGGTACACCACTTTGGGATACCAAGAACGGACGGCGATGACCGAGCTCTCCTCCCCCTCCGGGGCCGCGCAGGTGTTCGAGCGGCTCCGAACCGCTGTGCTCACGCTGGAACTCCTGCCGGGCGAACGGCTGACCGAGCGCGGGATCGAGGCCGCTTTCGGTGCGTCACGCACTCCGGTCAGGGCGGCGCTGGCCCGGCTCGAGGGTGAAGGGCTGGTGCGGCGCGAGGGTCGCGGCTGGCGGGTCTCGCCGATCGACATCGCCGAGGTCCACGCGCTCGCCGAGCTTCGGGCCGCCCTCGAGCCGGCGGCCGTCCGCCTGGCCGCTGCGCGGCTGAGTGCGGAGGCCGAGTCGGCAGGTTCGGTCGTGCAGGCGGAGGCGGAGCTCGTAGGCTCGGCAGCGATCGCGCTGACCGGTCTCTCGCAGCAGCTTGACCGGATGCGGCCATCCACTGCCCCGCGAGAGGAGTCGTCGGCCCCGGCCGCGCTCGAGGCGGGCAGCCGGTTCCACGTCGAGCTGGCGGCGCTCTCGGGAAACGCCCCGATGACCGAGGCGATCCAGGGCGCGATGACCCGGCTCGCCCGCACGCGCTACCTCGAGGTGCGCACGCCGGAGTCGAGCGAGCGCGCCTGGGTCGAGCACCGGGCCGTGCTCGACGCGCTCCTGGCAGGGGATGCGGAGGGTGCGGCCGCGCTGATCGAGCGTCACATCCGCGAGACCGACGAGCGCCTGGTCGCCTTCCTCACCGCCGAGCGCACGCGCTTCCGGGCGAGCGGCCTGGCGGTCGAGGCCACCCCGGCCTGACCCGCCACCGGCCCGGCGCCCGCCGATGTGACCGGCCTGAGGCGCGACCGTCCGACGGCGTGACCGTCGGACCGCGCGACCGGTGGACGGCGTGAGCGGCCGACGGCGCGGGGACTTGGCGGCCAGGGCGCCCGGCGGCGGGGCTCAGTCGAGCGCCGTCAGGAACTCCACGACCGCCGCCTTGAACTCGCGCGAGGTCACCGCGGTCACGTGGTTGCGGCCCGGCAGGGCGACGAAGGACGCGTGCGGCAGCTCGGCGGCGAGCTCCTCCACGGCCGGCGCCAGCGGATCCTCCGTCCCCGCCGCGAACAGCATCGGCTGCCGCGGGATCGCCGCCCGCGGCCGGAACCCCGCCCGCCGCTGCGCCTCCGCGAGCCGCGCCAGCGCATGCGGATCGTTCCCGGCCACCCCGCGCATCATGGCGACGTACCGAGCCGTCACAGCATCCGCCTCGCCGCCCCGGCCCACGCCGGGCGCCTCGACCGCTAGGGCCGCCCGGGCCGCGGCGAGGTCGAAGCCCGCGAAGGACCCGGTGACCGCGGGGGCGCCCAGCACCAGCGAGCGCACGCGGTCGGGATGCCGCACCGCGAGATCCCAGACCAGTCGCGCGCCGAGCGAGTAGCCGATCAGGTGCGCCGCCCCCACGCCCTGGTCGTCGAGCACCGCGAGCAGGTCGTCGCGGAACCGCGCGAGCGCGTACTCGCTCAGCCGGCGCGGCCGGTCGCTCTCGCCGTGGCCGCGCAGATCGGGCGCGATCACGAAGAAGCCGGCGTCGGTGAGCGGCCCGGTCCACCGCGCGCGCACCCAGTTGGCCGAGCGGTTCGACGCGAACCCGTGCACGAGCATCACGGCCGGGTTCCGCGGATCCCCCGCGGTCTCGTAGGCGATCCGCACCCCGCGGACCGTCACGGCTTCCGCCGTCACCGCGTCCGCCGTCGCCGCTTTCCCCGCCGTCATCGCCGTCCCCGCTGCAGTCGAGCCATCCGTCACTGTCGATCCGTCCACCCCAGAACCCTACGTCCGGCTCGGGCTGTGCCGGACGACGGGCATCCCGATCGAGGCCCACCGATAATTGGAGGATGACCACGGCTCCCCTGGACGACGGCGCCCGCTGCCCCTGCCTGAGCGGCGAGACCTACGGCGCGTGCTGCGGCCCGTTGCACCGCGGAATCGCTGAGGCCCCCACCGCCGAACGCCTGATGCGGTCGCGCTACTCGGCGTTCGCGATCGGCGACGCCGACTACCTGCTGCGCACCTGGCATCCGTCGACCCGGCCGGCCGCGCTCGAGCTCGACGACGGCATGCGCTGGTACCGACTCGACATCCTCTCCCGCACCGGCGGCGGCCTCGGCGAGCGCGAGGGCACCGTCGAGTTCACCGCGCGCTACAAGACGCCCGGTGGCCCGGCCGGCGAGCAGCACGAACTCAGCCGCTTTCTCCGCACCGACGGCCGCTGGTTCTACGTCGACGCCGTCTGACGCGACGACCGATCGACCCACCCCGCCCCGCCCGGCCCGTGACGCACGGCCCCCGGTACCCTTGGCGCATGCGAGCGGACTGGATCGAGCACCGGCGCGCCGACGACGGCGAACGGGTGGGATGGATGGAACCCGACGGCGACGGGTTCGTCGCGATCGATCTCCTCGGACGGCCGCGCACCGATCCGGTCGACTGGCTGACCGCCGAGGAGACGCTCGACGCGCTCGGCCTGGGCTACCTCGCCGACCCCTACGAGCTGCGGCTCGACGACGGGTCGTGGCTTCGGGTGCGGATCGCCGAGGCGACGCCCAGCACGATCCGGGTCAAGAAGGACGACTGGGGCGACATGACGGCCACGCAGATCTACTACTCGGTGCCCTTCCCGGTCACCGCGGAGGTGCTGCGGCCCCTCGAGCGCTGACCGGCCGCAGCCCAGTCCAGCCGCAGCCCAGACCAGCTGCAGCCCCGTTCATCCGCAACTCAGATCGGGTGCAGCTCGCCGCGGATGATCGAGTTGCCCGAGTGCCCCGGGTCGCCGTCGTCGGTCTCGGCAGAGATGTCGACGAGCGAGTACTGGGTCAGGTCGATCCCCTCCGGCACGTCGAAGCGCCCCTCCGAGCCCTCGAGGTAGCCGACGCTCACGAGCGCGGTCCCGTCGCTCCGGATCAGCCACACCTCGCGCAGACCGTCCACCGAGGGGCCGGCGCTCGTCGCCGCATCCACGTCGACCACCAGTTGGCGGACGCCCTCGGAGTTCTCCTCGATCACCGCGCTGCCCCGGGCATCCGGCCAGTCCGGGAACGGCGAGAGGTCCGCGCCCGCGAGCACGACCCCCGCATCCGCCTGCCGGCTCGTCTGCACCCAGACGCCGATGCCCGCACCGGCGACCAGACCGAACAGCAGAGCGGATGCGGCGACCAGGATCACGAAGCGGGGCCGCGGGCGTCGTCGGCGCGGCCGCTCGGCATCGAGGTCGATGACGGGGGCGGGGCCGGCGACAGGAGCGGCACCAGGCGAGTCATCGACGGGAACAGCGGGCGCGACGGGCTCAGCGGGCACAGCGGGCGCAGCCGGCTCACCCGCAGCATCCTCGTCCCCCAGCCGCAGCTCCGAGCGGATACGCGACCACACCTCGGCCGGCGGGGCCACGAATTCGATCCCCTCGGCCGCGCGGCCGACCCCGACCGTGCGGGTCAGGGCCGCCAGCTCCTCGGTGCAGAGCGCGCACGCGGCCAGATGGGCGCGCTCGCCGTCATCCGGTGTCAGGTCGCCGAGCGCGATCAGCGCCAGGGCCTCGTCGTCAATATGCGTCATCGTTCACCTCCAAACGTGTTCGTAGCCGGACCAGACTTCGGCGGATATGACTTTTCACCGTACCGAGCGGCAACCCCAGATCATCGGCGATCTCGGTGTGCGTCAGGTCGGAGTAGAACGCGAGTCTCATGACATCGCGGGGCACGGGTTCGAGGCGATCGAGCTCCTCTGCCATGGTGAGCCGCTCGACGAGCTCGTCGGAGTGGTCCATCACGGCCACCGGCCGATCGGCGGCGTGCGCCTCCTCGGCCCGCCGCACCCGGCTGCGCGCCTCGTGCGCGTCGGCGATGCAGTGCCGCGTTATGCCGACCAGCCACGCGCCGAGCCGTGACTTCGAGGAGTCGTAGCGGTGCCGACTGCGCCAGGCCGCCACGAACACCTTCTGCGTCACGTCCTCGGCCTCGCCGTGGTCGCCGAGCGACCGCAGGGCGAGTGTGTGCACGAGCGCCGACCAGCGCGTGTAGGCCGCGGCCAGCCCGGCCTCGTCGCCGGCCGCGAAGGCGTCGGCGATCGCGGTCTCGTCCATCGGATCGTCGTTCACGTCAGCGTGCCGCCTCCTGCTCGGCCCACCGCCGCGGCGCACCGGTTCGGGTGTGCGTCTCGTACGGGGGTCGACCGCTGGGTCGAGCATAGCGGCGGGCTCCTCTCACGCGTCCGGGACAGCGGTCACGATGACGTTGCTGAGGTAGTGACCAGTCGAGTAGTCGAACTCGCCGCCGCAGGTGATCAGGGAGAGCCGGGGCGGCCCGGTGCGGTCGAAGACGGTGGCCCAGTCGATGCCGTTCTTGGCCTCGACGTCGACGGTCTGCACGACGAAGCGCTCGACCCGTCCGTCCTCGGCCGTGACGAGCACGACGGTGCCCGGTGCGGCATCCGTGAGCCGGGCGAACTGGCCGATGCCGTACTCGAGCGAGTCGACGTGTGAGGCGATCACGGTGCTGCCCGCGGCGCTCCACGGCGACGGCCCGAACCGGTACCAGGATGCGATCCCCGGGTCCGAGGGCAGGGCCAGGGCCCCGTCCGCATCCGTGCCCTCGGGGGCGACCGAGACGTCGACGCCGAGGTCGGGCACCTCCACCCGCACCGGCACGACCGTGGGGGCGGCCGCGGCGGCGCCGATCGAAGCGTCGGTGCGCGGCACGTCGGGAATGACCGGGGCTGCTGCGGCCCCGGTTCCGGATGCGGGGGTCGGCGTGGGAGTGGGGGTCTCGGTCGCGGTGACGGTCGGCGTGCTGTTCGAACCGGCCGCCTGCCCCGCATCCGCCCCTCCCGCGCAGCCGGCGAGGAGCAGGAGGGTCGCTGCGGCGAGCGCGATGCCGGACACGGCCGGGGCTGCAGGGGCCCCGGCCGTGCGCTCGGGAGCCCCCGGCCGGGATCCTCGGGTGAGGGATCCCGGCCGGGGACGGATGGGGCGGGGTGACCGGATCAGCGGTCCGCCTTGGCCGAGGCGAGGCGGCGGAGGCGAAGGCCACCGAACGCGGCGCCGATCAGCAGGATGATCGCGGCTCCGGCCCACAGGGGTGCGGCGTCGGCGGGGCGGTTGGTGGCGACCAGGCCCGCTTCACCGGCCGGGACTCCGCCCGGGTTCGAGTGCAGGCCGTCGATGGTCTGCGTGGCGAGCGCGAGGTTGCCCGCCTCGAGGCTGCCCCAGGCGTAGACGATCGTGTTGGTGCCCTCGGCGACCGTGACATCGGCCGGGCCGATGACGGGCGCCGTGGTGCCGGTGGCCGCGACCGAGGCCGAGACGGTGCCGGCCGGGAGGGTCAGCGACTGCTCGCCCGGGTTGGACAGGTTCGAGATCACGGCGGCTCCGCCGGCGAGCACGTCGACCGCGGGGGCCGCGGCGTCATGGCGCACCGTGAGGCGCCCCTGGCCGGCGGCCAACGTCGAGGTGTCGTTGGTGTAGAGCGTCGCGGTGGGCTTGCCAGCCGGGTCGAGGTGGGCCACGGCGGTGTAGTTGCCTCCGGCTGCCAGCGTCAGGTCGATGGGCCCGATGGCCGGGGCGCTCGCGTCGGCGGCGTCGGCCGCGGTGATGGCGACCGTGTAGGTGCCCGCCGGGAGCTCCAGTGGGCCGGCGAGGGTGCCGGGGGTGAAGTCGTCGAGGGTGAGGGCGTTGTTGACGTAGACGTCGACGGTGAGGCCCGGGACGGCGTGGAGCACCGAGAGCTTGGCGTCGCCGTCGGCGGCCGACGCGGGGATGGCGGTGGCGACCGCGATGAGGGCGCCGGCGGCGATGCCGGCGATGAGGGTCTTGCGCATGAGTACCTCCTGATCAGCTCCGAAGAGCAGCGGGAAAACGTCTTACACCCCCACTTCCGGCGGAACGGGCCATCCGGATGCACCCTGTCGGATTTTTTTCGAACTTCTTTCCCGAGTCGGCTCAGCGCGCGCCTCGTCCGGCCGATTTCGGCCGAGAGGCTGTGCGGATGGGCGCCGGGAGCGCACCATGGAGTCAGGCACCGGAGCCGCGCCGCCGGCGAGGCCGGTCGGAGTGGAGCAGATCGGAGCCGAGATGTCCGGCGAACGCGAAATGGATCCCAACATGGACGAATACGACTACTCCTTCCCCGAGACCGACTCGGCCTCCGGCGCCGACGGCCGAGCGCGCGGAGACGCCGGTACTCCGGCCACGGAAGGCGCGGGCGGCGATTCCGGTTCCAGCGCCGATTCCGGTTCCGGCCGCTCGGTCAGTGACCCCGATGCGAACCTCGCTCCCGACGACCCCGACGTCCCCGCGGCCGACCAGTCCACGGAGTCCGCGGCGGTCGACCCCGACCCCGCCGAGACCGGCTACCAGAACGGCCCCGACCCCGCGCCCGGCGCCGACGAGCACCCCGACAACCCCGACCCCGACATCGACGACCTCTGATCGAACCAGAGGCCGAAGCAGGCGAGGGGAGATGAGCGAGGGGTTGGACGTGCGCCGGGCGATCCCGGTGGTGCACGGCGACGACCCGGCCGCGGCGCGGTCGTTCTACGAGGGCCTGCTCGGGATGCGGGTGTCGATGGAGCAGGACGGCATGCTCCTGTTCGTCTCCCGCAGCACCCCCACGACCCAGGTGATCGTGATCTGGCCGAGTCCCACGGCGCTCGATCCCGAGCTGCTCGAGGTCGACATCTCGATCGAGGTCGACGACGCCGACCGCGCGTTCGCCCGCGCTGAAGAGGAGGGATGGCCGATCGTGCGCGGCCTCCGCGACGAGGTCTGGGGCATCCGCCGCTTCTTTGTCCGCGACCTCGCCGGCCACGTCGTCAACGTGGCGGCCCACCTCCGCCCATGAATTGCTTTCGGATCACTCTCCCAAGTTGTTCGCGACTGCATCGGAGCTACTCAGACCGGCGAGCGACTCGTACGCTCACCACGCCGTCAATCCGGAAAATTCCTGTGCGCACTCCTGACTGCAGAAGCGCCATGAAGGATCGACTGACCTTCCGCAACCGTTTTCGCAAGGATGACACCTACCGGCGAGGCTGTCTCGGAGTCGCCCCCGGAGAGCCGCGAAAAGGACACCGAGATACGGCAACCCCGGCAGAGCGACAGTGTTGTCCCATTCTCCGCGCCTCGTGCATCGGGGATTCCGCCGTTTGGATAGGGTCACAGATTGAGGATATATCAGTAATTATCAATAGCCCTCATTCGCGCATGCTCGCCCGCCGTGGGATGCGCCCGTGCTTGAGCAGGGAGCAGAGGGGTTGGTAATACCCCAGACCGATACTGAACTGGTCGGCAGCACCTCAAAGCTAAGGAGTCCTGGTCCAGCTCGTCACGTCGAGAAGAAGTCGGGGAGAAAAAGAACTCCCCCGGCATCCGGAGATGTCGGGGGAGTTATTGGTGCGCCCTAAGGGATTCGAACCCCTGGCCTTCTGATCCGTAGTCAGACGCTCTATCCAGCTGAGCTAAGGGCGCAAGTGCAGTGCAACACCGCACGAACAACAGAGCCTAGCATGCGGTTCGGGGCTGTCAAAACCAGGCTCGGTGTCCGGGGTCGATGAGACGATGGAGGCATGTCGTCCACCCCGCCCGCCCCGCCCCCGCGGAGCTGGCAGTCGGTGCTGGGTGGGCTCTCCGCGCCCTCGGCGGCGGAGTCCGAGCCGACCACCGCCATGGGCCTTCAGTTCGAGGTGCGCGAGCTCACTCCGCGCACCCACGACCGGTGGCGCGGCCCCACGTCGGCCACCGCGCGGCCCGACGCCCCAGAGGCAGACGCAGAAGCAGAAGCAGACGCACACGCCGACGCAGAGGCCCCGACACCCCCGCGCGGCCCGCGGCGCCTCGCGGTGCGCCCCGTGATCCGCAGCGCATCCGGAGCCTTCGTCAAGGCCGACGTCACCTGGGGCTCCTTCACCCACCAGCTCAACCGCCTCAACCTCGACCCCGCCCACCACCGCTGGTTCGCCCAGTTCGCCGCCCTGCACCGCGCCGGCCGGCCCGGCCTCACGGCACCCGAGACCGACTGGATCTCGCTCGACGACTTCACCAGCCCCCTGCTCTGGCAGCTGCTGGCCGAGGCGCAGCGGCTCGGCATCGAGCTCGTGCCCTCGGGTCGCAGCGGCTCCGTGACCCTCGCCCGGTCCGCGGTCGTCGCACTGCAGGCGACCCGGCGAGACGCCGGCGTCCTCCTCGCCCCGATGGTCGAGTTCACTCAGGATGCGGACGACCCCCCGCGCCCCGCTCGCGACGCCGGCGCGGTCGGCGACCACGGCATCTACGCCTACACGCTCTCCGCCCGCGGCGCTGGCACAAGCAAAGGCACAGGCACAGGCACAGGCACAGGCACAGGCACGATCACCCCCAAGTCCCCGCCCCCGCACGCCGACATCGTCCTCGCACCCACCGCCGCCGCACCCCTCACCACCGAGCAGCAGAACCTCCTCGGCACCGACCCGGTGCTCGTCCCCGCGGCCGAGACCGCGCAGTTCTTCGACGAGTACTTCCCCACGCTCCGCCAGGGCGTCGAGCTGACGAGTCCGGATGCGTCGGTCACCTTCCCCGAGGTCCCCCCGCCCGTACTCGCCCTCACCGCGCGCTTCCGCGCCGACGACGTGCTGCAGCTCGACTGGGACTGGGTGGGCCATCGCGACCCCGACGCCGAGTGCCGCATCCTGGCCGAGGTCGCCATCGAGCTCGACGCGGTGCTGACCCGCTTCCCCCCGGGCATCGACCTGCTCGCCCCCACGCTCGTCCTCCGTGGCATCGCGACCGCCGCGTTCGCCGAGAAGGCCCTCCCGATGCTCGGCGCCCGGCCCGACGTGCGCGTCGAGGTGATCGGCCCGCGACCGGCCTACCGCGAGCTCACCGGGCATCCGGACATCACGATCACACCCGTCGAGACCCTCAAGCGCGACTGGTTCGACCTCGGCATCGTGGTGAACATGAACGGGTACCGCATCCCGTTCGGCCCCCTGTTCAAGGCGCTCGCGAAGGGCGAGAGCCGCCTACTCATGGTCGACAAGACCTACCTGTCGCTCGCGCATCCCGCGTTCGACCGGCTGCGCGACCTGCTCGAAGAGGCCGGGACCCTCGACGAGTGGGAGACCGGCCTCCGCCTCAGCCGCCACCAGGTGAGCTTCTTCGCCGACCTCGACGATCTGGCGGCCGAGGGCGCCGAGGGGGCAGAAGGCGCTGAGAGTCCGGCCGTCGCCGCCTGGCGTGCCGCGGCCGAGGCCCTGAAGGGCGTCGACACCGTCCCCTCGACCGAGCTCCCCACCGGTCTGGATGCGGTGCTCCGCCCCTACCAGAAGGCCGGCTTCGACTGGCTCGCCTTCCTCTGGCGCCATCGCCTGGGCGGCGTACTCGCCGACGACATGGGGCTCGGCAAGACCCTTCAGACCCTCGCCCTCCTCGCCCACGCCCGCGCGCATCCGGATGCCCGCCCCGGCCCGCCCACATCAGCCGCAGCCACGCAGCCCGGCAGCCCCACCTCGACGCCCGCGGTCTCCGGCGAGCGTTCCGCGCCCCCGTTCCTGGTCGTCGCCCCCACCTCCGTCGTCGGCACCTGGGCGACCGAGGCCGCCCGCTTCACCCCGGGGCTCGTGGTGAAGACGGTCGGCAGCACCGCCACCGACCTCGCCGGCCTCGCCGCGGGTGCCGACGTGATCGTGACGAGCTACGCCCTCTTCCGCCTCGACAACGAGGCCTACCGCGCCCTCGCCTGGTCGGGCCTCATCCTCGACGAGGCGCAGTTCGTCAAGAACCACACCTCGAAGCTCCACCGGGCGGCCCGCGACCTCGACGTCGACTTCACCCTGGCGATCACCGGCACCCCGCTCGAGAACAACCTGATGGAACTGTGGTCGCTCTTCGACCTCGCCGCACCGGGCCTCTTCCCCTCGGCCACGCGCTTCGCCGAGAAGTACCAGCGGCCGATCGAGCGGGGCATCGACCCGCGTCTGCTCCCCCGGTTGCGCCGCCGCATCCGCCCGTTCCTCCTCCGCCGCACCAAGGAGTCGGTCGCACCCGAGCTGCCCGAGAAGCAGGAGCAGGTGCTGCCGGTCGCGCTCGCCCCGGCCCACCGACGCCTCTACGACACCGTGCTGCAGCGTGAGCGGCAGAAGCTGTTCGGCCTGATCGACGACCTCGACCGCAATCGCTTCATCGTGTTCCGCTCGCTGACCCTGCTCAGGATGCTGAGTCTGGATGCGTCGCTGATCGACGACGCGCACGCCGGTATCCCCTCATCGAAGCTCGACGCCCTCGTCGAGCAGTTGACCGAGGTGATCGCCGAGGGCCACCGCTGCCTGGTCTTCAGCCAGTTCACGAGCTACCTGAAGAAGGTCGCCGACCGCCTCGAGACCGAGGGCATCGCGTTCGAGTACCTCGACGGCTCGACGCGCGACCGGCCGGCCGTGATCGACCGGTTCCGCGGCGGCGAGGCCCCGGTGTTCCTGATCAGCCTGAAGGCCGGCGGCTTCGGGCTCACGCTCACCGAGGCCGACTACGTCTACCTGCTCGACCCGTGGTGGAACCCGGCGAGCGAGGCCCAGGCCATCGACCGCACGCACCGCATCGGCCAGGTGCGGCCCGTCACGGTCTACCGCCTGGTCGCGTCCGAGACCATCGAGGAGAAGGTGATGGCGCTCAAGGAGCAGAAGGCCAAGCTCTTCGACGCCGTGTTCGACGACGACGAGCTGTTCTCGCAGCAGCTCACGGCCGACGACCTGCGCGGCCTGCTGAGCTGAGCCGGATCAGCCGCGCGCCACCCCGACCGCCTCGGCCCCGGCTCCCACGACCTCCTCCAGCGGCGTGTACCCGAAGTGCGGGAAGGCATCCGCCGTCGCCCGGTGCGTCAGCCGCCCGTCGACCGTCGAGACCCCCAGCGCCAGCGCCTCGTCCCGCGCGGTCGCGGCTCGCCAGCCCAGGTCGGCGAGCTTCACGACATACGGCAGCGTCGCGTTCGTCAGCGCCGCGGTCGAGGTCGACGAGACCGCGCCCGGCATGTTCGCGACACAGTAGAAGATGGCGTCGCCCACCCGGTAGGTGGGGTCGTCGTGCGTGGTCGGCCGCGAGTCCTCGAAGCAGCCGCCCTGGTCGATCGCGATGTCCACGAGCACCGAACCGGGCTTCATCCGCAGCACGAGGTCGTGCGTCACGAGCTTCGGCGCGGCGGCACCGGGCACGAGCACGGCGCCGATCACGAGGTCGGCCTCGAGCACCGACCGCTCGACCTCGAAGGCGTTCGAGACGACGGTCTTCACCCGGCCTGCGAAGACCTCGTCGATGTGCCGCAGGCGCGGGATGCTGAGGTCGAGCACCGTGACGTCGGCCCCGGCGGCGACCGCCTGCTGCACCGCGTTCTCGCCCGCCATCCCGCCGCCGATCACGGTCACCTTGGCGGGCCTGACCCCGGGCACCCCGCCGAGCAGCACCCCGCGGCCGCCCTGCGAACCCATCAGGTGGTAGCTGCCGACCATCACCGAGAGGCGGCCGGCCACCTCGGACATCGGAGCGAGCAGCGGCAGCGTGCGATCCGGCAGCTGCACGGTCTCGTAGGCGATCGCGGTGGCGCGCGAGTCGAGCAGCGCCTGCACGAGCGGCTCGGCCGCGGCGAGGTGGAGGTAGGTGAAGATCAGCTGGCCCTCGCGCATCCGCCCGTACTCCGGCGCGATCGGCTCCTTGACCTTGACGATCATCTCCGCGGCCCAGACCGCGTCGACATCGGTGACGGATGCGCCGGCCGCCGCATACTCCGCGTCGGTGATGGCGGCTCCCGCCCCCGCGCCAGCCTCGACCAGCACGGTGTGCCCGTGCTTCACCAGTTCGAACACTCCGGACGGCGTCATCGCCACCCGGAACTCGTTGTTCTTGATCTCCTTGGGAACACCGATGATCACGCGACCGTCTCCTTTGCCGATGAGGCCTGTGCGCCGCCTCGACAACGATTATCGAGGCGATTCGTCATCCTGTCATCAGTACCGAATATGATTCGGTCGCATGCCACTATTGAGCGGATGCGTTCGGCAGAGGAGAGGGAAGGTCCCCGTGGAGGGAATCGACGAGATCGACGAACGGATCGTCTGGGAGCTCTGCCGCGAGGCGCGACTGCCGAACAAGGAGCTGGCCGAGCGCGTGGGCATCGCCGCGTCGACCTGCCTGGTGCGGGTGCGCGCCCTGCTCGAGAAGGGCGTGCTCCGCTCGTTCCACGCGCAGCCCGACTGGGCCTCCCTCGGCCTGCCGATCGAGGCGATCGTCGCGGTGCGGCTGAAGGCGCAGGCCCGGGCCGAGATCAAGACCTACGCGCAGCGCGTGATCACCCTGCCGAATGTGCTGAACGTCTTCTTCCTCGGCGGCGCGGACGACTTCCTCATCCACGTCGCCTGCACCTCGACCGGGCAGCTGCGCGACTTCGTGGCGAGCGAGCTCAGCATGGACAACTCGGTCGCCTCGACCCAGACGAACATCGTCTTCGACCACCTGATCGGCGTGGAGCACATGGCCGAGGGCGGGTCGTGGACCCAGGTGCGCGACGGCGTCGCCGACCCGCGCGCCCTGCGGACGCCCTAGTCCCAGAACTCCAGGTGCACCTCGGTCGCCGCCGGCAGCGCGACCGGCCCCACGACCTCGACGACCCGGCCGCCGTGCGCCAGCACCTCGCGGCTCGGCAGCGCCAGCGTCGGCACCCCCGACTGCTCGGTGACCATGGCTCCGAGGTCGGCCTCGGAGAGCGCGAACACCACCCGCGGGATCCCGGCCCAGTAGATCGCCCCGGTGCACATCGCGCACGGCTCGGTGCTCGTGAACAGCGTGCTGCCGGCCAGCTGTGCGACCTCGAGCTGCTGCCCGGAGTCGTAGACGAGGTTCGTCTCGGCGTGCCCGATCGGGTTGTGCCCGGTGTTCACGGTGTTCATGGCCTCGACCACCACACCCTCCGCGGTCACCAGCACGGCGCCGAACGGGTGGTCGCCGCGGTCGCGGGCCGCCTGGGCGAGCGCGATCGCCCGCTCGAGGTGGGCGAGGTCGGCGGGCTCGATATCCTGAGGGGCGAGGGCGGCGTTCTCCATGCCCCCACCCTGGCACACCCGGGCCCTTCCCCTCCGGCACCCCCGGCGCGACACTGGACGCACCCCCGGATGCACGACACCGGACTGCACGAGACCACGACAACCGGATGCACGACACCGGCGACGACGGAAGGATCGCGACCATGCCCATCACCCACATCAACCCGCCCGGCATCCCGGGCCACCCGGCCTACTCGCAGGGCACGATCGCCGAGGCCGGCCGCACGCTCTACATCGGCGGCCAGAACGGCGTCGGCCCGGACGGCGCGATCACCGGCGACATCGCCGAGCAGACCCGCACCGCGCTGCGCAACCTGATCGCCGTGCTCGAGGCGGCGGGCGGCGAGAAGACGGACGTGGCGAAGATGACGATCATGATCGTCGAGTCGGCCGACCTGATGGCCGCGTTCGGCGCGTCCCGCGAGGTCTGGGGCGACGTCCCGACGGCGGTGTCGATGCTCCGGGTCGTCGGCCTCGGCCGCCCCGAGGCGCTGATCGAGATCGAGGCGATCGCCGCCCTCCCGCCGGCCTAACCCTCCTCGGGAACCAGCACACCCTCATCCGGCGGCCGCAGCTGCCCGCCGAGACTCGCCTTCCGCCGCCAGAGCGCGATCAGCGGGAACAGCAGCACCGACAGCATCCCCGCCCCGACCAGCGCCGCGGCCGTCCCCGGCTCGAGGATGTGCTCGTCCAGCCCGATCGCGGTGACCGCGACGATGATCGGCAGCCCGGTGGCACTGAACAGCCCGATCGCCACCCGGTCGTTCCCGCTCGATCCCGGCGGGGCCGCGAGCAGCCCGGGCAGCCCCCGCACGATCAGCAGCAGCACCAGGAACACCGGGAGCAGCAGCATCGCGTTCGGCGCCGTGAGCAGGGAGTGCAGATCGAAGGTCACGCCTGTGTAGAGGAAGAAGATCGGCACGAGGAACCCGAAGGCGACCGCCTCGAGCTTGGCCTCGATCACCTCGTGGCCCCGTGCATCCGCGCCCGACAGCAGCACCCGGAACAGGATGCCGGCGGCGAACGCCCCGAGCAGCATGTCGAGCCCGAGCGCGATGCTGAGGCAGACGAGCGCGGCCACGATCAGCAGCACCAGCCGCACCGCGAACTGCCCGCTGGTGTGCAGGGTCGCCGTGACGAGCGCGTGCAGCCGTCGGTGCGGCCCGCGCGAGGCCAGCAGGATGCCGAGCCCCGCGATCACCGCGAAGCCGATCAGCACGACCGTGGCGGCTCCCGGGTCGCGGCCGCTCAGGAAGATCGAGATCGCCAGCAGCGGCCCGAACTCCCCCGCGGCGCCGACCGCGGTGACGGCCCGGCCGAACGGGGTCGTCAGCTCGCCCGCATCCCGCAGCATCGGCATGATCGTGCCGAGCGCGGTCGAGGTCAGCGCGATGCCGATGAAGACCCCGGCCTCGATGGTGGGCGCCAGGAGGATGCCGATGACGACCCCGCCGACGAGCGAGATCAGCCAGCCGAGCGCGGCTCGCCGCAACGGCCGCCCCTTGATGGCCGCGAAGTCGATCTCGTTGCCGGCCATGAAGAAGAGCATCGCGAGCCCGAAGTTGGCGAGCGCGTCGGTGAACGGGCTCACCGGCACCCAGCCGAGGATGCTCGGGCCGACGAGCACGCCGAGCAGGATCTCGAAGACCACCAACGGCACCTTGGCCACCCGGCCGATGACACCGGCGAGGATCGGCGCGACCACCGCGAGACCGGCGATCACGACGATCCCGATCGGATCCGACGCGTTCATGAGACCCCCGCTCCGCGGCCTCGCCCCCGGGCCTGCCGCTCAGAGGCAGACTACCGGCGACTAGCCCTCCAGGTGCCGCTCATCGGGGCCGTTGTACTCGGACAGGGGCCGGATGAGCGCGTTCGAGGCGAGCTGCTCCATGATGTGCGCCGTCCAGCCGGTCACCCGCGAGGCGACGAACAGCGGCGTGAACATCTCGGTGTCGTAGCCGATCAGGTGGTACGCCGGGCCGGAGGGGTAGTCGAGGTTCGGCTTGATCGACTTGCGCGACTGCATCGCCTCGTCGAGCGCGACGTAGAGCTCGAGCAGATCCGGGCGGTCGTACTCCTCGACGAGCGTGTCGAGCGAGGCCTTCATGGTCGGCACCCGCGAGTCGCCGTTCTTGTAGACCCGGTGACCGAAGCCCATGATCTTCTTCTTCGACGCCAGCGCGTCCTCGAGCCAGCCCTCGGCCGCATCCGCCGTGCCGATCTCGTCGAAGACGTGCATCACGGCCTCGTTCGCGCCACCGTGCAGCGGGCCCTTGAGCGCGCCGATGCCGGCGACGACGGCCGAGTAGAGGTCGGACAGGGTCGAGGTGACGACCCGGGCGGTGAAGGTCGAGGCGTTGAAGGAGTGCTCGGCGTAGAGGATCATCGACACGTCGAAGGCCTTGACCACGACGTCCGACGGCACCTCGCCGAAGGTCATCTTGAGAAAGTTGGCCGAGTAGCCGAGCGACTCGTCCGGCTCCACCAGCTCCTGGCCGCGGCGGCGGCGCTGGTCGTAGGCGACGATCGCGGGGATCTTCGCGAGCAGGGCGACCGACTTCCGGAGGTTGCCGGCGGGCGTCGCGTCCTCCCACTCGGGGTCGAGTGCACCGATCACCGAGACGGCGGTGCGCACGACGTCCATCGGATGCGCGGTGAGCGGCAGCTCGTCGATCACGCGCTTGACGGCCGGGTCGAGCGCCCGCTGCGAGCGCTCGCTCTGCTCGAACGCGGCGAGCTCGGCGTCGCTCGGCAGCTCGCCGTTCCAGAGCAGGTACGCGACCTGCTCGAAGCTGCAGGATGCGGCCAGCTCCTGCACGGGGTAGCCGCGGTAGAGCAGCGAGTTGGTCTCGGGGTTGACCTTCGAGATCGCGGTGTAGTCGACGACGACCCCCGCGAGCCCTTTCTTGATCTCCTGCGTATCGGTCATGGTGGTCACTCCTCAGCGAGCGGTCGGGACGTCGAAATTGAAGACGGAGGTGTCGAAGGCGTTGTACGACTCGTAGTCGAGCAGCTCGTACAGCCTGGCACGCGTCTGCATGCCGGGCACCTCGCTCGCGAGTGAACCTTCGGCGACGAGTGCGTCGAGCCCGCGCTCGGCGGCGCCCATCGCGATGCGCAGCAGCGAGACGGGGTAGATCACGAGATTGACGCCGACGCTCTCCAGCTGCTGCACCGAGAAGAGCTCGCTCTTGCCGAACTCGGTCATGTTCGCCAGGATCGGCACGTCCACGGCCGAGCGGATGGCCTCGAACTCGGAGAGGTCGGCCATCGCCTCGGGGAAGATCGCATCCGCCCCCGCGTCGACGAGCTGCTTCGCCCGATCGATCGCGGCACCCAGGCCGTCCACCCCGCGGATATCGGTGCGCGCCATGATCAGCAGGTTCGGGTCGCGGCGCGCGTCGGCCGCCGCCCGGATCCGCTTGACCGCCGTGTCCGAGTCGACCACGGCCTTGCCGTCGAGGTGGCCGCACCGCTTGGGGTTCACCTGGTCCTCGATGTGGAGGCCGGCGAGCCCGGCGTCCTCGAGCGTCTGCACCGTGCGGGCGACGTTCATCGGCTCGCCGAACCCGGTGTCGGCGTCGATCAGGGCCGGGAGGTCGGTCATCCGTGCGATCTGGGCGCCGCGGCCGGCGACCTCGGTGAGCGTGGTGAGGCCGATGTCGGGCAGGCCCAGGTCGGCCGCGATCACGGCGCCCGAGATGTAGACCCCCTCGAAGCCCTTCTCCTGGATCAGGCGGGCCGACAGCGGGTTGAAGGCCCCGGGCATCCGGAGCAGGCGGCCGGAGGCGAGCGCGGCGCGGAACGCCGCCCGCTTCTCGGAGGCGGGAACGGTGGAGTACAGCATCAGAAGAGGCCCTTCGGGGTCGGGTACTGCTCGAGGAGGCCCGGGCGGGCGGTGACCGTGAGCCCGGCGACCTCGTCGGGCGCGAGCTCGGGCAGCCGCTGCACCAGGTCGAGGAACCGGCTGATCTCGGCCTCCTCGACCACGCCCTCGGCGAGGGTCTGGAACTTCCGCACGTAGTCGGCGCGGGCGAAGGGCCGGGCGCCGAGCGGATGCGCGTCGGCGACCGCGATCTCGTCGGTGATCGTGCGGCCGTCGTGCAGGATGATCTCCACGCGACCGCCGAAGGCCTTCTCGGCCGGGTCGATCGAGTGGTACCGCCGGGTCCACTCCGGATCCTCGAGCGTGCGCACCTTGTTCCACAGCTCGACCGTGTCCGGCCGTCCCGCACGCTCGGGGGCGTAGGAGTCGACGTGGTGCCAGGTGCCGTCCTGCAGCGCGACCGTGAAGATGTACGGGATCGAGTGGTCCAGCGTCTCGCGCGAGGCGGTCGGGTCGTACTTCTGCGGGTCGTTCGCGCCCGAGCCGATCACGTTGTGCGTGTGGTGGCTGGTGTGGATGGTGACGCTCCCGATGTTCGCCGGGTCGGTGAGCTCGGGATGCGCGTAGTGCAGCTTGCGGGCCAGGTCGATCCAGGCCTGGGCCTGGTACTCGGCCGAGTGCTCCTTCGTGTAGGTGTCGAGGATGCCGCGCTTGGCCTCGCCGCGCCCCGGCAGCGGAACCGTGTAGAGCGCGCCCGGGCCGTCGAGCAGCCAGGCGATCACGCCGTCCTCGCCCTCGTAGATCGGGGTGGGGCTGGTCTGGCCGCGCATCGCACGGTCGACCGCCTCGACCGCCATCTTGCCGGCGAACGCGGGGGCGTGCGCCTTCCAGGTCGAGATCTCGCCCTTCCGCGACTGGCGGGTGGCAGTGGTGGTGTGCAGCGCCTGGCCGATGGCCTGGAAGATCGTGGTCGTGTCGAGCCCGAGCAGCGTGCCGATTCCGGCGGCGGCCGAGGGGCCGAGGTGGGCGACGTGGTCGATCTTGTGCTTGTGCAGGCTGATCGCTCGTACGAGGTCGACCTGGATCTCGTACCCGGTCGCGATGCCCCGGACGAGGTCGGCGCCGGTGGAACCCCGGTGCTGGGCGACGGCCAGGATCGGCGGGATGTTGTCGCCCGGGTGCGAGTACTCGGCAGCGAGGAAGGTGTCGTGGTAGTCGAGCTCGCGCACGGCGACCCCGTTCGCCCAGGCCGCCCACTCGGGGCTGTACCGGCCGGCGACGCCGAACACCGTCGAGCCCGGGCTGTACGGGTGGTCGAGGGCCTGGGCCCGTGCCGCGATGCCGGGACCGCGCGTGATCGAGGCGGTCGCGACGGCGGCGTTGTCGATCATCCGGTTGATCACCATCTCGACGACCTCGTCGGGGACGGTCACGGGATCGGTGGCGACCTCCGCGATCTTCCAGGCCAGCTGGTCTTCGCGGGGCAGGTTCTCGTCGCTGCGGTGGACCCGCACCTCGTGCTGTTCCATCAGGGGGTGGTCTCCTTCATCGGGCGGGGCCGGTCATCGGGTAGGGCAAGTTGTTCGGGCACGGCTCATCGACCGGGACGCCCGGCCGGGCGGGAGGGTCAGCGCACCGTGGTCATCGGGTGGGGCTCATCGGCGTGGCCGGCAGCTGCACGAGCGAGCCGAGGGTCGACCGCAGGCTGCGGTGCAGGTGCACCCGCGTCGCGTCGACCGCGAGCGCCGCGTCGCCGTCGACGATCGCGTCGACGATCAGCAGATGCTCGCGGGCTGCCTCAAGCAGCCGTGCCGGGTTGTCGCGGGAGAGCCGGCGGATGCGCACGAGGTGCGTCCGCACGCCGGCGAGCGCCTGCACCAGGAACGGGTTCTGCACAGCGACGTCGACCGCGCCGTCGAAGCGCGCGACGAGGTCGTAGTACGCGTGCCGACCGGGGTCGGGGTCGGCCAGGAGCGCCGGAACCTCGCGAAGCTGATCCTGCAGCTCGAGGAAGGGGGCGAGTTCGCGTCGGCGGGCGGCGAGCGCCGCGGCCTGCGCCTCGAGCGCCTGGCGGAGCTCGAACAGCTCGGTGACGTTCTCGGCCGAGACCGGCGAGACGATCAGACCGCGGCCGCCCTGGGGCTCCGCGAGGCCGTCGGCGACGAGCCGGGCGAGCGCTTCACGGACGGGAGTGCGGGAGATGCCGAGGCGGCTGGAGAGCTCGACCTCGGCGAGCATGGTGCCCGGCGCCAGATCCCACGCGAGGATCTCGGATCGCAGGACCGAGTAGGCCGTCTCGCTTGCGCGTGCCATCACGCTCCGATCCTCGTGTATACAGTGCGGCCAGACTACTCCCGCTCGAGGCGCGATTCAAGGCTTCCCGCTGCGCGCTGTATACAAAGAGCCTGAGTGTTCCTCCGGTTCGAGCTTCGCGATCGAGACGCTTAGGCTCGACGCGTGAACGAGTTCGAGCATCCTCCGCGCGGGCGGGCGAGCCTCGAGGTGCTGCGCGCCGAGGCGGCCGACGAGCTCGAGACCATCGTGCACGAGCGGCTGCTCGCGGGCGAGGATCCGTGGGAGTTCATGGAGGAGCTGCCGACCGTCGACGAGCTCGTGGTCTACCTGCTCCGCGCCGACTCGATCACCGAGAACGGCGGCGCCCGGCCCACCTCAGCGCGCGACTACCGGGTACTCCGTCAGATCGCGCTCGACCACCCCGGGCTGACCCGCTCGGTCTGGCGTCTGATCGGCGAGCTCGACGCGCACTCGTCCGACTCCCGCCGCACGGCCTGACGGCCCGGGCGGCTGACAGCCCGGCTACGTGAAGGCCTTAGGCCTTTACGGCGGCTCGGCGCGGCCTAGCCCCGCCGGAAGACGTCGGTGATGCGCCGCCAGGCCGACGGCCGCGACGCCGGGTCGGCCTCACCGCCGAGCTCCTGCACCTGGACGTGCTGCTCCACCCGGAGGGCATCCACCAGCACGGGCTCGACGATCAACGCGCCCGACTCGCTCCGGAAGGGGGCGTCGGATGCCAGTGACGGCCGCCCGCTCGCGATCCAGCTCAGATACGCGGTGTACGGGTCGGAGGGATCGGCGGTCTGCACCGAGGCGCTCTGAGGAGACGATCGACGGTACTGTCTGAACGCCATCGCTTCCTCCCTGCGAAAATGGTCCCGCGAACGCGCCCGAAACGCATCGCCCAGGGCGTTTCGTTACCTGTTCGTTTCTTTTCAGCCCGTCACCGGGCCGGGATCACGCCGTGAGTCGAAGCTCGTCGCGACGGATGTCGAAAGAGACCACGATCCCGTCGCCCCGGCACTCGACGCACAGAGCGATCTCATCGATCTCGAAGGACTGGACGGGGTCGGCGCCGGACCCTTCGCAGCGGTCGCACGTGTCGTATTCGTTCATGCGGCCATTGTCCGCCGCACCACCGACATTGGAAGCGGCCACGCCGGGATCCCGGCGTTCATCCGGGAACGACCCCGCGAGACCCGCACCCGTGTCCACCGGAATGGGGACTTCTCCCCATCGCCCGGCCCCGCGCATCCGCCTAGCCTCGGATGATCCCCCGGGTTCGCGGCCACCACGACGCGCTCCCCCGACCGGACGCCGGAAGGACGCGCACCGATGACACGATCCGGCACCACCGGCCCCGCCGACGACGAGACCTTCGAGGACTTCCTCTGGGAGCTCGACGTGACGCGCGCCAACCCGGATCGCCCCGACCCGCGACTGCGCACCGCCGCCCCCTCCACCCGGCCGTGGACAGTGGATGCGGTGCCGCCGCCCCCGACCACCCCGACGGCCCCCGCCCGCCCCCGCCGCGCACGCCGGCCGGGCGTCGCCGCCCTCGTCGTCCTCCGCATCCTCGCCGCTGTCTGCCTGCTCTCGGGCACGGCGCTCCTCGTCACCATCGCCCTCACGCGCTGACAGCCCCCGTCGACCGGGCCCGCCGCCCCGGTGCGGACCGGTCGCGGATGCGGAAGACTCGTCCCATGACGTATCTCGCCGACGACTCCCGCTACGAATCCCTCCCCTACCGTCGCACCGGCCGCAGCGGTCTCCTCCTGCCCGCCGTCTCGCTCGGCCTCTGGCAGAACTTCGGCGACGTCACGCCGCTCGACACGCAGCGCGGGATCCTCCGCCGTGCCTTCGACCGCGGGGTGACCCACTTCGACCTGGCCAACAACTACGGCCCGCCCTACGGCAGTGCGGAGATCAACTTCGGTCGGCTGTTCAAGGAGGACTTCCGCCCGTACCGCGACGAGCTCGTCATCTCGACCAAGGCGGGGTACGACATGTGGCCGGGCCCGTACGGCAACTTCGGCTCGCGCAAGTACCTGCTCTCCTCGCTCGACCAGTCGCTCGAGCGGATGGGGCTGGACTACGTCGACATCTTCTACTCCCACCGCGCCGACCCCGACACCCCGCTCGAGGAGACCATGGGGGCCCTGCACACCGCGGTGCAGTCCGGCCGCGCCCTGTACGCCGGCATCTCGAGCTACTCCCCCGAGCGCACCCGCCGGGCGGCCGAGATCCTGGCCGACCTCGGGACGCCGCTCCTCATCCACCAGCCCTCGTACTCGATGTTCAACCGCTGGATCGAGGACGGCCTGCTCGACACCCTGGGCGAGCTCGGCGTCGGCTGCATCGCCTTCTCCCCGCTCGCGCAGGGCCTCCTGACCAGCCGCTACCTCGACGGGGTCCCGGAGGACTCGCGCGCGGCCAAGGGCGGCTCGATGTCGACCTCGATGATCACCGACGAGACCCTCCACCGCGTGCGGAGTCTCAACGAGATCGCAGAGGCCCGCGGCCAGACCCTCGCCCAGCTCGCCCTGTCCTGGGCGCTCCGCGACGACCGGGTGACCTCGGTGCTGATCGGGGCCTCCTCGATCTCGCAGCTCGACGACAACCTCGCCGCGGTCGAGCACCTCGACTTCACCGAGGACGAGCTCGGGCGCATCGACGAGTTCGCGGGCGACCGCGACCTCAACCTCTGGGCGCCCTCGAGCGCCGTTCCGGCGGAGACCGCCTGACCCGGGCATGATGGAAGGGTGAACAGGCCAGGCGCAGGCGCCCTCCTCGGCGCGATCGCGCTCGGGTCGGTCCTGGTGCTGTCCGGATGCATGACCTCGGCCGACTGCCCGGCCACCACCTGGACGAACGCGGCATCCGTCACCCTCAACGGCGACGTCACCTCGGTCGACCACGTCGAGCTGTGCGCCGGCGACTCCTGCTCGGCCTACGGCGACGGCACCGGGACCCCGACGCCGTCACCCGGGGCCGACCCCTCGAAGACGCCCTACACCGCCACCCGGGTCGACGACCACGACTGGCGCATCACCACCAAGACCGACACCCCCGACACGGTGACCGTGCGGGCGTACGACGCCGTCGGGCACGTGCTGATGGAGAAGACCGTGTCCCTCACCTGGAAGCAGGTGGGCGGCACGCCGGAGTGCGGCGGCCAGCACACGGCTCCCCCGGTGCGCTTCGACATCGGCTGACGCACCGCAGCCGGCCGGGACGACCACCCGAAGGCACCCCGACCGGCTGCGGTCGTCTCAGCGGCCCGTGGCCGCCCTTCTCCGCCAGACGAGCGCGCCGACGACCAGGGCGGCGATCACCACGACGCCCACCCCGATCCACAGCGCGACCGCCACTCCGGAGACTTCTCCGGAGGCCGAAGCACCCTCGGCGGCCTGCTCAGAGCCGGCCTGCTCAGAGCCGGCCTGCTCAGCGGTGGCCGAGCCCGACCCGGAGGCCGGGTCCGACGACCCGGAGGCCCCGCCCGAGGCACCCGCCTCCCCCGCAGCAGCCCCGTCCTCCGCGACGATCGACTCACCGGGCTGCACCGGCGGCGCGATCGGCGCGACCGTGACGTCGAGCGTCGAGGTCACCGATTCGGGCGTCGTCGTGGTCACCGTGACCGCCCACTGCCCCTCACCGAGGAACGGCTCGGGCGTCACCCAGACACCCTCGCCCTCGGCCGAGGAGATGAGCGCGACAGGGCCGGCGGTCGTGCCGTCGGGCGAGACCGCGGTCGCCACGGGATCGATGATCCCCGTGACCGCGTGCCCGTCCTCCACGTAGCTGGCCGAGACGCTCAGCCCGCCCGCGCCGTCCGGCGCGATCGAGAGCTGGAACGGGCCGCCGTGCGCCGAGGCCGGGGCCGCGGAGAACAGCGACAGGGCCAGGAGCACCAGTGCGGCGAGGAATCCCGCCACGGCGCCCCCGGCGGCACGCACACCCTTCCGGGCGCCGGCAGGCGCCGGGACCGAAGTCCCGGCGCCGCCGTGCCCCTGACGGGTGGTCACTCGCTCAGCCGCTTCCGGCGGATGTCGACGAGCAGGAGCCCGCCGAGTCCACCGATGAGCAGGATGAGCGACAGCGGCAGCAGCGTGAGCCAGCCGTCCGCACCGGTGTTGGCGAGGCCGCCGCCGACCGAGGATCCGGGCTGACCCGCGACCCCGGGCTTCGCCGGCGTCACCGGGTTGCCGGGCGTTCCCGGGTTCTGCCCGTTGCCCTGACCCGGATCGATCGCCGCGGCCGAGACGGTGAGCGCCTGGCTGGTGGCCAGGATCGTCTCGCCGCTGCGGATCACCACGTGGTGCTCGCCGACCTCGAACCCTGCGGGGATGGCGAAGGTGAAGGTGAACCCACCCTGGGCGCTCGCGGTGACGGTGCCGACCTGGAGGGGCTCCGAGTAGAGCCAGACCTGGAGCGACGCACCGGGCGTGAAGCCCGTGCCGGTGGCGGTCACGAGACCGCCCTGGGTCACCGTGGTGTCGTCCACGACCACCGTCGGCACCGGCTGGGGCTGTTCGCCCGCCGCCACCTGCACGGTCCCGGTCGTCCCGGCGTTGCCCGCCACGTCGACCGCCCGGTAGGACACCGTCTCGGCCGCCGTGCCGGAGACCGTGACGGCCCCGGTGTAGGTGCGCCAGGCGCCCTCGGCGTCTCCGCTCAGCCGGTACTCGATCCGGTCGACGCCACTGGTGGCGTCCTCGGCCGAGAGGGTGACGACCCGTCCGGCGGCCGAGGCCGTCGCGGTCGGGACCTGCGTGTCGATCCGCAGCACCCGGGTGACGATGGCCGAGTAGTGGCTGTCGCCGTCCGTGGCGCGGATCCGCAGGGTGGTCTCACCCTGGGCGTCGAGCACGAGCGGGCCGGCGAAGGCCGTCCAGGCCGTGCCGTCCGTGGAGTACTCGGCCGAGACCTCGGCCGCCTCGTCCGTGCTGGTGCCGGTGGCCGTGACGGTCACGGCTCCGGTGTACCAGCCGGCCAGGCCGCCGGGCGTCTCGGGGGAGACGACCGCGCTGACCGAGATGACCGGCTCCTCGGGGTCGACCGGGACGGCCGGGACCGCGAGGGCCCCTTCCGCTCCGGCGTTGCCCGCCTTGTCCGTCGCACGGTAGGTCACCGTCTGGGCGGTGCCGTCGACCGCGACCGGCGCGGAGTAGGTGAGCCAAGCACCCTCCCCGATCCGGTACTGGATGCTGTCGACCCCGCTGGTGGCGTCCGTGGCGGAGATCGCCACGGTCCGGGCGGTGCCGTTCACGACGAGCTGAGCCGTCGCATCCGGAGCCGTCTTGTCGACCTTGAAGCCGACGGAACCGGTCACCGTGGTGTGGCCGGGGGCCGAGGCGCGGTACTCCACCGTGTGAGTCCCGTCGGTGGTGACGATGGCGGGAGTGGTGTACTCCAGCCAGCCGGCTCCGTCGACGTTGTACTCACGGTAGACCGTGCTCGTCCCGCCGCCCTCGGTCTGCACCGAGACGGTGACCGCCTGGGTGTACCAGTCGTTCAGGCCGTTCGGCGCCGTCGGCGTCACCGTGGCGGAGACCGTCACCGGCTCCTCCGGCACGTCCGCTCCGACCACGTGGAAGTAGTCGAAGGCGGCCGTGTTCGAGACCTGGCCCTGGGCGGAGTTGCCGAGTGCGAAGAGTCCGACCCGGGCCCCTCCCAGTCCGGCGTTGGTGAAGGTGTCCGCGATCTGCGTCCAGGTGGTGCCGTCCGAGCTGTACCAGCCGGTGTAGACGTCAGCCGCCTTCGACAGCCGCAGCCACACGGTCCCGTTCGCCGGCGCCGGAGCGTTCGGCTGCGGGTTCTGCACGACTCCGCCGATCTCGCTGCGCATCTCGAGGTTCCGGGTGATCGCCGATCCCCCCTCGTTCGTCGCGACGATGTCGATCTTGACGTAGTTGTCGTCGTCACCGTGGAGGATCAGACCACCCTGCTGGTAGCGGCGGTCGAGGTCGGAGGCGTCGACCTTGGTCTCCACCGTCCACTCGTCGCCCTCGGGCTGAGCCTGCAGCACGAAGTTCGGCACTCCGACGTCGCCGCCGTAGATGTCGTTCGGCGTGGTGTCGATCCGCAGCGCTCCGTCGGAGACGCGGTAGCCGGCCGGCTGCTCGTTCACCACGGTCCAGCGGCACGTGCTGAGCGTCGAGCCGGTGAACTCGTCATCCGGGGTCTCGGCCACAGCGGTGTCGTCGGGCGTGATGTTGAACCAGTCGAACTTGGCATCGATGACCGCGGGGGTCGATCCCGAGTTGGCGAACGACGCGAGGCCGATCTTCGGGTTGACGATGCCCGCGAGGGACTTCGTCTCCGCCATGGCGACCCAGGTGGTCCCGTCAGCCGAGTACGAGGCGTTCAGGTTGGTGCCGTCGCTGGTCATCCGCACGAAGAAGGTGTCAGGGAACGCCGCTCCGAGGTTGGCCGAGTTGGATGCAGCCACCTCGTTCGGTGTCCCGTTCTCCTCCCTGATGTACTGGAAGACCCGCTGAGCGGCATCACCGGTGGTGCTGCGGCTCTGCATCACGAACTTCGCGTAGTTGTCGTCATCGCCGTAGACGATGAGACCGGCCTGCTGGTACTGCGAACGGGCCTCGAAGGTCACCTTGGTGGTGGCCTGCCAGGCGCCCGAGGGCAGATCCTGCAGCGTGATGTTCGGCACGGTTCCGGCACCGGCACCGTAGATGTCGGTCTTCGACGCCGGGATCACCAGCGCACCGTTCTCCACCCGCATGTCCTGCGAAGGACGGATGATGCTGGTCCAGCGCGAGGTGTCGAGCGTCGTGCCGTCGAAGCCGTCGGAGCGACCGGTCAGGCACAGGGTCTCACCCGGCACCGAGACGGTGATCGTCTGGCTCTTCTCGGTGTAGCCGTTCTGCTCGTCGTAGACGCGCACCCGCAGCTCGTAGGTTCCGGGCTCGGTGTACGTCACCTGCCGGGTGGCTTCGCCGTCGACCCAGCCGTCGGTGAGACCGTCGTTCCAGCGGTAGCTGAGCGCGGTGCCCTCCGGGTCGGTCGCCGAGGCGTCCGCGTCGACCACCAGCGGGGCGGACCCGCTCTTCGGCGTCGCCGCGAAGGTCACGACCGGCGGGGAGTTGGAGTCGACGCCGTCACCGCCCCAGTTGAGGTAGTTGACGTTGACACCACCCTGGGTGAGCACGAAGTACACCGTCCCGGTCTCCGCCGGCAGTCCGCCGTCGAAGTTCGCCGTGAAGTCGGAGTACGTCTGCCAGTCGGCCACACCGCCCTTGAGGGTCGGGGTGAACGGGATGGTGGCGAGCAGCTGCCCGTTCGCCGGGTCGTTCCAGCGCACCTGGATCGTGCCGGGGCCGTCGAAGCCTTTGGCCAGACGCAGCGAGACGCTGTCCATGCCCTTCAGGTTGATGGGCGAGTACGACCACCAGTCACCCTCCTCGACGAAGCCGAGGCTCTTGCCGCCGCCGGCGCTGTCGCCGGTGGTCTCGACCTTCACTCCGTCGTCGGGGCCGCCGATTCCGTTCACCCGTCCGGTCTGGTCGAAGTACTCGGCCTCCATGTGGGTGGAGTTGAGCACGTGCGTGGCGTAGCCCGTCTGGGGCACGCCCACGGCGCCGCCGTCGTCGGTGTAGTTGACGTTGACGACCCAGAACAGGTTCGCCTCCAGGCCGTGTCCCGCGTCGCGGGCGGTCGGGAAGCTGCCCTCGCAGCCGTGGATCTCACCGAAGTCGTGGTTGTGCGAATCGTGGCCCAGGGCCGGGATCAGCGTCACCTTCTCGCAGTCGATGGGAGCACTCGCGTCGGGGTCGGTCACCGTCACCTTGTAGGCGATGTCGTCGCCCCAGGTGAAGAAGCCGCCGTTCTCCGGGAACTCGATCGAGACCTGGGGGGTGGCGTTGCCGACCACGACGCGCACGTTGGCGATCGCGGTCTTGCCGTCCTCATCCGTCACCGTGAGGCGGGCGGTGTAGTCGCCGTTCTCCGTGTAGGTGTGGGCGGGGTCGGCCTCGGTCGTGGTCGGGGATCCGTCGCCGAAGTCCCACTCGAGCGTGAACGGCTTAGAGATCGGGTGCCGGGTGCCCTCCGAGGAGAACTGCACGGCGAGCGACGGGCCGGGTCCGTTCGTCACGTCCGCGGAGGCGCGGGCGATCGGCGACGGGTTGGCCTGCACGTAGTCGACCCGGTAGACGCCGGAGTTGGCGTTGTTGCCGCCGAACTCCGAGCCCCAGTCGATCACGTAGAGTGCACCGTCGGGTCCGAACTCGAAGTCCATCGGCTTGTTGAAGCCCTTCGACGGGTCGAAGATCCCCGGCAGCATCCGGTTGATGTCCTGGATCTCGGTGTGACGCGGTGCGGAGTCGGTGTCCTCGTTGAGCTGGAAGGAGTACATCTTGCCCTGGTTCCACTCGGCGAACATCGCCTTGCCGTCCCAGTACTCCGGCCACTTGGTCTCGGAGGGGTTGTCCGCGTCGTACCGGTACACCGGGCCGCCCATGGGCGCTCCGCTGTTGCCGATCTCCTGGTAGATCGCCGTCTGGCCGTTCTCGGTCCACCACTCCGGCACGATGACCGGGGGCAGGTTCGTCAGGCCGGTGTTGTTCGGGCTGTTGTTGACGATGGCCGCGGGGTTGAACTCCGCGCCGGAGGTCGCGGTGCTGAAGTTGTAGTCCTTGTAGCACTTCACGCCGACGCAGAAGGGCCAGCCGTAGTTGCCGGGCTGCTTGACGATGTTCCACTCGACGGTTCCGCCGGGCCCGCGGGTCGTGCTGGCGGAGCCGGCGTCGGGGCCGTAGTCCGCGACCATGAGGTTGTTGGTGAACGGGTCGAGGCCGATCCGGAACGGGTTCCGGAAGCCCATGGCGTAGATCTCGGGGCGGGTCTTGCCGGTCGAGTCGCTCGCCTCGGCGAAGAGGTTGCCTTCGGGGACGGTGTAGCCGCCGGCGTCCGTGGGCGTGATCCGGAGGATCTTGCCGCGGAGGTCGTTGGTGTTGCCGGCGCTGCGCTGGGCGTCGTAGTCCTGACGTCCGCCGCGCTCGTCGATGGGAGCGTAGCCGTCGGACTCGAACGGGTTGGTGTTGTCACCGACCGCGAGCACCAGGTTGCCGTCGTTGTCGAACAGCATGTCGCCGCCGGCGTGGCAGCAGGTGTTCCGCTGGGTGGTGACCTTGAGCAGGACCTTCTCGGACGCCGGGTCGAAGGTCTTCGCCGCCGGGTTGTAGGTGTAGCGCGAGATCCGGTTGTGCGGCCCGTCGCTTCCGACATCGGCCGGCGCCCAGTAGACGTAGACCCAGTTGTTGGTCGCGAAGTCGGGGTCGAGCACGATGCCGAGCAGGCCGTCCTCGTTCGCCTGGGTCACCGGGAGGGCCAGCGCCGTGCTCGTCTCGCGCGAGGCGGCATCGATCCGCTGCACGCGGCCGTTGCGCTCGGCGTAGAAGACGGTGGAGTCCGAGGCCACGTCGAGGGCCATCGGGTTGCCGGTCTCGGTGTCCAGCGGGACCAGCTCGTAGCTGCCCGTCTGGCTCGCACTGCAGTCGGCCGACTGGACGCCGGCGGCGGTCTTGATGCCGCCGAGCAGGTGACCGAGGAAGGCCGGGTCGCTGTACGAGGCGTCGGTGTGGCCGCCACCGGTGTACCAGCTGCGACCGCCGTCGTAGTTCTGGCACCAGGTGGTCGGGTGGTCGATGCCCATCGTGCCGCCGGTGTACGAGCTCTCGTCGAGCGAGGCCAGCACGTGCACCGTGTCACGCGGGTTCGAGCGGAAGTTGTACCACTCGTCGAAGCGGTCCCAGGTGTCGCCGAGGCCGGCGGTCGAGGGGTGCGCGTGGTCCTCGATCTCGACCGTGGCGTTCTGTTCGGCGGGGTGGCCCGCGAAGTAGGCGCCGACGAGCTTCCCGTACCAGGGCCAGTCGTATTCGGTGTCGGATGCAGCGTGCACGCCCGCGTAGCCGCCGCCGGCCTCGATGTACTCCTCGAACGCCGTCTGCTGCGTCGCGTCCAGCACGTCACCGGTCGTCGACATCCAGACCACCGCGTCGTATTGCGCGAGGTTCGCCTCGTTGAACGAAGCGCCGTCCTCGGTCGTGTCGACCTGGAAGTCGTTCTCCGCACCCAGTTTCTGGATCGCGGCGATTCCGGCCGGGATGGAGCCGTGGCGGAATCCGGCGGTCTTGGAGAAGACCAGCACCTTGAAGCCCGGTTCGGCTGCGAGCACGGGATCGCCGGGAGCGGCGACCGTGTTCGCGTTCGCGGCCCCTCCGGCGGCCAGGGCGCCACCGGCGACCATGGCGAAGGCGGCGAGCGAGGCGACCAGCCTCGATCGCCACGACGGCTTGTGTTGGACGACTCTGTTCAACGTGGATCCACCCCTCGGTTCACGTGCGCGCTGCGATGCGCGCTGGACACTGCTGCCGATCGTACGGAGGGTTTTGTTGCGCGTCAAGCCAAATTGGCGGAATGCGCGAATGGCGGGCAGAACGAGGTCAAGACCCCCGCAGAAGCGCGCGGCGAAGCGGTTTGTTGATAGGCCAGATTAACTGGTTTGTCAAGCACCGATCGAGAGCGTGGCCCCAGCGGGGTCCGCCAGAACCGGCGCGAAGGCCAGCTGAGCGGCTCCGATCGCCAGGAGGTCCGGCCCGAGCGACGAACGGGTGATCCGCACCGATTCGCGCGAACCCATCATCGCCGAGCGCTGCACGGCCTCGGTGATCCGGTCGGGGGCGACCTCGAACAGCGACCCGAGGAATCCGCCCAGCACGATCAGCTCGGGGTTGAAGAGGTTCACGATGTTGCGCACGGTGACCGAGAGGTAGTCGGCCTGGCGGTCGACCAGTTCGGCGAGCGCGGGGTCCACGCCCTCCGGGTCGGCGAAGCGCTCCCGCAGCACCCGGTCGAGCTCGTCGGCCTGACTGCCGACGAGGCCCACCGCGTCGAGCAGGGCCGCGCGGGTCACCTCGGTCTCGAGGCATCCGCGCGCACCGCAGTGGCAGAGGATGCCGTTGCTGTTCACGAGGGTGTGCCCGAGCTCGCCGGCGTAGCCGTTCTGCCCGGTGAGCAGGGCGCCGTTGCTCACGACACCGCCGCCGATGCCGCTCGCCCCGCCGTTGAGATAGACCAGGTTGCGCACGCCACGGCCCGCGCCGAACATGCTCTCGCCGAGCGCGCCGACGGCGGCGTCATTGGCCGCGTACACCGGCAGCCCCAGGGCGGCCGAGAGCTTCTCCGACAGCGGCTCGTCGTGCCAGCCCAGGTGGGGAGCGAGGTTCACCATCCCGTCGCCGGCCCGCACGAGACCGGGCACGGCCAGCCCCACGCCCACGGTGGAGTACGCCGAGTCGAGCTCGCCGCGCATCCCGGCCACGACGGCCGAGACGATGTTGACGACCTCGTCGACCTCGGGGATGCGCACGGTCGAATAGCGGATGCGCTTGACCACCTGGCCGCCGAGCGCCACCAGGGCGATCGAGACCGCGTCGAGCTCGGGGTTCACCGCGAGGGCCACCGTGTGGCGGCCGGGCGCGATCACGAGGCTGGGGCGGCCGACCTGCCGCTTGGTGTCGGGATCGGATTCGGTCACGAGCCCGAGGCTCACGAGCTCGGCCACGAGCGCGCCGATGGTGCTGCGGTTCAGGCCAGTGGCCCGGGTGAGCTCGGCACGCGTGAGCGATCCCGCGGCGTTCACGAGCTTCAGCACCGTGGAGAGGTTGTTGCGACGGACGTCGTCGAGGTTGTTGCCCCGGGATCCGGTCTTGGCGGAGATCGCCGTCGTGTCGTGCGCCATCTGACCCGCCATCCTCTCCGCCGGGGGGCGGCGAAGATCGAGGTCCCTCGTCGCCTCATTGAACAAGGACTCGATATTAGCAGGGTCCGTGCAACAAATTATGCACGGCTCAGGATGACCCCGGCCGGGTCCGAGAGCACACCCGAGAATGCGAGTTCCGCGGCCCCGATCAGCAGCAGATCCGCACCCAGACGGGCCGGGATGATCTGCGCCACCTGCGCCGATCCGTCGAGCGATTCGCCGCTCACCCGGTCGTTCAGTCGCGCAGGGTCGAGCGAGTAGACCGTGGCGAGGAATCCGCCGAGCACGATCCGCTCGGGGTTCAGCACGTTGACCGCGTTCCGGAGCGCCACGGCCAGGTAGTCGAGCTGCCGCCGCACCTCCTGCATCGCCGCCGGGTCGTCCGAGGCGGCGAGCGCCGCACCGAGCTCGTCGTTGTCGGCGCTCTCGAGGCCGACCGCCGCGAGCAGGCGCTTCTTCGAGACCTCCACCTCGAGGCAGCCGAGCGCGCCGCAGTGGCAGCGCTGACCGTCCGAGTTCACGAGGGTGTGACCGAGCTCCCCGGCGTAGCCGTCCGTCCCAGTGAGCAGCGACCCGCCCGCGACCACTCCCCCGCCGATGCCGCTCGATCCGCCGTTGAGGTACAGCAGGTCGAGCGAGCCCTGCCCGGCGCCGAAGATGATCTCCGAGCCGGCGCCGAGCGAGGCGTCGTTGGCCGCCCAGGTCGGGTAGCCGGTGGCCATCGCCACCATCTGGGCGATCGGTTCGTCGATCCAGCCCAGGTGGGGGGCGTACTTCACCTCGCCGTCCTCCGCCCGCACGAGTCCGGGCACCGCCATCCCGATGCCGACGATCCGGTACGAGTTGTCGAGCTCGGCGCGCATCCCGTCGATGACGGCCGCCGAGACCCGGGCGACCTCCCCGGCCGAAGGCACCCGGTCGGTCTCGTAGCGGATGCGGCGGATCACCCGCCCGCCGAGCCCCACCAGACCGATCGTGATCGCGTCGATCTCGGGATTGATGGCGAGCGCGGCGGTCGACGCGTTCGCGTGCACCTCGGGACTCGGCCGTCCCACGTTCGTGCTGGCCGCCGGCGAGGTCTCGTAGAGCAGGGCCAGGTCACTGAGCTGGCTCGTCAGGTTCGCCACGGTCGACCGGTTGAGGCCGGTGACCCGGGCGAGCTCCGCGCGCGTGAGGCTTCCGCGGTGATGCACGAGCGAGAGCACCAGCGACAGGTTCGTCCGCCGGGTCTGATCGTTGCTCGTCGCGGAGCTCGCCGCCCCGAAGACCGGCGGTTCGGTCAGTGACATGGGCGGATCAGCGAGCGCTGAAGGCCGCGTCGAACGCCGCGTCGGGTGCGTCGAAAGCGAGCTTCTGCACGAGCTCGAGCGCCTCGGGGGCGCCGACGAGCCGGTCCATCCCGGCGTCCTCCCACTCGACCGAGATCGGGCCGTCGTAGCCGATCGCGTTCAGGGCACGGAAGCTCTTCTCCCACGGCACGTCCCCGTGGCCGGTCGAGACGAAGTCCCAGCCGCGTCGCAGGTCGGCCCAGGCCAGGTGCGAGCCGAGCCGGCCGTTGCGGCCGTTGCCGGTGTTCATCTTCACGTCCTTGCAGTCCACGTGGTAGATCAGGTCGGCGAACTCGAGGATGAAGTCCACCGGGTCCAGCTCCTGCCAGACGAAGTGGCTCGGGTCCCAGTTCAGCCCGAAGGCCTTCCGGTGGCCGATGGCCTCGAGCGTCCGCACCGTCGTCCAGTAGTCGTAGGCGATCTCGCTCGGGTGCACCTCGTGCGCGAACCGCACGCCCACCTCGTCGAAGACGTCGAGGATCGGGTTCCAGCGGTCGGCGAAGTCCTGGTAGCCGGCGTCGACCAGCTCCTGCGAGACCGGCGGGAACATGGCCACGTACTTCCAGATGCTCGATCCGGTGAATCCCACCACGGTCTTGACGCCGAGCTTGGCGGCGAGCCGCGCGGTGTTCTTCATCTCCTCGGCCGCCCGCTGGCGCACGCCCTCGGGGTCGCCGTCGCCCCAGACCACGTCGGGCAGGATGTCGCGGTGCCGCTGGTCGATCGGGTCGTCGCAGACGGCCTGGCCCTTGAGGTGGTTCGAGATCGCCCAGACCTTCAGCCCGTGCCGCTCGAGCAGATCGAGCTTGCCCTGCACGTACTCCTCGTCGTCCCAGCGCCAGGGATCCAGATGATCGCCCCAGCAGGCGATCTCCAGGCCGTCGTAGCCCCAGCCCGCGGCGAGCCGTGCGACCTCCTCGAGCGGCAGGTCGGCCCACTGGCCGGTGAAGAGAGTGATCGGTCGTGACATCGTCGTACTCCTTATATATAGGGATGCCGGTGGGGCGGGGGTCAGACCGTCGTCCAGGCGCTGCCGGCGCCGGAGCTCGCCTCGACCGCTGCGAGCACCCGCTGCACGGCGAGGCCGTCGGTGAACGAGGGGGTCGGCTGCACTCCGGAGGCGATCGCCTCGACGAAGTCCTTGGTCTGGTGCGAGAAGCCGTGCTCGTAGCCGAGCATGTGGCCCGCGGGCCACCAGGCGCCGACATACGGATGCTCGGGCTCGGTCACGAGGATCTTCGTGAAGCCGCGGGTGGCCGGCTCGGCCGTCGCGTCGTAGAACTCCAGGGAGTTGAGGTCTTCGAGGTCGAAGGCGATCGCTCCGGCGGATCCCGAGACCTCGATCCGGAGCGCGTTCTTCCGGCCGGTGCTGAACCGGCTGGCCTCGAAGGAGCCGAGCACGCCGTCGTCGAAGCGAGCGGTGAACAGCGCCAGGTCGTCCACCGTCACGGTGCCGCGCTCCTCCGAGGCGGTGCCGGAGAGGCCGCGGGAGTCGGCCAGCAGCGGCCGTTCGGCGACGAGGGTCTCGAGGATGCCGGAGACCGTGGCGATCGGGTGCCCGGTGATGAACTGGGCGAGGTCGATGGCGTGGGCTCCGATGTCGCCGAGCGCACCGGATCCCGCCTTCTCCTTGTCGAGGCGCCAGGTCATCGGCGCCTCCTCGTCGGCCAGCCAGTCCTGCAGGTAGGCGGCGCGCACCTGGCGCACGGTGCCGATCCTGCCCGCGGCGACGAGGTCGCGGGCGAAGGTGACGGCGGGCACGCGGCGGTAGGTGAAGCCGACCATGGCGAACACGCCGCGCTCGGCGGCGGCCTCGGCCACAGCCGCCATCTCCTCCGCCTCCTCGACGGTGTTCGCGAGGGGCTTCTCGCAGAGCACGTGCTTGCCGGCGGCGAGCGCCGCGATCGCGATCTCCGCGTGGCTGTCGCCCGGGGTCACGATGTCGATCACGTCGATGTCGGGCCGCGCGACGACCTCGCGCCAGTCGGCGGAGGCCTCGGCCCACCCCCACCGGGTCGCCGCCTCCTCCGTCCGGGCGAGGTCGCGCCCCACCACGACGGCCATCTCGGGCCGGCGGGGGAGGTCGAAGAAGCGCGGGGCGGTCCGCCAGCCCTGCGAATGGGCGGCCCCCATGAAGCCGATGCCGATCATCGCCACCCGGAGCGGTCTGTTCTCTGTCACTGTCTGAAGGTCCTTCCGGAGGGATGCGGTGTGCTGCGATGGGGGCGGGGGGGACGGAGCCGGGCCCGTGAGCGGGTGCGCCCACGGGCCCGGCGGGAGCGGTTCCTACGACTCGAACGCGCTCGGCAGGTACAGGTCGACGTTCTCCTTCGTCACGACGGGAGCGTAGAGCTGGATCTTGCGCGGCACAGCGCCCTCGACGAGGTCGCTCATGCCCTTGTTCTGCACGATCAGGCGCGCGGCGCTGATGCCGTCCGCGGCCTGCGTCGACGGGTAGATGACCGTCGCCTTCAGCACGGTGTTGTCGGCCTGGATGTCGCGCATCACGTTCGCCGAGCCGGCGCCGCCGACCATGAAGAACTCGTCGCGGCCTGCGGCGCCGATGGCGGCGAGGACGCCGACGCCCTGGTCGTCGTCATGGTTCCAGATCGCGTCGATCTTCGGAGCGGAGGCCAGCAGCTGCGACGCGGCCGCCTCACCACCCTGCACGGTGAAGTCCGCGGCGACGCGGTTGTTCACCTTGAGACCGCAGTCGTCCAGAGCGTCGGCGAAGCCCTTGCTGCGCTCCTGGGTCAGCGGCAGGCTGTCGATGCCGGCGATCTCGGCCACGATCGGGTTCGACTTGCCCTCGAGCTGCTCGCAGATGTAGGTACCGGCGCTCACGCCCATGCCGTAGTTGTCACCGAGGATCGTGGTGCGGGCGGCGAAGGTGCTGGAGAACTCGCGGTCGACGTTGATCACGGGGATTCCGGCGTTCATCGCCTTGATGGCGACGTCGGTCAGTGCGGCGCCGTCGGTCGGCAGCAGCACGATCGCGTCGACCTTGTCGTTGATGAAGGTCTCGACCTGGCTGATCTGCAGGTTGGCGTCGTTCGTGCCCTCGGCGACGACCAGGTTGACGTCGGGGTACTTGCCGGCCTCGGCGATGGCGGCGGAGTTGATGGCGCCGAGCCAGCCGTGGTCGGCGGCGGGGCCGGAGAAGCCGATCGTCATGGTCTCGCCGGTGGCGGCGTTGTCCTCGACGGTGTTCTCCTGGACAGCGGCGCCGGTCGAACCCGCGCCTCCCGAGGTACAGCCGGTCATGAGCGCGATCGCTGTGATCGAGACGCCTGACGCGAGCAGCAACCGGCTGCGCAGCGTGCGTGGTGCAAGCATTGTTCCTCCTTGGTTGTGAATGCAGATGTCTGCACGACAACGTGGAGGTGCCCGTCCACATTGACGTTTCATGCAACATAACAGAGTCATCATCATTTGTCGCCGGTGTTTTCGAGGCGGAACTATCCCGTTCATCTCGTAGCGGGATGGCAGCAACAAACCTTTACGCACTGCAACTATGCGGAAGTCGAGGGCATGGACCGGAGCGGAAAACGGCTTTCGCGATTTTGATGCATGCCCGCAACAATTCTGCTACTTTGCCACCATGATCAATGACGACCAGGTGGTGCCGCTGCTCACGGTGCGTGGGCTGACGAAGTCCTTCGCCGGAGTGCAGGCGCTGAAAGGGGTGGATCTCGAGATCCTCCCGGGTGAGGTCCACTGCGTGCTCGGCCAGAACGGTGCCGGCAAGTCGACGCTCATCAAGACGCTCTCCGGGGTCAACCAGCCCGATGCCGGCGAGATCATCTGGCGCGGTGAGCCGATCTCGATCAGCGACCCGGTCGCCGCCCTCGAGCTCGGCATCGCGACGATGTACCAGGAGCTCGACGTCGTCGATGGCCTGAGCATCGCCGAGAACATCTTCCTCGGCCACGAGCACGCTCGCGGCGGCATCACCCAGCGGCGCAAGACCGCGCGCCAGGCGCAGCAGATCATGGCCCGCCTGGGCCACGGTTCGCTCTCGGTCAACCGCGAGGTCTCCTCGCTCTCGGCGGCGAACAAGCAGATCGTGAGCATGGCGCGAGCCCTCAGCCACGACACCCGCCTGATCGTGATGGACGAGCCCTCCGCGGTGCTCGACTCCGAAGAGGTCAAGAACCTGTTCCGCGTGGTCCGCGAGCTCACGGCCGCCGGCATCGCGGTCATCTACATCTCGCACCGTCTCGAGGAGATCCGCCAGATCGGCGATCGCATCACCGTCATCAAGGACGGCCGCACCATGGCGACCAACCTCTCGGTGGCCGAGACCCCCACGCAGGACCTGATCCGGCTGATGACCGGTCGCACGGTGGAGAACGTCTTCCCGGCCGCGCAGCCCCTCGCTCCGGATGCGCCCGTCGTGCTCTCCGTGAAGGAACTGGGTCTCCGCGGTGTCTTCGAAGACGTCAGCTTCGACGTCCGTGCCGGCGAGATCGTGGGCCTCGCCGGGCTCGTCGGTTCCGGCCGCTCCGAGATCATCGAGACGGTCTACGGAGCCCGCAAGGCGACGAGCGGCTCCGTCAGCATCGGCGGCCGCGCGATCACGACCGGCTCCGTCCGGGCGGGCGTCCATGCCGGCATGGGCCTCTCGCCGGAGGAGCGGAAGAGCCAGGGCCTCATCCTCGACGAGCCGGTCTACCGCAACGTCACGCTCGCGACCTTCACGCGCTGGGCGCGCGGCGGGTTCCTCAACGAGCGCGCCGAGCGCTCCGCGGCCCGCACCCAGCTCGAGGCGCTCGAACTGCGCCCGGCCGATCCCGACCGACCGGCCCGCACCCTCTCGGGCGGCAACCAGCAGAAGATCCTCCTGGCCAGGTGGCTGGTGCACGGCACCCGCGTCCTGCTCCTGGATGAACCGACCCGCGGCGTCGACGTCGGCGCCCGTGCCGAGATCTACAGCCTCATCCGCGACCTGGCCGCCCAGGGCGCGGCGATCGTCGTGATCTCCAGCGAGATCGAAGAAGTCCTCGGCCTCTCGGACCGCGTCCTCGTGGTCGCCGAGGGCCGCGTCATCCACACCACCGATGCCAGTGAGATCGACGAGCACGGCGTGCTCGATCTGGTCATGAAAGGAAGTGCCGCGTGAGCGAGCAGAACCCGGCCGCGGTCGCGACCGACGAGTACCACATCTCCGGCGGCCTGCCGCCGGAGGAGCACAGGCAGAATCCGCTCAGCCGCATCCTCGGAGGTTCCGCGGGGCGCAGCATCGGCCTCATCATCGCCCTCGTCGCGCTCTTCCTGGTCGGCACGATCACGGCGGGCGATCGCTTCGCGAACGTCGAGAACGTGCTCACGATCGTGCGGTTCGCCTCGATCACGGGTGTGATCAGCATCGGCATGACCTTCGTCATCACCGCGGGCGGCATCGACCTCTCCGTCGGTTCGGTGATGGGGCTCGCGACCGTCGTGGCCACACTGTCGTGGATCCAGGACTTCGCCAGCGACACCAACTGGATCGTGATGGTCGTCATCGCCCTCGCGGTCGGCGCCGGTGCGGGTCTGATCAACGGGATCGTGATCGCCTACGGCAACGTGGTGGCGTTCATAGCGACCCTCGCCATGCTGGTCGCGGCGCGCGGTCTCGCCGAGGTGCTGGCCAACCGCACGACGCAGATCGTCAAGGTGCAGGGCTTCCTCGACTTCTTCCGCTCCGACATCCTGGGCATCCCGATCCTGATCTGGATCTTCGTGCTGGTGGTGGTCGCGGGCTGGTTCCTGCTCAACCGCACCACCTTCGGCCGCCGCACCGTCGCGATCGGCGGAAACCTCGAGGCCGCGCGTCTGGCCGGCATCAAGGTGAAGCGCCACATCATGTACCTGTACGTGCTCGCGGGCCTGACCGCCGGCATCGCCGGCGTCATGATGCTCGGCCGCACCACGGCGGGCACCTCGACGCACGGCACGCTCTACGAGCTCGACGCCATCGCGGCGGTCGTGGTCGGTGGCACCCTGCTCGTCGGTGGCCGCGGAACCATCATGGGCACCGTGCTCGGCGTGCTGATCTTCTCGACGCTGACCAACGTGTTCACCCAGAACAACCTCTCCACCTCCGTGCAGGCCATCGCGAAGGGCGCGATCATCGTGGTCGCCGTGCTGCTGCAGCAGCGCTTCGCCGCTCGTGCCGCACGAAAGAAATAGCCCGAACACCGTCCGAACAACCAGCTCCACCTTCTGAGAGAAAGCCCATCATGACACTCACGCCCACTCGCGACGACAAGTTCTCCTTCGGTCTCTGGACCTTGGGCTGGGCCGCGCAAGACCAGTTCGGCGGCGCGACCCGCCCGCCCCTCGACACCGTCGAGGCCGTCGAAGGGCTCGCCGAGCGCGGCGTCTGGGGAATCACCTTCCACGACGACGACCTCTTCCCCTTCGAGTCGACGGATGCGGAGCGCCAGCACGAGATCGACCGCCTGAAGAAGGTGACCGCCGACACCGGCGTCGTCGTCGAGATGGTCACCACCAACCTCTTCTCGCACCCCGTCTTCAAAGACGGCGGCTTCACCTCGAACGACCGCGGCGTCCGCCGCTTCGCGCTCCGCAAGGTCATCCGCAACATCGACCTCGCCGCCGAGCTCGGCGCGACCACGTTCGTCATGTGGGGTGGCCGCGAGGGCAGCGAGTACGACGCGGCCAAGGACATCCAGGGCGCGCTCGCCCGCTACCGCGAGGCCGTCAACCTCCTCGGCGACTACGTGGTCGAGAAGGGCTACGACCTGCGTTTCGCGATCGAGCCCAAGCCCAACGAGCCCCGCGGCGACATCCTGCTGCCGACGGTGGGCCACGCCCTCGCGTTCATCAACACGCTCGAGCGCCCCGAGCTCGTGGGCCTCAACCCCGAGACCGGGCACGAGCAGATGGCCGGCCTCAACTTCACCCACGGCATCGCGCAGGCGCTGGATGCGGGCAAGCTCTTCCACATCGACCTCAACGGCCAGCGCGGCGTGAAGTTCGATCAGGACCTGGTGTTCGGCCACGGCGACGTGCAGAACGCCTTCTCGCTCGTCGACCTCCTGGAGAACGGCGGCCCCGACGGCACGCCCTCCTACGACGGCCCCCGTCACTTCGACTACAAGCCGTCCCGCACCGAGGACGCCGAGGGCGTCTGGGCATCGGTCGACGCCAACATGCGGATGTACCTGCTCCTCAAGGAGCGCGCCGCCGCCTTCCGCGCCGACCCCGCCGTGCAGGAGGCTCTCGCCGCGTCGAAGGTCGCCGAGATCGCCGTGCCCACGCTCAACGAGGGCGAGACCTACGACGCCCTGATCGCCGACCGCTCGGCCTACGAGGACTTCGACGCCGCCGCCTACTTCGGCGGCAAGGGCTTCGGCTTCGTGCAGCTGCAGCAGCTCGCGATCGAGCACCTGCTCGGCGCCCGCTGATCGCGTCGACGACCCGATGAGCCTGGTCGCCGGCGTCGACTCCTCGACGCAGAGCTGCAAGATCGTCATCCGCGATGCGGCGACCGGGCGGATCATCCGTTCCGGTCGCGCGCCCCACCCGCCGGGCACCGAGGTCGATCCCGGTGCCTGGTGGGAGGCGCTGCTCGCCGCGGCCGCCGACGCGGGAGGACTCGACGACGTCGACGCCCTCGCGGTCGGCGGTCAGCAGCACGGCATGGTGGTGCTGGATGACGCGGGTCGCGTCATCCGCCCCGCCCTGCTCTGGAACGACACGCGTTCGGCGGCGGCCGCAGCCGCGCTGATCGAGGAGTTCGGCGCCGGCCCGCTGGCCGAGCGCACCGGCTCCGTGCCGGTCGCCTCCTTCACCGCGACGAAGCTCCGCTGGCTCCGGGATGCGGAGCCCGAGTCGGCCGCGAAGGTGGCGGCCGTCGCACTCCCCCACGACTGGCTCACCTGGCGGCTGCGCGGCTTCGGCCCGGCCGGCGGGAGCCCGCTGGGCCCCGTGCTCGAGGAGCTCGTGACCGATCGATCGGATGCGAGCGGCACCTCCTACTGGAACCCCGGCACCGGCGAGTACGACCTCGAGATCATCGAGGCCTCCCTCGGCCATGCCCCGGTCCTCCCCCGCGTGCTCGGCCCGCTCGAGCGTGCCGGCGTCACCGCCGACGGCCTCCCCGGCATCCCCTCAGGGATCGTCGTGGGAGCCGGAGCGGGCGACAACGCCGGCGCCGCCCTCGGGCTGGGCGCCGGCATCGGCGACGTCATCGTCTCGATCGGCACGAGCGGAACGGTGTTCGCCGTTACCGATCGGCCGGCCCAGGACACCACGGGAACGGTCGCCGGCTTCGCCGACGCCTCCGGCGCCTATCTCCCCCTGGTGGCCACGCTCAACGCGGCCCGCGTGCTCGACTCGATGGCCCAGCTGCTGGGGGTCGACCACGACGAGCTCGGGCGCCTGGCGCTCGAGGCCCCCGCCGGATCCGACGGACTCATGCTGCACCCGTACTTCGAGGGTGAGCGCACCCCCAACCTGCCGGACGCCACGGCCACCCTCTCGGGGATGACCCTCCGCTCCACGACCCGGAGGCACGTCGCACGGGCCGCGATCGAGGGCCTCCTCTGCGGTCTCGCCGACGGCCTGGATGCGCTGCGTCGCGTCGGCGTCGAACCGCGCCGCACCCTGCTGATCGGTGGAGCCGCGCTGAACCCCGCCGTGCAGGCGATCGCCGCGCAAGTCTTCGACGTCCCCGTCTCGATCCCAGCGCCGGGAGAGTACGTGGCGGCCGGAGCCGCGCGTCAAGCCGCTGCGGCGCTGACCGGAGCCTGGCCCGAGTGGTCGACGAGCATCGACGTCGAGCTGCCGGCCGATACCCGCCCGATCATCCGCACCCAGTACGCGGGGGTCTGATCGGGTCTCGTCGAACTACGGGTTAAAAGCGAAAGGGCCGCCCAATGGGCGGCCCTTTCTAAGTT
>NZ_BCST01000010.1 GCF_001571005.1 Herbiconiux solani NBRC 106740 | reverse complement strand
AGGATGCGGCCGCCGGTCTCGCGGTCGCGGCGACCGTGGCCGACGCCCCGCCGCTCGACGCAGCCGAGCTCGCCGCCGCCCAGACCGCCTCGGTACCGGGCGGCACGAGCCCGCGCGTGCAGTTCGAGGTCGAGACCACCGTGCCGACCACGCACGGGCCGCTCCGGATGCGCGCCTACCGCGACCTGGAGACCGGCGCCGACCACGTCGCCATCCTCTCCGGCGACCTGCACGCGACAGGCCCCGACGGCCTCGTGGCGTCCCCGCTCGTGCGCGTGCACTCCGAGTGCCTGACCGGTGAGGCCTTCGGCTCGCTCAAGTGCGAGTGCGGCCCGCAGTTGGACACGGCTCTCGACCTGATCGCCGAGCACGGCGGCGTCGTCGTCTACCTCCGCGGTCACGAGGGACGCGGGATCGGCCTGATCAACAAGCTGCGCGCCTACCGGCTGCAGGAGGACGGGCTGGACACCCTCGACGCCAACGTGGCGCTCGGTCTCCCGGCCGACGCGCGCGACTACGGCGCGGCCGTCGCGATCCTCAACGACCTCGAGGTGCCGGCCATCCGTCTGCTCACCAACAACCCCGAGAAGGTGCGCCAGCTCGAGGAGCACGGCATCGACGTCGCCGAGCGCGTGCCGCTCGTGGTCGGGCTCTCCTCGTTCAACCAGCAGTACCTCGACACCAAGCGCGACCGGATGGGGCACGTGCTGCCCTCGGCGCACTGACGGCCGAGCACCTCCCCCACCATCCATCGCACCACCCCCAACGGAAGGACGGACACGCCATGAGCGGAGCCGGAGCCCCCGCCCTGGACGTCGACCTCGACGGCACGGGCCTGAACATCACCATCGTCGCCGGAACCTGGCACACCGTGATCACCGACGGCCTGATCGCGGGCGCCCAGGCGGCGCTCGACGAGGCCGGCGCGACGAGCACGCTCGTGCGGGTGTCCGGGAGCTTCGAGCTGCCGGTCGTCTCGAAGGCGGCGCTGGAGTCCGGCGCCGACGCGGTCGTCGCCCTCGGCGTGATCATCCGCGGCGGCACCCCGCACTTCGAGTACGTCTCGGATGCGGCCACCTCCGGCCTCACCCAGGTCAGCATCCTCACCGGCAAGCCGGTCGGCTTCGGCGTACTAACCCTCGAGGACGAGCAGCAGGGGCTCGACCGCGCCGGGCTGCCCGGCTCGAAGGAGGACAAGGGCCGTGAGGCCGCCCAGGCCGCGGTCGCCACCGCCGTCACCCTCCGCACCCTCCGAGGCCGCTGAGCACCTGTTGCCGGAGCGCCGCGATCCGGCGTGAATGATCCCAGGACGCCTGCCGCGACGGAGCGGGCCGAAAGGAGATCGTCATGGCCGAGATCACGGCCCACCACGGACTGTTCAAGGACACCAAGCTGCACGTGGACGACACCGGGGGCTCAGGTCGCCCGGTCGTCCTCATCCACGGCTGGCCGCTCTCCGGTGAGTCGTGGAAGGAACAGGTCCCGGTCTTCGAGGCCGCCGGCTACCGCGTCGTCACGTACGACCGCCGGGGTTTCGGACGCAGCGACAAGCCGCTCACGGGTTACGGGTACGACACCCTGACCGAAGACCTCCATACCCTCCTGGTCGAACTCGACCTCCAGGATGCGACCCTGGTCGGCTTCTCGATGGGCGGCGGCGAGGTGGCCCGCTACTTCTCGAAGTACGGGACGGAGCGGGTGCGCAGTGTCGTGTTCGCCTCCGCGGTGACGCCGTACATGCTCACGACCGCGGGCAACCCCGACGGGCCGCTCAGCCCGGCCGAAGCCGCGAAGATGACGGCGGGGCTGACGGCGAACCGGGAGTCGTTCTTCGACGGTTTCACACGCGACTTCTTCTCGGTCGACGGCACACTGGTCGTCAGCGAGGACCAGCGCCAGGAAGCCCTCGCCCTCGCCGCTCAGGCGAGCAAGGAGGCCGCTCTGGCCACGATGGCCTCGTTCGGCACCAGCGATTTCCGCGACGACCTGCCGCTGGTGACCGTGCCGACCCTAGTGATCCACGGCGACGGCGACGCGACCGTGCCGTTCGAGGGCTCGGGAGCCCGCACGCACGCGGCCATCCCGCAGAGCGAGCTGCACGTGGTCGCCGGCGGACCGCACGGAGTGAACGTCAGCCACCCCGAGGAATGGAACCGCGTGGTGCTGGAGTTCCTCGCAGACTGAACGGCCCGGCCCGGCCCTGCGACGGCCGCCGCCGCAGTGACCTGGGGTCAGGGCTGGGCGCCGACCCAGCCGACCGAGAGCGCGGCGGCCGTCGACGCGGCCTGCATCGCATCCGCGTCGCTCAGGCCGGCGGCGAGGCCGGCCGCGAGCGTGCCGCAGTAGCAGTCGCCCGCCCCGGTCGTGTCGACCACCTCGCTCACCACGCCCGCGGGAACGACGTGCTCGCCCCAGCGCGATCCGGCGCCGCCGAGGGTGACGAGCACCGACCGCGGCGTCAGGCCGTCGGCTGCGAGCAGCTCGTTCTCGTGCTCGTTGACGACGACGGGGTCGGCGAGGTCGAGCACGTCACCGGGCAGCGGGGCGAAGGGGGCGAGGTTGAGGATGACGCGGGCTCCGCGGGCGGCCGCGATCCGTGCGGCCTCGGCGATCACGTCCGTGTCGACCTCGAGCGAACCGAGCAGCACGTCTCCGGGCTGCAGCGAGTGGAGCGACGCCAGGTCGGCGACCGTCACGCGGCCGTTGGCCCCCGGCGAGACGATGATCGTGTTCTCGCCGCGGGCATCCACGGCGATCGCGGCGTGCCCGGTGGCGACGCCCGTCGTGCGGGCGATGTGGGTGGTGTCGACGCCGTAGGCCTGCAGGCGGCGGAGGTACGCGTCGCCGTCGGGGTCGTCGCCCACCCGGCCCACGAAGCCCACGCGGGCTCCGGCACGCGCCGCGGCGACGGCCTGGTTCGCCCCCTTGCCGCCGAAGTGCTTGACGAGGTCACCGCCCAGCAGCGTCTCCCCGGGAAGCGGGTGGCGCTCCACGGCGACCACGGAATCGATGTTCAACGAACCGACCACGACAACGGTACCCACGTGCACTCCTTCGAAAACGTCCTTCAGCATCCTACGGGGCGCGTAAACTAGGCGTTCGCGAGCGACCCTCGCCCTCTAGCTGACACCGGTGCCCGCGAAGACGCCCGACCGGCGTCAGCGGCCTTCTCCCGCGGCACCCCGTCCCTTCGACTCCTCGATTCCCTGAAAGCACGAGACGCCATGTCCTCCTCTGTCCTCGACGCGCCCCCCGCCGCACCGGCCAACACCCGCGGGCGCGTCATCCTCGCGAGCCTGATCGGCACCTCGATCGAGTTCTACGACTTCTACGTCTACGCGACCGCCGCCGTCCTGGTCTTCCCGGCGCTGTTCTTCGCGAACTCCGACCCCACGATCTCCCTGTTGCAGTCGTTCGCGGTGTTCGGCGTCGCCTTCGTCGCGCGGCCCGTGGGCAGCATCCTGTTCGGTCACTTCGGCGACCGGATCGGCCGCAAGCGCACCCTCGTGGCCTCGCTGCTCACGATGGGCATCGCGACCGTGCTGATCGGCTGCCTGCCCACCGGTCTCACGCCCGGCTGGGAGATCCTGGCCCCCGGATTCCTCGTGCTGCTGCGTTTCTGCCAGGGCCTCGGGCTCGGCGGCGAGTGGTCGGGTGCGGCGCTGCTCGCGACCGAGAACGCCCCGAAGGGCAAGCGCTCGATCTACGGAACCTTCCCGCAGCTCGGCGCGCCGATCGGGTTCATCATCGCCAACGTCGTGTTCCTCATCCTCAGCACCACCCTCGCGCCGGACGCCTTCCTCGCCTGGGGCTGGCGGGTGCCGTTCCTCGTCTCGGCCGTGCTCGTGATCGTCGGCCTCTACGTGCGGGTGCGCCTGGTCGAGACGCCGGCCTTCCAGAAGGTCGTCGAGAAGGGCGAGGTGGCCAAGCTGCCGCTCGCCCGCGTGTTCAAGACCAGCTGGCGCCCGCTCATCCTCGGCACGTTCATCATGCTGGCCACCTACGTGCTCTTCTACCTGATGACCACGTTCACGCTCACCTTCGGCACCACGGCCTCCTCGGTCGAGGTCGCGCAGGCCGCGGCCGAGAAGGCGGGCAAGGCCTTCGACCCCTCGACCTTCGTGCCGGGGCTCGGCTACGGGCGCAACGACTTCCTGATCATGCTCGTCGTCGGCTGCGTGTTCTTCGGCATCTTCACGCTGGTCTCCGGCCCGCTCGCCGAGAAGGTCGGCCGCCGCAACGCCCTGATCTGGACGACGGTCGGCATCGCCGCGTTCGGCCTGCTCTTCGTGCCGCTGTTCGCCGGCGGCTTCGTGGGCGTCATGGCCCTCCTCATCATCGGCTTCACGCTGATGGGCCTCACCTTCGGCCCGATGGGCTCCGAGCTGCCCGAGCTCTTCCCGGCGAACGTGCGCTACACCGGATCGGCGATCAGCTACAACGTGGCCTCGATCCTCGGTGCGGCCGTCGCGCCGTTCATCGCGGTGGCGCTCTGGCAGGCGGCGGACGGCAGCACGGCCCTCGTCGGCAACTACCTGTCGCTGATGGCCCTGATCACGCTGACCGCACTGCTGATCAGCAAGCCGCAGAAGGCCGACGACGTCGACTTCGCCGACCGGCTGAGCTGACAGGCGCGGGACTTATCCTGGAGGGCGAGCGGATCGGATCCGCTCGCCCTCCGGCGTTCGCGCCCATCGGTATCAGAAAGAAGAGCATGTCCAGTACGACGTCATCAGCCCCGCGGTCGCGGAGCCCGTTCGCGCGCGGCCGCAAGGCCGACGAAGGCCCCCGGGCCAAGTTCAGCCAGCTGCTGCCGTTCCTGTTCGAGCACAAGAAGGTGCTCGCGGTCGTCGTCGCGCTCAGCATCCTCGGGGCGGCCGCGAGCCTCGCCCAGCCACTGCTGGTCAGCCAGGTCATCACCGTCGTCGAAGCCGGCCGCCCGCTCGACATGCTGGTCTGGGCACTCGTCGCCCTGGTCGTCGTCTCCGGCGTGATCAGCGGCTTCCAGCACTACCTGCTGCAGCGCACGGGCACGAGCGTCGTGCTCTCGGCCCGCCGCCAGCTGGTCTACCGGATGCTGCGCCTGCCGATCAGCCAGTTCGACACCCGCCGCACCGGCGACCTCGTCTCGCGGGTCGGCTCGGACACGACGCTGCTCTACGCGGTGATCACCCAAGGGCTCGTCGACGCGATCGGCGGATCCCTGGTCTTCTTCGGCGCGATCGTCGCGATGCTCATCATCGACCCGGTGCTGCTCGGTCTCACGGTGCTCGTGATCGCGGTCTCCGTGGTCACCGTGGTGCTCATCTCCAGCCGGGTGCGCACGGCGAGCCGCCAGCAGCAGGAGAAGGTCGGCGACCTGGCCGCGGCCGTCGAGCGCTCGATCAGCGCGATCCGCACCGTGCGGGCCGCCAACGCGACCGAGCGCGAGACCGCGACCGTCGAGAAGGATGCTCAGGGGGCCTGGGAGGCGGGCGTCAAGGTCGCGAAGATCTCGGCCCTCGTCGTGCCGATCGCCGGCATCGCGCTGCAGGTGTCGCTCCTGGTCGTGCTCGGCGTCGGCGGCTTCCGGGTCGCCTCGGGCGCGATCACGATCGCGAGCCTGGTGTCGTTCATCCTGTTCCTGTTCATGATGATCATGCCGCTCGGGCAGGCCTTCGGCGCCCTCAACTCGGTGAACCAGGCGCTGGGTGCGCTCGGCCGCATCCAGGAGATCATCGACCTGCCGGTCGAGGGCCAGGACGACCGGGAGATCGCAGCCCTCGCCGCCCCCGGCTCGGCCTCGCCCGATGCCCCGGCGGTGGAGTTCGTCGATGTGCACTTCGCCTACGACGAGGTGCGGAAGGCGGGCGACTCCGGCCTGCAGGACGCCCCGGAGGACGAGGTGTCGACCGGCGTGCTGCACGGCGTGAGCTTCACGGCCCCGCGCGGCAAGCGCACGGCGATCGTCGGACCCTCGGGTGCCGGCAAGAGCACGATCCTCGCCCTGATCGAGCGCTTCTACGACCCGACCGCGGGCGCCGTGCGCTTCGGCGGCGTCGACGTGCGCCAGCTCTCCCGCACCGAGCTGCGCTCCCAGATCGGCTACGTCGAGCAGGATGCGCCGGTACTGGCCGGCAGCATCCGCCAGAACCTGCTGCTCGCGAGCCCCGACGCCACCGACGAGGACTGCATCGCGGTGCTGCACGCCGTGAACCTCGGCGAGGTGCTCTCGCGCTCGCCCGAGGGGCTGGATGCGGCGGTCGGCGAGGACGGCGTGATGCTCTCCGGCGGCGAGCGCCAGCGGCTCGCGATCGCGCGGGCGCTGCTCGCGGCGCCCCCGGTGCTGCTGCTGGACGAGTCGACCTCGTCGCTGGACGGCCTCAACGAGCAGATGCTGCGCGGGGCGATCGACGCCGTGGCCGAGAACCGGTCGCTGATCGTGATCGCGCACCGGCTCTCGACCGTGGTCGACTCCGACCAGATCGTCGTGGTCGACCACGGCCGTGTCGTCGGTGTCGGCACCCACTCCGAGCTGGTGGTCTCGACCCCCCTCTACCGAGACCTGGCCAAGCACCAGCTCTTGGTCTAGCGCCCAATGTCCGCGATCCGTCAGTTGTTGTCGCCATCCGAAGGATTTAGCGACAACAAGTGACGGATCGCGGACAGTCTGGGGTCAGCCTCGGGGGGTGGCCCGGCGGAGGACGAGGTAGCCGACGACCGCCGCGACGGCGGTGGGGATGAGGCCCCAGGCCACGACGCCCGCCGCCCCGGTCGACGCGAACCACGCGCCCACCGCCGGCCAGCCGGACCCCAGCGTGATCAGCACGGCCGCTCCCACGAGCACGACACCGAGGGTGGCGAAGAAGGCGAGCATCCCGTTCACGCGCCACCGCTGGTAGATCGTCGCGATCGCCGCGCCCACGAAGAAGAAGAACAGGAACGCCGACGTGAACAGCAACAGCCGCGTGTACCACGGCGCGTCCCAGCCGCCGAAGTAGACGACGGTGAACATCCGCCCGCCGAAGCCCCAGCCCTCGGTCGCCCGCTCGATCGTCGCGAGCACGGTGAACCCGACGCCGTAGAGCACCGAGAGCAGCACGAAGACGAGCGACGTGCCGAACCAGAACTCGCGCCGCGTGGCGCTCAGCCCCAGCGCGAGCGGGAAGTACTGCGCCATCGACAGCACGCCGAGCACGAGCATGTAGACGAAGAAGTAGAACGACGCGCCCGAGTACTGCAGCCCCTCCAAGGCGTCGGTGCGGTCGGCGGGGTCGGCCACCGACTGGTAGATGATCCACCAGATCACGAGGTTGACCAGGAAGATGAAGCCGAGGATCATCCACGGCACCCCGAACACGCTCATCCGGTTCGACAACTGCAGCCGGGAGACCGCGAGGATGCGGTGGGACCGGTGGGGTGCATCGGCGATGCCGGCCGCCGTGGCGGTCGCGGGCGGGCTGTACGAGGTCATGCGCTCTGCTCCTTGTCGAACGAGGTGGATGCGTCGGCCGAGGTGGCTGCGGGGACGCTGCCCGCCGTGGTCCGCACCACGAGCTGCTGCAGCGACACCGGGCCCACTTCGAGCCCGGCCGCGGAGGCCTCCGCCCGCTCGGCGGCGCTCAGGCGTCCGACGGTGGCCGTGGCCAGGCCGCCGAGGCGCTCGCTGTGCAGCACCTCGCGCCCGGCGGTGAAAGCGTCGACCGCGGCAGCGGTGCCGGCGATCGTGCTGGCCGACCCGCGGAGACTCTCCGCATCCTGGTCGATCACGATGGCGCCGTCGTCGATCACGATCACGTGCTCGAGCAGATCGCCGACCTCGTCGATCAGATGCGTCGAGAGCACGACGGTGCGCGGATGCTCGGCGTAGTCCTCGAGGAGGCGGTCGTAGAAGATCTGCCGGGCCACCGCATCCAGCCCCAGGTAGGGCTCGTCGAAGAAGGTCAGCGGCGCCCGGGACGCCAGGCCCGTGATGACGCCGATCGCCGAGAGCTGGCCGCGCGAGAGCTTCTTGATGCGGGTCTTCAGCGGCAGCCGGAAGTCGGCGACCAGGCGGTCGGCGAACTCGGCGTCCCACTCCGGGAAGAACCACGGAGCACTTCTGAGGACGTGCCGCGCCGTGAAGTCCTCCGGGTACTTCTGGCTCTCCTTGATGAAGCTGATCCGGCTGAGCACGCGGGCGTTCTCGACCGGGTCCTCCCCGAAGACGCGGATGCTCCCCGATCCGGCGAACTCCTGGCCGGTGAGCAGTTGCATCAGGGTCGTCTTGCCCGCTCCGTTGCGGCCGAGGAGACCGTAGATCGTGTTCTCCTCGATGGTCAGGTCGACGTGGTCGACGGCGGTGACGTTCTTGTAGCGCTTGGTGAGGCCTCTGGCCTCGACGACGGCGGTCATGCGTCGTTCTCCTCTCGGATCATGTCGACCAGCGCGGCGCCGGAGATGCCGAGCTTGGCGGCCTCCGTGACGAGCGGGCGGACGTACTGGGTCTGGAACTGCTCACGTCTCTTCGAGACCAGGCGCTCGCGCGCCCCCGTTGCGACGAACATGCCGATGCCTCTTCTCTTGTAGAGGATCCCCTCGTCGACGAGCAGGTTCACGCCCTTGCCGGCGGTCGCCGGGTTGATGCGATGGAAGGCCGCGAACTCGTTCGTCGAGGGAACCTGGCTCTCTTCGGGCAGAGTGCCGGCCAGGATGTCGTTCTCGATCAGCTCCGCGATCTGAACGAAGATCGGCCGCGAGTCATCCACGGTCGGCCTCCCTGGTTGGTTCATTAGTCATGTAACTAACCAACCAGGTCGGGCCTTCGGTGTCAAGAGTTTTCTGAATCGCCTAGGGAGCGCAGGAGTAGAGCTCGCTGATGGTCTCGACGGGTGTGCAGTTCGAGGTGACCCAGTCGCGGATCTCGGCGACGTCACCGGTGGAGAGGACGGGGCTCGACGTGCCGGCGCCTGCACCGGGTGCACCCGCGCCTGCGCCACCGCTCCCGCCGAACCCGCCGCCGGTGCTCGACATCAGCACGTACCGGAGCTCGCCCGAGGAGACCAGCGCCGTGAAGGCGTCGAACGACGGCGCCGGGTCGGCCCCGCTGAAGCCTCCGATCGGCAGCACCGCGTCGCCGTCGGTCTCGGTGATGTAGCCGGCGGCCGACTGGGCGCCGAAGGTGGCGAGGAGGTAGCGGGCTCCGTCGCGGTGCGCCTCGACGTAGGCGAGCACGGTGCGGTCGGTCGCGCCGGCGATCGCGCCGGCGGCTCCCCCGCCGCTCGCTCCCCCGTCGGCTGCCGGACGCGTCCCGTCCCGGGGGGCGTCCGTCGCGCCGCCCGGCGCAGCCTGTCCGCCGGTCCGGCCGGAGGCCCCCGCACCGCCGCCGTCGCGCGTACCGAAGCCGCTCGCGGCCGCGCCGGGCCGCCCTCCGCCCCCGAAGCCCGCGCTGAGGCTCGAGCCGCTGCCCGCGATCGGGTTGATCGAGTTCGCGTGGTTCATCACGTCGAGCGACCAGGCGGCAGGGGTCAGCAGCAGCGCGACGCCCGCCAGCACGGGGACGGCCGACCCCGCCACGATCCGCACGAGACGGCCGCGAGGCATCCCAGGATTCGAAGCGCGTGCCCGCCGCCGCTCCCAGACGAGCAGGATGCAGACCACGACCGCGATGACGGCCTGCGCGACCGCGACCGGGTACAGGTAGGTCGGCTGGTAGAGCCCGATGCCGAGAGCGGTGGCCGCCGCGACCAGGATCAGGGCGAGCTGAGGCCAGAGCACTCCCCGCTTTCGCGCCTGGGCGAACGCGAGCCCCACCAGAAGCCCCAGCGGCAGGGCCAGCGACGCCGTGTAGAACTGGTGCATCCCGGCGACCGCCGAGAACATCGCGCCGAAGACGAACAGCCAGCCGCCGAGGAAGACCAGCACCGGCCGGGAGAACCGCAGCACCGCGAGCACCACCACGGCGAGCACCGCGGCGGGGATGAGCCAGGCCCCCTGGGGCCCGACCTCGGCGTTGAACAGCCGGAGCGCCCCGGCGTCACCGGAGAACGGCGGGGTGAACGACCGGTAGGCGTCCGAGGTCGCGGTGGCCGAGAACCGGCCGAGCCCGTTGTAGCCGAACACCATCTCGAACGGGTTGTTGCTGTACGTGCCACCCACGTACGGCCGGCTGCCGGCGGGCACCGCCCAGACCAGGATGATCCAGGCCAGCGACAGCGCCAGGCTCACGACCCCGGCGATCGCCAGATCACGGACCTTCCGCCACCACGACTTCTTCACGCACAGGTACGCGGCGGCGAGTGCCGGCCAGACCGCCCACGCCTCGAGCATGTACATCTGGAAGGCGAGCGCGATGAAGGCTCCGGCCCCGACCAGCCAGCCCGCCGAGCCCCGGGTCAGCGCCTTCGACGCCGCCCAGGCCGCGAGCGCGAGGGCCAGCACGAAGAACGACTCCGGCTGGTTCGTGCGGGCGACGGCGGCCAGGATGGGCGTGGCCGCGACGGCCGCACCGGCGACGAGCCCCGCGGTCGGGGTGAGCAGGCGCTTCGCGGTGACCGCCACGAGCACGACCGTGACGACCGTCGCGATCGCGTTGGGAGCATCTACCGACCAGGTCGAGAACCCGAAGACCTTCACGAACAGCGCCGGCACCCAGTACGAACCGGGGATCTTGTCGAGCGACACCACACCGGTCGGGTCGACCGCCCCGAAGAGGAAGTTCGACCAGTTCTTGCTCATCGAGAGCGCGATCGACGCGTAGTACTCCGAGCGCTGGCCGAGCTCGAGCGCCCAGAGGCTGCTGAACGAGGCGAGGGCGGCGAGCAGCACCAGCCCGGTGTGCCAGGCACCCCAGTGCCGGCGGGTGCGGATGCGCGAGGCCCGGTCGTCGCGGCCGGGCGAGCCGGCGAGGGCGAGCGGTCCGGTGCGAGGGTCGAGGTCTCCAGTGAGTGCGGTCACAGGAGGGAAGCTACGGCCGCATCATGTGCCCCGGCATCGGCGCGGTTATGGGCGGGCTGTGAGGCCCGCCCGCAGCGCGGTCTACGCCTCCGGGATCATCCGCTCGAACATCGCCGGCCGCTCGACGTCCGGGTCGGGGCCGCTCCGCACGCCGGAGTCGAGCGCGTCGATGCTGGCCAGCTCGTCGCCCGAGAGCTCGAAGTCGCCGATGTCGAAATTCTCGGCGATCCGCACGGGGTTCACCGACTTCGGGATCGCCGAACGCCCCTCCTGCACGTGCCACCGCAGCATGACCTGGGCCGGCGTCTTGCCGTGGTCGGCCGCGATCGCCGCCAGGGTCTCGTCCTCCATCACGCTGCGGCGGTGCTCGCCCCAGCCCGGGTAGAAGGTGATGCCGCCGATCGGCGACCAGGCCTGCGTGAGGATGCCGAGGTCGTGATCGACCCCCTGCAACGCGGGCTGCGAGAAGTACGGGTGCAGTTCGACCTGGTTGACCGCCGGAACGACCTCGACCGCCGCGAGAAGCTGGTCGAGATGGGACGGGGTGAAGTTGCTGACGCCGATCGCGCGCACCCTCCCGTCGGCGAGCAGCTCCTCGAGCGCCTGGTAGGCGGCGATGGTCTGGTCGAAGCGGCTGGGTGCGGGCTGGTGCAGGATCAGCAGGTCGATCGTGTCGACGCCGAGCTTGCCGGTCGACTTCTCGAAGGCGTGCAGGGTGCGATCGTGACTGAAGTCGCTGACCCAGACCTTCGTCTCGATGACGACCTCGTCGCGGTCGACACCCGAGGCGCGGAGGCCCTCGCCGACCTGCCGCTCGTTCCCGTAGATGGCCGCCGTGTCGATGTGTCGGTAACCGGTCCGCAGGGCGGACTCGACCGCGGCGGCCGTCTCCTCGGCAGCGCTCTGGTAGACGCCGAGCCCGATCGAGGGGAGCTCGACGCCGTTGTTCAGGGTGAGGGTGGGAATGCTCATACCTGAACGCTACGCCGTCAGTTGGGGATCAGCGTGTACTTGGTCGACAGGTACTCGTGGATGCCCTCCGAGCCGCCCTCGCGGCCGAGCCCGGACTGCTTGATACCGCCGAACGGTGCCGCGGCGTTGGAGATCACGCCGACGTTCAGGCCCATCATGCCGGTGTCGAGCTTGGCGATCATCCGCTGTCCGCGGGCGAGGTTCTCGGTGAAGACGTAGGAGACCAGGCCGTACTCGGTGTCGTTCGCCAGCCGCACGGCCTCGTCCTCGTCGTCGAACTCGACGATCGAGACGACCGGGCCGAAGATCTCCTCGCGGAGGATCTCGCTGCCCGCGGGCACCGCGGTCACGACCGTGGGCTCGTAGAAGCTGCCGGCGCCCTCGACCCGGTGGCCGCCGGCGATCAGGTTCGCGCCGCGGGAGACCGCGTCCTGAACCAGCTCGTCGGCCTTGTCGACGGCGGCGTCGTTGATCAGCGGGCCGATGCCGACGCCTTCCTCGGTGCCGCGGCCGATGCGGAGGGTGCCGACGCGCTCGGCGATCCGGCGGCCGAACTCCGCGGCGACCGAGGAGTGCACGATGAAGCGGTTGGCGGCGGTGCAGGCCTGGCCGATGTTGCGGAACTTCGCCGCCATCGCGCCGTCGACGGCCTTGTCGAGGTCGGCATCGCGGAAGACGACGAACGGGGCGTTGCCGCCGAGCTCCATCGAGGTGCGGAGCACGTTGTCGGCCGCCTGCTTCATCAGCCCGCGCCCCACCGGGGTGGAGCCGGTGAAGCTGAGCTTGCGCAGGCGCGGGTCGGCGATGATCGGATCCGAGACGCCGCGCGAGTCGGAGGTCGTGATCACGTTGAGCACACCGGCCGGAAGGCCCGCCTCTTCGAGGAGGCGCGCGACGAAGAGCGTGGTCAGCGGGGTGAGGGCGGCCGGCTTGACCACGGCGGTGCAGCCCGCGGCCAGCGCCGGTGCGATCTTGCGGGTCGCCATGGCGAGCGGGAAGTTCCACGGCGTGATCAGGTAGCTGGGGCCGACGGGCCGCTGCGAGACGACCATCTGGCCGGTGCCCTCGGGGTTCGAGCCGTAGCGGCCCGAGATGCGGACGGCCTCCTCGGCGAACCAGCGGAGGAACTCGCCGCCGTAGGTGATCTCGCCCTGGGCCTCGGCCAGCGGCTTGCCCATCTCGAGCGTCATCAGCAGGGCGGCCTCGTCGCGCCGCTGCTGCAGCAGGTCGAAGGCGCCGCGGAGGATCTCGCCGCGGGTGCGCGGGGCGGTGGCGGCCCAGGAGTCGGCCGCCGCGACAGCGGCGTCGAGCGCGGCGATGCCGTCGGCCGGAGTGGCGTCGGCGATGGTCTTCAGCCGTTCACCCGTGGCGGGGTCGAAGACGTCGATCGTCGCGCCGGTGGAGCCGTCGACCCAGGCACCGCCGATGAACAGGCGATCGGGGATCGAGGCGAGGAGGTCGGTCTCGGAGACTGCGGTCATGATGAGTCCTTTCACGGCGGCGCACAGGGAGGTCTGACTGCGACACTACCCGCGCGGATCGTCATCGCTCGTGCCGGAGTGGCAGATTCTGCGGACGCCGGTGCCAGGATGTCAGGTTGCCGGGCCTGCTGGCGCCTGGTGGCGGCCTGGTGGTCAGGTGGTCGGCCCCAGATCGGCCGCTGCCAGGAGCGCCCAGAGCTCCGCGCGGTCCTGGAAGCGGTCGAGCTCAAGCCCCAGCACGGATTCGACCGACTGCATCCGGGTGCGCAGGCTGTGCCGGTGGATGCCGAGCTCGCGCGCGGCCGGATCCCACTGGCCGTTGTGCCGGAGCCAGACGCCCGCCTCCCGCAGCCGCTCGCGGCCGTCCTCCCTCAGGAGGAGCGGGTCGAGGCGCGTGCGTGCTACCTCGGCCACCGAGGCCGTGCTGAGGAGCCCGAAGAAGCTCGAGGAGACGAGGGCGGAGAAGTCGGCGATCCGCCCTGCTTCGGCGCGCTCGAGCGAGCGGGCGGCCTGCACGAGCCCCGAGTCCAGCCCGTCCCAGCCGACGACGTCGGAGACGCCCGCGCGTGCGCGCCGCTGTTCGAGCAGGCGCCGGAGCTCGGGCCACTTGGCGGCGTCGGCCAGCAGCACCACGGTCTCCTCGTGCTGCACGAGGAAGAGCCGGTGGCGCCGATCCGCGGCCCGCCGCTCGAGGGTGTCGAGCAGCGCGGAGGAGAGCTCGCCCGCCGGGAGCGCGGCGACCACGAAGCGGGTGCCGGGGAGGCCCGTCGGGATGTCCTTGAGGGCCCGGCGCACCGCATCCACCCGCCCGTCGCGGAGCATGTCGAACAGCTGCACCATCAGGGCGCGGAGGCTGAGCCGCAGCTCGCGGCTGCGCTCGAGCGAGACCTCGGCCAGGGCGACCAGGGTCGTGACCACCGAGAGGTCGGCCGGGTCGAACGGCTCGGCCCTCGCCAGAGCGAGCACGCCGAGCAGGCGCCCGCTGCCGCCGAGCGTCTGGATACTGAGGTGCAGGTCACCGGCCTCGCGGTCGAGCCGTGCGCGGCGCTGCTTGTGCAGGAGCTCGCGCACGTCGTCCTCGGCCCCGGCGAGGGCCGCCCGGGCTCGAGCGCCGACGACGGATTCGGCCGCCGACTGCTCGCCGTCGGGATCGAAGAGCGCGATGTCGCAGCCGAGCCCCGAGGCAGCCGCCCGGACGGCCGCGGCCAGCCCTCCTCCCGCCAGGGCGGCGAGCGAGACGGCGCGCTGGGTTCCGAGCGCCCAGTCGACCCGCGACCGCTCCTCGGCCGCCTGAACCTCGGCGATCCAGCGGGCGATGGCGATGAACGGGGTCGGGTAGGGCACCTCGACGAGCGGGAGGCCGAGCCGGGTGCAGGCGTCGACCAGCTCGGCGGGCACGCCGTGACGGACGACCTCGGTGCCGAAGCCGAGCGCGGCGACGCCCGCGGTGACGAGGCGGTCGACGTAGGCGAGGGCGAAGGCGGCGGGGTCCTTGGTGTCGGCGGAGTTCGGCGCGTCGGCGGCGTTTGGCGAGTCTGACGCGTCTGCGGTGTGGGCAGCACCGTCGGGCCCGTCACCCGGGGCCTCGCCGAACTGGCGGCCCGTGGTCAAGAGCATCTGCCCGGGCACGACGAAGGGGGTCGGATCCTCGAGGTCGGAGGCGTGCGCCCAGAGCAGCGACCGGTCCCCGGCCTCCGGCGTCAGCAGCCGGAGCGCGAACTCACGACGCTCCAGCAGGGCGTCGAGGGTGGCCGGCACGGTCAGCGGTCGACGTGGTCGGAGGTGATCAGGTCGGCGCCGGCGTGCGCGAGCTCGGCGATCGCCGCGCGGGAGGCCTCGGGAGACACGCCGGCGACCAGGTCGGTGATGATCCGCACCCGGCGGCCGTGCTCGAGCGCGTCCAGGGCCGAGGCGCGCACGCAGTAGTCGGTGGCGAGGCCCGCGACGTCGATCCGGGTGATGCCGTTCGCATCCAGCAGCTCGCGCACGGTGCCGCCCTCCTCGGTGACGCCCTCGTAGATCGAGTAGGCGGGCTCGCCCTGGCCCTTCCGCACGTGGTGGTCGATCGCGTTCGTGGTCAGGTCGTCGTGGTACTCGGCTCCCCAGGTGCCGGCGACGCAGTGCACCGGCCAGGTGGTCACGAAGTCGGGTTCGGCATCGCCGGCGAAATGGCCGCCGTTGTCGTTGTCGGGGTCGTGCCAGTCGCGTGAGGCGATCACGAACTCGTACGCATCCGGATGCGCGGCGAGCATCCGCGAGATCCCCTCCGCGACCGCTTCCCCGCCGGTCACACCGAGGGCGCCGCCCTCGATGAAGTCGTTCTGCACGTCGATGATGAACAGGGCCTTGGCCATCTCAATGCTCCATCCGCCGGGCGTCTCGGATCCCGGACATGTCAGTTGTTGGAGAGGTTGTCGCCGCACTCGTAGACCGCGGTGGTCAGGGCGTCGATCGCCGTCTTCGCGCTGTCGCCGACGTCGTCGAGGGCGAAGAAGGCGAAGGTCAGCGGCGTGCCGTCGGCGGAGTCGATGATCCCCGAGAGCGTGTAGCCGGTGTCGATCCAGCCGGTCTTGGCGATCACGCTGCCGGCCGCGGGGGACCCGTTGAACCGCCCGGCGAGCGTTCCGCTCTCGCCGGCGACCGGGAGCCCGTCGCGCACCACGCCGAGCGCGCCCTCGCCGTTGCGGATCTTGATGAACAGCGCGGTCAGGAAGTTCGGCGACACCCCGTTGTCGTCGCTGAGGCCGGAGCCGTCGACGATCGTGAGCCCGGAGGTGTCGAGGCCGTAGGTCGCGAGCGCCTGCGGGATGGCGGTGCGGAGCGCCTCGAACGAGTTGCCCACGCCGAGCTTCACGGCGACCAGCCGGGCCAGCATCTCGGCCTCGGTGTTGTCCGAGCGCAGCAGCGCATCCGGGATCATGGTCGACACCGGCGCCGAGAGCACCTGGCCGAGCTGCGGGGCGCCGGCGGGCGCGACGCCCTCGGCCAGGTCGGCCCCCGGCGTGCCGAGGGCGATGGCGAAGGCCTGTCCGGCACGGAGCACCGCGTTGTCCGACCGCGCGGACACGTTCGCCGAGGGCTCGGCACGGTCGCCGTCGACCTGGAGGCCGGTGACCTCGGAGGAGTAGCCGTCGCGCTGCTCCTTGCGGTTCCACGACGGCTGCCAGCGGTCGCCGGAGAAGACGCTGGCGTCGAGAACGATCGAGGTGATCGGGGTTCCCGCGGTGGAGGGGTCGGCCGCCCAGGCCGCCTTCACCTGGTCGGCCAGTTCGGGCAGGCTCGCGGCGTCGCGGTAGATGTTCGAGCCGCTGCTGGCGAGCGTGATGTCTCCGCCGCCGACCAGCACCACCTGGCCGGGGGCGGAGCCCTTCACGACCGTGGTCGGCACGCGGTGATCCGGGCCCAGCACCGCGAGGGCGGCCGAGCTGCTCAGCACCTTCATCACGCTGGCGGTGCGGGCGAAGGTGCCGGCGGAGCGATCGAAGAGGATGTCACCGGTCGTCGCGTTGCGCACGCTGCCGAGGAAGGTGCCGAGCCGGCCGTCGGTGGCGAGGTCGGCGACCGAGCAGGTGCGGACGGGGGCGGCGGCGGCCGGAGCCGCGGGGACCACGCGGGCGTCGGCGGCGGGGGTGGGCGTCGGGGCCGCTGCGCCGGCGGTGGGCGTCGCCGAGGTGGTGACGGGGGCGACGACGGCTTCGGGGGCGGCCTCGGCGCTGGAACCGACCGCGGCACCCGCGGCGAAGGCACCGCCGCCGAGCACCACGAGGGCGACGGCGGCTGCGGCGGCCGCCCAGGCGCGGGGGTGGCGGGCGAGGGAGAGGCGGAGGGGGGTGGGGCGAGCGGCTGCGGGTGTCACGGCAGACACAGCTGCCACAGTCGCGGCGGCGGGCTCGGCGGCCCGCGCCTCGGCCTCCCGTCGCGCGCGGCGCGAGACGGGCTGATCCTCAGGGGTGGGCGTGTCCGACATCGAGCCCATCGTACCTGCGCCTCCCCCGGGCTACTCGCCCGGGTAGCGGAGCCCGATCTGCTCCCGCACCTCGTCGAGCACGCGCATGATCGCCACCGACTCGGAGACCGGCAGCAGCGGGCTCTCGGTCTCGCCCGCGGTGATGACGCGCTCCAGCTCGATCGCCTGGTACTGCATGCCCCGCGACACGACCGGGTGCTCGAAATGCTCGAGCACCTCGCCGTCCGGAGTCACGACCCGGAACGAGGTGGGGTTGTACCACCAGGGCTCGATCTCGATGCGCGCCTCGGTGCCGATGATCGCGCCGGCGACGGGGCCGGCGGCGTCGATCGCGCTGTGCGACATCGACTGCCGGCCGCCCTCGTGCTCGAAGATGAGCGCGGTCTGACGGTCGACACCCGTGTCCGACATGGTCGCCGAGGCGAGCACTCGGGTCGGGATGCCCAGGATGTCGATCGCGAACGACACGGGGTAGATGGCGAGGTCGAGCAGGCCGCCGCCCCCGAGCTCGGGGTTGTTGATGCGGTGGGCCGGGTCGCTCGGCAGCTTCTGGTCGTGCTCGGCGATCACGGTTCGCACGTCGCCCAGGGTGCCCTCGGCGATGATCTCGCGGATGCGGACCATGTGCGGCAGGAACCGGGTCCACATCGCCTCCATGACGGCGACCCCCGCATCCGCCGCCGCCTCGGCGACCCGGGCGGCCTCGGCCGCGTTCAGCGTGAACGCCTTCTCGACCAGGACGTGCTTGCCGTTCGCGATCGCGAGCAGCGCGTTCTCGGCGTGCATCGGATGCGGGGTGGCCACGTAGATCACGTCGACCTCGGGGTCCGCGGCCAGGGCCTCGTAGCTCCCGTGCGCGCGAGGGATGTCGAAGCGCGCTGCGAAGGCATCGGCCGACTTCTGCGTGCGCGAGCCGACGGCGGCGACCGTGAGGCCCACGGCCTTCAGGTCGGTCACGAACATCTCGGCGATCCAGCCGGTGCCGAGGATCCCCCAGCGGATGGTGTCGGACATCGTCGTCTCCTTGTCGTTGACCGCGCCGTCGTCGACCGCGCTGGTGAAAGCCGAAGTCCCCCAACCCTCGCGGGTGTGGGGGACGAAGCGGGCCGCCTCCGGGAATCGAACCCGGGACCTATTCATTACGAGTGAATCGCTCTGCCGACTGAGCTAAGGCGGCCTGGCCGGCGCTCAGCGCTCGGCACAGCAACAAAGCATAGCCGATCTGCGGAGCACTCGTTCACACCTCGGAGCGGGTGACTCCGAGCAGTTCGCGGAGCCGCCCGTACGACCGGGCGAGCACCTCGGGCAGCGAGCCGAGCTCGGGATGCTCGGTCGAACTCAGCCAGGCGCTCCGAGCGAGGGTCAGCGCGAGCAGGCTGGTGAGGCGGGCGCGCTCGGCCCCCTCGACCGGGTCGTACTCCTCGCCCGTGTCCCGCGCGTCGGCGGCCAGCCGACGCTCGACCGCCGCGGCGATGACCGCCTCGGACTCGCGGAGCCGGTCCATCCGGAGCGCGAAGATCTGCGGGTACGCGACCATCACGCGCCGCCGGAGCTGGTGGAGCTCGGGATCGACCGCCCCCTCCTCGCTGGCCTGGTCACCCATGATGGCGAGCACGTCTTCCAGTGGATCCCCGTGCGGGCCGGCGTGCTCGAACGCCGCCGCCACCTCGTCGGTGAGGACGAAGGGCGGATCCCCGGCGAGCGAGTCCTCCTTGGTCGGGAAGTAGTTGAAGAAGGTGCGCGGCGAGACGTCCGCCTCACGGCTGATGTCGTCGATCGTCACCTGGTCCAGGCCCCGCCGGTCGACCAGGTGCAGCACCGCGAGCTGGATGCGACGCCGGGTCGCGCGCCGCTTGCGCTCCCGGAGGCCGAGCGAGTCGTCGTGGGTGAGGGCGGCCGCGGTCATCCTCAGCTCGTGCAGTTCGGGTCGGAGGCCGGGACGGTGCCCTGCAGGAAGTAGGCGTCCACCGCGGCGTCGACGCAGTCGGACGAGTTGTAGGCCGTGTGGCCGTCGCCCTGGAACGTCACCAGGTGACCGTTCTGCAGCTGGCCGGCCAGTGCCTGCGCCCACTTGTACGGAGTGGCCGGGTCGCCGGTCGTGCCGACCACGATGATCGGTTCGGAGCCGGCCGCGGTCACCGCCGCGGGGACGCGGGTGCTCGGGTAGACCCATTGCGAGCAGGGCACGTCGCTGTAGGTCCAGTAGGGCCCGACCGTCGGCGAGGCGGCGATCAGGTCGGTGTTCTGCTGGGCGATGACGGCCGGATCGGTCGACGCCGGGAAGTCGGCGCAGGAGATCGCATTGAACGACTCGATCAGGTTGTCGGCGTACGTGCCGTCCGGGTTGCGGCTGTTGTACGCATCCGCCAGCTGGAAGGCGTAGTCGGCCTGACCCTGCTCGACCGAGGTGAACAGGTCGTCGAGGTAGGGCCAGTTGCCCTTGTTGTAGAGGGGGTAGAAGACCGCGGTGAGCAGGTTGGCGGCGCCGAGCTGGCGGCCGTCGCTCGAGCGGACCGGGCTTGCCTCGACCTTGGCGAGGAGTGCCTGGATGCGGGTGAGGGCCTCGTCGGCCGAGCCGTCGAACCAGCAGTCGGAGCGGGTCGCGCAGTCGGCGAGGTAGTTCTTCAGCGCCGTCTCGAAGCCCGCGGCCTGGGCGATCGTGATGCCGAAGCCGTTGACCGAGGGGTCCTCGGCGCCGTCGAGGACCATCCGGCCGACCTTGTCGGGGAAGTTGCCGGCGTACTCGGCACCGAGCAGCGTGCCGTAGGAGTAACCGAGGTAGTTGAGCTTCGGGTCGCCCACCAGCGCCCGGAGCATGTCGAGGTCGCGGGTGGTGCTGTCGGTGTCGATGAACTGCAGCAGCGGGCCGGTGTTCGCGGCGCACTTGTCTGCGAAGTCCTTCCAGGCCGCCTGGTACGCCGCCATCCACTCGGCCGAGCCGCGGACCCCGGGGGTGACGTCGTAGAGGAACGCGTCGCGCTCGGAGTCGGTGAGGCAGTGCACGGCGTCGGAGTGGCCGGTGCCGCGGGGGTCGTAACCGATGACGTCGTAGGAGGCCTGGAGCGACGGATGCGCGGCGTAGTCGGCCGATTGCTGCACGAAGTCGTAGGCCGAGCCACCCGGGCCGCCGGGGTTCACGAACAGCGTGCCGAGCTTCTCGCCGGCGCCCGAGGAGGGCTTCTTGATCATCGCGAGCTTCACGGTGTCGCCCGAGGGGTTCGCCCAGTCCAGCGGCGCGGTCGCCTCGGCGCACTGGAAGCCGCCGCCGCAGGAGGACCAGACGAGCGACTGGCCGTAGAACGGCTTGAGCGCGGCCGGCACGTCTTCGGCGAGCGGGGTCGACGTGGCGGCCGGGGCCGAGCTGGCTCCCGGAGCGCCCTGATTGCCGACGAACCAGGTGGTGCAGCCGGAGAGCAGGAGTGTCGCCGCGACGATCGCGGCAGCGGCTCCGGCCAGCCGGGAGCGGCGACTCGGGGTGGGACGGGTCACTGAGGAACCTTTCGTGATGCGGATCGGGCCGCCTCGGCGACCGTGACGAGCATGGCTTCGAGTGCGAGGGCGGGGGCCACGTTAGCCGCTATCCTCCGGCGCGCGACCGCGATCGCGTCCATCGCCGCGAGGGTCGATGACGAATCGTTACTGCTCGCGACCTCCCTCACGCGGGGCGAGATCGACTCGTTGACGAGCTCGACCTGGGAGCCGAGCTGCACGATCAGGATGTCCCGGAAGAGCGAGAGCAGATCGGTCAGGATGCGGTCGATGCCGTCGCGGAGACTGCGGGTCGCCCGGCGCTTCTGATCCTCCTCCAGGCTCTTCATCTGGCCGCGGAGGGCCAGGGGGACGGCCTGGCCGGGCTCCACCCCGAGCGAGCGGAGAGCGGCGGCGCGCTCCTCGGCGTCGCGCTCCTCGGTGATGGCCTGGGCGTCGGCGCCGGCGATCTCGAGCAGGCGCGCGGCCCCCCGGACGGCGTCGCCCACGGTGGAGACGGAGAGCGCGAGGTCGATCGTCTCCTCACGGCGGGCGCGGGCCTCGTCGTTGGTGGCGAGCCGGTGCGCCATGCCGATGTGGCTCTGCGACTCGCGAGCGGCGCGCAGCGCGAGGTCGGGGTCGACCCCGTCGCGCTTGACGAGGAGGGCGGCGACGTCGTCGGTGCTCGGCACGCGGAGGCGCACCGAGCGCACACGGGAGCGGATGGTCGGCAGCAGGTCGGCCTCGCTCGGGGCGCAGAGAATCCACACCGTGCGCTCGGGCGGCTCTTCGAGCGCCTTGAGCAGCACGTTCGAGGTGCGCTCCACCATCCGGTCGGCGTCTTCGATGACGACCACGCGGTAGCGGGAGACCGAGGGCGAGAACTGCGAGGCGCTGACCAGGCGACGCACCTCGTCGATCGAGATGATGACGCGCTCGGTGGCGAGGATCGCGAGATCGGGATGCGTGCGGGCCGCCACCTGGCTGCAGTCGCTGCAGACGCCGCAGCCGCCGAAGCGGCACAGGAGTGCGGAGGCGAAGGCGTAGGCGAGGTTGGAGCGGCCGGAGCCCGGGGGGCCCGTGACGAGCCAGGAGTGGGTCATGGAGTCGGCGGGGGTGCCGGCGCGGGTAGCGGCCGGGGCGCCGCCCGTCGCGGCCGCTGCCGTGGGTGCTACGGCGGCGTCTGAGGCGGGGCTGTGCGACATCGGCGCCGAGTGCGCCGCGCTCTCGGCGGCGGCACGGAACACCTCAATGGCGGCCGATTGCCCCGTCAGGTCGTCCCACACGCTCATGAGATCAATCTATCGTCCGCCCCTGACAGCCGGCCGCCGTGACAGCTTCCTCGGAGCCCCGGTCTGGAGGAGCCCCGCTCCGGAGGAGCCCCGCTCCGGAGGAGCCCCGCTCTAGAGCAGAGGGGCGACGCGCTCCAGGATGACGGCCGCGATCTCGTCCGGGGGCAGCGAGGCGTCGACGACCAGGAAGCGCCCGGGCTCGGCGGCTGCGAGCTCGAGGAAAGCCGCGCGCACCCGCCGGTGGAAGTCGCTCTTCTCGGCTTCGAGACGGTCGAACCGCTTGTTGGCGCTGTCCAGCCGCTCGCGGGCACGGTCCTCGTCGAGGTCGAGCAGCACGGTCAGGTCCGGCAGCAGCCCCTCGGCCGCCCAGAGCGAGAGGTCGCGGATCTCGCCCGCATCCAATACCCGCCCGGCGCCCTGGTAGGCGACCGAGGAGTCGAGATAGCGATCCTGCACCACGATCTCGTCGCGTTCGAGAGCCGGGCGCACCTTCGTCGCGATGTGGTGGGCACGGTCGGCGGCGTAGAGCAGCGCCTCGGCCCGGGGGCTGATGTCGCCGCGGCTGTGCAGCACGATCTCGCGCACCTCGACGCCGAACTCGGTACCGCCGGGCTCGCGGGTGCGCACCACGACACGGCCCTGCTCGATGAGCCAGGCCTCGAGCGCGGAGGCCTGCGTGGTCTTGCCCGCGCCGTCACCGCCCTCGAGGGTGATGAAGAGGCCGGTCACTTCTCGGGAGCGGGTTTCGGTGCGGCGGTCTTGGCGGCCGTGGTCTTGGCGGCCGTGGTCTTCGCCGCGGTCGTCTTGGCTGCAGTCGTCCGGGTCGCCGGCTTCTTGGCCGCGGTCGTCTTCGCCGCGGTCGTCTTGGCCACCGGCTTCTTGGCCGCCGTCGTCTTCGCCGCCGTGGACTTCGCGGCAGGCTTCTTCGCGGCGGGCTTCTTGGCCGTGGGCTTCTTGCCCGTCGCCGGCCCCTTGGCGCGCTTGTCGGCGAGCAGCTGCACGGCACGCTCGAAGTCGACCTCCTCGACGGTCTCGCCGCGCGGGATGGTGGCGTTCGTCACGCCATCCGTCACGTACGGGCCGAAACGGCCGTCCTTCACCCGGATCGGCTTGCCGCTCTCGGGGTCGGCGTCGAACTCCTTGAGCGCCGACGAGGCACGGCGGGCGCCGTACTTCGGCTGCGCGAAGAGCTCGAGCGCTCCGGGGAGGTCGATGTCGAAGATCAGGTCTTCGCTCTCGAGCGAACGGGTGTCGGTACCCTTCTTGAGGTAGGGCCCGAACTTGCCGCCCTGGGCGGTGATCGGCTCACCGGACTCCGGGTCCTCCCCCACCGTGCGCGGCAGGTTCAGCAGGCGCAGAGCGGTGTCGAGGTCGATCGTCGCGAGATCCATCGACTTGAAGAGGGAGGCCGTGCGCGGCTTGACGGCGGCGGCCTTCTTGGCCGGGGCCTTCTTCGCGGGAGCCTTCGTGGCGGTCGCGGTCGCCGTGCCGGTCGCGGTGCTGCCGGCCGATGCCGAGCCCGCCGCATCCGCTTCGGCCTCGGGAACCACCGGGTCGAGCTCGGTGACGTAGGGGCCGAACCGGCCGTCCTTCGCCACGATCTCCTTGCCGTTGTCGGGGTTCACGCCGATGACACGGTCGGTGACGACGGGGGCGTCGACGAGCTCGCGGGCCTTCTCGGGGGTCAGCTCGTCGGGAGCGAGATCCTGCGGCAGGTTGACCCGGCGCGGACTCGCCTCCAGGTCGCCCGAGGGGTCGACGACCTCGAGGTAGGGGCCGTACTTGCCGATGCGCAGCGTGATGTCGTCGGTGATGGCCACGGAGTTGACCGCCTTGGCGTCGATCTCCCCCATGTTGTCGATGACGTTGCGGAGGCCGGGGTGGCCCTCGCTGCCGAAGTAGAAGCCGTTCAGCCAGTCGACGCGATCTTCCTCGCCGTCGGCGATCTTGTCGAGGTCGGCCTCGAGCGCCGCAGTGAAGTCGTAGTCGACGAGTTCGGAGAAGAAGTCCTCGAGCAGGCGCACGACCGAGAAGGCGGTCCAGCTCGGGACCAGCGCCTGGCCGCGCGGGGTGACGTACCCGCGGTCGATGATGGTCGAGATGATGGAGGCGTAGGTCGACGGACGGCCGATGCCGAGCTCGTCCAGCGCCTTGACCAGGCTCGCCTCGGTGTAGCGGGGCGGCGGGGTGGTGTCGTGACCGGCCGCATCCACCTCGACGGCGGCGAGGGCTTGGCCCTCCTTCAGCACGGGCAGCTTGGCCTCGGCGGGCTCGGCCGAAGCGTTGCGCTCCTCGTCACGGCTCTCCTCATAGGCGTGCAGGAAGCCGCGGAAGGTGATGACGGTTCCGGATGCGGAGAACTCGGCCGTCGTGGGGCCGCCGAGCTCGTCGACGGTGACCGGGCCGGCGGCGATGGTGACGGATGCCGTCGACCCCTTCGCGTCGGCCATCTGGGATGCGACGGTGCGCTTCCAGATCAGCTCGTAGAGGCGGAAGTCGTTTCCGCGCAGCACGCCGGACAGCTCGGACGGGGTCTTGAAGACCTCGCCGGCCGGGCGGACGGCCTCGTGGGCCTCCTGCGCGTTCTTGCCCTTGCCGCTGTACAGGCGCGGCTTGTCGGGGATGGTGTCGGCGCCGTAGAGCTTGGTGGCCTGGTTGCGCGCGGCGTTGATCGCCTGCTGCGAGAGCGACGGGGAGTCGGTTCGCATATAGGTGATGTAGCCGTTCTCGTAGAGCGACTGCGCGACGCTCATGGTCTGGCGGGCCGAGAAGCGGAGCTTGCGGGCGGCCTCCTGCTGCAGCGTCGACGTGGTGAACGGCGCGGCGGGGCGACGGGTGTAGGGCTTCGTCTCGAGCGCGGTGACGCGGATGTCGACGCCGTCGGCCTCGAGAGCAGCCTTCAGCGCGGTCGCGGCCGGCTCGCCGAGCGCGACTGCCTTACCCTTCAGCGTGCCGGATTCGTCGTAGTCGCGACCGCTGGCGACGCGCTCGCCGTTCAGGCGCACCAGGCGCGCTTCGAACTTGTCGACATCGGGATGCGCGGCATCCGGGGCGAGCTGGGCCGTCAGGTCCCAGTAATTGGCGCTCGTGAAGGCGAGGCGCTCGCGCTCGCGGTCGACGACCAGGCGGGTCGCGGCGGACTGCACGCGGCCGGCGGACAGGCCGGGGCCGACCTTGCGCCAGAGCACAGGGCTGACCTCGTAGCCGTAGAGGCGGTCGAGGATGCGGCGGGTCTCCTGGGCGTCGACGAGGGCGTCGTCGATCTGCCGGGTGTTGTCGCGGGCGGCCTCGATGGCCTCGCGGGTGATCTCGTGGAAGACCATGCGCTTGACGGGGACCTTGGGCTTCAGCACCTGCAGCAGGTGCCACGCGATGGCCTCGCCCTCGCGGTCTTCATCAGTGGCGAGGTAGAGTTCGTCGGCGCCGGCGAGCGCCTTCTTGAGTTCGGCGACGGTCTTCTTCTTGGCGTCGGAGACGACGTAGTAGGGCTCGAAGCCGTTCTCGACGTCGACGGAGAACTTGCCGAGGGATCCCTTCTTGAGCTCGGCGGGGAGGTTCTTCGGTTCGACCAGATCGCGGATGTGGCCCACGGAGGCAAGCACATCGAAGCCGTCGCCGAGGTACTGGGCGATCGACTTCACCTTCGTCGGTGACTCGACGATGACGAGCTTTCTCGGGCTGGCCAACTTTTCTCCTTATATATGTGGAACCGTTCAGGCACACCATACACACCCCTGACCGGGTGAATGCTAATCGGTCGAAATCGGCGGAAGACGCCCGAAGTCCCCTCCCATTGCGCTCCCGGGGCGGCAGGGCACAATGGGAGCGGAGCATCTGGAACGTCTTCAATGGAGAGGAGCTGATCACGATGACGCCTGTCGACAACGGCAGTTACACCGCGAAGTTCACCGACGGACCCCTGGAGGGCAAGACCCTCCGAACCGACTTCACCGACCAGGGCGAACCCCAGGCCCGGTTGAGCATCCCCGCGTCCTCGAGCGCGAAGAAGTATCTGTACCGGCGGGCCTCGGGCCTCGAGTTCGCCGACTCGGCCCGGCCGAGCGCGGTCGACTACCACTACATCGAGTCCGTCCTCGGCTGAACCCCGTTCTCCGGGCGCTTGTCGGGATGCGGCTGCCGTTCGGGCGACGGCGGGGCCGGCACGGGCGCTCGCGCTGAGCCGGAACCCGAGCGTCTCGGCCTCGACGCTCACCGCGGCCGTGGTCTGCGTGTCGACGGCGCAGGAGGCGAGTCGGGTGTCGAGGGCCTCGGCGACGGAGGCTGCCGCCTCGCACGGCACCCCGGTCAGGCGGCCGGACGCCACATCGGCGGCGGCGAGCGCCGCGGAGTCGGCGGCCCCCTGGAGCCGTTGATGCGCGACCACGACCTGCGCGGCCGCGGCACCCGCTCCGACGAGCATCCCGAGCGCGACGACGAGGAACAGCGCGAGCACGGACCCGGCCCCATCTTCTCTCGCCAGTGCCCTCAGCCGCCGGGGCCGGCGGGCGCTCATGACGTCATCGGGCCGTAGCGTGCTCATGGCGTCGCAGGGAGGGTGTCGTCGTAGGCGCAGCCGCGAGCGCCGAGGTCGATCGCGCCCGCCATCGGGCCCAGCGTCACGGATGCCGTAGCCGTGACGCAGACCAGGAGCCCGTCGCGGCTGACGGCGAGCGCCGCTCCCCCGACGGCATCCTGCAGACGGCTCGCCGCCCTGCTCTCGGACTCGCCCCGCCCCACCAGCCGAGCCGCGTCGGCCGCGGCATCCGTCAGACGCACCTGAGCTGCCCCGACCTGCACGGCGCCGGCGGCGAACGCGAGCACGAGCATCACCGCGGGGAGCACCATCGCGAACTCGGCGGCCACCGACCCCTCGTCGCCCTGCCAGCTATGCGGGCCAGGCGGATCACATCGCCGCGGTGAGCGCACGGTGCACCAGGTCGGTGAGCATCCCTTTGACCTCGTCGCCCCGAAGGATGACGAGCATCAGACCGCCGAACCCGACCGCGGCCAGGAGCACGATCGCATACTCCGCGGTGGCGGCGCCCGTATCGTCCCTGACCGCGAGCCAGAACGGGGCCGGCCGCCGCAGGGCCCGGTCGCCGCCGCGAACCGACCGGCCGGGCCGCGCCCCGGGAGCTGGGCGCGTAGGGAGGGAGAGGAGGGACATAGGACTTTCCTTTCATCGGTGCCGGAGAACGGATGCCCCGCGGCGGGTGGTCTGCATCGTCTTGGGGTTACAGGGGCAGGGCGGTTACGGGGAGGACGGCGGTGGGGAGGATCCCCAGGAGGACGGGCGCGATCGCGAGGAGGATGAAGGCGGGCAGCACGCACGCCCCGAGCGGGATCATCAGCCAGACCTCGAGCGCCGAGGCGCGGCGGAGGGCCGAAGAGACGGCGTCGCGACGGATGCGCGTCGCCTCGCTCCGGAGCAGCTCGACCGGCGGCGCACCCGCCCGCTCGGCCAGGGCTAGGACCTCCCGCGCCTCCTCGAGATCCCGTGTCACGAGCCCCGTGAGGCGATACGCCTCCTCGAGATTCCGCATCACGAGCCCCGTGCGGCGATACGCCTTCTCGACCAGCGCGATCGCGTGCGCCGGCGAGACGCCTCCTGTCGCCGCGACGGCCACGAGGTCGAGCGCGAGCCCGGGGCACGACGGGAGCGAGCGCGCGCGGCGGAGCAGCCGTCTACTCCACAGGTGACCGAGGAGCATGAGCCCGAGCCCCGCCGCGAGGCACGAGAGCCCGGCCGGTGTCTGGAGGAGGATGTGCATGGTATCGAGTCCGAGAAGCGATCCCCCGGCGACCGCCACCACGGGGAGGGCGAGCACCAGTCGCGCAGTCGCCGTCGGCCCGGCGAGGGCGGCCGCGGTCTGGCGTTCGACGGCTCCCGCCATCGACAACGACTCGGCGATGCGGCCGAGGCAGTCGCGGAGCGGGGCTCCCGCTTCCGTCGCCACCGACCAGGCCGCGGCGAGCATCTGCCACGACTCCGCGATCGGTGTCGGCAGGCGACCCGGAGCATGCCGGGCTCTCTGGCGGCTCACGGCGAGCACCGCCTCGATCGCTGCGGCCGGCCCAACGCCGTCCGCGACACGTCCGGCCACGGCGAGCACGACCGGATCGGCGCTCACCTCCCCCACGTACACCCACGCCCGCGCCGGCGTGACCCCCGCGCCCACGAGCGCGGCCAGCCGCTCGACCACCGCGCCCAGCTCCTCGCTGGCCGGCCTCCCCTCACCCCGACGCCCCATCACGCGGCCAGGGGGGTGATGGCGAGGCGGTCGCGGGAGTCGAAGGTCAGGCGGCCGAAGGACTCGATCTCGCGACCCGTCGACGTGCGGCGGAGGTGGCAGACGAGGCCGATCGCACTGACCGCCTGCCGTGCGATCGCCGCGCCGTCGAGGCCGGCGAGCGCACCGAGCGCCTCCAGCCGCGCCGGAACGTCGTCGAGGGTGTTGGCGTGCAAGGTGCCGGCGCCACCGTCGTGGCCGGTGTTGAGGGCCGACAGCAGCTCACGGATCTCGGCGCCACGGCACTCGCCGAGCACCAGCCGATCCGGACGCATCCGCAGCGCCTGGCGCAACAGCTCGGCCAGCCCGACCCCGCCGGCGCCCTCGAGGTTGGGCTGACGGGCCTCAAGCGCCACCACATGGGGATGGGCGATCCGCAGCTCGGTCACGTCCTCGATCACCACGATCCGGTCGGCCGGATCGGCGGAGGCGAGGAGCGCCGAGAGCAGCGTCGTCTTGCCGCTGCCCGCCGCACCCGTCACCAGCACGTTGGTGCGCGCCGCAACGGCTTCGTCGATCAGAGCCCGCCGAGCTCGCGACACCCCGGACGGCCCGGACAGCCCGGTCAGCGCGGGAAGCTCGGCCGGCGATCCTCCCCCGCCCGCCGCCCCGAACATCCCCCGCCGTTCCAGGTCGTCGAGCGAGGGAAAGCCGCGCTGCGGCACCCGCACCGAGAGGTGCGTGCCGCCGACCGCGATCGGGGGAAGCGCGACGTGCACCCGCATCCCCTCCACCCGCACGTCGGTGCAGGGCGACGCCTCGTCGACGTGCCGACCACCGCGCGCGACGAGGCGCACCGCGAAGGCGCGCAGGCTCTCCTCGCTCGGGCACGTCCACGGGGTCTCGCGGCGAGCGCCTCCCCCGCGGTCGACCCAGAGTTCGCGGTGGCCGTTGACGAACACGTCGGTGACGGCGGGATCGGCGAGAGTAGTGGCGAGCGGCCCGAAGACGGCTTCGAGGTGGGCGAGATCACGGAGTGTCGGCGGGTCGGGCAGGGCGGGCGGCGCGGGCGACGGAAGGAGTACCGGAGGCATGGCAGAACGGTACGAAGAAAGACGCGCCACCAGGACGGGCACCATCGATCTGTGGACACGAGCCCGCCACGAGCATCCGGTGCAGAACCCGACGACCGGATGGCCGAACAGCCGGATGGCCGGACAGCCAGATGGCCGAACAGCCAATAAAAGTGCCACGCCACCAGACGCAACGCCGCTTAAAAGAGAAGGGGCGGCACCCAATGGGGGGAAGGGTGCCGCCGCAGCAACGCTGGATTGGGGGGAATCACTATTGCGTTGCATCCGAACACGAGGTCCGGTGAGAACGAGTTTACCCGCTCGTAACATCGGCACAAACCACCCCAGCGAATTCTCAGTGATCTACGGCTGAACCGGGGTCCGCGCATCTTCCAGACTGTGCAACTCGGCGCAACGAAGGCACCCCCGGGCCGACGCGAGGGTGCAGTATCGTCGGGTACCGAGCGATCGCGAAGGAGCGAGTACGAGCATGACAGCCGACGACATCGACAACCTGCTGCACGAGGCCCGGCGGTTCCCGCCCCCCGCCGACTTCAGCCAGAACGCCGTGGCCACGGCCGAGCTCTACGAGAAGGCGCGCTCCGAGGGCGGCCCCGAGTTCTGGGCCGGACAGGCCCGCGACCTCCTGCACTGGCACAAGCCCTTCACGACGGCCCTCGACTGGTCGAACCCGCCCTTCGCGAAGTGGTTCGACGACGGCGAGCTGAACGTGGCCTACAACTGCCTCGACCGGCACGTGCTCGCCGGCAACGGCGACCGGGTCGCCATCCACTGGGAGGGCGAGCCCGGAGACTCGAAGAGCTTCACCTACGCCGAACTCACCGCGGAGGTGAAGAAGGCGGCCAACCTCCTCACCGCGCTCGGGGTCGAGCAGGGCGACCGGGTCGCGATCTACCTCCCGCTGATCCCCGAGGCGGTCATCGCGATGCTCGCCGTGGCCCGCCTCGGCGCTGTGCACTCCGTGATCTTCGGCGGTTTCAGCGCCGAGAGCATCCGTTCGCGGGTGGATGACGCGGGCGCCAAGCTCGTGATCACCGCCGACGGCGGCTACCGCAAGGGCAAGTCCTTCCCGCTGAAGCCCGCCGTCGACAAGGCGCTGGAACCGGACGCGGACGGCGGCACGAGCACCGTCTCGACCGTGCTCGTGGTCAAGCGCACCGGCGGCGACGTCGACTGGCACGACGGCCGCGACCTGTGGTGGGACGAGGAGATCGCCCAGGTCGACGCCGAGCACGAGGCCAAGCCGTTCCCGGCCGAGAATCCGCTCTTCATCCTCTACACCTCCGGCACAACCGGGAAGCCGAAGGGAATCCTCCACAGTTCCGGCGGCTACCTCACCCAGGCCTCGTTCACGCACAAGACTGTGTTCGACCTGAAGCCGGAGGAGGATGTCTATTGGTCGACCGCAGACGTGGGCTGGATCACCGGCCACTCCTATGTCGTGTACGGGCCGCTCGCGAACGGCGCGACCGAGGTCATCTACGAGGGCACGCCGGACACTCCGCATCCGGGGCGCTGGTGGGAGATCGTCGAGAAGTACAAGGTCTCGATCCTGTACGCCGCGCCCACGGCGATCCGCACGTTCATGAAGCTGGGTCGGCAGATCCCGCAGGAGTTCGACCTGTCGAGCCTCCGCCTCCTCGGCAGCGTGGGCGAGCCGATCAACCCCGAGGCGTGGGTCTGGTACCGCGACGTCATCGGGGCCGGCACGACCCCGATCGTCGACACCTGGTGGCAGACCGAGACGGGCGCGATCATGATCAGTGCGCTCCCGGGGGTGACGACGCTGAAGCCCGGCTCCGCCCAGGTCGCGATCCCGGGCATCGCCGTCGATGTCGTCGACGAGCGCCTGCGTTCGGCCGGGCCCGACCAGGGCGGGCTGCTCGTGATCACGCAGCCGTGGCCGAGCATGCTCCGCGGGATCTGGGGCGACCCCGAGCGCTTCATCGAGACCTACTGGTCGAAGTTCGGGCCCACGACCTATTTCGCCGGCGACGGCGCCCGCTTCGACAAAGACGGCGACATCTGGCTGCTGGGCCGGGTCGACGACGTGATGAATGTCTCAGGCCACCGCCTGTCGACGGCCGAGATCGAGTCGAGCCTGGTGTCGCATCCGATGGTCGCCGAGGCGGCAGTCGTGGGCGCATCGGACGAGACGACGGGCCAGGCGGTCGTCGCCTTCGTCATCACGAGGGCCAGCCAAGCGGATGCCGCGGGGGCCGACGACGCCGCAGCGGTGCTGCGGGCTCACGTCGCCGCCCAGATCGGCGCCATCGCGCGCCCGCGCCAGGTGTTCATCGTCAGCGAGCTGCCGAAGACGCGTTCGGGCAAGATCATGCGCCGCCTGCTGCGGGATGTCGCGGAGGGCCGCGAGATCGGCGACACGACGACGCTGGCCGACACGCAGGTGATGACGATCATCAGCCAGACGATGCGCTGACCCGGCGGGGGCGGTGGGGCCGGCGGGAGCCGCCGGTCCCCGCGCCTCAGCGGAACTCGGCGATGATCTCCACCTCGACCGGCGAGTCGAGCGGCAGCACCGCCACGCCCACCGCCGACCGCGCGTGCACCCCGGCGTCGCCGAAGACCTCCATCAAGAACTCCGACGCCCCGTTGATCACGCCGGGCTGGCCGGTGAACGACGGGTCGGACGCGACGAACCCGGTCACCTTGACGATCCGGGTCACCCGGTCGAGCGAGCCGATCGCGCTCTCCACGGCCGCGAGCGCGTTGAGGGCCGCGGTGCGGGCGAACTCCTTCGCCTCGGCCGGGGGCACGAGCGTGTCGGCACCCTCGCCGACCTTGCCCGTGCGGGAGAGGGCACCGCCCACGAAGGGCAGCTGCCCCGCGGTGAAGACGAGCGACCCGCTGACGACGGCCGGCACGTAGGCCCCGGCGGGTGCGGAGACGGTGGGGACGGTGACGCCGAGCTCGCTCAGGCGTGCAGAGATCTGGGACATGCGCCTACGCTAGCGCCCTGCCCCCGGCTACGCCGCGAGCGGCCGCTTGAGGTACGCCACGAGCCCACCCTCGGGCCCGGTCACGATCTGCACCAGCTCCCACCCCTCAGAACCCCAGGTGTTCAGGATTCCGGTGGTGTTGTGGATCATGAGCGGTGTCGTCACGTACTCCCAGTTCGGCACGGGCGGCCCTTCTCTCGGCTATTCCTAGGTTTGTCACTTACCCTTGATCCTATGTCTGCCCCGAAAGCCACGGCTAGCGGTGTGGTCGGAGCCATTCTGGGCATCGTGGGTATGAGCGCAATCGCGGGCATCCTCGTCACAGCCATGGTCACGCCCGCACTCGCTGTCACCGGCATTGCCGCGAACAACTCCATCGGTATGTTCGAGAACCTGCCGAGCTACATCAAGCCCGACGCCCTCGCCGAGAAGACCAACATCTACGCGAAGAAGAGCGACGGCAGCCCCGTGCTGCTCGCGTCGGTCTTCGAGCAGGACCGCGAAGAGGTCGGCTGGAACGACATCTCGCAGTTCGTGAAGGACGCGGTCATCGCGACCGAGGATCCGCGTTTCTACAGCCACGGTGGTGTCGACATCACGTCCACCCTGCGTGCGGCCGCGCAGAACGCCGCCGACACCGGTTCGAGCGGTGCGTCGACGATCTCGATGCAGTACGTGCGCAACATCCAGGTGCAGAAGGCCGAGGCCATCCAGGACGAGGCCGAGCGCGACGCCGCCTACAAGGAGGCGACGAAGACCACCCTCGATCGCAAGCTCAAGGAGATCAAGCTCGCGATCGGTCTGGAGAAGGAGTACTCGAAGGACGACATCCTCCTCGGATACCTCAACATCGCTCCGTTCGGCGGCCGGGTCTACGGCATCCAGTCGGCCGCCCAGTACTACTTCGGCGTCAACGCCTCCGACCTCACCCTCGCGCAGGCCGCGAGCCTCGTGGCCACGGTTAACGAACCCAACGGGCTCCGGATCGACATCCCGGCCGACCAGGGCACGAACATCGCCGACAACCAGGCGCGTCGCGACAAGGACGTCCTGCCGTCGATGCTCAAAGAGCACAAGATCACGCAGGCGCAGTACGACGAGGCGATCGCCACCCCGGTGACGCCGAACATCGTCGAGCCCTCGACCGGCTGCCAGACGGCCAACCCGATCGCGGCCGGCTTCTTCTGCGACTACGTGACGCACATCGTGAAGAACGACCCCGCCTTCGGTGCCGACGAGGACACCCGCTGGAACAACTTCAAGACCGGCGGCTACCAGATCTACACGACCCTCGACGTCGAGCTGCAGGGCGCGGCGATGAGCGCGGTCAACAACTACGTGCCGAAGACCTACGACTTCGACCTCGGCGCCTCGCTGACCACCGTGCAGCCGGGCACCGGCAAGGTGCTCGCCATGGTCCAGAACAAGGACTACAGCGCCGATCCCGAGGTGACCGCCTCGAACGCCGGCGCCTCGGCCATCAACTACAGCACCGACTTCGACTACGGCGGATCGACGGGATTCCAGGTCGGTTCGACCTACAAGATCTTCACCCTCGCGGAGTGGCTGAAGACCGGCCACTCGCTGAACGACATCGTGAACGGCAGTCCGGGCACGCTGAATCTCGCCCAGTTCAAGGACAGCTGCACCGGCGGCAACGGCGGTACCTACTCGGTGAAGAACGACGGCGGGGCGAACCCCGGCAACGTCTCGGTGCTGAACGCGACCCGAGACTCGGTCAACCTCGCCTACCTCCGGATGGCACAGAAGCTCGACCAGTGCGAGATCCGCAAGACCGCCGAGGCCTTCGGCGTGCACCGGGCGGACAACAACCCGCTCGTCGAGCTGCCCTCCGCGGTGCTCGGCACGAACGAGATCGCCCCGCTGACCATGGCCGCCGCCTTCGCTGGCGTCGCCAACGGCGGCGTGTTCTGCACCCCGATCGCGATCGACAAGATCCTCGACTCCTCGGGCAACGAGCTGCCGGTTCCCCAGAGCACCTGCACCCAGGCCGTCGACCCGAACGTCGCAGCCACGATGGCCTACGCCATGGCGACCGTGATCAACTCGGGTACGGCCACCGCGTCGAACCCGAACGACGGCATCCCGCACATCGGTAAGACCGGTACCACCGACTCCGAGAAGGACACCTGGTTCGTCGGAGCGTCGACGACGCTCGCGACCGCGGTCTGGGTCGGCAACGTGGTCGGCACCGTCTCCATCCGTAACACCTCGATCGACGGGGTGAGCGGCGGAAACGTGCGGCACGCGGTGTGGAAGCAGTACATGACGGATGCCGACGGCAAGTTCCCCGGTGGCGCCTTCCCGACGGCCGACACCAAACTGCTGAACGGCGTGCAGGTCCCGATCCCCAACCTCGGTGGGATGACCATCGACGCGGCCAAGGCGGCGCTGACCTCGGCCGGCTTCGACTTCCAGGACGGCGGAGCGATCGACGGAGCGGCAGCGGCCGGCGCGGTCGAGAGCTACTCGCCGAGCGGCACGGCCTCGAAGGGCTCGAGCATCACGGTCTACACCTCGAACGGTCAGCTCCGGACGATCCCGAACATCGTGGGCCTCTCGCCGAACGCGGCGCTGGGTGTGCTCTCCTCCTCCGGGATCGGGCTCAGCCAGGTGCAGTGGGACGGTCCGAGCGACAGCTCGGCGCGGGTCACCGGGACGAACCCCGGCGCCGGCAACCCGATCCGTGCCGGAAGCGACATCCTGCGCATCTCGACCGCCAAGGCCGGTTAGGCCGGACGAGATGCATCACACCGTGAGCACCCGCTCGTGACCACCGGCACACGGGCTGCCGCGACCGCCCTGGGCGTCGTCGCGGCAGCCGGCGCCGCCGCGTTCACCTACGGGGTCGTGGTCGAGCGCACCCAGTACACGCTGCGCACGGCGACGGTGGAGGTGCTGCCAGCCGGATCCACCCCGATCCGGGTGCTGCACCTCTCCGACCTCCACATGGCCCCGTGGCAGGAGGACAAGCAGCAGTGGGTGAGCGAGCTCGCCCGCCTGGCGCCCGACCTCGTGGTCGACACCGGCGACAACCTGGGCCATCGCGACGGCCTCACCGGCATCCGCTCGGCTCTGGATGCCTTCGCCGGCATCCCCGGCGTCTACGTCAACGGCTCGAACGACTACTTCGGACCCACCCTGAAGAACCCGCTGCGGTACTTCATGGGCCCGTCGAAGCACCCGGCGACGGTCGAGCGGCTCGACACCCCGGCTCTGGAGGGCTACTTCGCCTCGTTGGGGTGGAAGAACCTGAACAACCGCGCGGTCACCCTCGAGATCAACGGCACGATCATCGACTTCTTCGGAGTCGACGACCCGCACCGGCATTTCGACCGGCTCGACCGAATCCCGGGAGCACTCGACGAGCTCCGCGAGGAGGACGACCGGGGGCCCCGCGTCACGATCGGTGTCGCCCACGCTCCGTACCAGTACGTGCTCAACTCCTTCGTCACCCACGGGGCCGAGGTGATCTTCGCCGGTCACACGCACGGCGGCCAGGTCTGCGTGCCGGGCTTCGGGGCCCTGGTCACCAATTGCGACATCCCCCGCGACCAGGTCAAGGGGCTGAGCCTCTGGCGACGCGGCTTCCACTCCGCGTACCTCAACGTCTCGGCGGGCCTCGGAACCTCGATCTACGCGCCGTTCCGTTTCGCCTGCCGCCCCGAGGCGACGCTGCTCACGCTCGCGCCCAAGCCCTGACCAGAGGGCCGGCGCGGAGGCGTTCTCGGGACGCCGGATTATCGGCTATCCTTATTGAGGCCTCAGCTGCGGAGACGTAGCGAACCACTTCGGGGTGTGGCGCAGCTTGGTAGCGCGCCTCGTTCGGGACGAGGAGGTCGTGGGTTCGAATCCCGCTACCCCGACAGTAAGAAAACGAGAAACCGGCTGGAGACTGAGTCTCCGGCCGGTTTCTCGTTTCCCGGTCGCCCCGTGTCCGAGGGTGATACGGAGGATGAAAACGAGCTCGAGCATCCGGAGGGATCTTCGGCCCGACGTACTCTCGAACAGTTCCGACCAGCGGAGCGGGAAGTCGGGAGTCGTCGTGGAGCTAGTGACCGTCATCGGGATCATCGCCGCATCCTGGCTCGCCATCGCCACGGCCATCGCCGTCGTCATCGGCAAGTCGATCTCGCTGCGCGACCGCGTGCGCTGACCCGTCAGGTCACGCCCGTCAGGTCACGCCCGTCAGGTCACGCCCGGCCGAGAACCCCGTGCGACTCCTCGAGGTAGCAGGCGCCGCAGAGCGACTCGTACGTCACGTCCTGGCCGTCGATCGCGACCTGCTCGCCGTCGAAGACGTACCGGTCGCCGATCCGCCGGGCGTTGAAGATCGCCTTCCGGCCGCACCGGCAGATCGTCTTCAGTTCTTCGAGGCTGTGCGCCACCTCGAGCAGACGGATGCTGCCCGGGAAGCCGGCGGTCTGGAAATCGCTGCGGATGCCGTAGGCGAGCACAGGGACACCGTCCATGATCGCGATCCGGAGGGCGTCGTCGACCTGGGCCGGAGTGAGGAACTGCGCCTCGTCGATCAGCAGGCAGCTGATGTCGACCCCGGTCTCGCGAAGGGCTCGGGCACGGCGTTCGGCGAACTCGGCGCGCACGTCGGTGTCGGGAGCGATCAGAAAGTCGGCATCCCGCGTCACACCGAGCCGCGAGACGATCCGCATGTCGCCCTTGGTGTCGATGGAGGGCTTCGCGATCAGCACGTGCTGACCGCGCTCCTCGTAATTGTAGGCAGCCTGGAGCATCGCGGTGCTCTTGCCGCTGTTCATCGCCCCGAACCGGAAATACAGTTTCGCCACCCGAATACCCTAGCTCGCGCATCGCACTCGCCGGTCGGGGGTGAGCGTCCGGGTGAATTGCCAGCCGAAATGCAGGGCTCATGGGGAAATCGGGCGCACCATGGTCACATCAGTTCACCCGAATTGGAGACTGGCCGCCGAATCCCCATCCTCGGCCGGTCTCGTGGCCGGTCGTGCGGTTCCCCATCCGCGACCGGCCACTTCTCTGTCCGGCGCCAGAACAGCATCCGGCGTCAGAACAGCATCCGGCGTCAGAACAGCATGGGCTGCGAATCCCCGACGGGCCCGAAGCTCGGCAGCACCGACGCCGGCGCGAACCCCACCGGCGCGAATCCGCCTGGGGCGGATCTCGTCGGCGCGGCCTGCGACCACGAGGGTCCTCCGGTCGTCCCGGCCGGACGCGCGCGATTCAGCCCGTGCTTCCGCATCAGCGGCTTCGCCCGGGCCGCGAGCCACTCGCGGTACTCCTTGGGCGCATAAGCGCCCTTGGCGTAGATGCGGGCGTACGGCGAGACGAGTTCAGGATGCTCGCGCTCGAGCCAGGCGAAGAACCACTGCCTGACCCCCGGCTTGAGGTGCAGCGCCGAGTAGACCACGCTCGAGGCGCCGGAGGCTGCCGCCATCCCGAACGCGCGGTCGAGGTGCTCGACGGTGTCGGTGAGCAGCGGCAGCACGGGCATCAGGAACACCTGGCACTCCAGGCCCCGCTCGCGCACGGCCGAGACCGTGGCCAGCCGCGCCTTGGTGCTCGGCGTGCCTGGCTCGATCGACTGCTGCAGCTCGTCGTCGTAGATCGCGATCGACATCGCGATGCTGACCGGCACGACCTCGGCCGCCTCGGAGATCAGGTCGAGGTCGCGGCGGAGGAGCGAGCCCTTCGTGAGGATCGAGAACGGGGTGCCCGACCCGGCCAGGGCCCGGATGATCGACGGCATCAGGGCGTAGCGGCCCTCGGCGCGCTGATAGGGATCGGTGTTCGTGCCGAGTGCGACCGCGGGATGCTTCCACGACTTCTTCGCGAGCTCGCGCTCGAGCACCTCGCCGACGTTGACCTTCACCACGATCTGCTGGTCGAAGTCCTTGCCCTCGTCGAACTCGAGGTAGGAGTGCGTCGGACGGGCGAAGCAGTAGACGCAGGCGTGCGAGCAGCCGCGGTAGGGATTGATCGTCCAGGCGAAGGGCATGACGGTGCTGGCGCCGGGCACGTGGTTGAGCGCGCTCTTGGCGAGCACCTCGTGGAACGTGATGCCCGCGAACTCCGGGGTCTGCACGCTCCGCACGAGGTTGTTCAGCCGGGCGAGCCCGGGGAGAGCCGTGGGTGCCTCGGCGACGAGGGTCTGTCCGTTCCAGCGCATGCTCTATTCGAACACATGTTCGAAACTGGTGCAACCGGTCAGGCCTGGTACAGCTCCAGCGGCTGCCCGTCGGGGTCGAAGAAGAACATCATCGCGGCGCCGGTGTGGGGGTCGGTGCGGAGCTCTTCGCAGCGCACGCCCTTCTCCAGCAGCTCGGCCCGCGCATCCGCCACCGAGTCGACGGCGAAGGCCAGGTGCCGGAGGCCGGTCGACTCGGGCCAGCTGCGCCGCTCGGGCGGGTCGGGGAAGGAGAACAGCTCGATCAGGTACTCGCCGTTGAGGGCCAGGTCGCCCATCCACGAGTCGCGCTCGGCGCGGTAGACCTCGCTCAACAGCGTGCAGCCGAGCACGTCGAGATAGAAGGCCTTCGACCGTTCGTAGTCGGTCGCAATGACGGCGATGTGGTGCACGCGCTTCAGCTTCACCCGAGCATTCAAGCACGCCGCGGGCAAAAATTTAGCGGGATGAGAGGACCCGATACTCTCATCCCGCAAGGAGGCGTCAACGGTCCCGTCATGTTCAGCCGTTACCCTTACGGCCATGATCCAGGACCGTCTAGGACGTCCCCGTTGGCCTCACATTACACTGTCGGGCCTCCGGGAGAAGACCCAGGGCGCCGCCAATTCGACATCCGGCGCAACCTGGCGTCAGATTTTATTCTCCTCGTAACATGCGCGTTGGCTGGGAGGATTACTCTCGGTCTCGTGAACGAGATTGTGATCCACCGCAAGAGCGAGACCATCGCGATCCTCTGCCGCCCGGAAGACGATCCGGAGACGAGCACGCCGCTCGCCACCGTGTATCTGATGAAGGACGGCTGGCACATGAAGCTCACGCATCGGCACGACCGCTTCGCCTGGAAGGGGCCCTTCGAGGCTCCCGAAGACGCGATCGAGCACTACACGCCCGCCGATGCGACCGGGCCCATCATGAGGATCGCCGTCTGACGCGACGGCACTGAGGCATCCGCGGGGGTGGATGCCTCCTACCACTGCGGCCTCCGCCAGCTCGCCGCCAGGCTGCCGCCAGGCCACCGGCGGGTCACTCAGGGTCTCAGATAGACGCCCGCACGGCGCATCAGGCACGCGAGCAGGATCCAGAACGCGAGCGCCGCCACGGTGAAGCCGAGCTGGGCGTCACCCGCGATGGCGAAGTTCTGAGCGAGCTCTTCGGCGATCGGTACCCCGGATGCGGTGGGCCGCTCGAGCACGCTCATCACGACGTGCGACCCGAAGTAGACCAGCAGGCTGTTGCGCCCGAGGGCCACCAGCGGCCAGATCGCCACCCGGGTCACGGGGCCGAGCCGTCGGCGGTCGGCGATCAGGTGGCCGACGAGGAGCGCGATGGTCGTCACGGCGGCGACGCGGAGCGCGAACGGCGGGGTCCAGAGCCGTTTCATCACGAGGGGGACGTCACCGGTCACGAGCTCGGGCACCCAGAGCGAGAGCTGCGCTAGGAGCGCGAAGGCTAGCGCAAGGGCGCCGAGAGGCAGGATGGCGGCCGTCACCCCGCCGCGAGGCCCGCGAGTCGCGGTCGCCACACCTCCGCCCGGAGGGCGGGTCAGGGCAGCAGGGCGCGACGAGCGCCGCCGGACGGCGAGCAGCACGTGTCCCGCCGTCGCACCCGCCGACGCGCTGATCAGGGCTCCCAGCAGCGCGACGAGCCCGACGGGGTCGTACCCCGCCGCCCCCTGGTGATACAGGTGGATGCCGCCGAAGAGCATCGGGTCGATCACCCCCGACGGGTTGCAGGTCGCAGACAGCACGCCGCCCTCGCATCCCCTCGCCCAGACCGCGAGGAGCGTCGCGTGGCCGGCCGCGAGCACGACCGTCGCGATCCCCCAGGCGATCCAGCCGCGGAGCACGAGGTGCAGCAGCCCGATCACCGCGACGACGCCGGCGTACAGCTGGAGCACCCCGGTGAACCACCAGGTCTCCCCCACCCAGGAGTCGAGGGCGATCGCGTTGTAGACGAGCCCCACCAGGAGCAGCACCGCCACCCGCCGCGCGAGCGGCCCGAGCTTCACCCGCCGATGGAACGCGAACGCGAGCCCGCACCCGGTGAGGGTGACGAACACCGGGAAGATCACATCCATCGGCTGCACACCGTCCCAGGGCGCGTGCGCGAACCACGGCTCGGTCGCGAGCAGGGAGTTGACCGTGATGCTCGCGACGAGCATGACGCCGCGGACGAAATCGAGGCTCGTGATGCGGGGCTGGTCAGCGGAAGGGGCCATTCACTGAGAATACCTCAGCAAGGCAAACGGCCTCAGGGGCGGGGCGGGGCGGGGGCGCGACGGGCGAGGTCGGCGTGGGTGTAGCTGGCCGCGGGGTTGCGGCCGAAGCGGTCGCGGAGGGCCGCCGTGAGCACGTGGCGGAGGTGGGTTGCGCGGGAGGCGCGGATGACCTTGCCGCGCATCAGGTAGGCATCCAGGAGCGCCAGCCGGGGCGCCCAGATCGGGCTGCGGCGACGATTCATGACACCGGCCGCGGCGGTCAGGTGCAGGAACGCCTGCGTCGTTCCGATCGCACTCGCGAGATCGACCCCCGGGGCGATCGACGGCAGTGAAGGACGTTCGCCGGTGGGGCCGTCGGTGGTCATCGCGACCAGGCCCCGCAGATCGCTGTAGGGCGGCACGTACGGCAGGAAACGGCCGAAGTCGATCTTCTGCTGCGCGATCTCGTCGAGCGGGGCGTCGTCGCCGAGCCCCATGAAGCGCTCGAAGGTGAAGCGGCTCCGCGGGTGGAAGGCCGTGACGGTCGCGGCGAAGCCCACGTTCACCACCAGCAGATCCGGGATGCCGAGCACGCGGGCATGCCGGGCGATCGTCGTGCCGATCTCCGGATGCGTGGTCTCCGACTCATCGAAGACCAGGGTCGCCCCGGCCAGGAACTCGGCCGCGTTCTCGACCGTCACGCCGTCGTGGTACCGGTGCACCACCGCATCCGGGTTGATGTCGCGCACCTGCTCACGGAAGACGTCGACCTTCGAGCGGCCGTAGGTGGACGCCGACGCCCCCGGCACCCGGTTCGCGTTCTGCGGCTCGAATTCCTCGGGATCGGCGACGGCGAAACTGGCCACGCCCATCCGGGCGAGCTTGGTGCCGACCTGGAAGCCGACACCGCCGACCCCCGCGATGGCGACCCGGGAGTTCATCAGGGCCGCCTGTTCCGCTTCGCTCCAGAACCCGTAGTTGCGCGAGAACTCGGGCGCGTCGAGCGACTTCATCCGCCCTCGACCACAGCCTCGGCAGAGAAGGACGGGGTGGGGGCCGCGACGACCGCCGGGACGGCTGAGCCCGCGGCAGCGGCCGCAGCGGCCTCGCGCTGCACTCGGGAGATCCGGCCGAAGTACTCCAGGGCGCCGTCGGCGGCCACGAGCTGGCCGAGGATCGTGGCGTTCCGCTCTGTGATCCGCTCGGCCGACCCGGCGAGGTCGAACTCGACCGGGAGGTTGTAGTCGAGGTAGTGCTCGATGTACCGGGGCTCGCCGATCCGCGAGATCGCCAGCACGCCGGCGAGGTGGCGCTCGAGCCACGGCTCGATCACCGCGAAGGTGCGGCCGACGTCGTGCGAGGAGAAGTACGAGGACATCAGGGCGAACAGGTGCCACTGCACCAGTTCCTGCATCGCGACGCGCTCGTGCCGGGCGATCACGCGAGACACCTCGACGCTGCCGAGGTCGAGCGGATCCTCCGCGAAGAGCTCCGGGCAGAACTCCTCGACGGGCAGCGGCCGGTCGACGCCGTCGGCCCCCTTGATGATCGTGCGCGCGACGCCGACGATCCGGACGCCTTCCGGCGCGTTCTCGAGCACCGCGAAAGTGACGGAGCGGGCGTCGTCAGCGTCGCGATCGGTTCCGTCGTCCGAGAGATCGGACGGGTCGAGCTGACCGGTCTGCTCCACGTAGACCCGGCGGCGGAACTCGAAGTGCTGGTGGTAGGCGTCCTCGAACCCGGGGAGGGCGACGCCGTTGATCCCGATGATGCCGGTGGCGAGGCGCGCTTCGGGATCGGTCAGGAAGGCCGGGGACCCGACGATGACCGGGATGACCGCAGCATTGCTGACGGATCGATCAATACGCGACACCGCTCGACCTTCGCGCTGGGACCCGTACAGTCGTCATCCGGACCACTTCGAATCCTCCGTCGTAACAAGGGGCGGATGGCCGTCCGGCGTGTCCGCGCGGCGCACGCAGCCGTTTGACCCGAGCATAGAAGCGCGGCATGTCGTTTGCAACTTGAGACAAGATGTCCCAAGATGATTCCGGAAAGGGCAATCATGTCTGAGAACAGCTGGTCCAAGTCGGCCGCGGGTCGCGTTCGCGTCCCCAAGGACGAGGTGCGCACCAAGCTTCTCGACACCGCCCTCGCCCTCGTGCAGAGCAACGGCCTCACCGTCGGCTTCGAGCACCTGCTGATGGACGACCTGATCAAGGCCGCCGGCGTGCCCCGCAGCTCGGTGTACCGCATCTGGGAGTCGAAGGAGGCCTTCTTCGAGGAGCTCCTGAGCGAGGTCGCCAACCAGGTCTCCCCCGGCCGCGCCGACGAGGAGTCATTGGTCGCGACCTGGGAGTACCTCGGTTTCCGCGCGGACGAGCTGCGCACCGCCGAGGGCCGCCGCCGCATCCTGGTCGACGTCACCGGGATCGCGGCCGAGCAGAACTTCGAGTCGGTCACCTCCTCGGTGCAGTGGCGCACCTACGTGGCCCTCTCCAGCACCGCCCTCTCCTACCCCGACCAGCGGGTGCGCGAGCGCATCATCGAGGCGCTCCGCAACAGCGAACTCGCCTTCCTCGACCAGATGGAGGTGTTCTACCGCAACATCGTGCCGGCGGTGGGCTACCGTCTGCGGCCCGACCTCAACGACGACTACCGGCCCCTGGTGGTGGCCGCGGCCGCGATCATCGAGGGCCTGGGCATCGCTCGCACCACGATCCCCGACCTGGTCGAGGCCCGCTACAACGTCGACAACGACGGCCGGCCGGCCGAGGTCTCGCTCGCGGCGATCTCGTACCACGCCATGATCATGGCGTTCATCGTGCCCGACCCGAACTACGACGCGGATGCCGCCATCGCGCGCCTCTCGGGCGGCATCGACGAGATGCCCGTCGTGCAGCCGCGCAGCCGCGGCATCGACGACTAGCCAGGCAGCCCGACTAGCCAGGCAGCCCGACTAGCCAGCCTCCGCCTCATAGGCGAAGAGCAGCCTGAGCTCCCCCTCCTCGGCCGTGACGGTCGAGCGCCCGAACACCGACCCCATCACGGTCAAGAACGTCCCGAGCCGGAACCGGGCTCCCGCCTCGGTCCCGTCGTACGGGAACCGCAGCAGCACGCTCCGATGCCGGCCCACCGCATCCACTCGAAGCCGCACCGGGTCGCCGGGCTCCCCGAACTCGCCGGAGGCCCGCAGCCGCAGCACCGCGGTCGTCAGGGCCCGCAGCGCCACCTTCTGCTCCATCGACAACTCGTCACCCCGCCCCGCCTCGTCGCGCACGACGAGTTCGCCGGGGTTCGCCCTCGCCATCCGCTCGAGCCAGGGCAGGCCCATGTCGGTGATGATCACCGAGCGCAGCACCGCCGACATCCTCCGCGCCCGCAGGATGTCGGCCTCGCCGACCGCGTCGCGTTCCAGGATGCCCGTGAGGAACGGCACGAGCTCGACCGAGAGGGCGTTGCGTCCGGTCTCGCGCAGCAGTTCGCGCACGCGGATGCGCACCCGGCGCGTCAGCCCGCCCACCTCCTTCGCGGCCGACTCCGCCTCTCGCGAGAGCGCGAGGCTGGCCCGGTAGGAGAAGACGGCTCCTGCGGCCCCGAAGAGGATGACGGGGGTGGCCGCGATCACGGCGGCGGTCGTCGAGGCCGGGATCGAGCTCGTCGGCGCCTCGAGCGCGGAGGTGACCCCGACGGCGAGCGCCGACACCGCGGTCGCCGCGGCGAGGTCGCGCCCGGGCCGGAACTCGGCGAAGGCAAGGATGAGGACGCCGACCACGATCGGCCCCCACCTGTCCCAGATCAGGTCGGCGGAGTCCCAGCTGCCGACGGCCGAGGCGATGTTGGCGAGGTTCACGGTGACCACGGCGGCGGCGAAGCCGCGGAACCGCACCGGGGTGCGGACGGGATCGGTCACGACGACGAGGATCGACGTCGCCACGACGAGCAGCAGCAGCGCGGCGGAGGCGGCAGCGGCGTCGGTGATGAGGTCGGCGCCGATCACTGTCCTGAGGATGGCGTAGACCAGCACACCGGCACCGGCGACCCCGATCAGGGGATAGATCGCCCCGGCGCTGATCGGGTCGAAGCGGTGCGGAGCGCTCCGCCAGGCGAGGAAGCCCCTCATGGTCGCGTCGCCTCCCCCGGCCAGCGGTGCTCGGGAGCGACCGGGAGGGTGAACAGGTAGGCGGTTCCGCTGCCGGGCGAGGTCCAGAGCTTGACCTCGCCCCCGACGTCCTGGATGCGGCCGCGGATCGACTGGGCCACCCCGAGACGGTCGGCCGGGACCGCGGTCTCGTCGAAGCCGGAGCCGGCGTCCGCGACCATCACGACCACCGCATCCGGAGCGCCGTCGACCCCGATCTCGGCGCGGTCCGTGCCGGAGTGCTGCTGCACGTTGACGAGGGCCTGCCAGAGCGCGAGCGCGGTCGCGGTCACGACCTCGGGCGTCAGCCGGTGGAGGGAGGCGATGTCGCCGCCGACCTCGATCACGAGGCCCTCGCTCCGCATGCCGTCGATGACCTCGGCGACGAGCCCGGGGAGCGTGCCGCGGTCGGGGCCCGCGGTGTGGCTCGGCCACCAGGCGCCCTCCTCGATCATGGTCAGGTCGCGGCGGATGGCGCCCCGCTGGGTGTCGCTGAGCGGGCCGGGCTCCTGGTGGGAGAGCACGGTGAGCTCGCTCAGCACGGTGTCGTGGAAGAGCGCGACGACCTGCGCCTCGAGCTCCTGCTGGTAGGCGATCGCGTCCGACTCGCGGCGGGCTCGTTCGACGGCCCGGAAATCGACGGCCGAACGCCGGCGGAACACTAGGTTGGACACCCCGACCGCCAGGATCACGAAGGTCGAGAAGGCGGTCATCGAGTCGAAACGGGGGAAGATCCCCGTGCAGATCGCGGTGAGGAGCACGGCCGTCTGCCCGAACAGGTAGGCCAGCGCGATGAAGACGATCGACCGGGCGCCGAGCACGGTGGGGGCGATCGTGTAGACGAAGGCGATCTGCGGCAGGGCCAGGAGGAACGGCGACTCGGCCAGCGCGGGTGGGGCGTTCATCAGGATGATCCCCGCGTACGCGCCGATGCACGCCGAGCCGGCGACGAGGTAGAGCACCATCACCGGCACGGTCCGCCTCAGATGGGCGAGCACCATGAGCCCGGCCAGCGGGACGAGCAGGAGGAGGGCCGCCCAGGAGTCGTGGTCCGGCGAGGCGATGTTCCGCAGCACGACGAGGACGGCCGCGATCACCAGGGCGCTCGAGCCGAGGCCGAGGGTGGCGCTGGAGAGGGCGGCGGCGGAGCTGCGCGCACTCGCTCCCTGCGGAAGTGCCGGCACGTCCCCTCCCCCCGAGGTCCTGCGAGAAGTGTGTCACGACCGGCCGTCGCCGTTCGTTAGACGATCGTCTGTAAACAGTGTGTTTCCATCCTATTTCGCGGGCCTTCCGGCCTCGCCCGCGCCGATAGCGTGCTGAGGATCCCCCCTTTTACCGAGTAGGAGACCTGTGTCCGCATCACATCCGCGGTGGAGGGCGGCAGCCGTGTTCACGGCCGTCGTCGCCGCCGTGACTCCCGCCTTCCTGAGCGCTCCGGCGTTCGCCGCCCCGGCGGCCCCCGCAGCGGTGTCAGCAGCCGCCGCCCTGTCCATCGCCTCACCCGTCGCAGCCGGTGACGACTTCACGGTCACCGAGGTGCCCGGCGGCTACCAGGTCACGAAGACCCTGAGCGAGCCGATCGAGGTGCGCAGCGACGTCCCGACCCTGTGGGCCGACGGCGTCGAGCTGGGCGCCGCGACCGAGTCGCTGGACGGCCTGACCCTGACAGTCACGACCCCCGACGAGGCCGCGGCCACCGCGACCGTCGTCGACCAGGGCTGGCTCGGTTCGGGCGACCCCGCCGTCGCGGCCGACGTCGACCGCTCCGCGGCCGAGCAGCTCGCCACCCAGCTGCCCTCGACGCTGGTCAACCCGGTGCTCGCCGCCGACCCGACCGCGGCCGGCAGCTACGCGGTGAAGCGCCTGGACTACAACCTCGGTGACGAGGCCGAGGACATCCGCGGCTTCAACCGGAAGGGCGAGATCCGCGCGGCCGTCTTCATGCCGGAGGGCGTGACGGGCGAGGCTCCCGTCGTCGTCTTCCTGCACGGCCGGCACACCTCCTGCACCGGCGGCACGCGCAACCCGCTCGCCTGGCCCTGCGGACCGAACCAGGTCGACGTCGCCAGCTACCTCGGCTACAACGACGCGGCGCAGATCCTCGCGTCGCAGGGCTACGCCGTCGTCTCGATCTCGGCGAACGCGATCAACGCACTCGACGGCACGCTCGCCGACGACACCGGTGCGCTCGCCCGTGCCCAGCTCGTGATGGATCACCTCGCGCTGCTCCGCGCCGCGAACGAGGGCGTCGACAACGGCCTGAGCCCCGAGCTCAAGGGCCACCTCGACCTCGGCAACGTGGGCCTGATGGGCCACTCCCGCGGCGGTGAGGGCATCATGCGTGCCGCCCTCCTCAACCTGCAGCAGGGCGAGCCCTACGGCATCAAGGCGGTCCTCCCGCTCGCTCCGACCGACTACACCCGCATGACGGTGCCCGGCATCCCGACCGCGGTCGTCCTCCCCTACTGCGACGGCGACGTCGAGGACCAGATGGGCCAGAAGTACATCGACGACTCCCGTCACGCCTACGGCGACGACGTGTTCCGCTCCTCGGTGCTCATCATGGGGACGAACCACAACTTCTTCAACACCGCGTGGACCCCCGGCAAGTACCCGGTCGCGACGAGCGACGACTGGTCCATCATGGACTCCCGTCAGACCGACCCGACCTGTGGCGCCAACGTCTCGACCACCCGCCTGAACAGCGACGAGCAGTACCAGGCCGGCAACGCTTACATCGCCGCGTGGTTCCGCCTGACCCTGGGCGGCGACGACGAGTTCATGCCGATGTTCGACGGTTCGGATGCGAAGCCCGCCTCGGCCGGTTCGAAGGCCGACGTGCGCGTCTCCGCCACGCATGCCCCGAGCGACCGCACGGACATCAACCTGTTCACGGCTCCCGACCAGACCATCCAGGCGACCGGCGCCGGCACCTACCAGGCGTGCGTCAGCATGAGCCCGCTAGACGTGCCGTCGACGCTGCCGTACTGCGTGACGAAGCTCGGCTTCGCCCAGGCGCCGGACTACGGCTTCCTCAGCACCCCGTACGGCAACGGCCGTGCGACCTCGGTGCCGTCGACCCCGTCGCTGCACTTCACCTACACCGCTCCGGCCTCGGCCACTGCGGCAGCCGGTCAGCTCCGCATCCCGGTCCCGGCCGCGGCCTCGGACTTCAGCGCTCACGAGAGCCTGTCGTTCCGGGTCTCTCCGGATGACTCGGTCGCGGTCGGTGGCAGCACCGACCTCACGGTGACCGTCGTCGACTCCAAGGGGGGCACGGCCTCCGTCACCGCCTCGAGCTTCGGCGACGCCCTCCGGGTGCTGCCGGGTTCGGTCGACCCGCTCCGCAAGGTGCTGCTGCAGCAGATCGAGATCCCGACGACCGCCTTCACGGGCGTCGACATCACCACCGTGCAGCAGGTGCGCCTCACCGCGCCCCGGGCGGCCGGCGGCGTGCTGCTCTCCGACCTCAGCCTGCTGAAGCCGGTCACGCTCGGTACGCCCGAGCTCTCGACCCGACCGTTCGTCTCGATGACCGACGTCAAGGTCGAGGAGGGCGCCGGTGTCAGCTACGCCGATCTCCCGGTCGTGCTCTCCCGCCCCGCCGAGGTGCCCACCACGGTGTACGTCAGCGCGATCGCCCCGAACGGCTCGAGCAAGGTGCTCTCGGCCATGCAGCAGGTCGACTTCGCGGTCGGCGAGATCTGCAAGCCGGTCACCGTCGCGGTGCAGGGCGACTCGACCGCGGGTTCCGCCGCGTCGGCGAGCTACATCACCAACGTGTCGAACACCCAGCAGGGTGCGACCCTCGGCGAGGCCTTCGGCAGCATCCTGGTCCGCGAGGACGACGGTGTGGTCACGGGCGGCCAGCCCGGCACCCCGCTGCCTCCGGTCGGCACGCAGGGCGACGCCTGTGCCGAGGCGCTCGCCGCCCCGGGCACGCTGACCCTGTCGTCGGCGACCGCGCACCCGGGTGACACGATCACCGTCACGGGGTCCGGGTTCCGGAGCGGCGAGTCGGTCTCGCTGACCCTCGCCGGTGCATCCGTCGCCGCCCCCGTGGTCAGCACCGACGGCTCGGTGTCGTTCACGGCCACCGTCCCCGCGGATGCGGCCTTCGGCGAGGCGGCCCTCACGGCCGTCGGCGCCGGGTCGGCGTTCACGGCCACGGCCGCGCTCCAGGTGACCATCCCGGTCGACCGGATCGCGGGCGCGGACCGGTACGAGGCCTCCGTGGCCGCATCCATGGCCGGCTTCCCCGAGGGCGCGAAGACCGTCTTCGTCGCGTCGGGCGAGTCGTTCCCGGATGCGCTGTCGGCGGCGCCCGCCGCCGCGGTCGCCGGTGCGCCGATCCTGCTCACCCAGGCCGGCTCGGTCTCGAGCGCGGTCTCGGATGAGATCGGACGCCTCAAGGCGTCCTCCATCGTGATCGTGGGCGGGCCGAACACCATCAGCCCGGCCGTCGAGGCGGAGCTGGCGAAGATCGCCCCGGTCGAGCGCCTGCAGGGCACCGACCGCTACGCGACCTCGCGAGCGATCGCGGAGTCGGCGTTCGGCACCGGGTCCGGCGCGGAGCCGGGCGCGAGCACCGCGGTGCTGGCGGCGGGGTCGAACTTCCCCGACGCACTGTCGGCGGGTTCGGCGATCGCCGGTCAGGGTCCGGTGATCCTGGTCGACGGCACCGCATCCGCTCTGGATGCGGCCACCACCGACCTGCTGAAGGAGCTGAAGGTGACCGACATCGTGATCGCCGGTGGTGAGGGGTCGGTCTCAGCCGGCATCCAGACCGCCGCGGCCGGTATCGCGACCACCGAGCGTCTGTCGGGTGCGGACCGGTACGCGTCGTCGCGGGCGATCAACGCGCACTTCTTCACCTCGGCCGACCGGGTCCTCCTGGCGACGGGTGAGAAGTTCCCGGATGCGCTCGCCGGGTCGGCGCTGGCTCCGAAGCTGGGTGCTCCGCTGTTCACGGTCCCGTCCGGGTGCGTCCCGGCCGAGACCCTGGCGCAGATCACCGCGCTCGGCGCCCGCCAGGTCACCCTCCTCGGCGGGGTCGCGACCCTGACCGAGGCCGTCGAGGACCTCACCCCCTGCACCGCAGGCTGAGCCCCGCCCCGCCGATCGGCTGGACGACATGACGAAGGCCCGCTCCCCGGTTCCCCACACCGGGGAGCGGGCCTTCCCCTTTCCCTCGCGACTCCCAGGTGCCGGGGACCGCCGGCACTACGCTGACGCCATGCCCACGCGCCAGCAGCAGAAGGCGGAGACCCGCTCCGCCATCCTCCACGCCGCCGCGACCGAGTTCGCGACGCAGGGCTTCGCCGCCGCCACCTTCTCGAGCATCGCGGCGCGGATGGGCCGGCCCAAGTCGGCGCTCAGCTACTACCAGTTCCGTTCCAAGGACGAGATGGCCTGCGCGATCGTCGAGGAGCAGTTCGCGGTCTGGGAGCGCTTCCACGCCGCCGCCCTGGCGCAGGCGCCGGCCGGCCTGCCGCGACTGCTCAGCCTCCTGCTGACCACCGCGCTCGACACCCGCTCGGGCCCGTACGGCGGCGCCACCGTGCGACTGCTGCTCGAGCGCACCCGGCGGGGCATCGACCTCCCGGAGCCGCCCTTCGACTGGACCGCGTTCATCCGCGGCGAGGTCGAGGAGGCGGTCGCCTCGGGCCAGCTGCCGCCCTCCTCCTCCGTCCAGGAGGTGGCCGACATGATCACCAGCACGAGCTTCGGCGTCTACGAGGCCGACAACCAGGGCCTGCGCCCCGTCGACCTGCGCGTCGAGCTGCCTCAGATGTGGCGGAAGCTGCTGACCGGGCTCGGCGCCCGCGACGCGGACGGCCTGATCTCCGCGGTCGTCGACCTCTCGACGGAGCCGTCCTGACCGCCCCGGCCGGCCCGCGCGAACCCGGCCCGCGCACGCCCCGCCCGAGCCCCGGCCGCCTGCGCCCCGCCCGACTGCGCCTGGCCGCCGCCGTGCTGCTGGCGGTCTACGCTGTCGTGGTCCTCGTGATCGTCGCCTGGCCCACACCGGTCGACGCCGGCAGCCAGGGCGAGTGGCTGAAACACGTGCTGAAGGCCCTGCACGACCGGAGGCTGCTGGTCTTCCTGGGCTATCCGCAGGTCGAGTTCCTGGCGAACGTCGTGATGTTCGTGCCTCTGGGGCTGCTGGGCGGTGTCGTGCTCGGCCGCGGGCGCTGGGGATGGATCATCCTGGCCGGGTTCGCCGCGTCGGGCCTGATCGAGACCCTGCAGTTCTTCTTCATCGCCGGACGGTACGGCACGGTCGACGACGTCATCGCGAACACGCTCGGCACGCTCGTGGGCGCCCTCGTCGCTCGCCGGATCCTCCGGATATCGAATTCATCACGGATCGGGCATTCAGCGAGTTCCTAGCCGACCGGGGATACGGTGGTGAAGTGCGTTCAGTATTCCGAGTGGTGACAGCGAACCCTTCGCTGATCAGATTCCTGATCATCGGCGGGGCTTCCTTCGTCATCACGATGGTCATCAACTACGGGTTGAAGATCTTCGTCATCCCCGATCAGCCCGTCACGGCGCTGGCGATCGGCACCATCGTGGCCACGATCTTCTCCTACTGGATGAACAAGAAGTGGTCCTTCGACGACCGGGGCGAGCTGCGCACCTGGCACGAGATGCTGCTCTTCGCCGCGGTCAGCCTGATCGGTATCGGCCTGAACTCGGCTCCGCTGTACGTCTCGCGGTACTTCTTCGGTCTCGCGACACCGAACGTCTCGCTCCTCACGCAGGAGATCGCCGACTTCGCGAGCGGCGCCATCCTCGGAACCCTGATCGCCATGGCCTTCCGCTATTGGGCGATGAACCGCTTCGTCTTCCCCAAGGCCCGCGTCACCACGCCGGCCGCCGCCGCGGCGGTCGCCGCTGCGAAGGGCCTCGCCGCGGTCTCCACCGCGACCGCCAGCACGGCCGCACAGGCCTCGCGCCCCGCCGCCGACTAGGCCGGATCCCGCCCGCCCGGGTCGCTTGAGACTTGGGAGTTGGAGTCTCAACGCTTTTTGGCTAGCCTCACTTCATGCCGTGTACGGCCCCGTCTGTTTCGGGTTCAGGCCGGGCCGTACACCGCTTCTCTCACCGGGTTCTCCTTCGCGGTCCCGACGTGAAATTGTTAAAAGCATGTGAACTGTGAATCAATTCACTATGAATGCCTGTAGATGAACCGATAGGCATAAGGCATGCCTTCGTTGAAGAACAGCACACAGTCCGATTCCCATCCCAGGCGGGGTCGATACAGGCCCGGGCGATTCGGTCGCCTCGGTGGAGCCGTCGTCGCGGCCACCGCACTCGCCCTCTCCCCCGTCTTCGCTCCGGCCGCCGCCTTCGCGGCACCGGGTGTCGACGAGATCAGCATCGTCGACGGCGAGACCGCCCCGGTCTTCGGCTACGCCGACGCCGTGCGTGAGCACATCAAGATCCCCGTCGCGGGTGTCGATCAGGACGGTGACGGCGTCGACGACGTCACCTCGATCGAGATCATCCGCCCCGCCGCCTCCGAGGCGGGCCTCAAGGTGCCGGCGATCATCGACGCCAGCCCGTACTACACCACGGTCGGCCGTGGCAACGAGTCGCAGCTGATCGCCGACACGGACGGCGACGGCATCAACGACGTCTGGCCGCTGTTCTACGACAACTACTTCGTGCCCCGCGGCTACGCCGTGATCCTCGCCGAGATGGATGGCACGGGCTACTCCACCGGGTGCCCGATGCAGGGCGGCCCCGGCGACATCGCGAGCATGAAGGTCGTCATCGACTGGCTGCAGGGCCGGGTCGCGGGCTACGACAACTCCGGCGCCGCGGTGACCGCCGACTGGCACAACGGCAAGGCCGGCATGATCGGCAAGTCCTACGACGGCACGCTGGCCAACGGTGTGGCCGCCACGGGCGTCGAGGGCCTGACGACCATCGTCCCGATCTCGGCCATCTCGAACTGGTACGGCTACTCCCGCACCGGCGGCATCCGCCACAACACGCACTACCCGGCCAGCCTGTCGAACACGGTCACGAACCCCGACCGGCGCGCGCTCTGCGCCCCGACCCGGGATGCGATGAACCTCGTCGACGGGGACGCCACCGGTGACATCAACGACTTCTGGGCGGCGCGCGACTACCGCACCGACGTCGGCGACGTGAAGGCCTCGGTCTTCGCCGTGCACGGCCTGAACGACGACAACGTGCGGATGAGCCAGCTCGGCGACTACTGGACCGAGCTCGGCGAGCAGAACGTGCCGCGCAAGATCTGGCTGGCCCGACTCGGTCACGTCGACCCGTTCGACTACAACCGCGCCGAGTGGGTGCAGACGCTGCACCACTGGTTCGACTACTGGCTGCAGGGCGTGCCCAACGGCATCATGGATGAGCCGATGGCGACCGTGGAGACCATGGAGCCCGGCGTCTACGAGGACTACACCAGCTGGCCCGTCCCCGGCACCGAGGACGTCGAGCTGAAGCTCGCGGCCACGACGGCGGGTTCCGCCGGCACCCTGCAGCTGCAGGACAGCACGGGGCTCCCGACCGTGAGCTTCACGGGCCCGGCGAACTCGCCGAACGAGAACACGCTGATGACCGCACCCGAGGGTCAGCAGGCCTCGCGCCTGTCGTTCCTCTCGCAGCCGCTCACGGAGCCGCTGCACGTGTCGGGCCAGGCGATGATCGACCTCACGGCGTCGCTCAGCCAGGACCAGTCGAACCTCGGCGCACTGCTGGTCGACTACGGAACCGCGACCCGCATCCCGCGGAGCCCCGGTGACGGCGTCGTGAACACCGCGGTGCGTTCGTGCTGGGGAGAGCAGAGCGCGAGCGACAACGCGTGCTACCTCGAGGTCGAGCGCCGCTCGTCCACCGTGGAGCAGTGGCGCGTCGCCCGCGGCGCCCTCGACTCGTCGAACCGCGACTCCCTGATCGAGGGGCAGGCCACGCCGGTCGTGCCCGGCCAGCCGTACACGTTCAGCTGGCCGCTCGAGCCGTACGACCACGTCTTCGAGGCGGGTCACCGCATCGGCGTCGTGCTGACCACGAACCTCTCGGGCTTCGTGGCCGGGTCGCCGAGCGCGACCGTCTCGCTCGACACCACCGTCAGCTCGATCACCCTCCCGGTGGTCGGCGGCACGGCTGCCGCCGTCGCCGCGGGCGGCCTCGGCGTGCCCGACCCCTCGACCGTCGCCTTCGACCTCGGCGGACACGGCACGGCGATCGCCCCGCAGACGGTCGTCTACGACGGCACCGCGACCGAACCGGCCGAGCCGGCCGAGGCGGGCTTCGTCTTCCAGGGCTGGTTCGCCGACGAGGCCCGGACGGTCCCGTTCGACTTCGCGACCCCGATCACCGCGGACACCACCGTGTACGCGCTCTGGTCGACCGTCGCGGACGCGGTGCGGAGCCTCCAGGTCACGGCGAGCGCGCTGAGCGTCGACCAGGGCGGTTCGGTCACCCTGACCGCGACCGGCTTCGACGCCGACGGCGAATCGCTCGGCGACGTCACCTCCGCGGTGACGTTCTCGAGCTCGGTCGCGACCGACGTGATCGAGGGCGCCACCGTGCGTTTCCCGCACGCCAGCCCGCACGTGATCACGGGAACGCTCCGTGACGTGTCGGCGAGCGTGACGATCGAGGTCGTGCCGGCCGCCGTGCCGACGCCCACCGCCACCCCGTCCCCGACGGGCACCCCGAGCCCGAGCGCCACGTCCGCCCCGGCGGGCACGGGCACCGGATCGGGATCGGCCACGGGCGACCTCGCGTCGACCGGAGCCACGGTGATGATCCCGCTCGCGATCGTGGTCGCGCTGCTGGTGCTGGGCGGCGGAGCCGTCCTGATCACCCGTCGCCGTCGCCACGCGGCGGATGCGGGACCGAGCGGCTCGGAGGAGTAGCCTCCCGGCGGATCTCCGCCCCACGGCCCGATGGCCGGGCATTGCGTCGTGAGACGCGGTGCCCGGCCATCGGCCTGTCCGGCCCGGGACGGGCTGCGGAGCTGCTGCGGTCTAGCCGCGTACGCCGAGCTGCCCCAGGTGCTCGGCGAGACCGTCGAGGGCGCTCTCCCAGCCGTCGAAGAAGTCCGAGTCGCCGCTCATGCCGTCGACGCCCGTGATCTCGAAGGTCAGCCGGGTGAGTTCGCCGAGATCGGCGATCGTCACGGTGACCAGCGGGGCATCGGCGGGCGAGGCCGCCGGATCGCCCCAGGTGAAGGCCAACCGCGTGAACGGTTCGACCTCGACGTAGACCCCTCCCGTGGGGTAGGAGTCGCCGGTCGTCTCGTCGACCATCGTGTACCGGTAGTGCTCACCGACACGGGCGTCGATGCTCACGGTGTCGCGCGGGGTCGTGAGGCCGCGGGGATGCCACCAGGCGGCTGCCTCGTCGGCATCCGTCCAGGCCGTCCAGATGGCCTCGGGGGTGGCGTCGAATTCGCGGGTCAGGGTGAATCCCTGGGATTCGTCTCTCATCGTGGTGCTCCTTCGCTTCGGATGGGCGTTCGTCAACCCCGTCTGCTCCGGCGTCGAGCGCGCGAGGTGCCGGGTAAACTCGAGGTCATGGGGAATCGGCTGTCGCGCACGGAGCGCGCCCGCCGGATCGTGATCGTGCGCAGGGTGGCCAAGGGCCTGATGCGCCTCGCCGGCGCCTGCGCGATCGCGGGTCTCGCCGTGAGCGCGATCCCGGGCATCCGGCTGCCGGGCTGGATCTTCGGCCTCGGGATGCTGTGGGCCGCGATCATCGCCGGCATCCTGTGGGCGATCAGTCACGCCCGCGAGCGCTGACGGCGCGTCACGGGCGCAGGTCGTCAACCGGAGGGGTTCTCGACCGGAGATCCGTCGGGTTCAGTGCCCGTCTCGGGGTCGACGGTCTCGGGGTCGGGGGTCGAGGGGTCGGTCTGGGGCTCGGGCTTGGGGTCGCTCATGCTGGTCTCCGATTCTGAAAAGTGATGATTCCGTCAGTCAACGCCGATCACCGGCATCCCGCATCCATTGCCGCCGTACCGCACCATTGCCGCATCCCGCACCCATTGCCGATAACGACGGAAGGGAGAACGCTTCAGGGTATGGAACGCATCCACTATGCCAACGACTCGCTGCTCACCGGGCACGCCATCGCGAAAGCCGTCGTCGACTACGCCGAAGCGCTCGCCAAGAACAACACGTCGGGGTCGATGGAGATCCCCGTCCGGCACGAGGACGGATCCCTCGGCCGAGCGAACCTGCTCCTCGGCCCGGCGAGCCAGGTGGTCACCGAGACCGAGGAGTCGGACCTCGACGACGTCGTCGACGACGAACTCGTGGCACGGCTGCGCGCCTTGATCGGCGACCTCGCGCCCGCACGGCCGCAGGGCGAGCCCGTCTCCGAGCAGACGGACACGCGGGACTACGACGACCTCTGAGCCCGGCAGACGTGTGAGTTCCCGGGAAGACGACAGCCCCCGGCCCCTCGTCACGGGACGGGGATCCGGGGGCTGCCTGGATTCATCTGAACCATCTCGTCACTGATGATTACTTCTACGAATGTAGGCCGGTATCGGCTGGTTTCCCAGGGGCTTCCCGTGCGGCAGGGGCGCGAGTAGGCTCCGCCTCCGGTCCGCCGCCCGGAAGACCGAGCAGGGTCGCGACGAGGCCGGCGAGCGGGCCTTCGAGCTGGTCGGTCGTGGCCGACGAGAGCGGCTCGAGGCCCGACGAGCGCCGGAACAGAGCGACCCCGATGCCGGCGGCCAGCACGAGCTGGGCCCGGAGCAAGGCGTCGTCGCTCGCGCCTCCCGCTCTCCCGGCCGCTCCGGCCAGCATCCCGGCGAATTCGCGCAGCGCCTCCTTGCGGATGACGTCGGCACGATCGTCGCCCGAGGAGCGGAGCAGGAGCAGCAGTTGCAGCGACTGCTCCCCGTCCGGCGCCTCGGTGAGGGTGCGGACCACGGCGTCGATCAGGCCCTTCGGCGTGCCGTCGGAGGACGGCGTGCGTCCCGCGTCCTCGGCGACCCGGGCGAGGCAGGCCTCGAACAGGCCCTCCTTGGAGTCGAAGTACCGATTGATCAGGGCGACGTTGACGCCGGCGTCGGCGGCGATGTCGCGCACCGTGGTCGGCACGTACCCGTCCCGGGCGAAGCGCTCGCGGGCGGCGTGCAGCAGTCGGCGCCGGGTGTCCTCGGCATCGCGCGGGCGGGGCGGGGTCGTCGTCATCGAAGGTCCTCTCTCGCGGACACCGTATCGGGTCAGGCTGCGGACATCCTTCGACCGTAGGCGATCCCGGCTCCGATGTAAACGCGGGTTGACTTATTGTGACCGCCAGAGGAAGCTTGTGTAAACCCACGTTTACACCCCCCCATCTCACCCCAGGAGAACGATGTCCCGCACGACCGAGGAGCCGTCGACCGGCTCCGTCTCCCTCGCCTCCGGCACGCGGCGCCCGAACACGGTGCTCGTGGTTCTGTACCTCTCGCTGGGAGGGCTCTCGTTCGCCGTGCTGCAGTCGCTCGTCGCCCCGGCACTCGCGACCATCGGGCAGGATCTCGGGGTCGCCACGAGCGACGCGTCCTGGGTGCTGACGGCGTACCTGCTCTCGGCCGCGGTGCTGACGCCCATCCTCGGCCGGCTCGGCGACATGGTCGGCAAGCGCCGGGTGCTCATCATCGTGCTCTCGCTGCTGCTGGTCGGGACCGTGCTCGCCGCGGTCGCGCCGAACCTCGGTGTGCTGATCGTCGCCCGCGCCCTGCAGGGGGCCGCCGGAGCGATCATGCCGCTCTCGATCGGCGTCGTCCGCGACGAGCTGCCCAAGGAGCGCGTCAGCGTCACGATCGGCCTGCTCTCGGCGATCTTCGGCATCGGCGCCGGGGTCGGCATCGTCGCCGCGGGACCGATCGTCGAGAACCTCTCGTGGCACTGGCTGTTCTGGCTGCCCGCCGTGCTCATCGTCGTCGCCCTGCTGGGCGTGATCTTCGGAATGCCCGAGTCACCCGTGCGGTCGCCCGGCCGTCTCGACCTGCTCGGCGCCGGCATCCTGGGCGTCTCGGTGGTGTCGATCCTGCTCGCGATCAGCGAGGGTGAGCGCTGGGGCTGGGGCTCCTTCGCCACGATCGGGCTGCTGGTGCTGGGCGCGATCGCCGCGGTCGTGTTCGTGCTCGTCGAGCTGAGGGTCAAGGAGCCGCTGATCGACATGCGGCTGATGCGGATCCGCGGCGTCTGGACGGCCCACCTCGTCGCGCTCGTCTTCGGCTTCGCGATGTTCGGCACCTTCGTGCTCGTGCCGACCCTGCTGCAGCTGCCCAGCGCGACGGGATACGGATTCGGCGAGAGCGTCTCGCAGGCCGGGCTGTTCCTGCTGCCCACCGTCATCATGATGGTGATCTTCGGGCCGGTCGCGGGCATCCTGGTGCGGAAGGTCGGGCCCAAGCCCCCGCTGCTGCTCGGCGGCGTGTTCGCCACCGTGGCGTTCGTGCTGCCCGCGATCGCCCACGGCGAGCTCTGGCAGGTGGTGGTCTCCGGGCTGTTCACCGGAGCCGGGATCGGCCTGGCCCTCGCCTCCGTCTCGAACGCGATCATCGAGAGCGTGCCCGCGACCAACACCGGCGAGGCGATCAGCGTCAACACGATCGCGCGCACCATCGGCAGCAGCGTGGGCACGGCCGTGATCGCGGCGATCATCTCCTCGCACAGCACGCCCCAGGGCCTGCCGACCGACGACGCGTTCACGATCGGGTTCTGGGCCTGCGCGGCCGTCGCGGTGCTCGCGATCATCGCCGCGGCGCTGGCGCCCTCCCTCGCCCAGCGCCGCGCCCAGGCCGCCGCCATCGGGGTCGAGGACTCGGGTCGCTGAGCCCGGTACCCCGTTCGGCCTCGGCCCGACCCGTTCGGGGGCCTATCCGGGCGTTCGGGCACGCCCTAACCTGGCGGTGCAGCCGCCGCACGTCCCACCCGCTCGCGTCGGCTCCGAACGCTGGGCCGGAGACATCGATCGTCATCGCCCTCCGGTCCAGCGGACCGATGAGGAGGCTCCCTTGCCTGACAGCGTCACCCGGTACGGCGCACAGAAGTTCGGCTCGGCGTCGGCCCGCCCCAGGATCGTGAGCGTCTACCGCGGTGCGGGAGGCTGGACGGCACCGCCGGACCGCATCCGGCTCACCCGCGGAACGGCCGAGGAGCTGCGGGAGCTCGGGTACACGATGGTGCGGGTGCGCCTCCGGTTCCGCACGCACGAGGTGTTCATCCGCCGCTACCTCGACTCCTGAGGTCGCCGACCTCGACTCGCGAGTTCGCACGGTTCCGACGACTGTCGCAGGACAGGAACGCGCGGCCGGAGTAGAAAGTACTCAGCTAGCAAAGGAGCCACCATGGCACAAGATGATGTGGACACCTATCACCAGGACGGTTCCTGGTACAACCGGAACTCCGGCGAATCCCGCAACGTGAGCGGCCCCTTCCGCACGAAGGAAGAGGCGATCGAGGCCGGGCGCCGCTACGGCGGTCACCGCCGGCCCGAGCACCACGAGCACCACGGGCACAAGCCGGACGAGGAGTAGCCTGCCGAGCGGCCGGCCGGGCGTGGATGTACCGCCCGGCCGGCCGTTCTCAGTTCTGCGCAGGCGTCAGCTCTGCGCTCTTCTCAGCCACGGGAGGCGGCCTGGTGGGCCGCCCAGGCCGACGCGACCATCTCGCGGAGGTCGTGCCGCATCCGCCAGTCGAGGTCGCGTGCGGCGAGCTCGCCCGAAGCGACGATGCGGGCCGGGTCGCCGGGGCGGCGCGGGCCGATCTCCGGGACGAAGGCGATGCCGGTGACCTCGGCCACCGTGTCCATGATCTGCCGCACCGAGACGCCCTCGCCGCTGCCGAGGTTGTAGGCCGGGAGGAGCTCGTCCCCCACCTCGAGGCGCTTCGCCGCGGCCACGTGGGCCAGTGCGAGGTCGGCGACGTGGATGTAGTCGCGCACGCAGGTGCCGTCGGGGGTGTCGTAGTCGTCGCCGTTGATCCTCGGCACCCGGCCCTCGCTCAGGGCGTCGAAAACCAGCGGGAACAGGTTGTGCGGGCTCGAGTCGAACAGTCTCGGCGACCCCGAGCCGACCACGTTGAAGTAGCGGAGGGCCGTCGCGTGCAGCCCGGCGGCCGTGGCCTGGTCGCGCAGCAGCCACTCGCCGACCAGCTTCGACTCGCCGTAGGGCGACTCGGGGGCCTTCGGGGTCTCCTCGGTCACGAGCAGGGTGTCCGGCGTGCCGTAGACGGCCGCGCTCGACGAGAAGACGACCCGGTCGACGCCGGCCGACTGCATCCGCTCGAGCAGCACCGCGGTGCCCGTGACGTTCTGCTCGTAGGTGTGCAGCGGGCGGGTGACCGAGACCCCGGCGTACTTGTAGCCGGCGACGTGGATGACCCCGGTGACCGCGTGCTCGTCGAGTGCGCGGGCGACCAGTTCGCCGTCGAGGATGCTGCCCCGCACGAACGGCACCGATTCGGGCACGAAGCCCGCGTGCCCGCTGGACAGGTCGTCGAGCACGACGGCGGGCATCCCCGCCTCTGTGAGCGCCTCGACCACGTGGGCGCCGATGTAACCGGCGCCTCCGGTCACGAGCCAGGTCATCGTGCCTCCTCCGTCCCCGCGAGGGGGGTCTCGGCGCGGGGTGAAGCGGCCGGTTCGATCCGCTCGGCCCCCTGCGACGGTGTCACCTCGAACACTACCGGCGCGCGGTAGCCGCCCCGTTCGAAGGCCTCGAGCTGCGCCGCGCGGAGGGCGTCGACCTTGTCGCGGCGGATCAGGGCGATCGACGAGCCGCCGAATCCCCCGCCCGTCATCCGCGACCCGATCGCTCCGGCCAGCCGCGCGGTCTCGACGGCGAGGTCGAGCTCGGGCACCGAGATCTCGAAGTCGTCGCGCATCGAGGTGTGGGAGGCATCCAGCAGGTCGCCGATCGCACCCGGGCCCTGGTCACGCAGCCGGGCCACGAGTTCGAGCACCCGGGCGTTCTCGGTCACGATGTGGCGGACACGACGGAAGGTCTCGTCGTCCATCAGGGACTCGGCCCGCCCGAGGTCGCCGACCTCGACGTCGCGGAGCGAGGGGACCCCGAGCAGGCGCGCCCCGAGTTCGCAGGAGGCACGCCTCGCCGCGTAGCCCCCGGTCGCGTGGGCGTGGGAGACGCGGGTGTCGGTGACGACGATGGTGAGGTCCTGGTCGTCCAGACCCAAGGGCACCGCCTCGGTCGCGAGCGACCGGCAGTCCAGCAGCACCGCCGAGCCGGCCTCGCCGAGCAGCACGGCCGACTGATCCATGATCCCGGTGGGGGCGCCGACGGCCTCGTTCTCGGCCTGGCGCCCGATCGTGGCCAGGGTGCCGCGGTCGTACCCGAGGCCCCAGAGCTCGTCGATCGCGATCGCGACCACCGACTCGATGGCGGCGGAGGAGGACAGGCCGGCGCCGATCGGGATGTCCGAGACCAGGTAGAGGTCGAGGCCGTGCACCGCGGCGAGGTCGGCGCCGTGGCGGCCGGCGGCCCAGACGACCCCGAGGGGGTAGGCCGACCAGCCGTCGAGGGCGTCGGGGGCCAGGTCGTCGATCGCGAACTCGACGACGTCGACGTCGACGTCGACGTCGACGGCGGTTCGGGCCTGGGCTTCGGCTTCGGCTTCGGCCCCGGAGCTGTCAGCGGCAGCAGCCGGCGCCGACGCGCTCGCCACCCGGATGCGGCGGTCGGTGCGGGGCGCCGCGGCCATCACCGTGTGCCGGTCGATCGCGAAGGGGAGCACGAAGCCGTCGTTGTAGTCGGTGTGCTCGCCGATCAGGTTCACTCGGCCGGGTGCCGACCAGAGGGATTCGGGCGCGCGGCCGTAGAGGGCGGCGAAGCCCTCGGCGGCCTCGCGGGCGAGGGCGCTCTCGGCGTCGGTGGCGGTCATGCTCGGGTCTCCTGAGTGGTGGTGGTAGTGATCGTGGTGTTCGCGGTCGCGGTCGTCGCGGTGGGCACCGGGGTGTCCGCATCCGCGCGGGCGAGCGCCTCGCGGAGCAGTCCCGCCGAGACCTCCGGCGGGACGTCGCCGATGAAGGCGCCCATCGCCGACTCCGAGCCGGCGAGGTACTTCATGCGGTCGGCGGCCCTGCGGGGCGAGGTGATCTGCAGCATCAGCCGGATGTCGTCGCGATGCTCGTGCACCGGTGCCTGGTGCCAGGCCGCGATATAGGGCGTCGGGGTGTCGTAGAGCGCGTCGAGCCCGCGGAGCAGTCGGCGGTAGATCACGGCGAGCTCGTCGCGCTCCTCGGGCGTGGTGCCGGCGAAGTCGGCGACCTGGCGGTGCGGCAGCAGGTGCACCTCGATCGGCCAGCGCGCGGCGAAGGGCACGAAGGCGGTGAAGTGGCGGCCGGCGATCAGCACGCGGTCCGATCCCCGCTCGGAGTCGAGGATGTCGGCGAACAACGTCGGCCCGTAGCGCTCGATCGACGAGATCAGCTTCTCGGTGCGGGGCGTGACGTAGGGGTAGGCGTAGATCTGGCCGTGCGGGTGGTGCAGCGTCACACCGATCGCCTCGCCCCGGTTCTCGAACGGGAACACCTGCTGCACCCCGGGCAGCGCCGAGAGAGCGGCCGTGCGGTCGGCCCAGGCCTCGATCACGGTCCGCACCCGGCCGACGGGCAGCCCGGCGAGCGATCCCTCGGTGGCGGGGCTGAAGCAGACGACCTCGCAGCGGCCGATCGAGGGGGTGACGCGGCCGAGGCCGACGCGGCGGAGCATCCCGAGCTGGTCTGCCGGGTCGCTCCCCGGCGAGGCCAGGTCGGGGCCGAACGAGGGCGACTTGTTCTCGAACACCGCGACGTCGTAGTCGCTCGGCACCTCGGTGAGGTTGCCCGGGGTCGACGGCGCGAGCGGGTCGAGGTGCTTCGGCGGGAGCATCACGCGGTTCTGGCGTGCCACGGCGATCGAGATCCACTCGCCGGTCAGCGCGTCCTGCCGCATCTCGGCCACGGGCGGGCGGGGCTGCGGCGGCCGCGCGTCGGCGGCGCGCTCGGGCGGGAGGAGGGTGTCAGCGTCGTCGTAGTAGACGAGTTCGCGGCCGTCGGAGAGCGTGGTGGCGCGCTTGACGACGCCGCCGGTGAGGATCTGCACCCCTCGATTACGGCACTTATGAAAACGAAAGTCAAGCCGCGCATCCGCTTTCACTTCTGTAAGCTCGAGCCATGGACGGATCCGTGCCGCAGCCCACCGCCGTTACTACCGTGCCCGCTGCGACTGCCGTGCCTGCTGCGCCGGCCGCTGCCCGGCGGGTCCGCCTGATCGAGCTCGTGTCGGCCACCGGCTTCGCCCGTGTGGCGGTGCTCAGCCGCGAGCTCGGCGTCTCGGAGGTCACGGTGCGGAGCGACCTCGCGGCCCTCGAGCGCGACGGCGTGCTCGACCGAGTGCACGGCGGGGCGATGCTCCGCGGCCTCGCCGATCGTAGCGAGCCCCCGTTCGAACTGGCCCGCGAATCCTCTGCCGACCAGAAGCAGCGGATCGGCCGCGCGGCCGCCGCCCTGGTCGAGAGCGGCTCGAGCGTGCTGCTCGACGTGGGCACCACCACCGCCGCGGTGGCCGACGCACTGCTTCGCCGGGCCGAGGAGGACGGGCTGGAGGACGTCGTGGTGATCACCAACGGTCTGTCGATCGCCCTGGCGCTCGAACCGGCCATCCCGCGCTTCACGGTCGTGGTCACCGGCGGCACCCTGCGCCCGCTGCAGCACTCGCTGGTCGCGCCCTATGCGTCGATGCTGCTGACGGGCATCCGCGCCGATCTCGCCTTCATCGGCTGCACCGGTGTGGATGCGGCGGCGGGCGTCACGAACGTCAACCTGCCCGAGACCGAGCTGAAGCGCGCCATGCTGGCCGCCGCCGACCGGGCCGTCGTCGTCGCCGACCCGTCGAAGCTGGGGCGCACGAGTCTCGGGGTGATCGGAGCCCTCGACCGCTTCGAGCAGCTCGTCACCGCGGCGCCCGACGAGGGCCGCCCGACGTTCGAGGCCGAGCTCGCGCGGCTGCGGGCCGAGGGGCTCGACGTCACCGTCGCTGAGTGAGCGGGCCGCGGCGCGAGACCGGGCCTGCACCGGCGTCTGGCCTGCCGCTCACACCGCGCGCAGCATCCACTCCAACCGCACCGAGCCGCCCGGCTCGAGCACGAGCAGGTCGACCCCCGAGTTGAACGCGTCCGGCGGGCAGGTCATCGGTTCGAGGGCGAGCGCGTGCCGACGGGTCTCGGCGGGTCCCGCATCCGCCGTGTAGAGCTGAACCCACGGGGCCTCCGACACCGGCCAGCGCGCCTCGACGCCGTGGCCGTCCGGGCCGGTGAGGCGGGCGGTGACGACTCCGTCGCGGTCGGGCGCGAGGGCCGTGAAGGCGTTGTTCAGTTCGGTCTCCTCGATCAGCCGGGGACGCCGGAAGTCGAAGGCGCCGTCGGCGCGCCCACCGCCAGGCCCGTCGTCGCGCCGGTTGTGCCCGTCGACCGGCACGACCCCGTCGGGCAGCAGGCGGTCGGCCGTCACCCGCAGCACCTCGGAGGCGGGCAGCTCGAGCACCCAGTCGTCCACCGCACCGGGCACGGGCTCCCCCGCCACCAGGTACGGATGCGCCCCCGCGCCGAACGGGGCGGGGGTCGCGCTCTCGTTGGTCGCCGTGATCCGCTGCGTGAAGCCCTCGGCCGAGACCGCGAACTCGACGTCGACCCGCACCCGCCAGGGGTAGCCGGGCTGGGGCTGGATGCGGGCCGACAGCACGAGCCGGTCGTCCTGTGCATCCACCGGTGCGAAGTCGAGCCAGGTCACGAGCCCGTGGGCCGCCGTGCGGAGCTCGGGTTCGGTGATCGGCAGCTGGTGCTCCTCGCCGCCGAACCGGTAGCGGCCGTCGGCGAGCCGGTTGGGCCAGGGGGCGAGCACGCCGCCCCGGAGCGCGGGCCGCAGCTCGTCGGCGTCGAAGGGCACGATCAGGTCGCGGGCCGGGCCGGCACCGGTGCCGCCGGCGCTGCCGGCATCCATCCGCAGCGCGCGAAGGCTCGCGCCCACGCTCGCGATCTCGGCCGTGTAGCCACCGGCACGGATGCTCCACCCGGCTCCCGAGACCGGCGTGCGATCCGTGCCTTCCGGGCGCCCCGAGCTGTCCGCCCCGTCGCTCACGCCTCCCCCTCCTCCCGGAAGAACAGGAGCAGCTCGGGCAGGCTCGTGGCGAAGTAGTCGGTCACGCCGTCCTCCCGCACCGCGGCCGGCGGCGTGTACCGCGGCCGCGCCTCACCGAGGGTGGCCGGCGGATCCGTGAGCGGCAGCCCGAGGGCCTCGTGCACCGCGTCCCAGGCCGCGATCGCCCGCCCCTCGCCGCCCTCCCAGGGGTGGAAGGAGCGGGTCGAGAGAATCGTGAGGGCCTTCGCCGCCGCACCCTCGGCGACCAGCAGCCCGACGTACTCGATCGTGAAGTCGTCGCGGGTGAGCACGAGGTCTTCGAGCGGCGCGAGCCGGTCGCAGCGCTCGCGCGGGGACCGGCCGAGCGCGCTCGCCAGCTGGTCCTGCTCGTAGAGCAGCCGCGCATCCCTCGGCGCCACCGCGACGGCCTGCTCGTAGCGCCGCCACGCGAGGTCGTCCTCGTGCGCGATCGTGTACGCGGCGAGCCCCGCGTTCCGGAAGAGCACCGGATGCGACAGCCCGAGCGCGATGGCCTCGTCCCAGTCAGCGAGCGCCTCGCGCCGGCGGCCGTGCGCGTAGAGCAGCATGCCGCGGAGGAACCGCGCCACCGCATCCTGCGGGTCGGCGGCGATCGAGGTCTCCAGCGCATCCAGGGCGTCGAGCCCGTAGGGGAAGGCCCAGGTGAGGTCGGCGCGCTGTGCGGCCGAGCGCTCGGCGGCCGCGCCCGCCGGATCGCCGAGGCGGTCGCGGAGCTCGGCGGCCGTGTAGTGCGCGATCGGGGCGAGGTTTCCGGCCGGGGTGGCGGGCGCGGCGGCGGCGAGGCCGATGACGTCCAGCGCCTGCTCGAAGGCTCCGGCGGCGCGCAGGTCGAGGCCGACGTCGAGCAGGATGCCGGCGTCGGCGACCTGGGCGTCTACGAGCTGAGCATCGGCGATGTCCGCAGACCGGCCGGCGAGCATCCTGAGCGTCGGGTTCAGCGGTTCGATCTCCAGGCCGGCGTCGAGCATCCGGTCGGCCTCACTGGCCCGGCCCGAGCGACGGAGCAGGATCGCGTGCAGTGCCGTGCGCCGGCTGTCGGCCCCGACCACGCCCTCGAGGGTCTCGAGCACGCGGAGCGCGGAGCGCGTGCGACCTCGCCGGCCGAGCGAGGCGGCGAGCTCGTAGCCGGCCGCCGCGGCCCAGGCGCCGTCCCAGCCGGCTTTGCCGAACTGCCGTTCGGCCTCCTCGTCGCGGCCCAGCCGGCGCAGGACGAGGCCGGCCAGGTAGAAGGCCTCGGCATCGGGCGGGTTGGCGTTACGGCGCGTGAGGCGGGTGAGGGCGAGCTCGACCCGGTCGAGCGCCTCGCGGTAACGGCCCTGCCGGTAGTCGTGGTCGGCCAGCGCGAGGTTGGTGCGCACGTCGCCCGGATCGCGGACGAGCGCCTCGCCCCAGTAGGCCAGGGGCGAGCGGGTCGGATGCCGGTACTGGCTGAGGTGCAGCCCGGTCAGGTAGAGCTCCTCGACCGAGTCGATGTCGGCGGGCGCCGGCGGCTCCTCGGCCACCCAGGGCTCATCCTCGGCCGCGTCGCTCGGCTCCCAGCGCACGAGCAGCCGGCCGTTCTCGTCGAGCAGCTCGGCGGCGGGGCGACCGCCCTCCGGCAGCGATCCGGCGAGCTGGGCCCCGTCGAGCTGGGCCCGGGCGGGAAGCGTCCCGGTGATCGTCTCCGGCCGTCCCGGCACCAGGTCGGCCGTCCGCGACGCCACGACGGTGTCGCCGTCGAGCAGCCGCAGCACGGCGCGAGGCCGGGGCGAGGTCACCGCGAAGGACGCCTCGAAGAAGCCGCCGGCACCCGCACCATCGGCAACACCGGCGGCAGCACCGGGTGCGGCGTCCCGCGACACGTGCACCGCGGCATCCGGAGTCGCTTGGTGGGCCGCCCCGATCGCGGGGATCGGGAACCAGTACTGGCTGAACACCTTGGTCTCCCCCGGCAGCAGCCAGGTGAAGTCGGGCTGGTTGTCGGTGTAGACGCCGGCCATCAGCTCGATGTAGGGCCCGTCGCCGTCGGTCAACTGGTCGTCCCAGGCGTGGCCGAACGGCGAGTCGCCCCAGGTCCACTGCTTCTTGCCCGGCGAGAGCCGTCGCTCGGCCCAGTGCACGAAGCCGGCACCTGCGGCATGGTCGTAGCCGCCGAAGAAGTCCTGCTGCGAGTCGACGACCATGTACGAGGTCGGCACCGGGATGTTGCGGTAGAAGTCGATCCTGTCGGCCGGCGGATCGGCCTCGGGTGCCGCCTCGGCGAGCGCCGGGTAGTCGACGCCGTAGTAGGGCCGGTCGGCTGCCGGGAAGGCCGTGATCGCGCGCCGGGCGTGGTCGGCCACGTAGCGCACGTCCTCCGGGAAGAAGGACTGGTAGTCGTCGTGCACGAGGGCCGCCACGTTCGCCCACCAGAGGAAGCTCTGCCGTTCCGAGGTGCGGTTGTGCAGCCGCACGACCAGCTCGATCACGCTGCTGTCCGGCCGCAGCCGGATGCCGTGCTGGGCCGCCATCCGCGCGAACGGGTCGTGATCGGCGCACCACACCGTCACCGAGCCGTCGTCGCCCTGCTCGATCGACGTCGACACCGGCAGGTAGGTGGCCGGGCGGTGGTGCTGCGGCCAGTTGAACTCGACGCCGCCGCTGATCCAGGGCCCCGCGAGCCCGACCAGGGCCGGCTTGATCACGTTGTTGCGGTAGAAGAAGTCGTACGAGGTGGTCTTGTCGTAGCCGATGTGGATGCGCCCGCCGAGCTCGGGCAGGATCACCAGTCGCAGATAGGCGTTCTCGAGGTGGATGGCCTCCCAGTCGCGCATCCGCCCCTCGTCCGAGACGTGGTCGACGAACGGGATCGGGTAGACCTTGCCGCTGGAGCCCTGGTAGACCCGGTGGTCGAGGTACATCGGGTAGGCGCTCGGGGCGCCGGCGTCGTAGGTGCGGATGCGGAGGGGCTCGCTCCAGGCGACGGGCCGGCCGGCCTCGAGGTCGGCTCGCAACGCCTCGGGAGCCTCGGGCAGCACGATCTTCTCGTCGTCCTGCACGGCGGTCATCGGTTCAGCGGACATTTCGGCCCCGTTCGGTAGGGTGTGACTGAGGGAGAGCATGTACGAAACGACGACGGAGTCCACCCCGCACTATCGGAAGGACGGGTTCCCGAACCAGCGCCTGTGCGTGGTTCCGCGCCCGCAGGTCGAGGCCGCGGCCCAGCGGCCGGGCACCCGTCAGCTGCTCGTGACCGACGCCGGCTACTTCCCGGCGGCCGAGCACCACCGCCGCCTGCGGGCCAAAGGCGCCGCCGAGACGATCGTGATCCTGTGCGTGTCGGGGAGCGGGACCGTGACCGTCGACGGTCAGGTGCATCCGGTCACCGCGTCCTCGTGCGCGGTCATCCCGCCGGGCACTGCGCACGACTACGCCGCCGACGACGACGACCCATGGACGATCTGGTGGCTGCACGTCCGCGGCGCCGATGTCGGCGAGCTGATCGGCTCGGTGCTCGGCGACCAGCATCCGGTGACCCGGCTCCGCTCGATCGACCGCGTCGCCGCGCTCTTCGACGAGCTCGTCACCGCGCTGGAGGGACGGATCTCGCCGATCCACCTGCTGGCGGCATCCGGCATCGCCTGGCACCTGCTCAGCCGGCTGGCGGCCGACAGCATCCTGCCCGCCTCCGGTTCGTCGCTCGAGCGCGCCATGCGCTACCTCGAGGCCCGCGTCGAGGGCAACATCAAGGTCACCGAGCTCGCCGCCATCGTGGGGATGTCCCCGTCTCATCTGAGTGCTCTCTTCCGCAATGCCACGGGCGGAGGGCCCGCGGCCTTCCACACGTCGCTCAAGATGGGCCGCGCCCGCACCCTGCTGGACACCACGTCGCTGCCGATCAGCGATGTGGCGACCGCGGTGGGGTACGCGGATCCGCTCTACTTCTCCCGCCAGTTCCGCCGTCTGCACGGCGTGAACCCCTCGGCCTACCGCTCGCAGCACAAGGGCTGACCGCTAGCCGGGGATGCCGATGCGGCGCTCGCCCGACCGCAGCTGCTGGATGACGACCGCGACCACGAGCAGCGTGCCCTGGGCGACGTTCTGCCAGAAGGTGTTCACCCCGATCAGGGTCATGCCGTTGGTCAGCACGCCGAGCAGGATCACCGCGAGGATGGTTCCGGCGATCGCGCCCTTGCCGCCCTTGAGGGCCGCGCCGCCCAGGGCCGCGGCCGTGATGGCCTGCAGCTCGAGGCCCTCGGAGCCCGAGATCGGCTGGCCGGATCCCGTGCGGGCGGTGATCAGCACACCGGCGATCGCGGCGACCGCGCCCGTGACCATGTAGACGCCGATGATGTAGCGGTTGATGTTGATGCCACCCAGGCGCGAGGCGATGTTGTTGCCGCCGACCGCGTAGATGTTGCGGCCGATGGTCGTGTAGCGCAGCACCACGTGGGCGAGCACCGCCACCACGATCAGCACCCAGATCAGGGTCGGGATGCCGAGCAGGGTTCCGCGGGCGAGGAAGACGAAGAACGGGTCGGCACCGGTGTAGCCCTGGGCGCGGCCGTCGGAGATCAGCTGAGCGATGCCCTTGAAGGCGGCGAGCGTGGCGAGCGTCGCGATCACCGGGTTGACCCGGCCGAAGACGATGATGCAGCCGTTCACGAGCCCACAGGCCACGCCGATCGCGACCGCGCCGAGCACGCCGAGGGCGGCCGAGGAGGTGGCGGTGAAGATCATCGCCGAGGCCACCGAGGTGAGTCCGGCGATCGAGCCGACCGAGATGTCGAGCGCGCCGAGGATGATCACGATCGTCTGCACCACGGCCAGCAGCCCGACGATCGCGATCGCCGTGCCGATCACCTTGAGGTTCGGCACGGTGAAGAACAGCGGGTTCTGGATGCCGATGATCGCGACCACGAGGGCGATCGCGATGATGAGCGAGATGTTCTGCACGCCGATCGCGGAGACGACCCGCTTGAACGGCGACACGCGGTCGTGCTCCTGCTCGCCCTGGGGCGGGGTCGCCGAGGATGCGGCCGGCGAGGTGCTCGCGGCGGTTCCGGTCGTGGTCACGGGGATGTCCTTTCGGGTGGTGGAGCTCATGCGAGGACCTCGTCGTCCATCGCGAGGGCCAGGATTCGTTCTTCTGTGGCATCCGCCCGCGGCAGTTCGCCCGCGATGCGGCCGCCCGCCATGACGTAGATGCGGTCCGAGACGCCGAGCACCTCGGGCAGTTCGCTGGAGACGACGACGACCGCCACGCCCTGGTGGGCGAGTTCGTCGATGATCGCGTAGATCTCCGACTTGGCTCCGACGTCGATGCCGCGGGTGGGCTCGTCCAGCAGGAGGAGTTTCGGTTTGGTCGCGAGCCAGCGGGCCAGCACGACCTTCTGCTGGTTGCCGCCGGAGAGGTTGCCGACGAGCTGTTCGGTCGACGGGGTGCGGATGCGCAAGCGCGTGACATATTCCTGCGCGAGCGCCCGCTCGGCCCGGTTGTCGACGAAGATCCAGCGCGAGACCGACTTCAGCACGACGAGCGCGGCGTTGTCGCGCACCGAGCGCTGGAGGAGGAGGGCCTCGGCCTTCCGCTCCTCGGGCGCGAAGCCGATGCCGGCGCGGATGCTGTCGGCCGGTTGACGGATGCGGCGGGCCTGCCCCGAGATCACGATCTCGCCCGAGGTGACCGTGTAGTCGCCCGCGATGGTCTTCATCAGCTCGCTGCGGCCGGCGCCCACGAGACCCGCGATGCCGACCACCTCGCCGGCACGCACCGTGAGGTCGATGCCGTCGACGAACTGGTTGCCGACCCCGCGGAGCTCGAGCACGGTGTCGCCGAGCGGAGCCGGGTCGCGGTGGAAGAACTGGCTCAGGTCGCGGCCCACCATCATCCGCACCAGCTCTTCGTGGCTGGTCTCGTCGACCCGCTTCGTGCCGACGAAGGCGCCGTCCCTGAGCACGGTGATGCGGTCGGCGAGCCGGAAGATCTCGGCCATCCGGTGCGAGACGTAGGCGATGGCGATGCCCTCGGTCTGCAGCTGGCGGATGAGGGCGAACAGCAGGCCCACCTCGTCGTCGCCGAGCGAGGAGGTCGGCTCGTCGAAGCAGATGATCCGGGGCCGGCTGACGACCGCGCGCATGATCTCGACGATCTGGCGCTGGGCCGGGGAGAGCGAGGAGCCGAGCGCCTCGGCGCGGATCACGCGGTCGAAGCCCCAGCGCTTCAGCTCCTCCCGGGTGCGGCGGAGGAGGGCCCGGCGGTTGAAGCCGACGGTGCCGAGGTTGCCGACGAAGATGTTCTCGGCCACCGAGACGGCCGCGATGATCTCCGGCTCCTGGGCGATGACCCGGAGGCCCGCGGCACGGGCGTCGGCCGGGTCGGTGAAGACCACGGGCCGGCCGTCGATGATCAGCTCGCCGTCGTCGGGACGGTAGTCGCCGTTGAGGATCTTGAGGAGGGTGGACTTGCCGGCGCCGTTCTCGCCCATCAGCGCGGTCACCTCGCCGGCGCGCAGCTCGAGCTCGACGCCCTTGAGGGCGCGGACGGGGCCGAAGTTCTTGGTGATGCCGGTGGCGCGGAGCGCGATCGGATCGGTGGGGTGCTGAGGGTCCTGCGACATTGCCTGTCCTCGTCGTGATCGGGGTCGAGAGGGTGATCGTGGTCGTGATCGGGTGATCGCGGTCGTGATCGGGTGATCGGCGCAAGGCCGATCGGGGCGTGGGAGCGGGGGCGGCTGTTCTCGGGGAACGGCCGCCCCCGCCCTCAGTGCCTAGGTGCAGACGACGCCTTCGGACTCCCAGTTGGACGAATCCACGATCTCGGTATTCGCGATCGACTGGGGCGGAAGGGCGGTGCCGTTACGCAGCAGGTCGATCATCGAGCCGACCGCGGCCTTGCCGACCTCGATGCCCGAGATGAACAGGGCGGCCTTGTTGCCCGTGTCCTGGCCGGCCTTCCAGTCCTTGCAGGTCAGGTACGCGCCGAGGCCCACACCCACGATGTCGGAGGCGGAGACGCCGGAGTTCTGCAGCGCCGTGACGACGCCGGTCTCGTTCTCGTCGTTGCAGCCCCAGACGACCCAGTGCTTGACGCCCGCGTTCGCCGTGATGATGGCGCCCGCCTTGTCCTGCGCATCCGTCGCCGAGTTGTCGGTGCCCACGTTGATGATCTCGGGGCCGCCGGGGACGGCCTGGGTGAAGGCGCTCTTCGCGCCGTCGACCCGCTGCTGGCAGACCGAGAGGTCCTCCTTGTAGGCGGAGAGGATGCGGGTGTCGGCGGGGCTCCAGCCGGCGGCCTGGTAGAGGCGGGCCGCTTCGGCGCCGACCTTCTCGCCCATGGAGGTTCCGTCGAATCCGGAGAACGGCGCGGCCTGGCCGGTGCTGTCCTGGATCGTGTCGTCGGCGGCCATGATCGGGATGCCGGCGTCGTTGGCGAGCTGGATCACCTGCGGGCCGATCTGCTGGTCGGGCACGACGATGATGATGCCGTCGACCTGCTGCGCGATCGCGGCCTCGACCTCGGAGATCGCCTTGTTCGAGTCGGTGCCCAGGTCGACGACGTTGATGGTGACGTCGCCGGCGGCCTCGGCCGCCTCCTTGGCTCCGTCGGCCTCGTCGATGAAGTACTGCTGGTCGCCCTGCTTCTGCAGGAGGGCGATGGTGAGCGCTCCGTCCTTGGGGCCGGCCGGGGCGCCGGAGGCGGCGCCTCCCCCGGTCTCCATGCCCGAGGTGCAGGCGCTGAGCGCCAGGAGAGCGACGGCCGCGACACCCGCCGCGGCGGCCCGCTTCCACGGGCTGCGTGCTGTGTTGATCTTCATCCGCGTTCCTATCTTCATTGATTGCCGGCGGGGGTGCCGGAGGGGATGCCCGCTCGCCGATGGACGTGAGCGCTCCCCCCAAGCTACGGTGCCGCGCGGAACCCGCGGAGGACTATCGAACTGAGGATGTGGACGATTCTCTGATCAGGTCGGCCGTCGGGCCGGACCACCCGGAGAGGGCTGCGAGCTGCCTGCAAGGTGACTACGAGGTGCCTGCGCGGTGACCGCGCGGCGCGGAGCGGCTCAGCGCTGGCCGCGGAACAGGCGCAGGATGACGATCGCCGACACCCAGACGATCCCCACCGAGGCGAGCCCGAGCAGACCCAGGTAGAGCAGCTCGAGGGCGAAGTACGGGTGATCGGTCATGGGTCCACTCCTCTGTGAATCGTTGCGGCCGATGCTAGTCCGGCCGGGCCGGCACGGCACCGGGGGTGCGGGATCCGGATGCGGCGGGATAATGAGACGGAGCCGGCACCGACGCCGGGTACCCCTCACGACGACCCGATCGAACCGTCTTGCGAGGTCTGCAGTGCAGTCGAAAGTGCAGTCGAACACCCGCCGGCTCCGGCGCATCACCCTGGTCGCGGTCGTCGCGGCCACCGTCACGGCCCTGTCCGTCCCCACCGCCGCCTCCGCGGCCGCTCCCTACCCGAGCGACTCGACGCCACCCGATCTCGTGCCGCTGCTCAGCGGGTTCAGCGACTTCTGGCAGTCCGACGGCCTGAAGGACCTTCACGGCACCGTGGTCGACCCGGCCGTGCTGGCCCGGAACGACGAGCTCGTCACCTGGATCAACAACAACGCCACCCCGGAGCAGCAGTTCAAGGCACTGCAGGACTCGGAGTACCAGCAGGACGGCCTGACCTACGACCAGTCCGTGACGATCGCCACCGGCCTCGGCTCGGTGCTCGGGCCCCTTTACTCCGAGGGCCGCCAGAACGGCTCCCTGCCGCTGATGGATGCGCTGATCAACAGCGAGGACGGTACGAGCGGCGCCTACGTCAGCCCCGATCCGGCCAAACAGGCCTACAGCTATCCCCGGCCCTACATCTCCAGTGACGCGGACGCCGCGCCGATCCCGGGCGACGACCCCGAGTGCGACCCGGCCGTGACCAACGCCTCCCCGCTGCAGGCCAACCGGATCGGCAAGCCGTACGCCGATGCCGTGGGCACGCTCGAGATCGTCCGGATCCCGGATGTCGTGGACACCACACACGCCTACTCCCCGAACGACGTCGCGCTGAGCGGCGGGTACGCCGATGCCGGTATCTGCACGGCCGGCGCCTTCCCGAGCGGCCACACCACAACGGCCTACCAGGCCGGGATCACGCTGGCGACCCTGCTGCCGGAGCTCGCGCCGGAGATCTTGTCCCGCGCATCGGAGAACGGCAACAACCGGCTGGTGATCGGCGTGCACTCGCCGCTCGACATCGTCGGAGGGCGGATCAACGGCGAGGCGGCCCTCGCCGCCCGGTGGTCGGACGCGCAGTACCGCACCGAGGTGCTCGAGCCCGCCCGCAGCGAGCTGACCGGCTACCTCGAGCAGCAGTGCGGGGCGACCCTGGTCGTCTGCATCGCCGCGGGCACGCCCTACCAGGCCGACCCTTACGGCGGAGCGGCCATGCCGGGCGGAACCGCGCAGGTCGTGACCGACCGGGCCTCAGCGGTCGCGGTCTACGACGAGCGGTTGACCTACGCGTTCCCGCAGGTGGGCACCCCGGGCCTCGCGCCCGCGGTACCGGCCGGGGCGGAGAACCTGCTGCTGACCACCTTCCCCACCCTCACCGACGCCCAGCGCACCGCGGTGCTCGCCCAGACCCAGATCGACTCCGGCTACCCGCTGGACCGCTCGGCCTCGGGCGAGGGCTCGTGGCAGCGGCTCGACCTGGCCGCGGCGATGAGCGCGACCGTGCAGCTCGGCGCCGACGGCTCGGCGACCGTGCTGGCAGTGGGCGGCGACGCCACCGTGCTCGCGGCACCGGCGCCCGCTCCGACTCCTGCGCCTGCTCCCGCGCCGGCTCCGGCCCCGGTGCCGGCGGCCGCGCCCGCACTGGCGGCGACGGGCGCTTCGCCCGGCGACGTCGCCCCGTGGGGTCTCGGCACGCTGATCTCGGGCGGAGTGCTGCTGCTGGCGGCCGGCCGGGCCGGGGCACGCCGTCGCGCGATCCGCTGAGTCACGGGTGCCCCCGCCCCGCCCCGGTACGGACGGGTGGGGCGGGGGCACCTCACGGCCCAGCCCCGGTCTCTCGGCGACCCGCCCGGGAGCGGGGCATGGGCTAGCCTGGCTGCGGTGGTCGAGGAGCGGAGGTGGCCGGTGAAGACGCCCTCCCGGGTCACTCTGAGCGACGTCGCCGCCGCGGCCGGGGTCTCGCTCGCCACCGCCTCTCGCGCCCTCAACGGCAGCGAGCGCACGGTCACTCCCGAGCTCGTCACCCAGGTGCGCGCCGCCGCCGACCGGCTGGGCTACGTCGTGGATGCGCGGGCCCAGGAGATGGCGAGAGGCCTCAGCGCCGGCGTCGGCCTCGTGCTCGGCGACATCGCCGACCCGTACTTCGCCGGCATCGCCTCGGGCGTGATCGCCGCGGCCGCCGAGCGGGGCCTGGTCGTGACCATGTCGGCCATCTCAGCCAGCGGCCGGAGCGAACGGGAGATCGTCGGCCTGCTGCGCTCCCAGCGCCCACGCGCCATCGTGCTGGCCAACAGCCGTCCTCGGGAAGGGCTCGACGACGACGGGGTCGCCGCCGACCTCGCCGCCTACCGCTCGGCCGGAGGGGGCACCGCGATCGTCGCCGACGTCGAGGGCCGCCCATCCGGAACCGTCGCGGTCGACAACGCCGCCAGCGCTCGGGCACTCGCGGTCGCACTGGCCGGGATCGGCTACTCCTCGTTCGCCGTGCTCGGCGGGGCACCCGACCTCGACACCCCGCACCGCCGGGCGACCGGATTCCTCGCCGGGCTCGCCGACGCCGGGGTGGCTCCGCCCGAAGGCGGCGTGCGGTACGGGGAGTTCACGCGCGACGGCGGATACGCGGCCATGGCCGAGCTGCTGGATGCGGGCGCCCGCCCCGAGTGCGTCTTCGCGGTCACCGACATGATGGCGGTCGGCGCGATGGCGGCCATCCGGTCGCGGGGCCTCCGGCCCGGCGCCGACATCGGGGTCGCGGGCTTCGACGACATCACGATGCTGCAGGACGTGAGTCCGTCGCTCAGCACCGTGCGGCTGCCGCTGCACCTCCTCGGCCGGGTGGCGCTCGAGACCGCGCTCACCGAGGCGGATGCGCCGGGCGGCTCGGTCGCAGCCGAGGTCATCCTGCGCGACAGCACGCCGCCGCGCTGACCCGCTGACCCCTGACTGGTGACCGTTAACCCGCTAACCCCGGCGCCAGGGCCCGCTCAGCCCGCGCCGAACCGGTCGGCCAGGCGCTCCCCCGCCGTGGTGAGCCAGCGGGCGGGCTCGCGGAGCGCCGCCTCGGACGAGCCGGCGGCGTCGGTGAGCGAGACCTGGTCGACGAAGGCACCCGACCCCGAGGCGCCGGCGATCTGGCCGGCCACGAGCGCACAGGGCACGCCGAGCCCGGCGGCGAGCGCCCGCAGCGAGCCGGTCGCCTTGCCGCCCTCCGACTGGGCGTCGTACCGCCCCTCCCCGGTGATCACGAGCGAGACGCCCGAGACCGCCGCAGGCAGGCCGATCACCTCCCCCACGTGCCGGGCCCCCGAGACGAGCGACGCGCCCCAGGCCAGCAGCCCGAACCCGGCCCCGCCGGCCGCCCCGGCCCCGGGAGTCGCCGGATCCACCGGCAGCACGTCCCCGAGCATCCGGGCGTAGCGGGCGAGATTCGCCTCGGCGGCGGTGGCGACCGAGGCCGTGACCCCCTTCTGCTCGCCGAACACGGCGATCGCCCCCTCGGGCCCGAGCAGCGGGTTCGTCACGTCCGAGAGCACGATCACCTCGGTGCCGGCCGGCGGGCGCCGGAGCCCGGAGACGTCGATCCGGTCGAGCGCATCGAGACCACGGTTGCCCGGCGCGATCGGCTCGCCGCCCGCGTCGAGCAGGCGGGCGCCGAGCGCAGTCAGGATGCCCTGCCCGCCATCCGAGGACCCGCTGCCCCCGAGCGTCAGCAGCAGCACCCGGCACCCGTGGTCGAGCGCATCGGCGACGGCCTCGCCGAAGCCGGTGCTCTGCGCGTCGAGCGGGAGCGGCCGGTCGAGCAGGGTGATCCCGCTGGTCGCGGCGAACTCCACGACGGCGATCGACCCCTCCGGCGAGGGGATCTCGAGCCAGCTCGCGGCGACCGTGCGGCCGTCGGGCCCCGTGACGTCGAGGGCGTGCAGCACCGAACCGGGACGGGCCGCGCGGATCGCGTCGAGCGTGCCCTCTCCTCCGTCGGCCAGCGGCAGCTCGACCACCTCGTCGGCGGGCCGCCGCGTGCGCCAGCCGGCCGCGATCGCCGCCGCGGCATCCGCTGCGCTGATCGAGCCCTTGAAGGAGTCGGGCGCGACGAGCACCCTCATGCCTGCGGCCCCCGCGCCGTGCCCGGGAGCCGGCTCAGAGCCACGGCTCGACGAGCTCGGCGTAGCGCCGCGCCATCGTGGCCACGACCTCGGCGCCCGGCGCCGCCCACACCTCGGCGTTGAAGATCTCGACCTCGACGTCGCCGTCGTACCCCGCGGCCGCCACCGCGCGGGTGAACGCCGGGAAGTCGATGTGGCCGTCGCCCATCATGCCCCGCGAGAGCAGGGTGTCGGCCGGAAGCGGCGTGATCCAGTCGCAGACCTGGTAGCTGAGGATGCGCCCGGCCGCGCCGGCGCGCGCGATCTGCGCCTCGATCCCCGGTTCCCACCAGAGGTGGAAGGTGTCGACGATCACGCCGACCTCCTCGGGAGCGAACTGCAGGGCGATGTCGAGCGCCTGGCCCAGGGTCGAGACCACGCCGCGGTCGGCCGCGAAGATCGGGTTCATCGGCTCGATACCGAGCACGACCCCCGCGGCCGCCGCCTCGGGCGCCAGCGCGGCGATCGCCTCGACGGCACGCGAGCGCGCACCCTCCAGGTCCTTCGAGCCCTCGGGCAGACCGCCGGGCACGAGCACGAGGGTCGGCGCCCCGAGCGTCGCCGCCTCCTCGATCGCCCGCAGGTTCTCGTCGTGGGCGAGGCGGCGGGCGGCCGGGTCGATCACGGTGAAGAAGCCGCCCCGGCAGATCGTCGAGACCCGCAGCCCCGAGTCGGCGATCCACTCGGCCGCCGTGGCGAGCCCCACCTCGGCGAGGGGCTCGCGCCAGACGCCGAGCGCCGGCAGCCCGGCCGCGACGGCGCCGTCGATTGCCTCGCGCAGCGACCACTCCGCTGTCGTGCGCTGGTTCAGCGAGAGGCGCGCGAGCCTCGGGTCGCCCTTCTCCGGTGTCGGGATGCTCGCGGTCAGGCCGCTCGGCACGTCCCGCTCGGTCATCGCCCGGCTCCCAGCGTGCGGGCGAGGAGGTCGAGCCGGTCGGCGGCGAGCTCGGGATCCGGCAGCAGCCGGGCCTCGTTCAGCAGCTCGAACACGCGCGCCAGGTGCGGCAGGCTGCGCGCCGACTGCAGGCCGCCGACCATCTGGAAGCCCTCCTGCCGGCCCGTGAGCCAGGCCGTGAAGGCGACGCCGACCTTGTAGTGGAACGTCGGCGCCTCGAAGATGTGCCGCGAGAGCGCCAGCGTCGGCGCCATCTCGGCGTCGTACCGGGCGAGATCCCCGTCGTCCAGGGCCGACAGGGCCGCCGAGGCCGCGGGCGCGATGGCCGCGAAGGCGCCGAGCAGGGCGTCCGAGTGGCCCTGGTCGTCGCCGCGGATGAGCTCGGGGTAGTTGAAGTCGTCCCCGGTGTAGAGCCGCACGCCCTCGGGCAGCAGGCGCCGGAGGCCGATCTCGTGGTCGGCCGAGAGCAGCGAGACCTTGACCCCGTCGACCTTGGCCGCGTGGCTCCGCACGAGCTGGAGGAACGTCTCGGTCGCGGCCCCGATGTCGGACGAGCCCCAGTACCCCGCGAGGTTCGGGTCGAAGGCCTCGCCGAGCCAGTGCAGCACCACCGGCTCGGAGACCTGGCCGAGGATGCGGTCGTAGACGGCGAGGTAGTCGTCGGGCCCGGCCGCGGCGCGGGCGAGGTGGCGACTGGCCATCACGATGACCTGCGAACCGGTGCCCTCGACGAACGCGACCTGCTCGAGGTAGGCCTCGAGCACCGCGTCGAGCGAGGCCGTGGTGCCCGCGGCGGCGGCCTGCGCCACGTCGGCCAGCTGGTCGGTGCCGGCGCCCGAGGCGATGCGCGCCCCGGCGGCGGCCGCCTGTGCGGCACTCCGTGCGACGAGCTCCTGGATGGCCGGCCAGTCCAGCCCCATGTTGCGCTGGGCCGTGTCCATCGCCTCGGCGACCCCGAAGCCGTAGCGGAAGAGGTGCTCGCGGAACCCCAGCGTCGCATCCCAGTCGATCACCGCGGGGGCGCCAGGCACGTTCTCGCCGCGCGGGTCGGCGACCACGTGCGCCGCGGCGAACGCCACGCGCGAGCGGTAGGGCTCGGGATGCTCCGCCCACTCCCGGGGCTCGTTCAGCTCGATCTCGCGCCGTCCGTCGCGGGTCGGGATCACCACCCGGCCCCCGGTCGTCACCGCTCCGGCCGTCACCGCACCCGTCGCCACTGCACCGGCCGTCACCGCTCCGCCCGTCACGCCCGCACCTGCTCGATCTCGATCCGCCGGCCCTCGGCCGAGGACTGCAGGGCGGCATCCACCAGCTGGAGGCCCCGCACGCCGGCCGCGAGGTCGTAGGCGTGCGGACGACCGGCCACGACGTCGGCGAGGAACTGCTCCCACTGGGCGCGGAACCCGTTCGAGAACTCCTGGTTGTCGGGGATCTGCGTCCACTGCGACCCGAAGTCCTGATCGGTCGGCAGGTCGGGGTTCCAGACCGGCTTGGGGGTGTTGACGCGCGGCTGCACCTTGCAGCCGAACAGGCCGGCGACCGCCGAGCCGAGCGTGCCGTCGACCTGGAACTCGACGAGCTCGCCGCGGTCGACCCGCACCGCCCAGCTCGAGTTGATCTGGGCGATGATGTCGCCGGCGAGCTCGAAGGTGCCGTAGGCGGCGTCGTCGGCGGTGGCCTCGTAGCGGTTGCCCTGCTCGTCCCAGCGCTCGTGGATGTGGGTGACCGCCTTGCTGCTGACGGCCTCGACGCGGCCGAACAGGTTCTCGAGCACGTAGTTCCAGTGGCAGTACATGTCGAGGGTCATGCCCCCGCCGTCCTCGGCGCGGTAGTTCCAGCTGGGGCGCTGGGCCGGGAGGTAGTCGCCCTCGAAGACCCAGTAGCCGAACTCGCCCCGCACGCTCAGGATGCGGCCGAAGAAGCCGGAGTCGATCAGGCGCTTGAGCTTCTGCAGGCCGGGCAGGTAGAGCTTGTCGTGCACCACCCCGTTGATGATCCCGGCCTCTTCGGCGGCGGCCACCAGCTCGAGACCGTCGGCGACCGTGTTGGCGATCGGCTTCTCGGTGTAGATGTGCTTGCCGGCGGCGATGGCCTGAAGGATCGCATCCTTGCGGGCGCTCGTCACCTGGGCGTCGAAGTAGATGGTGGCCGTCTCGTCCCGGAGCGCGGCGGCGAGGTCGGTCGTGTACTCGGCGACGCCGTGCAAGGCAGCGAGCTCGGCGAGCTTCTCGGCGTTCCGCCCCACGAGGATGGGCTCGACCTGGATTCGGTCGCCGTTCGGGAGCAGCACTCCCCCGTCGTCGCGGATCGCGAGGATCGACCTCACGAGGTGCTGCCGGTAGCCCATGCGCCCGGTGACGCCGTTCATGATGATGCGGAGCGTCTGCGTCGACATGCTCTCTCCAGTCTGGGAAGTAAGGGGTTGGAAGGAGGGATGGAACGGAATGCGAGAGATCCAAGTCACCGCGGAAAGCGCTTTCCCGCTCGCGAGACGAGCATACGACGAACCCCGCCAGAAAGTCCACACCCCGTCAATGTGTCTGGTGGTATCGCCGGTGGTATACCCTTGGCTCGAGATTGGGGTGCTGATGATCGACAGTTCCAAAGCCGAGCCGCTCTGGGCGCAGACCGCCGATTATGTGCGCGAGCACATCGCGACCGGCGACTACCTCGAAGGAATGCGCCTGCCCCCGGAGCGCGAGCTCTGCCTCACCCTCAACGTCAGCCGCGTCACGCTGCGGAAGGCCCTGATGTCGCTGGTCGAGGAGGGCGTGCTCAGCGCCTCGCACGGCCGCGGCTGGTACGTCGCGACCGGTGCCCAGGCCGAGCCGGCCGCCGGCGACTGGCCGAACTCCCTCGAGTCCTTCACCGAGACGGCGGCCCGGATGGGGCTGGTCTCGGACTCCATCGTGATCGATCAGCGGATCTCGCCCGCAAGCCTCGACGAGGCCGAGGAGCTCGCCGTCGCACCGGGCACCCCGCTCCTCCGCCTCGGCCGCGTGCGCCGCCTCGACGGCGTGCCGATCGCGATCGACCACACCCGGCTCCCCGCCGCCCTGATCCCGGGCGGCGATCACATCGACTTCACGACCGCCTCGCTCTACGCCGTGCTCGACGAGTGCGGCACCGACATCACCCGCTCCGAGGCGACGATCGAGGCGCGGGATGCCGACGAGGTGATCGCCGGCCACCTCGGCATCGACGCCGGCCGGCCGATCCTCGTCATGAGGCAGCTCTCCGTCGACGCGCGCGACCGGCCGGTGCTCATCTCGACGATCGAGTACAGCGGCGACCGCTACCGGCTCCGCACGGTGTTCACCCGCTCGAAGCCGGCGCGGCGCTACTTGCCGTAGCCCTGGCTGAGGCCCTGGATGAAGTTCCGCGAGAACACGGTGAACAGGATGATCAGCGGCAGCGCCCCGAGGGTGAGGGCCGCCAGCAGCGCCGGGTAGTCGCTCTGGAACTGCCCGACGAACTGCTGCACCCCGAGCGTCACCGTCTGGTTCTCCTTGCTGGGCGCGAGGATCAGCGGGAACCAGAGGTCGTTCCAGATCGGCAGCATCGTCACCGAGGCGACGGCCGCGAGACCCGGCCGCACGAGCGGCAGCACGATCGAGAGGGTGCGGAGCTCGCCGGCGCCGTCGATCTTCGCCGCCTCCTTCAGCTCGGTCGGCACGCGCCGGAAGTAGGTGGCCATCAGCGCGATCGCGAGCGGCAGGCTCATCGCCGTGTAGACCAGGATCAGCGCGGTCAGCGTGTCGACGAGGTGCCAGGCGACCATGGTCTGGAGGATCGGCACGGTGCCCAGCCGGATCGGCAGCATGATCCCGATGATGAAGAAGCCGGCCAGCACCGGGGCGAGCTTCACCTTGTACTCGGTGATCGCGAACGCCGCGAAGGTGCTGAGCACGAGCGTGAGGCCGGTGGAGACGACGGTGACGACGATGCTGTTGCCGTAGTTGAGCGCGAAGTTGCCGCGCTTGAACACGTTCGCCCAGCCGTCGAGGTTGAAGGTCTCGGCCGTCGGCAGCGCGAACGGCCCGTTGAAGATGCCGGGCGTGGTCTTGAACGAGTTCATCACCACGACGAGGATCGGGGCGATCGCGATCACGACGAACACGATCAGGAGCACGTGCACCACGAGGGCGCCGGGATCCCGCCGGGAGGGCTTGGTGAGGCCGAGGCCTTCGGCCCTGGCCTTGCGGGCGGTGGTGGCAGAGGTCATGAGCGGGTCCTAGAGTTCGTAGTTCTTCAGCCGGCGCTGCACGACGAAGAAGTAGAGGGCCGTGATGATCAGGATGAGGAAGAACACGACCGAGGCCACCGTGGCGCCGAGGTCGGGGTCGGCCACCTGGCCGCTGGAGCCGAAGAAGGTGCGGTAGAACAGCGTGCCGAGGATGTCGGTGCTGTAGTCCGGGCCGGGCGCCGAGCCGTTCAGGGCGTAGATGATGTCGAAGCCGTTGAAGGTCCAGATGTAGGTGAGGATCGCGATCAGCCCGAACTGCGGAGCGATCAGCGGGAACTTCACCCGCCAGAAGGTCGACCAGGCGTTCGAGCCGTCGAGCTTCGCCGCCTCGAGGATGTCGTCCGGGATGGCGATCAGGGCGGTGTAGAGGAAGATCATCGGGATGCCGACGTACTCCCAGACCGACATCAGGGCGATCGTCGGGAGAGCCGTGTTCTCGTCGCCGAGCAGCGGGAAGTCGACGATGCCCCAGAGCGGGTTGATGATGAGCCGCCAGACGAAGCCGACGATCACCACCGACAGCGTCGCCGGGATGAACAGCAGCGTGCGGTAGACGCCGCGCGACCGGCGGAGCGTCGAGGAGGTCAGGAGCGCCGCCATCAGGAGGCCGATCGGCAGTTCGACCAGGAGGTGCACGCCGAAGAACTCGAAGTTGTTGACCAGCGCGTTCCAGAAGCGCTCGCTGGTCGAGCCATTCGTGAACAGGTAGACATAGTTGCCGAAGCCGACGAAGGTCGACGTGCCCTTGCCGGACTGGAAGAAGCTGAGGACCACCGAGGCGATCAGGGGGATGACCAGGAAGCCGGCGTACACCACGAGGGCGGGGCCGCTGAACAGGATCAGATTGCGGTAGGAGCGGGCGGTGCGCTTCATCTGACTCTCTTGGTTCGGGCCGGTGCGGGTGAGCGCACCGAGGGCGGGAGGGGCCGTGCCGGGCGACCTCGGCCGCCCGGCACGGTGGTGGGTTCTACTGACCCGGCTTGTACCAGGTGTCCAGACCCGCCTGGAGCTCGGCGGTCGCATCCTTCGCGCTCAGGTCGGAGTTGTACATGTTCTGCAGGGCGACCCAGATCTCGTCGTCGAGCGGGGGCGTCCCGGCACTGAGGCGATCCAGGGCCAGGCGGGGCGTGAGCTCCGCGTCGGTCTTCAGATCGGCGAACTTCTGGGCCAGCGGGTCGTCGTAGGTTACCGGCTCGTCGCCCATGGCGAAGAATCCCGGCAGCTTGTTGACGTACAGGCTCTGGAACTCCGGCGTCGCGAGCCAGTCGAGGAACTGCTGCGCCGCCTCCTGGTGCTCCGTCTTGGCGTTCATGCCGATGCCCTGGTCGGGCATCTCCTGCTGGTACCGCTGGTCGCCGGCCTTGGCGACGGGAGCGCCGAAGACGCCGACATCCAGCCCCGTGGCGGTCGCGGCACTGATGTCCCACGAGCCGTCGGGGATGATCGCGGCCTTGCCCAGCGTGAACAGCTGCATCATGTCCTCATAGGTGAGGGACTCGTAGCCGGCCGGGAGGTACGGCTTCAGCGAGTCGAAGGCGTCGAAGGCGGCGACGAAGTCGGGATCGGTGAGCTTCTGGCTGCCGTCGATCAGCCCGAGCCGGCCCTCTTCGCCGTTCCAGTAGTTCGGCCCCATGCTGTAGAGCACGTTGTAGGCGAGCTGCCAACCGTCGGCCGAGCCGAGGGCGAGGGGCTCGTACTTGCCACTCTGCTTGATCGTGTCGAGCACGTCGAGCAGCTCGGCCTGGGTGGTCGGTACCTTGAGGCCCAGCTCGTCGAAGATCGCGGTGTTGTAGTAGAAGCCGGCGAGCACGGATGCGGTCGGCACGCAGAACGGGTTGCCGTCGGTGTCGGTCCAGGCCGCGAGGGCGGTCTCGTCGAAGTGCGAGACGGCGTCGGTGCCCTTGAGCGGGGCGAAGTAGCCGTCATCGATCCAGGCGCGGTTGACGTCGAACGGGCGGCACATGATCAGGTCGGCGCCGGTGCCACCCTCGATCTGCGACTGGATGGCCGCGTTGTAGTCGTCGGTGCCGACGGGGGCGTAGTCGACGGTGATCCCGGGGTGGGACGATTCGAACGCGGGGAGGATCTCGTCCTCCCACATCGCCGTGTCCTCGGTACGCCAGGTGGCGAGCGTGAGGGTCACGTCGCCGCCGGCGGCGTCGGTGGACGACGAGGATCCGCCCGTGGAGCATCCGGCCAGACCGAGCATGACAAGGCTTGCTGTGGTGATCGCTATGGGCACGAGTTTGGATCGCACGGCGCCTCCTTCTTCTTCTAGTGGTTTGTGATTGCGGGATTTCGACAGCATATACATCGAGTACATGAGGTTACAAGAGGTCTTAATGTAACGAACATGTTTCGCCTGATTGTCTCGTTCTTGTTTCTAGAGGTATTGTTTCGCTCATGACAGGAATCGGAATCCTCGGCTCGGGCTTCATCGCCGAGTGCTACGCCGACGCGCTGCAGGACGTGCGCTCGGCCGACCTGGTGGCGAACTACTCGCGCACCCCGGAATCCGCCGCACGGTTCGCCGAGCGGTGGCGCATCCCGAACAGCCACGAGACGCTGGAGGGGCTCGCCGCCGATCCGGCCGTCGACGTGGTGGTCGTCGCACTGCCGAACGAGGTGCACGTCGAGGCGGTGCGCGCCGCCGCCCGCTTCGGCAAGGCCGTCATCTGCACCAAGCCCCTCGCCCGCACCGCTGCGGAGGCGGCCGAGATCGTCGCCGTCGTCCAGGAGTCCGGCATCTGGCACGGCTACGCCGAGAGCTCGGTGTTCTCGCCGAACATCGTGAAGGCCCACGAGATGGTGGCCGCCGGTGGGATCGGCGAGGTGCTGACCATGCGCGCCCGCGAGGGTCATTCCGGCCCGCATGCCGCGCACTTCTGGGATGCGGAGACCGCGGGCGGCGGCGCCCTGCTCGACATGGGCTGCCACACCGTGGAATCCGCCCGCCACTTCTTCGGCAAGGACAACCGGGTGGTCGACGTCATGGCCTGGGGCGCCACCCTCGTCCACGGCGACAAGACCACCGGAGAGGACACGGCGACCGCCTGGCTCCGCTTCGCGGGAGGCCAGCTGGCCACGATCGAGTCGTCGTGGATCGAGAAGGGCGGCATGGCGCTCCGCCACGAGTTCGTCGGCAGCGGCGGCCGCATCATCACCGACACCTCCCAGACCCCCGTCTGGGGCTTCATCGAGAAGCCGATCGGCTACCTGGTCGAGAAGGCGGATGCCGACACCGGCTGGGTCTACCCGGTTCCGGAGGAGACGCGGGCCTACGGCTTCTCGCAGCAGTTCCGGCACTTCATCACGCACTTCGAGGCCGGCACCGCCCCCTCCGAGACCTTTTACGACGGATTGATCGTCAACACGATCATCGACGCCTGCTACCGGTCCATGCGCACCGGGCAGTGGGAGCCGGTCGTGTACCCGTGACGACCCCCGCATCCGCTCGTCCCCCCATCCTTCCCCTGCCCCGAGAGGACTCCGCCGTGAGCACACCCGTCCCCGACCTGACCGAGCGTCTGGCCCCCGCCCTGCGCACGATCACCGCCGACGAGATCGAGCGGGTGCGCACCGCCCTCGACGAGGCGGGGCTGCTCGGCGCCGACACGCACGTGGCCTACCTCGGCCTGGCCGAGCCGGACAAGCGGCCGCTGATCGCGGGCGGGCCGGTGGATGCGGCGACCCGGCGCATCCGGGTGATGCTGGTCGACATGGGCACCGCGGTCTCGCAGGACGTGATCGTGGTCCCGGCCACCGGCACGGTCGTCTCGGTGCATGACCTCGACCCCGTCACGGACGGGCAGGCGCCGGTGGTGCTGCTGGAGTTCTCGCTGGTCGAAGAGCTCGTCCATCAGGATGCGCGGTGGCTGGCCGCGATGGCCAAGCGGGGCCTGACCGATGTCAGCACGCTGCGGGTGAACCCCCTCTCGGCCGGCGTGCTCAGCACGGATGAAGCCGGTCGCCGGTTGCAGCGCTGCTTCACCTTCCTGCAGAAGACCCCCGACGACCTCGGCTGGGCCCACCCCGTGGACGGGGTCACCGTGATCGTGGACGTCGCGAACCGGGAAGTGCTCGAAGTCCACGACTACGTCGAGTTCCCCGTCCCGGAGGAGGACGGGAACTTCCACCTTCCCTCCTGGGTGAACGAGACCCCACGGGCGGGGATGAAGCCGATCCAGATCACCCAGCCCGAAGGACCCAGTTTCACCATCGACGAGGACGGGGTCCTGGACTGGTTGGGGTGGCGGGTGCAGGTCGGGTTCGACCAGCGCGAGGGCCTCGTGCTGCACAACATCGGCATCCGCGACCCTGCCACCGGCGCCCAGCGGCCCGTGCTCTACCGGGCGTCGATCGCGGAGATGATGGTCCCCTACGGCGACCCCGCACCCCAGCGCTGGTTCCAGAACTTCTTCGACTGCGGCGAGTACCTCCTCGGCGGGTTCGCGAACTCCCTCGAACTCGGCTGCGACTGCGTCGGCGACATCACCTACCTCGACGCGGTCATGGCCGGCAACGACGGCCACGCCCGGATCGTGCCGCAGGCGATCTGCATCCACGAGGAGGACGCCGGGATCCTCTGGAAGCACTCGGACAACTGGAACGGATCCAGCGATTCCCGCCGCAACCGCCGCCTGGTGATCTCGTTCTTCGTGACCGTCGGCAACTACGACTACGGGTTCTACTGGTACTTCTCCCTCGACGGCAGCATCCGCCTCGAGGTCAAGGCCACCGGCGTCGTCTTCACCTCCGCCTACCCCGCACCGGGCTACCCGTTCGCCTCCGAACTCGCGCCCGGGCTCGGTGCCCCGTACCACCAGCACCTGTTCAGCGCCCGCCTCGACACCATGATCGACGGCCCGGACAACGCCGTCGATGAACTCGAAGCCGCCCTCGTGCCCCGCGGCCCCGGCAACCCCACCGGCACCGGCTTCACCCAGACCGTCACCCGCCTGGCCACCGAGAAAGACGCCCGACGCATGGCCGACAACGCCCGCGGCCGCGTCTGGCACATCGTCAACCCCACCGTCGACAACCGGCTCGGGAACCCCGTGGGCTGGGTGCTCGCCCCCGAAGGCCAACCCGCGCTCCTCGCCGACACCGACTCCGACATCAACAAGCGCGCCACCTACGCCACGAAACACCTCTGGGTCACCGCCTACGACCCCGACGAGAACTATCCCGCCGGCGACTTCGTCAACATGCACCCCGGCGGCTCCGGCCTCCCCGAATGGGTCGAGCAGGACCGCCCCATCGACGGCGCCGACATCGTGCTCTGGCACACCTTCGGCCTCACCCACTTCCCCCGCCTCGAGGACTGGCCCATCATGCCCGTCGACACCGCCGGGTTCACCCTGAAGCCCCACAACTTCTTCGGGCGCAACCCCACCCTCGACATCCCCGAGACCACCAGCGACCACTGCGCCCCGGGACACGACCACCACCAGGAACACCCGCACCAGAACGGAGGCCACGCGTGAAGGGCTACATCCCCCTCGTCGAGGCGCGTCGGAAGCAAGCCGAACAGCTCGACGACGCGATCGCACGGATCGCCGAGAACGCACTCGCCCTCCAGGCCGCCGGAGCGCTGAGCGGCCCCGGGCCGATCTTCGTGGGCATCGGCGCGAGTCTCGCCGCGGCCGCCGCCCCGGTCTGGGCGCTGCGGAAGCGCGGCATCCACTCGTGGCGGCTCGGCGCGGGCGACCACCCGCTGCCGTTCCCGGAGAGCGTGCATCCCATCATCGGGATCTCGCAGAGCGGGAAGAGCTCGGAGACCCTCGCGGTGCTCAAATCCGTCGAGCCGGCGCTGCGCTTCGCGGTCGTCAACAACGACCCCTCCCCCATCTCGTCGGTCGTCGACCGGGCGCTCGTGCTCGGCAACATCCCCGACAGCTACGCCTCGACGATCGGCTACACGGCGACCATCGTCGCCCTCGGCATGATCGCCGATCTCTGGGACGGCGGTGAGCTCGACCCGCAGTGGGCCCTGCTGCCCGGTGACGTGCGGGCCGTGGAGGCCCAGCTCGCCCAGCGCTCGATCTCGATCGCCTCGCGCTTCGCCGCCGCGCCCACCGCCGACTTCGTCGGGGCCGGTCCCGCCGTGGGCTCGGCCGAGGCCGGGGCCCTGCTGTTCCGCGAGGTCGCGCGGGTACACTCCACAGCGATGAGCACCCGCCAGTACCTGCACGGATCGATGGAGTCGGCCGGCGACGGGATGCACATCGTGCTCGGCGACGAACGGGAGATCGACCTGGCCCAGACACTGAGCGCCGCCGGCCACCGCGTGGTGCTGATCACCTCGCAGGACGTGCCGGAGACCGAGTCGCTCACCGTCATCCCGCTGCCGCGGCGGCACGCGGCCCAGCGGGCCATCCTCGAGGCGCTCGTCATGCAGGCCTTCGCCAACGACATGGCCTTCGTGCGCGGCATCGACGTGGAGGAATTCGTCTTCCACAACGCCGACACCAAGGTCGAGACCTCCTCGTCGGGCACCGTCGCATGACGTTGTTCATCGGACTCGACATCGGCGGCACCAAGGCCGCCGTGCGGGCGGAGGACGGCGCCCGCCGGCTCGTGACCGAGACGACGCTGCCCTCCCACGACTGGGACGCCGAGCCGGTCGAGCACGGGGTCGCCTGGATCGCGGCGGCGCTCGAGACGCTCGCGCCCGCGCTGCCCGGCCCGGTCTCGGCGCTCGGCATCGGCGCGCAGGGCCTGGACAACACGGCACTGATGCTCGAGTTCGGCACAGCGCTGACGAACCGGTTGCGCGTCCCCACGGTCGCCGTCAACGACGCGGCGCTGATCGCGCCGGCCGCGGGGCTCGAGCACGTGATCGGCCTGATCGCCGGGACCGGAGCCATCGGGGTCGGCTGGGACGAGGACGGCTCCTTCCTCACCGCCGGAGGCTGGGGCTCGGTGATCGGCGACGACGCCGGGGCCGCCGGCATCGTGCGCGAGGCCGTGAAGCGCGCGCTCGCGCGACACGACGACGGGATCGACGCGGGCATCGATGCCGGGATCGGGGCAGCGGCCGCGGCAGCGGCCGCGGACTCGGGCGGGGTCGCTCGCCCGGACGGCACCGGCACCGCCGACCCGCTCCTCAGCATCCTGCTCGAGAGCTTCGGGGTGGCCGACGCCGAACGCCTCGCCCGCGCCGTCAACGACGACCCGACGACCGAGAACTGGGGCCCGCACGCGCCCGCGGTCTTCCGGGCCGCCGAGAACGGCTCGGTCGAGGCCGCCCTGGTCATCGACGGCGCCGCCAGCCACCTGGCCCGGCTCGTCGACCAGCTGCTCGCCCACGGGGCGATCGGCTCGGACGTGATCGCGGCCGGCTCGGTCGTGACGGCGCAGCCCGTGCTCTTCGACCGGATGTCGGCGCTCGTCACCGCGCGCCACCCCGGCCTCGCTGTCGCCCTGCTCGACCGCGCACCCGTCACGGGTGCCGTCGAGCTCGCGGCGCGCCTGGTCGGCGCCGGAGCCCTCCCGGCTCGATGACCGGGTTCGTCGCCTCCGGCGGCGTCCGCGCGCGCCCTGTGGGGCGGGCGCCGCATCTGATGGTGTGGCCGCACGCCGTGATGGCGGGCGGGATGCTCGTGCTCCTGCTCGCGGCCGCCGGGTCGCGCTCCGGTGTGTCGCTCGCGGTCGCGGCCGCGTGCATCCTGACCTCGCTGCTGATCGCCCCGAGGGCGCGCACCGCCGCTTGGGCCCGGGAGGCGATCCTCGACCTGTGGGCCATGGCGCTGCTGACGCTGCCGATGGCCGGGGCGACAGCCGCCGCCGAGCCGGCCGCCGGCGGGGCGGGTGCGATGTGGGGGCATCATGCCACCGGCTCCGCCCTGACCCCGTGGGGGCTCGCGACCGACCCCGCGGTGGTGCTCGTGGTCTGGTTCGTGGTGCGCGCCGCGGTGATCGCCCTCCGCCGAGCCCGCGGCGGATCGCTGGTGCCGGGGACCCTGGTGTTCGGGCTGACCGCCGTGCAGCTGGGGCTCATGCTCCTGCTGCACTGACCCGCCCCGGGCATGCCGGCGCCCGGCACCGGCGACCGCCCTGGCCGCCGGTACCGGGCGCTGCGGGATCAGGCCTGCCAGACCGTCTTCGCGTTGACGAACTCCTTGATGCCGAGATCCGAGAGCTCGCGGCCGTAGCCCGAGTCCTTCACCCCGCCGAAGGGCACGGCCGGGAACGAGGCCGTGAGCCCGTTGACGAACACACCGCCGGCGTCGATCTCGCGACCCAACCGCTCGATCTCGGCGGCGTCGTTCGTCCACACGCTCGAGCTGAGCCCGAAGTCCGAGTCGTTCGCCCGCTCGATGGCCTCGTCGATGCCGTCGACCCGGTAGAGGCAGGCCACCGGTCCGAAGCACTCCTCACGGAAGATCCGCATCTCGGGGGTGACATCCGTCAGCACCGTCGCCGGGTAGTACCAGCCCGGCCCCTCGGGCAGCGTGCCGCCGGTGAGCACGGTCGCTCCCTTGGCCACCGCGTCCTCGACCAGCTCGTGCACGTCGCTCCGCCCGCGCTCGGTGGCGAGCGGCCCGAAGGTCGTCGACTCCGCGCGCGGGTCTCCGGTCGTCGTCGCGGCCATGCCCTCGACGAAGCGGCCGGCGAAGTCGTCGTAGACGTCGGAGTGCACGTAGTAGCGCTTCGAGGCGATGCACGACTGGCCCGAGTTCTGCACCCGCGCGGTCACGCCGAGCTCCGCGGCGCGCTGCACGTCGGCCGAGGGCAGCACGATGAACACGTCCGTGCCCCCGAGCTCGAGCACCGTCTTCTTGACGTTGCGGCCCGCCGCCGCAGCCACCGAGGCGCCGGCCGCGACCGATCCGGTGAGCGTGGCCGCACGGATGCGCCGGTCGTCCAGCAGCGGCGCCACCTGCGCGCCCTCGATCAGCAGCGTCTGGAATGCCCCGTGCGGGAACCCGCCGCGCTCGAACAGCTCGCCCAGGTAGAGCGCGCTCTGCGGCACGTTCGAGGCGTGCTTGAGCAACCCCGTGTTGCCCGCCATCAGCGCGGGGGCGGCGAACCGCATGGCCTGCCAGAGCGGATAGTTCCACGGCATCACCGCGAGCACCACGCCGATCGGATCGAAGCGCACGCTGAGCCCGGAGGCCCCGGCCTTCGCCGGGTCGACGGGCTGCTCCGGCGCGAGGTAGCGCTCGGCGTTGTCGGCGTAGTGCCGCATGCCGGTGGCCGACTTGAGCGCCTCGTAGCGGGCCGTCGCCAGCGTCTTGCCCATCTCGGTGGTGATCAGCGAGGCGACCGTGTCGACCTCGGACTCGAGGATGTCGGCGGCGGCGCGCATCCACCCGGCCCGCTGCTCGAAGGTCGTGCCGGCGAGCTCGAGGTAGGCCGCGTGCGCCGCCGCGATCCTCTCCTCGATCTCGGCCGGCGTGTGCGGGGTGAACTCCTTCAGGGTCTCCCCGGTCGTGGGGTCGATCGTCGCGATGGTCATCGGTGTGCTCCTTCTCGGGTCGCCGCCGGAACGCGGTCGGCGACCCCGGTGGTGAGGATGTGGTCGGCCTGGCGAAGCACCAGGGCCATGATCGTGAGGGTCGGGTTCGCCGCCGCACTCGTGGTGAACAGCGAGCCGTCGGAGACGAACAGGTTCGGGATGTCGTGGCTGCGGCCGTAGCCGTCGACGACGCCCGCGGCGGGGTCGTCGCTCATCCGTGCCGTGCCCATGTTGTGCCCCGAGGGCATCGCCGGGGCGCGCGTGGTGCGCACGGCGCCCACGGCCCGGAAGAGCTTCTCGGCCTGCTCGTAGCCGTGCCGCCGCATCGCCAGGTCGTTCGGATGGTCGTCGTAGTGCACCTCGGGGACGGGCAGCCCGAGGTCGTCGAGCACGGCGCCGCTCAGCGTGACCCGGTTGGACTCCTGTGGCATGTCCTCGCCGCAGATCCAGATGGCCGCGGTGCGGGTGTAGGCCTCGATCTTCGAGGTGAACTCCGGCCCCCAGCCGCCCGGCTCCATGAAGGTGCTGAACGAGGGCAGGCCCTGCGCGATCATCTCGAGGTAGTACCCGCCCGCGAAGCCGCGCGAGGGGTCGTGGCGCGACTCGTCGTTGACGATGCCCGCCATGGGCTCGCCGCGGTACATGTGCACCTCGTCCGGGAACTCGGCGTAGACCACACCCGTGGTGTGCCGCATGTAGTTGCGGCCGACCAGCCCCGACGAGTTCGCCAGGCCGTCGGGATGCCCGGTCGTCGCCGAGAGCAGCAGCAGGCGCGGGGTCTCGATCGCGTTCCCGGCCACCGAGACCAGGGCGGCGCGCTGCCGGTGCAGCCCGGTGCGGTCGGCGTAGACGACCCCGTCGGCCCGGCCGTCGCGGCCGATCGTGATCTGCACGGCCCGCGCCTCGGTGCGGAGGTCGAGGAGGCCGGTCGCGAGCGCCTTGGGGATCTCGCTGACCGACGGGTTCCACTTCGCCCTGCTCTTGTCGCCCTGCTGGCAGAAGCCGTCCTGAAGGGTGCCGGGCCGGCCGTCGTAGGGCTCGACGTTCGTGGCGTAGGGGCCGGTGGCGTAGTGCTCGTAGCCGATCGCCTTCGCCCCGTTCGCCAGCACCTTGTAGTTGTTGTTCGCGGGCATCGGCGGGCGGCCCTGGCGATGGGAGGTGCCCATCGCCCGCTCGGCCTCTTCGTATCGCTCGTCGAGGTCGTCGAGGTCGACCGGCCAGTCGCGGAGGCTCGTGCCGGGCACCCGGCCGTACGTGCTCGCCGCGCGGACCTCGTGCCGCTTGAACCGCGGTGTGAGCCCGGTCCAGAACAGCGACGTGCCGCCGACGCCCTTGCCCATCCAGGCCGGGCTCGCCGGGAAGTCCCGGGCCAGCGACCAGTCGCCGGTGGCCAGCCGCGGGTCGGTCCAGGTCAGCTGCTGGTAGGCGATCCGCTCGTCGTTGACGAAGTCGTCGGGGTCGATCCACGGTCCCGCCTCCAGCAGCACGACCTTACGGCCGGCGCGCACCAGGGCGAGGGCGAGCGTCGCCCCACCGGGTCCCGAGCCGATGATGACCGCGACGTCGTCGTCGTCGTGTGAATAGCCGGTCATGCGACCTCCTCCTGTCTCCGGGCCGCGAGCGGCCCCACCTCGGTCATCGGCAGCGGGCTCTCCTCGATCCGCGGCTCGGGCAGCCAGGCGAGGTCGTCGAAACCGCGCGAGAGGTAGCCGCCCTTCTCGAACGAGGCGCCCGGGAAGCCGATGTACTCCCAGGTCTCCTCGTCGTCGTACAGCTCCCAGGCGATCACCGCCCGGGTGGTGCGGAAGAACGGGGTCTGCTCGCGCTCGGCGAGCAGTGCCTGCAGCGTGCCCTCGTCCGCATCGGGGATGCTCGTGGCCTCGCGCACCCCGGCCAGCCCGTCGGTCAGGGCGTGCAGCACGGCGGGCTGCCGGGCGGCCTGGGCGATCAGCGCGTCGACCGCCCGTTCGTAGGGGCCGTCGCCGAGGCCGGCGTGCGGATAGAGGGCGCGGGCGATGGCGACGAGGTCGCGCCGGTCGTCGGCGGTCAGCAGGTCGCTCACGGCATCACCCGGTCCTGCCAGACCTGCGGGAAGCCGGGGAGGTCTTCGCCGCCGAAGGAGGCGTACTGCCCGTCGGGCATTCCGTCGTTGGTCTTCAGCACCGCGTCGAGCTCGTCGCCGGTCACCGGGATCTGCGGGAGCACCCAGTCCTTCGGGATGTCGGTGCCCTGGAACAGGTCGCCCATCGCGATCAGGGCCGTGCGCCACTGGTAGGCCGAGTAGACCGAGGCGAAGCCGTCGATCCCGGTGTCCTTCCAGGCCCGCAGGTAGGCCAGGTTGTCCTCGCCGGTGACGATCGGGATGTCGACCCCGGCATCCTCGAAGGCCTCGATCGCGGGGACCGCCTGGTCGCCCAGGTCGACCCAGACCGCGTCGACCTTGCCCTTGGCGATCTCGTCGGTGATCGTGCTCTTGATCTTCGAGGGGTCGGCACCGGTGATGTAGTCGGTCACCTGGATGCCGGCGTCGTCGAACACGTGCTGCGCCGCGGCCCAGCGCTGCTCGAAGACGTCGACGCCGGGGGCGGTCCGGAGAGCCACCACGTGCGCCCCGTCGCCGACCTTGCCCGCGATGAAGCCGGCGGAGTCCATACCCCAGGCCATGCCGCCGACCGAGTGCACGAAGGAGGTCTCGCAGTCGGTGCCGGCGCCGCGGTCGAAGATCACCACGGGCTTGCCGGTGTCGCAGGCGCGCTGCACGGCGGAGGCGGTCGCCTGCGGCGAGTTCGGCGCGATGATGTAGCCGTCGCAGTCGCCCTCGCTGATGAAGTAGTCGATGTCGGCGACCTGGGTGTCGTCGCTGTCCTGCGCGTTGCGGGTCTCGAGCTGCGAGATCACGCCCTGGTCCTTCAGCACCTGCAACTGCTGGTTCATCGTGATCCAGCCGGTCTGGCGCCAGGTGTTGCTGAGGGCGGCGTTCGAGAAGCAGACCTTGCCGGCGCGGTCGAGTTTGTAGGCGGAGGCGTCGACCATGTCGCCCTTCAGATACTGCAGGTAGGGCTGGCTCGGGTCGCCCTCGAAGCTCGCCGTGCGCTGGGTGTCCTCGGTGTCGAACTGGGCCTGGTCGAACCACGGGTTCGCCGCGGCGGCGGTTGAGCTGCTGTCACCCGCGCCGGCGCCCGCGCCGCCGGCCGCGCCCGTGTTGCCACCCGGCGCGCATCCGGCCAGCGACACCGCGAGAGCTGCTCCGGTGGCCAGCACCACGGTTCTGGTGAGGATTCGTTTCTGCACTGTCATCCCTTTCGTCGGCCGGCAACGCTGCCGGTCCCGGTGTGGTGCGCCGCGCCGCCCTGGGGGGCGCGCCGCGGCACGATGGTTCGGAGGCGTGCCCAGCGGATGAGGGGCACACCGAGCGCGACCAGGATGATCGCGCCCTGCACCGCGGGCCGCCACGTGGAGGCGACCCCGGCGAAGTCGAGCAGGCTGAAGAGCACCTCGAGCACGAATGCTCCGGCGACCGCCGACAGCACCCAGCCGCGGCCGCCGCTCAGGGCCACGCCCCCGAGCACGACCGCGGTGATCGCGGTGAACTCGTAGCCCTGACCGACCACCGGGCTGACCCCGGCGTAGCCGATCAGCAGCACGGCGGCCACCGTCGAGGCGATCGCGGAGATCGCGAAGGCCCGGATGCGGAGGAAGGCGACCGAGGCGCCGGTGAGCGCGGTCGCGCGGGAGTTGTCGCCGGCGGCGGCGAGCATCCGGCCGAACGGGCTGCGCACGAGGAGCACGGCCAGCACGATCAGCACGGCAAGCACGATCACCGAGAACGGGAGGAAGCCGAGCACCGGGATGCCGTCGATGCCGCTGCGGCCGATGGCCCGGAAGGCGTCGGTCGGATTGCCGCTCGGGGCGCCGCCGGTCGAGTAGAAGGTCAGGCCTGAGATCACCAAGGCGGTGCCGAGGGTGGCGATGAAGCTGGGCACCCGCAGGAAGGTGACGATCAGGCCGTTGACGAGGCCGACGACGAGGGCGACCAGGATCATCAGGGCGAGCACGGGGAGGATCATCCCGGCGTCCTGGCCGATCAGGTTGCCGGCCAGCACGACCTGGGCCGAGATCACGGCTCCCATCGAGAGGTCGAGCTCACCCGAGAGGATCACGAAGTACTGGCCCAGGGCGACGATCGCGATCGGGGCCGTGCGGCCGATGAACCGGGTGAACTGGCCCTCGCCCGCGAGCTGCGGGTTGAGGGCGAAGAGCGCGGCGAGGAGGAGGGCGAGCAGCACGAACACCGCTCCGCCGGGGGTGACGATGCCGCGGCGGAAACGCTGGGCCAGGGGCGAGCGCCTGCCGGTGTAGCGCGGGACGGCGTCGCCGCGGGTGGGGGTGGCGTTGGTGCCGTTGCCGTTGCCGTTGTTGCCGTTGTTGTTGCCGGGGCCGGTGGTGATCGTGGCGGTCATCGTCCGCTCCTTCCGGTGGTCTCGGGGTGGGCGGCGATCGGGCCGACTTCGACGTCGCTCCGGTTCACAGGGCCGGGGTCGGCGGTCTCGGCCCCTCCGCGATCGATCGCCGCCCGGGTCGGGCCGCCCGGGAAGCGCACGATGCTCGACAGGCCCTTGCGGCGGGCGTAGACGGCGACTGCCGCGACGATCACGACGCCGCGCACGACATCCTTCAGATAGGGGTTCACCTCGAGGATGCCGAGCAGCGAGTCGATGCTGGCGAAGATGAGGATGCCGCCGAGCGTGCCCCAGAGCGAGCCCCGGCCGCCGGCGAGGGCGGCGCCGCCGAGCACGACGGCCGCGATCGAGAGCAGGTCGTAGCCGCCCTGGCCGCCGACTCCGGGGCTGCCGACGCCGAGCCGGGCGACGATCACGAGCCCGGCGATGCCCGAGAAGAGCCCGGAAAGTGCGTGCGCCAGGAGCACCGGCGCGGCCGTGCGCACGCCGGAGAGCCGCGCCGCGTGCGGGTCGCCGCCCACCGCGTAGAGGTGCATCCCGGTGCGGGTGCGCGTGAGCAGCACGGCGGTGCCGAGGAAGAACGCGAGCAGCACGATGGAGAGCACGGGCACGAAGCCGATCGAGGCGGAGCCCAGCGACACCAGCTGCGGGGAGGCCTGGCCCGTGCTGCCCTGGTAGTTCGTGAAGAGGTAGCCCGAGATGATCAGCCCGACGCCGAGCGTCGCCATGAAGCCGTTGATGCCGACCAGCCCGACGAGCACGCCGTTGACCAGGCCGAGGACGGTCGTGGCCACGAGGGCGACGAGCACCCCGGTCGCGAAGGCGTCGGGGCTGCCCTGCATCGTGCCGGCGGCGAGCACGCTGGACAGGCTGACCAGGAACGGCACCGAGAGGTCGAGACTGCCGACCAGGATGACGAGGGTCTGCCCGATCGCGACGAAGCCGAGCACGGTCGTCGCGGTGAGCAGGGCCGAGAGGTTGCCGGGCGAGAAGAAGGAGCGGCCGGCGAGCGCCGACAGCACGGCGCAGGCGATGAGCACGACGACGAGCACGAGGTAGACGGTCGCGGTGGTCGAGCCGCGGAGGCGGCGGACGGTGGTGGCGGCGCGGCGCGGGCTGGTGGCGGCAGCGGCAGCCAGGTTGCCGGAGCGGTTGCCGGAGGGGGTGCCGGACTGGTTCGTGGTAGGGGCGCTCATGCGACGGCCTCCCCGATCGGCAGGCCGCTGGCGGCTCGGGCGATCGACTCCTCGTCGGATCCCCCGGGCAGCTCGGCGGCGATGCGGCCCTCGTGCAGCACCAGGATGCGGTCGGCCATGCCGATCAGCTCGGGCAGCTCGCTCGAGACGAGCACGATCGCGAGCCCCGCGGCGGCGAGACGCCGGATGACCGTGTAGACCGCGAGCTTGGCGCCCACGTCGATTCCCCGGGTGGGCTCGTCGAGCAGGATCACCCGCGGTTCGGTGAGCAACCATTTCGCCAGCACGACCTTCTGCTGGTTGCCGCCGGAGAGGTAGCGCACCTCTTGATCGGGGCCGCGGGCGGCGAGCTCGAGATCGTCGAGGAGGGCGGTGAGCCGAGCGACCCGGCCCGAACCGCCGGAGGCCAGTGCTGCACCGCCGGAGGCCTGTGCGGCACCGCCGCCGGCCCGCGGCGTGCGCCGCACCGCGCGCGTCACCGAGAGCGCGTTGTCGAGGATGGTCTGGCCGAGGGCCAGCCCGGTGCCCTTCCTGTCCTCGGTGAGGTGGGCGACGCCGGCGCGGATGGCGCGGGCCGGCGTGCCCGAGGTGAGCTCGGCGCCGTCCAGCCGCATCCGGCCCCGGGAGAAGGGCACCGCACCCGAGATGCCCTCGAGCACCTCGGTGCGCCCGGCCCCCTGGAGGCCGGCGAGGCCGACGATCTCGCCGGCGCGCACGGTGAGGTCGATCGCGTCGACGGAGCCGTTGCCGCATCCGTCGAGCTGGAGCACGACCTCGCCCGGCGCGTCGCCGTCGCCGCGGGCGGGGAAGACGGTGGAGAGGGAGCGGCCGACCATCAGGCGCACCAGCTCGTCCTCGGTGATGGCCGAGGAGTCGGTGGTGGCGACCAGCGCGCCGTCCTTCAGCACCGTGATCCGGTCGCAGAGGTCGAAGATCTCGCGCAGGCGGTGCGAGACGTAGAGCACGGCCACGCCGCGATCGGCGAGGCGGCGGATGATGCCGTAGAGCAGGTCGACCTCGTGCTCGGCCAGGGCCGCGGTCGGCTCGTCCATCGAGATCACGCGCGGCTCGTAGCTCAGGGCCTTCGCGATCTCGACGATCTGCTGCTGGGCCACCGAGAGCGCACCGACCCGGTCGGCCGGGTGGATGCCGTGCACCCCCATCGACTCGAGCAGCTCGGCGGCCCGCCGGTTCATCAGCGACGCGGAGACGACCCCGCGGCGGCGGGGTTCGCGGCCGAGGTAGATGTTCTGGGCGACGGTGCGCTCGGGCAGCAGCGTGAACTCCTGGAAGACGGTCGAGATTCCCGCGGCGTAGGCGGCGGCCGGATGTGCGAACGAGACCGGGCGCCCCTCGAGCTCGATCGTGCCCTCGTCGGCCTGGTCGACGCCGGCGAGGATCTTCATCAGGGTCGACTTGCCGGCGCCGTTCTCGCCGACGAGCGCGTGCACCTCGCCGGCCTCGACGGTCAGGTCGACCCCGGAGAGGGCGCTGAAGCCGAAGAATCTCTTCGAGACGCCGGCGATCTGCAGGACTGGCATGGGTTTCCTCACATCATCGTGATTGCGCGGAATGCGCTTTCCACCTCGGTTTCGTCGAGAGTAGAACGTGGCTCGTTCGGCTGTCAAGGATTATCGATAATGTGTGAGGATGTCCAGGGGGACTACCATCGGAGACGAGAAGGGGGCACGCGTGAGCAATCAAGCCCGACCGGCGAGCGGCTCGACCCGTCTCGCCCGGCTGACCGTCGCCGACCAGGTGCGCGACTACCTCGTCGTCGAGATCTCCGAGGGGCGACTCGCTCCCGGCAGCCCCATCCGCGAGCTCGAGATCGCCGAGCTGCTCGGCACCAGCCAGACCCCCGTCCGCGAGGCGCTCCGCGAGCTCGCGGCCCTCGGCTTGATCGACGTGCGCCGGCACGTCGGGGCGCGGGTGCGGGACATGGCCGAGCAGGATCTGGTCGACAGCGTGCCCGTGCGGGCGGCCCTCGAATCCCTCGCCGGGCGGATCGCGGTGTCGGTGCCGCAGCCGGCGCGCGACGCCATCCAGCTCGCGTACGACGATCTGCTCGAGGCGGCCGAGGGCGGGGATCCGCTCGTCTACGCCAAGGCCAGCACCGAGTTCCACCGCTCGGTGGTGCGCGCGGCCGGAAACGATGCGCTCGAGCGCGCCTGGAACTCGCTCGGCATCGAGGTCATGACGATCATGGCGACGGCGAACCACGACGGCCCGCTGGTCGAGGCGGCGCGGGCGCACGCCGAGATCGTCGAGGCCATCGGCTCAGGCGATGCCGATCGCGCCGAGCGCGTGCTCCACGACCACCAGGACCACTACCTCCCCACGACCCGCCGCCCGGCCTGAGCTGGGGGCGTGCTGAGCGCGCCCGGCCCGTGAGTCGCACGCGCCGCGCCTAACCACCCGCGACGTTCTCGCCCGGCCGCCGACCGTCGGCCGCTCGAACCGAGAGTCGGGGAACGGCCGCGCCGAAACGACGATGAGGCCGCCCGGGTGGGCGGCCTCATCGAAGGGTGCGGCGCGCGACGGTCAGCCGGCGCGCGCCGCGAGGTGGTCGGATCAGACCGTGGCGCGACGGCGGAGGAGGGCCAGGGCGAGACCGCCGAGGACCAGGCCACCGGCGAGAGCGCCGAGGGGTGCCGCGTCGGAGCCCGTGGCCGCCAGACGTGCGCCGCCGGCGCCCGTGGTCGTCGTGCCGGTGCCGGTACCCGGGTTGGCCGGGGTGGTCGGCGTGACCGGGGTGGCGGGGTCGGCGACGACCGTGAAGGCGGCGGTCACGGAACGGCCGCTGCGGTCGCCCGAGATGCTGAGCGAGTAGTTGCCGACGAGGATGTCGCCCGAGAGGGTCAGAGGTCCGGCGAAGCTGCCGTCCTCGTCATCGGCGAACAGGCCGTTCGCGTCGAGGTCGACGGGCTGGCCGTCGGGGCCGGTGAGCGCGAAGGTCAGGCCCTCGTTGGGGCTGAAGCCGGTCGCCGAGACGGTGACGCCCTTGTCGGGGTTCGTGACATCCGACAGCGTCAGCGAGGCGGGATCGATCGTGAGCGTGACCGGGATGAGCGCCACGGGAGCCTCGGCGAAGTAGAACAGCACCGAGAGGGGTCCGAAGCCGGGAACGGGCTGACCGTTCAGCGTCTGGGTGAAGGTGGCTCCGACTCCGCCGGTCGCCTCCGTGCCCGCACCGGGCTCGAGGCGGCTGAAGTCGGTCTCGATCGAGAACGTTCCGTCGGCGCCGACGAAGCCGCGGCCCGCCACAGCGGTGGTGAGGCTGCGGGCGCCGTAGGTGATCACGATCTCGGCGCCGGGCTCACCGGTTCCGGTGAAGGTCGGGGTGGTGGAGTCGACGGTCTGGGTGACTCCGGGGTAGGTGACCTCGAACGGGTTCGCCGGGTTCGGGGCGACCTGGAGCGAGAAGGTCAGCGGACGCGCCTGCAGCACCGTGCCGTCGGCAGCGACCTCCTGCACGACGCTCACGACCTGCGTCTGGCCGACGCCGAGGAGGTCGAAGTTCGCGATCGCGGTCCAGGTGCCGTCGGCGTTCCGCTGGTTGCCGCCGTAGATGGCAGTGTGCTGGGTGCCGTCGCCGGTCACGTACTGCACGTCGACGTGGTTGCCGTCGGAGAGCCCGACGCCCGCGAACTGCGCGGTGTTCGGCAGGTACTCGGGGACGTTGAGCTGCCCCTGCGACGGCGTGGTCACATCGAACCCCGCGTCGGCGCTGGCGGCGGTGGTCGTGATCAGGACGGGGGCGACCACGATGACGGCAGCGGCGCCGATCATCGCGAGGCGGGACGCGACGGAGCGTCTCGCAGAAGGCAGGATTTTCACAGAGATTCCTTAACCGGAGTAGGGATGGGCATGCGTACGCGAACGCGCCCTCTCACGCTATGCGGAGGATCCTCCCACCCCAAGGGGGTTCCACGGGGGCCGCATCGTGGTAACTTGCGGCCCCCGCATCCAGAACTCCGCTCAGGCGCGCGCCGCCAGGGCTCGGCGGCGGCGCAGGAGGAGGCCGCCGAGGAGTGCGGACGGGGCCAGCGCCCCGAGCACCAGCTCGCCCGTGACGGGCGCCCCGGTGTCGGCCAGGCGCGTCGAGTTGCCGGCCGGGACCACGGGTGTGGGTGCGGCGGGCAAGGCCGCGAGCACGGCGTAGGCGTTGATCATGCCGGCGCCCTGCCAGTTCTCGGTGCTGCGCCCGTAGTCCCAGGCCTGCGCCGGGACCGGCGTGGCCGTGCGCTCGAACGCCGAGCGGACCGCGTCGCCCGAGCTCTGCGGCGAATGCTGCAGGGCGAGCGCCGCGACGCCGGCGGCGTTGGGTGCCGCCGCCGAGGTTCCGCCGAAGTAATAGGCGCCGGTCTCGGTGAGCTGATTGAAGAACGTCGTCTGCGGGTTGTCGACCGAGGTGATGTCGGGCTTCGAGTGCGGCCGGGAGTCGGCGAGCGGCTCGGCGGGGACGGCGTCGGCGCGTACCGGGCCGAAGTAGTACTGCACCGGTCCGATGCCCGAGTACGGCTCCATCACGGTGGGTTCGAGGGCGGAGGTCGCCCCGACCGTGAACACGGACGGGTCGGTCGGGTGGCCGAAGATCGTCGATCCGATCGTGACGCCCTCGGGCGCGGCCCGGTCGATCGCCAGGACCCCCGCACTGTCGAGCTGGAAGATCATCTTGAACCGGGGAGTCGGCGCGGGCTCCGTTCCCTTCATGAGCCGCACGACCACCACCCGCAGATCCAGCTGTCCGGTGCGCAGAGCATCGATGGAGAGGAGTGTTCCGGGCTTCGTCGCATCCGGCAGAACCGGCTCCCCGACGGTCTCCCAGACGAGGGCTCCCGGGGTGCCGTCGGCCGCGGGCGGCCCCGGGACCTGCTGCAGCAGCAGCGGGACGAGGAGGGTCGATACGCGGTCAGCGGGCTCTGCCCATTGCAGGGCAACGGTGGCCGGATTCTTCGCGTAGACCATGAAGTCGACACCGAGTTCGGCGGGTCCGGCGCCCACGACGCTGCCGTCGCCGAAGTCGTTGCAGTCGAGTGCCGCGCTCACCCCCGCCTCGGCGGCCCAGGTCAGAACGGCCGCGGGACAGTCCGTCGGCCGATATGCATCCGCCTCCCAGGAACCGGTGGGGCGGTTCTCCTCCTCGCCGACGTAGCCGATGCTCGACTCGTTCTGGGCCGCCGAGAAGTACAGGATGCCTTGCGCGCGGAGCGCCTCGATCTTCTGCGCCACCGCGCCCTGCTGGAACCACGGCTCGGTGGGGAGCACGTCGTCGTCGACGATCACCCGCGCGCCGTTGTCGGCGAGCTTCTGGATGCGGTCGGCGTACTCCGCCTCGGTGTAACCGGCCGCCGCGAACAGCAGGGTGGCACCCGGGGCGATTCCGTGCACGGTCTGGGCCATTGCACGGCCCTCGTCGTCGGCGGGGGTGTCGTCGATCAACACGTTCACGGGCGTGGTGTAACCGCAGGGGTTGCCGGGGCCGGGGAGGGAGCCGGCGGCGATGTCCTGCGCCTCGTCGGAGACGGCGCTGTTGTCCGGGCCGAGCGCGTTGAACGAGTTCGAGAGGATGCCGACGGTCACGCCGGTGCCGTCGACTCCGAAGGCGGCGCGCGCGATGTCGGCGCGGAGCGGGGCATCCGAGTTGACCGGGATGCTGCGGCAGCTCGCTGGTGCGGTCGGGGTGGCGGCGGCCGCAGGTGCGGCGGACGCTTCGAGGGCGGCGCTCGCACCGGCGTGACGGGGCCGGACGACCGCGGCGACCGAGACGACTCCGGCGAGCGCCGCGGCGTCGTCGAAGGATGCGGTCGGCAGGTACACGACCACGGTCGGGATGCTGGTGGTCACCGAGCGGATGTTGCCGAGCGACTGCAGCGTGGGCACCGCGGCCTGCTGTGCGGCGGCCGACGAGAACCGCACCGACACGGCGACGCGGCCCTGCTCGTCGAGCGGGACCGAGCCCGGGCCCGACTGGGTGAACCCGGCTGCGAGTCCGGCGGCGGCGTTCGGGGCTTCGTCGGTCGGGGCTTCGTCGGTCGGGGCGGATTCCGCGGCCTCGGCGAGCGCCAGGAGCGAGGGCGCGATGACGCCGTCCCCGCCCAGGAGTCCTGCGACACCGGAGGGGTCCGAGGAGTCGGCCCGGACAGCGGCAGCGGCAGCGAGCGTGCCGGCATCGGGCGCCGGGGTGCCGACCGCGCCGGCCGGGGCCAGCGCTCCCAACGGAAGGGCGACCGCGCCCACGATCGCTCCGGCGACGAGGGCCAATCGGCCCAGGGTTGTTCTCGGCATCTGTGCGTTCCCCCGCATTCGGACGACCCCCGGCATGGAAGCGGCAGCAGGTCGTCGAGTCCTGATTTCCCCCAAGCGTATAGTCCTGGCGAACGCCCTGTCCGCCTCGCCTTACCCCCAGAACGTGTCACGTCGCTCGACCCGGACCCGTCGAACGCCAGCCCGCGTGGCGCTACCGGAGCGGGGGTGACAACTGTCGATGAGTCGCTGGACCCGCATCCATTCGCCGCGTAATCTCAGGGGGACGCCGTCGACGACGGCCAGGACGGGGGGCTCGGATGTCGACCGCGCGTGCACGCCGAAGCAAGAAGCGCCGGGCGCAGTCCGCGGCCCGCCGCACGCGCGAGCAGGCCGCCGCGAAAGCGGCCGCGACGCCGATCAGCCCCGGTCGCCGCAAGGCCGGCGAGCGCGTCTACCGTTTCAGCGACGACTTCATCAGGCGGGCGACGATCATCCTCCTGGTATCGATCCCGGTGCTCCTCGTGGTCGGCTTCCTCGTCTCGTTCATCTCCTGGACGATCGTGGACCAGGCCGGCGAGGATGCGGAGAACGCGATCGGCCCGGCGATCGGCGCGTGGATCATGGTCGCCTCGGTGCTCCTCCCCCTCGCGATCGCGGCGGCGCTCGGCGGCGAGGCGCTCGTGCGCGGCGGCTTCGCCGTGGGCCTCACACTCGTCACCGGCATCGGGATCTTCGCGATCTCGCCGGTCTTCGACCAGGCCTGGTTGCAGCCGTGGGGCATCGGCCTGACGGTGTTCGGCGCGCTGCTGTTCTTCATCATCGGCGCGATCCGCAAGGTACCGATGTGGCTCGGGTACGGGGTGCCCGCCTCGCCCAAACTGGTCGAGCTCTCGACCGGCACGCTCCCCGGCGAGTCCTCCCCCGGCGTGCTCGACGACGACCGCCCGGGCGGCCGCCGCTGAGCCCGACTCTTCCCCGGTGCTGCACGAACGGGCTGAAGATCGCAGTCATACGTGCACTATGCACGTAGAGGCACGATCTTCAGCCCGTTCGAACAAGGCACCCGCCCGCCTGGCACCGAAGGCCGCCCCGGATACGCTCGGAGGATGCCTGCCTCCCCGCTCCCGGAGTCCCTTCCCGCCCCGACCGAGGTCGAAGAGCTGCTCGCCGCCGCGGCGAACGACCCGGCTGCGGTGCCCGCGTTCCTCACGGCGCTGCTCGAGGCCACGGTCATCGTTCCCGGCACTGCGACCGACGACGGCCTCGCGACCCTCGCCGACCTGCGTGGGCCCGACGGCGCATCCGTTCAGCCGTTCTACACCTCGGTAGAACGGATGCGCGAGACACTCGCGGCGGTGCCCGGCTTCCAGACCGCGTACCTCGCACTCCCGTGCCGCACCTTCTGGGAGACGACCCGCGGCGCCACCCTCGTGCTCAACCCGCACTCCTCGCACGGAAAGCAGTTCCTGCCCGGCGAGATCGGTCAGCTGCTGGATGGCGCGGCGACCCTCACGCCCCGGGTCGTGCCGGTCGCGACCCGCGTGCTCGTGGGGCAGCCGGCGCACGTGCCGCCGGGGATGACGGAGGCGCTCTCGGCGCTGTTCGCGCGGCATTCCGAGGTCGACGAGGCCGTGCTCGGGTGGAAGGTGACGCCGGAGGGCGAGGCGCCGGGCGAGTCGTCCGGCAGCGCCACTCCTGACGCCGCCGGCGGCGGGTACCGGTCACCCGAGCGCCGACTGGACGAGAGCTACCTGGTTGTCGTCGTCGGCTCGCCCGATGCCCGTGACGCACTGAACCCCGAGCTCGGTCAGGCCCTCGTGACCTACTCGCTCAGCGCCCCGGTCGACGTGCAGTTCGTCGCACCGCGGGAGGGGCACCTGCTCGACGGCATCCCGCCGTTCTACCGGCGCAAGCGCGGCTTCCTCCGCCGTCGCTAGCTGCCACCGCGCGCAGCGCGCGCCCGCGCGAGGATCGCCGTGACCACCGCCGTCTTCGCATCGGCGTACTCGTTCATGTCGGCCCAGTCGCGCGCGATGAGCGACCGCTTCGTCGATTCGTAGAGGGCGCGGTCCGCCGCATCCGACCGCAACCGGTCGCGGAACAGCAGATAGTTCTCGACCGCCGCATCTCCGTCGGGCCACACGTGCAGGTGCACGTCGCGAGCGGGGCTCCGCAGCATCCGATGGCCCGGCTCGCGCACGCGCAGCTCGTACCCGGCACCGATCAGCGCATCCAGGTACCGCCCCTCGTCGGAGACGTCGTCGACCGTCACGAGCAGGTCGATGATCGGCTTGGCGGCGAGCCCCGGCACCGAGGTCGAGCCGATGTGCTCGACCAGGCGGGCGGTGTCGCCGAGGGCGGTGCGGATGCGATGGCGGTGCTCGGCGGCGGACGTCGCCCAGGCCTCGTCGTAGTCCTCGAGCACGAGCTCGCGCTTCTCGCGGCCGCCGACGAGCTGCAGCTCGCCGAGCCGGGCGCTGATCGCGGCCTGCGAGCGCTCCCCCGCCGTTCGCCGCGCGTGCGTCTCGACGACCTCGAACCCGGCCGTCGTCAGCCGCTCGGCGAGCTCGTCGACGGGCCAGCGGTAGGCGGGGAGCACGGCGTGGGCGAACTCCTCGAGCACCGGGCCCTCGAAGAAGCCGACGAGCAGGGCGCCGCCGGGGCCGAGTGCCCGGCCGAACTCGCGCAGGGCGGCGTCGATCGTGTCGGGGCGGTGGTGGATGAGCGAGTACCAGGCGAGGACTCCCCCGAGCGTGCCCGCCGGAACCGGCAGCGACTCGAGGCGGCCCACGTCGAAGCGGAGGCCCGGGTACTCGGCTCGGGCGCGGTCGACGAACGACGGTACGAGGTCGATGCCGCGGGCGGACAGGCCCCTCGAGGCGAGGAACGCGGTCCATTGGCCCGGGCCGCTGCCGGCGTCGACCACGTCGCGCGACGCCGAGGCGACCCCTGCCGCTGGCCCTGCCGCCGCCCCGGCCGCCCGCGCGCCGGCATCCCGCGCTGCGATCGCGTCGGCCCACGTGCCGACGATCTCCCGGTCGGACGGGTGCACCGCATCCATCGACCCGAACCGCGCCGTGTACTCGGCCGCCCGATCGGAGTAGGCCCGGGACACGTCGTCGATCACGCAGTCGAGTCTAGGCACGGTGCGCTCCCACTCCCGGGGAGTACGTTTCGGAGCATGAAGTTTCGACACCTCGGCAACAGCGGACTCAAGATCTCCGAGATCATCTACGGCAACTGGCTCACCCACGGTTCTCAGGTCGAGAACGACATCGCGACGCAGTGCGTGCGCGCTGCACTCGACGCGGGCATCTCGACCTTCGACACGGCGGACGCGTACGCGAACACCGTCGCCGAGCAGGTCCTGGGCGACGCACTGAAGGGCGAGCGGCGCGAGTCGCTCGAGATCTTCACGAAGGTCTACTGGCCCACCGGCCCCAAGGGGCACAACGACACCGGACTCTCGCGCAAGCACATCCTCGAGTCGATCGACGGCTCGCTCACCCGCCTCGGCACCGACTACGTCGACCTCTACCAGGCGCACCGCTACGACTACGAGACCCCGCTGGAAGAGACGATGCAGGCCTTCGCCGACGTCGTGCGGCAGGGCAAGGCCCTCTACATCGGCGTGAGCGAGTGGAACGCCGACCAGCTGCGGGCCGGACACGACCTCGCGCGGTCGCTCGGCATCCAGCTGGTGTCGAACCAGCCGCAGTACTCGATGCTCTGGCGCGTGATCGAGGAGCAGGTCGTGCCCACCTCGAAGGAGCTCGGCATCTCGCAGATCGTCTGGTCGCCGGTGGCGCAGGGCGTGCTGACCGGCAAGTACAAGCCGGGTCAGCCGCTGCCCGAGGGCTCGCGGGCGACGGACGAGAAGGGCGGGGCCGACACGGTCAAGTCGTTCCTGACCGACGACATCCTGCAGCGCGTGCAGCAGCTCGAGCCGATCGCGTCGTCGCTCGACCTGACGCTCGCGCAGCTCGCGGTGGCCTGGGTGCTCTCGAACGAGAACGTGGCCGGTGCGATCATCGGCGCCTCGAGGCCCGAGCAGGTCGAGTCGAACGCGCAGGCCTCGGGCGTCGAGCTCGACGCCGACGTGCTCGCGCGGATCGACGAGGTCATCGGCTCGGTCGCCGAGCGCGACCCCGCGAAGACCGTCTCGCCGCCGCAGCGCGTGGTCTGAGCCTCGCCTCTCATTCGAATGGAATGAGATTCGGGGGGTACGAGTGCACTATGCACTCGTACCCCCCCGTTTTTCATTCCGTTCGGAACGCACCACCCGCGTGAGCGGGGTGCTTTGAGGTCGAAGCACGTACGCTGAGGGGATGGCAGACGAACCGGCAGCCCTCGACCCCGCCCAGCTGAGCGCGTACTTCTCGCTGATCGAGGTGAGCAGCCTGCTCCGGCACGCGGTCGAGGGGCAGCTGCGAGAGGCCGGCGGGCTGAGCTACGTGCAGTTCCAGCTGCTCGCGACCCTGGGCGATGCGCCCGCGGGCAGCCGGCGCATGACGGATCTGGCCGACGGCGTCGTCTACAGCCGCAGCGGCCTCACCCACC
>NZ_BCST01000009.1 GCF_001571005.1 Herbiconiux solani NBRC 106740 | reverse complement strand
GAGGCGGCGGGCGCGTTGCCGCCTCGGCGCACGCCCGGACCGCGACGGCCGTGCCCGCTCACGCCATGCCCGCTCACGCCATGACCGTGACGGTGTCGGCGGCGTCGATCAGGTTCTGGTCGTGCGCCGAGACGACGACCGCCGTGCCGGAATCGGCGATCGAGCGCAGGAGCGTGATCACCGAGTCCGCGTTCGCTCGGTCGAGGCTCGCGGTCGGCTCGTCGACGACCAGCAGCTGGGGGTCGAAGAGCAGCGCGCGGGCCAGCGCGACCCGCTGCCGCTCGCCGCCGGAGAGCTGTTCGGGCTTGGACCGCATCCGCCCGCCCACCCCGAGCCGGGTCAGCAGGTCGCGTGCCTTGCGGCCGCGGTCGCGCGTCTCACGGTCGGGAACCGCGGGAAGCAGCACGTTCTCGAGCGCCGTCAGGCCGCTGATCAGCACACCGCCCTGGTCGAGGTAGCCGACGTGACGGCGACGGAAGGCGGTGACCCGGTCGTCGCTCTGGCTGCCGATGCTCGTGCCCGACCAGGCGATGTCGCCCGAGGTCGGCCGCACGAGGCCGGCGGTGGCCTTCAGGATGCTGGTCTTGCCCGAGCCGCTCCGCCCGGCGAGGCAGTGCATCTGCCCGGCCTCGACGTCGAGGGACAGGTCGTCGATGATGACCAGGTCGGGTTCGCCGCTCCGTTCGAAGCGGATCCCGACCTCCCGCAGCGAGAGGGGAGCGGGGTGCGAACCATCGGTGGAAGTCACCTGTAGATCATATTTGATCTGATGGATGCTGCGACCCCTGTCGCCGCCGCGGCGCCCGCTACTCCTTCAGCGGATCGTGGCCCCAGTTCATCAACGAATACCGCCACGCCGTGTCCTGGACGTCTCCGTCGGGTCGCTGCGCCGAGTGGCGGGCGACGTAGCCGACCACCTTCCGCATGTGGGTGTAGTCGGCGTCGGTGTAGTCGCCCTGCTTCTTGTCGAGGATGCGGATGATGTGGCGCCCGCTCTCGTGCCCCGTCGACTCGCCGCCGCCCGAGGGCTTCTGGCCGACCGACTTCGACTCGTCGGTGTCGAGCCAGTGGCGGAGCTCGGAGGCCGTCATCGTGACGGCGTCGCGGAACTCGTCCCGGGTGGTCTTGTCGTCGGGGGTCTTCTCGTGATCCGTGCTCATGCCGGCGAGCCTAGGCCGGGAGCGGCCGAGCGGCATCGGGAGGGGAGTGGAGCGTGATCGCGCGCATTGCGCAACCCCGTCCGCCTTCTGCGAGACCGGGGTTGGATGGAAGCATGAGCAACCGATCCTTCACCCAGAACCGCATCCGATCCCTCGTCGCCGGCACGATGATCGCGGCCGGCGCCGTGATCGGTCTCGCCGGCTGCAACGGCGGGGCACAGACCTACCCGGAGGGCACGTCGCCCGTCACCGGCTCGCCGACGCCCACCCCGAGCGAGACCGGAACCCCCGTGCCGACCACGGTCGACGAGTCCGGCACCCTCGACGGCAACTGAGACGGCTACGGAACGATGACGGCCCGGCCCCGGATGGTGCCGGCGGCCAGCGCCTCGTAGGCCTTCGGCCCGTCGTCGAGCGAGTAGGTCTGGATCTCGACCCCGACCTGGCCTGCGCGCGCGAGATCGAGCACCTCGATCAGCTCTCCGCGGGTGCCCCAGTAGGGAACACGGATCGCTGCGTCGAAGGCGACCGAACCGAAACCGACGTGCGCCGTGCCCCCGCCGATCCCGACGATGGTGACGTCCGCCTCGGCGGCCGCGACGGCCACCGCCGTGGCGATCGTCGGGTTCGCGCCCACGAAGTCGAACACGGCATTCGCACCGAGCCCGCCCGTGATCTCGCGGATCGCATCCGCCGCCGACTCGTCGCTGATCACGGTGTGGTGGGCGCCGACCTCGCGGGCGAGTTCGAGCTTCTCGTCGTTGATGTCGAGGGCGATCACCTGGGCGCCGGAGAGCGCTCGGAGGATCTGGATGGCGACGTGCCCGAGCCCGCCGGTGCCGATCACCACCGCGTAGGTGCCCGCACCGAGCTTCGGCAGCGAGTTCTTGATGGCGTGGTACGGGGTGAGCCCCGCATCCGTCAGCGAGACGTTCTCGACCGGGTCGAGGTCGCCGAGCGGCACCAGGTGCCGGGCGTCGTCGACGATCATGTACTCGGCCATCGAGCCGGGCGCGCCGAGGCCGGGCGGCTTGATGCCCTCGGCCTGGGCGTTGGTGCAGTAGTTCTCCTTGCCCTGTGAGCAGTTGTGGCAGCGGCCGCAGCCCCACGGTCCGTAGACCGCGACGGCGTCGCCGACCGCGAGGTGCTCGACGCCCTCGCCGAGCTCGTCGACGATGCCCGCGCCCTCGTGGCCGAGCGTGAGGGGCAGGGGGTAGCCCGCGGCGGTGTACTCCTCCTCGGAGAGGCTCATCACGTACTCGTCGGAGTGGCAGACGCCGGCCGCCGTCACCTTGAGCAGCACCTGGCCGGGGCCGGGCGAGGGCTTCTCGATCTCGACGACCTCGGGGTGGGAACCGACACGCGTGTACTGGAGTGCTTTCATCCCTTCACCGTAGGCCGGTGACCTGACTACGCACCCCCTTGCGCTGCGGCCGCCTTCGCGATCAGGGCCGAGACGGTCTTCTCGACGGCCGGGGTGAGGTCGGCGACGGCGTAGGCGGTGGGCCAGAGGTCTCCGTCGTCCAGCCGCGCCGAGTCGTTGAAGCCGAGGGTGGAGTACCGGGTCTTGAACTTCGCCGAGCTCTGGAAGAAGACGAGCACCTTCCCGTCCTTCGCGTAGCCGGGCATCCCGTACCAGGTCTTCGGCGTCAGGTCGGGTGCGGCCTCGAGGATGAGGGCGTGCAGTCGTTCGGCGATGCCCCGGTCGGGCTGTTCGAGCTCGGCGATCTTCGCGAGCACCTCGGCCTCGGCATCTTTGCCCTTGCCGCCGGCCTTACGCTTCGCGGCGCGCAGCTCGGCCGCCCGCTCCTTCATCGCGGCGCGCTCCTCGGCGGAGAAGCCCTCCTCGGTCGTGTCCTTCGTGGCCATGATCGTCCTCTCGTCCCGGCCAGTCTAGGAACCGCCCCCTCGCGCCGCTTCTCCGATCCTGCTCGATCGTCTGGCAGGGGTGGGCCGGGCCGATGGAACCGGATGCGGGGGTGCGGACACTCCCAGACAGAGCCGGATGCGCCGGCCACAGCCAGGAGGACCCCATGCCCGCACGCCCGCCCCGCGCTCCCCGGCGAGCCCCCGCCCGGTTGGCCGCCAGGTTCGCCGGCGCGACCGCTGCCGCCGTCGTGCTGACCGCACTGACCCTCGGCGCCGGGGCGGCCCACGCCGCGCCCGCGCCCGTCGACCCGCCTGCCCCGACGGCGCCCGCATCCGTCGACCCGCCCGCAACCACGGCGCCCACGGCTGAGGCGCCCGCGCCGGCCGCCCCCGTGGCCACCTCGGTGACCCTCGACGTGCCCGTGGGCCTGGAGTACGGCGACCTGCTGACGTTCTCCATCACGGTGACGGATGCGAACGGCCTGCCCGCCGCCGGTTCCGTGACCCCCGTGGTCGCAGGCCTCGGCATCCCTGGTCCGGACCTCCTCCTCGAGGACGGCCGGGTGACCTACACCTTCCGCGGCCCCGAGGACGGAACCCACGAACCCTCACGCTCCGCCGTGCTCGACGTCGGCACTCAGCCCCTCTCCGTCTCGTTCACGCCGGCCGATCCTTCGCTGCTCGCGCCGTCCGAGACGGTCGGGGTGGTCACGATCGCCCCTCGCCCGACCCGCATCGAGATCGCGCCGGGCGACGACATCCGCCAGCGCACCCGCACCGACTGGGACTACGACCTCGTCGCTCGGGTCGTGGACGGGCTGCCGCTCGACGAGGGTCCGGCCCGCTACGCCGTCAGCGGCACGGTCGACTTCTCGATCGAGGGCCGCTACGCCGGGACGGCGGAGGTGCGCGACGGCTGGGCCCTCCTGCCGACGACCTGGCCCGTGGCCGGCGAGTACGCGATCGGAGCCGTCTACTTCGGCGATTCCCGCTACCGCGCCTCCGCGAACGAGGAGCCCTGGTTCCTCCAGGTCCTCCCCGCCCCCGTCACCGACAGCGAGGTTCCCGCCATCCCGGCCGGCGACGGCACCACGGCGCTCGCCGAGACCGGCGCGATGGATGGGGCGCCGTCGCTCCTATTCGCCGCCGCGGCCGTGCTCGGTGGCGCACTCCTCGTCGTCCTCCGTCGGCGTCGCCGGTTCGCGCGCTCATAGCCGATCCGCTCTGGGACGGGACCAGCGACCTCAAGGCAGAGCCGTCGGCGAGAAGCCGACCCGCCCGCTAGAACAGCGTGGCGGGAGGCGGCGTGACGGGCGCGGCGGCCGGCGCCGACGACGCAGCTGACGAAGGCGAAGCCGGGGCGACCGGCGCGGCCCCCGGGAAACCGGGGCCCGTGTCGGGCTCGCGCCCGCGCTGGTAGGCCTCCGCGGCCGCGCGAGCCCGCGCATCCGCCGCTTCGTTCATCACGTGCCCGACGTGGCCGCGCACCCACTCGAAGGTGTACCGGCGGCCGCGGATGGCGTCGTCGATCTCCTTGATGAGGTCGAGGTTCATCACCGGCTTGCCGTCGCCCTTGCGCCAGCCCTTGCGCTTCCACCCCGGCATCCACTTCGTGATCGTGTTGATCACGTACTGGCTGTCGCAGAGCACGTGCAGATCGTCGTCGACGTGCGCGGTGGCGCGGAAGAGCTCGAGCACCGCCTTCAGCTCGCCCATGTTGTTGGTGCCGTGCGGCCAGCCGCCGGCCCCCCAGGTGTCGTCGTCGACGTACCAGGCCCAGCCCGCGGGCCCGGGATTGCCGAGCGCGGAGCCGTCGGCGGAAGCGGTGATGGTCATCGCACCAAGATTACCGTCCTGTCGAAGGGTGGTTGACCTGGAGGGGACGCTGTGGATAGTCTCGTCGAAACCCACATGACAACGTTGTCCTATGGCGGCGGGTGTCATGAGTCCGACCTGCGCAGCACTCCACCCTCGAGGCGCGTACTTCTCACAGGAGACGACATGACCCGACCAGCCCGCCTCAGCCCCGCCCGGGGCACCGAGGCCCTCACCGACCCGGATGGCGGCTCCCGCCGCTCCCGCCGCTCCCGGGCGTTCCGCAAGGCGATCGGCACCGCTGCCGCCGTCTGCGTCGCCATCCCCCTCCTCGCCGTCGCGGCCCCGGCCGCTGCAGCGACCGGCGGCACCGCGACCGGCACCGCAGCCGGAGCAGCCCACACCGGCCAAGCAGCCCAGCCCGCCCCCGCCGACGCCGCACCCCCCGCCTACGACGCCCCCGACTCCATCGCCGCCGACTATTACGCGGCCCTCCTCCGCCACACCCGCTGGGTGAACACGGTCTGGGATCCGGCGATCAACGCCTACCAGCTCAAGGACTTCAACTTCGGCGTCGTGCTCGGCAACGCCGTGCTCCTCACGCACGGCGAGTACGACGAGCAGCTCGCCGGCATCTCGAAGGAGGAGCTGCGCCAGAAGACGCTCTCCACGATCACCCGCTACGCCGCCTCGAACCGGCTGGTCAACCCGGCCGGCAACTGGGGCAAGCAGCTGTTCTGGGATTCGACCTTCCAGTCCTACTTCCTCGACGCAGGCAAGCTCCTCTGGGACCAGCTGGATGCGCAGACCCAGGCGAACCTGACCACGATCGCGACCGGGCAGTCGGCCTACACGGCCGACCTCGCCTACGGCAACGACCCGCTCTCCGGCAGCTGGACCGCCGACTGGCCGACCGGCAAGTACCTGGGCGACACGGCCCAGGAGGAATCCGGCGTCTACACCCAGGCCCTCGCACCCGGCCTCGCCTGGGCGCCCGAGAACCCCGACGCCGCCCGGTGGTCCCAGCAGCTCAACGACTGGGGCCGCAACGCCGCCGGCCAGCCCACCGCCGACCTCAACAACCCGGCCGTGGTCGCCGGAGCCCCGGTCTCCAGCAACACGATGCACACGATCCACGACACCTACATCGTCGAGAACCACGGATCGTTCGGCCCGCACTACCAGTCCGACATCTGGCGCTCGGGCGGGCGCAATGCGATCCAGTTCATCCTGAACGACCAGCCGCTGCCCGAGATCCTCACCCACCAGCCCAACTCGGCCGAGCTCTGGGAGTCGGTGAAGATGGTGATGTCGGCGCAGGGCGAGCCCTTCATGCCGATGGTCAACGACCGCGAGTACCTCTACGGCCGCGACGTGCTGCCGATGGCCTTCCTCGGCCAGGTGCAGCGCGACCCCGACGCGGTGCGGGCGGAGGCCGGACTGGCCTCGGCGCTCGAGGACTATCAGGCCTACGAGCCCGTCTACCGCCTCGCCAAGTTCTCCGGCGAGCCGAAGTACGAGCCCGAGGCGCGCGCCGAGATCGGCATCTCCTACCTCCTGCACGTCGAGGCCGCCGAGTCGGCCGACGGCGTCGTGCAGCCCACTCCCGAGGACGAGTTCTTCCAGCACCTCTCCGGCGTGCGTGACTTCGGTGCGGTCCCCGGCCTCACGGTGCAGCAGTCCTCCGACGCGTGGGCCGCGGCCTCCAGCCACGACGGCTTCGTCAAGTTCCCCTGGGTGCCGAGCCACGACTCCTGGCTGTTCAACATCTCGGGCTCGAACCCGTACCTCTACCCGAAGACCTCGGCGAAGGTCGACGACCGGGTGACGACCACCTACACCGGTCCGCGTGACGGCTTCGAGGGCACCGCATCCGTGTTCCGGATCGGCGACGGCTACGCCGGGCAGGCCACCCTCCCGACCGGTGCGGCGGTCTACGCCTCCACCGGAGCGGGATCCGACGACGGCAGCGTCACCGTGCGCAACCTGAACCTCAACGGCTACGACGGCCTCGACGGCACCCGCACCTACACGACCGCGGAGGGCGAGGTCACCTCGGCACCGCTGCCCGTCGTGCGCCCCGCCGACCCGCTCGACGCCAAGGCGGCGCGCGTCGACACGCTCACCTTCGACCCGGTGACGGCACGCTACATCCGCATGCAGGGCCAGCAGGGCAATGCGAAGTTCGGCTACTCGCTGTTCTCGTTCCACGTCTACGGCTCCGACCCCCTGGTCACCTCCGACCTGGCCGCGGGCAAGCCCGCCCAGGCCTCGAGCGAGGACACGGCGAACGGCCGCGGCGCCTCGAAGGTGACGGATGCGGATGCGTCGAGCCGCTGGGCCGTCTCGACCGCCGACCGCACGCGCACCGACTCCTGGATCCAGGTCGACCTCGGCCAGGAGCAGACCGTCTCGGCCGCGCGCCTGGCCTGGGAGGCCAGCGCGGGCGACCGGTACCTCGTGCAGACCTCGACCGACGGGCAGACCTGGACCACCCAGAAGGCCTACACGGGAAGCGCCGACGCGAACGTCGCCCGCACCGACACGGTCGAGCTCACGCCCCCGGGCTCCGAGGTCGCCGCGCCGGTCGAGGCGCGCTACGTGCGGATGCAGGGTGTCGAGGGTGCTCCGACCTACGGCTACTCGCTCTACCACTTCCGCGCCCTCTCTCCCGAGGGCGTCGACCTGGCCGCCCGCAAGCCGGCGACCGCGTCGAGCGAGGACACGGGGAAGCCCGCCTCCGCGGTCACCGACGGCGACGGGAACACCCGCTGGGCCGTCTCCCGCGACGACCGCCTCCGTGCCGACTCCTGGATCCAGGTCGACCTCGGCGACGCGGTCGACGTGTCGAAGGTGCAGCTCGGCTGGGAGGCCTCGGCGGGACGCGAGTACCGCATCCAGACCTCGCTCGACGGCGAGACCTGGCAGGACGCCGCCTCGTTCCGCTACGTCGGCGACCGGATCACCTCGAGCACGGGCAAGTGGCTGAACGTCGAGGGTGAGGCGGGCTTCGTGGTGCGCGACACCGACGCCCCGATCCTCGTGTCGACGGAGAAGGCAAACGAGCACAAGGTGCGCCTGGCCGACAAGGGGACCGGTCCCTTCCTGATCGAGATGGTGCCCGGGGATGCCGCGGCCACCGCCGCCCAGCAGGCCGCGCCCCAGCCCACCACGGCCGCCGAGGGCGTGCAGGTGAGCTCGATCGACGGCTACCTCACCGCGTTCAACCTGACCGGCGCCGCCGTGACGGCCACGATCGACCTGCCCTACTCGGGCGACTCGGTGCCGCTCTTCGAGGGCACCCAGCGCCTCGAAGAGAACTCGTCGAGCCTCGACCTGGCCATTCCGGCCGGTTCGGCGGTCGTGCTGACGCCGCGTGCGTCGGTGCCGACGGCGGAGGCGAGGAGCGGAACGCTCACCGCGACCGTCGACGACGCCCGCACGGTCGAGCTCTCGAGCACGGCCCCCGCGAGCGTGGAGCTGACGAACCTGCAGAACCAGGCCGTCCGTACCGTGCCGCTGGACGGTGCCGCCCGCAATGGTGCCGCCACGGTGACCTTTGCCGGCACCGCGCCCTACCCGGTGCGCGACCTCGCGCTCAGCACGCTGACCTTCCCGGCCTCGGTGCTGCCCGCGGGGATGACCTCGCCCGAGCTCGCCGTCGACGGGGATGCCGCGACCTCCTGGACCCCGGGCGCCGGTGGCCGCATGGTCACCGACCTCGGTTCCGAGAAGGAGATCGGCACGGTCACGACCGTCTGGGACGGCCGGAACACCCCGGCCGCGACGGTCTCGGTCAGCGACGACGGCATCACCTTCCGCGACGTCGCCCCGCTCGCCGCGGGCTCGGCCTTCGGGTCGGTGCCGGTCGGTCAGACCGCGCGCTACGTCGCCCTGTCGACCGAGTGGCAGGACGGGCAGGCCGGCCTGGTCGCCCTGTCGGTGCTGCCCCCGGGCGAGTCCGGCGGCGTGCGCCCGGCGGCCGATCGCATCGACGGCGAGGACCGGTACGCGGTCTCGGCCGCGGCCTCCCGCGACGCCTTCCCGGACGGGTCGAAGGTCGTGTACGTCGCCTCGGGCGAGGTGTTCCCCGACGCGCTCTCGGCCGCTCCGGCCGCCGCGGTCTCGGATGCGCCCATCCTGCTCACGCAGGCCGGCACCCTCCCCGACTCGGTGCGTGCCGAGCTCGATCGCCTGAACCCCGAGCGCATCGTGATCGTCGGTGGCGCCTCGACCGTGAGCCTCGAGGTCGAGAAGGCCCTCTCGGCCTTCGGGACGGTCTCGCGACTGCAGGGCGCCGACCGCTTCGAGTCGTCCCGGATCGTCGCCCGCGACGCGTTCCCGGGCACGGCCCCGATGGCGGTGCTCGCGACCGGGACGACCTTCCCCGACGCCCTCTCGGCGGGCGCGGCGATCGGCGATCAGGGTCCGGTGATCCTGGTCGACGGTGCCGCGGGCGAGTTGGATGCGGCCACGCAGCAGCTGCTGCGCGACCTGGGGGTCACCTCGATCGTGATCGCCGGCGGTGAGAACTCGGTCAGCCCGGGCATCCTCGCTTCGGCGAACGCGATCGCACCGACCGAGCGTCTCGCGGGAGCCGACCGGTACGAGTCGTCGCGGGCCATCGACGCGCACTTCTTCGACCGGGCCGACCGGGTGCTGATCGCGACCGGGGAGAAGTTCCCGGATGCGCTCTCCGGCTCCGCGCTCGCCCCGCGGGTCGGTGCGCCGCTGTTCACGGTCCCGGGCACGTGCATCCCGGCGGAGACGCTGCAGCAGATCCGCGATCTGGGTGCCGACCGGGTGACGCTCCTCGGAGGCCCGAACACCCTGGCCCCCGAGGTCGAGTCCCTCACCCCCTGCGCGGCCGGCTAGTCCCGGGTGGGGTGGGCCCCGCACCTCGCGCCCACCCCGCCCCCACCCCACCCCCACCTCGCCGAGTAGTCACTTTTACGTCCAACCCGTGGGATATGGACGTAAAGGTGACTTCTCGGCGAAGGGCTAGGGCCTAGCGCGCCCGGAGGTGGATGTCGCCCGCGTCGGTCGCGAACGAGTAGTGCCGGTCGGCACCCGGCGTGCTCGGCACCCCGCGGTCGACGGTGCCGAACGACGTCGAGGCGTCGATCTCGTACTCTCCCGCGGGCAGCTCGGCGGTGATGTTGCCGGCCGAGCCCTGCATCCGGAGTCCGGCGGGCAGCGTCTCGAACGACAGATCGGCGTTGCCTGCCGAGGTGTGGGTCGAGACGTCTCCGCTCACCTCGAGGTCGGCGCCGTCGATGTTGCCGGCCGACGTGCTCAGCCGGAGCGATTCCGCACTTCCGGCCACGTCGATGTTGCCGGCCGAGGTCTCCAGGTCGGTCGCGGCGAACGTGCCCGACGCATCCACGTCGCCCGCCGACGACTGCACGTCGAGCGCGACCGGTGCGAGCGACTTCGGCAGCACCACGTCGAGCCGCGGCGAATCGAGCCCCGAGAACGGGCCGGAGATCAGGCCGAACACCCACCAACCGCGGTTCACCACGCGCACTTCGAGCGTGTCGCCACGCACCTCGTGCTCGAAGCGCAGCGCCTTCTGGCCGGCCGAGAAGTCGAGCACGGCCTCGGGGACGTCGTCGTACCGCACGGTCACGGCGGCCGCGCTCACGTCGATGTCGAGCGCGGTGAACGCCTCCTCGACGAGATAACGGCCCGACTCGTCCTCCCCCGTGGAGGCGGCGGCGAACTGCACCGACCCGGTGACGAGGAGGCCGGCGACCAGCGCCGAGCCGACGGAGAGCAGCGCGATGCGCAGGGATCGGTTCTTGGAGCGGGAGGTGGAGACAGGAGGGTTCGTCATGATCAGTCCTTCGTGAGTGTCAGGGAGAAAAAGGGGGACGGGCCTACGCCCGCGAATCGGCGCCCAGGTACTTCAGCACCGCGAGAACGCGGCGGTTGCCGCTCTCCTCGGCCGAGAGCCCGAGCTTGCCGAAGATCGACGAGATGAACTTCTCGACCGAGCCTTCGGTCACGTGCATCCGCCCGGCGATCGAGCTGTTCGAGCGCCCCTCGGCCATCAGTTGCAGCGCCTCGCGCTCGCGGGCGGTGAGCCCGGCCAGCTCGTCGCTGCGCCGGGAGCGGATGACGATCTGCGCCACCACCTCCGGGTCGAGCACGGTCTGGCCCGAGCCGACCGCCGTGACCGCCTCGAGGAAGTCGGAGACATCCGCGACCCGGTCTTTCAGCAGATAGCCGAGACTGCCCGAGGCGCCGGCGATGAGCTCGGCGGCGTAGCGCTCCTCGACGTACTGCGAGAGCACGAGCACCGGGAGGGCGGGCCCGGCACCCGAGCGCAGCAGCACGGCCGCGCGGATGCCCTCGTCGGTGAAGGTCGGCGGCATCCGCACATCCACGATCGCGAGATCGGGACGATCGGCGGCGACCGACCGCAGCAGATCCTCGGCGGTCGAGACCGACGGCAGCAGGGTGTGCCCGGCGTCGGCGAGCAGGCGTTCGAGACCGGCGCGCAGCAGCACGGAGTCTTCGGCGATCAGAATGCGCATGGCACCTCCACGGTGATGATGGTCGGGCCGCCCTCGGGGCTGGAGATGGTCAGGGTTCCGCCGGCCGCGCGGACGCGATCGGTCATGCCGGTGAGCCCGACGCCGCCTCCGCGCCCGGCCGCTGCGCCGCCCACGCCGTTGTCGAGGATGACCGCACGCACACCGGCGGGTGTCTGGATGACGCTGACCGAGCATCCGGAGGCCCGGGAATGCTTGCTCGCATTCGTGAGCGCCTCTGAGACGACGAAGTAGAGCACGGCCTCGGTCTCGGCCGAGGGCCGGACCGGGAGGTCGGCGCGCACGGTCGTCGGCACGGTGCAGTGCTGGGCCACCGCCGAGAGGGCGGCGTCGAGGCCGCGGTCGGTGAGCACGGCGGGGTGGATGCCGCGGGCCAGGTGGCGCAGGTCGGTGATCGACTGCTTGGTCTCACGGTGGGCGTCGTCCAGCAGCGCCGAGGCGCCGGCGCGGTCGTCGTCGGCGAGCTTCGCGCGGGCCATGTCGAGGGTCATCGCGACCGAGACCAGCCGCGGCTGCACGCCGTCGTGCAGATCGCGTTCGATCCGCTGCCGCTCGGCCGCGGCGGCGTCGACGGCCCCGCGCCGCGCATCCTGGAGCACGTCGACGCGTTCTTCGAGGGCGATCGTGCGGCTGGTGCCGAGCAGCGCCTTGCTGAGCGCCCGATCGGCCAGGCCGGCGACGGCGGTGTAGAGCACGAGGACGGCGAGCGCGAGAACGGCGGCGATCGCCGTCACGACGGGGCCGGCGAGCCCGGGGAGGAGTGCCCCGCGATTCACGTCGACGAGCAGACCGGCCGCGCCGGAGATGATCCCGAAGAACACCGAGCCGAGCACCATGGTGATGAAGTGGTGCAGCACGCCCTTCCAGGTCGCGGCCGAGAACGTGTCGAGGAACACCTGGGCGAGCCAGCCCAGGAAGCCGGTGTTTGGTGTCAGCCGGCGCGGCGGGGGAGTGATGGTGATGCCGTAGATCGCCTCGGCCCGGCGCCGTTCGACGAACCGGATGCCGGTGGCGAGCCACGCGGTCAGCCACAGGAGACCGACGCCCACGCCGAGCGCGGGGATCGTGCTCATGCCGGTGACGAGCAGCGTGAAGACCAGGGTGAACCACACCGTGCCCAGCACGCCGTCGATCGCGAGATCGGCCGCGGCGGACCAGAGGAAGACGAGTTTCTTTCGCACGTCTCCACCGTAGGGCGCGCCCTCCCGCCCCCACGAGGGAGCCCCCCACCCGATCCCTCCGGGGGTTAACCCCCGCAGGGAACAATTCTTCTCGACCGGACACTCCTGAATGTGACGACTTCGTCGCGCCGAGCCCCGGGGGGAATCATGTTCAGAAAGTCCACTGCCGACCGACGTCGACACGGAGGGAGGCCGGCCGGCCTCGTCGCTGGCCTCACGTTGCTGGTGAGCCTGCTCGTGCCTGCGTCAGCCGCGTTCGCGGAATCGCCCCCCGCACCCGGATCGACAACGATCTCGGTCGACGAGCCGTCGGCTGCGCCGGAGGTCCTGGCTGCGCCCGAGCCGTCCGCCGACCCGGAGACCCCGGTCGCGCCCGAGCCGTCTGCCGACCCGGAGACCCCGGCCGCACCCGAGCCGTCGGCCGACCCGGAGGTCGCCCCGGCCCCCGAGCGCCCGCTCGCCACGACCACCACGATCCTCACGCCGACGACGATGCCTTTCGGCAGCCCGCTGGTCTACACGGTCGAGGTGGTCGACGAGAACGGGGCGCCGGCTGTCGGCGCCGTACGCTTTCGCATCTACGACGGTGCCTCGACCGGCTACGAGCAGCTCGTCGACGGAAAGGTTAGCTACCTCTGGGCCGTTCGGGGGAGCGACGGCTACGTTGGGCCCTACATCCTGGCGCCCGGCCAGTTCGCCATCAATGCCGACTTCTTCCCCGCCGACGGTTCTCTGCTCGAACCCTCGGTAGCGCGCGCGCTCATCACCATCACTCCCGGTGAGACGAGCGTGAGTCTCGTCGCCACCCAAGAAGGGCCGGCCGCCGAAGGAGGGCCGATCACCATCAGTGCGGGTGTCCTGATGCGCGGGCTGCCCCTCGAGGGGAAGAACGGGACACGGCCCGTGGGCTACATCGACTTCTTCGTCTCGGGTGAGTCCATCGGCCGGATGTGGCTGTTCACCTCATCGAATGCTTCCATCCGCTATCGACCCGTCGGCCCTGGCCCCTTCGAGATCACCGCCGTCTACTCGGGAGACACCTACTTCGCGGGAGCCAGTGCCTCCACCAGCGATATCCGCGAGGTGCGCGTCGCCCAGCCCGACGCTGTTTCACCCGATGCCGATGATCGGGATGCACCAGCGGCGGCCGACGGCACGACGGCGCTTGCCGAGACGGGGGCCGCCCCGACGATCCCGGTCTCGCTGGCCCTGTCGATCACGGGGTTCGGCGTTGCCGCGCTGCTGCTGGCAACCCGGGCGGGCCGACGGACCCGAGGCGGGGTGGGGCGGGGCTAGTCCTCGACGCCCGCCACGATGAGGATGGGGAGGTGGTCGCTCTCACCCTGCGGGAGCGTGTCGATCGAGTCGATACGGGTGTGCGCCGAGGTCACGAAGTCGAAGTGACCCTTGAAGTACTTGTACCGGGCGTAGGTCGGCTTGTCGCTGAACGAGAGCAGGTAGCCCGACTCCTCCATCCGCTCACTCAGGTTGTTGCGGAACCACGGGTAGTTGTAGTCGCCCACCATCACGGTCGGCAGCCCCGGGCCCATGATCCGCAGCGCCCCGTGCGCGGCCGCGATCTGCTTGCGACGCAGCGAGTTCGTGGCGGTGAGCGGCGCGGCGTGGAACGAGCCGACCAGCAGCTCGCGCCCGAGCTCCTTGTCGAACAGCTTCGCGGCGAGCAGCCGCTCGTGCGCCGGCGCCATCACGCGGTCGTGCATCGACTTGCGCAGGGCGAAGACCCGCGTGGTCACGAGATCGAACCGCGACTCGCGGTAGTAGATCGCGAGCCCCAGCCGGTTGGTCTTCGTCGAGTCGGCGAGCACGAGGTGCTGGATGCGCTCGGGCATGTCGGCGGTGTCGCACTCCTGCAGGCAAAGGATGTCGATGTCGTAGAGCTTCGACAGGTCGATCAGCTCGCCGCTCGCGTGGTGCTTTCGCAGGTTGTAGCTGACGATGTTCAGTTCACGTCGCATGTCGTCGGGTCGCACCTTCTGTAGCCGATTCGGAAATGGCCTGGCGTGCAATTCTGACACGGTCCGGGCGCACCGAACCTGAGCGTGGGATCAGTGTGCGCTGGGCTCGTAGCGAACAGGCGAGAAGGTCTTGGCCACGAGCGCGCGGAGCCCCTCGAGCGACGCGTCGCCCGCGATCAGGCCCTGCGCCCGCGCTTGCACGAGCACGTTGCCGATCGCCGTGGCCTCCATCGGGCCGGCCAGCACGGGCCGCCCGGTGCGGTCGGCGGTCAGCTGGCAGAGCAGCGTGTTCTGCGATCCGCCGCCCACGACGTGGATGACCTCGATCCGCTTCCCCGAGAGGGCCGAGGCGCGCTCGATCGCTCCGGCATAGGCCTCGGCGAGGCTCTCGAGGATGCTCCGGGCGAACTCGGCGCGACTCTGAGGAGCGGCGATCCCGTTCTCGGCGCACCACTCGGCGATCCTCGCCGGCATGTCGCCGGGGGCGATGAACCGGGGGTCGCCGGCGTCGAAGACGGCGACCGGTCCCCGCACGGCGGCCGCCGCCGAGATCAGGCTCGGCAGGTCGATCTGCTCGCCCGAGCGCTCCCAGGTTCGCACCGACTCCGAGAGCAGCCAGAGCCCTGAGACATTGGTGAGGTAGCGGATGCGGCCGTCGACCCCGCCCTCGTTCGTGAAGCCCGCCTCGCGACTCGCCTCCGAGACCACCGGATGCTCGAGCTCCACCCCCACGAGCGACCAGGTGCCGCTGGAGATGTAGGCGAAGTCGTCCCCGGTCGCCGGCACCGCGACCACGGCGGACGCCGTGTCGTGCGACCCGACCGCGCTCACGGCGAGCGACGGCGAGGCGCCGATCTCGGCCGCGACCGCAGGCAGCAGGGAGCCCACGGTCGAACCCGGGGCGATCACCTCGGGCAGGATGCCGCGGGGCAGGCCGAGCCGCGTGACCAGCTCCTCGTCCCACTGCCCGCTGTGCACGTTCAGCAGCCCGGTGGTCGAGGCGTTGGTCTGCTCGGCGCGCGAGGCGCCGGTCAGCCAGAAGTTCACCAGATCCGGGATCAGCAGCATCGAGTCGGCCTGGTCGAGCGACCCGGCCACGCGCTCGGCCGCCAGCTGGTAGAGCGTGTTGAAGCTGAGGAACTGCAGGCCGTTCGCCGCGTACAGCTCGGCCGGCCCGGTGAGCGCGTGCGTCGCCGCGACACCGGCCGCCGTGCGCTCGTCGCGGTAGTGGTACGGATTGCCGAGCATCCGCCCGCCCCGCATCAGCGCGTAGTCGACGGCCCAGGAGTCGACCGCGATGCTGCGGATGTCGGGTTCCTCGCGCACCGCCGAGCCGAGGCCGACGACGACGTTGCGGTAGAGCTCGAGGATGTTCCAGTGCAGGCCGTCGAGGATGCGCACCGGGTTGTTCGGGAAGCGGGCCACCGGCACGAGCCGCAGCTCGTCGTGGCCCACGTACCCGAGCATCACGCGGCCGCTCGTGGCGCCGAGGTCGACGGCGGCGACTGCTGCGGTCATGCGCGCGAGCCTAGCGGAGGAAGGCCGCGGCGACACCGGCGTCGACCGGGATGTGCAGCCCGGTCGTGTGGGTGAGGTCGCTGCCGGTGAGCACGGCCACCGCGTTGGCCACGTGGTCGGGGAGCACCTCGCGCTTCAGCAGGGTGCGCTGGGCGTAGTAGGCGCCCAGCTCCTCCTCGGGCACGCCGTAGACCGCGGCGCGCTTCGCGCCCCAGCCGCTGGAGAAGATGCCCGAGCCACGCACGACGCCGTCCGGGTTGATGCCGTTCACCTTGATGCCGTACTCGCCGAGCTCGGCGGCAAGCAACCGCACCTGGTGGGCCTGGTCGGCCTTGGTCGCCGAGTAGGCGATGTTGTTCGGGCCGGCGAAGACGGAGTTCTTCGACGAGATGTAGATGATGTCGCCCCCGAGATCCTGCTCGATCAGCACGCGCGCGGCGGCCTTCGAGACCAGGAACGAGCCCTTGGCCATCACGTCGTGCTGCAGGTCCCAATCCTTCTCGGTGGTCTCCAGCAGCGGCTTCGAGATCGACAGTCCCGCGTTGTTGACCACGAGGTCGAGCCCGCCGAACTGCAGCAGGGCGGCCTGGATGCCGGCGGCGATGTCGGCCTCGCTCGTCACGTCGGCGCGCACCCCGATCGCGACATCCGTGTTGCCGAGCTCGGCCGCAGCGGCCTGGGCCTTCTCGAGGTCGAGATCGGCGATCACGACGCAGGCGCCCTCGGCGGCGAGGCGGGTGGCGATGGCCTTCCCGATCCCGGATGCGGCACCGGTCACCAGCGCGATGCGCGTCGCGTGCGACTTCGGCTTCGGCAGGCGCTGCAGCTTGGCCTCCTCGAGCGCCCAGTACTCGATGCGGAACTTCTCGGCCTCGTCGATGGGAGCGTAGGTCGACAGCGACTCGGCGCCGCGCATCACGTTGATGGCGTTGATGTAGAACTCGCCGGCCACGCGGGCGGTCTGCTTGTTGGCGCCGTAGGAGAACATCCCGACGCCCGGGACCAGCACGATCGCCGGGTCGGCACCGCGGAGCGCGGGGCTGTCGGCGGTGGCGTTGCGGTCGTAGTAGGCCTGGTAGTCGGCGCGGTACTCGGCGTGCAGCTCCTTCAGGCGGGCGACGGAGTCCTCGATCGACGCGTCGGCGGGCAGGTCGAGCACCATCGGCTTCACCTTGGTGCGCAGGAAGTGGTCGGGGCAGCTGGTGCCCAGCGCGGCGAGGCGCGGGTGCTCGGTGCTGGCGAGGAAGTCGAGCACGACGCCGGCGTCGGTGAACGAGCCGACCTGGGCCTTGTCGGTCGAGGCGAGACCGCGGATGGTCGGGGCGAGGGCGGCGGCCTTCGCGCGGCGCTCGGCCTCGGGCAGGGCGCCGTAGCCTTCGAGTGCGGGACCGAAGGGCTCGGTGCGGCCGTGCTCGGCGATATAGGCGGCGGCGGTGTCGATGATCCAGAGCGAGTTCTTCTCGCTCTCCTCGCTCGTCTCGCCCCAGGCGGTGATGCCGTGACCGCCGAGGATCGTGCCGATCGCGTTCGGGTTCTGCCGCTTGATCTCGGCGATGTCGAGCCCGAGCTGGAAGCCGGGGCGGCGCCACGGCACCCAGACGACCTTGTCGCCGAAGATCTTCTGCGTGAGCTCTTCGCCGTCGGCCGCCGTCGCGATGGCGATGCCGGAGTCGGGGTGCAGGTGGTCGACGTGCTTCGCGTCGACCAGACCGTGCATGGCGGTGTCGATGCTGGGGGCCGCGCCGCCCTTGCCGAAGAGCGTGTAGTCGAAGGCGGCGACCATCTCGTCCTCGCGGTCGACGCCGGGATAGACGTTCTGCAGCGCGCGGAGGCGATCGACCCGCAGCACCGCGAGACCCGACTCCTTGAGGGTGCCGAGGTCGCCGCCCGAGCCCTTGACCCACATAAGCTCGACATCCTCACCGGTCACCGGGTCGGTCTCGACACCCTTGGCGGAGGTGTTGCCGCCGGCGTAGTTGGTGTTCTTCGGGTCGGAACCGAGACGGTTCGAGCGCGCGATCAGATCGGCGGCGGCCTGCGAGGTCATGGATGCTCCATCGGATGTCATGTCGTGTGAACTTCACAAAACATAACAGGCGGGATGCGGAGCGTCAACGCAGTTCGACGAGAGTTCGCAATCCGTCCAGCTGCCGGTCAGTGGGGTCGAGTTCGGTCACGACGATCGAGATGTCCGACCAGGGGATCCCGGCCGCGGTCGCGCGGCGGCCGAGCTTGGCCGAGGTGATCAGCAGCACGGTCTCCCGCGAGGCGCGGACGAGTTCGCGCTTGACCTGGGCCTCTTCGATGATGGTCTCGCTCGTGCCGCGCTCTGTGTCGGCGGCGCTCGCCGAGGTGAAGAAGCGGTCGTAGTTGAGCATCGCGGCGGCCCCGCAGGCGATCGGGCCGACGAAGCTCTCGGTCTGCGGCTCGAGCTCGCCGCCGAGCAGGATCGCGCGGACGCCCCGGAGGGTGCGGGCCCGCGCGTGGTTGTGGGCCGAGTTGGTGGCGACGACGAGGTCTGCGGCGCCGCGCACGGCGGCGACCAGGTGGCCCGAGGTCGAGGAGGCGTCGACGGCGATGGTGCCGGTGGCCGGCACCAGGTCGAGGGCCTTGCGGGCGATCTCGGTCTTGGCCAGGTCGTCGACGCCCTGGCGTTCGGCGAAGGGCTGGGCCTTCACGGTCGCGACCGCGCCGCCGCGCACGCGGACCAGGATGCCCTCGCGCTCGAGCCCCTCGAGGTCGCGGCGCACGGTCATGGTCGAGACGCCGAGCTCGAGCGCCGACTCCTCGAGGCGGATGACGCCGTCGGAGTCGAGGCGCGCGAGCAGCCGTTCGCGCCGTTCCGCGCTGATCACCGATGCCATCCGACCTTCCTCTCGCGTCCAGGCCGAGGCTACCGGACGCCCCCTCGTCCGCAACCGTCCGAGACTCCCCCCGACTGTCCTCGATCCGTCACTTGTTGTCGCTATTCCCGGCCGATGGCGACAAGGAGTGACGGGTCGAGGACAGTCGGGGGTGTCAGCGGGAGGCGGGCGCAGGCGCAGGCGCGAAGCGGGTCAGGATGTCGGCGAGCGCCGCAGGCTCCTCCTCGGCCCGGCTGAGCGCGCGATCCTCGACCGCGATGATGTGCCGGTCGACGATCCCCTCGGCCAGGGCCCGGTCGCCCTTCTTCAGCGCCTCGATCAGCTCGAGGTGCTCGGCGAGGCTGTCGGCCTGCGGATGCGCCTGGCCGTGCACCGCGATGATCAGCGTCGTGCGGCCCAGGATCTCGAACACGTACCGCCGCAGCAGCGCATTCCCCGTCATCTCGGCGAGCAGGATGTGGAACTCGGCCCCCAGCCGCACCGACAGCTTGTGCTGCCCGGCCTCCGAGGCGCTGCGCTCCTGCTCGATGTGCGCCCGCAGCGTCTTCTCGAGCGCGGGGCTCCAGCGCGCGGCCACCAGCCGGGCGACCTCGCGCTCGAGGGCGCGGCGCACGGCGAACGCCTCCTCGGCCTCTTCGCGGCTCGGCTGCGCGACCGTCGCCGACTTCGTCTTGCCGACATCCACCAGGCCCTCGGATGCGAGTCGTGCCAGCGCGGCCCGGATGAGCGTGCGGCTCACCCCGAAGTGCGCGCCGAGGTCGCCCTCGGGCAACTTCGTCCCGGGCTTCAAGGCGTTCTCCATGATCGCCTCACGGAGGGCTGCGTACGCCAGCTGGCCCCGGTTCTCCTGGCTGGTCTCGCTGTCGGACATGCGGCGAGTATACGACAACCGACGCACACGGCCGCTGTAACGTGCACGAAACGTAGAGTTTACGTATACCGAAACCTGATGTACCGCATACTGTAGGACATGACCGATCTCCTCACCCGCCTCACGCTCCACCTCAACGCCCAGCAGCGCGAGCTGCTCGACCGCAGCCTCGCGGCGGGTGAGGCGACCGACCTCGCCGGGCTGGTGGCGCGGGCCGTGCGGGAGCGCGCATCCGGAACCGTCTCGCGCCTGCCGGTGCCCGCCGTCTCGGGGCGGGTCGACGACTGGCGGAGCCGCCTCGCGCATCCGGTGCCCGCCGAGCGCGAGCTGCTGGAGGAGTGGGTGCTCGAGCCCGGAACCGGCAAGGCGATCGAGGTCGCCGCGGGCGAACTGCTGCGCATCGAGCAGATCGACGGCGCGCAGTGCGTCGACTTCAACTGCTTCAACCTGCACGACTACCGCGAGTTCTTCCACACCGGCCGCACCCGCACGCTGCACGGCATCAACCCCGGGCCGGGCGACTTCCTCTGGTCGTCGCCGCCGCGCGAGCGGGCGATGATGTTCCTGCTCGCCGACACGGCGCACTGCAACGACGTCGTCTTCCCGCGCTGCAGCGCGAACCTCTACGAGACCGCGTACGGCTTCGCGGCGCACACGAACTGCGCCGACATCCAGGCCGAGGCCCAGCGTGAGTACGGCCTGACGCCGGACGACGTGCACGACTCGTTCAACTTCTTCATGGCCACGAGCGTCGACGACGGGATGCCCGTCATCCACCGCCAGTCGTCGGTGCCGGGCGATCACGTCGAGCTGCTCGCCGTGATGGACGTGCTCGCGGTGCCCAACATCTGCGGCGCCGACGTGATGAAGACCAGCAACTTCTCGATCAAGCCCGTGCGGGTGCAGCGCTGGCGGGCCTCGGCCGCCGACCTCGACGCCGTGCCCGAGTTGCGCGCCTACGACACGCAGCGCACGGTCGAGCAGTTCCGGCAGCCGGTCATCCGCACCGAGCGCGCGCTCACCCGAGACCCGTCCTACCGCCCCGGGTTCGTCAACACCCCGGTCGTCTACGACGCCGTCGAGGTGACGCTGGATGCGGACACGCTCGCGCTCGCCACGGCCGAGTGGGACCGGGTGCGGTACCCCGGCGACGAGGGGGCGGCACTCCGCGACCTGCTGCTCGGCTGGTGGGCAGAGAGTCATCGTGCCTGACGTCGACTTCGCCGAGATCGGTGAATACCCGCGGTACAAGCTGATGGCGAGCCTGATCGTGCCCCGGCCGATCGCCTTCGTCACCACCGTGGATGCGGCGGGCGTCGTGAACGCGGCTCCGTTCAGCATGTTCTGCATGCTGGGGGAGGAGCCGCCGCTCCTGCTCGTCAGCCTCAACCGCAGCGCGGACAGCCGGCGCGACACCGCGCGCAATATCGAGTCGAGCGGCGAGTTCGTGGTGCACATGGTCGACGAGGCGCTCACCGAGGCGGCCGACCGCTGCGCCGAGAAGCTGCCGCACGGGGTCAGCGAGCTCGAGGCGGTGGGCCTGTCGACCCGGCCGTCGCAGAAGGTCGTGCCGCCCACGATCGAGGCGGCCCCGGTCGCGTTCGAGTGCGTGCTGCACGAGACGCTGCTCACCGAGAGCCGGGAGATCGTGATCGGGCGGATCGTCTCGCTCCACACCCGCGACGACCTGATCGACACGGATGCCTGGCGCGTCCGCCTCGCCGACTACGCGCCGGTGGCCCGGTTCGGCGCCAGCTTCTACACGACCACGCGCGACCGGTTCGCCGTGCGCGGGGCGGCTGTCGCGACCGACATCGACGAGCTCTGAGTGCGGGGCGGTCACCTTCGCCGCCGCATCCGCCGCCGCATCCGCCTCCGCCTCCCCATCCGCATCCCTTCGACTGCACCACAGCACCAGCCCTGTCCCATCCAGCCAAGGAGAATCCGAATGACCCCCACCATCCGTCGCGCACCCGCCATCCGCCGGGCCGCCACCATCCGGCGCGCTGCCGTCGCCGCGGGCGCGCTCGCCGCATCCGTCGCCCTGCTGAGCGGCTGTGCCGCAGGCTCGGGCACCACCTCGAACGGCGACCCCGGTGCCGCCGCCGCGGCCGGCCTGACCGTCGGCCCGATCGACCTCTCGGGCGACTGCCCGGCCAACATCGTCATCCAGACCGACTGGAACCCCGAGGCCGAGCAGGGCAACCTGTACCAACTGATCGGACCCGACGCCACGATCGACGCCCAGAACAAGTCGGTCTCCGGGCCGCTGTTCGCGAGCGGTCAGTACACCGGGGTGAACGTCGAGGTGCGCTCGGGCGGCCCGGCGATCGGCTTCCAGACCGTCACCAGCCAGCAGTACACCGACCCCGAGATCACGCTCGGCTACGCCAACACCGACGAGGCTGTGCAGCTCTCGGCCGACATGCCGACCACGGCCGTCTTCGCGCCGTTCGAGGTGGGGCCGCAGATAATCATGTGGGATCCCGCGACCTACCCCGACGTGAAGACGATCGCCGACCTCGGCAAGACGGATGCGGTGGTGCGGTACTTCGGCGGCGCCGCGTACATGGAGTACCTGATGGGCTCCGGCATCCTGCCCGCCGCCCACGTCGACGGCAGCTACGACGGCACCCCCGCGAGCTTCATCGCGGCCGACGGGAAGGATGCGCAGCAGGGCTTCGCGACCGTCGAACCGTACGTGTACCAGAACGAGATCACCGACTGGGCGAAGCCGGTGGCCTTCCAGCTGATCCACGACGCCGGCTACCCGATCTACGCCTCGGCGCTCTCGGTGCGCACCGGTGACCTCGAGTCGCTCTCGCCGTGCCTGAAGAAGCTGGTGCCGGTCATCCAGCAGGCCACCGTCGACTACTACACCGACCCGGCGGCGACGAACACGCTCATCCTCAAGGCCGTCGACCAGTTCGACAACGGCTGGGTCTACACGCAGGGCGTGGCCGACTACTCGGTCAAGGCGCAGGTCGAGCTCGGACTCGTCGGCAACGGCGACGACGCGACCGTCGGCAACTTCGACCTCGACCGGGTGCAGAAGATCATCGACATCACGACGCCGCTCTTCGACGAGCAGGGCACGCCGCCGGCGGAGGGGCTGACGCCGGGGGCGATCGTGACTAATGAGTTCATCGATCCTTCTATCGGTTTTTAGGGTGCTGGCAGCCTGGGCGTGAGCTGCGGGCTGTGTTAGCTGCCGGTGGGGCCGTGCCTGCGGCGCGGCTCCACCGGGTCGCGCCGGTCCTTGCCCGGCGCGACGCGATGTGTTCGGCTGTCGTCGCTTCGCGGCGACGGCCTCACCGTGGGTCGTCGAGTACGGCCTGTGGCGTTGGTTCGAGGGGCATTCGCTCGAGAGGGTCGCCACAGGTCCGCGAGACGTCAGTTGTTGTCGCTATTCGAGGCGGGTAGCGGCAATGAGTGACGGGTCGAGGGGGGTGGGGGCGGGGTCGCGTTGGGTGGCGATGGCGGTGCCGGCGGCCGCACACACGATGGCGATCGCGATGACCTCGAGCAGGGAGAACTGCTCCGAGAGGATGAGCCAGCCGAAGAGCGCGGCCACCACGGGGCCGAAGGCCGTGATGATGGCGTAGAGGCGCGGGGTGATGCGGCGCAGGATGAACGTGTCGAGACTGTAGGGCAGCGCCGACGACAGGATGCCCACCCCCACAAGCAGCGCGATCACGCCCCAGTCGAACGCGGCCGGGTCGAAGGTGACGATCGCGAACGGCAGCAGGATGGCGAGGCTCACGACCCCCGCGACCGTGATGCCCTCAAGCCCCGGCAGGCGGGTGGCGACCCGTCGGGTCAGCACGATGTAGAAGGCCCACGAGGCGGCGGCGGTCAGGGCCAGCACGACGCCGAGCACGTTGATCGTGCCGTCGAACCCGGTGAGCAGCACGACGCCGGCGCCCGCCGCGACCGCGCAGACGACGTCGAGCAGCCGCCGGCTCGCGAGCAGGGCGATCGTCAGCGGCCCGAGGAACTCGATCGTCGCCGCGATCCCCAGCCCGAGCAGGTGCACCGACTGGTAGAACGACAGGTTCATCGCCGCCAGCACCACGCCGAGCGCGATCGCGGGCCAGAGCCGCCGCCACGTGAAACCGGCGCGCGTCGGCCGGTAGAACGGCAGCATCGCGGCCGCCATCACGACCTGCCGTGCCGCCACCACAGCGAACACCCCGACCAGCGGAATGACCAGCCCGGCCAGCGCCGACCCGAGGTTGATGCTCACCTCGGTACCCAGCTGGGTCGCGGCCCCGACGCTCGTGCGCCGCGCGTCCCGCCGTTCGTCGCTCATCCCTCGACCCTATTGGCTGCCACCCCGCCCCGCCGCCGCTCCCTGGGCCTGGCCGACCATCGGCCGGCGCTCGATCGTCAGTGTCCGGTCAACCCGGTGAGCTGAGCGGTCAGGATGCGCGTCACCCGCGGCTCCACCTCGACGACGGCGTGCACGAGACGCGGGTCTTCCCGATACAGGTTCTCCACCGTCGCCCCGGGCGTCGCCATCTGCCAGAACGCGCCCGAGAGCGACGTCGCGGCGGCGATCACGTCGACGGCGTCCGACTCGGTGAGTTCCGGCAGTATCCGGCGGAGCGACGTCGAGATGCCGTCGACCTCCTCGAGTGTCACGAGCTTGAAGGCGAGAACCGAGTCGAGCGAGACGTTTCGCTCGAGGTTGAGTGGAGCCTGGGCGAGCAGATCGCAGAACAGCGGCCGGATGGCGAGCGAGTGCGCGACCACCCGCGCGACCGACCCGGGCGCACCGGCACCCGGGCTATCCGTGCCGTCCAGATCGTCGAGTTCGGCGCGGAGGGCCGGCCCCCACTCCCGCCACCCCTCGGCGGTCAGCCGCAGGAAGATCTGCTCCCGGGTCTCGAAGTACCGGAGCAGCGCCGACTTGTGCATCCCCACCGCGTCGGCGATGTCCGTGAGGGTGACCCGGCGGATCCCGTGCTGCTCGCCGATCACGCGGGCCGCTGCGAGGATGTCGGCCCCCCGCTGCGCCTTCGCCTCGCTCGAGCGGGCGCGCTGGAACCTCTGATTTGCCATACCGGTATCCTAATGCAACGCGGTTGCATTATTAACACAACAGTGTTGTAATAAGCGCATGACCACGACACCTTCGCCTCAGACCTGGTTCATCACCGGCTCCTCCCGCGGCTTCGGCCGCGCCCTCGTCGAAGCCGCCCTCGCCGCCGGCGACCGGGTGGCTGCCTCTGCTCGCCGCCCCGAGCAGCTCGACGACCTCGTCGCCCGCTACCCCGACCGCATGCTCGCTCTCGCCCTCGACGTCACGGACGCGAACGCGGCCCGGACAGCGTTGGCCGCCGCCCACGATCACTTCGGTCGCCTCGACGTGATCGTCAACAACGCCGGTTACGCCAATGTCTCGCCGATCGAGACCACCGACGAGGCCGACTTCCGCCAGCAGTTCGAGACGAACTTCTGGGGGGTCTACAACGTCTCGACGGCGGCGATCCCCATCCTCCGTGCGCAGGGCGGGGGCCTTCTCATGCAGTTCTCATCGATCGGCGGGCGGGTCGGCGGTTCGCCGGGAATCGCCTCCTACCAGGCCGCGAAGTTCGCGATCGACGGCTTCAGCCGCGTGCTGCAGACCGAGACCGCGCCGTTCGGGGTGCGGGTTCTGCTCGTCGAGCCGAGCGGCTTCGCGACCGACTGGGCCGGCTCGTCGATGACGGTGGCAGAGGTGCCCGAAGGGTATGAGCAGACGGTCGGTGCGATGAACAGCCGGATGCGCCAGACCACCCAGGGCCCCGCCGGCGATCCGGTGCGTGCCGCCGAGATCCTGGTGCAGGTCGCCAAGCGCGACGACCTCCCGTTCCACCTGCCATTGGGCGTGAACGCCACCGAGATGGCGGTCGCCCACGGTCGCCGCACTCTGGCGGAGGACGAGAAGTGGGCGGCCGTCAGCCGGTCGGCCGACTATGCCGAGCCCTACCCGGCCCCCTTCCCCCCGGACGCCCCCAGCGCCGGCGCCTGACCCTGCCGCTGCTGCCGCTGCTGCCGCTGCTGCCGCTGCTGCCGCTGCTGCCGCTGCTGCCGCTGCTGCCGCTGCTGCTGCCATGATGAACCCATGATTCCGAGCAGGTGGGTGCGCGGTCTCCGGCTTCTGCTGGCGATCCCGATCGGTGCGATCGCCGGTGCCTTTCTTTCGCTGAAGTTCGACGATCCCCCCGTCGTCGCAGCGGCCGGCGTCGGAGCCGCGGTGGCGGCAGCGGTCGTACTGATCCTGTTGGCGGTCAAGTGGCCCGGCGACGTACGGCACGACGCCGCGGCCCGCGCGCATCCGGATGCCGTGGTGTTCTCCGCATTCAAGAGCGATGACACGAAGGCTGCGCTGGCGGACCTCGCGACGATCGGCGTGCTGCCGGTGGCGCCCCCGGCGGAGTCGACCGCGGTCGTCTTCGACGGTGTCGGGATGCACGTCTACCGGGGCTCGCCAGAGATCGAGCCGGTCCTCGAGGTTCCCTGGAGCGGCATCGCTGTGATCGGGGAGGGCACCGCGAGCGTCAATTCGCGCGCTCGTTCCGCTCTGCTGGTCGAGATCCACACGGATGCGGGCCGGGTCGTCGTGCCCTTCCCGGTGATCACCGCGTCCTACCTGTTCGCCAGTGCGCGGGGGATCGCGCGCCTGCGGGCGGAGGTCGAGGAGCGCGAAGCGACCGCCGCGTGGCAGGCGTCCGTTACGGGTGCCGACCAGTCCGGAGCCGGCCCGTCGGCGTCGTCGTCGGGCACCTCGGTCGGCGCGATGCCCGGCGGTTCGCCCAGCGCGCACTCCTACGTCACGCCGCCCCGCCTCGAGCTGGTGCCCGGTCTCTCGTCGACGTTCTACTCGCGCGTCCGAAATGTCGTGACCGTCGTGGGCCTCGTCACCGCCGCAGCCCTCTTTGCCGTCATCGCCTTCACCAGCTCCGACACCTCGAGGGGCTCCTTCCTGTCGGTCACACTGGTGATCTTGGCGTGCACGCTGGTGTCGCTGGGATTGCTGTATCTCGGCGCCCGCGCGTCGCGCCGTGAGGCCGAGGCCGGCTACACCCTCGAGCGGATGGGCGAGACCCGGCTCGCGCAGGTCGATCCCCGCACCGGCTTCGTCATCCGTCCAGTCGGTTCGAGACAGCTCACGAAGCCCCAGGAGGCCGAGGCCCTGGCTCGGGTGCGAGCCCTCGCTGCCCCATGACGCGACGGCAGTGGGCGAAGAGCCTCCTCGGCCTGGTGGTCGTGCCGGTGTTCGTGCTGCTCGCCGTGGTCGGGCGTCAGGTCAGCGACCATCCGTGGCCGCTGGGCACGACGATCCTGGTCGCGGTCGCCGTCTCGCTGGGCATCTGGATGCTCGTGGTGGTCTTCGCCGCGATCGGAGGCTCGCGCACCGCACGGATGCGCCAGAGGTTTCCCGGCGCGGTCACGGTCAACTCGCTCGGGATGGACGTGATGTCGAGAGCTCTTGTCGCCATCGGCGGATCCCAGGTGCACCCGAATCAGGGTCTCACCCTCGTCTTCGACGGCTGGGGACTCCGGGCCTTCGAAGGCGCCCGACGCGACCGGCTCGTCGTCGCGGTCGACTGGCGCTGGATCTCGGGCATCACGCAGGGCGTGGCACGCGACGAGGTCGTCTTCACGGGGCGGCACGCTGTCCTGGTCATCGTGCACGCGGTGTCCGGCGCTGTCGTGGTCCCGTTCGCGGTCGTCACCGACTTCTTCGGGGCGGCCGACGAGTACTGGCTGCGGGACCGCCTCCGCGAGATCGAAGCCATCCGGCCCGCGACCCCCACCGCCCCCTAGTCCGCCGAACGCACCGTCGAGTCGCGCACGATCATCTCAGGCTGGAACACGACGTGCCGCTAACAATTTCGACACCGCGGCTCATGGGCCCTCTATGCGATAGAAGTCCGTGACAAGTGCTCGGTATTTCGGGGGCAGCGTGCCGGCATTCTCTCCAGCCTTGACCCATCCGAAACTCGAGATGGCAGCATCGACATCGGTTCCGCCATCAAAGTCGCCTGTGGATCGCAAGAGGACCACAAGCGTCACCTTCTGACCGGGGAAAATTTCATCGATGTGGCAGACAAGACCCTCTGCCGGCTCGCAGGTGGTGCCCTTCGGCAGCGTCGGGAATCCTTCTACTTCGTACCCCGCCAGATCCAGCTGAACGTCGACGAAGTTGCGAGTGGCGCGGGTGTTGGTCACATCCAATCTCAAGAGGTGGTTGGCGGTGCCTAGGGCGGTCAGAGACCCCTGGGTCGCGATGCTCATGCTCGCTGAGGAGCCTGGCGCAGTTCCGGGCGCGGCCATGAGCTTGGGCGACGAGCCCGCGTCGGCCTGGTAGATCGGTCCCTCGCTCGACGTGGCGCAGTTGAAGTATGCGGACTCATGCGCGAAGCCGGAGCCCGGCCGACCCCAGACGTCGATCGTCATACTGAAGGTGCCGTCGTATTTCGTGGCGAAGCCGATCGCCCCGACAAGCTTCCCCTTCGAGCGGTAGTACGAGCCGCTAAGGGTCACGGACTCGTCGAGTGGAGTCGACCGCCGGCTCACGGATGTCTTGCTGAGGAAGTCGAGGAACCCTGCGGGCAGCGCGGAGGACACCCAGCCGAAATTACAGGCACTTCCCCGCGCCTCCCCCCATTGGTCGGCTCCAGACCCGCCGTCGATTTCTGGGCAGCTGATCCCGGCGGCTTGGGCTGCCCTCCCAAGTGAGGGACCGAGAACGCAGCCGCGGGCGGCGGCGGGAGAGGCCGATGGGTACATCCCCACTGCCATCGCGGCAGCGAGAGATAGCGCGGCGGCTACACGCAAACTCGATGTCTTCATCTTGCAAGCATGAATGATGCTCATGTTTAAAGCAACACCCGCTGGAACGATCGCGGTCCTGCGATCCGGCCCGCGACCCCCACCGCCCCCTAGTCCGCCGAGCGCACCGTCGAGTCGCGCACGATCAGCTCGGGCTGGAAGACGACGTGCTGGTACTCGCCCCGCCCGGGAGCCTCGATCTCGGCCATCAGCAGCTCCGTCGCCGTGCGCCCCATCTCCCACGCCGGCTGCCGGATCGACGAGATCGGGATGGCCGCGTTCGCCGCGAAGTAGATGTCGTCGTAGCCGATGATCGCGATGTCGTCCGGCACCCGCACCCCGGCGTGGGTCAGTGCCCGCAGCACTCCGAGCGCGATCAGGTCGTTCGCCGCGAACACGGCATCGGGGCGTGAGGATGCCGGCAGCGCCAGCAGCTGCTCGGCCCCGATCCGCCCCGCCTCGGCCCGCATGGAGTCGAGTTCGAGCACGCGGAGTGGAGCCACCCCGCGCTCACGCAGCGCATCCTGAGCCCCGCCGGAGCGCTGGGCCACCTGCTGCAGCTGGCTCGTGCCGCCGACGAAGGCGATGTTCGTGCGCCCGGTGTCGGCCAGGTGCGCCGCGGCGAGATAGCCGCCGCGCTGGTCGTCGACCGAGACCGAGCTGAAGCTGCGCGCGTTGTCGTGCCGGTCGACGAGCACCACGGGCGACCCGCGGTCGCGCAGGCGCTCGAGCCGCGAGAGCACGTTGCCGACCGGGGTGATCAGGAGGCCGGAGACCCGCTGCTCCTCGAAGAGGTCGAGGTAGGCGAGCTCGCGGCTGGCCAGGTCGCCGCTGTTGCCGAGGATCAGGGAGCGGTTGAACTGGGTGAGCGTGTCCTCGACCGACCGCGCGATGTCGGTGAAGAAGGGGTTCGAGACATCCAGCACCATGATGCCGACCGTGCGGCTCTGGCCCACGCGCAGCTGGCGTGCCGCATCGTTGCGCACGAAGCCGAGCTTGTCGATGGCCTCGTGAACCCGCTTGGCGGTCTCGGGGGCGACGGGCTTCGACTGGTTGAGGACGTTCGAGACCGTGCCGACAGACACACCCGCGAGAGCGGCGACGTCCCTGACGTTGGCGGCGGCCATACACACCTCACTGTGGTCGACGGATGTTGCGTTCGCTGTTGAACGTTTCATGAGACTAGCGCCACCGAGCGGATTATCACGATTCAACCAGCGAAGTTGACGACGCTCGAAACCGTGTCGTAGTGTGTGACCACTCTCAGTAAAACGATTCACTATCCCTCAAAGCAGAGGCAAGGTCTAGGTCAATGTCGATCCCACCACCGGGCTCCGATTCACCCGCGCTCGAGCTCCGCGAGGTCGCCAAGTCGTTCGGGGCCGTCGTGGCTCTGAGCTCCGGCTCACTGGCTCTCCGCAAGAACTCGATCCACGCCCTCGTCGGCGAGAACGGTGCCGGCAAGTCCACGCTGGTCAAGATCATCGCCGGTCTCTACCAGCGCGACTCGGGCGACCTCCTCCTCGAGGGCGACTCCGTCGACTTCAAGTCGACCGCCGAGTCCAAGGGCGCGGGCATCGCCGTGATCTACCAGGAGCCGACCCTCTTCCCCGACCTGTCGGTCACCGAGAACATCTTCATGGGCCGCCAGCCCACCAACCGCTTCGGCCGTATCGACCGCAAGGCGATGCGGGCCGAGGCCGTCGGCCTGTTCGAGCGCCTCGGCGTGCGGATCGACCCCGACCGCCCCGCCGAGGGCCTGTCGATCGCCGACCAGCAGATCATCGAGATCGCCAAGGCCATCTCGCTCGACGCCAAGGTGCTCGTGATGGACGAGCCGACCGCCGCGCTCTCCGGCGTCGAGGTCGACCGCCTCTTCGCCGTCGCCCGCAGCCTCCGCGACGAGGGCCGCGCGCTCCTGTTCATCTCCCACCGCTTCGACGAGGTCTTCGACCTCTGCGACACCATCACCGTGATGCGCGACGGCGCCTACATCTCGACCGACCCGACCACCGCCGTGACCGTCGACGAGATCGTGCGCCGGATGGTCGGCCGCGACGTGACCGAGCTCTTCCCCAAGCAGGAGACCACGATCGGCCCGACCGTGCTCGAGGTGCGCGGGCTCACCCAGCCCGGCGTCTTCCACGACATCAGCTTCGACCTGCACTCGGGCGAGATCCTCGGTCTCGCCGGGCTCGTCGGCGCCGGCCGCAGCGAGGTCGTCCGCGCCGTCTTCGGCGTCGACCGCTACCAGTCCGGCAGCGTGAGCATCAAGGGCCGCCCGGTTCCGCCGAACAGCCCGACCGCTGCGATGAACCTCGGGATCGCGCTGGTCCCCGAAGACCGCCGCAAGCAGGGCCTCGTGCTCGAGTCGTCGGTCGCCCGCAACACCACGATGGCCATCCGCCGCCAGCTCTCGAAGCTCGGCATCCTCACCAGCGGCGCCGAGAACGGCTCGGCCCGCATCTGGGACAGCCGGCTCGAGGTCAAGACCAACGCGCTCGACACCGAGGCCGGAACCCTCTCCGGAGGCAACCAGCAGAAGGTCGTCCTGGCCAAGTGGCTCGCGACGAACCCCACCGTCCTCATCATCGACGAGCCCACCCGTGGCATCGACGTCGGCACCAAGAGCGAGGTGCACCGCCTCCTCTCCGAGCTCGCCGGGCAGGGCATGGCCATCCTGATGATCTCGTCGGAGCTCCCCGAGGTCCTCGGCATGGCCGACCGCGTGCTCGTCATGCGCGAGGGCCGCATCACCGCAGAGATCCCCCGCGAAGACGCCACCGCCGAGTCGGTCATGTTCGCCGCAACCCACGCCGAGGAGCACGTCTCGTGAGCACCGCAACACTGACACCCCGGAACCAGGATGCCCCGAAGCAGTCCTCCCCGTTCGTGCGCGGCCTCGGCCACTTCTTCAAGGCGCGCGAGACCGGCATCCTGATCGCGGTCCTCCTGGTCATCGTCGTCACGACGGTGAAGAACCCGAGCTTCGTGTTCTCCTCCGACGGCTGGCGCGACCTGCTGCTGACCCCATCCATCCTCGTGCTGGTCGCGGTCGGCCAGGCGATCGTCATCATCACCAAGAGCGTCGACCTGTCGGTCGGCTCCGTCCTGGGACTCACCGCCTACCTGACCGGCCGGTTGTTCATCGACATCCCGGGCATCCCGATGATCGTGGTCTTCCTCGCGGGCATCGTGTTCGGCGGACTGCTCGGCCTCATCAACGGCGCACTGGTCGCGTTCGCGAAGGTGCCCGCCATGGTCATCACGCTCGGAACGCTCTACGCATATAGAGGTATCAACGTCGTCTGGGCCGGCAGCGACCGGATCAACGCCTCCGACATGCCGAAGGACTTCCTGGCGCTCGGCACCGGCCAGTTCCTGTCGATCCCGCTGCTCACGATCATCGCGCTCGTCGTGCTGGTCGCCGCCGCCTGGTACATGAAGAACACCCGTGGCGGTCGCGAGTTCTACGCCATCGGCTCCGACCCGGCGGCCGCCGGGCTCTACGGCCTCCGCGTCGTGCGCCGGCTGCTGATCGCGTTCGTCGCCTCCGGCGCCCTCGCGGGCCTGGCCGGCGTGCTCTACGCGGCGCGCTACGGCACCGTCAACTCGCAGGCCGGAACCGGCTGGGAACTGGATGCGGTGGGTGCGGCCGTGATCGGTGGCGTCGCCATCGTGGGTGGCTCGGGCACGGTCTGGGGCGCGGCGATCGGTGCGGTGCTGCTGCTCACGATCAACCGGGCCCTGCCCATCCTCGGTGTTCCCGACTTCTGGCAGCGTGCCGTCGTCGGCGCCCTGATCATCGGCGCCATCGTGCTCGACCGCGTGCTCGCGCTCCGACAATCCCGCAAGCTCCTCGAGTCGAGGGAGGAAACGAAATGACCACCGCGACTGCGACCCCGAACCCCACCCCGAACCCCCAGGCCGCGCCGGCGAAGGCCGCCCGCGTCTACAAGGACTACGGTCAGCCGCTCTGGCGCCGCATCCTCTTCACCCGTGAGACGGCGATCATCGGGCTGCTCGCCCTCGTCGTGATCGTCTCGCTGATCACCGTCAAGGGCTTCAGCCAGCCGGTCACGCTCGGCTACCTGCTGCTGGACATCATGCCGATCCTCCTGATCGCGCTGCCGATGACCCTCGTCATGATCACCGGCGAGATCGACCTGAGCGTCGCCAGCGTGGTCGGGCTCTCCAGTGCGACGCTCGGCCTGCTCAACCAGGCCGGCGTCGACATCGGGGTCGCCGCGATCATCTGCCTCGTGGTGGGTGCGCTCGGCGGGGCGCTGAACGGCTTCCTCGTCACCGTCGTCGGGCTCCCGTCGCTCGCCGTCACCATCGGCACGCTCGCGCTCTACCGCGGTCTCGCCGTGGGGCTGCTGGGCACGACCGCCGTCACCGACTGGCCCAAGTTCTGGACCGATCTGGCCAAGGCGAAGATCGGCGGCACGACCATCCCGGTCGTGGTCATCCTCTTCCTCGTGCTCGCGATCGTCTTCGCGGTGCTGCTGCACTTCACGCCGTTCGGTCGCGGGATCTATGCGATCGGGCTCAGCTCGGAGGCGGCATCCTTCTCGGGTGTGCACGTGAACCGCACCAAGTTCATCCTCTTCGTGCTGACCGGCACGGTGTCGGCCCTGGCCGGCATCTACTACACGCTCCGCTTCGGCAGCGCCCGCGGTGACAACGCGACCGGGCTCGAGCTGCAGGTCATCGCGGCGGTCGTGCTCGGCGGGGTCTCGGTGTTCGGTGGCCGGGGAGCGCTGCACGGCGTGATCGCCGGTGTGCTCCTGATCGGGGTGCTCTCCAGCGCCCTGCGTCTGGTGAACGTCACCTCCGACGTCATCAACATCATCACAGGTGTCCTCCTCGTCCTCTCGGTCGTGGCGGCGAGCTTCCTGGCCTGGGTCCGCAAGAAGCGGATCGGTCCCGGCGGCAAGAAACACGGGGGACCCATCGCAGCCAAGGCGTGACCCTCTCTCGTCGATGCAATCACATCGGCACCAACCCATCGAAAGGAAGAACAACGATGTTGTTTCACAACCTCGGTAAGGGCAAGACCGCCCGCGCCGGCGCGGTCGCTGCCCTCGCAGTGAGCATCGCCCTGCTGGCCACCGGATGCGCCTCCGACAGCACGGGCGGCGGGTCCACCGACGCGGCCGGCGGAGACACCGGCAACCTCGCCGTCACCTTCATCCCGAAGAACCTCGGAAACCCCTACTTCGACACCTCCGACAAGGGCGGCAAGACGGCCGTCGAGTCGTTCAGCGGCACCTTCCAGGAGGTCGGGCCGGCCGAGGCCAGCCCCGACGCGCAGGTCTCGTACATCAACACCGCCACCACGCAGGGCGTCGGCGCCCTCGTCGTCGCGGCCAACGACCCCACCGCCATCTGCGACGCGCTGAACGAGGCGCGTGACACCGGCATCAAGGTCGTGACCTTCGACTCCGACACCGACCCCGAGTGCCGCGACCTGTTCATCAACCAGGCCGACGCCGAGGGCATCGCGAAGGTGCAGATCGACGAGATCGCCAAGCAGATCGGCGAGTCGGGCGAGGTCGCCATCCTCTCGGCCACGGCCAACGCGACGAACCAGAACGCCTGGATCGAGCAGATGAAGACCTACGCCGCGAGCGAGTACCCGAACATCACGATCGTCGACACCGTCTACGGCGACGACGACGACCAGACCTCGTTCGACAAGACCGCCGCTCTGCTGCAGTCGCACCCGAACCTGAAGGGCATCGTCTCGCCCACCACGGTCGGTATCGCCGCTGCGGCCCGCTACCTGCAGACCTCGGAGTACAAGGGCAAGGTCGCTCTGACCGGTCTCGGCACCCCGAACCAGATGCGCGACTACGTCGAGGACGGCACCGTCACCTCCTTCGCCCTGTGGAACCCCGAAGACCTCGGCTACCTGTCGGCCATGGCCGCCAAGGCCCTGATCGAGGGCACCATCACCGGAGCGGAGGGTGACTCCTTCGAGGCCGGCGACCTGGGCTCGTTCAAGGTCGGCGCCGACCAGACGGTTCTCCTCGGAGACCCGTTCGTGTTCGACAAGTCCAACATCGGCGACTTCGACTTCTAGTCGCTGAGCGGTGGTCCGGGGCCGGTCGGCGACGGCCGGCCCCGGCATCCACCTCTGCTTGTTTGTTTGTTTGTTCTCCCGCCCCTTCCGTACCCCTCGAGAAAGCCAGATCATGCAGCGCGTGTGCTTCCAACTGCAGGTGAAGCCGGAACTCATCCCGGAGTACACCGAACGGCACGCAGCGATCTGGCCCGACATGGCGCGGGCGCTCAAAGACACCGGCTGGAACAACTATTCGCTGTTCCTCCGGCCCGACGGCCTGCTGATCGGCTACTTCGAGACCGAATCGCTCGAAGCGGCGCAGGCGGGCATGGCCGCGACCGAGGTCAACACCCGGTGGCAGGCCGAGATGGCGGGATTCTTCGTCGACCTGGAGGGGGCGCCCGACACGGGCTTCCTCCAGCTGGTCGAAGTCTTCCATCTCGAAGACCAACTGGCCTGACCGGCCATCTCCACACGAAAGAGAATTCCATGGTGCAGTTCAGTGACATCGCCTCTGAGCTCGAGCGTCAAGCGATCGAGCTCCCGTCTTGGGCCTTCGGCAACTCGGGTACCCGCTTCAAGGTCTTCGGCACGCCGGGCACGCCCCGCACGCCGGAGGAGAAGATCGCGGATGCGGCGCAGGTGCATCAGTACACCGGCCTCGCGCCGAAGGTCGCCATCCACATCCCGTGGGACAAGGTCTCGGACTACAAGGCGCTCCGCTCGTACGCGAACGACCTCGGCGTCGACATCGGAACGGTGAACTCCAACACCTTCCAGGACGACGACTACAAGTTCGGGTCGCTGACCTCGTCGGACAAGGGCATCCGCCGTAAGGCGATCGATCACCACCTCGAGTGCATCGACGTCATGAACGAGACCGGGTCGCAGGATCTGAAGATCTGGCTCGCCGATGGCACCAACTACCCGGGTCAGGGCGACATCCGGTCGCGGCAGGACTGGCTGGCCGAGTCGCTGCGCGAGATTTACGACGCGCTGAGCGAGTCGCAGCGTCTGGTGCTGGAGTACAAGTTCTTCGAGCCGGCTTTCTACCACACGGATGTCCCGGACTGGGGTACCTCCTACGCCCACGTCACGGCGCTCGGCGATCGGGCGTTCACCTGTCTGGACACCGGGCATCATGCTCCCGGAACGAACATCGAGTTCATCGTCGCGCAGTTGCTGCGTCTGGGGAAGCTGGGTTCGTTCGACTTCAACTCGCGGTTCTATGCCGATGACGACCTGATCGTGGGTTCGGCGGATCCGTTCCAGCTGTTCCGCATTCTGTTCGAGGTCGTGCGGGGTGGCGGCTATGACGTCGATTCGCCGGTCGCGTTCATGCTCGACCAGTGCCACAACGTCGAGGACAAGATCGTGGGCCAGATGCGGTCGGTGCTGAACGTGCAGGAGATGACGGCGCGTGCGCTGCTCGTGGACCGCTCGGCGTTGCTCGCCGCGCAGAACGAGAACGACGTGCTGGGTGCGAACGGCATCCTGATGGATGCGTTCTACACGGACGTGCGCCCGGCACTGGCGTCGTGGCGTGAGTCGCGCGGTCTCGCCGGTGACCCGATCGCGGCGTTCAAGGCCTCGGGGTACCAGCAGAAGATCGTGGCCGACCGCGTCGGCGGCGCGCAGGCCAGCTGGGGCGCGTAGCCCCGCTCGGCCTTGAAAGGTTTGCGGCCCGGGACCCCTGGTGGTGGGGGTCCCGGGCCGCAATTCGTATAGCCAGTATTGGCGGCTAGCGGCTAGCGGCTAGCGGCTAGGGCCGGCGGTGCCGACGCCAGGGCCGCAGAATGAGGAGCGCGATCACGCCGAGCCCCACCGCCAGCCCTCCCGAGGCCAGCAGCCCGAACGTCGAGTGCCCCTCCACCCCGGTACTCGCCAGGCGCCCCGACCCCGTCCCGCTCGCGTTTCCCGCGCCGGTCGATCGGCCGGCGCCCCCTCCGGAAGCCGCGGAGTTGCTGCCGCCCGCGGGCGACGGCGCCGGCGTCGGCGCGGATGTCGGCTGAGGTGCCGGCGCAGTGGGGCTCGGCGTCGGAGTAGGAGTCGGCGTCGGAGTGGGAGTCGGCACCGGCAACGCCGGCGCGATGACGACCCGATACTCCGCGCCGGTGACTCCGGCGCTGTTCGTGGCGGAGATCGAGAACTCCGAACGGCCTTCCGCCGTCGGCGTCCCGGAGATCACCCCGGTCTCGGCGTCGAGCACGAGCCCGGCCGGCAGGGCTCCGTACGAGACGCCGAACCTCGGCGCCGGGTTCCCGCTGGCGGTCACCCGGAACGGCGGATACGCCACGCCGACGGTGCCGGCAGGCGGCGGGCCCGACGTGATCGCGGGCGTGACCGGCGGCCCCACGAGGATCTCGATCGTGTACGTCGTGATCCCCGAGGTCGCCATCCCGTTCGATGCCGAGAAGTTCACGACGTACGTTCCCTGCACCGTGGGTGTTCCCGCGAGTGTGCCGGTGACGGCGTTCAGGGTGATGCCGGGCGGAAGCACACCGGAGTCCACCGCGTACGTCATCGTCTCCGGGCTGCCGACCGCCGCGAGCGCGGTGCTCCAGGGCGTGCCCACGCGGGCCTGCCAGTTGGTGGGCGTGACGAACAGCGGGCTCACGTGGGCGTCGAACAGCCCGATCCGCCCGCCCGTCCTGGCCGTCGTGGTGGTCAGCACGCGGTGCGTGACCGGGTCGACGGTGGCCGTTCCGACGGGCTGGGCGATCAGGGATGACGCGCCTTCGCTCGTGAGTTCAGGCAACTGGAACGGAAGCACCGAGCCCGCGTCGGTGGTGACGTACGCCAGCGCGAGTGAGTCGTCGACGGAGATCGAGGAGGTGAAGGAGTCGAGCGCCGAGGGAGCTGAGAGGCCGGTTTGAGCGAGCAGCGCGTCGAACGCCTGCACGCGGTGATCGTCCGGACTCCCGGTCGTCGTGGTGCCCACCAGCACGAACCCGGCGCCGATGGCCAGAGTGACCGGCTGCCCGTGAGTAGGAAGCGGCCGTTGCGCGGTGCCGCCGGCGATCGCCGTGATCGTCGAGGCCGAATTGCTCGTGACGTACGCCCGATGGAAGCTCGACTCCACGACCACCTGGTCGGGCGGGTCGGAGACCGGCACGAGCGTCACGCCGCCCGTCGCGAGGTCGAGCACGCTGACATCGCTCGACCCGACGTTCGCCACGTAGGCGAGGTTCTCCCCCTTGTCGACCGCGATGGACTGCCCGGCCGTCCCTGACGTGGGCAGGGTGGTGAGCACGGTGTTCACCGTGGGCGACGCGGGATCTCCGTCGACGACGATCACGCGTTCGCCTCCGCCGTCGAGCACCAGAACCTGATGCGTGAACTCGTTCACCGCGATGTCGGCCTGCCCGCGGCCGAGCCCTAGGCTCAATCGCGCCAGCGGAGCGAGCACGGAACCGCCGACGTCGTAGACGATCAGCTCATTCCGTGTCCCTTCGAGCACGTACCCGCGATCCGTCGCCGCGTCGATCACCATGGCGCTCAACTGGATCGCCGACGGCGGGGTCACGCTGTCGAGCTGGGTGAGCGTGATCTCCCGCGTGACCCGGGCGCTGGCCGGTGAGGCCGCACCCGCCAGAGCGGCCAGGACGAGGACCACGAGGCCGCCGGCGACGACCGCGGAACGCTGATGACGAATGCTCAGTACCATGACCTGAGGTTAGCTCATGCGGCCCCAACGCGCTACGGCTCCGCACGAGCCTGTGGACAACCGGCCCCGTTCATCCGGAAACACCGCCGCAACACCCGACCAGTAGGCTCGCACGCATGGTTGACCTGTTCGACGGCTACGGAGCCACGCTCGCCCCCACCAGGAGGCGTGGCAGTGCCCCGGCGTGGGACGAGATGTTCCCCGAACCGAAGTCCCAAGACCCGGTCGAGGCCCGCGCCGCCTACAAAGACATCTACAACGCCCTGGCCAGGATGACGCAGGAGGAGTTGCGCGGTCGCACCGACGCCCTCGCCAGCTCGTACCTCGCGCAGGGCGTCACCTTCGACTTCGCGGGGGAGGAACGGCCGTTCCCGCTGGACGCGGTGCCGCGGGTGATCGCGCAGAGCGAGTGGCTCGACGTCGAGGGCGGCATCAAGCAGCGGGTGCGCGCCCTCGAGGCCTTCCTCGCCGACATCTACGGGTCGCAGGCGGCCGTCCGCGACGGCGTCATCCCGGCCTCGCTGATCAGCTCGTCGAACCACTTCCACCGCGAGGCTGCGGGTATCGTGTCGCCCAACAACGTGCGCATCCAGGTCTCCGGCATCGACCTGATCCGCGACGAGAAGGGCGCCTGGCGGGTGCTCGAAGACAACGTGCGGGTGCCTAGCGGCGTCTCCTACGTCATCTCCAACCGCCGGGTCATGGCCCAGACCCTGCCCGAGCTGTTCGTCAGCATGCGCGTGCGCCCGGTCGGCGACTACCCCAACAAGCTGCTCCAGGCCCTCCGCGCCTCCGCTCCGGCCGGGGTTGACGACCCCACGGTCGTCGTCCTGACGCCGGGTGTCTACAACTCCGCCTACTTCGAGCACACCCTCCTCGCGCGGCTGATGGGCGTCGAGCTCGTCGAGGGCCGCGACCTGTTCTGTTCGGGCGGCAAGGTGTGGATGCGCACGACCGCCGGCCCCACCCGCGTCGACGTGATCTACCGCCGGGTCGACGACGAGTTCATCGACCCCCTGCAGTTCCGCGCCGACTCGATGCTCGGCAGCCCCGGCCTCCTGATGGCCGCCCGGCTCGGCAACGTCACGATCGCCAATGCGGTCGGCAACGGGGTGGCCGACGACAAGCTCGTCTACACCTACATGCCCGACCTCATCCAGTACTACCTGGGCGAGAAGGCGATCATCCCCAACGTCGACACCTGGCGCCTCGAAGACCCGGGAGCCCTCGAAGAGGTGCTCGACCGCCTCGACGAGCTGGTCGTCAAGCCCGTCGACGGCTCGGGCGGCAAGGGGCTGGTCGTCGGTCCGGATGCGTCGCCCAAGGAGCTCGAGACCCTCCGCGGCCGCCTGATCGCCGACCCCCGGGGGTGGATCGCGCAGCCCGTCGTGCAGCTGTCCACCATCCCCACCCTGGTCGAAGACGGGATGCGCCCGCGCCACGCCGACCTCCGCCCGTTCGCGGTCAACGACGGGTCAGATGTCTGGGTGCTGCCCGGCGGCCTCACCCGCGTCGCGCTGCCCGAGGGCCAGCTCGTCGTCAACAGCTCGCAGGGCGGCGGGTCGAAAGACACCTGGGTCGTGGGCCTGGATCCGCTCTCGTCCTCCAGCGACGGCCACAACATCCAGGGCCTGGTCGCCGAGCAGGCCGCCAACACGCAGGCCATCACGATCATCGGGCACGTGCCGGACCACTCGCCCGAGGACGCCCCGCGCAACGACCAGTCGCAGCAGCAACAGCAGTCGCAAGCTCAGCCGGCGCAGCAGCACCACACCCAAGCGCGGACGCAGCAGCAGTCGCCGGAGGTGCTCTAGATGGCCATGCTCTCCCGCATCGCGGAGTCCCTGTTCTGGATCGGCCGCTACATCGAGCGCTCCGACGGCACCGCCCGCATCCTCGACGTGCACCTGCAGCTGCTGCTCGAAGACCCGTGGATCGAAGAGAACCTCGCCTGCCGCTCCCTCCTCAGCGTCATGGGCAGCGACGTCCCCGACGACAACCGCTCGCTGACCCGCGCCGACGTGCTGGCGATGCTCGCGGTCGACCGCACGCATCCGGCATCCATCGCCTACTCGCTCGGTGCCGCCCGCGAGAACGCCCGGCGCGCCCGTGAGATCGTGTCGACCGAGCTCTGGGAGTGCCTCAACACCACGAGGGCACGGATGCCGCGGCGCGTCGCCGCGGAGAAGACCCACGAGTTCTTCGGCTGGGTGCGCGACCGCTCGGCACTCGCGGTCGGCATCATGGACTCCTCCGCATCCCGGGACGAGGCCTGGCACTTCTTCACCCTCGGACGCTCGATCGAGCGCGCCGACATGACGGCTCGGCTGCTCGCCACCCGCTCGCTCACCGAGGCGTCGGGCCCGTCGTGGACGACGATCCTCCGCTCCTGCGGTGCCTACGAGGCCTACCTGCGCACCTATCGCGGCGTGCCGTCGGCGCGCAATGCTGCGGAATTCCTGCTGCTCGACCGGCTGTTCCCCCGCTCCATCATCTACTCCGTGGTCCGCGCCGAGCAGTGCCTCCGCGACCTCGGGCCGGCGAGCAACCGCGTCGGCGTGACCGACAACGCCCAGCGGATGCTCGGCCAGATCCGCTCGCAGCTCGAGTACCGGCCGATCACCGACATCCTGCAGGAGCTGCCGCACTACATGGACAGCGTCCAGGATGCGACGAGCGCGGCCTCCGAGGCCGTGCGGCAGCGCTACTTCCCGACCAACACCGCACCGAGCTGGATCGGAGAGAGCGCATGAACCGGTTGCGCATCCGGCACATCACCGGTTACCGCTACGAGGGCGAGGTCCAGGCCTCGTACAACGAGGCGCGGATGCTGCCCGTCAGCTCCGAGGGCCAGTTCGTGCTGCACTCCTCGCTCGACATCTCGCCGGTGTCGTCGAGCCACCACTACGTCGACTACTGGGGCACCCGCGTCTCGTCGTTCGAGGTGCTCACCCCGCACAACGAGCTCTCGCTGACGGCCACCTCGCTGGTCGAGGTGCGCAACCGCACGCACGCCCCGCATTCGGCCGACTGGGAGCTGCTGGCGAACCAGGCGCAAGCCTCGACGACCTACGTCGAGCAGACCAAGCAGACCCGCCTCACCGAACCCGCCACCGACCTGGTCGTGATGGCCGAGGAGATCGCGGCCCGGCACGCGAGCCCCTGCGACGCGGCGCTCGAGATCTGCACCGAGATCGGCCGCCAGGTCGAGTACGTGCAGGGCGTGACCGGCGTGCAGTCGACCGCGCGCGAGTCCTGGCTCGACAAGCGCGGAGTCTGTCAGGACATCACGCACATCGCCCTCGGCGCCCTGCGCTCGGTGGGGATCCCGGCGCGCTACGTCTCGGGTTACCTGCATCCGAAACCGGATGCGGCGGTCGGCGAGACGGTCACCGGCGAGTCCCACGCCTGGGTCGAGTGGTTCTGCGGCGACTGGCGCGGTTTCGACCCCACCAACCTGATCGACATCGGCGACCGGCACGTCACGGTCGGACGCGGTCGCGACTACAACGACGTCGCCCCCCTCCGTGGCGTCTACTCGGGCCCCTTCCGCTCCTCCCTCTTCGTCAAGGTCGAGATCACCCGAGAGTCCTGACCGACTGCCCTCGATCCGTCACTTGTCGCCGCTACCAGCGCGTTCTAGCGACCACAACTGACGTCTCGCGGGCCTTCCCTCGGACGGCGTGCGACAATCACGTATGCCTCACGAGCCCGGTGCCGCCCACTCCGGTGGAGCCCACTTCACCGACAGCTTCACCGACGACTTCGGCGTCGAGATCACCTACTACGGCTGGACCGTCGAGCACCCCCGCGGCGTGATCCAGATCAGCCACGGCCTCGGTGAGCACGCGCAGCGCTACGCCACGGTGGCCGCCGAGCTGAATGCGGCGGGCTACGCGGTCTACGCCGCAGACCAGCGCGGACACGGAGCGACCGGCCTCGCCCAGCACAACGGCGACCGTGCCCTGCTCGGCCGCCTCGGCCGCGGCGGACTCCGCGCCACCGTCGACGACATCCGCCAGCTCGGCATCCGCATCGCGCGCGAGCATCCGGATGTTCCCCTCGTCCTCCTGGGCCACAGCTGGGGCTCGCTGATGGTGCAGAAGCTCGTGAACTCCCCGGCGCTCGCGCACTACGCGGCCGTGGTCCTCTCGGGCACCGCCTATCGCATGCCCGGCTCCATGGACGCCGGCGACCTCACCCGCAACCACCGCCCCGCCCCCTCCTCCGACGGCACCGCCGCAGCCCCGGCAGTGCCGAAGAATGCCCGCGTCAAGCCGGGCACCGGCTTCGAGTGGCTCTCCCGCGACCCCGAGGCGCAGCGCCGCGCGTCGACCGATCCCATGATGTTCCCGGCAGAGGTCCTGAAGCTCTTCGGCCCCCTCGATGGCCTCCGTCTCTACGGCCGTCCCGCCCGCCGCCTGGCCTTCGACGTCCCGATCCTCATTCTCGTCGGCTCCGACGACACGCTCGGAGGCGCCCGTAGTGCCGAGCGCCTCCGCGACGCCTACCTCCACCGCTCCCGACTCACCGACGTCGAGCTCCACGTCTACCCCGAGGCCCGCCACGAGGTCCTCAACGAGTCCAACCGCACCGAGGTCGTCGCCGACCTCCTCACCTGGCTGTCCCGCGTCCTCCCCGAGAGGGAGTAGCGCGAGGGCGAAGGCCTCAGTCCATCCCGACGAGCCCCTCGGGCTCATCCAGCTCCGACACGATCGTCGGCATCGACGCCGTGATGACCGAGCCGTCGGCCCGCACCGTGCCCTCGATGTCAGAGGTGGTCGGCGCACCCTCGATGATGGGGCGGTCGTCGGCCAGGGCGACCGTGACCGGCGCGCCGAGACCGACCGAGATCCGCTCGCCGCGCACCCACAGCGTCACGGTCGACCCCTCGACGATCGTGAAGGTCATCCGATCCGAGCGCAGATCGACCTGGATCAGGGAGCCGTGGATCGTGACGTGGAAGACCAGGGAGGTCCAGTCATCCGGTAGCCGCGGGTCGAAGGTGAATTTGCCGAGGTAGTCGCGCATCCCGCCGAAGCCGAACGCCAGCGCGCTCCAGACGCCGCCGGTGGAGGCCACGTGGATGCCGTCGGCGGTGTTGTTGTGCAGGTCGCCGAGATCCACGAACAGGGCGGCCCGGAAGTAGCCGAGCGCGAGCTCGCGGTAGCCGACCTCGGCCGCGATGATCGACTGGGTCGACGCCGAGAGGGTCGAGTCGCCGGTGGTCAGGGCGTCGTAGTACTCGAAGTCGGCGCGCTTCTCCTCGGTCGTGAACTCGTCGCCCTGCAGCAGCAGCGCGAGCACGACGTCGGCCTGCTTGATCACCTGGAAGCGGTAGATCACCAGCGGGTGGAAGTGCAGCAGCAGCGGGCGCTTGGAGTCGGGCGTGTTCTCGAGGTCCCAGAGCTCCTTCTCGAGGAACTGCGCGTCCTGCGGGTGGATGCCGAGATCCGCGTCGAACAGGATGTGCATGGCCTCGGCCGCCGCGGCCCACTCCTCGACCTCGTCCTGCGAGAGGTCGAGGCGCTTGATCATCGAGGCGTACGCGGCCGGGTCGACCTGCTGCATCTTGCGCGTCTGCCGCACGGCTGCCCGCAGGTTGGCGCGCGCCATCACGTTCGTGAAGAGGTTGTCGTTGACGACCGTCGTGTACTCGTCGGGACCTGTGACACCGTGGATGTGGAAGGTCTGCACGCCGCTGGTCCCGCGCCCACGCCAGAACCCGAGGTCGGCCCACATCCGCGCGGTCTCGACCAGGATGTCGATGGCTCCGCGGTAGAGGAAGTCGTCGTCGCCGCTCGCCGACACGTACTGCGAGAGCGCATGGGAGATGTCGGCGTCGATGTGGTACTGAGCCGTGCCGGCCGCGTAGTACGCCGAGGACTCGAGGCCGTTGATGGTGCGCCACGGGAACAGGGCGCCGCGCTGGTTGAGCTCGACCGCGCGGTCGCGGGCCGCATCCAGCATCCCCTGTCGGAAGCGGAGTGCGTTCCGTGCCACGTGCGGCGAGGTGTAGGTCAGGAACGGGAGCACGTAGATCTCGGTGTCCCAGAAGTAGTGCCCGCCGTAGCCCGAGCCCGAGACGCCCTTGGCCGCGATGCCGCCGCCGTCGGTGCGGGCGGTCGACTGTGCGAGCTGGAAGATGTTCCACCGCACGGCCTGCTGCAGGTCCGGCTGGCCCTCGATCACGACGTCCGACCGGCGCCAGAAGTCGTCGAGCCACTCGCGCTGGCGCTCGAAGACCTCCTCGATCGGCGCCTCGCCGATGCGGTCGAGCGTGCGGTTGCAGCGGTCGGCCAGCTCCGACGTGGGCACCGTCGCGGACGTGTGGTACGCGATGGTCTTGACCAGGCGGATGCGACGGCCGGCCTTCGCGCGCACCCGGTAGACCTGCTTCGCGATGTCGTCGTCGATCTGTGACGTCTGGTCCCACTCGTTCTCGGTCTCGAGCCGGTGCTGGGCCGCGACGGCGATCGTCATGCCCGAGTTGGCGGTGCGGTAGCCGAGGATGAACCGGCCGTCGTTGACGGTCTTCACCCGGGGCAGCAGCACGCGGTCGCTGAACCCGGAGGCCTTCCGGGGGTCGGCGATCGTCCCGCCGCCGACGGGGGAGGCGACGAATTCGTCGACCCGGTCCTGACGGTTGAGCAGCTGGCTCGAGATGAGCACCGAGGCGTCCGAGTCGAGCATCGTGACCTCGTAGTCGATCACGGCGAGGTGGCGGTCGGTGAACGAGACCAGCCGGCGCGAGCGGATGAGGACGCACTTGCCCGACGAGGTGCGCCACTCCACGACCCGCTCGAGCACACCGGCGCGGAAGTCGAGGGTGCGGGCGTACTCGCTCATGTCCGCATCCGCGATCACGAAGGGCTCGTCGTCGACGTAGAGGCGGATGACCCGCGCATCCGGTGCGTTGACGATCGTCTGGCCGACGCGGGCGAAGCCGTAGGCTTCCTCGGCGTGGCGGATCTGCCAGGTGTCGTGGAAGCCGTTGATGAAGGTGCCCTCGGCGTGCGCCTTGTGGCCCTCCTCGAAGTTGCCGCGGAGGCCCAGGTAGCCGTTGCCGACGGCGAAGAGCGTCTCGGTGCGGCCCTGGGTCGAGGTGTGGAACTCGGCCTCGGTCAGCGCCCACTCGTCGAGCGGGAACTGCGAGCGGTCGAGCGGGTCGGCGGCGATCGGGTTCATCGGGATCCTTCTCGGATGAGGGGCGGGTCGATCGATGCTAGCGGAGCGATGCCCTAACGCAGGAAGGGCACGAGCTCGACCAGGTCGTCCACGACGACGTCCGCCCCCGAGTCGAGCAGCTCCTGCGCCCCGACACCCCGGTCGACCCCTACGACGAGGCCGAAGTCGCCGTCGCGGCCGGCCTGCACGCCGGAGTGCGCATCCTCGATCACGACGCACTCCGACGGGGTGAGGCCGAGCAGCTCGGCGGCGCGCCGGTAGGTCTCGGGCGAGGGCTTGCCCTGCAGACCCTCGGCAGCCGACCGCAGGCCGTCGACGATCACGGTGAACCGGTCGCGGATGCCGGCGGCGGCGAGCACGGGCTCGGCGTTGCGCGAGCTCGACACGACGGCCACCTCGTAGCCCGCGTCGATCGCCGCGGTGAGGAACTCGAGCGAGCCCGGGTACGCGGCGATGCCGTCCTCGGCCAGTTCGGCGGCGAAGGCGTCGTTCTTGCGGTTGCCGAGCGCCCAGACCGTGCCGTCGCCCGCCGGGTCGTCCGCCGTGCCCTCAGGCAGGGTCAGGCCGCGCGAGGCGAGCATCGAGCGCACCCCGTCGACGCGCGGTTTGCCGTCGATGTGGAGGTAGTAGTCGTCGTCCGTGTACGGGGCGGCGCCGCGGGCCGCGAGGTAGTCGGTGAACAGTCGCGCCCAGGCGCGCATGTGCACGTCGACGGTCGGGGTGAGTACTCCGTCGAGGTCGAACAGGACCGCCTTGGCGGTCGCCAGGCGGCTTCGGTCGCGGATGACGGTATCGGTCATGCCTCCACGTTACGGGGTGGGCGTGAACACCGTGTTATCGGGGCGTTTCCAGTGGCGCACGTGACTACGCTGGAGCCATGCACGGAGAATACAAGGTGCCCGGTGGCAAGCTCGTCGTGGTCGACCTCGACGACGTCGACGGACGCATCCGAAACTTCCGTCTGGCCGGGGATTTCTTCCTCGAGCCGGACGACGCCCTGCCCCTGATCGACGGGGCCGTGGAGGGCCTGCTGACCGACAGCGACGCCGCGACGATCGCCGCCGCGGTGCGGGCGGCACTGCCCGAGGGTGCGCAGCTGCTCGGCTTCTCGCCCGAGGCGGTCGCGGTCGCGGTGCGCCGGTCGCTCGCGCGGGCGACGAGCTGGGATGCGTACGAGTGGCAGCTCATCCACTCCGGCTCCGAGTCGCCCCAGATGCAGCTGGCCCTCGACGAGGTGCTGGCGATCGAGGTGGGGGAGGGGCGCCGCGCCCCGACGCTGCGGATCTGGGAGTGGGAGCAGCCCGCGGTCGTGATCGGCAGCTTCCAGTCGGTGAAGAACGAGGTCGACCTCGGGAACGCGGCCGCGAACGGCTTCGAGGTGGTTCGCCGGATCTCCGGCGGCGGCGCGATGTTCATGGATGCGAACTCGGTCGTCACCTACTCGATCTACGCCCCCGCCGCGCTCGTGCAGGGGATGACCTTCGCCGACTCCTACGCCTACCTCGACGAGTGGGTCATCACGGCCCTCAAGTCGCTCGGCATCGATGCGTTCTACCAGCCCCTCAACGACATCTCATCGGCCAAGGGCAAGATCGGCGGCGCCGCGCAGAAGCGTCTGGGCAACGGGGCCGTCATGCACCACGCGACCCTCAGCTACGACATGGACGGCGAGAAGATGACGCAGGTGCTGCGCATCGGCCGCGAGAAGATGAGCGACAAGGGCACCAAGTCGGCCGCCAAGCGCGTCGACCCGCTCCGCAGCCAGACCGGCCTCTCGCGCGCCGAGATCATCGACCGCCTGATCGAGACCTTCACCCGGCTCTACGGAGCCACCCCCTCCGAGATCACCCCCGCCGAGCGGGAGAAAGCCGAGGAACTCGTGCGCACCAAGTTCGCGACCCCCGAGTGGATCGGCCGCGTTCCGTGAGCGCCGAGCTGCCCGTCTTCACCGTCGCCGACCTCGTCGAGGTGCCGCCGTTCGACGTCGTCTCCTTCACGGCCAACGACGCCTTCGACCTCGGTGTGATCGCCGGCGACCTCATCCGCAGCCGCGGGCTCGACCTCGCGGTCGACATCGTGCTCGGCGGGTACCTGGTGTTCCGGGCGCGCTTCGGCAGCACCGGCCCGGGCAACGACCCGTGGCTGGCCGGCAAGGCCGCGGTGGTCGACCGCTACCTCGAGCCGTCGCTGCTCGTGCGGCGCCGTCACGAGGAGGCGGGCACGCCGTTCGCCGAGCTCGACGATCCGTCGATCGACCACGACCTCCTCAAGGCGCATGGCGGCTCGATCCCGATCTTCGTGCGCGGCGAGTTCGAGGGCACGATCACGACCTCGGGCGAGCCCGACGTCATCGATCACCAGACCTCGGCCGATGCCCTGGCCGCCTTCCTCGAGTCGCGCGGGGAGCAGTCGCTGGCCTAGCGAGCCGCTACGGAGCGCCCCGAGCAGCTACCGTAGCGCTCCGAGCAGCTCGGGCCACAGGCCCGGCTCGGCCGCATACGGGGTCGAGAACGACAGTCGCTGCACGAGCCCCGCGTAGCGCTCGCCGAGCTGCCCTGCGACCTCGACCGGCGTGCCCACCGCGGCGAACTCGGCGAGCACCTCGTCCGTGACCAGGCCCGTCATCGCATCCCACTCGCCCTTCACCGACAGGGCGTGCAGCCCGTCGTGCAGGCCGTCCCAGCCGTGCAGCTCGAGCACACCCTTGTACGCCGGCGTCGAGCCGTAGAAGGCGATCTGCTTGCGCACGGCCGCGATCGCGGTGTCGAGCTCCGCATCCGTGGTGCCGAGGGCGACGAAGGCGGGCAGGCTGACCTCGACGGGGCCGGCTGCGCGGGTGCCGTCGGCCCGCTCGCGGCCGCGGGCGAGCGCGGGCAGGCTCACCTCGCGCAGGTACCTCGGCGTCGTGAAGCTGTGGGCGAGGAACCCGTCGGCCACCTCGCCCGCGGTCTCCGTCATCAGCGTGCCCACCGCGGCCAGCGTGATCCGCGGGTTGCCGTGCGGGTTCGGCCCCGGACTGAACATCGGCGACATGAGCGTGTGACCGTAGAACTCGCCGCGGAAGTCGAGCCGCCCGCCGGTCTCCCAGCTCGCCCAGATCGCGCGCAGGGCGGCGACGTACTCGCGCATGCGCTTCGCCGGGTGCCCCCAGGGCATCGAGAAGCGGCGCTCGATGTGCGGCTTCACCTGCGAGCCGAGCCCCAGCACGAACCGGCCGCCCGACACGAGCTGCAGGTCGTTGGCGAGCACGGCCGTGGTCATCGGGTTGCGGGCGAAGGCCACGGCGATGGCCGTCGACAATCGGATGCTCCGGGTCGCGCGCGCGGCGAGGGCCAGCGCCACGAAGGGGTCGTGCCGCGTCTCGGTCATCAGCACGCCGTCGAACCCGGTCTGCTCGGCCAGCACCGCGGCGGCCTCGAGCTCGAGCGGTCCGACCGCGAGATCGCCGCCGGCGTCGATAGCGAAGCTTCCGGGGGCGGATGCGGTGGGCTGGGTGGATGCGGTGGTCTCGTCGTCGAGCATGGTCCTCATCGAAGCACACCGGCTGCGACCGTCCCGTGCCGCCTGTCGCTGATCGACAACGGAGCAGGGCGACCGGCCGAGGATCGTGGCCCGGCGTCGACAACCAGCGGAGTCAGCCCCGCAGCCGCTCGCGCAGCTCCGTCTCCAGCCGGTCGAGGTGCTCGACAGCCTCGTCGTACCGCCCGACGTGCTCGGCGACCTCGGCCTCGGGCAGCCCGCCGGCGTCGGCCTCGAGGTTGGTGCGGGCTCCGACGATCGCAGCGCGCAGAGCCGCCGTGGCCACGAGCGCGTCCGGCAGCAGGAAGCGTGCGGTCACGCCCGCCACCTCCCGCAGGTCGTGGCGGGCCTCGAGCGCGAGGTCGCCGATCGTCTCGGAGGACTCGGCGGCGCGCTCACCCGCGGTGCGCACCGCTTCGTCGTGCTCGGGACCGGCCGGCACGTGGAACGCGGCTCCGTACTCGCGCGACCGTTCGGCATCCACGTCGGCCAGCGCGAGCGCCTTGGCCCGTCGCTCGTCGGCGCGCGCCGCCAGCTCCTCGAGCCAGTCGCCATCGACGTCGTCCCCGCCGCCACGCCGCCCACCCGAGTACCGCGCCACCATCGCGGTCAGCGCGCACGCGACACCGAGCATCACCGCCGACGCCGCGCCGCCGCCCGGGTCGCCGACCGGGAGCGCCAGCCGGCGCATCCACTCGGTGACCGTCGAATCGCCGGTCTCGACGCGCTCGGCGCCCTCGCCCGTCCCGTTCTCCGCCATGACCCCATCCCACCACGAACGGGCGACGGCACGACTCAGCGCCGCCCTCCAGCGCGCCACGTCAGCGCAGCGAGACTCAGCGCGCCACGACTCAGCCCCGGTCGACGAGCTCCTGGTAGTCCGGGTGCGCGTCGATGAAGTGCGCGACGTACGTGCACTCCGGGACGACCGTCAGCGCGCTGCCCGTGCGCACGTCGTCGAGGGCGTACTCCACGAGCTGGCCCGCGATCCCGCCCTGTCGCCGGGCCGGGTCGACCTCGGTGCGGGTGAAGATGATCCGCGTGCCTTCGAGCCGGTAGTCGGCGAAGCCGGCCACCTGGTCGTCGAGGGCGATCGTGTAGCGGTTCTGCCGTGGTTCATTGCGGATCGAGGTGCTCATCGCCTCGCACGATACGCCCGCCATCTTGGAACTGCCACAATTGCACAATGCCTGTCGACCATCCGCCCCTCGCCGATTTCGGCGACGACGCCCGGGGCGAGGGTCTGGTCTACCACGCCGACAACCTGACCGTGCTGCCGTCGTTCCCCGACGCATCCTTCACCGTCATCTACCTCGACCCGCCGTTCAACACCGGCCGGTCGCAGGGGCGGCGGTCGACGACGTCGACCCGGCTGCCCGAAGACGTGGATCCCGCCGAGAAGCGCCCGGGCCGGGTGACCGGGTTCAAGGGCCGCCAGTACGACCGCATCAAGGGCGACCTGCTGAGCTACGACGACCGCTTCGACGACTACTGGGAGTTCCTCGAGCCCCGCATCGTCGAGGCCTGGCGCCTGCTCGCCGACGACGGCACGCTCTATCTGCACCTCGACTACCGCGAGGCGCACTACGCGAAGGTGCTGCTGGATGCGCTGTTCGGCCGCGAGAGCTTCCTCAACGAGATCATCTGGGCCTACGACTACGGCGCGAAGTCGAAGAACCGCTGGCCGACGAAGCACGACACGATCCTGGTCTACGTCAAGGATCCGAAGAGGTACCACTTCGACTCCGAGACCGTCGACCGCGAGCCGTACATGGCGCCGGGCCTCGTGACCGCCGAGCGCGCGGCCCGGGGCAAGCTGCCGACGGATGTCTGGTGGCACACGATCGTGTCGCCCACCGGCCGCGAGAAGACCGGCTACCCCACGCAGAAGCCCGAAGGCATCCTGCGCCGGATCGTGCAGGCGTCGAGCCGCGAGGGTGACTGGGTGCTCGACTTCTTCGCCGGCAGCGGAACGACGGGTGCCGTCGCGCGCGCCCTGGGCCGCAACTACGTGCTCGTCGACCAGAACCCCGAGGCGATCGAGGTCATCCGCACCCGCCTCCCCACCGCCCGCTACCTCTGATCCCCCCCGCCGACTGTCCGCGATCCGTCAGTTGTTGTCGCTATTCGCCTCCGATAGCGACAACAACTGACGGGTCGGCGACCTTCGGGGACCGGTCAGGCGGAGGCTCGGCGGATGAGGCGGGTCGGGATGAGGGTGCGCCGCGGCGGGTCCTCGCCCGCGATCCGGCGCACGAGCACGTCGGCCATCGCGGCCCCGAGCTCGGCGGCCGGCTGGTGGATGGTCGTGAGCGCCGGCGTGAAGCTCGCCGCGAACGAGTCGTCGTCGAAGCCCACGACGGCCACCTCGTCCGGCACCGCGATCCCGCGCGCCTGCAGCACCTGGATCGCCCCGGCCGCCATCTGGTCGTTCGCCGCGAACACCGCGTCGATCGGCACTCCGTCGGACGACGGGGCACCGGATGCACGCCCCAGCAGCCGCTCCATCGCCTGGCTCCCCGAGAGCTGCGAGAAGTCGCCGAACTCCACCGGAGCCTGATCGGCGTCGAGCCCGGCCGCCTCGAGCGCCTGCCGCCAGCCGTCGAGCCGGTCGACGCCCGCAGGCATGTCCTGACGCCCGGCGATCATCGCGATGCGTCGCCGCCCGAGGCCCACGAGGTGCTCGGTCGCGGTGCGGGCGCTCGCGACGTTGTCGACGTCGACGTGGTACGAGGCGGCGAGCTCGGGGTTGAGCGGCCGACCGCCGTAGACGATCGGCAGCTGGTCGCCGAGGCCGACGTAGGAGTGGTCGTCGACGTGGTGCGAGACCACGAGCGCTCCGTCGACGTTGCCGCCGAGCAGGTAGCGCCGGGTCTTGTCCGGCCGCGACTCCGACGCGATCAAGAGGTTCAGCGTGTAGTCCGTGTCGGCCAGCGTCCGCGCGACCCCGCGCACCACCGGTGCGAAGAACGGGTCGGCGAAGACGGTCGAGGTGGATTCCGGCACGATCAGCGCGATCACGTCGGTCCGCCGGCTCGCGAGCGAGCGGGCCATCCGGTTCGGCACGTAGTCGAGGTCGGCGATGGCAGCGTTGACCGCCTCGACGATCTCGGGCGTGACCGAGGTCGAGCCGTTGACCACGCGGGAGACGGTGGCACGCGAGACGCCCGCCGCCGCCGCCACCATCTCGAGGGTCGGCGTGCGGCCCGCCGGGCCTCCGATCACCCTCAGGCCCCGGCGGAGGCGGATGCGGCGCGGCCCGAAGCAGCACCGACGGTCGGCTCGGCGGCCCCGGAAGCCCCCCGCACCGCCTCGATCAGCCCCGCGTACGTCAGCGCGCTGTCCTTGGGCGTCCGCTCGAGCGTGTCGTAGTCGACCCGCACGATCCCGAAGCGCTTGCCGTAGCCCCAGGCCCACTCGAAGTTGTCCAGCAGCGACCAGACGAAGTAGCCCCGCACATCCGCCCCGTCCTGGATGGCGGCCGACACGGCCGCGATGTGATCGAGGATGTACCGGGTGCGCAGCTCGTCGTGCACCGCGCCGTCGGGCGAGACGGTGTCGTCGTAGGCCGCGCCGTTCTCGGTGACGTAGAGCGGCGGCAGCGTCGGGTACTCGTGCCCGAGGCGCACGAGGAGCGTGCGGAGCCCGGCCGGGTGCACCTCCCAGCCCATGCCCGTGAGCGGGATGCCGCGCAGCGGGAAGGTGACGTCCTCCGACCCCACGAACGGCGACCGGGTGGCCCGCCCGCCCGCGACCGCGTGCGGGTCGACGGGCACGAACTCGGGGTCGGCCGGCCCTTCGAGCGGATGCCCGCTCACCTGGTCGTCGTGGTAGTGGTTGACGCCCAGGAACTCGAGCGGCTGGGCGATCGTCTCGAGGTCGCCGGGCCGCACGATCCCGGTCTCGCTCACCTCGTCGAGCCCGAACTCGGCGAGGTCGCGGCGGATGTCGGCCGGGTACTCGCCGCGCAGGATCGGGTCGAGGAAGATGCGGTTGTTGAGGGCGTCGATCCGCCGGGCCGCCTCGAGGTCGACCGGGTCGGTCGGATCCTTCGGCACCGCGTTGGTCAGGTTGAGCGTGATGCCGAGCTCCTGGGCGCCGAGCTCGCGCAGGCGCTGCACGGCGAGCCCGTGGGCGAGGTGCTGGTGGTGCACGGCGGCGATCGCGGCGGCTGGCTCCTGGCGGCCGGGAGCGTGCACGCCCGAGGCGTAGCCGAGCAGCGACGAGCAGAACGGCTCGTTGAACGTGGTCCAGTGCGTGACGCGGTCGCCGAGGGCCTCGTAGACGATCTCGGCGTAGTCGCGGAAGCGGTAGGCGGTGTCGCGGTTCGCCCAGCCGCCCTTCTCCTCGACGGCCTGCGGCAGGTCCCAGTGGTAGAGCGTGAGCCAGGGCAGGATGCCGTTCGCGAGAAGCTCGTCGACCAGGCGCGAGTAGAAGTCGAGGCCGGCCGGGTTGACGTCGGCGTCGGCGGGGCGGATGCGCGACCAGCTGGTCGAGAACCGGTACGACCCGAGGCCGAGCTCCTTCATCAGGGCGACGTCGGCGGGCATCCGGTGGTAGTGGTCGACGGCGACGTCGAGGGTGTCGCCGTTCAGCACCGCGCCGGGGACGCGGGCGAAGGCGTCCCAGATGGAGGCCTGCTTGCCGTCTTCGAAGGCGGCGCCCTCGATCTGGGCGGCGGCGGTGGCCGAGCCCCAGAGGAAGCCGGGCGGGAAGACTGGGGGGAACGGCGGGGTGGTCATGCGGCTGCACTGCTCCTTTGCGTGGTGTGCGTGGTGCGGAGCGCGTCCCCCGTGCGTGAGAGCGCTCTCCCGACCCAGTATCCCAGGTCGGCGGTGTCGCGGTAAATCGCGATCCGGAAAAGCCGAACGGCCCGGGCAGAAGCCCGGGCCGTTCGTGGTGCTGTGGTGCTGTGTCCGAAGACCGGGGGATTTAGCCCTGGGTCAGCGGGAGGAGGGTCGGGTCGTTGGCGTATGCCTCAGCCGCGTTCTCCTTGGTGACGATCACCGGGTCGAGCAGGAAGGCCGGGACGACCTTGACGCCGTTGTTGTACGACTCGTCGTCGTTGGTGGTGACCTTCTCGCCCTTCTGGAGCTGCGAGACCATGTCGACGGCCTGCTGGACCAGGTTGCGGGTGTCCTTGTTGATCGTCGAGTACTGCTCGCCGGCCATGATCGACTTGACGGACTCGACCTCGGAGTCCTGACCGGTGACGACCGGGATCGGCTTTCCGGCGGCCTTCACCGAGGTGATGATCGCGCGGGCGAGGGTGTCGTTGGGCGACAGGACGCCGTCGAGCTCGGTCGAGCCGTAGCTCGAGGTGAGCAGCGAGTCCATGCGGCTCTGGGCGTTCTCAGCCTTCCAGCCGGCGGTGGCGGTCTGCTTGATGTCGGTCTGGCCCGAGACGACCTTGACGTCGCCCGAGTCGATGGCCGGCTGCAGGACGCTCATCGCGCCGTCGAAGAAGACGGCCGAGTTGGCGTCGTCCGACGAGCCCGAGAACAGCTCGATGTTGTACGGGCCGGTGGGCTTCTTGGCCTTCATTCCGTCGAGCAGGGCCTGGCCCTGGAGCTCGCCGACCTTGAAGTTGTCGTACGCGACGTAGTAGTCGACGTTCGGCGTGTTCAGGATCAGGCGGTCGTAGGCGATGACCGGGATGCCGGCGTCGGCAGCGGCCTGCACCTGCGTGGCGAGCTGGCCACCGTCGGCAGCGCCGATGATGATGGCCTTCGCGCCCTTGGTGATCATGGCGGAGATCTGGTCCTGCTGGTCCTTCACCGTGGTGGAGGCGCCGGCGTACTGGATGTCGGACTTGAAGCCCGCAGCCGACAGGTCGTCTTCGAAGAGGCCACCGGCGAGAACCCAGTTCTCCGAGGTCTTCGAGGGCAGCGCGACACCGATCAGGGAGTCGGCGGGGAAGCCGGCGGCAGCGGCGTCGCTGGAGCCACCGGTCGATCCGCCGTCACGGCTGGAGCAGCCGGACAGTGCGAGGGCCGTTGCGGCGGCGATCGCTGCCGTTGCTATGAGCATTTTCTTCATCGTTGAGTACTTTCTCTCGGTTGGGGTTGTGGTGATAGGGAATTGAGTAGAGGGGTGTCAGCCGCGGGGGCGGGACGTGTCGGGGGTACCCGCCGTGGGCACGAGGCCCTGCGGGTCCTCCGAGGGGGCCTCGCCGGCGCCGACGGACGGCGAGCTGGACGTGGGCTCGAGGTCGAGCTTGTCCTTCCGCCGGTTCTTGGTGAGGAAGCCGATGATCGACGGGCGACCCTGCGACTTGTTCCAGACATCCAGGCCGACGGCCACGAGGAGCACGAGGCCCTTGATGATCTGCACGCGGTCGGCGCCGACACCCAGCAGCTGGAGGCCGTTGTTGAGGACGGCCATGACCAGACCACCGATGATCGAACCGCCGACGGTGCCGATACCACCGGCCACCGCGGCGCCACCGATGAAGACGGCGGCGATCGCGTCGAGCTCCCAGCCGATGCCGTCCTGCGGGCCGGAGGCCTGCGAGCGGGCCACGAAGATCATGCCGGCCAGGGCCGCCAGGGTCGACATGTTCATCATCACGAGGAAGTCGATGCGGCGGGACTTCACACCCGACAGCTCGGCGGCGTGCTTGTTGCCACCGACCGAGTAGATGTGACGGCCGAAGATCGTGTTGCGGGTGACGAAGGAGTACACGAGCACCAGGACACCGAGGATGATGCCCGAGATCGGGAAGCTGGTGCCCACACGGCCACCGGCGAACAGCACCGAGGCGAAGCCGATCACGACGACGAGCACGACGACCTTGATGATGCTGACCCAGAGCGGAGCCGGCTGCGAGCCCATGGTGCGCTGCACGCGGCGGGCGCGGAACTCCATGAAGATCACGGCGAGGGCGATGATGAGGCCGAGCAGCAGCGTGAGGTTGTTGTAGCCGGTGTCCGGGCCGACCTCGGGGAGGTAGCCGGCGCCGATCTCGGTGAAGCCCTGGGGCACCGGGATCGTGTTCGCGTTACCGATGAGCTGGTTGCCGCCTCGGAAGATGAGCATGCCGGCCAGCGTCACGATGAACGCGGGGACGCCGACGAAGGCGACCCACCAGCCCTGCCAGGCGCCGATCAGGGCGCCGACGACCAGGCCGAGCACGATGCCGAGCGGCCAGGGGAGGTTCCACTGCTGCATCGCGGTCGCGACGACGATGCCGACGAAGGCCGCCACCGAACCGACCGACAGGTCGATGTGGCCGGCGATGATCACCATCACCATGCCGATCGCGAGGATCAGGATGTAGGCGTACTGGCTGACCAGGTTGATCAGGTTGCCGGAGGAGAGCGTCAGGCCGTCCGTCAGGATCTGGAACAGCACGATGATCGCGATCAGGCTGAACAGGATGCCGAACTGGCGGACGTTCGAGGAGCCGCCCCCGAACATCTTGCCCAGGTCTCGGAATGAGAATCGCTTCTTCGCGGGCGCCTCGGTCGATGCGGTCACTTGGTCACAGCCTTCGTCTTCATGGAGGTCATGCTCCTCATCAGGGTTTCGGGATCGGCTTCTTCGGCCGGGATGTCATTGGTGATGGCACCCTCGAAGATCGTGTAGATGCGGTCGGAGACGCCGAGGAGCTCCGGCAGTTCGGACGAGATCATGATGACGCCCTTGCCCTGGGCGGCCAGGTCGCGGATGATGCCGTAGATCTCGGTCTTGGCGCCGACGTCGATGCCGCGGGTGGGCTCGTCGAGGATCAGCAGGTCGGGATCGGTGAACATCCACTTGGCCAGGACGACCTTCTGCTGGTTGCCGCCGGAGAGCTTGCCGACGCCCTCGTTGACCGTGGGGGTCTTGATCCGCAGGCTCTTGCGGTACTGCTCGGCGATCTGGAACTCGGCGATGTCGTTGACGACCTCGGCCTTGGCGATCTTCTTGAGCTTGGCCGAGACGACGGAGCGCTTGATGTCGTCGAGCAGGTTGAGCCCGAGCGCCTTGCGGTCCTCGCTCACGTAGGCGAGACCGTTGTTGATCGCCTCGGTGACGTTGCGGATCTGGATCTCCTTGCCGTCCTTGACGATCTCACCGGAGATGAAGTTGCCGTAGGAGCGGCCGAAGATGCTCATCGCGAGCTCGGTGCGGCCGGCGCCCATGAGGCCCGCGAAGCCGACGACCTCGCCGCGGCGCACGTAGAAGCTGGAGTTCTTCACGACCATGCGCTCGGCGACCTGCGGGTGCTGCACGTTCCAGTTCTTGATCTCGAAGAAGACCTCGCCGATGTTCGACGAGCGCTCCGGGAACCGGTTCTCGAGCGTGCGGCCGACCATGCCGCGGATGATGCGGTCCTCGTTCACGCCGTCGGCCTTGACGTCGAGCGTCTCGATCGTCTTGCCGTCGCGGATGATGGTGATCGCATCCGACACACGCTCGATCTCGTTGAGCTTGTGGGAGATCATGATCGACGAGATGCCGCGGCTCTTCAGCCCCAGGATCAGGTCGAGCAGGTGCTGGGAGTCGGCCTCGTTCAGCGCCGCGGTGGGCTCGTCGAGGATGAGGAGCTTCACCGACTTGTTGAGCGCCTTCGCGATCTCGACCAGCTGCTGCTTGCCGACACCGATGTTCTTGATCTGCGTGTCCGGGTCGTCCGACAGGCCGACGCGGGCGAGGAGCTCGATCGCGCGCTTCTTGGCGGTGACCCAGTCGATCGCGCCAAAGCGGGTGGGCTCGTTGCCGAGGAAGATGTTCTCGGTGATCGACAGCTCCGGGATGAGCGCGAGCTCCTGGTGGATGATGACGATGCCGGCTGACTCGCTGGACTTGATGTCGCGGAAGCGCATCTCCGAACCCTGGAACAGGATGTCGCCGGTGTACGTCCCGTAGGGGTACACACCGGAGAGGACCTTCATCAGGGTCGACTTGCCGGCTCCGTTCTCACCGCAGATCGCGTGGATCTCGTTCGCACGCACCGTGATGGAGACGTCCGAGAGGGCCTTGACCCCGGGGAACTCCTTGGTGATCGAACGCATCTCGAGGATGACGGGATTGTCCCGTGTGTCCCTCGTGTCCGGACCTGTTTCCAACAAGCCGACCTCCTCGTCGTTTCCAACTGCTTCGTCTGACTGAGAAAGTCTGCATCGTCGGAGGCTTGCGGTCAAGTTGTGAACGCAACGTTGAGATAACGCTTAGGTGTCGAATCCGACGGCCTCGAATTCCTGGATGACGATGGCGGCCGCCCCCAGGGCTTCGGCGCGGTCGGTGAAGCTCGAGACGGCGAGCTCGGTGGTGTCGAAGACCACGGGAGAGCTGTACCGCATGAAGCCCGTCCTGACCGGTTCGAGCATCCGGTTGCCGAGGCCGGCGAGCGGGCCGCCGATCACGACCATCCGCGGGTTCAGCAGGTTCGCGATGGCCGCGAGGGCACGGCCGAGGGCCTGCCCGGCGTCGTCGACGACCCGCAGCGTGGCCTTGTCGCCCTCCTCGGCGAGCCGCACGATGTCGGCGGTCGAGCGCACGTTCTGGGGCTCGCGGCTGAGCAGCTCGATCAGGATGGCGGTCGAGGCGATGGTCTCGAGGCAGCCGCGGTTGCCGCAGCGGCAGATCAGCCCGTGCTCGTGGATCGGCAGGTGGCCGATCTCGCCGCTGATGCCGACGTTGCCGCCGAAGATCTCGCCGTCGAGGATGAGGCCCGAGCCGATGCCGGTCCCGACCTTGACGAAGATGAGGTTGTCCACACCTTTGTGCGGCCCCCAGGTGATCTCGGCGATGGCTCCGAGGTTGGCGTCGTTCTCCAGCCTCACGGGCAGCTTGAGCCTGTCCTGGATCTCGTCGACCGTGATGCCCACCCACTGCGGGAGGATCGTGCCGTCGATCACGGTGTGGCTGCGGCTGTCGATCGGCCCGGGCACGCCGAGCCCCACGCCGATCACCGCGGAACGGCTGCGCCCGCAGGTGCCGAGCAGTTCGTCGAGGATGCCGGACGCGACCTCGAGGGCGAAGTCGGCCTCGTGGCCCAGCGGCAGCGGCTGCCACCGCTCGGCGACCACCTTGTGGTCGATCGTGCAGAGGACCACGCGCACGTGGCTGCGGCCGATGTCGATGCCGGCGGCGATCGTGTCGTCGCCCGAGAGGCTGACCGAGAGGGCGCGGCGGCCGGAGCTCGTGGTGGGGGCCGTGGTGAGCAGTCCGCGCTCGACCATCGACTTCACGATGTTGGACACGGTGGCGGTCGACAGCCCGGTCTGGCGCGAGAGTTCGGCCTGCGTGAGGCTGCCGGCCTGCAGCAGCGTGTGCACGATCCGTTGCTGGTTGAGCTTCCGCAGCGCTGCCTGTGATCCCGGGTTCGCGGAGCGGCGCGAGAAGGTGGTGCCGGGCGTCATCCTCGTATCGTGCCTCAGCGCACCGTTGTCGTCAACTAGTTAACGCAACATCGAGTCCATCTCGTGATCCCCCTGCGTTCGCCTGGCCGTAACACAACTTCGTATAAGGGCTGCGGGGCGCGAGCCCGTGCGAACCTGTCCCCACGATCGAGAGGAGACGCCGATGACCGAGCCGAGGACACCGGATGCGCGCCGCAGCGCCCCGGGTTTCGCCACCCGTCAGGTGCACGCCGGCCGCACCGCGGCTGCCGACGGCGTCAACGCCCGGGCGACCCCGATCCACCTCACCGCGGGTTTCGTGTTCGAGGACTTCGGCCAAGCGCGCGACCGCTTCCAGGGTGCGGAGGATGGTTTCACCTACACGCGGATCGGCAATCCCACGAACTCGGCGCTCGAGCGGAGGATCGCCGACCTGGAGGGCGGCACCGACGCCATCCTGGTCGGCAGCGGCCAGGCGGCCGTGTCGGTCGCCGTGCTCGCCCTGCTGCAGGCCGGCGACCACCTCGTCTCGGCCGAGAGCATCTACGAGGGGTCGCGCGGGCTGTTCCTGGAGAACTTCGGCCGGCTCGGCATCGAGACCTCGTTCGTGCGCGAGGCGAACGATCCGCTCGCCTGGGAGCTGGCCATCCGGCCGGAGACGCGGGCGCTGTTCGTCGAGTCGATCCCAAATCCGCGCAACGACCTCGTCGACCTTGCGCTGGTGGCCGGGGTCGCGCACCGGCACGGGATCCCGCTGATCGTCGACAACACCTTCGCGACGCCGTACCTCCTCCGTCCGCTCGAGCACGGGGCCGATGTGGTCGTGCACTCGGCGAGCAAGTTCCTGGCCGGGCACGGGGCGGTGCTCGGCGGTGTGATCGTGAGCGGGGACGGCTTCGACTGGGCGACCCCGGCCTTCCCGCACCTGGTCGAGCCGGCACGGAGCCTGGGGGGCGCGAGCTTCACGGAGCGGTTCGGCGGCGGAGCATTCGCGGCGTACGCGCGCGACGTCGTGGCCTCGCGGTTCGGACCGACGCCGTCCCCGCTCAACGCCTTCCTCATCCAGCAGGGGATCGAGACGCTGTCGCTCCGGGTCGACCGGCAGTCGGCGACCGCCGCCCGGCTCGCCGGCTGGCTCGAGCAGCAGCCCGAGGTCGAGGGGGTCGACTACTCCGGGCTCGCGTCGAGTCCGTTCCACGCGCTCGCCGAGCGGTACCTGCCGGACGGGCAGGGGTCGGTGTTCTCGTTCACGCTGCGGGGTGGTTTGCCGGCGGCCGTGGCCTTCTTCGACGCGGTGGAGCTGTTCACGCGCATGACGCACCTCGGCGACGTGCGCTCGCTCGTCATCCACCCGGCGTCGACCACGCACGCGGCGCGCACCCAGGAGCAGCGCGACGCAGCCGGGATCGGGCCGGGGCTCATCCGCCTGTCGGTGGGGGTCGAGGACCCGGACGACCTGATCGCCGACCTCGAGCGGGGGCTCGCCGCCGTGCGCCGTGCAGTGCGGCCCGCCGCAGCCGCAGTCGCAGCCGAACCCACAGCCCCGACCGTGCTCTCGGCATCCGCGGTCTCGGCGCCCGCGCCCTCGGCGCCCGATCTCGCCGAGGTGGGCTGAGGATGTCGCGACTGCAGCACTTCGGCTGGTTCCTCTCGCGCGGCTTCGGCCCGCACGGCTGGGGCCACCCGTACTGGGAGTGGAACCACGACTGGACCCGCCCCGACCTCTACCAGCAGTCGGCGAAGACCCTGGAGCAGGCGGGCTTCGACCTCGTGATCATCGAGGACGCTCTCTCGCTCGGCAACGCGGACACGCTCGACCTGCGCATTCGGAGCGCCTACGGCGGGCCGAAGCACGACCCGCTGCTGCTCGCCCCCTACCTCTTTGACGCCACGACCCACCTGGGCATCGCGCCGACCGTGAACCCGCTGGCGTACTCGCCGTACCAGGCGGCGCGCCAGTTCGCGACGCTGCAGCACCTGAGTGCGAACCGGTTCGGCATCAACGTGGTGACCGACGTCGGCTCGAGCCGGCACTTCGGCGCCGAGCCGCTCGATCACGACGGCGCCTACGACCGGGCCGAGGAGTGGCTGGGCGCGGTGCGGCGGCTCTGGCACAGCTGGGGTGAGGATGCGCTGATCGCCGACGCCGCGACCGGCCGGTTCGCCGACGGGTCGAAGCTGGATGCGTTCGCGCATCGCGGCGAGCACTACCGGTTCGACGGCCCGCTCAACGCGCTGCCCTTCCCGGGGCTCGGCGCGGGCGGGGCGCTCTCGGGCGACCCGATCGTGGTCTCGCCGGGCGGGTCGCCGCGGGGGCTGGCCTTCGCGGGGGAGCAGTCCGAGGTGCAGCTCGCGCTGGCCTCGCTCGACGTCGAGACGATCCGGGCCTACCGGGCGAAGGTGCACGCGGCGGCGCGTGCGAACGGCCGCGATCCATCCGACATCGACGTGCTGTTCGTGTTCAAGCCGATCATCGTGTCCAGCCGCGAGGAGGCCGACCGGATCGTCGACGCCTCGGCGCACCCGGACGACGAGACGCTGCTCGCGGTGGCCGCCGGGCAGTCCAGCGATCTCGAGACCGACCTCACCGGGCTCGACCTCGACCGGCCGGTCGACCCCGCCATCTTCGGCGACCACGTCTCCCGCGGGACCATCAAGGGGCTCCTCGGACGGTACGACGACTTCGCGGATGCGACGCTCCGCGAGCTGCTCACCGCCAAGGCGCGCCTCGGCCGCATCTCGGACCGGGCCGGTTACGTCGGCACGGCGGAGGAGATCGCCGACTTCATCCAGGAACTCGGCGACGAGGCCGACAACGACGGCTTCATCTTCTCGGGCGACCTGCACCCCGTGACGATCCACCGCATGCTCGGCGAGCTCGTCCCCATCCTCCGCCGCCGAGGCATCCTCCGAACCACCTACGGCGCCGGAGGCCTCCGCGGAAACCTGAGGGACTTCTAACTACCCTCAGGCTTCCGGAACCCGATTTCAGGCTTGGCCGGCCGGCTTCTGGACGGGGACACTTCCGGTGGGGAGGTCGGGGAGGACCAGGGCGCCGGCCTGCTCGGCGGCGAGCTGGGCCTTGACGGCGGCATCCTCGGCCGCGCTCTCCTCGAGGGCCGAGCGCTGACGGAGCGGCGTCGCCTTGAGGAAGAAGCTGAGCACGAACGCGACCGCGACCACCGCGAGGCAGACGAGGAACACGGTCGAGGTGGCGTTGGCCCAGGCGTCCACGAACGGCAGGCTGAGCCGCGAGTCGGCGCCCACGAGGAACGAGGTGTCGCCGCTCAGCGCCGTGCCGAGCGAGGACGGGTCGGTCTGCGCGTTCGCGAGCACCTGCAGGATGGCGGCATTGGCCGGGTTCGCCTGCACCGCGGGGTCGGCCGCGGCCGCCTGCGTGCCGGCGATGATCTCCGGGTTCGTGAACGCGTCCAGCAGGGTGTTGCCCAGGCGCGAGAACAGCACCGAGAACACCACGGCCGTGCCCAGCGTTCCACCGATCGAGCGGAAGAAGGTCGAGCTCGACGTGGCCACGCCGATGTCCCGCGGGCCGACCGAGTTCTGCGACGCGATCGTGAGGGTCTGCATGAGCTGGCCCAGTCCGAGGCCGATCACGAGCATCCCGATCAGCACGTACCAGACCGGCTTGTCGGCCGAGACGAAGCTCATGTAGATGAACGCGACCACCAGCAGACCCGTGCCGAGCGTCGGGAAGATCTTGTACCGGCCGGTGCGCGAGATCAGCTGGCCCGACACGATCGAGGAGATCATGAGGCCCAGCACCATCGGGATCATCAGCAGTCCGGCCTGGGTGGGCGTCGCGCCCGTGGCGATCTGCAGGTAGTTCGGGATGGTCATCATGGCCCCGAACATCCCGAAGCCGACCAGCACGCCGAGGATCGTCGCGACCGTGAAGGTCGACGACTTGAAAAGCTTCAGCGGAATGATCGCGTCGTCGCCCATGCGGCGCTCGACCACGATGAACAGCGCGAGTCCGAGCGGCGCGAGCACGTAGCAGAGGATGGCGCCCCACGAGCCCCAGCCCCACTCGCGGCCCTGCTCGGCGACGAGGAGGATCGGCACGACGGTGACGATGACCGCGACCACGCCCCACCAGTCGATGCGCACCTCGCGCTTGGTGTGCGGGATGTGCAGGAAGAGCAGCACGATGACCATCGCGACCGCGCCGATCGGCAGGTTCAGCAGGAAGATCCAGCGCCATCCGGTGATGCCGAGGATCTGGGGTGCGCCGGAGAGGAGGCCGCCCAGCAGCGGGCCGATCACGCTCGAGATGCCGAAGGTGGCGAGGAAGTAGCCCTGGTACTTGGCGCGCTCGCGGGGGGCGAGGATGTCGCCCATCACCGTGAGGGCCAGCGACATCAGACCGCCGGCGCCGAGGCCCTGGATGGCCCGGAAGATCGCGAGCTGGTACATGTCGGTCGCGAGCCCGGCCAGCAGCGAACCGATCAGGAAGATGACGATCGCGATGATGTAGAGCGGGCGTCGCCCGAAGATGTCGGAGAGCTTGCCGTACAGCGGCGTCGAGATGGTCGACAGGATGAGGTAGCCGGTCGTCACCCAGGCCTGGAGGCTGATGCCGTCGAGGTCGTCGCCGATCGTGCGCATCGACGTGCCGACGATCGTCTGGTCGAGCGAGGCGAGGAACATGCCCGCCATCAGTCCGAAGATGATGAACAGGATCTGCCGGTGGGTCATCTTCCCGCCGGATTCCTCGAACTGCTTGGCACGGGCCTCCGACGCTGATCGGCGGGACGACGGATTGGTGCGCGACATGGGCATCCTCGGGAAAGAGAAGAGAACGGGGGAACGCGCGAACATTGCGCAGACTGCAAAGTTACACCCGCTGCATCCCGCCCTCAACCGAGGGGGGCCTCAGCCGCCGAAGAGCTTCCCGAACAGGCCCTTCTTCTTGGCCTCCCAGCCGCCCTGCTCGAGCGCCGCGATGAGCGGCTGCTTGATCTCGTCGGTGGTGAAGGAGTACCCGTAGAGGTTGCCGTCGTGCGTGCCTTGCCGGTCGGTCGTGCGCGCGGCCGACCCGACGCCGAACGAGAAGCTCTTCTTGTTCTGGTTGCCCTTGAAGGTCGAGGCCGAGCCGCCGATGCTGAATCCGCCGCCACCGGTGCTGCGGACGCGCGTCTCGCTCCGCGACTCGGTCTCGTCGAACTCCCACTGGGACTCGGCGGGATCCAGGGTCACCCGGAGCTCGTAGGAGGCGTCGATGGTGCCGGCCGCGGTGATCGCGGCCCACTTCACGTCGGCGTACTTCCAGACGGCCTGGATGCCGTAGGGGGCCGCCTGATACACGAAGGGCAAGTCGTCGCTGTTGAGCGCGAGCACACGGGCCTGGGCCTGTTCGAAGGTGTCTGCCATGGTTCGAGCCTAGGCCGCGCTCGTGGCGCTCGCCTGGATCTCGCGCAGCTCGCCCCAGAGCTCGGTGGCCTGCTCGCCGGTGGCGGTGACCGTGAGCTGCACCAGGTCGGTGACCGGGCCGTTCTCGACCACGGCGATCCGCACACCCTGCATCAGGGTGCCGACGCGCTCGTCGGGGTAGCTGAACTCGATGCGGTACCCGGGCGTGCCGAGCACCTCGAGCTCTTCGCGGCCGAGTTCGACGACACCCGGGATGCTCGCCACCCGGGCGACCACGGCGTCGATCGCCGTCTGCAGCGAGTAGTCGGAGCCGAAGCGGGAGACGGCGACGACCACGTTGGGCCGGAACTGGCCCTGCTCGACGGTCTTGCCGGCGGCGAGCACCGCGCCGGAGACCGAGAGCGCCTGCCAGTCGTCGGGCAGCGTGAGGGTGACGGACGGGAACGCCGGAGCGGACTCGCCGGGGAAGGTCAGCGTGTGAGTCATGGGTTCAGCCTTTCAGCTTTGGGGATCGGTGAGGAAGAAGGGGGACGGATGCGGATCAGAACCCGAAGAACCCGGCGACGGAGTCGACGGCGTCCTGCGGGCTGAACGAGATGTCGAAGTTGACGCCCGCGCCGATTCCCAGCGCGGCTCCGACGTCGACACTCACGCCGATCTCGTCCATCGAGATGCTCGCGTCGACGTTGGCGTGGGCTCCGATGCCGGCGTAGACCTCGGCACCGCCTCCCGCGGTCACACCGACGGCCGAGACACTGCCGTCCACTCCGGCCTGAGCGCCTGCAAAGGCGTCGAAGCCGGCGTTCGCACCGATGCCGTCGGGTCCGATCGTCGCGCCCACCTCGGCGTTGGCCTCGGCTCCGGCCATCGCGGAGGCGCTGCCTTCCGCCCCGGCCAGACCGTTCAGCACCGAGACGGAGCCGTCGGCCGAGGCCTCGGCGCCCACCATCGCGCTGGCGGAGGCGTTGGCCTCCGCGCCGTCCAGGCTGATGCCCGCGCTGGCGCCGGCATCCGTGTCGATCCCGACGAAGGCATCGGCGTTGCCCTCACCCGAGACGGTTCCGTTGTCGAACTCGCCGTGCGCTTCCGCTCCGGCGCCCCACTGCCATTGAGCGTTGGCGTCGGCACTGGCGGAGGTCGGGCCGGTCTCGGTGCCGGCCGAGGCCGAACCGTCGGCCTCGAAGCCGTGGGCGTCGCTGGAGCTGCTGGAGCCGTCACCCTCGCCGCCGACTCCGCCCCCGCCGCCACCGCCGCCTGAGCTGCCACCGCCTGAGCTGCCGCCGCCTCCCGAGCCGCCGGAGCCGGAGCCGCCGGAGCCGCCCGATCCCGAGCCGCCGCCCGATCCGCCGCCACCCATGGTGTCGGTGGAGGCCGCGTCCTGCTCGTCGGCGTTCTTGAGCAGGTCACCGCTACCGCCCTGGAGGGCGCTGACCGCGGCCTTGAGCTTCGCGGTGTGCGTCCCGTTCCAGTCGGCGCGGAAGCCGGTCGCATCCGGACCCTTCCAGGCGTGCGCCTGATTGACGCTCGTGGTCAGGGTGGACGTGACCGTGTTCAGTTGATCGGCGGCAGTCTCGAACTGCTTCGCCAGTTTTCGAAGCGCGGCGACATCCGCTCCGTAGAATCCCCCAGGCATGGCTCCCTCTCAGCGCGTGGATAGGTCGGGACGACGGAAGGCGGGGGCCCCGGAGGACCCCCGCCGATTCCGACTAGGCGTTGGAGGTGGCCTCCTGGTCGCTGGCGTTCTTCGACGCCTTCTGCGAAGCGTCCTCGAGAGCGGTGATGACCTGCTTGAGGGCGGCGGTGTGCGTGGTGTTCCACTCGTTGCGGAAGCCCTCCGCGTCCGGACCGGTCCACTGCACGCTCTGGAGAGCGGTGGTGAGCGTGGTCAGGATCTGCTGGACCTGCTGCGACTGCGTGTTGAGCTGCTTGCTGAGCCCGCGAACCTGCTCGACGTCAAGACCCCATACGGCCATTGTTCTCTCCTTTTCGTTCCGCGGCCCGGGCTGTCCGGTTCCGCTACTTCTCGTGAGGTCGTCCTCACAAGAAAGACACTATTGAGCGCTTCGGCGAACGTCGATGGGGAGAACTACCCATGCCTCCCCATGCCCCGTCCGTCAGTCGTCCCGGGTGGCCAGCTGCACCTTCGTGAGCCGTCCGCCCTGGATGAAGAATCCCCGGCCAGGCGGCAGATCCGAGCGCTTGAAGCGCCCGAGCGAGGTGCCGAGCAGGGAGTCGCCGTCGAGCTCTCCCGGCACGAGCAGGAGCCCGCGCTTGGAGTTCTTGAACGGCCCCGCGAGGGTCCAGGCCGCCGACCAGGTCGACGACTCGCTCTCGCCGATCACGAACACGTCGTCCCGGAGGGCGCGTCTCACCAGCCGGTCGACGTCGGCCTCGGCCGGGGAGCCGTTGAGCTCCCCGACGTTCTCGACGAAGAGCGCGAACTGCGTCGGCTTCAGCGTCTCGGCGTCCAGCTGCGACGAGACGTCGTCGGCGAAGGCGGATATCTGGGCCGGGTCCGACAGCGACAGGCTCCAGATCGGCAGCGGGGTCAGGGTCGTGCGGCGCGGCGAGATGTGCACGAGGCGGATGCCGGGGTCGGCCCGTCGCAGAGCCGTCGCGATCGTCGCGAGCGCGGTCGAGCGCCCGCTGCCGGCCGTTCCGGCCACGAGCAGGGCGCCGCTCGGCTTGATCGAGAACGGCCCGAGGGTGTCGTCCCGCACGCCCACGACGGGCGCGCCACCGGAGACCGCGGGCAGCGTGCCGAGCGGGATCGAGTCGGCCAGGGTACGGATGGGCGCCGCCGGCGTGACCTTCTGCCGCTCCATCGCCTCGGCGAGCTTGGCGATCTCACGGGCCTGGATGGCGACGTTCGAGTCGGCTCCGAGCACCGCGACCTGCACCTCGTCGCCGTCCATCACCCCGCGACCGGGCGGGGAGACCGCGCTCAGCGTGTCCTTGGGGGCGCCGACCAGCGAGTAGTCGTCCTCGTTCGCCATCCGGAGGATCAGCCGGCGCTGGATCGTCGAGCCGAGCGAGGCCGGCACCGAGTTCGGGCGGTCGCCGGTGATCACGATGTGCACGCCGACGCCGCGGCCGTCGGTGGCGATCTGCGAGAAGGTGGTGAACCAGGCCGAGTGCCCGCCGAATTCGTACTGGTCGCGGAAGGCGCCGATGCCGTCGACGAGCACCAGGATGCGCGGCTCCTCGGGCGCCCCGGCGAGCCGGCGGTACTCGCCGATCGAGCCGGCGCGCACCGCGGAGTAGCGGATCGAGCGGTCGTCGACCAGGTCGCGCAGCATCCTGAGCAGCCGGATGACCCGCTCCTCGTCGTCGCCGGAGATGATCGCGCCGACGTGCGGGAGGTCTTCGAGCATGGTGAGCCCGCTCGAGCCGAAGTCGAGCCCGTAGACGTGCACGGGCCCGCCGCGGGGGGTGATCGCCGCCGAAACGGCGATCGTGCGCAGGGTGGCGCTCTTGCCGGAGCCACCCGTGCCGTAGATGGCCATGTTGCCGTCGCGGTCGGGCTCGTAGAAGACGGTCGGCTGGCTCTGCGTGGCCGGGTCGTCGATCACGCCGAGCAGCAGCTGCTCATCCGTGCGCGGGTTCGGCAGCAGCGAGAAGTCGTAGACCGCGGCGAGCTCGTCGAGCCAGGGCTTGCGGGGCTCGGGGATGTTGGCGAGCGAAGCGGCGGTGCGGATGCTCGACACCAGCCGGGCGATGTCGTTCGGCCCCTGCTCGGCCGACTCCGGCGTCTCGGTCTCGGGGATGTCCCAGTTCGCGCCGGCGCCGAAGTCCATCTCGGTGAGGTCGATCCGCGGGCGCGTCGGCTCGTTCGTGGTCCAGCCGCCCGCGTAGCCGGTCTGGAAGGGCGCGATCCGCCCCGGGCCCGTCTTCGCGGCACCACGGCCGGGGATCGACTGGTCGAAGTAGGCGGCCATCGGGTCGCCCAGGATGTCGCTGGAGTCGTCGGCGTCGGCCATCCGGAGCGCGATGCGCAGGTTGGTGTTGGCGCGCAGGTTGTCCTTGATCACGCCCGCCGGCCGCTGGGTGGCGAGGATGAGGTGGAGGCCGAGGGACCGTCCGCGCTGGGCGACGTCGACGACGCCGTCGACGAACTCGGGCACCTCCTGCACCAGGGCGGCGAACTCGTCGACCACGATCAGGAGGCTCGGCGGGGTGTCCGGGTCGCCGGTCTTCTCGAGCGACACCAGGTCTTTCGCCTTCTTGCGGTTGAGCAGGTGCTCCCGGTAGCGGAGCTCGGCCCGGAGGCTGGTCAGGGCCCGGCGCACCAGGTGCGGGCTCAGGTCGGTGACGAGCCCCACGGTGTGCGGCAGCGCGACGCAGTCGGCGAAGGCCGCGCCGCCCTTGTAGTCGATGAAGAGGAAGGTGGCGCGGTCGGGGCTGTGCGCCGCGGCCATGCCGAGCACCCAGGACTGCAGGAACTCGCTCTTGCCGGCACCGGTCGTGCCGCCCACGAGCGCGTGCGGGCCCTGGTTGCGGATGTCGAGGTAGAACGGCTCGGTGCCGGAGTGGCCGACCAGGGCGCGGAGCGATCCGGCGTGCTTGCGGCGCTGGAACGGCGAGCCGTCGCGCACGGCGATCGAGTTGCTCTCGCGCCAGCGGTCGATCACGGCCTCGGGCACCTCGGCGAGTTCGCTGCCGACGAGGGAGAGGTAGGAGACCTGGCGGGGCAGGTCGGAGTCGTCGTCGATCGGCGCACCCACGTCGATGACCGGTGCCAGCTGGCGGGCCAGCCGGTGCGCGGTGTCGGCGTCGACGGTCTCGCACTCGAGCGGGAAGGTGTGCTCGCCGAGGCGCACCTGGCCCGCAGTTCCCGACTTCGGGTCCTGGTCGATGCTCACGAAGCTGCGGCACGCGGCCGGCAGGTGGGCGATCGAGGGAGCCGACCAGACCACGTGCACGTTGGCGTCGGCCCCGCGCTCGACGATCCGGGTGAGGCGGCCGCGGTCCAGCGGGGTGTCGTCCTCGATCACGAGCAGCACCGAGGGCGTGATCGGGTGCTCGAGCTCGTCGCCCTCGCCTCCGCCCGTGCTGCCGCCCTTGCGGCGGGAGGTGTCGATCGGGCCGCGAGGGCTCGGCGCTCCCGTGGTGCGGGCGTCGATCAGCTCCTCGATCCTGGCCAGCAGCGAGGCGCCGCTGCCGGGGTTGTCGGCGAGGTGGTCCCCGGCGAGCGGGCTGTGCGGCGACGAGGTGTGGGGCAGCCATTCCAGCCACTCCCAGGTCGCGCGCGAGGTCGGCGAGACGAGCGCGCAGACGACGAGCTCGGCCGGGGAGTGCAGGCCGACGAGCTGGGTCAGGATGCCGCGGGCGACGCCCTGGCGCTCGGCCGCGCCGCCGGCGACCCCGAGGGCGCCCGCGCGACGGAACTCGACCACGATGGGCACGCCGTCGATCCGCGAGAACCGGTCGGCGACCTCCTCGACCTGGGCGTAGTACTCCGGCAGGGCGTCGTTCTCGCTCGGCGTGGTCACCGCGTCGCGGCTGGGCGCGGTTCCGAGGCCCAGGCGTGCGGTGAGGAAGGTCGGATGCTCGGGTCGGTTCGTCCACATCAGCTGGCCGAGCCGCTGCACGGCGTCGATGGTCGCCGTGACCGGCGGGGCCTCGGAGACCCTGACCGCCCGCTGCACCCGCTGCTTCTCGTGCATCGAGGTCACGAAGGCGTCGAGGGATTCGGTGAACTGCTTGATCGCATCCCGAAGCTGGCCGCGGGTCTGCAGCTTGTGGTCGACCCAGGTGCCGATCATCAGGATCGGGCTGAGCGCGATGAAGATCAGGCTGAGCGCCGAGCCGGTGGCGAGGAAGAGGATCGGGCCCATGATCAGGGGCGCGATCAGCGCGACGAGCGGGAAGCGCAGCGGGGCCGGCTTCTTCGGCGGGGTGGGTGCCGGGTACTCGTCGCCGGGGTAGCGCGCGACCACGCGCGGCGACCGGTTGAACTCGATCACCGGGGTCGACGGAGCCGCCCCGCCCAGCCGCTGCAGCGGAACCACGCAGATCGCGGTGTCGCCGAGCACGACGACGTCGGCCGAGGTCAGCGCGGTGCGGGCGACCTGCTCGCCGCCCATCAGCAGGCCGTTCGCCGACTTCATGTCGATGATCTCGACCTGCTCGCCGATGTTGATGCGCGCGTGGCGCTTCGAGACGAGCGTGTCCGACAGGCGCACGTCGATCCCGCGCTCGCGGCCGATGTAGCTCGAGCCGAACGGGAGCGGGAACTCAGCCCCCGCATCCGGGCCGCTGAGCACACGCAGGGTCGCGGCGGCGGGCCCCGAGGCGCCGGGCGAGACGTAGCCCTCGCTGGCCTGCACGAGGTCGAGCACCGAGCCCGAGCGCACTCCCGCGTCGAGGAGGTTCGAGGCCGGGTCGGCGACGCGCTGCTCGCCCGAGGAGGCGCTGATCTGCAGCGTGAGCTTCTGGGTCGGGGCCTCGCCGGAGCGCTGGGGGTCGGCGACGTAGATCGCGTCGGCGATGTCACCGACGCTCGCCGTCGCGTCGGCCGTGATCACCAGGTTGCTGGTGCTGCCGCCGGGGCGTCGGAGGGTGGCTTTGATGCGCATCCGGTACTACCTGTCGATCGGAGGGGGAGTCGGGGAGGGTTGCGGGCCGCGGGCGGCGCCGGTCACTCGGTCACGTCGTCCTGGGGCTCGTCGAGGAGCGGGAGGTCGGCCTTCGTGACCAGCCGGGAGAGCACGGCGTACTCGACCAGTCGCGCCCGCCGGTTCGTGGCGAGGGCGCCGACGCCGCCGCGGAGTCCCTCGACCCCGGTGCGGCTGAGCTTGTCGCAGACGTTGTCGAGCTTGCGGTTGAACCGGCTGAGGGCCCAGCCGAGCCGCTCGGCCGCGGCCTGCGACGAGGGGATCTCGCTGGTGCCGGTGCCGTCGCGCTTCAGCATGGTCTCGGCGAGGGCGAGGATCAGGAGCTTCTGGGAGGAGGTGAAGCTCACGGCTCCCACAGTCGTCGCGCCGCTGCCGTTCGGAACCGGGCTGGCGTCGATGAAGGTCGGCGCCGAGGTGTGCACCGTGAACTCGTAGCTGGTGGGGCCGGCGGTGAAGACCACCGTGGTGAGGCCGAAGACGATCGGCATCCGCGCGCCGGGGGCGAGCCAGGCCTGCATCGTGCGCGAGGCGTCCGAGACGGTCGCCGAGAGGCGCGAGCCGACGTTCGAGAGCCACCACATGCCGTCGATGTTCGCGATCTGCAGGAACCGGCGGTGCAGGTACTGGTTGTCGTCGATGTCGAGGTCGGCGTCACGGCCGATCTCGAAAGGCTTCTCGCGGTCGAGCGGGAACCACTCGCCGCAGAACTCAACGCTCGCGTCGGAGTGGTGGGCCGCGGTCGGGGCGGTCTGGTCGATGGTCATGGCCGGCAACCCTTCGTCATGGCGTGCGTCGGATCCGTCATGGCGTGCATCCGATCGTCGGTTCAGAGCCCTTGCCGTCGCTGCGGACGACGCTGACCTCGATGCACACCGAGGCGGCGCCGCCGGTCGGGACGGTGACTGTCGGCTGGTCGATGCGCACGGCCTGGTTGGTCTGGCCGGGGGTCACGACGGCCCAGCGGTAGGTGTCGCCGGACTCGGGGGCGGGGTCGTCCCAGGTGAAGACGGCGTTGCCGTCGACCCCGACGGCCCCCGTCACGGCGGTGGGGCCGGGCACGGTGGAGTTGGTGATCTGGATCTGGTCGACCGGCTTGTCGGTCTCGGTCGCATCCTGCTGGGCGGGGCTCCCGGCTCCGCCGTTCAGGGCGAAGACGATGGCTCCCACACCGATCACGAGCACGAGGGCGGCGCCGCCGAGGATGTAGGGCAGCGGGCGGCGGCGGGAGGGGGATGCGCCGGTCGGGTCACCGGAGTCGGGACCGGTCGGCGGGCGCTGCACGGTCTGCTCGACCGGGGGGTCGTCGACGTAGAAGGTGCGGGTACCTGGGGCGCCTGATCCGGTGCCGCGCGGCCGGGCCGGAGTTCCGGTGGAGCCGGGAGGGGCAGAAATGCCCGTGCCGGTCGGCGCCGCACCCGGGAGGGCGGGAGCGGGGGCGGAGCCCCGGCGCTGCGTGCGCTCGGTGACGTCGGGGAGGGCCGAAGCGGCCGGGGGAGCCCCCGCCGGCGACGAGAAGGTCGGCACCTGGCCCGATCGCGACGGTGCACCGCGGCCCGGTGTGGTGCGGCCGGGCGCGGTGCGGCTCGGGGCCGGTCCGGTCGGGTCGATGGTGACGATCCCGCGGATGCGGGTGTTGCCGTCGTCCTCCTCCTCGAGGTCGTCGGTCGGAAGCTGGTCGTCGAGCACGTCGGCGGGGGTGACCGAGAGGCTCAGCTCGAGCTGCACCTTCTGCAGGGCCCGGGCGAACTCGAGGGCCGAGGAGTAGCGCGAACGCTCGTCCTTCGCCATCGAGGTCGCGAGCACCTCCTCGAGCGAGGGCGGGACGTCGGCGCGGCCGGTCGGCTGCAGGGTCGAGCCCTGGATGCGGGCGATCAGGTCGAGCCCCGAGTTCGACCCGCCGGCCACCTCGAACGGCGAGCGGCCCGCCAGGATCGTGTAGACCGTGGCCCCGAGCGAGTAGATGTCGGCGCCGGTGCCGCTGGAGGGGTCGGAGCCGAAGACCTCCGGAGGCGACCAGGGGATCGACATGCCGACCGACTCCTGCTCGCCGCCGCCGCCCACGAGCGCGACCGAGATGCCGAAGTCGGTGAGGGCCGGGCGGTTGTATTCCGTGACGAGAATATTGGCCGGCTTGATGTCGCGGTGCAGGATGCCGGCGCGGTGCGAGGTCTCGACGGCGCCGGCGACCTGGATGCCGATCCGTAGCGCCTCGGCGACGCTGATCTTCTCGCGGCGGTACCGCGCGCCCAGGTTGGGCTTGGGGCAGTACTCCATCGCCAGGTACGGGCGGCCGTCTCCGGCGATGTCGGCCTGGTAGATCGTCACGATCGACGGATGCGTCGACAGCTGCGCCATCAGGTTGGCCTCGGCGTCGAAACTCTCGCGTGCGCCCTCGGTGAGCGCCTCGGAGAGCAGGACCTTGATGGCGACGCGGCGGCGGGGCATCCGCTGCTCGTAGAGGAAGACGTCGGCGAAGCCGCCGGAGCCGAGCAGCTGCACGTAGGAGAAGCCCGGGATCTCGGGCGGCGCGGAGGGCGGACGACGGGCGTTCACCGGATCTCCTCGAAGGTCACGTTGATGCCCTCGCCGAGATCGACGACGTCGCCCGAGAGCACGAGCACGGGCTCGTTGGGCCCCAGGCGGAGCGGCGGCGAGCCGTCGCGGTGCAGCACCGAGCCGTTGGTCGTTGCGAGGTCGACCACGAGAACGTGTCGGCCCTCGAGGCGCACCTCGAGGTGGTTGCGCGAGATGTCCTGCTCGGGGCTGGCGACCGTGACGAGCACGGGCACCTGGTCGGCCTGCACGCGGTTGACGCGGGGGCGCCGGCCGATGATGATCGGGCGGTCGAGCTCGTAGCGCTCGCCGGTCGAGAGCAGCACGCGGCCGAGGGAGCCCGCTACACCCGGGTCGGCGACCGGCGCGGCCGACTCGAGGCGGCGCAGGGCGTCGAGCTCGGACACCGAGATCGTGAGGCCGTCGTGGTCGGTGTCGGCGTCGGTCTCTGCGCCTGTGGCGTTGGCGGTGGCGGTGGCGGTGGCGGGTGCGGGCACGGATGCGGATGCCGGCGGCACGGTGGTGCCGGTCAGGTTCTCGCTGCCCGACGAGGCGCCGAGCGACCCGAAACCGGGCACGCTGTCGATGAGGCCGCCGGTCTGCACCGGGAGGGCGGGAGCGGGAGCGGCGGCGGGTGTCGATGCGGCGGGGGCGGCTGCCGGGAGGCCGGGATCCGCCGCGGTGGGCGGGGTGAACGCGGGGCCTGCGCCTGCGCCCGCACCCTCGGCGGGCCCGGATCCGGGCTCGTCCTCGGTCTCATCTTCGTCGAGGTCGCGCACGGCGGCATCCTCGACGGACTTCACCACGGTCGCACCCCAGAGGTGGTCGTAGGCGTCGTCGGGCAGCTCGGTCTGCGTGTGCTCCACGTCACCGAGCGGTGTCTCCGCGTCGTCGACGGGCGCGAGGTCCTGGACCGGCGCGAAGTCTTCCACCCGGTCCGGGTCCGGCGTCTCGTCCGCGGCGGCGGGCTCCTCGACCTCGACGACCGGTGCGGCGTCCTGCGCCCCCTCGACAGGGTCGGCGTCGTCGACGAGCTCGGTCAGCCCGGCGGGCGCGTCCACCTCGGCCGGGCCCACCCCGGCGGCGTCCACCGGCTGCGCGGCCTCGACGGCCTCGACGGGCTCGGGGATCAGCGTCGCATCCGGGATGCCGGCTGCCGCATGATCGCTCGCAGAGACCGGCGCGGGCGCGGCGGCGGGCGGTGCCGCCACCGGTGCCACCGGCGCCGCTGACACCACGGCCGCAGGAGTGGAGAGCCCGGCCTGTGCGGCCGGCGGGGCCGCGGCAGAGACCTCGTCCACCACCAGCTCGAGAGCGCTGCACAGCACGACCCCGTCGGTGATGCCGTACCACTCGCCGCCAGCATCCTCCGAGCCCGGCGTGCGAACGGTCGCGCGACGGGCGACCGAGACCGCCCGCTCGTTCCAGGTGGTCACGTCGGCACCCGAGACCACGACGACCGTGCCGTCGGCCTCGACCAGCTCGATCGCGGGCTCGCCGCGCACCGCGAGCCGCAGCCCGCCGTTCTCCGCCACGGTCGCGACCGCGAACGGCGGCAGGGCGCTGAGGCTCGTGCCGAACGCTCCCGTCAACGACTCGAGCACGGCGCCGAGGCCCTTGCCCTCCTCGAGCGAGGCCCAGATCCGGCCGAGCAGCTCGGCGTCGACGGTCTCGGGCAGAACGGCGACGCCCTGCGGCGAGACCACGGCCCGCCAGGGGCCCGGCGTGTAGCGCACTGCGGTCATCTCAGTTCCTTCCGCCGACTTCGACCGGGCCGCGAGGGATCGTGTCCTCGTCGTTCCGGTCTCCGTCCCGACTGTCGTCCCCGGCCGGCCCGGTCGCCGCGTGCTCGGCCGAGACCGAGTCGAACGCGTCGACGACGACCGCCGTCAGGTTGTCCCGGCCCCCGCGCAGCAGGCCCTCGTGCACGAGCCGGGTGGCCGCATCCTGAGCCTGCCGCTCCTCGTCGAGCACCTGGGCGATGACCTCGTCGTCGACCTCGCCCGAGACGCCGTCCGAGCAGATCAGGATGCGGTCGCCGGGCTCGACCGGCACCAGCCAGTAGTCGGGCTGGTACTGGCCGCCGGCGCCGAGCGCACGGGTGATGACGTTGCGGCCCGGGTGGGTCGCGGCGGCCGCACGGTCGAGCTCGCCCTCGTCGAGGAGTTCCTGCACGACCGAGTGGTCGACGCTGATCTGCTCGAGCTCGCCGCCCGCCCAGCGGTAGGTGCGCGAGTCGCCGAGGTTGAAGACGAGCCAGTAGGCGCGCCCTTCCTGCTGGGCGACGGCGACGCCGGAGACGGTCGTCCCGGCCCTCCGTGGCCCGGCGTGCGCCAGGTCGGTGATGGCCGTGTAGGCGCGGTCGAAGGCGGCGCGGATGTCGCTCGGCTCGAGCGAGGCCGGGCCCTCCAGGCTCGAGAACGCCTCGACGGCGAGTGCGCTCGCGACCTCGCCGGCCTCGTGCCCGCCCATCCCGTCGGCGACGAGGAAGATCGGGGGCGCGGCGAAGAACGCGTCCTCGTTGGCGCGGCGGCGGAGCCCGGTGTGCGTCTCGCTGCCGACGCGAAGGCGGAGGTCGGCGTAGCGGACGCCGTCGGCCGGTTCGCCGCTCATGCCCCGCCCTCCACGGTGATCAGGCGGGTTCCGACGCGGATGCGATCGCCGCGGGCGACCGTGAAGCGCTGGCCGGGGAGCAGCGGCAGTTCGACGCCGTCGCCGCGGAGCAGTACCGAGCCGTTGGTCGAGCCGCGGTCGCTCACCCACACGCGGCCGGCTTCGAGACCGAACTCCAGGTGCGTCTTCGAGATCGACAGCGTGTCGCCGGGCAGGGTGAACAGCAGGTCGGCGGGGTCGCCGGCGGGGGAGACCGGAGCGCGGCCGAGCACGCCGTGCCCGGTGATCGGCACGATCTGCCCCGAGTCGAGCCGGAAGGCGGTGGTGCCCGGGGGCACGGCAGGGCCGGGCGTCGACAGGCGGGTGCTCTCGGCGTCGTCGAATCCGAGCCCGAGCTCGTCGGCGGGGCCGGCGGCAGGAGCGGCACCACGGCCGCCCGCCTCCGCGGTCGCGAGCTCGGCGGGCGTGATCACCGGGGCCGAGAACCCGGGGATCATCGAGATCGGCTCGGCCAGCGGCGCGAGCGGGGCGGCGGCACCGCCGGGCGCGGGCGCGAACGACGGCGCGGAGGGAGCAGAAGGCGCCGAAGGTGCGGGCGGCGCGAGCGGTCCCTGCACTCCGTCCTGCGACGGGCTGCCGGATGCCGGAGCCCCGGTGGGCGCCGGTGCGACGACCCCGGAGAACGGTCCGGAGCCCTGCCCGGCCGTGAGGTAGGCGCCCGGAACCGGCGGCCCGGCGTACTGCCCGTCATCCGGACCACCCGCCTGACCGGAACCGGCCTGACCGGCACCCGCACGCCCGGCAGCGGCCTCGCGCGACGGCGGCGCATCCACCACGACCTGCCCGGGAGCGGCCGTCAGCGGGTTGGCCCCCGCCTTGACGTCGATCACCCAGGTGCCGGCGATCCGGTCGTGCCAGCCGCGGCTGAGGCCGGTCGCGTCCCAGAGCGGCGACAGCCAGACGACGAGCTGGCCGAGGCCGAAGACGAGGGATGCGGCCCAGACGATCAGTCCGCGCAGCAGCATCCGGCCGAGACCGGGACGGGTCAGGGTCTCGAACCGCACGATCCGGAGGCCCATGATCGCCTTGCCCGGCGAGAAGCCGAGGAACGACTGGAGGAACAGGTTCGCCAGCGGGTAGAGCAGGGCCGCGAGGAGCAGCAGCACCGCGCTCAGGCCCGAGACCGAGACGACGCCCCCGGTCACCTGCAGCCGCACGGGGCCGGCCGCCGACAGCGGCAGCACGATCAGCAGCCAGAGCGCCCCGGAGAACACGCCGTCCAGGAGGAAGGCGAAGACCCGGCGACCGTAGTTCGCACGGATCAGTTCGCTCCGGCGGATGGGCGTGAGCGCGGGCGCCGGCTTCCAGGAGGCCCCGGTCGCGCTGCCCGAGCCCGAGCCGTGCCCGGCGCCGGGGGCGGCACCTGCGGCCGTGCCGAGCGCCGCCGCCTGGCTCCGCGAGGAGACGGGCGTGCCGCAGACCAGGCAGAACTGGGCGTTGCGGGGCACCGGGGATCCGCACTGCACGCACGGGTACGTGGCATCCGTCATCGTCGATCTCCCCCTCGTCCGGTCGGCCGTGCCTGATCGGGTCCGCGCCGGCGCGGGGTGCCCGATCGCCGGAAGAACGACCGCACCGACCATCCTGCCCGAACCCGCTGCCACCAGGAGCGCGACTTCGTCATCTGGGCGACGACCAGGTCGACCTCGGTCCAGTACTCGTCGATCTGCTCAGGAGACGGGTCGCCCGGGCCGAACACGCCCGTGTCGGCCTTCGTCGCCACCTCGAGCACGGGAGCCGCCGGGTACGCCTCGGCCAGCACCCGGGCGTTGTCGCGCCGGGTCGAGCCGCGCGGCACCGGGGTGCCCAGGTCGCCGGCGCGGTCGACGATCTCGTCCCAGCCGCCGCTGACGCGGTCGGCGGGCCGTTCGGCGAGCCTCCGGCGCTTCCTCCGGCGCAGCTTCAGCAGGGCGATCACGAGCAGGGGGCCGAACACGAGGATCAGCAGGGCCAGGATGCCGCCGCCGATCAGCGCGACGATCAGGAAATCGAAGCCGTCGCCCTTGACCTCGTCCTGCTGGGTGTCCTCGGTGCGGATGTCCGGGGGCAGCTCCGCGGGCGCCTGCGGCGGGGGCGGGGGCTGCAGCACCTGGGCCTTGGGGTCGGACTTCGGCTTCGGAGCCTCCTCGAGCGGGATCTGGTCCTGCGGCGGGGTGGGGTCGAACGCGACCCAGCCGGCGCCTTCGAAGGGCACCTCGACCCACGCGTGCAGGTCGTCGCCGGTGAGGCCCTGCACCGCATCCTGCCCGGCCCAGTCCTTGGGGTAAAAGCCCATCACGACGCGGGCGGGGATGCCGACCGAGCGCGCCATCAGCGCCATCGCCACGGCGTACTGCTCGTCGTCGCCCACCATCTGGTCGGCCGAGACGAGGGCCGCGATGCGCTCGGCGCCGTGGCCGGCGCGGGAGACCGCCTCGCCCTCGAGGCCGTGGCTGAAGAAGCCGTTCTGGCTGAGGCCGTTGGCGAGGTTCCGCACCTCTTCGATCGGGGTGTCGGCCTCGCCGAGGTACTCGGTGGCGAGCGCGGCGATGTCGTCGGGCACGCCCGTGGCGCGGGGCAGGGCGACCGAGCTGATCGCCCGGTTCGAGAGCTGCTCGTCGTTGAAGGTGGGCGGGATGACGACGTCCATCGAGTAGGAGTCGCCCGGCTGCACGCCCTCGGTGTCGAGCGCGACGCCGGTGGCGGTGTTGTAGTGCAGCGCGCCGCTGAGGTCCTCGGCCCGGTCGCCCGTGAACGAGACCGAGTCCAGGTAGCCGGCGTCCGGCATCCAGACGCCGTTGAGGTCGGTGATCGAGAAATCGAGGGTGGCGGGGGTGCCGGTCACCGGGTTCGAGATCTCGTTGGCGACCCGCACGAAGGTGCCGGAGCCGGAGGATCCGTCGCCGGCCACGTTGTAGACGATGCCGTCGTAGGTGTCGAGGGTCGCCAGCCGCACGCGGGCGCCGTCGGGCAGCCCCTGCACGGTGAAGAGCGTGTCCTCCTTGTGGTCGCGCACGTAGCTGCGGAAGCCGACCAGCGGGCTCGCGTAGTCGTGGAGGTCGAGCGGCGGCACGATCTGGTCGCGGATCACCTCGCGCGCCGAGGCGGGCACCAGGATGCCGCCGGTCACCAGGCCGATGCCGAGCGCGGCGACGACCAGACCGGCGGCGGTGGCGAGCCGCGTGGTCCGCAGCCGCCGGGCGGTCTCGGGGTCGACAGAGCTCGACGACGACGAGGAGAGCGTCGTCCCGGCCGCCGCCGCCACCCGGGCCTCGTGCCGGCGCCAGGCGGCCCAGGCCAGCCCGATGCCGGCGATGAGGATGCCCTGCACGAGCGGGAACGCCGCCTCGCGCGTGCCGAAGGCGATCGCGGTGACGAACAGGGCGAGCACCGGCAGGAGCGCCCAGAGCACCCGCTGGCCGCGGAAGCGCGTGGCGAAGCTCACCGCGAGCACCGAGGTCAGCAGCGAGGAGAGGAAGGGCACCACGAGCACGCCGTCGAACTGGCCGACCGGGGTGACCAGGGTCAGCACGTCCTTCCAGGAGAAGACGATGCCGAGCACGAGGGTGCGGAGCGTGTCGAAGGTCGGGATGACACCGATGATCGTGGTGTCAGGCGCGGCCAGCGCCCCGCCGAACAGCAGGTACACGACGATCGTGACGGCGGCGATGACGACGATGTTCCACGACAGCCGCCATCCGGCCAGCCCGATCAGGCTGCCGAGCACGATGCCGCCGACCGCGGCGACCAGATAGCCGACACCGCCGAACGCGGGGCCGAGGCTCAGGATGCCGATGAACATCAGCGCCGCGAGCACGAGGGCGTCCGCGGCGACCGCCCAGAGCGGGCGGGAACCCGCGGGGAGCGGGGGGAGAAGGGGGGTGCTCATTAGCTGTTCGCCCTCCGGAGCGCCAGGGGGAGCTCGGAAAGCTCGCCGATCGTGAGCAGGGCGATGTCGCCGAGCTGGCGGAGCGAGACCGAGGCGCCCGGCTTCGAGGCGATCGCGATCACGCGCACGCCGAGGGGGATGTGGACGCTCGCGGACTGCAGCTGGGTCGGGGTGACGGCGCTGCCGAAGAGCAGGAACGCGACCGAGGCCTGCGGCACCGCGGTGCCCGTGGTCTTGGCGAGCTGGACGACGGTCTCCCGGCGCTCGGTCTGCTCCACACCCGAGAGGCCGTCGAGCAGCAGCCGCCCGGTCTCGGTGTGGAAGGTGCTGGTCTGGGTGAGCACGGTGAGGTCGCGCTCCTCGACGAGCGCCTGCACGCCGAGCGATCCGCAGACCGAGACGGCGAGCTCGAACTCGGCCTCTCCGGCCTCGCCGGCCGCGTAGTCCGACCGGTTGGTCGAGAGGGCGATCGCGAGGTGCGAGCGCCGGGTCTCCTCGAACTGGCGCACCATGAGCTTGCCGGTGCGGGCCGAGGTCTTCCAGTGGATGTAGCGGCGGTCGTCGCCCGGCACGTATTCGCGGAGCGCGTGGAACGAGACGTCGTTGTCCGAGAGAATCCGGCTCTCGACGCCCTCGAGGTCGCGGAGGAAGCCCGAGGAGGAGCCGCCGAGCGAGATGGTCTTCGGATGCACGTAGAGGTCGGTCGGGTCGGTCCAGAGGATCTCGCGCCGCATCAGCCCGAGCGGGTCGCCGCGCACCGAGCGGACGGGCCCGACCACGATCACCGCGCGGCGGTGGGTCGGGATGCCGAACAGGTCGTCGTGCTCGGCCTGCGGGGCCAGGCGCGGCAGGTGGAACGAGGCGTACGAGGAACCGACGGGCAGCTCGATGCGGGCGGGGAGGAGGGAGCGCGTGGAGGTGTTCGTGACCGCGATGCGGCCCACGGCACGCTCGCCGACGACGACCCGGTTGAGGGCGAGGTCCAGGCGCACGGCGTACGCCGAGCGGCCGATCGCGAAGCCCACGGCGATCACCAGCGCGGCCAGCAGCGCGAAGCCGATGACCAGCAGTTCACGCCAGCCGAGCACGGCTCCGGCGACGATCGCGGCGATCGTGGTCGCGAGCACCGCCCAGCCGAAGCCCGACACCGTCAGCACGACCGGGCCGGCGACTCCCCAGACCGTCTTCCAGGCGGTACCTGCGCCGTCCGCCACGACCGGCCAGCCCTTCTCGGACAGCCAGCGCACCGGAGGCGTGCGGGCGACCGCGCGCATCCTCTCCTCGACCCGGCTCATGCAGCGGGTTGCCTCGACTGCGGAGCCGCGACGTCGGCGAGCACGCGGGCCAGGATGCCCTCGGCGCTCGCGCCGGAGAACTCGGCCTCGGCGTCGAGCACGAACCGGTGGGTCCAGACCGGGCCGGCCAGCTCGCGGATGTCGTCCGGCAGCACGTAGTGCCGCCCCTGCGCCGCGGCCCAGACCTTCGAGGCACGGATCAGCGCCATCGCGCCACGGACCGAGACGCCCAGGCGCGACTCCGGGGCCGCGCGGGTCTCCTCGGCCAGCTGCGCGGTGTAGCGCAGGATGGCCGGGTCGACGTGCACGGTCGCCGCGAGATCGGCCATGTCGGCCACGGCCGAGGTCGTGATCACGGGCGAGAGCGCCGACGAGGGGTTGCGGTTCGCCGAGCCGGCGAGGATCTGCTCGGCCGAGGCCAGGTCGGGGTAGCCGATGCTGGTCTTGATCAGGAAGCGGTCCAGCTGCGCCTCGGGGAGACGGTAGGTGCCGGCCTGCTCGATCGGGTTCTGGGTCGCGATCACGAGGAACGGGCGGCCGACCTCGTGGGCCACGCCGTCCACCGAGACGCGCGACTCCTCCATGACCTCCAGGAGTGCCGACTGCGTCTTCGGGCTCGCGCGGTTGATCTCGTCCGCCAGCACGATCGACGCGAAGATCGGGCCCTTGTGGAAGTCGAACTTCCGGGTGTCCTGGTCGTAGATCGTGACGCCGGTGACGTCGGAGGGCAGCAGGTCGGGCGTGAACTGGATGCGCTGGTGCGTTCCCTGCACGGTCGCCGCGATCGCCTTCGCGAGGCTGGTCTTGCCCGTTCCCGGAGCATCCTCGAGCAGCACGTGGCCCTCGGAGATCATCGCCATCATGGTCAGCCGCACCACGTGGTCCTTGCCGAGGACGGCGAGGCCGACGTTCTGCACGAGCCGATCGAAGGTGCCGGCGAACCAGGTCGCCTGCTCGGGGGTCATTGTCATCGGTTGCCTCTCGTCACTACCAGTTGATCCTGTTCGATTCGGTGCCGCCGTTGGCGGTACCCGGCCCGGTGATGGTGATCCAGACCTGGGTGCCGTTGTAGCCGTAGAACGACTCGTTGTTACGGGTGTGGGTGGTGCCGTTCGCGGTGAACGAGACCGAGTTCCACTCGCCGTCCCGGCTGGACATGTAGTGCAGGACGTAGTTGCCGCCCGGCACGAGACCCGACCAGGTGCCGTTCACGTACGCGCACCCGGAGGTGACGCACTGCGGCGGCTTGTAGACGTTGCTGCCCTTCGAGGCCGACCCCGAGACGCTCGGCGGCTCGGCGCCGGAGCTCGCGCTGGCGGAGTTCTGCGACTTCCCGCCCTCGGAGTCCTGCACGTCCACCACGATCGTGTGGCTCTGGGAGTACCCGTTGCCCACCTCGCGGGAGCCGCTGCCGTTGACCTGCTCGCGGGCGCCGTCGATCGTGATCCACATCGTGTACGGGCGGCCGTTCGTCGGCGGCGCGGTCCAGCTCACGGTGACGCTCTTCGCGTTGCCCGTGGCACCGGCTCCCGGCTGGTTCGGCGGCCCGTACGGGTTCGCCGCGGTCGAGGTGCCGTGCGCGCCCTGGCTCACGCCTTCGACGGTCGACACGCCCCAGACGTCGACGGTGTAGTCGGTGCCGTTCGACAGGCCGCCGATCGGGCCGCCCCCCTTCGGGATCGAGCCGGTGGCGCCGGTCTGGTTCACCTTGTACCGGTAGCTCACCTCGCCGTCCTTGCTGCCGTTGGTGGCGCCGGGGGTGAACGCGACCGTGATGGTCCCGTTCGCTCCGGTGGGCGCCGCGGTCACGCCCGTGGGGGCCGACGGCGGCACGGCGGCACGACGGCCGCTCGACGGCGCGCTGTAGGGCGAGTCGCCGGCCTTGTTGTGGGCGAGCACCTGGAAGGTGTAGTCGGTCTCGTTCACGGCGACCACCGCGTTGGCGGTCGTGCCGGTCACCTGCTGCGTGTTCACCACGGTGCCGCCGCGGAGGGTCTGCAGCATGTAGTACGCCACGGCGTCGCCGTTCGCGGCCGGTGCGTTCCAGGAGACCGCGATCTGCGCCTCGCTGCCGACGGGCTGCGCCGGCGTCGTGGTCGGCGCGCCGGGGGTCGCCGGGACTCCAGCGGGGATCTCGGCGACCGAGAAGGCGCTGAAGTCCGAGGGCTCCGGGGCCTTGTTCACGGCCTGCACCCGCACGGTGTACGAGGTTCCGTTGGCCAGTCCGTCCCAGATCAGCGAGTTGCCGCTGACGCCGTACCGGGAGGCCGCGCCGCGCTCGGGGGCGGGCGAGATCTCGAGGTTGTACGCCGTCACGGCCGAGCCGTGCGTGGGCGGGGTGACCCAGTTCACGGTGAGGCTCTTGTCGCCGAACACGAGGGTCGGCGGCTGCGGCTGGTCGGGGCGCGCATCCGGGCGGGCGACGCCCGACGAGGGCGACGCATCCGAGGTGCCGACCGAGTTCGTGGCGGTCACCGTGAAGGTGTACTCCACGTCGTTCGTCAGCCCGTCGAGCGTGCAGGTCGTCGAGACGCACTGCTTCGAGTAGCCCTGCGGGCTCGACACCGTGTACGCGGTGATCTCGGCGCCGTTGTTGACCGGCGGGGTCCAGGAGAGCACGACCGTGCGGTCCTGGATGCTCGTCACCGTCGGGGTCGCCGGGGTGTCCGGCCGGCCCTGCACCGTGAGCCGCACCCGGGCCTCGGCCACGCGCTCGGGGTCGCCGGTGGCATCCTGCACCGCATACCGCACGACCATCGTGCCGACGAAGTCGCCGGCCGGCGTCACATTGATCGAACCGCCGTCGATGTCGGCGCTTCCGGTGCCGGTCTCGACGGTCGCCGTCGTGATGGTGAGCGGGGTCTCCGGGAACGGGTTGTAGTCGTTGCCGAGCACCGGCACCGAGACGGTCTTGCCCTGGTCGGCCTTCGGCACCACGTCGTCGGTGGCCGACGGCGGGTTGCGGGTGGTCGACTGCACGTTCACGGTGACCACGCCCCGCACCGGGGTGTTCACGCCGTCGGAGATGTCGATCTCGAGCGGCGAGGATGCCCGCGGCGCGTCGGCCGCGGCCGTCACCACCAGCACCGAGCCGTCGAGCTTGGCCGAGACGCCCTGCGGGGCCTGGCCGGCGATCGCGAAGGTCAGCGCCGCGAGGTCGCCCTCGTCGGGGTCGACCGAGTTGGCGCGCAGGTCGACTCGGCCCTCACCGTCACCCGCGGCCACGTCGACGCTCGCGCCGACGAAGCTGGGCGGCGTGTTGTAGTCGGAGATGACCGTGATCGGGATGACGAGGTTCGCCTTCTTGCCGTTCGGGTCGTCGACGCTGGTGCCGTCGGTGACCTCGAAGCTCAGCGCATCCGGCCCGTCGTAGCGGGGCTTGGGCGTGTAGCGCATCGTGTTCTCGTCGACCAGCAGCGGGTCGCCGTTGGCGTTCGAGGCGCGCACCTTGTCGGCCTCGGTGAGCCGGGGGGTCTTGCCCTCGGCCACGAGCACGTAGTCGCTCAGCTCGATGTCGACGGTCTCGCCGTCGTGCACGACGATCGGCTCGATGCCGGGCTTGAGCACGGGCGGCAGGTCGTCCAGGCCCGGGACGAAGACGAAGGCCGAGGCCTGAAGGCCGTCCTGGTCCGTCACCGTGTACGTCACGATCTGCGGGGTCGGCAGCAGGGTGATCCGCAGCAGCCCCTCGCCCAGCGACACGGCGGCGGGGTCGGCCGAGGAGACCGTGAGGCCCTCGATCGTGCCGTCCGGGTCGTCGTCGTTCTCGCGCACGTTCACGTCGGTGTAGGGGCGGTCGATCACGTCGGTGACCTTCACGATGTCGTCGCGGGCGATCGGCGTCGCGAGCGGGGCGTCCGGGCTCACCTGCACGAGCAGGGCGCCGGTCGCGGGGGCGCCCCAGCGGTCGACGATCGTGTACTGGAGCGTGTAGTCGCCGGGCTCGTCCGGAGCGGTGACCATGACGCGGCCGCCCTCGACCGAGGCGTCGACGCCCTCGGGCACCTCGAGGCCGTCGCCGATGATCGACAGCGGGTCGCCGTCGGGGTCGGTGTCGTTCGACATGACGTCGACGGCGAGGGTGCGGCCCGGGCGGGCCGAGACGGTGTCCTTCACCGCGTACGGCGGCTGGTTGGCCTCGCTCGCCGGGATGATGCCGACCAGCACGGTGGCGGTGGCCGTGGCACCCAGCTTGTCGCGCACGGTGTAGGTGAAGGTGTCGGTGCCGACCGAGTCGGGGTAGGCCTCGTAGACCAGCCAGGCCTCGCCGACCTCGGTGATCCGGCCCTTCTGCGGGGCGGAGTTCTGCCCGACGAGGGTGACCGAGTCGCCGTCGGGGTCGATGCCGTCGAGCGGGATCGGGATGCGGACGCTGGTGGCCTGCAGGGCCCGGATCGTCACGTCCTGCGGGCGCGGCGGCGAGTTGGTGCCGGCGTCCGGGGCGACGATGCGGATGGTGATGTACCCGGCATCCTTCTGATTCTGCGAGTCGACGACCTGGTAGGTCGCGTAGACAGTCTTGGGGGTCGGGCCGGCCTTGAACCGCACGACGTTCTCGCTGATGAAGATCTCGCCGTCGGCCGGGTCGACCAGCGGGTCGATCAGGGTGTCGGAGAGCGTGATCGTGTCGCCGTTGGGGTGATAGTCGTTCGCCAGCACCGGGATCGTCACGACGTCACCCGCACGCACGGTGACCTCGTCGTCGACGGCCACCGGGGGCAGCAGTCGCTCGGGCGCCGGGATGGGGGTGATGAACACCTCGCCGCGGGCCGAGGCCACACCGTTCGAGACGGTGTACGTGATGGTGATCGGCTGGGTCAGGCCCGGCCGGTCGGCGATGCGGATGATCTCGTGCTCGAGCACCTCGACGGTCACGCCGGAGTCGGCCGGCACCTGCACCGACTGCACGGCGAGGATGCCGCCGTTCGGGTCGGTGTCGTTGGCCAGCACGTTGACGAGCGTCTCGCGCCCGGCCGGGAGCTGGGCGGTGTCGCGGACGGCGATCGGCGCCAGGTCGCTGTTGTCACGCTCGACCACGGTGACGCGGACGAGGCCGCCGGCCGTCTTCGGGCCGTCGGAGACGAGGTAGGGCACGTAGTAGGTGCCCGCGGCCGCGGCGGTGAAGCCGAAGGTGCCCGACGTGTAGTCGGGCTCGAGCAGAACGCCCGGCACCTCGTTCACCTTCGCGAGGCGGAGCGGTGCGCCCGAGGGGCTCAGGTCGTTGTCGAGCGGCGAGACGGTCACGCGCTCGCCGACGGTGGTGACCACGTAGTCGGGGTTCGTGACGGGCGCGAGGGTCCCGGTGTCGCGCACCTGGAAGCGGATGGTGCCCTCGGTGACGTCGCGGCCGTCGGAGACCGTGACGGTCACTTCCTTCGGCCCGGTGTTCGGGTCGATGCTGGTGAAGGTGATCTCTCCGTCGGGCCGGTACTGCACCTGGTCGGCGGTGCCGGAGGAGGCGCCCACGACATAGAGGTCGTCCCCGTCGGGGTCGCCGAAGTCGGGGAGGATGTTGTGCTTCACGGTCGCACCGAGCTCGACCAGCACGTCAGAGACGCGTTTCTGGGTCGGGGCGGAGTTCTGCTCGGGGCTCCGCACGGTGAGCGAGACGGTGGCGTCGTCGGTGCCGCCCCGGCCGTCGTCGGCCTGGTAGGTGAAGTTGGCGCTGCCCGTCGCATCCGGTGACACGACGATCTGCAGGGCGACGCCGTTCAGGATGCGCTGCACCTGGCCGATCGAGGGCTGGTTGCTCTTGAGGGAGGCGGTGAGCACGTCGCCGTCGGGGTCGCTGTCGTTCTCCAGCACCGGCAGGATGACGGTGCGGCCCGGCCGCACGCCGTACTGGTCGTCGACCGCGGTCGGGGGGGTGTTCTCCTCGGTGCGGTCCGGGAGCAGCACCTGGAGCTCCTCCTGGGTGCTGTCCTCCTCCTCGTCCGAGTCGCTCTGCTCGGGCGGGGGAGCGATGTCGTCCCAGTTGTCGACCTTCTTCATGTCCTGGTTCACCAGGTAGACGACTCCGGTCGAGAGGTCGTTCAGCACGACGACGTCGCGGTTCACCCGGAACTTGAGCTGCGCGTTGGCGGCGAGTCCGTCGATGGTCGACTCGACGTCGTTCTGGTCGCCGGAGCAGTCACGCAGGTAGGTGCCGGAGCCCGACCAGGCCGCGTAGGCGCATCCGTTCAGGAACACGGGAGCAGCGGGGGTGCCCGGCTCGCCCGAGGTGCTGATCACCGTGGGGTCGCCGCCTGCGAGGGGCTGGCGGATGAGGGCAGTGGCGGTGGAGACGAGCACGTCGGAGGAGGCGGGCCCGGAGTCCTGCACGACACCGCCCTTGGCCTCGGGGATCACGGCGGTCGCGCCGCCGGGCAGGTGGAGCGTGCCGGTCGCCGCATCGAAGACCACGGCGTCGTCGCCCACGGTCGTCAGGGTGAGCTGGGCGTCGTCGGCGACCTCGGGGAAGGCGGCCGTCTCGGGCTCCTCGGGGAGGGCGCCCGTCGTCTCGTCGAGCGGGAAGGTCTCGAGCTGGCCGGCCGAGCGGGCGAGGGCGTGCACGTTGCCGTCGACGTCGGCCACGGCGGCGGAGCCCGCGCCGAGGTCGGCGAGCGGCTCGTCGGGGTCGAGCTGCATGGCGCCCGCCTGGTCGGCGGGGCCGGCCCAGAGCTGACCGGTTTCGCGGTCGAGCACCGAGACCGAGCGGCCGCCGAGCGAGACGGACGCCTTCGGCGGCAGGTTGAGGGGGGATTCCAGCGCGACCGTGCGCGGGTTCACGGGTGTGAGCGAGGCGCCGGTGCTGTCCAGCAGCAGCACGGTGTCGCCGCGCTGCAGCACGTCGAAGTCGGTCGAGGAGGTGCGGAGACCGCCGTCGATGACCTGGGCGGGATGGTTCAGGTGCCCGAGCAGCAGGCCGGTGGGCTTCGTCACCCACACGCCGCCGTCGTTCAGATCGACGTCGGCGGTCTTCACGCCTTCGTACACGAATGCCATCGTCGTCACGCCTACGGCGAGCGCGGCGATGGTCGCCACGGATGCGGTCGTCGCTTTATGGCGGCGGATCGCCTGGAACAGCCTCACACGGTCTCCGGATCGTCGAACGGATTCAGAACGCAAACATTCAGAACGGATTCATACGGTGTGGGTAAGACTGGACGGGGTCTGCAGAATCGGGGTGGTCACTGCGAACCGATGGCTCCGACTTTCGGGTGGACGGAGCCCCGCACAGGGGCAATTCAAGCATGATCACCCGGATGCCCCAAATCCCCGGGCACTATTTCGGGGGGTAGAACTCCCCATTGCGCATCCAGGGTCGTCCGGGGGCCGCCCAGTAGGCTGGCCCGGTGTCGAGGACGAGTCAGCGGATGGTGCGCGCGACCGAGCGACGCCGGGCCCGGCGCATCCGTCTCGTCTGGGCCGGAGCGGCCACCCTCGTCGTCGCCGCGCTCGTCGGAGCCGGTTCGCTCGCGGCCGCCGGGGTCTGGGCGCCCGACGCCGGGCCGGACGCCGCGCCCGTCTCCTCCTCCCGCGGACCGGTCACCGATGCCCCTGACCTCCCCGCTCCCTCGTTCACCCCTCAGCCGACGGAGACTCCCGTGCCCGCAACCCCCGAACCCGCCGCCCCGAGCCCGGCCGGGTTCGACCGGTCCGCCAACTCGATCGACGACCCGCTGAGCCCGTGGGTGATCGTGGACAAGCTCCGGCCCGTGCGGGACGGCGCCGACTACTCGCCGCCGGACCTGGTCGATCTCCCCGCCGACATGCCCAACCCGAACGGGTACCAGCTGCGTGACGCGGCGGCGACGGCGCTGGAGGACATGTTCCACGCGGCGAAGAACGAGATCGGGGTGCAGCTCGTGGCCCAGAGCGGCTACCGCTCGTACAGCGTGCAGGTGAAGGCGTACGACTACTACGTCAACTCGCTGGGGGTCGCCGGCGCCGACCTGACGAGCGCACGGCCGGGGTACAGCGAGCACCAGACCGGCTTCGCCATGGACATCCTCGACACGGTCTCGGGATGCTCGACCGATGGCCGCTGCTTCGCCGGCACCGCGGCCTACGCCTGGCTTCAGGCGAACGCCTACCGGTTCGGCTACGTGCTGCGCTACCCGGACGGCGGCACACCGGTGACCGGCTACGAGTTCGAGCCGTGGCACTGGCGCTGGGTCGGGGTTCCGCTCGCGACCGAGCTGCACACCGACGGCATCCCGACGCTCGAGGAGTTCTTCGGGCTGCCGGCGGCGCCCGGTTACGCGGGCTGAGCCGCACCCTACTCCTGAGCCCCTCGACGGCCCAGCCCCCTGTCCCTCATAGAGGGCACAAATGTTCTCGTGGTGACATGGATGCATGCCCCTACGCATGAACCGTGTCACCGCTCTGCTCGCTGCGGCCGCCGCCTCGACGGTCCTCCTGCTCTCCGGCTGCGCGGGGGCCGGCGGCGACTCCGGGTCTGCCGATGCGGCCGGGAGCGCCGAAGAACTCGCCTCCTCCGAGGCATCGGGCGGGGTCTCCACGGTCGACCCGGCGGTCGGCTCCCTCGTCGGCGGCGAGACGGTCACGTTGAGCGGCTTCGGCTTCGAGGGCGTCTCCGACGTGGCCTTCGCCACCGTGCCGGCTCCGGCCTTCTCGGTCGTCGACGACGGCACGCTCACCGTCGTGGCCCCCTCGGCGACCGACTTCATGCCGGCCGAGGTGCCGATCGTCGTGACCCTCGCCGACGGATCGCAGGTGTCGACGGATGCCGCGGGCTACAGCTACGAGATCCAGACCCCGGTCGACGCCCAGATGAACTATGCGTTCACCTACTGGCAGGACTACAACCTCGACGAGTGGGGCGTCTTCAGCGACAACGACTGCGGCAACTTCGTGAACCAGGCCATGCTCGCCCGCGGCTGGGAGCAGAGCGACGACTGGTACAGCGACTACGCAGCGACCGGCGATTACAGCTTCAGCTGGATCCGGGGCAACGAGATGGATGCCTACTACGCCTCCCGCCCCGACACCACGCGGCTCTCGATCGACGAGCGCGACCGCGTGAAGATCGGCGACGTCGTGATGTTCGACTGGGATCCGCAGAACGACAACGGCGTCGACCATACGATGATCGTGTCGAAGGTCACGCCGAACGCCGACGGCACGATCGCCATCGGGATGGTCGGGCACACCCTCGACGCCCAGTACCGCGACCTCGACAACGCCATCACCGTCGAGAAGCCCGGCGGTACCGCCCACTTCTGGTCGATCGACTAGCCCCGCCCCCGCCCCCCGACTGTCCGCGATCCGTCACTTGTTGTCGCTAAACCGACGGGATAGCGACAACAACTGACGGATCGGCGACAGTCGGTCGGGCGCTAGGCCTCCGTGGCGGCGTGCGTCGCCGCGGTGCGGAACTCGGTGTACATGTAGGGGTTGTCGAGCACCTTGGTCTCCGGGATCTCCGGGTTCATCCCGGCGTCCCAGACCGCGTCGCCGAGCTCGCTCTGCAGGTGCTCGACCGTGTCCTCCACGGCGGCCCGGGTCTTCGCGAGGTCGTGACCCACGAGGGATCCCTCGAACTTCACGATCCGTCCGTCGACGAGCACGGTGTGCACATCCGCCCGTCCCACCTGCAGCGCGACGTGCCCGTAGGGGTTCGTGATCGGGAACATCGAGGGCGAGCCGTCGTTCTTCAGCAGCACCAGATCCGCCTTCTTGCCGGCCTCGATGCTGCCGGTCAGCGCATCCAGCCCGAGGGCCTTGGCCCCGCCGCGCGTGGCCCAGTCGACCACGTTCTCGGCGCGCAGGTGCGAGTGCGTGACGGTCTCGCCCTTCTCGTGCGCCTGCACGTGCTCCCACGAGCGGTCGGCGCCGAGGGTCGAGCGCATCGCGGTGAACAGGTCGCTCGAGAACCAGACGCTCGTGTCGACCGAGAGCGACATCGGGATGCCGTGCTCGCGGAGCGCCCACGACGGCGGGTAGCCCTGCCCGCAGCTCTGCTCGCTCTCGGTCGAGAGGGAGACCGAGCCGCCGGTGGCCGCGATCCGCTGGTAGGAGTCGTCGCTGAGCGTCGCGGCGTGCACGTACACCGTCTCGGGCGTCATGAAGCCGTTCTCGTACATCAGGCGGATGCCGTCGTCGTTCGTCGCTCCCCAGACCCCCGCGTGCGTGGTCACCGGCAGGCCGAGCTCGCGAGCGACCTCGAACGCGCCCCGCTCGGGGAACGCGGGGTCGCCGGTCACGTCGAAGGCCAGCTGCATCCGGAGCATGTCCGATCCGGTGTCCGCCCGCTTCACGAACGCGGCGAAGTCGGGGTTCGTCGCCCACTCCCAGGGCGCCCCGAAGATGTTGCCCGGGGCGAAGACGAAGCGTCCGGCCGAGTCGCGCAGCGACTGCAGCGCGGCCTCGGCGTGCTCGATCGTGCGCAGGCCGTGCGACCAGTCGACCGTCGTGGTGACGCCGGCGTCGATGGCGTCCAGGGCCGAGAGCGCGTTGCCCGCGTAGATGTCCTGGGGCCGGAAGTAGGTGCCGTACTCCAGGTAGTACCAGACGAAGTACTGCGTGAGTGTCCAGTCGGCGCCGTAGCCGCGCATCGCGGTCTGCCACATGTGGCGGTGCGTGTCGATCATCCCGGGCATCAGGATGCCGCCGGCCGCGTCGATCTCGAAGGTGCCGTCGGGCACCGCGAGACCCGGGCCGATCGCGGCGATCGCATCACCGATCACGAGCACGTCGCCGTGCCGGATGATCTCGTGCCGGTCGTCCATCGTCAGCACGAGCGCGTCGCGGAAGACGACCGGGCGGTCGTCGGTGGGGAGGGGTGTTTCAGCCATGTTCGGCTCCTTTGCCGGGTGAGAAGAAGGAGAAGCGGGGTGGTCAGAGGGCGACGGTGGGGTAGTCCTTGTCGAGCCAGTGCGAGAGCTTGGCGGCGTACTCGCGCTGGAAGGAGAGCGGTCCGCTCGCGGCGCTGTAGTCGTCGTCGTAGATCGCGATGAAGATCGTGAGGGTCAAGAAGAAGTGGGCCCCGAGCTCGAACAGGGCCACGTAGTCATGCTCGACGAGGGCGGCGCGCTCGGCCTCCGTGAAGTGCAGCCAGCTGGTCGTCTCGACCGAATTGTTGGTGCCGAGCCGCCGGCCGTAGTCGGCCTCCCAGCGCTCGACCAGCGCGGCCGGGTCGGCCTTGTAGGCCGCCAGCAGCCCCGGGTCGCCGTCGACCTGATAGAGGAACTTGTTGACGTAGTAGACGCTCATCGCGGATCCCCTCCCGGGTACCAGGTCATGTACATCTCGCGGGTGTGGAAGAGGTCGAGCTCGTCCACGTAGGAAGCGTCGATGGGTCCGGCGATCCCGAGCATCAGGATGAGGTCCATGAAGCCGTGGGTCGCGTTGCCGGCCCCCGCCATGCTCGCGTGCGTGACGTTCTCGAGGATCGCCTCGATGTCGCCCGAGGCCAGCCAGTCGATCGCCTTGCGGTCGAAAACCGGGTCGGGCCCGGTCTCGCCGAACTGCCGGGGCCCGCCGAGCTCGAGCGAGAGGTGCCCGCTGCCGACGGCCGCGATCTTCTTGTCCGAGGGGTACTCGTCGATGATCGAGCGGATGGCCCGGCCCAGGTCGTAGAAGCGCCTCGGGCTCGGCAGCGGCGGCGCGAAGATGTTCGTGTAGATCGGCACGACCGGCAGGTCGGCGGCGGGTCGCGTCGTGATGATCGGGCAGATGATCGAGTGGTCGATCTTGAGCTCGTGACTGATCGAGAAGTCGAAACCGCGGTCGAGCAAGCCCTGGAACATGAAGCCCGAGAGGTCTTCGTGGCCGTCGAGCAGGTACTTCGGCAGGCCGAACTCGCGCTCCTCGTTGTAGAAGGTGGCGTCGTACTTCGGCTGCTTGCCGATCAGGAAGGTCGGGTAGTTGTCCTGGAAGAACTGGTGGAAGTGGTCGGCGCCGACCATCACCAGGATGTCGGGCTCGGCCGCGGTGAGCGTCTCGCGGTAGGCCTCGACCTTGCTCTTCCACTCGGCGGCCTGGGGCATCCGCTCGTCGGGCGGGGTCAGCTCGGTGGCCTTGAGGAAGAAGGGGTGGTGCGTCGTGGCGAGCACGGCGGCGAGTTCAGCCATGTCGGGTCCTATTCGTTCTCGGCGTTCTCGGCGTGCGTGGCGTTCTCGGCGCTGTCCGCCGGCGGGGTGTAGACGGCGTTGCGGTCGACCTCGGCGTACACGGTCGGGCCGATCGGGTTCTCGCGCTCCTCGGCCAGGTGGCCGATCAGGCCCGCGGTGCGGGCGAGCAGCGCGAAGCCACGCAGGAGGTCGACGGGCAGGCCCGCGTCGGCGAGGGCGGCGCCCGCCACCCCGGCACCGTTCAGGGGAAGGGTGCGGCCGAGCAGCCCCGGATGCACGCGGCCGATCGCCTCGAAGAGCTCCAGGTGCGGGCCCTTCACCCCGCTCTCCTCGGCGATCCGGATGATCACGGGCGTGCGCGGGTCGCCGTTCTTGTGCACCGGATGCCCGAGCCCCGGGATCTTGCCGCCCTGCGATCGGGTCTCCTCCAGGGCGGCAAGAGCTGCAGCATCCCATTCCTCGTCTCCCCAGTCGCTCGTGTCGCCGAGGCCGGAGATGATGCCGTGCAGGTACAGCCCCGTGTCCTCGGTCACGCCGAGGAATCGCGAGCCGCCGCCGAGCAGACCCGCGGCGATCGCCCCCTGCAGCGAGTCGGGGGCGCTGTAGTAGGTGAGCCGCGCGGCGATGGCAGTCGGGGTGAAGCCGTGGTCGGCGAGCGAGACGAGCACCGCCTCGAACACCCGGAGCTGGCCGGGCGTCGGCCTGCGCTTCGTCGCGAGCCAGTAGGCCAGCTCGCCGAACGAGATCTGCCCGAGCAGCTCGCCGGCGAGGTCGTGGCCGAGCAGCGAGATCGACTCGGTGTCGCTCGTGCCGATCGCGGTGGGGTACTCAGCCACGGTTTCCTCCGGGGGTCGGGGCGATGGATGCGGATGCTGGCCCCGCGAGCCAGGCCCGCACGAGCTCGTCGTGCTCGCCGAGGGTGGGCGGCGGGGAGTCGTACCGGGCGGGCGTGCGGGAGAAGCGGATCGGGTTGCGGATCACGGGCACCGCCCGCTCGCCCTCCCCGACCTCGACCACCGGCTCGAGACCGAGCCGCTCGGCCAGTGCCACCCCGCCGTCGATCGTGTTGATCGGGCCGCAGGCGATCCCGGCCTCGGTGAGGATGTCGAACCACTCGGCGATCGTGTGCCCGGCGAGTGCGGCGACCAGCTCGGGCCGCAGCAGCTCGCGGTTGCGATTGCGATCCTCGGTGCGGGCGAACCGCGGGTCGTCGGCGAGCTCGGGCCGCCCGAGCGCCTCGGCGAGCCGGGTGAACTGCCCGTCGTTGGCGGCCACCACCACGATCTCGCCGTCGCTCGCCGGCAGCGGCTCGTAGGGGAACAGACTCGGATGCGCGTTGCCCATCCGGAACGGCACCGACCCGCCGGCGACGTACGTCGAGCTGTGGTTGGCCATCGCCGCGAGCGCGGTCGAGAGCAGGTTGACCTCGATGTGCTGGCCCTCACCCGTGCGGTGCCGGTGCTCGAGGGCGGCGAGCAGACCGATCGTGGCCTGCATCCCGGTCATCACGTCGAAGACCGAGACGCCGCTGCGGTAGGCGGGGCCGTCGGGCGACCCGGTCAGGCTCATCAGGCCCGACATCGCCTGCACGATGAGGTCGTAGCCGGGGAGGGATGCGCCGCCGGCGCTGCCGAAGCCGCTGATCGACGCGTAGAGCACGGCCGGGTTGACGGCGGCCACCGAGTCGTAGTCGAGCCCGAACTTGGCCAGGCCCCCGGGCTTGAAGTTCTCGATCACGATGTCGGCGCGGCGGGCCAGTTCGAGGGCGGTGGCGCGGTCGCCCTCGTCGCGGAAGTCGAGCACCACGTCGAACTTGTTGCGGTTGATGCCGAGGTAATAGGTCGAGACGCCGTCGCGCTCCGGCGGCGCCCAGGAGCGGGTCTCGTCGCCACCCGGGCTCTCGACCTTGACGACCGTGGCGCCGAGATCGGCGAGCTGCTGGGTGGCGAAGGGTCCGGCCAGCACGCGGGAGAAGTCGGCGACGATCAGGCCGTCGAGCGGGCCGGAAAGGGTGACCATCGAACTCCTCGTTGAATGCGGTCAAGTGTCCGCTGTGCGGATGAGCACAGCTAAATGCATCCGTATCGAGGTGTCAAGAGGTTCTTCGCCGCTTCTCAGGCGGGCGAGGATGCGGTAGGAAAGGGGTACACGAAAAACGGACGAACGGCCGGGAGGGCCATGCGCGAGTCGACAGGGCCCGAGTTCATCGAGGCCATCGCCCGGGGGCTCGACGTCATCACGGCGTTCGGCACCACCGGGCAGAACCAGAGCCTCGCGGAGCTCTCGGCCGCGACGGGTCTCGCCCGGCCCACGGTGCGGCGCATCCTGCTGACCCTGGCCGAGCTCGGCTACGTACGGGCCGACGGCGGCAGCTTCTCGCTCACCGCGCGGGTGCTCGACCTCGGCATGGCCTACGTCTCGGCGAGCAGCCTCTGGGAGGTCGCCCGGCCGCACCTGACCGAGTTGAGCCGGCGCACCGGGGAGTCCTGCTCGCTGGCGCAGCTCGACGGGTCGGACATCGTCTACGTCGCCCGGGTCGCCGTGCCCAAGCTCGTCACCCTGCAGGTCTCGATCGGCACGCGGTTCCCGGCGGCGGTCACCTCGCTCGGCAAGGTGCTGCTCGCGGCCCTCGATCCGGCCGAGCTCGACCGGGTGCTCGCGCTGCCGACGCTGTCGGCCGTGCTGCCGGCGTCGCGGCCCGAGCAGGACGAGATCCGCGAGTCGCTCCGCGAGGTGCGTGCGGCCGGCTGGGCACTGACCGACCAGCAGCTGGGCCCGGCCATCCGCTCGGTCGCCGCCCCCGTGCGAGACGGGTCGGGGCGGGTCGTCGCCGCGGTCAACGTCAACGCGCACGCGGCCGAGACGAGCGTCGAGACGCTGATCGACCGGCACCTGCCGCACCTCCTCACGGCGGCGAGTGCGATCAGCAGCGACTGGGCGCGCTGGGAGAGCCGCCCGCTCGCGGAGCTGGCCCGATGAGCGCGGCACGCGACGGGGGCGCCCGTCCGACGCTCCTCGTGATCATCGCGAGCACGCGCCCCGGCCGCGTCGGCGGAGCAGTAGGCGAGTGGGTGGTCGAGGCCGCCCGCGTGAGCTCGGAGTTCGACGTCGAGGTCGCCGACCTGCAGGAGCTGGCGCTGCCGCTCCTGGACGAGCCCGCGCATCCGCGTCTCCGCGACTACCGGCACGACCACACCAGGAGCTGGAGCGCCCAGGTCGACCGGGCCGACGGCATCGTCATCGTGATGCCGGAGTACAACCACAGCTTCACGGCGCCGCTCAAGAACGCGCTCGACTACCTCGTGCAGGAGTGGGACGGCAAGCCGGTCGGTCTGGTGAGCTACGGCGGCCTCGCCGGGGGAGCCCGGGCCGTCGTGGCGATCCAGCCGGTGCTGGCGAACCTCGGGATGCGCGGCATCCACGCCAACGTCGAGATCGCCTGGGTCGCCGAGCACCTGGTCGACGGGGCCTTCGTCCCCACCGACCGCCACGACCGGGCCCTCGCGGCCCAGCTCGCCGAGCTCGCGACCCTCCTGGCCTGACCCCGCCCCGGGCCCGTCCGCCTGTCCGCGCCCGCCCGACTGTCCGCGACCCGTCAGTTGTTGTCGCTAAACCCCGCGGATAGCGACAACAACTGACGGATCGGCGACAGTCGGCTAGCCGCCGAGGGCGGCGTCGACGATCGACTTCGCCTCGGCCTGCACGCGGCGGAGGTGCTCCTCGCCCACGAAGCTCTCGGCGTAGATCTTGTACACGTCCTCGGTGCCCGAGGGGCGGGCCGCGAACCACGCGTTCTCCGTGACCACCTTCACGCCCCCGACGGCAGCGCCGTTGCCGGGTGCGTGCGAGAGCTTCGCGATGATCGGGTCGCCGGCGAGCTCGGTCGCCGTGATCGCGTCGCCGTCGAGCTTCGCGAGCGCCGCCTTCTGCGTCTTGGTCGCGGCGGCGTCGATGCGCTCGTAGACCGGCGCACCGAACTCCTCGGTCAACTCGGCGTAGAGCTGCGACGGGGTCTTGCCCGTGACGGCCAGGATCTCCGACGCCAGCAGGGCGAGCAGGATGCCGTCCTTGTCCGTGGTCCAGACCGAGCCGTCGAAGCGCAGGAACGACGCACCGGCCGACTCCTCGCCGCCGAACCCGACCGAGCCGTCGATCAGCCCGGGCACGAACCACTTGAAGCCCACCGGCACCTCCCAGAGGGTGCGGCCGAGCGAGCCCGCGACCCGGTCGATCATCGACGACGACACCAGGGTCTTGCCGACGGCCGCATCCGGCTGCCAGCCCTCGCGCCGCGAGTACAGGTACTGGATGGCGACGGCCAGGTAGTGGTTCGGGTTCATGATGCCGGCATCCGGCGTGACCACACCGTGCCGGTCGGCATCGGCGTCGTTGCCCGTCGAGATGTCGAAGTCGTGGCGCCGGGCGACGAGCGAGGCCATCGCGTAGGGGCTCGAGCAGTCCATCCGGATCTTGCCGTCCCAGTCGAGCGTCATGAACGCCCAGCGCGGGTCGACGGTCTCGTTCACGACGTCCATGTTCAGGCTGTAGCGGTCGCGGATGAGCTCCCAGTACTCCACGCTCGCCCCGCCCAGCGGGTCGGCACCGATGTGGATGCCCGACTTCTGGATGGCGTCGAGGTCGATCACGTTCACCAGGTCGGCCACGTAGTGCTCGCGGAAGTCGTAGGTGCCCGAGGGGGTGCCCTCGCCGCGGCCCACGCGCTTCACGTCGACCAGGCTGGCCGCGATCAGCTCGTTGGCGCGGTTCGCGATCCAGCCCGTCGCATCCGAGTCGGCCGGCCCGCCGTGCGGCGGGTTGTACTTGAAGCCGCCGTCGCCGGGCGGGTTGTGCGAGGGCGTCACGACGATGCCGTCGGCCTGGTCGTCGTGGCCGGCCTTGTTGTAGGCGAGGATCGCGTGCGAGACGGCGGGCGTCGGGGTCCAGCTGTCGCGGGAGTCGGTCCACGCGGTGACGCCGTTGGCGTTCAGAACCTCGAGGGCTGTGTCCTCCGCGGGCTTGGAGAGACCGTGGGTGTCGCGGCCGATGAACAGCGGGCCGGTGATGCCCTGGGCGGCGCGATACTCCACGATCGCCTGCGTGATGGCGGCGATGTGGTCCTCGTTGAAGGCGGTGTTGAACGACGAGCCGCGGTGGCCCGACGTGCCGAAGATCACCTTCTGCTCGGGGTCGTTCACATCCGGATGCAGATCGTAATAGGCCGCGACCAGGGCCTCGGGGTCGATCAGGTCTTCGGGAAGGGCCACAGTGCCGGCGCGCTCATGCATGCCCCAAGTCTGGCACCGCTCCGGTTCCGCTGCAGTACTCCGCGGTACCCGGGTGGCTAGGCTCGGGTCCATGTCGGAGACGTACAGCTATCTCGGCCCCTCGGGCACCTTCACCGAGGCCGCCCTCGCCCAGGTCCCGGAGGCCGCCGGCAAGGAGTGGCGCTCGGTCAACAACGTCGGCGAGGCCTTCGACGACGTGGTCTCCGGCCGCAGCGTCGCCGCGATGATCGCGATCGAGAACTCGATCGAGGGCGGGGTGACGGCCACGCTCGACGCGCTGGCGAACATCCCGGGCCTGCGCATCGTGGGGGAGTACCTGGTGCGCGTGCAGTTCGTGCTGGTCGGCCGGCCGGGCACCGCGCTGGACGAGGTGCGGGTCGTCAACGCGCATCCGGTCGCCTACGCCCAGACCCGCAGCTGGCTCGACGCGAACCTGCCGACCCACGGCCACATCCCGTCGACCTCGAACGTCGCCGCCGCGCTCGCGCTGTTCGAGAACGACCTGGCGGATGCGGCGGTCGCCCCGCCCCAGATCGTGAACCACCACGACCTCGAGGTGCTCGCGAGCGACATCGCCGACAACGCGAACGCCGTCACGCGGTTCGTGCTGGTCTCCCGCAGCACCCATCTGCCGGCCGCGACCGGTGCCGACAAGACGAGCATCATCGCCGAGCTGCCCTCGGACCGCTCGGGTGCGCTGCTCGAGCTGCTCGAGCAGTTCTCGACCCGGGGCGTCAACCTCTCGCTGCTGCAGTCGCGGCCGATCGGCGACGCCCTCGGCCGCTACCGCTTCGTGATCGACGCCGACGGCCACATCTCGGACGAGCGGGTCGCGGATGCGCTGCTCGGCGTCCGCCGGTTCAGCCCGAAGGTGCTCTTCCTCGGCTCGTACCCCCGGGCCGACCACGCCCCGGTGGAGTACACCGAGCGCTACGACGACGAGGTGTTCGTCGAGGCGCGCGACTGGCTGCGCGGGCTGCTCTCGGGGGAGCCGGGGGCCTGAGCCTCAGGCCGCGAGGCCGGCACGCGAGGCTGAGCCGGGCCCGAACCGAGCCCCAACCCGAACCCTAGACGCGCTCGGTGAGCGTCCGGATGGCCCCCACCGGGATCGGCAGCCAGTCAGGCCGGTTGCGGGCCTCGTAGCTCACCTCGTAGAGCGCCTTGTCGAGCTCGAACGCGTCCAGCAGCACGCGCTGCGCCCGCAGGTCGTTGCCCGAGCGCGTGATGTACCCGTCGAGGAAAGCTTCGCGCGCCTCGAGCGCCCACTCGCGCACGGCCTCGGCATTCGGCCCCGCGGCGAAGGTTCCGGCCACGTAGTCGAACGACCGCAGCATCCCGGCCACGTCACGGAGCGTCACGTCCGGCTCGCTGCGCTCGGCCAGGGGCCGGAGCGGCTCGCCCTCGAAGTCGAGGATGACCCAGCCGCGCCCGGGGACGCCGAGCACCTGTCCGAGGTGGTAGTCGCCGTGGATGCGCTGGAAGACCGGCCACTCGGCCGACTCGGCGAGGCGGAACACGGTCTCGACCGCATCCTGACGCTCGGCCAGGTCGGGAACCTCGGCGACCGCCTGGGCGGCGCGCTCGCGCATGCTGGCCATGATCCCGCCGACATCGGAGGCCTCGGGCGTGCGTACCGGGAAGAGCTGGGCGAGTTCGGTGTGCACCTGCGCGGTCGACTCGCCGAGCGCGCGGGCGAGGGCGGAGAACGACTCGCCGGTCTCGGCCGAGCGGAGCGCCACGCGCCAGGCGTCCTCGACCTCGGGGATGAACTCCTGCGCGAACGCGAAGTGACCGGTGGCCTGGCCGCCCGGCAGTCGCGGGTCGCTCCAGGCCCCCGTGACGGTGCCGACCGCGCGCGGCACGAGCCGCGATCCCGCGTCGGAGAGCGCCGATTGCACCACGACATCCGGATTCGGGCCGTCGGCGAGCGCGCGGAAGACCTTGCAGATCACCGGCTGGGCCGGCTTGCCGTTCAGGTGCACGAGGTCGAAGACGATCGAGGTGTTCGACTGCTCGCCGCGGAGCACGTGCGAGTCGGTGACCCGCACCTCCGAGCTGGTCAGGGAGTGGTGCCCGACGGCCTCGGTCTCGTCGCCCTCGCCGGCCTCGGCCTCGTCGTCGAGCATCAGGCCGAGCAGCGCCCGGGTGAAGGCCGGGTCGTGCGGGCCGTCGTAGATGTAGATCGTGCGGCCGTCGATCGTCGCCCGCTCGATCAGGGCGCGATCCCCGCCGAGCAGGTTCGAGGTGCGGAAGCTCAGGGGCACCTGGTAGAGCACCGGCGGCGTCGCCGACTCGTCGAGGATCAGGTGCGTCTCGAGGCCGACCTGATGCTTGTGGTCGACGAGCGACCACATCCCGACCCGGCTCAGCCGGGGCTCAGCGGAGCCGGAGGCGAACCACCGCTGGGCGGCCATCCATTCGGCCAACGCCGGTCGTACTTCTCGAGTGGACGGGAGACTCACTGGAGAGACGCTCATGCTCGGACCCTACGCCGACGGGGCCCGATCCACCAGGGAGGGGTCAGTCCTGGTCGGCCGCGGCGGCGGCCTTCTCGAGGGCGACGTCCTTCACCCGGCGGTTCTCGGCGCGCACCTCGGCCTGGATGCGGCGCTCGGTGACGAGCCACTCCGGCGGCGACTGCAGGTACTCCGAGATCTCCTCGGTCGTGAGCGCCTCGGTCATCCCGGCGCGGGCGAGCCCCGAGATCGAGACGCCGAGCTTGCGGGCGACGATGTCGCGCGGGTGCGGGCCGTTCAGCCGCAGCTGCACGAGCCACTCCGGCGGGCTCGCCAAGAGGGCGTTCAGCTGTTCGCGGGTGACGGGCGACTCCTGGAACTCGGCGGGCGCCGCCGGCAGGTAGATGCCGAGCTTCTTGGCGGCCGTGGCCGGCTTCATCGTCTGCACGGTCCCGGTGCGGGGTTTCTCGTCGGCGCTCATCTGCCCAGGGTATCCCGCCCTATCATGGGGCCATGACGCTGCGTGTCGCATTCGTACCGGGCGTCACCCCGGCCAAGTGGTTCCGGATCTGGGACGAGAGGTTCCCGCGCACCCCCCTCGAGGTGGTGCCCCTGGAGACGGTGGCGCTCGGCCGCACCGACGCCCTCGAGGTGCTGCACCAGGATGCCGCCGACGTCGCGTTCGCCCGCTTCCCGATCGCGGGCGAGGGCGTCAACGCCATCCCGCTCTACAGCGAGGTGCCGGTGGTCGTGCTGCCGAAGGACCACGACCTCACGCTGCAGGAGGAGCTCGCCCTCGACGACGTGGCCGGCGAACGGATGCTCGAGATCGCCGAGACCCCGACCGGCGGTCCCGACGCGGTCGAGCTGGTCTCCGCGGGCGTCGGCGCCCTGGTGCTGCCGAAGTCGCTCGCACGCCTGTGGAGCCGCCGCGACGTCGAGTCACGTCCGCTGACCGACGGGGACGAGACCCGGATCGCGATCGTCTGGCGCACCGACCTCGACGAGGAGCGCGCGGCACTGGTGGAGGAGTTCATCGGGATCGTGCGCGGCCGCACGGCCAACAGCTCGCGCGCCGACACCGACCCGCACGCGCCCAAGGCGAAGGCGACCGCCGCCGCGAAGGCCAAGGCGCGGGAGGCCAGGGAGGCGGCGGCGAAGAAGCAGCCGGCGAAGAAGAAGAAGGCGACGACCTTCGTGCCGCGCCGGACGCGCAAGCCGCGCTAGGGCGCATCCGCGCATCCGCGGACCGCGCTCGCCGGGTGCGGAGCGCTAAGAGCGGATCGCCGCGTCCCCCGTCGACGCCGCCTCACTCGAGGCCGACGCGGCCTCCGCGCGCGCGGCCGCCACGGCCGCCGTGTCCCGAAGTCCCGCCGTCCCCGCCGGCACCCGCACGAGCAGCGCGCCCGGGTCGACCCAGCAGTGCACCGCGGTCGCCATGCCCCACTCGTCCCCGTCGAGCTGGATCTCCTGCTCGCCCTCGAGCCGCAGCTCGAAGTCCTGACCGGTGCTGTACGAGACCGAGCGCACGTCGTTGTTGAGGTCGATGATCTTGCGGCCGGCCGCCGATTTCCGCAGCACGCCGTTCTCGAAGGCGATCTTGTTCCAGACCTTGAGCCAGCCGAACGGGCCCTCGGGCCGCAGCGCGACGATGTCCAGGCGACCGTCGTCGGGTCGCGCATCCGGAATCAGCAGGAAGCCGCCGGGCAGCAGCCCGCAGTTGCCCACGATCACGGTGTGCACGCTCGTGCTCTTCCACGCCGAACCGTCGAGGCGGAAGCGGAGCCGCACGGGCCGGAGCGTCGGCAGGGCGCGCCCGATGCCGTCGACGTAGGCGAGCCAGCCGACCGCGCGCTTGAGCCTCTTGTTGGTCTTGGCGATCATCTTGGCGTCCAGGCCCAGGCCGGCCATGACCAGGAAGACGTGCTCCTCGGTCGCCGCGTCATCCGGCCGGGTGATCGTGACCAGCCCGAGGTCGATTGCCCGGTCGGTGCCCGTGAACACGGTCGTGACGGCCTGCTCGACGTTCGTGAGCGTCATCGAGAGGTTCCGCGCGAGCAGGTTGCCGGTGCCCACGGGCAGCAGGCCGATCGGCACGCCGGTGTCGCGGAGCCCCTCGGCCACCGAGCGCACCGTGCCGTCGCCGCCCGCGGCCATCACCACGGATGCGCCCTCGGCGACCGCGCGCCGGGTCACCTGGCGGCCGGAGTCCTCCGACGTGGTCTCGAACCAGAGCGTCTCGCCCCAGCCCGAGGCCTTCTCGGCGGCGGCCACGAAGGCGCGGAGCTTCGAGGCGTCGACCTTGATCGGGTTCACGACGATGGCCGCGCGAGGGGGTGCCCCCGCACCCGATTCGTCTCCCACGGGTTCACCGTACCGCCTAAGTAGGATGGACCCGTGATCGATCCAGTGCTCCTGCGTGAAACCCCCGACGTCGTCCGCAACTCGCAGCGTGCCAGGGGCTCCTCGGTCGAACTCGTCGACGTGGCCATCGCGGCCGACGCCGAGCGCCGTGCCGCCATCCTCGAGTTCGAGAACCTGCGGGCCGAGCAGAACGCCTTCGGCAAGCTCGTCGCGGCCGCGCCCAAAGACGAGAAGAAGGCGCTCGTCGCCCAGGCGCAGGAGCTCGCGGCGCGGGTGAAGGCGGCCAACCAGCGGGCCACGGATGCGGAGAACGCCTTCCTCGAGACCGCCCGCCAGATCCAGAACATCGTGATCGACGGCGTGCCCGAGGGGGGCGAGGAGAACTTCGTCACGCTCCGCGAGGTGGGCGAGAAGCCCGTCTTCGACTTCGAGCCGCGCGACCACGTCGAGCTCGGCGAGAGCCTCAAGCTCTTCGATCTGGCGCGCGGCGCCAAGGTCTCGGGTGCGCGCTTCTACTTCCTCACCGGTGTCGGCGCCCGCCTCGAGATCGCGCTGATGAACCTGGCGCTCGACCGGGCGCTCGCCGCAGGCTTCACGCCGCTGATCACGCCGACCCTCGTGCGGCCCGAGACGATGGACGGCACGGGCTTCCTCGGCGAGCACGCCGACGAGGTCTACTACCTGCCGGCCGACGACCTCTTCCTCACCGGGACGAGCGAGGTCGCGCTCGCCGGGTTCCACATGGGCGAGATCCTCGACATCGCACCGGCCGCTGCGGATGCGGCGGATGCGGATGCGGGTGCGGGCGCCGCCCCCACCTCCAAGCGCTACGCCGGCTGGTCGACCTGCTACCGCCGCGAGGCCGGCTCGCACGGCAAGGACACCCGGGGCATCCTGCGGGTGCACCAGTTCAACAAGCTCGAGATGTTCAGCTACGTGCTGCCCGAGAACGCCGAGGCCGAGCACGAGGCGCTGCTGTCGTACCAGGAGGGCATGCTCACCGACCTCGGGCTCACCTACCGCGTGATCGACGTGGCCGCCGGTGACTTGGGTTCCAGCGCCGCCCGCAAGTTCGACACCGAGGCCTGGGTGCCGTCGCAGGAGACCTACCGCGAGCTCACCTCGACCTCGAACTGCACGACCTACCAGGCCCGCCGCCTCGACACCCGTTACCGCACCGAGTCGGGCAAGACCGCGCCCGTCGCGACCCTGAACGGCACGCTCGCGACCACGAGGTGGATCGTCGCGCTGCTCGAGACCCACCAGCAGGCCGACGGCACCGTCGTGGTCCCCGAGGTGCTCCGGCCCTACCTCGGCGGCCTCGAGCGGATCGTCGCCCCGTGACCGCGTCTCCCTGGCTCGTCGCGCTCGACATCGACGGAACGGTCCTGCACGAGGACGGCTCGCTCAGCGACATCGTGGGCGCCGAGGTGCGCCGCGCGACCGCCGACGGCCATCAGGTGATGCTCGCCACCGGCCGCTCGGCCGTGCACACCCTGCCGGTGCTCGCCCTGCTCGACATCGCGCCGGAGTACGTGGTCTGCGCCAACGGCGCCGTCACGCTCAAGCGCGATCCCTCGGCGCCGCTCGGGTACCGCCAGGAGCACGTCGAGACCTTCGACCCCGGAGCCGTGCTCACGACCATCCGGTCGCACCTCGCCGAGGCGCTGTTCGCGGTCGAGGACGACGAGGGGCACTTCCTCTACACCGGCGAGTTCCCCGATTCGGTGCTCGGCGTCGGCAGCGAGAAGGTCGCGTTCGACGACCTGCTCGGCGTGCAGGCCACCCGTGTGGTGGTGGTCTCGCCCGATCACGACATGGAGGACTTCCTCCAGGTCGTCGAGCGGATGGGCCTGCACCGCGTCTCGTACTCGATCGGCTGGACCGCGTGGCTCGACATCGCCCCCGACGGCGTGAACAAGGCCACCGGCCTCGAGCGCGTGCGGGAGGCGCTGGACATCCCGCGCACCCGGGTGATGGCGATCGGCGACGGCCGCAACGACGTCGAGATGTTCCGCTGGGCCGGTGCCGAGGGTCGCGCGGTCGCGATGGCCCAGGCGCCGGAGGACGTGATCGAGGTGGCCACCGAGACCACCGCGTCGGTCTACGACGACGGGGTCGCGGTCACTCTCGCCACCCTCTGACCGGCAGTTCCGGCCCGTCCCTGGTAATCTCGACCCCGATCGCCTCGGCGATCGGGAGGGCTGTCCGAGCGGCCGATGGAGCCAGTCTTGAAAACTGGTGAGGTGTTAAAGCCTTCGCGAGTTCGAATCTCGCGCCCTCCGCTGCACCCGCACACCCGGTGAAGGATTACTCATGACCTCGTCCGTATCCGTCTCCCTGCCGGGCGCCCGGCTGACCGACCACCGCATCCGGGTGCCGCTGGATCACGCCGACCCGGCCGGCGAGACGATCGAGGTGTTCGCCCGCGAGGTCGTGGCGCCGGACGGCCTCGACCGGCCGTACCTGCTGTTCCTTCAGGGCGGGCCGGGGCAGGAGTCCCCGCGGCCGACCTCGCCGCTCGGGCCGTCGTGGCTCGGCCGGGCGCTGCAGGACTTCCGGGTCGTGCTGCTCGACCAGCGCGGCACCGGGCTCTCGACGCCCTACGATCGGGCGGGGGCCGATCCCGCCGCCGACGCCGAGCGCCTCCGTCACTTCCGGGCCGATGCGATCGTGCAGGATGCCGAGGCGCTCCGTGAGCACCTCGGTGCCCGCCGGTGGAGCCTCCTCGGGCAGTCCTTCGGCGGTTTCACGTCGCTGAACTACCTCTCTGTCTCGCCGGACAGCCTCCGCGAGGTCTTCTTCACCGGCGGCCTGCCGCCGGTCGGCCGGCCCGTCGACGAGGTCTACGCGGCGACCTACGCGGCCATGCGCCCGCTGAACCGGCGGTACCACGCCCGGTTCCCCGGCGACCGCGAGCGGCTCGCGCGGGTGCTCGCGGCCGCCGCGGCGGGGGAGGTGCGGGCGCCCGACGGCAGCGCGGTGAGCCCCACGCTCGTCCGCTCGATCGGCCTCCACCTCGGGATGGACGGCGGGGCCGAGCTCATCCACTTCCTCCTCGAGCGCGACCCCGGGTCGGCCGCCTTCGCGTACGACCTCCAGGCGTTGCTGCCGTTCGGGGGGCGCAACCCGATGTACGCGGTGCTGCACGAGTCGAGCTACGCCGACGGCGGCACGACCGGATGGGCGGCCGAGCGGGTGGCGCCGGACGACTTCCGCGGCGACTCCGAACTGTTCACCGGCGAGCACCTCTACCCCTGGCACTTCGACGACACCCCTGCGCTCCGGCCGTTCAAGGCGGTCGCGGGCATCATCGCCGAGACCGAGTGGCCACGGCTCTACGACCCGGCGGTCCTCCAGGCGGCCGACGTCCCGGCCGCGGCGGCGATCTACGCCGACGACCCCTTCGTCGACCGCGAGTTCTCGCTCGAGACGGCAGAGCTCCTGCCCGGGCTCCGCCCCTGGCTCTCGAACGAGCACCTCCACAACGGCCTCCGTTCCGACGGCGCAGCCCTCCTCGACCGCCTGATCTCCCTCACCCGAGGCCTCCGCTAAGTCCTCTCTGCAGGGTGGGCCAGGCGGTCAGGGGAGGAGTGCGTCGAGGCGGGCGTAGCCCTCGACGACACCGCGCTCCATGCCGTTCTCGATCATCCCGTCGCGCCAGTCGACGCGCGGGAAGACGCTGTGCCCGACGACCCGGCTGCGCCCGCCGGGCAGCGCCTCGAAGCGCACCGACTCGAGCGAGACCGCATCCGGCATCCCGTCCCACTCGAAGGTCTGCACGATGAGCTCGCCCGGCCGCACGGTGTGGAAGACTCCGCGGAAGCCGAAGCGGTCGCCCGCCGGATTCACGTGCACGTACCGGTAGCGCCCGCCGGATTCAAGCGTGTACTCCTCGATCTGCGTGTCGTAGCCGTCCGGCCCGAGCCACCGGCGCACCAGCTCCGGATCGCGGTAGGCCTCGAAGACCGCGTCGACGGGGGCGTCGAACTCCCGCGCGATCTCGACGAACGGCAGGCCCTCGGGGGCCGTGATGCTGACGGGATTCGTCATCGCTCCTTCTCCTTCTGCTCAGCCGCACCGGCTCGGCGATCCCCCACGGCGGCGTGCGTCGAGCAACAGATCGTGCGTCGACCGTACGCACCGCGCATTACCCGGTCAACACGCCGGCCGCCACGAATGCCGATGGGACTCACAGTTTCATTCGAGAGAATGGATGTTTGTCATGGCCTCCCTCCACCCCGTCGCCCGCCACGGCCGGCTGAAGACCCCCTCACCCTGGGGGCTCGTCGGCCGCTTCGTCGCGCTCGCGGCGGCGGTGCTCACGGTCAGCGGAGCGGCCTTCGCCGGCTACGCCACCTGGAGCGTCTCGAGCGAGGTGCGCACCGTGGATCTCGCCGGCGAGACCGGCGACGGTTCGCTCGCAGCAGCATCCGTACCCGAGATCGCGGCGATCGACGGCGGGGTCAACCTGCTGCTCGTCGGCAGCGACAGCCGCGAGGGCCAGGGCGACGCCTACGGCGAGACCGAGGGCAACCTCAACGACGTGACGATGCTGATGCACATCGCCGAGGACCACTCCAGCGCCACCGTCGTCAGCTTCCCCCGCGACATGGTCGTGCCGATCCCGAGCTGTCCCGACCCCGACGGCGGCAGCTTCGACGCGATGAGCGCGCAGCCGATCAACGTCACCCTCAGCTACGGCGGCCTGCCCTGCACCGTGCTCACGGTCGAGGCTCTGACCGGCCTGCACATCCCGTTCGCGGCCGAGATCCAGTTCAACGGCGTGATCGAGATGTCGAACGCGGTCGGCGGCGTGCCGGTCTGCGTGGTCGACCCGATCGACGACGCGTTCACCGGGGTCAAGCTCGACAGCGGCACCCACACCCTCCAGGGGGCGGATGCGCTGGGCTTCCTGCGCACCCGGCACGGCGTCGGCGACGGCAGCGACCTCGGGCGGATCTCCTCGCAGCAGGTGTTCCTCTCCTCCCTCGTCCGCACGATCAAGTCAAGCGACACCCTGGGCGACTTCGGCAAGCTGTACGGGCTCGCGCGTGCCGCCTCGGGCAACATGGTGCTCTCGAAGAGCCTCGCCTCGCCCGACACCCTGGTCTCGATCGCGCTCGCCCTCAAGGACATCGACCTCGACCGCGTCACCTTCGTCGCCTACCCCGGCACGACCGGCGGCGAGGGCGTCTACGCCGGCAAGGTGCAGCCGCTGACGGATGACGCGGCCGTGCTCTTCGACGCGATCGCGGCCGATCGTCCCGTCGTCACCGCCCAGCCGGGCAACACGGGTATCGGCGCGGTCGCCGACCCGAGCGCTCCGGCAGCCACGGCACCGACGGATGCAGCGGCAACGCCCGACCCCTCAGTGACCGACCCAGCCGGCACCGACCCGTCCGCCGCCGACGCCGCTCCCACCGACCCGTCTGCCGGCGCCGCGGCATCCGCCGCCACCGCCCTCCCGCAATCCATCACCGGCCAGACCGCGGCCGAGTACACCTGCTCGAAGGGCAACGACTGAGGCCCAGCCCCGGCCCGTCACCCCTCTCTCCACGCCCGCCCGCCGCGCTACCGTGGAACGATGTCGACCGACCTGCTCTGGACCGGCCCGCCGTCCGCCCCCGTCCTCCTGCTCGCGCACGGCGCCGGTGCCGCGATGGACTCGGACTGGATGAACCGGTTCGCCGCCCTGCTGGCCGACCGCGGCATCCGTACCGCCCGCTTCGAGTTCGCCTACATGGCCGCCCGCCGCACCGGCTCACGGAAGCCGCCGCCCAAGGCCGAGACCCTGGCCGACGAGTACCGCGCCGCGGTCGCCGCTGCCCGCGCGGTCGCCGGCGGCCCGATCGCGATCGGCGGCAAGTCGATGGGCGGCCGCGTCGCGAGCCTGATCGCCGACGAGCTCCACGACGCGGGCGAGATCGACGCGCTGGTCTGCCTCGGCTACCCGTTCCATCCGCCCGGCAAGCCCGAGAAGCTCCGCACCGCCCACCTCGAGCACCTCCGCACCCCGACCCTGATCTGCCAGGGCGAGCGCGACCCGTTCGGCACGCGGGCCGAGGTCGCGGCCTACCCGCTGTCCCCGTCCATCCGCCTGGTCTGGCTCGGCGACGGCGAGCACGAGTTCAAGCCTCGGGTGAAGATCTCGGGTCGCACCCACGAGCAGAACCTCGTCGAGGCGGCGGATGCGGTGGCCGCTTTCCTCCGCGTCGAGAACGAATCCCTCGATCGGCTATGATGGCGGAGGCGAAAGCCAAGGAGACGTCGCATAGTTCGGCCTAGTGCACCACCCTGCTAAGGTGGAGTACCCGTCAAGGGTACCGTGGGTTCAAATCCCACCGTCTCCGCACCAAGACCCTCGAAGCCCTTCTCCACGAAGGATGCCGGGGGTCTTTTCTCGTTGCGGGCAGCCGCCGCACACCTCAGCCCTGGCGCGCCTTGAAGCGCGGGTTGAGCTTGTTGATCACGAACACGCGGCCGCGCCGCCGGACGACCTGCGACCCGGGCATCTTCTTCATCGATTTCAGCGAGTTGCGGACCTTCATGGCGACCTCCGGTTGTTATTGAGAATGGTTCTCACCTACAGTAGCCGACATGAGCACCTCATCCGATCCGAGGCCCGTCCCGGCCCTGGCCGTCACCCTCGTCAGCGGCAGCGATCCGGATGCCTGCGCCGGCCTGGCCGCAACGCTCAGCGGGGTGCCCGCCGCGAAGGCGCAGCGCGAGTTCGAGCTGCCGGGCGCCACTGCCGCGGAATTCGCGGTCGAACTGGCGGAGGACCTCGTCGCCGATGCTCGAACCGGGATGACCGGCGACCTGATCGTGGTCCTCGAGGCCGCCGCCGACGTCGTCGAGGTGGCCCTCGTGCTCGAACACGCCCTCGACTCCCAGCAGCCCCGACTGCCGATCGGCATCCGCGAGGTCATCGCGGTGACGACCGTCCACGAGATCCTCGAACTCCTCGTCCGTCCTGACGACACCCCCTCGTCCGCGCCTCCGCCGGCGGACTTCGACTCCCCGGGCCGGCTCGCCGCCCGGCTGGAGTTCGCGAGCATCATCGTGCTCGGCGACGTCACGGATGCGCGCAGCCCCGCCGAGACCGGGCTGGTGCGAGCGCTGCTGGCTCGACTCGCCCCCGCCGCCCGGATGCTCTCCCTCACCGCTGTCGAAAGACAGTGGCGTCGCTCCGGGTTGCTGATCCGGAGCCGGGCCCATCGGCTCGGGGCGTCGATGGGGTGGCGGCAGCATCTCGCCGAGGGAGCGCCGGCCGTCGGCACGCGGGAACCCGTCGGGGTCCATGTGTTCCGCGACCCGACACCGTTCCATCCGGAGCGCCTCCTCGAGGCGATCACGACCGGGCTGATTCCGGACGAGGTCGGCCGGATCGTGCGGTCCCGGGGGTTCGTGCGGCTCGCCACCCGCCCGGACCGTATCGGCGCGTGGTCGACCGCCGGCGGGATCCTGGATCTCGATCCGACGTCGATGCTCAGCTGGGATCCCGACTCCCCGATCGGTCAGGAGATCGTGTTCTTCGGACTCGACCTCGACCGGGACGCGCTCGATGCACTGCTCACCGGCTGCCTGCTGGAGCCCGCGGAGCTCGCGGCCGGCCCCGGCGCCTGGTCGGGCTACAACGATCCGTTCCCCGACTGGGCCGTCCAGCACCACCACTAGTCGTCACCCGGAAGCTCTCGTCCCGGTCCCGGTCCCGGCCAGGTCCGGGTCCCGGTCCGCCCGCGCCTGCCGCCGCCTCAGTCCCGGCCGCACCAGTCGGGCTCGCGCCCGGGCATCCGGCTCACCGTCGAGGGGTCGTCGAGATCGACGTACTCCAGCATCCCGTCGCCGCGCGCGTCGATCGATGCGAGCACCGCGGATCGCCCGTTGGGGGCGAGGCAGAGTGCGGTCACCTGGTCGCCGGGGGTGGCGTCGAGCAGGGTCTCGCGTCCGCCTTGCGCCGTGACGCGTTCGAGCACCCCGTCGTCGACCACCAGCCGGGTGCCGCTCGGGTCGAGCACCACCGCGAGCGAGCTCACCGGCCCCGATTCCGCGCCGGCGACGGCGCCGGTCGAGGTCGAGGTAGAGGTCGAGGTCGAGGGCGAGCCGAGGGATGACGACGCGGCGTCCACGCCCCGGACGACGCTCCGCCCGTCCTCCGTCAGCACCGCATCGGTGGTTCCGCGGACGAAGCCGCCGAACGCCTCGGCGTGCCCCATCTCGACGGCCGAGGAGGTCGCATCCCGCTCGCCGACGACGTCGGCCAGGTACAGGTCGCCGTCGTCGGTGCGGGCCAGCACCGACGTGCTCCCCGGCACGAAGCTCCAATCCGCGGCCGTGAACTGCTCGAAATCGGGGCCGGTGACCGGGATCGGGTAGTCCTGTCCGCGGGTGAGGTCGTAGGCGAACAGCTGGCGGGGCGGGATCGGCGCGGAGTACCCCGTCGACCGTGCGGTGAACGTGTAACCGAAGAGGTTCGATCCGGGCGAGGCCCGCAGGCTGTCGACCGTGCCCGGGCCGCCGAGGTCGATCGTGACCGGTGTCGCGGCGCCCGCGCGGATGACGCTGAGCGAGTCGTCGCCGCTCTCGTCCGTCTGCACCACGGCGATCGTATCGCCCACGACGGCGAACCGTCGGATGCTCGGGGCCTCGGCGAGCACGTCGACGTCGCCGCCTGCGGTGCGACTGCTGACGATCTGGTCGCCCTGGGGCGTCGAGCGGAGGAAGTGCACGAGCGGATCGGGGGTGTGGAACGTGTATTCCACGGTCGACGACGCGCCCGTCTGCTCGGCGGTGACGTCCGAGATACGGACGGAGTAGTCCGTGTCGTACTGCAGGGGGGTCGTGAAGGTGACGGTGATCGTCGACCCGTCGCTGGTCGCCGAGGCGGCCGCCGCCGGAGTCACGACGACGGATGCGTCCGGGAGCGCCGCGACCGCCCCGTCGGTCTCCAGCAGCAGTCGCTGTCCGGCGCGCTCGACGGCGGCCTGCACGTTCAGCTGGCCCCCGACGAGTCGGGGCCCCTGGCCGAGGCTCGCGGCGGTGAGCCCTCCCGCGACCAGCGCGATCACTCCGATCGAGCCATAGAGCAGCCGGTTGAAACGTCGGAGACGGCGCGTGACGGATGCCGGGTCCCGGCCGCCCGCCAGATCAGTAGACACGAGATCAGTGGACACGAGATCAGTAGACATACGGCTCCGACGGCTCGTCGATCGGCGTGACGGTGACGGCGTCCAGTGCCACGGACGACAGGCTGAGCACGCTCGGATTCGGTTCGAAGGTCCCTTCCGCCGTCACCCAGTCGTCCACGGAGAGGGTGTCGGCCCAGTGCGGGAGATAGACGGCGACGCCGACGGGCTGAGCATCCACGGCGCAGCAGGTCACGACGAACCGGGCGACGAAGAAGACGTTCTCGGGGTCGTCGGTGTCGGGGGTGACGAATCCGGTGAGGGTCGCGCTCCGGCCGGCGAGATCGTCCGGTGCGGTGCCCTGCCTGATCAGCGCGGCCCAGTCCTTGACCGTGTACCCGGACGTGTCGTCGCCGAGCGCGGCCGCGGGGGCGAGGCTCCCGTGCTGGCCGGCGGACCCGTTGAGGTCGCGCTGCTGCAGGGCCGAGCTCGTCAGCGGGGTCGGCGGAACCGCGAAGAGCGCGACCGCCGCGACGACGACCACGAGCACCGAGCCGGCCGCTCCGAACAGTGCGCCGGGTCGCCGACGACGAGCGGCCTGGCTGGCGTGCCCTTCGTGCCCCTCGTGGTCCTCGTGCTCCTCATGGTCGTCGTCGTCCTCCTCGTCGGTACCGACCGCGAAGGCCCCCACGATCAGCACGGCGGCGATCGCGGCCATGACGATTGTGAAGACCGTGTAGCGCGGATGGATGTAGAACCCCAGCTGGCCCGAGAGCGCGAGGAGCACCGTCGCGAGCACGCCGAGGAGGCTGAGGGCGAGTCCGCGCCACCGCGCGATCAGCAGGCTAAGCGACAAGGTTGACCGCCAATCCGATCGCCGCAGCGCACACGGCGATCAGCGCCGTGAGCTGCACGAGCGTGCGCGCGGTGAAGGTCGTGCGCAGCAGCGCCAGCATCTTGACGTCGATCATCGGCCCGAACAGGAGGAAGGCGACGATCCCGCCCGGCAGGAAGGTCGAGCCGAACGACAGGATGAAGAACGCGTCGACGTTCGAGCAGATCGCCACCACGAACGCCAATGCCATCAGGGCCAGCACCGACCACAGCGGATTGCTTCCCAGGGCGATGAGCACGTCCCGCGACACGGCGACCTGGATGATCCCGGCGACCGCCGCTCCGACGAACAGCGCGGGCATCATCGAACTGCTCTCCCGGCTGAACATGCCGAGACTGCGGTGCACCCGGCTGCCGTGCGAGTGACCGGGACCGCGCCGGCAGACCGCCTGGAAGCCCGAGGTGAGCAGGGTGTCGGGTGCAGGATGCCGGCTGTAGATCCAGCCGACCAGGTTCGCGATGGCCAGTCCACCGAGGATCCGGGTCGCGAGGATGCCGTCGTTCCAGCCGAACGCCTGGTACGTGGTGACGATCGTGATGGGGTTCACGATCGGCGCGGCGAAAAGGAACGTCATCGAGTCGGCCACCGTGAGGCCCCCCGCGATGAGCCCGCGGGTGAGCGGCACGTTCCCGCACTCGCACACCGGCAGCAGGATGCCGAGGACCGAGACGCACAGCCGTCGCAGCACGGGCGACCGGGGGAGCCGCCGCAGCAGGAAGCCCTCCGGCAGCCAGATCTGCACCAGCACCGAGATGACGATCCCGAGGATGACGAACGGCAACGACTCGATGATGACGCTCACCGACAGGGTGATCACGTCGTGGACCGCGTCGCCGAGCCCGTCGCTGGCCCCCGCGGGGAGCAGCAGACGGGTCGCCACGAGCACGAGCACGGCGATGATCCCGACCGTCGGCGCCCAGCGCCATTCCGATCGCGTCAGGCTCCGCAGATCCGGGATCGGCTCGGCTCGGCTCGGCGAACCCGGCCCTGCGCCCGGCCCACCGCCCGGCCCAACGCCCGGCCCAACGCCCGGCCCAACGCCCGGCACAGAGGCAGGGTCGCGCGGGCGGTGCGCGTCGCGGACGCTCGGCGAATCGGTCAGCGGGTTCCTCGATCCAGATCACGTGCAGGGCGGCACCCGCACGATGCTAACTCCGGCACCGGGGCGCTCCCGGCAGTCGTGCGGCGCGTTGCCCGCGATCCCGGCGGCTCAGGACGCCGCCCCCGCCGCGGGTCGACGACCTCACCCGACCGCCCGCGGGTCAGTTGATGATCTCCCCCCGCTCCTCCGGCGCCCGCGCCACGAGCCGATCCCGCCACAGCTGAAGGGCCTCGGGCGTGAGCCTGGTCCAGTCGCTGACCTCCTCGAGCACCCGCAAGGGCGCCGTGCTGCGGTACGACCGGGTCGGGTTGCCGGGGAACTTCTTGTCCGTGACGTTCGGGTCGTCCTCGAAGGGGCCCGTCGGCTCGACGAGGTAGACCCGCGGGACGAGGTCGCCGGGCAGCAGCTCGGCGGCGAGCTCGGCCGCGAGCCCCGCGCCGTCGCGGAGCGCGGTGAAGTAGATGTGGTTCATCACGACGTCGGGACGGTAGTTCGACCGGAACCCGGGAGACAGGAGCTCGCCGGGCCGGAGGTCTGCGGCGGTGCCATGGAAGAACGGCCCCGCTTCCTGAGCTGCATTCACCCCGCCAGCCTAGAACCCGCCTACGGTGGTCAGTGCGACGGCCCGGGAGGAGCACGATGAGCAGCACCACGCGCGACACGACGGGCAACACCGTGCGCGATGCGCAGCTCGGCGCCGCCGACTCGGAGCGGCGAGCCGCACTTCGCCGCATGAAGCTGCTGGCGACCGCCCTCCTGGTGCTCTCGGCGATCATCTTCGCGATCGCCTTCGCGCTCGAGGACAGGTACGCCTGGCTCGGCTACGTCCGGGCGGCCGCCGAGGGGGCGATGGTCGGAGCGCTCGCCGACTGGTTCGCGGTGACCGCGCTGTTCCGTCATCCGCTCGGCCTGCGTATCCCGCACACCGCGATCATCCCGAACCGAAAAGACGAGATCGGCGTGAGCCTCGGCGAGTTCGTCGAGCAGAACTTCCTCTCCGACGAGGTCGTGCGCAGCAAGCTGGCGACCTTCAGCGTCGCCGACCGGCTGGGGGAGTGGCTCGCCGACCCCGCGAACGCCGAGCGGGCGAGCGCCGAGGGCGCCGTGATGGCGCAGGGCCTGCTGCGCTTCCTCAGCGACGGAGACGTCGAGAGCCTGATCGAGAGGCTCGCCCGGGAGTACCTGTTCGACCGGGAGTGGGCGCCGACGCTCGGCCGGGTCGGCGGCGAGCTCGTCGCGGCCGACCAGCAGCGCGCGATCGTCGACGCCCTCGTAGAGGCCGCCGAGACCTGGCTCACCGAGCATCCGGATGCGCTGGGTCAGGTCGTCTCCACCCGCCTGCCCCGCTGGGTCCCCGGTTTCGCCCGCGATCTCGCCGACGACCGGGCCCACCGTGAGGTGATCGGCCTGCTGCATGCCGTGCGCGACGATCCCGAGCATCCGCTCCGGGTGGCCATCGACGGCTACCTCGTCGACCTCACCGACCGGCTGCAGAACGACCCCGCGATGGCCGATCGCGTCGAGCAGATCAAGACCGAGTTCCTCGAGAGCCCACGCCTGCGCTCGTTCGCCGGCCGGCTCTGGGAGGCGGTCAAGGCCACGCTCGCCGAGTCGCTGGCCGACCCTTCGAGTGAACTGCGCTCGGCGGCGGCCTCCGCGCTGGTCGACGTCGGCGTGCGCCTCTCCGCCGACCGCACCCTCAGCGCCAAGATCGACGCCTGGATCGCGGATGCCGCCGGTTACGCGGTGCAGAAGTACCGCCACGACCTCGCCTCCGTCATCAGCGACACGGTCACGCGGTGGGATGCACGCGAGACCACCGAGAAGATCGAGCTGCAGGTGGGCCGCGACCTCCAGTTCATCCGCATCAACGGCACCGTGGTCGGGGCGCTCGCCGGCCTCGCGATCTTCGCGATCGCCACCGCCGTCCGCGCGCTCCTCGCCTGACGGGTCGCATCCGCGCTCTCCCGGGGAAGGACGCCCGAGCGCGGTAGGCTCTTTTCTCGTGTCAGACTCCCCGAGCAGAAGCGTCACCGTCCCGCAGAACGATCCCTCGTTCGACGACGTCTGGGACGAGCTGAACTATCGCGGCCTGGTGCACGTGTCGACGGATGCGGGAGAGCTCAAGACGCTCCTGTCCGGCCCGCCGATCACCTTCTACTGCGGGTTCGACCCCACGGCGCCGAGCCTGCACCTGGGCAACCTGGTGCAGATCCTCGTGATGCGCCGGCTGCAGCTGGCCGGCCACAAGCCCCTCGGGCTGGTCGGCGGTTCCACGGGCCTGATCGGCGATCCCCGCCCCACGGCCGAGCGCACCTTGAACACGAAAGAGACCGTCGCCGAGTGGGTCGGCTACCTCTCCGGGCAGATCGAACGCTTCCTGAGCTTCGAGGGCGACAACGCGGCCCGGATGGTGAACAACCTCGACTGGACGGCGCCGCTCTCGGCGATCGACTTCCTCCGCGACATCGGCAAGTACTTCCGCGTCGGCACGATGCTGAAGAAGGATGCCGTCTCGGCCCGCCTCAACTCCGACGCCGGGATCAGCTACACCGAGTTCAGCTACCAGATCCTGCAGGGCATGGACTTCTTGGAGCTGTACCGATCGTACGGTTGCGTGCTGCAGACCGGGGGCAGTGATCAGTGGGGCAACCTCACGAGCGGTACCGACCTCGTGCACCGCGCCGAGCATGCGAGCGTCCACGCGATCGGCACGCCCCTGATCACGAATTCGGACGGCACGAAGTTCGGCAAGAGCGAGGGCAACGCGATCTGGCTCGACCCCGCGCTGACGAGTCCGTACGCGTTCTACCAGTTCTGGCTCAACACCGACGATGCCGACGTCATCCAGCGGCTGAAGATCTTCACGTTCCTCCCGCGCACCGAGCTCGAGCGTCTCGAGCGCGAGGTGGCGGAGTCGCCGTTCCGGCGGGAGGCACAGCGCACCCTCGCGTTCGAGGTGACCGCGCTGGTGCACGGGGTCGAGGCCACCGAGGCGGCGATCGCCGCGGCCGGCGCCCTGTTCGGTCAGGGTGACCTGGCCGCACTCGACGTCGCGACCCTGACGGCCGCGGTCGGCGAGCTCCCGTCCATGACCGCAGCGGCCGACACCCCCGTGGTCGAGGCGCTGGTGTCCACGGGACTGGTGTCGAGCCTGAGCGAAGCCCGCCGGGCGATCGCCCAGGGCGGCGTCTACGTGAACAACGCGAAGGTGGATGCGGACACCGCGCTGGTCGGAGACCACCTCCTGCCCGGCGGTATCGCCGTGCTCCGCCGCGGCAAGAAGACGCTCGCCGGCGTCACCGTTACGAAGTAGGACGCGGCGACACGCCCGGGCTGCGCGGTTGATTTGGCCCTGCCGGAAACCTCCGCGTAATGTAATCCCTCGTCACCCCACAGGTGCGGGAAAGCCGAAGAGCTTCCCGGCCTCAAGCGGGACATCAATCCTCATCCTTTTCTTAGGTTCTCTTCTTGAGTGCCGTCGACTCGGAGCGTAGGATTAAGCCCTTCCTCTTCGGAACGTCAGCGTGTCGATTTGACAAGCTGCGCCGGAGTGCTAGGGTAGAGAAGTTGCCCGGCGGGCCGCCTGTGAAGGTGGAGCCGGAGCATCCGATCCTTGAGAACTCAACAGCGTGCACATTGTCAAATGCCAAATACCCCGTCCAGGCTTCGGTCTGGTTGGGATTCCTTTGGAATACATTTAAACGAAACAAAGCAAGTCAGTAATGATTTGTTCTGTCAGTTTCAAACTCGCAGTGCCAGGGCCTATTCCGGCCGGGTGCTGCAATCAAATGTGCCGGCCTTCGGGTCGTGCAG
>NZ_BCST01000008.1 GCF_001571005.1 Herbiconiux solani NBRC 106740 | reverse complement strand
ACTTTGGAAATGGCCGCCCAGCGATGGGCGGCCATTTTCGTTTAACACCTGTAATCCAATAGAGAATGCACCTGAGATCCTGAGGAGGGACATCGTGAGCGAAGCCGACGATGAGAAGCGGAAGAGCGACGATCGTCGACCTCCTCGGAAGGATTCAGGGAAGCGTCCCTTTACCCCACGACGCGACTCCACGTCGCGGCCGGATCGGACCGGCCAGCGCCCCGAGCGATCGGGCCAGCGCCCGGAGCGCAGTGGGCCGCGCCCCGATCGCGCCGGGCAGCGTCCTGAGCGCAGCGGCCAGCGCCCTGACCGCGGTGGCGACCGGCCCGACCGCGGTGGTCGCCCGTCGAGCGGCGGCCCGAACGAGCGTCGGCTCTGGACCAAGGACGGCAAGCCCGCTCGCAACGACTCCAGCGCCTCGCGCTTCGAGCGCCCGCCCCTCACCGAGGAGGAGCTGCGCGCCCGCGAGCTGCGTGCGGTTCGTCCGCGCCACGATGACCCGCTCATCCCGGACGACGTCACTCCCCGCGACCTCGACAAGATCGCGCGCAACGAGCTCAAGACCCTCAACAAGGAGAACGCCGATGAGGTCGCGCGTCACCTGGTGATGGCCGGGCGTCTGATCGAGGAGAACCCCGAGCAGGCGCATCAGCACGCCGTCTCGGCCTCGCGCCGGGCCGGCCGGATCGGTGTCGTGCGCGAGACCCTCGCGATCACGGCGTATGCCACCGGCGACTTCGCCCTCGCGTTGCGCGAGCTCCGCACCTACCGCCGCATCTCCGGGTCGAACGAGCAGCTCGCCCTGATGATCGACAGCGAGCGGGGCATCGGTCGTCCCGACCGCGCGCTCGAGGTCGGGCGTTCCGTCGAGCGGTCCACGCTCTCGGTGCCGTCGCAGGTGGCCGTGGCCATCGCGATGTCCGGCGCGCGCCTCGACCTCGGTCAGCCCGACGCGGCGCTGACGGAGCTCGAGATCCCGCAGCTGAACCCCGACGTGGCCTACTCCTATAGCCCCGAGCTGTTCGACGCCTACGCCGAGGTCTTGGACGAGCTGGGTCAGGACGACGAGGCCGCACGCTGGCGGGAGCGCGCCGAGCGCGCGGACGCGGCGCTGAACGGTGACACCGACGGTGACGACACCATCGAGGTGTTCGAGGAGATGGACGACGAGGACGATGAGTCTGTTCCGACCGAAGAAGGCTGAGACCGTGCATCCGCTCGATGGTGTCGACGCCGTGCTGGCCGACCTCGACGGCGTCGTCTACAAGGGTGCGGATGCCGTGCCCTACGCGGTCGACGCGCTCAACCGGGTGAAGACCGACGGCATCCGCGTCGGCTACATCACGAACAACGCCTCGCGCACCGACGCTCAGGTCGCCGAGCACCTCAGCTCGTTCGGCCTCGGGGTCGCGGCGCAGGATGTCGTGACGTCGCCGCAGGCGGCCATGCGCATCCTCACCACCCTCGTCGAGCCCGGAGCCACCGTGCTCGTCGTCGGGGGAGTGGGGCTCGTCACCGAGGTCGAGAAGGCCGGCCTGGTCGTGACCCGCGAGGCGGCGGACAAGCCCGCCGCCGTCGTGCAGGGCTTCGCGCCCGAGGTCGGCTGGCTCCAGCTGGCCCAGGCGAGCTTCGCGCTGCACGATCCCGCCGTTCACTGGGTCGCCACCAACACCGACTGGACGATTCCGGTCGCCGGTGGCATCGCGCCGGGCAACGGCACCCTTGTCTCGGCCGTGCACACGGCCGTCGGTCGCCTGCCGGTCGTGGCGGGCAAGCCCGAGAAGACGATCTTCGAGGTCGCGGCCGATCGCTTCGGCGCGCACAACGCCGCCTTCATCGGCGACCGGCTCGACACCGACACGATGGGGGCCAAGCGGGCGGGGCTCCGCGCTATCCACGTGCTCACCGGGATCGACGGACCGAAGCAGCTGCTCGCGGCGCCCAAGGGGTCGCGGCCCGACTTCATCCTCACCGACCTGCGCCAGCTGTTCGAGGCCTACCCCGTCACGCGAACGTCGAAGGACGGCTCCGAGACGATCGTCGGCGACGCGGTGGTGCGGATGAACGGCCACGTCGTGCGGGTCGTCAAGGCGGGCAATTCTCCGGTCGACCTGGTCCGTGCCGGAAGCGCGGCGATCTGGGACTCGGGGCTGTCGATCCACGCGCTGGACGTCGACCCGCAGCTGTACAGCTGAGCGCGGCCGCTGCCGGACGGCCCGCTGTCGGGGCACCGCGGTACGCTGGAGGGGTGACTTCCGACGACCTCGACACCGACGACGCGCTGCTTCCGCGGCTGCGCCTGATCGAGGAGCAGCCGCTCGACCAGCGCGCCTCGGCGTACGCCCAGCTGCACGACGAACTGAAGGGCCGCCTCGAGGGCGGGGACTCCTCACCGTCGAATGGATAGCACCCGTCTCGATGCCGCCGTCGCGGCCAGAGGGCTCGCGCGTTCCCGCACGCATGCCGCCCGGCTGATCGCCAACGGCTACGTGCGCGTCGATGGCACGCCCGTCGTGAAGGCCTCGTTCCCCGTGGGCGACGAGCAGTCGGTGACCGTCGACGGCGTCGACCGCTACGTCAGCCGTGGGGCCCACAAGCTCATCGCCGCCCTGGACGCGTTCCCGGTACCTGTCGACGGGCGGCTCGCCCTGGATGCGGGCGCGTCCACCGGCGGGTTCACCCAGGTGCTGCTCGAGCGCGGCGCCGCCCGGGTGATCGCCGCCGACGTCGGGCACGGCCAGCTCGACCCGATCATCGGCAGGGATCCGCGGGTCGTCGAGGTCGAGGGGTTCAACCTGCGGTTCGCCACCCCGGAGACGCTCGCCGGCGCATCCGGTGTCGACCAGCCGGTCGACCTCGTGGTCGCCGACCTCTCGTTCATCTCGCTCGGTCTCGTGCTCGAGCCCCTCATCTCGGTCGCCACGCCCGAGGCCGATTTCGTGCTGCTGATCAAACCGCAGTTCGAGGTGGGGCGGACCGGTGTGCGCGAGGGGATCGTGCGCGACAAGGATCTGCGGGCGGACGCGGTCGCGAACGTGCTCTGGGCCGCTTACGATCTCGGTCTCCCGACGGCCGGCCTCATCCCGTCGCCCATCGCGGGCGGGGCGGGCAATCTCGAGTACCTCGTCTGGTTCAACCGGGACGCGGGATCGAATCCGACAGAATGGTTGGACCGAGTGACCGAGATGACAGGAGCCTGACGCGTGCCAGTGGAACGCTACATCCTCGTGGTGCTGCACACCGGTCGTCGTGACTCGGTGCTCGCCGCGCAGAGCGTGTGCCAGCAGCTCCGTGACGCGGGGGTCACCCCGGTGATCGCGCCGTTCGACGAGAACGACGACATCCACGTGCTCGGCGAGCTCGGTGCCTTCAAGCTGCTCGGCGACGGCGTGACCGTGCCCGACCTCGAGCTGGTCATCGTGCTGGGCGGTGACGGCACGATCCTCCGCGCCGCCGAGCTGGTGCGGAACGCGCCGGTCGAGGGCCGCACCGTGCCGCTGCTCGGGGTCAACCTCGGGCACGTCGGCTTCCTCGCCGAGAGCGACCGCGACGACCTCACCGAGACCGTGCAGCGCGCCCTCGCCCGCGACTACCAGGTCGAGGAGCGGATGACGCTCTCGGTGCGCGTGAAGGTCGGCGACGAGGTCGTCTACGAGAGCTGGGCGCTGAACGAGGCCACCGTCGAGAAGGCGAGCCGTGAGCGGATGCTCGAGGTCGTCATCGAGGTCGACGGCCGGCCGCTGTCGAGCTTCGGCTGCGACGGCGTGGTCATGTCGACCCCGACCGGCTCCACCGCCTACTCCTTCTCGGCCGGTGGCCCCGTCGTCTGGCCGAGCGTCGACGCCCTGCTGATGGTGCCGCTCAGCCCGCATGCGCTGTTCGCACGGCCGCTCGTCGTGGGGCCGGACTCCGCCCTCGCCGTCGAGGTGCTCGACCGCACCCAGGGCGGTGCCGTGCTCTGGAGCGACGGCCGGCGGATGCGCGACCTCGAGAAGGGAGCGCGCGTGGTCGTGCGCCGCTCGCCCATCCCGGTGCGGCTGGCGCGCCTCCACCAGGCGCCGTTCACCGACCGCCTGGTGCGCAAGTTCAACCTGCCCGTGAACGGGTGGAGAGGCCCGGCCGATCGTGATTGAGGAACTGTCGATCAGGGATCTCGGGGTGATCGGGGAGGCCGTGCTGCCCCTCGGCCCCGGGTTCACCGCCGTGACCGGGGAGACCGGCGCGGGCAAGACCATGGTGGTGTCGGCCCTCGGGCTGCTGTTCGGTGAGCGGGCGGACACCGGATCCGTGCGCTCGGGCGCCTCGCAGGCGTGGATCGAGGGGCGGATCCTCGTCGACTCCGCCGGAATCGTGGCCGACCGCGTGCGCGAGCTCGGCGGCGAGGTCGAGGCCGACGGCGTGGATGCAGCGGGTGCGGGCGGGGCTGGCGCAGGCCGGGCGGGCTCGGGCGCTGCTGCTGCCGGCACCGCTCCTGACGGCGAGCTCATCCTGTCGCGGTCGGTCTCGGCCGAGGGCAGGAGCCGCGCCGTCGTCGGCGGCCGCTCGGCGCCGATCAGCGTGCTCTCGGAGCTCGGCAGCGCGCTCGTCGTCGTGCACGGACAGTCGGACCAGCTGCGGCTGAAGAGCCAGTCGGCCCAGCGCGCCGCCCTGGACAGCTTCGCGGGCCCCGAGTTCGCGGCACGATTGACGGAGTACCAGACCGCCTACGGACGCTGGCAGGGCCACCGCGCCGAGATCGAGGCGCTCGTCACCGAGCGGAGCGCCCGGCTCCGGGAGGCCGACCGGCTGCGTGCCGCGGTCGATGAGATCGCCGCCGTCGAACCCGTCGAGGGTGAGGATGCCGAGCTCACCGAGCTCGCCGACCGGCTCACGAACGTGGAGGAGCTGCGGCTCGCCGCGGCCGAGGCGCACGAGGCGATCTCGAGCGAGACCGGTGAGAACGCGGACACCATCGGCCTGGTCGACGCCGCACGGCGGAGCCTCGAGCGGGTCGCCCATCACGACTCCTCGCTCGCGCCCATCGTCGAGGCGCTCGCGAACGCGAGCTTCATCCTCTCGGATGCCGGGACCCAGCTGGCCGGCTACGTGGCGAACCTCGAGAGCGACGAGCCGGGCGCGCTCGACCGCATCCAGGAGCGACGCGCGGCTCTGACGAGCCTGGCGCGGAAGTACGGGCCCGAGCTCTCGGACGTCATCGCCTACGCCGCCGAGGCCGGTCCGCGCCTGCTCGAGCTCGACTCCGACTCGGACCGGATCGAGGAACTGACTTCCCTGGTCGACGACGAGCTCGCCGCGCTCGAGCGCCTGGCCGCCGAACTCACCGAGCTGCGTCGCGCCGCCGGGACGACCCTGGCCGCCGGCGTCACCGAGGAGCTCTCGGCCCTGGCGATGCCGAACGCCCGCTTCGTGGTCGAGGTGCAGGAGCGCGAGGAGCTCGGCTCCAGCGGCCGCGACCTCGTGCAGTTCCTGCTGCGGCCGCACGAGGGCAGCGAACCGCGGCCGCTCAACAAGGGGGCGTCCGGCGGAGAGCTCTCGCGAGTGATGCTCGCGATCGAGGTCGTGCTGGCCGCTGCCGACCCCGTGCCGACCTTCGTCTTCGACGAGGTCGACTCCGGAGTGGGTGGCGCCTCGGCGATCGAGATCGGCCGCAGGCTTGCGGCCCTCGCCCGCACCTCCCAGGTGATCGTGGTGACGCACCTGGCGCAGGTGGCCGCGTTCGCGACCAACCACCTGCGGGTGGAGAAGGATCTCGACGGGCCGGTCACCGCATCCAATGTCGTGCAGTTGACCGGGGACGACCGCCTGGCGGAGATGGCGCGCCTGCTCTCGGGTCTGCCGGACTCGGACTCGGGCCTCGCGCACGCCGCAGAACTCCTGGAGACGGCCACGAGCCTCGCTGTGCCACACTGATAACGGATCGGGGCCCTGCCCCGGCCGGGGGCTGAGGGGGAGCCATGGCGCGGATGACGAACGACGAGCTCTCCGCTCAGGTGGAGCGGTTGCGGGCGGAGAACGCCGTGCTGAAGGCGGAGGCCGCCTCGCGGGCCGAGACCGTCGTGATCGAGGGGCCTTCCGCCGTCGGGTCGTCGGTGACACCCGCGCGGCCGAGGCGGCGACGGGGCCGCACCATCGCATCCGTCGCCCTGGTCGTGGTCGGGCTGATTCTCGTGCCGCTCGGGCTCGTGGGCAACTGGGCCGAGGGGCAGCTGACCGACACCGAGAAGTTCGTGGCGACCTTCGCGCCACTGGCCGCCGACCCCGCGGTCAAGGCCTTCGTCGTGACCGAGGTGATGGATGCGGTCGACCAGCAGGTCGACTTCACCGGCACCACGAGCGCCGCGATCGACGCCGTGAACGGCCTCGGGGTGCCCGACACCGCCGCAGCGGCGCTCGACGCCCTCAAGGGGCCCGCGGCGCTCGGCCTGCGCTCGCTCGCCACCGGAGTCGTGACCGACTTCGTGGACTCGCCCGCCTTCGAGGACATCTGGGCGCAGACGCTCCGGGTGAGCCACCGGCAGCTCATCGCGGCGCTGACCGGGGATCCGTCCTCCGCGCTCGCCATCTCATCGTCGGGCGAGCTCTCGATCCAGCTCGGTCCGATCGTCGAAGCGGTCAAGCAGGCCATGATCGCGCAGGGGCTCGACTTCGCCGACGCCATCCCCGCGGTCGACCTCAGCATCGTGGTCGCGCAGTCGGACGGCCTCGGCCAGGCGACGCTCGGCTACGCGCTCGCCGTGGCCGTCGGAGGGTGGCTGCCCTGGGTCGCCTTCCTCCTGCTCGCGGCCGGGGTGCTCCTCGCGAAGCGGCGGCTCGTGGCGCTGTTCGGCACCGCGCTCGCGCTCGGCATCCTGATGGTGCTCGTCGGGATCGCGCTGCGCATCGGCAATCTCGTCACGGTCGCGTCGATCGCGCCGCGGTACCTGCCGATCGACGCGGCGGGAGCGATCTACGACCAGGTCACCTCGCTGATCGCGGCGACCGTGGTGTCGATCGCCGTGCTCGCCTTCACCGTCGCAGTGGTCGCGTGGGCGGCGGGGCCGCTGCGGCCGGCGCCGGCGCTGCGATCGCTGTTCGGCGAGGGCGCGACCCGGCTGCGGCGGCTCGGCGACGCGCGCGGGGTGACGACGGGGGCGTTCGGGCGGTTCCTCGGCCGGCAGCGCACGCTCGTCGAGGCGGCGATCGCGGTGCTCGCGGCGCTGTTCGTGCTGCTCGTGCGGCCGATCACGGTGGGGCAGACGGTGTGGACCGCGGTGATCGCGGTCGTGCTGATCCTGCTCGTCGAGATCCTGCAGCGGCCCGCGGAGGAGACGTCCGGCGCGAGCCCGGATGCGACCTCGGAAGCGGCACCGGATGCGGCGCTCGGCACGACTTCGGACGCGCCCGAGACCGCACGAACGACATGACCAGCCAAGACGACTGTTAGGATGGAATTCCGTGGAAGATGCTCATGACGCGGACCGACAGAACGACACGAAACTGACGAAGCACATCTTCGTCACAGGGGGTGTCGTCTCCTCTCTCGGTAAGGGACTCACCGCCGCCAGCCTGGGCAATCTGCTCACCGCGCGAGGTCTTCGCGTCGTGATGCAGAAGCTCGATCCCTACTTGAACGTCGACCCGGGGACGATGAATCCGTTCCAGCACGGCGAGGTCTTCGTGACCGACGACGGAGCCGAGACCGACCTCGACATCGGGCACTACGAGCGATTCCTCGACATCAATCTGAACCAGGCCGCGAACGTGACGACCGGCCAGATCTACTCGAGCGTGATCGCCAAGGAGCGCCGCGGCGAGTACCTCGGCGACACCGTGCAGGTCATCCCGCACATCACCGACGAGATCAAGCGCCGGATGCGGCTGCAGGCGCACGACGCCTCGCACCCCGACGTGATCATCACCGAGATCGGCGGCACGGTCGGCGACATCGAGTCGCAGCCCTTCATCGAGTCGGCGCGCCAGGTGCGCCACGAGCTGGGGCGGAAGAACGTCTTCTTCGTGCACGTCTCGCTGGTGCCGTTCATGAACGCCTCGGGCGAGCAGAAGACCAAGCCCACGCAGCACTCCGTCGCCGCGCTCCGCTCGATCGGCATCCAGCCGGATGCGCTCGTGCTCCGCAGCGACCGGCCCGTCTCCGAGAGCAACAAGCGCAAGATCGCGCTGATGTGCGACGTCGACGAGGGCGCCGTGGTCAACGCCATCGACGTGCCCTCGATCTACGACATCCCGACCATGCTGCACGACCAGGGCCTGGACGACTACATCATCGATCACCTGGGGCTCCGCGAGACCACGGGCGACGTCGACTGGGCCGGCTGGCAGCCGATCCTGGATGCGGTGCACGAGCCCAAGCACGAGGTCACGATCGGCCTCGTGGGCAAGTACATCGACCTGCCCGACGCGTACCTCTCGGTCACCGAGGCGCTCCGTGCGGGCGGGTTCGCCCACCGCGCGAAGGTCGCGATCCGCTGGATCCCCTCGGACGACTGCCAGACCTACGAGGGCGCCGCGAAGGCACTCGCCGACGTCGACGGCATCTGCGTGCCCGGCGGCTTCGGGGTGCGCGGCATCGAGGGCAAGCTCGGCGCTTTGCGCTACGCCCGTGAGAACGGGATCCCCGCCCTCGGTCTGTGCCTCGGACTGCAGTGCATGGTGATCGAGTACGCGCGGAACGTCGTCGGGCTGCCCGGCGCATCCTCGAGCGAGTTCGACCCGGACACCGAGTTCCCCGTGATCGCCACGATGGCCGAGCAGGTCGACATCATCGCCGGCGGAGACCTGGGCGGCACCATGCGCCTCGGTCTCTACGAGGCGGAGCTCGCCTCCGGATCGATCGTCGAAGAGGTCTACGGGGCCTCCACCGCCGCCGAGCGCCACCGCCACCGCTACGAGGTCAACAACAAGTACCGCGACCAGATCGCCGACGCCGGCCTGTGGTTCTCGGGCGTCTCGCCGAACGGGCACCTGGTCGAGTATGTCGAGCTGCCGCGCGACGTGCACCCCTACTACGTGGCCACGCAGGCGCACCCGGAGCTGCGCTCGCGGCCCAGCCGCCCGCATCCGCTGTTCAAGGGCCTCGTCGGCGCCGCGCTCGACCGCCAGGAGGCCACGCGCCTGTTCCCGGTGCAGGATGCCTGAGCCGCTCGCCGACGAGGTCGCGCTCGTTCCCGTCTCCGAGAGCGAGGTCGTCTTCGACGGCTACGTGTGGGACGTGCGGCGTGAGGCCTTCGAGTACGGCGGGGACACGCTTCGGCGCGACTTCGTCGACCACCCGGGCGCGGTCGCGATCCTCGCGCTCGACGACGAGGACCGGGTGCTGCTGATCAAGCAGTACCGGCATCCGGTGCGCCGACGCGAGTGGGAGCCGCCGGCGGGGCTGCTCGACGTCGAGGCGGAGTCGCCCTTGGACGCCGCCAAGCGCGAGCTCTCCGAGGAGGTCGACCTCGAGGCCGACGACTGGCACGTGCTGAGCGACTACGTGACGACGCCGGGCGGCAACAACGAGGCCATCCGGATCTACCTCGCGCGGGGTGTGCGGCCGACCGGCTCGCGCTTCGACCGGGAGGGCGAGGAGGCCGACATGGAGTCGGCCTGGTTCCCGCTGGACGAGGTCGTGGACGCCGTGCTCGCGAGCCGGGTGCAGAACCCGTCGCTCGTGATCGGGGCGCTCGCCGCCTCGGCGTCGCGGGCGAGGGGCTGGTCGACTCTGCGGCCGGCGGATTCGCCGTGGGAGGCGCACCCGCGCTTCCGGAGCGCACGGTAGCCGGTCGCCCGATGACGGCGGAGGGGATCGGCCGGGAGGTCGACGGGTTCCTGCGGCACATCACGATCGAGCGGGGGCTCGCCGCCAACACGGTGGCCGCGTACCGTCGCGACCTCGGGCGGTACACGACGTGGCTCGCGGCGCGGGGGCTCGACGACCTGCGGTCGGTGGGGGAGGGCGACATCAGCGCCTTCACCCAGGAGACCCGGGGCGCGGGCGAGGGCGAGCTCAAGGCGTCGTCGGTGGCGCGCATCCTGTCGACGGTGCGGAGCTTCCACCGGTACCTCGCCGAGGAGGGGGTCGTCGACGCGGATGCGGCGCGCGAGGTGAAGCCGCCGAAGCTCGCGCTGCGGCTTCCGAAGGCCATCACGATCGACGAGATGGACCGGCTGCTCACGGCTACGGGCGGGGAGGACCCGGTGGCGGTGCGCGACCGGGCACTGCTGGAGCTGCTGTACGCGACCGGCGCGCGGATCTCGGAGATCGTGGACCTCGACGTGGACGACGTGCAGAACGGCGACATGCTGCGGGTGACCGGCAAGGGCAGCAAGCAACGGATCGTGCCGGTCGGCAGCTATGCCCGGGCGGCGCTGGACGCGTACCTGGTGCGGGTGCGGCCGGTGTTCTCGACGCGGGGGAGAGCGACGCCGGCGCTGTTCCTCGGGATCCGCGGGCAGCGGCTCAGTCGGCAGGCGGCGTGGCTGGTGATCCAGTCGGCGGCCGAGCGGGCTGCGCTCACGGTGCACATCTCGCCGCACACCTTCCGGCACTCCTTCGCCACGCACCTGCTGCAGGGCGGCGCCGACGTGCGGGTGGTGCAGGACCTCCTCGGCCACTCCTCGGTGGCCACCACCCAGCTCTACACCCAGGTCACCGCCGACACCCTCATCGACATGTACCAAACCGCCCACCCCCGAGCCCGGTGAGCCTGCGCGAAGCACAGGCCCACCGGAATAGACTCATACCGTCCGCCGGGATGGCGGGCAGGAACGAGGGACGACTTCGGTGCCGACCAGGAACGCACGAACCGTGAAGACGAATCAGACCGATGAGCTCGCCGGGCTGAATCTTCCCAAGATGGGCCCCACCGGTCGGCCGGTCACGGAGTTCGCCGTCCCCGCACCCCTGAAGTCGCACGGTCCGGCCCGGATCATCTCGCTCTGCAACCAGAAGGGCGGCGTCGGTAAGACCACGACGAGCGTCAACGTGGGTGCGGCGCTCGCCGAGTACGGGCGGAAGGTCCTCGCGATCGACTTCGACCCGCAGGGCGCGCTCTCCGCGGGTCTCGGCGTCATGACGCACGACCTGCCGACGATCTACGACCTGCTGATCGGCAACCTCAAGGATCCGGCCGACGCCATCCAGAAGACCAGTGTCGAGGGTCTGGACATCATCCCGGCCAACATCGACCTCTCGGCCGCCGAGGTGCACCTGGTGAGCGAGGTCGCCCGCGAGTCGATCCTGGCCCGGGTGCTGCGGAAGGTCAGCGACGACTACGACGTGATCCTGATCGACTGCCAGCCGTCGCTCGGGCTGCTCACCGTCAACGCGCTCACCGCGAGCCACGGCGTGCTGATCCCGCTCGAGTGCGAGTACTTCGCGCTCCGCGGCGTCGCCCTGCTGGTCGAGACGATCGACAAGGTGCGCGACCGGCTGAACCCCGCCCTCGTGCTCGACGGCATCCTGGCCACGATGTACGACCCGCGCACGCTGCACTCGCGCGAGGTGCTCGAGCGCGTGGTCGAGACCTTCGGCGACAAGGTGTTCGAGACGGTCATCGGCCGCACGGTGAAGTTCCCGGATGCGACGGTGGCGGGCAAGCCCATCACCCAGTTCGCTCCGGAGCACACCTCGGCCAAGGCCTACAAGCAGCTGGCCAGAGAACTGGTCGCCCGTGGCGCGGTCGCCTGAACCTGAGCTCGCGGAGGCGGTGGCCGGCGCGACCGGTGCGCCCCGGTTCTCGCTCAGCCTGGACAACTTCGAGGGTCCGTTCGACCTCCTGCTGAGCCTGATCACCAAGCACGAGCTCGACATCACGGAGATCTCGCTCAGCCGGGTGACGGACGAGTTCATCGCGTACCTGAAGAACCTCGACTCGGCCGAGGAGCTGGACCGTGCATCCGAGTTCCTGGTGGTCGCCGCGACCCTCCTCGACCTGAAGATCGTCGGCCTGCTGCCCCAGGGCGAGCTCGTCGACGCCGAGGACGTGGCGCTGCTGGAGGCCCGCGACCTGCTCTTCGCCCGACTGCTGCAGTACCGCGCCTTCAAGCAGGTCTCGGCCTGGCTCGCGACGCGGTTCGACGAGGAGGGGCTGCGCCGGCCGCGGGCCGTGCGGCTGGAGGAGAAGTTCCGGCAGCAGACGCCCGAGCTCGTCTGGACCCTCACCCCCGACGACTTCGCCGCCCTCGCCGCCCTGGCGCTGGCGCCGCGCGAGCTGCCCGTGGTGGGGCTCGAGCACCTGCACGCGCCGCTCGTGAGCATCCGGGAGCAGGCGGCGCACGTCGTGGCGGTGCTGCGCTCGGCGGCGGCCGCCGGGACGACGGTGAGCTTCCGGCAGCTGATCGCCGGGATCGAGGAGAAGGGCGTCGTGATCGCCCGGTTCCTGGCAGTGCTCGAGCTCTACCGGCACGCCTCGATCTCGTTCGAGCAGCTCGAGCCGCTCGGCGACCTGACGCTCAGCTGGACCGCGGAGCACTGGAGCGAGGACAACTTGGCGAATCTTGGGGCAGATTATGACAACTGAACTGACTGAACCGGCGGCGGCCGAGGCGATGAATGCGGCCGACGCGCCCGCTACGCCCGCCCTGACCCACGTCGACGTCGACCGCGCCCTCGAGGCGATCTTCATGGTGGTGGACGAGCCGCAGAGCCTCATCGCCCTCGCCACCGCCCTCGGCCGCCCGGTCGCGGTCGTGCGGCAGGGCGTCGAACGCCTGGTCGCCGACTACGACGGCGTCGCCCCCGGCACCGTGCGCCGCGGTTTCGAGCTGCGCGAGGTCGCGGGCGGCTGGCGCCTCTACGTGCGCGGCGATTGGGACGGCCTCGTACGCGACTTCGTGATGACCCAGAACCCCTCCAAGCTCTCCCAGGCCGCCCTCGAGACGCTGTCGGTGATCGCCTACAAGCAGCCGATCTCCCGCGGGGCCGTCGCGAGCATCCGGGCCGTCAACGTCGACTCGGTCGTGCGCACGCTGCTCAGCCGCGGCCTGATCACCGAGGTCTCGACCCAGGCGGAGACCGGCGCGATCCTGTACGGAACCACCGACCTGCTGCTCAGCCAGCTGGGCATCAACTCCCTCGACGAACTGCCGAGGATCTCCCCGCTGCTGGATGACGGCAGCGCGGGCTTCGACGAGATCGGAACAGTGCGATGACCCCCTTCGAGATCCCCCCGTGGGACGAGAACGCCGAACCGCAGGGCGTGCGCCTGCAGAAGGTGATGGCCGCGGCCGGAGTGGCCTCGCGCCGCGTCTCCGAGCAGCTGATCGAGGCCGGGAGGGTCGAGGTCAATGGCGAGATCGTGACCGAGCTCGGCCGGCGGATCGACCCGGAGAACGACCTCGTGGCCGTCGACGGCGTCGCCGTGCAGCTCGACCCCGACAAGCGCTACGTCATGCTCAACAAGCCGGTCGGCATCGTGAGCTCGCTCGCCGACCAGTACGGCCGGCCCGATCTCCGCCGCTACACCGAGCAGTACGAGGAGCGCCTGTTCAACGTGGGGCGGCTCGACGCCGAGACCAGCGGCCTGCTCATCCTCACCAACGACGGCGACCTCGCGCACGTGCTCGCGCATCCGTCGTTCGGGGTGCTGAAGACCTACATCGCGAAGGTCGAGGGGCGCGTCTCGCCCCAGACCATCTCGAAGCTGACGGCGGGGCTCGACCTCGAGGACGGGCCGATCGCGGCCGACAAGGCGCGGCTGCTCGACGTGGAGAGCGAGCACTCGATCGTCGAGCTCACCCTGCACTCGGGCCGCAACCGGATCGTGCGCCGCATGCTCGACGAGGTGGGCCACCCCGTCGTCGATCTCGTGCGCCGCTCGTTCGGGCCGCTCAACCTCGGGAGCCTCAAGGCCGGGGCGCTCCGCGACCTGACTAAAGTGGAGGTCGGCCGCCTGCTGACGCTGTCACGCACGCCGGAACCGGACGGCGCCGACGCCGACGCCGACGGTCGCACTGGCGATCGCACCACCGGTAGCACCGCCGGATCCGATGGCCCGGACGAACCCGAGGAGTAGAGCGTGGTGGAATCCCGCCTGACCGGCTCCGTGCGCGTCGTGGGCGTCGGGCTGCTCGGCACGAGCATCGCGCTCGGCCTCCGCGCCCGCGGGGTCGACGTCATCCTCTCGGACGCGTCGCCGACCAACGTCAGCATCGCCATCGACTACGGCGCCGGGCGGGCCGCGACGGATGGCGACGACCCCCTGCTCGTCGTCGTCTGCGTGCCGCCGGACGTCACCGCATCCGTCATCGTGCGCGAGCTCTCGGCGTACCCGCGGGCCGTCGTCACCGACGTGGCGAGCGTGAAGCAGCCCATCCTCGACGCGGTGACCGCCGCCGGGGGAGACGTGACCCGGTACGTCGGGTCGCATCCGCTCGCCGGGCGCGAGCGAGGGGGCCCGATGGCCGGCCGCGCCGACCTCTTCCTGGGCCGGCCGTGGGTCGTCGCCGGTCATCCGCTGATCTCGTACCAGACCGCCTCGGCGGTCGACGACCTCATCCTCGACCTGGGCGCCACCCTCGTCGAGATGACCGCCGTCGAGCACGACGCGAGCGTCGCCCTGGTCTCGCACGCGCCCCAGGTGATCTCGACCCTGATGGCGCGGCGGCTCACCGGGGCACCGGATGCGGCGGTCGACCTCGCCGGCGGCGGGCTCCGCGACGTCACCAGGATCGCTGCGAGCGACCCCGAGCTGTGGGTGCAGATCCTCGGCGCGAACGCCGGGCCCGTGGTCGAGGTGCTCCGGGCCTTCCGCGACGACCTCGACCGGGTGATCGGGGCGCTCGACGAGCCGACGGCGCCCGGCGCGAGGCGCACGATCGCCGAGGAGCTCGCCGGGGGCAACGCCGGCGTCGCCCGCATCCCGGGCAAGCACGGGCTCGACCGCCGGTACTCGCAGCTGGTCGTCATGGTCGACGACAGCCCCGGCGAGCTCGCCCGCCTGCTCGCCGAGATCGGCGAGGAAGGCGTGAACATGGAAGACCTCCGGCTCGAGCACTCCCCGGGCGCACCGATCGGCCTGGCCGAGATCGCGGTCGTGCCCGAGGCCGCCGAGTCGCTGACCGCCGCACTGTCGGCACGTGGATGGAGAATCGCCGGATGAACGACCTGCAGACGATCGGTGACGGGACCGGTCGCCGGAACGACGAGCCCCCCGTCGTCGTGGCCGTGGACGGCCCCGCGGGCAGCGGCAAGTCGAGCGTGAGCCGGGCTGTGGCCCGTGCGCTCGGCTACGGCTACCTCGACACCGGGGCGGCCTACCGGGCCCTGGCCTGGGACCTGCTCGACCGATCGATCGACCCCGCCTCGGCCGGCGACGTGATCGACGAGCTCGAGCGCTTCGACTTCCGGATCGGCACCGACCCGGACGAGTACTTCGTGCGGGTGCGCACCGAGAACGTCACCGACGCGATCCGCGAGCCCCGGGTGACCGGCGTGGTGAGCCTCGTGGCCCGCATCCCCGAGGTCAGGCAGTGGCTGAACGAGCGGTTCCGGCACATCCTCACCGCCACCGAGTTCGACGGCATCGTCGCCGAGGGCCGGGACATCACGACCGTCGTCGCGCCGGATGCTCCGGTGCGGATCCTGCTCACGGCCTCGGAAGAGGCTAGAATGGCGAGGCGTTCGAAAGAACTGACCGGTGAATCGGCCGCCGTCGTGGGCGAGGCGCTCCGATCCCGTGACCGGGCCGACTCGCGGGTGGTCGACTTCATGAACGCCGCCGACGGCGTGATCACCGTCGATTCCACCCACCTCGACTTCGACCGCACGGTCGACGCGATCGTCGACGTGGTCCACTCCCGGAGCTCCACGAGCCCGGCACATTGAACCCTCGGGGCTCCCGGAGCCCCGCACGAAACGCCGGGACCGGCCAGGCCGATCCCACCCAGACAGCGAGGAACCAGCATGGCCGACAGCCAGAACCCCACCTCGGGCAGCGACCCGGACGACTTCGACGCCCCCGACGACGACCTGGCGGAGCGGCTCGCGAACGTCGACGAGGACCTCGCCGAGCAGCGGGCGGCGACCCTGCGCTCGGGCCTCGCCGACTACGAGCTCGACGACGGCGACCTCGACCTGCTCGAGATCACCGAGGACTACCCGGAGGGCTCGGTCTACCTGCCGGCCCTGCCCGTGCTCGCGATCGTGGGCCGGCCGAACGTCGGCAAGTCGGCGCTGGTCAACCGCATCCTGGGCCGTCGTGAGGCGGTCGTCGAGGACATCCCCGGTGTGACCCGCGACCGCGTCGCCTACAAGGCCGACTGGAACGGCCGCCGGTTCACCCTCGTGGACACCGGTGGCTGGGAGCCCGACGCCTCGGGCATCAACGCCGCCGTCGCCGCGCAGGCCGAGGTCGCGATCGACCTCGCCGATGTGGTGCTCTTCGTCGTCGACTCGAACGTCGGGGCGACCTCGACCGACGAGCACGTCGTGAGGCTGCTCCGCAAGGCCGACCGGCCGGTGTTCCTCGCCGCCAACAAGGTCGACGACGCCCGCCAGGAGCCCCAGGCCTCCGCGCTCTGGTCGCTCGGCCTCGGCGAGCCCTACCCGGTGTCGGCCCTGCACGGCCGCGGTGTGGCCGACCTGCTCGACCTGATCATGAAGACGATGCCCGAGGTCTCGGCCGTCGCGAAGCAGGAGGTGGGCGGCCCGCGCCGCGTCGCCATCCTGGGCCGGCCGAACGTGGGCAAGAGCTCTCTGCTGAACAAGGCGGCGGGTGAGGAGCGGGTGGTCGTCAACGAGCTCGCCGGCACCACGCGCGACCCGGTCGACGAGCAGATCGAGCTCGGCGGCAAGGTCTGGACCTTCGTCGACACCGCCGGCATCCGGAAGCGGGTGCACCTGCAGCAGGGCGCCGACTTCTACGCCTCGCTCCGCACCTCGGCTGCTCTGGAGAAAGCCGAGGTCGCCGTCGTCGTGCTCGACGTGACCGAGCCGATCTCGACGCAGGACCTGCGGATCATCGACCTCGTGCTCGAATCCGGCCGCGCCCTCGTGCTCGCGTTCAACAAGTGGGACCTGCTGGACGACGACCGCCGGCGCTACCTCGAGCGGGAGATCGACCAGGATCTCGCCCACGTGACCTGGGCGCCCCGCGTCAACATCTCGGCGCGCACCGGGCGTCACCTGGAGAAGCTCGTGCCGGCCCTCGAGCTCGCGCTCGAGTCGTGGGACACCCGGATCCCGACCGGCAAGTTCAACGCCTTCCTCGCCGAGCTCACGGCGGCGCACCCGCACCCCGTGCGCGGCGGGAAGCAGCCACGCATCCTGTTCGGGACGCAGGCTGCGTCGCGTCCGCCGACCTTCGTGCTGTTCACGACCGGCTTCCTCGACCCGGGCTACCGCCGCTACGTGCAGCGTCGTCTGCGGGAGATCTACGGCTTCGAGGGCTCGCCGATCATCGTGAACATGCGGGTGCGCGAGAAGCGTAAGCGCTAGGGGCTGGCGGTCGCCGGCGCCTCAGGGCGCCAGCGCATCCGCAAGCGCTAGGGCAGCAGGTCGGCGCGGTGGATGAGTCCGGCCGCGCCGATCAGCGGACCCTCGTCCGACAGGGCTGAGGGCAGTACCTTCACGCCCGGGATCGTGTCGAGCGGGGCCTCGGCCTCCACGGTCGCACGGATGAGGTCGAAGAGATCGGGCGTGACGCGCGAGAACCCGCCGCCGATCGCGACGGCCTCGAGGTCGATCAGCGCACAGGCCGAGGCGATGCCCTCGCCGATCGCGCGGGCGCAGCGCTCGACCGCGAGCCGGGCGATCGGGTCGCCCTCCCGGTAGGAGGCGGCCAGCTCTTCGCCGGTCGCGCCGGTCCAGCCCTGCTCGCGCGCCCATTCGACGATGCGGGGGCCGGCAGCGATGCCTTCGAGGGTCGCTCCGAGGTCTTTGCCGGCCTTCGTGTGGGTGTGCAGCTGGATCTGGCCGATGTGGCCGGCGTTGCCGCTGCGGCCGCCGACCAGGCGGCCCTCGACGAGCAGCCCGCCGCCGACGCCGGTCGAGACGACCATGCCCATGGCGGTGCGGTAGCCCTGCAGGGCTCCGGCCCAGTGCTCGGCGAGCAGGATGCAGAGGCCGTCGAGCCGGAGCACGGTGTTGTGGATGCCCGAGCGCGAGCAGACCAGGTCGCGCAGGGGGAAGTCGCGCCAGACCTGCAGGTTGAGCGGGGAGACCGTGCCGCGCTCCAGCGAGATCGGGCCGGCGCTGCCGACTCCGGCGCCCACGAGCTCTGCGCCCTCGGGAGTCGCCGCGAGGGCGAGATCGATGACCTGCTCGACCGAGGCCGCGATGCTCGCGGAGCTGCTGCCGGCGCCGGTGGGCGCGCGGTGGCGGGATCCCGGAACGAGCCGGGCATCCTCATCCACCAGCGCCGCCTCGACTTTGGTGCCGCCGACGTCGACGGCGAGGGCGAGGCGGGGGGAGGGGGGCGTTACTGGGTTCGACACCCCCCTATTTCACACCATCGGAGGGACGTGTGCGGCGCACCAGGCGGGCCAGGCGGCGACCACGTCGGCGGTTCGGGCCTCGGCGTCGGTGTCGTCGCTGTAGGTCCACTCCTCGAGCACCCCGACCATCCCGCCCGCGATGTACGCGGCGGCGGCCGGGCTGTCGATGCGGCGCGAGTCGTCCTTGCGCTGCCAGATCGAAATGGCGATCGAGGCGCGGACCAGGGTGCGCTGGAAGAGTTCGCGGCGGAAGCCGGCGTCGACCCGGGTGCCGAACATCATGCGGTAGGCGGCACGGTGGTCGCGGATGTGCTCGAGTTCGCGCGTGATCGAGGCCGCGTAGACGGCGTTGATCGTCTCGACCGACTCGTCGTCCATGCTGCCGGCCGTCTCGGCCACGGCGGCGAGCTCGTCGAGCTGGCGGGCGAATGAGTCCGCGGCGAACGCGAAGATGTCGGCGTAGTGACCGTAGAAGGTGGTGCGGTGCACACCCGCCGTGCGGCACAGCTCGCTGATGCTGATCTCGGTGAGATCGTGCTCGCGCAGCAGATCGAAAAGGGCGGTGGTCAGGGCTTCGTGCGTTCGGGCGGCACGCGGTTCGGCCAGGTTCGCGGACGCACCCTGGCGACGGGAGGGGGCAGCGGTGAGCACAGTCGACTGGGGCATGGTCAATTATGTACGTACGAAGATATGGATTGGCCGTGTTTCGGGACTGTGAGTCCCAAACTTTTGTTGCACATTTTCCCGGATCTCTCGTCGGCGTCGATGCTCGGGCGTGGCCCGGCCCGTGTCAGCGGAGGCGTCGCGGAGGCGCTATCATGGACAAGTTGTCCGGCGCGGTTCGCCGGGTCTGGATGACGATGCCACGGGCTGTGGCGCAGCTTGGTAGCGCACTTGACTGGGGGTCAAGGGGTCGCAGGTTCAAATCCTGTCAGCCCGACGGAGAAGTCCCGGAAACCATCGGTTTCCGGGGCTTTTTTCGTGGTCAAGGGGTTTCTTTTCAGGGGCGCGAGCGGAAAGGGGCGGAGGGGCGTACGTTCGGTCGCGCCGTCGGCGTCGCCCGCATCCTGCCGCTGAACGACCGGCGAGAGGGAGGTTGCAGAAAGTGACTGACAACAGGCAACCGGCGGGGGAGTCGCCGAAGCCCAAGAGCGTGCGGAGTCTGGTGCCGGCCCGGATGGACCGGTTGCCGTGGACACGCTTCCATTGGATGGTCGTGTTCGGCCTCGGGGTGTCCTGGATCCTGGACGGTCTCGAGATCCAGATCATCGCCTCCAACGGCTTCCAGGAGTCGCTCGGCATGGACTCGGCGCAGGTCGGCCTCGCGGGCACGATCTACCTCATCGGCCAGGTGGTCGGAGCGCTCGTCTTCGGACGGCTCTCGGACAAATGGGGCCGGAAGAGGCTCTTCATCATCACCCTCGCCATCTACCTGGTCGGATCGGCGCTCGCCGGCCTCTCGCCGAACATGGAATTCCTCTTCGCGATGCGCTTCGTCGCCGGTCTCGGCATCGGCGGCGAGTACGCGGCGATCAACTCGGCGATCGACGAGCTCATCCCCAGCCACTACCGCGGTCGCGTCGACATCGCGATCAACGGCACCTATTGGGGCGGCGCCGCGCTCGGCTCGGTCGCGAACCTGTTCTTCCTGAACCCCGACAACTTCGCCGAGAACGTCGGCTGGCGGCTCGCGTTCTTCATCGGCCCGATCGTCGGTCTGATCATGATCTACATGCGCCGGCACATCCCGGAGTCGCCGCGCTGGCTGATGACCCACGGCAAGGAGGACATCGCAGAGAAGACGGTCGACGACATCGAGGCGCGGGTCGAGAAGGAGTCGGGCAAGAAGCTCGACCCGGTGCCCGAGTCCCAGTCGATCGAGGTGCAGCCGCTGGACCGCATCCCGTTCAAGAAGATCGCCAGCGTGCTCATCCGCGACTACCCGAACCGCACGGTGGTCGGGCTCACGATGATGATCACGCAGTCGTTCCTCTACAACGCGATCTTCTTCACCTACGCGCTGGCGCTGCAGAACTTCTACGGGGTCGAGAACGACGCCGTGCAGTACTTCTTCTTCCCCTTCGCGATCGGCAACCTGCTCGGGCCGCTCGTGCTCGGGCACCTGTTCGACACGATCGGGCGGCGCAAGATGATCCTCGCCACCTACGGGCTCGCGGGCGTCATCCTCACCATCTCGGGGTTCCTCTTCCAGGCGGATGTGCTGAACGCGACGACCCAGACCGTGTTCTGGTGCGTCTCGTTCTTCTTCGCCAGCGCGGGCGCATCCTCGGCCTACCTGACGGTGAGCGAGCTGTTCCCGCTCGAGATGCGGTCGCAGGTGATCTCGTACTTCTTCTCGATCGGCCAGATCGCCGGCTCGGTGGCACCGCTGCTGTTCGCCTCGCTGATCGGCGAGGGGCAGGACCGCGGACCGATCACCATCGGCTACATCGGAGCGGGACTCCTGATGATCGTGGGCGGGATCGTCGCGTTCATCTTCGGTGTCAATGCCGAGCGCAAACCGCTGGAGGCGATCACCAGTCCGCTCTCGGCCGTCGGCGACTCGGGCAAGGTGAAGGTCGAGGGCGAGCGCACCACGCGCGAGCGCGCGCGCCGCACCTGACCTCGCTACCTAGGCCGGTCATAGCCGGGCCCGTCGCACCCTGGGGTCCGACGGGCCCGGCTACAGTGAGACCGGAAACCGGTCGCCGCACTCGGGCCGGACACCTGGAGGACCCTTGGCACCGATCGCCGCCGGCTACGAACCCGTCGACTTCCACCCCTCGCGCTACACGCAGCCGCGGCTGACGAACAAGCAGTGGGTGGCCGGCATCATCCGGAGCAGCGGCGGGATCAGCCGCTCGGACCTGGCGCTGCGGACCGGGATCTCGAAGTCGGGGGTGGCCGCGCTGGTGGGGGAGCTCCTCGCGGACCGCCTGGTCGACGAGGTCTTCGAGGGCGGTCGCACCCACGACCTCGAACGCCGTCGCCGCTCGGCCACGCTGCGGGCCGTGCTGCCGGACGTGCTGATCGGCACCATCCAGTTCGACCACGAGGGCATCACCGTGGTGATCGCGGACATGACCTGCGAACCCCTCGGCCGCGCCTTCGCCGAGGCGAGGATCAACACCGCCCCCGGCCCGCTCTTCGAGACCGCGGCCGGTCTGCTGCGCGGGCTCCTCTCGACGCTCGAACGACCCGAGCCGCTGGATGCGGTCGTCGTCGCCCTGCCCGGACCGATCGACAAGGCCACCGGACGGGTGCGCTCGCCCAGCGTGCTCTCGGCGTGGTCGGACACCGACCCGGCGGAGGAGCTCGGGCGGCGGCTGGGCATCCCGGTGCACATCGACAACGACGCCGACCTGGGCGCCTGGGGCGAGTTCGTCGAGGGGGCGGGGCGCCCGTTCACCGACTTCCTCTATGTCGAGGCCTCGCGCGGGATCGGCGCCGGACTCGTGCTCGACGGCGCGGTCTATCGGGGGTCGGCGGGCATCGCGGGCGAGATCGGCCACAACCAGGTCGACCCCGCCGGGCCGCTCTGCCGATGCGGTCAGAACGGCTGCATCGAGGTGGTGGCCTCCAGTGGTCCGGTGCTGGCGAAGCTGCGCGCGATCCGGGACGACCACGCCGGCGCCCTCAGTCTCAACGACTTCGTCGACGGCGTGAGCGCGCGGGTGTTGCGCGAGGCCGGGCACACCCTGGGGCAGGTGCTGGCCGAGGCGTGCAACCTCCTGAACCCCCAGGCGATCGTCATCGGGGGTCAGCTGGGGAGCGCGCACGAGTCGTACCTCGAGGGCATCCGGGAGGCCATCCGGCGCTACGCCCAGCCGGTCATCGCCGACGGGCTCGTGGTCGTGGCCGCCGGGCTCGGGGAGTCGAGCGCGCTGACCGGGTCGCTCATCCGGGCCCGTCACCTCGTCTTCGACCACGAGTTCCGGCTCGAGCTCGGCGGCACGTCGCTGCCACGGAAGGCGCACGGAGAGGTCACCGTCGACACCGGAACACGGGCCGCCGGAGCACTCGTGTGACCGGATTCTGGACTTCTGGCGATGTTCGCGCGGTGATTGACGTCCGTTAAGGACTATTTCTGGACTTGACACCCCAATGGGGGGACACCTTAGAGTTACCTGTGATCACAGTAAGTGGTTCACCGGTCACACAAAGGAGTGAATATGGCGTCACGAGTCCATCAGAAGGGCAGGCGCAGGAGCATCGGCGCCGGGATCATCGGGGCGGTCGCCGCCGGGCCGCTGCTGGCCGGCGGAGTCTTCGCCGCACCGGCATCCGCCGCCCCCGCGCAGCCCGACCTCGGCACGCGCACCGCCGACATCATCTCGGTGGACGGACTCCAGTTCCGCGACCTCGACGGCAGCGGAGACCTGACCCCCTACGAGGACTGGCGTCTGTCGTCCTCCGACCGAGCGGCCGACCTCGTCGCCCGGCTCGACCTCGCCCAGAAGGCCGGCCTGCTGATGCACGCCAGCCTCACCGGCCAGGGCACGTACGACCTGAACTCGTTCAACGGGTTCCTGCAGAACGGGCACATCACCACGTACATCTCGCGGCTCGGCGTCGGCGCCGTCACGCTGGCGGACGAGCACAACAAGCTCCAGCAGCTCGCCGAGGCCCAGCCCTTCGGCATCCCGCTGTTGATCAGCACCGATCCCCGCTCGGGCTTCACCGTGACCGAGGGGCAGACCGTCTCCAACGGCGACTTCACCCCGTTCCCGGATGCGATCGGCATGGGTGCCGTGAACGACCCGGCGATCACCCAGCAGATGGGCGACATCATCCGCGAGGAGTACGCGGCCGTCGGCATCCGCGAGGCCCTCTCGCCCCAGGCCGACATCGCCACCGAGCCGCGCTGGACCCGCATCAACGGCACCTTCGGGTCGGTCGGTGAGGATGCGAAGGGTCAGGTCGCGGCCTACGTCACCGGTCTGCAGGGCGGCACCGAGGGCATCGGCCCGGACAGCGTCGCCACGGTCGTCAAGCACTGGGTCGGCTACGGCGCCCAGGAGAACGGCTACGACAGCCACTACTACTACGGCCGTTACGCCACCTTCCCCGGCGGCAACTTCGCCGAGCACGTGATCCCCTACGAGGGGGCCTTCGCCTCGGGCGCGGCCGGCATCATGCCGACCTACTCCATCCTGAAGAACCTCTCGATCGACGGCACCCCGCTCGAGCAGGTGGGAGCCGGCCACAACGAGTTCCTGCTGCAGGATCTGCTGCGCGGCCAGTACGGCTTCGACGGCGTGATCACCTCGGACTGGGGCATCGCCAACGACTGCCCGCAGGAGTGCCTCGACCGGCGCCCGCCGGCATCCTTCGTCGGACCGTGGGGTGCGGGAATGCCCTGGGGCGTCGAGAACCTGACGCTCCCCGAGCGCTACGCCAGCGCGATCAACGCCGGTGTGGACATCATCGGCGGCAGCGACAAGCCGCAGAACGTCGTCGACGCCGTGAACCTCGGCTACCTGAGCGACGCGCGGGTCACCGAGGCGGCTGCCCGCGTGCTCGAGCAGAAGTTCGACCTGGGCCTGTTCGAGAACCCGTACGTCGACCCGGCCGTGACCGATGAGGTCGTGGGTTCGGCCGCATCCCGCGCTGTGGGCCTCGACGCCCAGGAGCGCTCGCTGACGCTGCTCGAGAACGAGGGTGACGCCCTTCCGCTCGGCGCCGGCGCAGGCCGCACCGTGTACCTCTCGGGCATCACGGCCGAGGCTGCTGTGGCCGCCGGATTCGTGCCGGTCACCGACCCCGCCGCCGCCGACCTCGCGATCGTGCGACTGACGGACCCGCGTGGTGGAGACGACCTCACCGACCTGGACTTCACCGGTCAGGAGGCCGACTTCCAGGCACTCGCCACCGCTCACGCGGCCGGCGCGCTCACCATCGCGGTGCCCCAGCTGTCGCGCCCGCTCATCCTCGGCAACGTGCTCGAGAACTCGGATGCGGTGCTCGCCGCGTACGGCGCCTCGGACGAGGCCGTGCTGAACGTGCTCACCGGTGCGGCGGAGCCCCAGGGCACGCTGCCCTTCGAGCTGCCGTCGAGCATGGCCGAGGTCGAGGCCCAGTTCGCCGACGTGCCGAACGACACCGCGAACCCGCTGTTCGCCTACCGGGCCGGGCTCTCGTACGCCGACCCGGCCGGCACGCCCGGCACTCCCGCGCCGACCACGACGCCGGCACCCGGAACCCCGGGCTCGGATGTCGCTGCTGACGGGAGCGGCGCGCTCGCTGCAACCGGTCTGCCGGCCGGCACGATCCTCGCGGTCGGAGCCTTCGTGATGGCGGCCGGAGCGGTTCTGGTCTGGCGCGTCGTGCGTCGGCGCCGGATCGCGTAGCGCGGAGCAGATCGAATAAGAGGGGACCGGGCTGCGTGGGGCAGCCCGGTCCTCTTTCTCGTTGACAGAAGTCCCGGGCTCAGTGCTCCTTCTTGATCACAAAGTACGAGCCGCGGATGGTGCCGGCCAGCTTCGAGCGCTGGCGGGCGAACTTGAACCGGTCGACCAGCTCGTCCGGCACCTCCATCCCGTCCGAGAGCTTGAAGCCGACCGCACGCCTCCCGCCCTCCTCGAGCGCGTACATCACGTTGATCGAGAGGCCGCTCTCGTAGAAGACGTAGGCCATCCGCAGGCACTCGACCTCGAAGTCGGTCGCCTCGAGCGGCGGGGAGGCGATCACGAGCTCCTTCTCGTCCTTCAGGATGCCGTGCACCCAGTCGATGGTCGCGCGCGCGGCGGGCTCGTCGGCCGCCTCGACCGTGAAGGTGTGGTCGTACTTGTTCTTGAAGTACCGCGCCTCGTTCGCGCGCAGGCCGGCGAGGGCCTCCACGACCGGCGAGGACTCAAGCCCGACGGGGGAGACGGAGACGAAGTCGACCTCGTATGCCATGACGTGCATCCTCTCGTTGCCGCGGTCTCAGTGGCCGCGGGTCCATCATGGCGCGCGCGGGGTCGGCGGTCGATACCGGGATGGGGGAGCGTGGAGCGCGCTCCGGCTGACGGTGCCGGAGCGCGCCCCGGGTCAGGCTCGGCTGTTCCTCCGGCGCAGCACCAGGAGGAAGCCGCCCGCAGCGGCGAGCAAGGCCGCGACCGCGAGGATCGGCAGCACGACCGCACCGGTCGAGGCGAGGTCGCCCGAGTGCGGGTCGGCCGACGCGGGGGAGGCGTCGCCGGCGCCGCCGCCATCCGCCCCTGATCCCGTTCCCGGAGTCGCGCTCGGCGTCGGCGTGCCGGCGGGGTCCGTCGGCTCGGGCGTCGGCACGGCGACAGCGAGCTGCACCGAGCGGTACGGGGTCAGCGACACCGGGCCGAGGAGGCCCGTGCGCTGCACCGCGGGCAACTGGTAGTTGCTGTCACCGGTCGCCCGTACGGCGTTGAACATGGTCGTCGCGACCCTCACGGTGATCGTGTTCGTGCCCGCGTGGAGCGTGCCTCCCAGGTCGATCCGGTCGCGGTCGGACTGGTTCACCGGCACGGAGACCCCGTTGACCTGCACCTGCGCCGTGTCGAGAACGTCGCCGAGCGCGAGGTACGCCCCGTCGCCGTCGGTCCAGCCGGAGCCGAGGTCGATCGTGGTCGTGTAGGTGCCGATGCCGGAGGCCTTCGTGAGGTCGACCGGGGCCGACAGCTCCGACCACGCGGGCAGCTCCCCGTCGTCGGTCGCCGGGACGGCGAACGAGGGCGTATCCGTCTTCACCGTCGTGTAGGCGTTCTCGCCCGGGCCCCAGGTCTGGGCCTGGAGGCTCCAGGCGTCGAGCGCCCGCGCGGCGGGCAGGCCGTCGACGGTGGAGGTAAGGCTCCGCCCGTCGCTGAGCTCGGTCGCGAACGCGCCGTCCGACTCCGCCCGGAGGGACAGGGTGCCCGGCTCGGCACCGCCGACCACGGCGGCGTCGCTCCGCACGGCGTGCACGGCAGCGGTCGCCGGCCAGGGGCTGCCCGCGGCGTTCGCCGTCGCCGGGTCGACGAGGGCGATGACCGTCTTGTCGTTGGGCGCGATCCGCACCGGGACCGTGACCGCGGAGCCGTCGGCGCTCACCGTGTACTGCGCGATCGGGGTGATCGCACCGGTCCAGGTGTCGAGCGAGTAGGGCAGGCCCGACCCGGAGAGGGTCAGGTTCTGTGCGACCTCGGTGGCCGACCGGTTGTAGACGAAGTCGTACGTGGTGTCGCCGGCGTCTCTGCGCACGGTGCCCAGTGCATCTGTCGTCTCCTCGGGAGTCACCGTGGGCCGGATGCCCGCCGTCGCCAGGGCGGCCGGCAGATCGGCTGCCTCGGCCACCCGGGTCACCGAGGGCTGCGCGAGCAGTGCGGTGACCGCGGTGGCGAGGGCGGCCGGGTCGTCGCCGGCCCCGGTCGGCTCGGTCGGGGCTGTGCCCACCACGAAGACCCGCAGGCCCTCGCGGGCCAGCGCGAGCATCCGTTCGGCGGCGGGGAGCGACATCGTGCGCTGATCGTTCAGGATGACGGCGTCGTAGTCGGCGGTGTCGCCGAAGAGCCCGCCGTCGGCATCCGCGACCAGGCCCGGCTGCAGCAGGTGCGAGGGCGCGACGTAGTCGTAGCTGTAGCCGGCCTCGGAGGTCGCCGAGTCGGTGCCGAGCATGTGCTGGTCGGGCTGCTGGCCACTCACTGAGCTGCCGGCGAGCCCCAGATCCTCGTAGTACACGCCGAGGTCGAGCCGGCTCTGTCCTTCGCGCAGGATCAGCTGGGTGCGGGCCAGGCTGTCGTTGATCGCGTGGTAGTCCTCCCAGCTGGCCTGCCGGGGTCCGAAGGCGTCGTTGACATTGAGGGCGCCGAAGATGTCCCACGGGTTGTAACCGGGCCAGGTGCCGCCGTCGCGGCCGCTGGTGCCGACCCCCTTCGGGGCGTCGCGGTACGGGTAGCCGTGCCAGACGAGCTGGTTCACGCCTCCGGCATAGGCCTTGTAGACGCTGTCGAGGATGCCCTGGGAGTACTTGCCGCCCACCTGGGTTCCGTCGCCGCCCTGGCCGTACTGGCCGCCGACGTTCGGGCCGGCGACGCTCGAGCGGTACCCGCCGAGGAAGGCGGCGCAGCACTCGACCGAGACGACGTCGTTGCCGGCGAGGTTGGCGCCGGCGCTGACGACCCGGTAGTCCTGCTCGGCACCGAGCGGGTTCGGGCTGCCGAAGTTGAGCGACTCGCCCTCGGGGATGCCCGCGGCCGAGGAGGCGGTGCCCGTGGCGATGGGGGTGCCGTAGGCCTGCACGCGGAAGTCGAGGCCGTGCGACCGTGCCCAGGCCTGCATCGGCGTGACGTACTCGTCGACGTAGAGGTCGCTGACGGTCTGGCGGTAGTCGTCGCGCACCTTCTCGCCGAGGCTGCCTGCGAAGTCGAAGGCGGGGGTCGCGGTGCCCTGGATGCCGGCGCCGGCCAGCGCCGGGAGCAGCAGCGTCGGGTCGTACCCGCGGCGCTCGGCGAACGCGTCGAGCAGGCCCCAGGTCCACTTCTGCGAGGTTCCGAGCTCGAGCGAATCCTCGAAGACCGCGCCGCGGCCGATGCGGTCGAGGTTCGCCTGCACGGTGTCGGTGAGGATGTTCTCGTCCCAGAAGTCAGCCTGGATGCGGACGCCGCCCTCGCCGAGGTGGTCGACCACGTAGTTCGGCTGCGTGGCCGTGTAGCCGCCGCGCTGGGCGATCAGGCCGGAGGGTGCCTGGGTGAAGTCGATCAGCACCCACGGGTTGCCGTTGCCGGCCGGGAAGGAATAGGCGAGCGTACCGTCGACGACGCTCGCGGTGACGTCGGTGACCGATTCGGGCACGAGCGACACCGGACCGGTGCCGCCTGGCGCGCAGGGTCCGGCGCACTGGGCGACGAGGGTGCGGATGCGCGTGGTGCGGGCGACGTCGACCACGGGTTCGCCGTTGGCGTGCGCCTGAGCCAGCGGGGAGACGGTGAGCGAACCGCACACGGCGAGCCGGTCGCCGAGCCCGGTGACCGACACCTTCTCGGCGGTCGCGCCGGAGCCGATCGTGACGGTGTCTCCGACGGCGAATCCTCCGACGGAGGCGACGCCGATCCGTGTGGCACCCGCTGTCGCGGGCTCGCAGAGGGCGGTCGTGACCGAGGGCACCGCGGTCGCCGATTGCGGGAGTGCTCCGCTCCGGCTCGCCCCGGCAGCCTGGTACTCGGCGGCGAACAGCAGCTGCTGCTCGGCCTCGGGCTGGTTGAAGCTGTCGAGCGTCGGGACGGTGGGCGGGTACTGCGGGCCGAGGTTCTGGTCGACGCTGAGGCCGAGCTCGGCGGCCTCGCCGGTGATGACCTCCATCTTGTGCGCCCAGGTGGGCGTGCCCCAGCCGTACTGCACGAGGAACGGGTTGCTCTGGTTGCCGTCGCCCGGCACCACGAAGGGCGCGATCTCGACCCCGCCCGCTCCGGCGGACGCGATGTCGCGGAGTTCGTCGCGCAGCACGTCGTCGTCGACGTAGGCGAGGGGCAGCCAGTAGCGGTACATCGGGCGCACGTCGGCCGCGGGATCGGCGAAGGAGGAGGCGGCGGAGGTGGGGGATGCGGCTGAGGCGGCTGGCGCCGCGGATGTGGTCGTGGTGGAGGCGGCTGCCGGTGCGGCTGCTGCCTGGCCGAACGCGGGTGCGAGCGGAGCCGCGAGCACGCAGGCCGCGACGGCGACGGCGGCCGCTCGACGGCCCCGGCGCGGCGGGGCGGAGGGAAGGGGACGGGAGGTCACGGTGTCCTTTCATCATTGAAACGATTCACCCTCGGCGCCGCCGCTCGCTTCGATGAAAGACTACGGGCGGGTCGCGATCCGGGTTCGATCGCACCTTAGCAAGAAAGCAGACGTCGTATACAAAGTTGGGCGGAATGAGACCGGTGACCGAGCACGTTCCCAACGTCGAACGCACCGCTCGGGCGCGCCGATCCATCCTCGAGGCGGCGGCCCGCCTCTTCGGTGCGGACGGGTACGACGCAGTCGGCATCCGGGACATCGCGAGCGCTGCCGAGGTGAACCCGGCCCTCATCACGCGGCACTTCGGTTCGAAGGAGAACCTCTTCCTCGAGGCGGTGAATCCGGGGGAGCGGTGGGAGCGGTTGCTCGACGGGCCGATCGCCGATCTGGGGCCGCGGGTCGTCGAATCGGTGCTGCGGGATAGGCGGGACGGGCTCGAGGTGTTCGGGGCCACGATCCGCGCGTCGGCGCGCTCCGACATCCGGGACCATCTGCGCTCGTCGATCGTGCAGCAGTTCGCGACTCCGCTGATCGAGCGGCTCCCCGGCCCGGACGCCGAGCTGCGCGCCCACCTGTTCGCGGCGCAACTGATCGGGCTGATGACCGCCCTCACCGTGTACGACGACGGCTCTCTGATGGATGCGCCGACCGCCGACGTGGTCGCGCTCTACGGCGGCGGGCTCCAGAGGCTGCTGACCGGGCCGTGACGGGGATCGCGCCTCGGTCGTTCTGAGGTGATTGTGAGATTCGGGGTCTTGGCACTCGGGAGAGGGGAGTGCGCCCGCGTCATGCCCGTCGACCTCTACCGCGACGCCGACCGGTACGTGCTCAACGCCGACCTGCCGGGCGTCGACCCGGGATCGGTCGACATCGACGTCGACGGCCAGCTGCTCACCATTCGGGCGCAGCGCACCGCCGGCAACGCCGAGGGCGCGAAATGGCTCGCCCAGGAGCGGCCCGCCGGGTCGTACCTGCGGCAGTTCAGCATCGGCGAGGGCGTCGACACGGCGGGGATCTCGGCGAGCTACGACAACGGCGTGCTGAGCGTGATCATCCCGGTCAGCGAGCGGGCGAAGCCGCGCAAGATCCAGGTGCAGAGCCAGGCTGCCTCGGAGTCGCCGGCGATGGCCGCGGGCACGGCCGCAGCCGACGAGCAGAGGACGTTGACGAGCTGACCTCGTCGGGACTCGCTCGGCAGCAGTTCGGAGTAGCTCAGAGCAGCTCGAGGTAGGCGGCGCTGGCTGCAGCGCCGCCGAACGCGAGCGCTCCGGCGAGCACGGCCGGACGCGACCCGGGCCCCTCGGCCGAGGAGGCCAGAGCGGCGACGGAGAGCGTTCCGGCCGTGTTCGTTGTCCAGCCGAGGTGGACGAGACGGCGGGCGCGCGCCTCCACACGACGCGAGCGCGGTGAGCGGGCCCGGATGCCGATGGCGATCGCCGCCGGGATCCAGGTGAGGAAGCCGACAGCGGATGCGGCGGCGGCCAGCGCGGCCCGGCTCCGGCGGCCGCCGGGAGCGGCTGCCGCGCCACCCCGCGCAGGTGCCGCGCCCGAGGCAGGAGCTGCACCCGAGCCAGGTGCCGCGCCCGACGGTGGTACCAATGCCGCGTCACGGGAAGCCACTGCGGTGATAGCCGCGACGCCGGCCAGGTCGAGGGCCAGCACGAGCACCAGCGCACCGGTGTGCGGGCGGCGGGGCATCGCGGCATCCTCTACTCGGGCGTGCCCCGGTGGCTGCTTGGCGTCTGGTCGCGCGGGATGGCCTCGTGCGGGGGTTCGTGGGAGCCGGGGGCGCGGGGCTTGCCGCGGGCGTCGTCGCCTCCGGTGCGCTCCTCCTCCGAGAGGTCATCCAGGGTCAGCAGGCCATCCGGATCCCGGGGATCCTGCTCGCCGTTCATCCGCTTGCCCAGCTGCGCCTTGTCGTCGTCGCTCACCATGCTCCCACCCTGCCCCGAAGGCGGCGTCAGCGCACGGCCTCCCGCGGCGCGGCGGCCTCGGCGAGTACCGTCGCCAGCGTCGTCGGGTGCCGCAGCACCTGGAAGTGCCCCCCGGTTGGCAGCTCGATGTTGTTCGCCCCGGGCAGCACGCTGCTCTCCGGGATCATCGGGTCGAACTGCCCGAAGATCGAGGTGATCCGCTGGTTCACCAGATCCTCCGCCGCCAGCAGGGTGGTCACCGGGTCGCTCGCCCGGAACGCCCTCAGGGTGCGGTTCGGCGCCCACTCGGCGTAGCGGCTGCCCGAGAACGGGGTGGCGACCGCCACCATCCGCACGAGCTTCTGCGAGGGATCGAGCTTCATCATCGCGTACTTGCCGATCAGCCCGCCCTTGCTGTGCGCAGCCACGAAGACGTCGTCGAGCCCGTTCTCGTCGATGAATCGGGCGACGAGCTCGGCCGTGTCGATCACCGGTCGGCGGTTGTGCCGGAGGTCGGTGATCACGAAGACGGGATGACCCGCCTCGTGCAGGTGCTCGACGATCTCGCGCATGAAGTGCCAGGTCTCGTAGACGCCCGGGATGACGACGCAGGGCCGCTTCGTGCCGGTGCGGTATCGCCGCGGGTCGATCCGCGAACCCATCCCTCCGAGCTGGAGGCGGACGGCGGCCAGGTAGTCCTCGCCGAGCCAGCGGGCGCGGTCGGGCCAGGGGGAGTTCATCGCACGCCGATCCTGTGGAACGCGGCGACCTCGTCGGCCAGTGCATCGGCCCGGGCGTGCTGCACGATGTGGGCGCCACCGGGTATTTCGACGAACCGTCCGTTCGGCGCCGTTTCCGCGAGCTCGACGCACCACTCCCGGCTCGCCACCGGGTCGCGCGCGCCCCGCACGACGAGAACGGGGCAATGGATGCTCCGCACCGCCTCGTCGATCCGGTACGCGAGCATCGCCTCGAGCTCGGCGGCGAAGTACCTCTGCCCGGTGCGCAGGTAGTCGGCCATGTTGATGGCGGCGCCGCCCGGCTTCTCCCGCGGGAAGTCCTTGACCAGGTCGGCTCCCTGCTGCCGGGCGGTGCGGCGGCGCGGGTCGACGACGGGCGCGACGAGGACGAGCCGGTCGACGAGCTCGGGTCGGAGCCGCGCGACCTCGGCGGCGATCTGCGTGCCCATCGAGTGCCCGATCAGCACGACGGGACCGAGCGGGGCCCCGGCCTCCGGCGGTCGCAGCCGGCTCTCGATCGACGCGATCACCTCGGCGGCGTAGTCCGGCACGGACATCGGGGGGAGCTCGCCCTCCCGCATCCGCTGCTCGGCGAGCGCAGAGAGGGGGAAGCCCGCGAAGCCGCTGAGGTCGAGCGCGAGCACCGGCCCGTGGGCCGCGAGGGCACGGGTGAACCGATAGCTGTACCGGTGCGACATCCCGATCCCGGGGACGATCACGGAGGTGGGCCGGTCGATCTCGGTCATCCTTCCAGCATCGTCCGGATCGCCCCGATCGGCTCGTCCGGCGCGACAGAATGTCAGCAGAACGGCGGCTTCCCCTGCGCGGCACCGCCGAGGTCGGGTGCACGCGGGGGCTGTGGAAACCGAACGGTTTCCCCAACTTCTCGGGATCGTGACCGCGGGGTGCCGAACTGGGGTTACGGTGGCCGGGTGAATCGACCTACCGCATCCACCGTCGGCGAGCTCCGGGCCTCCGGGCACACGCAGAAGACCCTGCGCGCCGAGATCAGAGACAACCTGCTCGACGCCCTGCGCGAGGGGCGCGACCCGTGGCCGGGCCTGCACGGCTTCGAGGCCACCGTCATCCCTCAGCTCGAGCGCGCGCTCATCGCCGGGCACGACATCGTGCTTCTCGGCGAGCGCGGCCAGGGCAAGACCCGGCTGCTCCGCACCCTGCCGGGCCTCCTCGACGAGTGGACGCCGGTGATCGCCGGCTCCGAGCTCGGCGAGCACCCCTACGAGCCGATCACCAGCCAGAGCCGGCGCCTGGCCGAGACCCTGGGCGAGAACCTCCCGATCGCCTGGCGGCACCGAGACGAGCGCTACGTCGAGAAGCTCGCGACGCCGGACACGAGCGTCGCCGACCTGATCGGCGACGTCGACCCGATGAAGGTGGCCGAGGGGCGGAGCCTGGGCGACCTCGAGACCATCCACTTCGGCCTGATCCCGCGGAGCCACCGTGGGATCGTCGCGATCAACGAGCTCCCCGACCTGGCCGAGCGCATCCAGGTCGCGATGCTCAACGTGATGGAGGAGCGCGACATCCAGATCCGCGGCTACGTGCTGCGACTGCCGCTGGACGTGCTCGTGGTCGCGAGCGCCAACCCCGAGGACTACACGAACCGTGGCCGGATCATCACGCCGCTGAAGGACAGGTTCGGCGCCGAGATCCGCACCCACTACCCGACCGAGCTGGCCGACGAGATCGCGGTCATCCGTCAGGAGGCCGAGCTCGTGGCCGAGGTGCCCGACCACCTGGTCGAGATCCTCGCCCGCTTCACCCGCGCGCTCCGCGACTCCCCGGCCGTCGACCAGCGCAGCGGCGTCAGCGCCCGGTTCGCGATCGCGGGGGCCGAGACGATCGCGGCCGCCGCCATCCACCGCGCGACCCGGCAGGGCGAGGCCGAGGCCGTGGCCCGGCCCGTCGACCTCGAGACCGCCGTCGACGTGCTCGGCGGCAAGATCGAGTTCGAGTCGGGGGAGGAGGGGCGGGAGGACGAGATCCTCGACCACCTGCTCCGCACCGCGACGGCCGAGGCCGTGCGCGCCCACTTCCGCGGCGTCGACTTCTCCCTCCTCGTCGAAGCGCTCGAGAGCGGCGCCCTGGTCACGACCGGTGAGCAGGTCGCGGCCCGCGACTTCCTGGCCGGGCTCCCGTCGCTCGGCGAGTCCGAGCTCTACGACGAGATCTGCGCCCGGCTCGGCGCGACGAACGACGGCGAACGGGCCGGCGCCATCGAACTCGCCCTCGAAGGTCTCTACCTCGCCCGCCGGGTGAGCAAGGAGACCGGCGGCGGCGAGACGATCTACGGCTGAGAGGCGAGGACATGGCGAGAGCGAACCGGCGGCTGACCCGCGACGCCCGGTACGGCAAGTACGTCGACGGGCCCGACCCGCTCGCGCCCCCGGTCGACCTGGCCGAGGCGCTCGACGCGATCGGCGAGGAGGTGATGGCGGGGTACTCGCCCGAGCAGGCGCTCCGCGAGTTCCTCCGCCGCGGCGGCCGCGAGCACTCGGGCTTGGACGACCTCGCCCGCCGGGTGGCGGAGCGCCGCCGCGACCTGACGCGGGAGCACAACCTCGACGGCACGCTCCAGGAGATCCGGGAGCTGCTGGAGAAGGCCGTGCTCGCTGAGCGCAAGCAGCTGGCCCGCGACGTCGAGCTCGACGAAGGCGACCGTGCGCTCGCCGAACTGCAGCTCGCCAACCTCCCCGCGTCTCCCGCCGCCGCCGTCAGCGAGCTGGCCGGCTACTCCTGGAAGAGCCGGGAGGCCAAGGAGGACTACGACAAGATCAAAGACTTGCTCGGCCGCGAGATGCTCGACCAGCGCTTCGCCGGCATGAAGTCGGCCCTCGAGAACGCCACCGACGACGACCGGGCGGCGATCGCCCAGATGCTCGCCGACCTGAACACGCTGCTCGACGCCCATAAGCGCGGCGAGGACACCCCCGAGCAGTTCGAGCAGTTCATGGCCGAGCACGGCGACTACTTCCCCGAGGATCCGCAGGACATCGACGAGCTGCTCGACGCCCTCGCGGCCCGGGCGGCAGCGGCGCAGCGGATGCGCAACTCGATGAGCCCCGAGCAGCGCGCCGAGCTCGACGCCCTCGCCCAGCAGGCCTTCGGGTCGCCCGAGCTGATGGAGCAGCTGGCCGAGCTCGACGGCGCCCTGCGCTCGCTCCGCCCGGGCGAGGACTGGGGTGGCGCCGAGCGGATGGACGGCGACGAGGGCCTCGGTCTCGGCGACGGCACCGGCGTCTTCCAGGATCTCGCCGACCTCGACCAGCTCGCCGAGCAGCTGTCGCAGTCGTACCCCGGCTCGCGGCTCGACGATCTCGACCTCGACCGGCTCTCCCGCCAGCTCGGCGACGACGCGGTGGTGGATGCCCAGACGCTGCAGCGCCTGGAGAAGGCGCTCCGCGACTCCGGCACCGTGCGCCGCGGCGTCGACGGCCAGCTCAAGCTGACCCCCAAGGCGATGCGCCAGCTCGGCAAGGCTCTGCTCCGGGATGTCGCCGAGTCGCTCTCGGGCCGGCAGGGCAACCGCGACGTGCGGCAGGCGGGCGCCGCGGGCGAGCGCTCCGGCGCGACCCGCGAGTGGGCCTTCGGCGACACCGAGCCGTGGGAGGTCACGCGCACGATCACGAACGCGATCACCCGCACGGCCGGCGAGTCGGCCGAGCGCACCGGCCCCGGGGTGCGGATCGAGATCGGCGACGTCGAGGTGCAGGAGACCGAGGCCCGCACCCAGGCCTGCGTGGCGCTGCTGGTCGACACCTCGTTCTCGATGGCGATGGACGGCCGCTGGGTGCCGATGAAGCGCACCGCACTCGCGCTGCACACGCTGATCACCAGCCGGTTCCGTGGCGACGACCTGCAGCTGATCGGCTTCGGCCGCTCGGCCGAGGTGATGGAGATCGAGCACCTCGTCGGCCTCGAGGCGAAGTGGGACAAGGGCACGAATCTGCACCACGCGCTGCTGCTGGCGAACCGCCACTTCCGCAAGCATCCGAACGCTCAGCCCGTGCTGCTGATCGTCACCGACGGCGAGCCGACCTCGCACCTCGAGCCCGACGGGGAGGTCTACTTCGACTACCCGCCGGCGCCGCTGACGATCGCGTACGCGGTGCGCGAGCTCGAGAACTCGATGCGGCTCGGCGCGAAGACCACGTTCTTCCGGCTCGGCGAGGATCCCGGGCTCGCCCGTTTCATCGACTCGATGGCCAGGCGGGTGGGCGGCTCGGTCGTCGCCCCCGAGGCTGACGACCTCAGCGCCGCCGTGGTCGACTCCTACCTGCGGTCATCGCGACCGGGTCAGAACAACGGCCAGGGCACCGCGGGCATCTGGCCCTGAGGCGAGGGGAAGCGGGCGGCCGCGGCGAGCCGCTTGCAGCGCTCCACGAGCATCCCGATCTCCTCGTCGGTGAGGTAGCCGGTCAGTTCGTCGGCGAGGCCGTCCGAGAGGGCGGCCTGCAGTCGTGCCAACCCGGCGAGCTCGTCGTCGTCGAGCGGGTCGCCGAGCCAGCCCCAGAGCACGGTGCGGAGCTTCGGCTCGACGTGGAAGGTGAGGCCGTGGTCGACGCCGTAGCGGTGGCCGCCGGGCATCGCGAGCACGTGCCCGCCCTTGCGGTCGGCGTTGTTCGTGACCACGTCGAAGACCGCCATCCGGCGGAGCACCGGGGTGTCCTCATGGATGAGGGCGACCGGCCGGTCGTGGTCGTCGTGGCCGTCGAAGACGAGCCGCCAGCCCGCATCCGGCACCGCGTCGACGGGCACCAGGTCGACCGCCTCCTGCTCGGGGTCGACGTCCTGCCAGCGCTGCACCATCCCGGCGCCGAGCGGCCCGTCGCGGAGCCAGGTCTCGGGCACCACGTCCCAGCCCAGGGCCTCCGAGACCAATCGCGCGGCGACCTCGCGGTGCGCCAGGTCTCCGTCCGGGAAGTCCCAGAGCGGCTTCTCGCCCGAGATCGGCTTGTAGACCACCTCGACCTCGCCGATCCGGGCCAGGAAGGTGGCGTTGGACGCGGTGCGGATCCGGCCCAGGATCTCGAGGTCCCCCCGCTGGAGGTCACCCTGCTCGAGGTCGCTGTCCGGGCCCGCGGCCATCAGAGGTCGCCGGGGAGGGCGCAGATGTGGCCTTCGGGATCGATCGGCTCTCCGCAGAGCGGGCAGAGCGGTCGGCCCGCGCCGACGATCTCGCGGGTGCGCTTGGCGAACGCGCGAGCCGTGCCGACCGGCATCCTGACCAGCAGCACCTCGGCCGGCTCGATCTCCTCAGGGTCGAGATCGGCCCCGAACTCGTTCTCGTCGGTCTCGGCGTAGGGGTAGGCCTCGATCACCACCTGCGCGGTCGACGGATCCCAGCCCAGGCTCATCACGCCGGTGCGGAACTGCTCGTCGACGGGCTGGTCGAGCGGGTCGTTGTCGACGAGCTCGACCGGGGTCGTCGCGGGGACGCTGTGGGTGTTGCCGTCGGAGACCATCAGCTCGTCGAGGATCTCGTCGATCTTCTCGGCGAGCACGGCCGACTGCTCCTTCTCGAGCGAGACGCTGACCACCTGGGAGCGCGTGCGCACCTGCAGGTAGAACGTGCGGGAGCCCGGAGGGCCGACCGTGCCGACGACGACCCGGTCCGGCCAGGTGAACTCGTGGAGGATTGTGGGCATACCGCTACTTTATGGTCGGTCCGCCGGGCCCGCATCGGGGGAGGACCCAGGTCCGGCCCCGCCGCCGACCGTCGCGTCCGGGCCGGGGGCGGGTGCCCGCAGCCAGGACAGGTCGCCCGAGTCGGTGTTGGTGGCGTGCACGACGGGCCGTCCGGCTCCGTAGCGCACGATGGACACGGATGCGGGGCTCACGTCGATCCGCTGGAACAGGTCGAGGTGCATCCCGAGCGCGTCGGCGAGGATCGACTTGATGATGTCGCCGTGGCTGACGGCGACCCAGACGGAGGAGGGGCCGTGCTCGGCCTCGAACGCGGCATCCAGTCGCCGGATCGCGGCGACCGAGCGCGCCTGCATGGCCTGCAGCGACTCCCCGCCCGGGAAGACGGCGGCCGAGGGCTGGGTCTGCACGACCGACCAGAGCGGCTCCTTGGCGAGTTCGGCGAGCTTCCGGCCCTGCCAGTCGCCGTAGTCGCACTCGGTGATCGCCTCCTCGATGAACTCGGGCGCATCCGGATGCACGCCGGCGTCGTCGAGGACGATGCGGGCCGTCTGCCGGCACCGCTCGAGCGGGCTCGTGACGACCGCGGCCAGCGGCAGCACCGCGAGCCGCGCGGCCGTACGTGCCGCCTGCTCGCGGCCGAGGGTGTCGAGCTCGACCCCCGCCGTGCGACCGGCCAGCACGCCCGACGCGTTCGCCGTGGTGCGTCCGTGCCGGACGAGGATCACTGTGGCCATGACGTCAGCCTAGACACTCGGGCGGGAGGGTCAGCCGGGAGGCCCGATCGGCATGCCCTGTCGGGAGGCCCTGTCGGTGGGCTCGGTCCGGCCGGGTCACATCACCGCGCCGAAGTAGGAGTACTTGACGAAGACCTCGGAGGCGAAGCCCGCCTCTTCGAGCACGCCCTGCACCGCGGTCAGCATGTACTTCGAGTCCCAGCCCATGTAGAGGAAGTGGGTCTCGTCGAGCTGGTCCCACTGCCCGTTCCACGACTGCGCGTCGTAGATCGGGCCGCCGCGGTGGGCGCTGAAGGCGACCACGCTCTCCCGCGAGTCGGCCCAGAGGCGCTTGAAGACGCGGTTGAAGAGGTACTTGACGTCGTAGACCTCCCAGTGCTCGCCGCGGTACTCGACGTACTCGAACTCCCGCTCCCAACCGCGGGGCCAGCCGCGGCGCTTGACGGCGTCGAGCACGGGGGTGAGGTTGTCGTCGTCGATGACGACCTTGGCGGGCCGGGCCCAGACCCGCAGGAAGACCTCGGCCAGCCGGGCCGTGCGCGCCGCGATCGCCGCGGTGCCCCAGGCGGGGGTGCCGGCGAGCTCGCGGGTGATGCCGACGCCGCTCCGGGCGTAGAGCTCCCGCTTGCCGGGGTAGGACTCCTCGAGGGCGCGGTCGGCCAGCGCCTCCTCGACGAGGGTGAGGTTGCCGAGGGTCTGCGCGAGGGCGCGGTGGCTGTTCTGCTCGTCGTCGGTGTACTCGGCCCAGGCGCGAAGGCCGTCGCCGCTCCAGGCGTCGGAGGGGGCGAGCGGGAAGACGTGGTCGAGCACGAGGTCGATGCCGAGGTCGGTGACGGGGTTGATGCCGAGGTCGGTGCCGGCTGCGTCCTCGGCGGCGGCCCGCGCGATCCGGTCCAGCACGTACGCGGCGTGCGGCAGCTCGCTGTACTTGAGGGCCACCCGCACGCGCTCATCCGAGGGGGTGATGCGGCCGATCGCGCGCACCAGGGCCTCGTGGCCGTGCTCGCGGGCGCGGGTCAGCCGGGCCACGAGCCGGTCGTTGCCGAGGCCCGAGACCTCGCGGCGCAGCAGCAGCGACTGCAGCAGCTCGAGCAGGCCGACGAGATCGGCGGCCGTCGCCTCGCTGCGCCGGTACTCGAGGTAGGCGCGCATCACGAGGGGCGCCATGCCGCGCCCGAAGGTGCCGAGGTAGGCCAGCTGCCGGGAGATCTCGGGGTCGGGCTCGAGGGCCGGGTCGAGGATGACCGCGTAGGCGCCGGCGTAGTCGCGCCACTCGGCCGCGTGCTCACGCAGGCTCGCCAGCTCCAGGCGCGGGAACTCCTGCCGGAAGGCGTCGTAGACCCCGCGCTCGCCGACGACGATCACCTCGCGGCCGGTCTTCATCACCAGGTAGTGCCGCCAGAAGGAGGCGATCGCCTCACCCGTGCTCGCCTCGATCGGCAGCCAGTACTCGTCCTCGATCTCGCTCTGCTCGGCGTGCGAGAGGCCCATCAGCACGTAGTTGTGGATCAGCTCGTGGTCGCGGAGCGGCTCCCCGGTGGAGTTGAGGCTCTCGAAGATCTGCTGCGCGTTCGCATCCGGCCCGAGCGTGATGGCCACGTGCTCGAGCTTCTGGAGCCCGGCCCAGATGCGGCGCACCTCGTCGGCGCCGACCTGGCTGCGGAAGAAGGCGTAGTTGTCGTCGAAGCGCGAGTCGCGGAGGGCACGCCGCGAGCCGGCGGGCTCGTGGCCATCCTGTCCGCCTCTACCGTCGGCGTCGGCGTCGCCTCCGCCGTCGGCCCGGTCGAGCACGACGTCCTCGAAGACCTCCGCCCAGGCCTTGTGCGGCCGGAGCTTCGTGCGGGTCGGGTCGGAGGCCCGGACGAGCACGCGCTCGAGCTCGGCGGCGAGTTCGGGATCGCTGTCCCCGACCGTGTGCCGGAGCGCGGCGACGAGGAGCATCAGCGTCGTGATCCGCTGCTGACCGTCGATCAGCACGAGCTCCGCGTCGTCCTCGGCATCGGCGCCGGTGGAGAGGATCGACCCGATGAAGTGCCGGTGCCGGTCATCCGTGTCCGAGACCGCGCGGATGTCGCCGAGCAGCTGTTCGCAGCCGCCGATGTCCCACCGGTACTGGCGCTGGTAGACCGGCACCACGATCGTGGTCTCGGGCGCCGCGAGCCAGGCGATCGTGTTGACCGCGATGGCGTCGACGTTCGTGGCTGTGCTCATGTGCTCTGGTTCGCCCTCCGCGTGGCCGTGTCGCAGCCGCCGAGTCTAATGGATGCTCGTGGGGCCGTCCTGGGCGCGCCCGCACACCCGGTATGACCTAAGGCCCTATTCAGGGACCCCAAGGTAGGCTTGCCTAAGTTCGGGCCTGTTAAAACGTGCTGGCCCTTGACGAAAGGACATGATCACGGTCATGGGTTACATCACCTCTGCCGCTCTCGAAGAGACCGGCTACGTCGTCCTCGACAAGTACAACCAGGAGCTCGACCCCAAGGAGTGGCTCGACATCGAGTACAACGACTGGAAGTCCTCCGGCGACACGCGCTTCGCCCCTCTGGCGAGCGCCTTCGGTGAGATCGAGTGCAACGGCTTCTGGAACCACAAGCCGCCGCGCACCGACAAGGACGGCGTCTTCATCGACTCCCAGGTCGCGAAGGCCCCCAACCTCACCCGCCGCGCCAAGGAGCCCGGCGCCAACGTCGGCCGCTGCCGCGTGATCGAGCTGCAGCCGAACACCTACGCCGACGCGCTGTACAACCTGCACCAGGACGACAACAACCGCCTGAACCCGGACGGCACCGGCTGGGTTGTGCGCGGCTTCTTCAACCTCACCGACGACAAGGACAGCTACTTCGTCCTCCGTCACAACCGCACCGACCCCGAGGGCGAGGTGCGCATCGCACTCCCCGCCGGCGCGCAGCTGATCGTCGACACCCAGCGCCTCTGGCACGCCGCCTCGCACCCCGGTGCCGAGCCCCGCTACTGCCTGATCACCTCGTGGGAGTCGGGCCCCGAGCTCGACGCCTACATCGAGAAGTACAACGGCGTGAACCACGTCGAGAGCTTCGAGGTGCCCCAGGACGAGCTCGACGCCGGCCAGGCCGAGCAGACCCGTCGCCTCGCCGCCCGTGCCGCCGCGCTCGCCGCGCGTGGCCAGGCCGAGACGGCCGTGATGAGCGAGGCCTGATCCTCCCCATCCTCTGAAGGGCCCCGGTCGTCTCGGCCGGGGCCCTTCGGCGTCTTCAGGGTTACTCGCGACTCGGTCGGCCCCGTCGGCGTCCGCAGGGCGGTCGCGACTCGGTCGGCCCCGTCGGCCCCGTCGGCGTCTAGGGTCGAAGCATGCCCACCAGCGACCAGCCGCTCCGGAAGCTCGGCTTCCTCACCATCGGACTCTTCGACCGCGACGAGCCGGCCGGCGGCCACGAGACCACCCTGCAGATCATCGAGCTGGGGGAGCGGCTCGGCTTCGACAGCGCGTGGCTCCGGCACCGCCATCTGCAGTTCGGGATCTCGTCCCCGATCGCCGTGATGGCGGCCGCCTCCCAGCGCACCAGCCGGATCGAGCTCGGCACCGCGGTCACCCCGCTCGGTGCCGAGAACCCGTTCCGCCTCGCGGAGGATCTGGCGACCGTCGACGTGCTCACGGGCGGGCGGATCAACCCCGGCTTCAGCGTCGGCACGCCGATGAACTTCGATCGCTACAAGGAGGCCCTCTACCCCGGCACCTGGGAGCAGGAGGACCTGAGCGCCGAGCGCCTGCTGCGCCTGCGCTCGTTCCTCCGCGGCGACCGGGTCAGCGACTTCGAGGGCCGTCAGGGCATCGAGGAGTTCTCCTCCCGGGTCGAGCCGCACGCCGAGGGCCTGGCCGAGCGGCTCTGGTACGGGGCGGGCAGTCTCTCCTCCGCCCGCTGGGCCGGGGAGAACGACTTCAACCTCCTCACCAGCAGCGTCGTCTCGGGTGAGCAGGGCGACGACTTCGCGACCAACCAGCGCGCCCAGATCGACGAGTTCCGGTCGGTGCATCCGGCCGGCGCCGCGGCCCGGGTCTCGCAGGGCCTCGTGGTGATCCCGACCGATTCGGCCACCGCTGCGCAGAAAGAGAAGTACGCCGCCTACGTCGAATCGCGGAGCGGCCGCGTCGGCGTGCCGCAGGGGCCGAAGCGGATGCTCTTCGCCGCCGACCTGATCGGCTCCTCGGCCGAGCTCGCCGAGCAGCTGCACGCGGATGCGGGGTTCCAGGCGGTCGACGAGGTCGCCTTCGCCCTGCCGTTCAGCTTCGAGCGCGACGACTACGTGCAGTTACTGACCGACATCGCGGGCTCGCTCGGGCCGGCGCTGGGGTGGAAGCCCGCCGCCTGACCCGGCTCGTGTGAGGCGGCCCGGCTGATCGGCCGGCCGTCCCGACCCGCCGTAGGCATCCGATGCCCGTCTGTACCCGGGGGTGGCGGAACCCGGCGACCGTCATAGCGTGGTCGGCATGGGAGCGACCGAGATGTGGCTGGTCCGGCACGGCGAGAGCGTGGCGAACGTGATCGCGACGGCTGCGCAGGAGGCCGGCGACCTCACGATCGAGGTCGACTGGCGCGACGCCGACGTGCCGCTCTCGCCGACCGGCGAGCAGCAGGCCGCGGCGCTCGGGCGCTGGATCGCCGAGCACGCGCACTACGGCGCCCCGACGACCTCGTGGAGCTCGTCGTACCTGCGCGCCCGCCAGACCATCGCGATCGCGCTCGAGGCCGCCGGGATCACGATGCGCACGCGCGTGGACGAGCGGCTCCGCGACCGCGAGCTCGGGGTGCTCGACCTGCTGACCGCCGCGGGGGTCGAGGAGTTCCACCCCGACGAGGCCGCGCGCCGGCGGTGGCTCGGCAAGTTCTACTACCGGCCGCCGGGCGGAGAGTCGTGGGCGGATGTCGCGCTCCGCATCCGCTCGTTCCTGCACGACATGGATGCCGACGACGACGGCACCGTGCTGGTCGTGGCGCACGACGCCGTCATCATGCTGTTCCTCTACATCTGCGATGAGCTCAGCGAGGACGAGCTGCTCGACTTCTCCCTCACCCACGTGGTGACGAATGCCTCGGTCACCCGCCTGGTGCGGCCGAGCGGGGAGGGGCGCTGGCAGGTCGCCGCGTTCGCCGAGCACGAGCACCTCGACGAGCTCGACGTCGAGGCCACCGAGCACCCGGGAGATCACGATGCCGCCATCCACTGAACCGAACGCCGACACGTCTGACGCGCCGGCCACCGCTGCCACCTCTAGCGCGTCGGACGGCGAGTCGACCCCGCAGACCGTCACGCCGCTGATGCTGCGCGACTGGTCGCTGCCCTCGCCCGGAGCCTCGAAGTACGACCGCGGCCAGATCGTGGTCGTCGGCGGAGACAAGCGCTCGCCCGGGGCGGCCCTGCTCGCCGCCGAGGCGTCGCTGCGGGTCGGCGCCGGACGCTTGACGGTCGCCATCGCCGAGAGCGTCGCGATCACCGCGGCCGTCGCGCTGCCCGAATCGGGTGTGGTGCTGCTGCCCGAGACGGCGTCGGGCCACATCGACGGCTCGCGGCTCGACGAGGCGGCCGACGACCTCAGCAAGGCCGACGCGGTTCTGGTCGGGCCGGGCCTCGACGACGCCGAGCAGGCCGCGGTGCTCGTGGCTGGGCTGCCCGAGGTGGTGGGCGGGGACGCGGTCGTGCTCCTCGACGCCTACGCGCTCGCCGCCCTTCCCGACTCGCCCTCACGGGACGCGCTCTCCGGCCGGCTCGTGCTCACGCCGAACCTGGGCGAGGCGGCCTCCCTGCTCGGGCAGGACGACCCGCTCGACGCCGGTTCCGACGACCAGTTGGATGCCGCGACGCTCGAGATCGCGCGTCGCTACGGCGCGGTCGTCTCCTGCCAGGCCCGTGTCGCGCATCCGGACGGCCGGCTCTGGCGCATCGGCACCGGTCACGGCGGCCTCGGCACCTCGGGCAGCGGTGACGTGCTGGCCGGAGCGATCGCCGGGCTCTCGGCCCGCGGCGCCTCGCGCGAGCAGGCCGCGGTCTGGGCGACGCACGCCCACGCGGCGGCGGGCGACCGGCTGGCGGTGGCGGTGGGGCCGCTCGGTTTCCTGGCCAGTGAGCTGCTCGAGGAGCTGCCCCGGGTGCTGGTCGAGATCGGCTGAGAACGCTGTGAGCCGGGCGTCGTACGATCGAAGGATGAGCGATGAGAACTCGACTGCTGCTGCTGTGACTACTGCTGCCGCGCCCGTGGCTGCTGCGGCTGTGGATGCTGCGGCACCGGCCGTCGGCGCGTCCCCCGTGGCGCCCGCGGTGTACATCCTGCACGACAACCCCGAGTGGATCCCGCCGCTGGCCGCGGCCCTGGACGCCGAGGGCGTCGAGCACCACGAGTGGTCGCTGTCCGGCGGCTCGATCGACCTGGGCGCCGAGCCGCCCGAGGGCGTGTTCTGGTCGCGGCTCAGTGCCTCCTCGCACACCCGCGGCCAGGAGCACGCCAAGGACTACGCCCGCGCGGTGCTGCGCTGGCTGGAGGCCTCGGGCCGCCGGGTCGTGAACGGCAGCCGGGTGGTCGAGCTCGAGGTCAGCAAGGCCGCGCAGTACGCCGCCCTCCGCGCGGCCGGCTTCGACGTGCCCGAGACGATCGCGGTGTTCGGCACCGCCGACCTCTCGCGCCGGGCGCGCGAGCTGCCGACCCCGTTCATCACGAAGCACAACCAGGGCGGCAAGGGTCTCGGCGTCCGCCGCTTCGACAGCGTCGAGGAGTTCGACGCCTACGTCTCCGGCCCCGACTTCGAGGAGCCCGCCGACGGCATCACGCTGCTGCAGGAGTACGTCACCACGGCCTCGCCGTTCGTGACGCGCGCCGAGTTCGTCGGCGGCCGCTTCGTCTACGCCGTGCGCGTCGACACCTCCGCCGGCTCGTTCGAGCTGTGCCCGGCCGACGCCTGCGCCGTGCCCGGCCTCGGTGACGCCGCGGAGCCGGCCCCGCTCTTCCAGGAGCGCGACGACATCGACGCCGCGCATCCGCTGATCGCCCGGCTCGAGGCGTTCCTCGGTGCGCAGGGTATCGAGGTCGCGGGGGTCGAGTTCTTCGAGACCGCCGACGGGCGCCTGATGCCGTACGACATCAACACGAACACGAACTACAACTCCGACGTCGAGGCCGTCTCGGCGCGGCCCGCGGCCCGGGCGCTTGCCGCCTTCCTGGCCGGGGAGCTCGCGGCGCGCGTCGACGTGGAGACGGTGCCGGCATGAGATTCGGTTACTGGACCCCGGTCTTCGGCGGCTGGCTGCGGAACGTCGACGACGAGGACACCCCGCTGACCTTCGCCCACCTGGCCGAGATCGCGCAGACGGCGGAGCGCTCGGGCTTCGACCTCACGCTGATCCCCGAGCTCAACCTCAACGACATCCGCGGGTTCGACGGCCCGACGATGGATGCCTGGGCCACGACGGCCGCGCTCGCGGCGGTCACCGAGACTCTCGAGATCATGGTCGCGCTGCGGCCGAGCTACCACCCGCCGGCGCTCACGGCGAAGCAGGCCACGACCATCCAGCAGATCGCGGGCGACCGGCTCACCCTCAACGTCGTCTCGGCCTGGTGGGCCGAGGAGGCCCGGCAGTACGGGGTCGAGTTCCGGGCGCACGACGACCGGTACGCGCTCACGACCGAGTACCTCGAGGTGCTGCGCGGGCTCTGGACCCAGACGCCCTACAGCCACGACGGCACCTACTTCCGCCTCGAGGGCACCTACCTCGAGCCCAAGCCCGCCGTGCAGCCGCTCGTCTACGCGGGCGGCGAGAGCGAGGCGGGGCGAGCGGCGATCTCGGTCTTCGCCGACGCCTACGTGACCCACGGCGGCACGGTCGAGGAGCTCGGCACGAAGATCGCCGACATGCAGCGCCGGCGGGCCGAACTCGGCCGGCCGCCGTTCGAGCACTTCGGGATGGCCGCGTACGCGATCGTGCGCGACACCGAGGAGGAGGCGCTCGCCGAACTCGACCGGATCACGGACGTGCGCCACGGCGCGGCCTACGCCTCGTACCAGGACTTCGTGTCGAAGTCGCAGCTCGACACCCCGGTCGACCTCCGGGACTACTCGGTGTCGAACCGCGGGCTGCGGCCGGGCTTCGTCGGCACGCCGGAGCAGGTCGCCGCGAAGATCCGCGAGTTCGAGGCCGTCGGCGTCGACACCCTGCTGCTGCAGTTCTCGCCCGCCCTCGACGAGCTGCGGCGCTTCGCCGATCAGGTCATCCCTCTGGTGCACGCGGGTGCGGGAGCGGTGGCGGAAGCCGGCGTATGAGTTCCCTGTTCCTGCGATCTCGACGCGCCGCCGGCCGCGGCGCCGGCCGCCGTCGACCCTGGTCGGCCGCTCTCGGGATCTTCGCCGGCGCCTCCGTGTTCGGACTCGCGGCGCTGACCGCGCTCGCCCCGCCCCCGATGGTCTCGACCGGCGACGCGGAGGCGGGGTCGTCCTCGACGTCTGGGTCCGTGTCGGCGGACGCCCCGATGATCGGCACCTCGGGCGGGCAGCCGATGGTCGGCGCCCAGTCGGTGACGGTCTCCGAGGGCGCCGTCGCGGCGGCGATCGCGCGCGACGAGTACGCCTCGACGCCCGGCGTGCAGACCCTCGCCGCCGGCAGCACGAACCGCGACTGGGCGCAGCTCGTGCTGCTGCTCGGCGGCTTCCCGATGACCGACTCGAACATCACCGTGATGCTCCGGTGGATGCGCCAGGAGAACGGCCCGGAGAGCTGGTACCTGCGCAACAACCCGCTCAACAACGGCTGGGGCTCGGGCGGCGGGTCGGGGCTCGGCAGCTACGACAACCTGGTGACGGCCGCCGCGAACGTGGGCAACGCCCTGCACGGCAACTCCGGGTACCGCGACATCGTGGCCGGCTTCATGGAGTCGGCTCCGACCTCGCAGATCGAGGCGGCGATCTGGGCCTCGCCGTGGGCGAGCAGCCACTACGCCAACGGCTCGCACTGGGCCTACACGCCGGTGACCGTGGTGTCGGCACCGAAGGATGCGTGGGGCTGAGCCCTCGCTCGCCCGCTCGGGCGTCGCGCATCCGCTCGTCGCCGTCTTGAACGCGCCCGCTCGGGCGTCGCGCATCCGCTCGTCGATTTCGGCACGGCCGCGACCTCGCGCTAGCGTGAACCCGTGAGCCTCGACTCGGAAACCCCCGCCGGATCCACCGATGCCAGCCGCCGCAACATGAGCGGTCAAGTGGATGAAGACCTCCGCGCCGACGTGCGCCTGCTCGGCGCGCTGCTCGGCCGCGTGCTGACCGAGGCCGGGGGAGAGGATCTGCTGGCCGACGTCGAGAGGCTCCGCAGCCTGGTCATCCACGCCTACGAGCGCGACAGCGACGCCTCGATCGAAGACGCCGAGGCGCTCGTGGAGTCGTTCACGCAGGAGCGGGCCGAGCAGATCGCGCGTGCGTTCACCTGCTACTTCCACCTCTCCAACCTCGCCGAGGAGCACCACCGGGTGCGCGTGCTGCACGCCCGCGCCTCGCTCGGTCCGGACGCCGACCGCAACGACTCCCTGCCGGCCGCCCTCGAGCGGATGTCGGAGGAGATCGGGCGCGCCGCCACGGCCGAGCGCCTCCGCGACCTGCGCTTCCACCCCGTGCTGACCGCGCATCCGACCGAGGCCCGGCGGCGCGCGGTCGCCTCCGCCATCCGCCGGATCAGCGACCTGCTCGACCAGCGGGACGACCTGCTCGCCGGGTCGATCGGCCTGGTGGAGAACGAGCGGCGGCTGCTCGAGGAGATCGACGTGCTCTGGCGTACCTCGCCCCTCCGCACGACCCGGCCCACCCCGCTCGACGAGGTGCGCACGGCCATGTCGATCTTCGACCAGACGCTGTTCCAGACCGTGCCGCTGGTCTATCGGCTGCTCGACGACTGGCTGCTCGGCGCCGGGGCCGGGGCGATGCCCGCGAGCGCGCCCGCCTTCTTCCGCCTCGGCAGCTGGATCGCTGCCGACCGCGACGGCAACCCCTTCGTCACCGCTGAGGTGACGGGCAAGGCCGCCGCCATCGCCTCCGAGCACGTGCTGCTCGGCCTCGAGCACGTCGCCACCCGGATCGGGCGCACGCTCACGCTCGACGAGGCCGACACTCCGCCCTCCGAGGCGCTGCGCGCGCTCGCGGCCGCCCAGCAGGAGCTGGCGCCCCACGTCACCTCCCAGATCGGCACCCGCGCGCCGAACGAGCCGCACCGCCGGGTGTTGCTCGTGATCGCCGAGCGTATCGCCGCCACCCGGCTCGCGGCCCGTTCCGGTGCGGATGACGACGTCCGCCGCCTCGCCTACGACCGGCCGGCCGAGCTGCTCGCCGACCTCGCGGTGCTGCAGGACTCGCTGCGCTCCGGCGGGGCCGTGCGGAGCGCCGAGGGCGAGCTGCAGAACCTCGTCTGGCAGGTGCGCACCTTCGGGTTCCACCTCGCCGAGCTCGAGGTGCGCCAGCACTCGAAGGTGCACCGGCAGGCGCTCGAGAACCTCCGCGAGGGGGGCGAGCGTGCCGAGATGACCGAGGAGGTGCTCGCCGTCTTCCGCACGATCGCGTCGCTGCAGCAGCGCTTCGGCGTCGAGGCCTCCCGGCGCTACATCGTCTCGTTCACCCAGTCGTCCGAGGATCTCGCGAACGTCTATGCCCTCGCGGTCGCGGCGCTCGGCGAGGCCGATGCGCCGGTGCTCGACGTCATCCCGCTGTTCGAGACCTTCGACGATCTGAACGCGGCCACCGGCATCCTCGCCGAGATGATCGAGCTGCCCGAGGTGCAGGCGCGCCTCGCCGCCACCGGGCGCCGGCTCGAGGTGATGCTCGGCTACTCCGACTCCTCGAAGGACGTCGGGCCCGTCTCGGCCACGCTGGCGCTGTACTCGGCGCAGTCACGGATCGCCGACTGGGCCGCCGAGAACGACATCGAGCTGACCCTCTTCCACGGTCGCGGCGGCGCGCTCGGCCGCGGTGGCGGACCGGCCAACGAGGCTGTGCTCGCCCAGCCGCCCGGATCCGTCGACGGCCGGTTCAAGCTCACCGAGCAGGGCGAGGTGATCTTCGCGCAGTACGGTGACAAGACCATCGCGGCCCGGCACATCGAGCAGATGGCCGCCGCCACCCTGCTCGCCTCGAGCCCCTCGAACGAGGAGGCCAACCGGCAGTCGGCGCTCGACTTCGCCGGTGTCGCCGCGACGATGGACGAGGCATCCCGTCACCGGTTCTACGAGCTGGTCAAGGCCGAAGGCTTCGCCCCCTGGTTCGCGCAGGTCACCCCGATGGAGGAGGTGGGGCTGCTCGCGCTCGGCTCGCGCCCCGCCCGCCGCGGGCTCTCGGTGGAGTCGCTCGAAGACCTCCGCGCCATCCCGTGGGTGTTCTCGTGGACCCAGGCCCGCATCAACCTCACGGGCTGGTTCGGGCTCGGCTCGGCGCTCGCGGCCGTCGGCGACGAGCAGCTGCTCCGTGACGCCTACGCCCGCTGGCCGCTGTTCACCTCGATGATCGACAACGTCGAGATGTCGCTCGCGAAGACCGACCCGCGGATCGCGGAGCGCTACCTCGCCCTGGGCGACCGGCCCGACCTCGCCGCCCTGGTGCAGGAGGAATCCGAGCTCACCCGCGAGTGGGTCAGGCGCACGAGCGGGCACGCCGAGATCCTCGACGACCGGCCGGTGCTGCAGCGCGCGGTGCGGCTGCGGAGTCCGTACGTGGACGCGCTGTCGCTGCTCCAGCTGCGGGCGCTGCGTTCGGTGCGGGAGTCCGGCAGCTCGGATCCGGACGACGCGGCGCACCGGCTGCTGCTGCTCACCGTCAACGGGGTCGCGGCGGGGCTGCAGAACACGGGGTGATGAGGTGATGCGGGGCGCCGGCGGGTCGCAACTCGGTCGTTGCCGAGTCGCTGCCCCGCTAGCGTGGAGGGATGATCTCGCGCGCTGACGACCCCCGCCCCATCCGCACCGCCGTCATCGGCTACGGGCTGGGCGGCAGGGTGTTCCACACCCCGCTGATCGCCGCCGACCCCGCCTATGAGCTGGCCGCGATCGTCACCGGCGACCCGACCCGGGCCGACGAGGCCCGGTCGCGGTACGGCGACGGGATCGTGGTGCCGGATGCCGACGCGCTCTTCGCCGGAGCGGAGGCCCTCGGCCTCGGCCTCGTCGTCGTGACCAGCCCGAACGCCACCCACGCGCCGCTGGCCCATCGTGCTCTCGACGCGGGGCTCGACGTCGTGGTCGACAAGCCGTTCGCGCTCACCGCCGACGACGCCCGCGACGTGCGCGAGCACGCGGAGGCGGTCGGCCGGCAGGTCACGGTGTTCCAGAACCGGCGCTGGGACGGCGACTTCCTCACCGTGCGCTCGCTGCTCGCGAGCGGTGAGCTGGGCGACGCGCGGCAGTTCGACTCGGCCTTCGAGGTCTGGAAGCCCGCACTCGGGCCCAAGCGCTGGAAGGACGGCGCGCCGCCCGCGGAGGGCGGCGGCATCCTGTTCGACCTCGGACCGCACCTGATCGACCAGGCGCTGCAGCTGTTCGGCGAGGTCGACGTCGACGGCGGGGGCGTGCACGCCGAGCTCGACCGACGGCGGCCGGGCGCGGTGGCGGCCGACGAGGCCTTCGTCACCCTCGCGCACCGGAGCGGGGTGCGCAGCCGGCTCTGGATGAGCGCCGTGGCTCCCGCACCGCGGCCGCGGTTCCGGGTGGTCGGCTCGGCGGCCGTGCTGACGATCGAGGGCCTCGACCCGCAGGAGGCGCAGCTGGCCGCCGGGCTGGGGCAGGACGACCCCGGGTTCGGCACGAACCCCGACCGGCCCGACGGCACGCTCGCGTCACCCGAGGGGAGCCGGGCGGTGCCGATCGAGGCCGGGCGGTTCGGCTCGTTCTACCGCGAGCTCGCCGAGGCGCTGCGCTCGGGGCAGCCGGTGCCCGTCGACCCGCGCGAGAGCGAGCAGGTGCTGCGGATCATCGAGGAGGCGCACCGGCAGCAGGGCTGACGCGGTCGGGGCTCTGCGCTGCCCGTCCGCACCCTCCCTGCCGCTCGGCGGGCCGACGCAGTAGCGTGGGGCCATGGCGAGCGAAGCGACCACCGTCGACGTCGACGGCCCCCACGGCACCCGCGAGGTGCGCATCTCCAGCCCCTCCCGCATCCTCTGGCCCGCGGTCGGGCTGACGAAGCTCGACCTCGCCCGCTACCTGATCGCGGTCGGCGAGCCCTTCGTACGGGCGAACGGCGACCGGCCGATCTCGCTCCAGCGATTCGGCGGCGACATCGACGGCGAGCAGTTCTTCTCGAAGAACCCGCCGAAGGGCACCCCGGACTACGTGCGCTCGGTGTCGGTGACCTACCCGAGCGGGCGCGTGCATCCGCAGCTCGTGATCGACGAGCCCGCCGGCGCGGTCTGGGCCGGGCAGATGAACACGGTGGTCTTCCACCCCTGGCCCTCGCGGGCCGAGGCCCCCGACTTCCCCGACCAGTTGCGGATCGACCTCGACCCCCAGCCCGGAACCGACTTCGGCGACGCGATCCCCGCCGCACTCGCGCTGCGCGAGGTTCTGGCCGAGGCCGGCCTCACCGCGTTCGTCAAGACCTCGGGCAACCGCGGCGTGCACGTGTTCGCGCCGATCGAGCCGGACCACGAGTTCCTCGACGTGCGCCACGCCGTGATCGCCGCCGCGCGCGAGCTCGAGCGGCGGATGCCGGAGGAGGTCACCACGAACTGGTGGAAGGAGGAGCGCGGCGAGCGCATCTTCGTCGACTTCAACCAGGCCAACCGCGACCGCACGATCGCGGGCGCCTACAGCCCCCGCGCCCTCGCGCACGCGCCCGTGTCGTGCCCGCTGACCTGGGACGAGCTGCCGACCGCCGACCCGACGACGTTCACGGTGCAGAGCGTGCCCGACCGGCTGAAGACCGTCGGCGACCCGTGGGAGGACATGGGCGCCGAGCCCGGCCGCATCGGCGTGCTGCTGGAGTGGTGGGCCCGCGACCTCGAGAACGGCCTCGGCGAGCTGCCGTTCCCGCCCGACTACCCCAAGATGCCGGGCGAACCGCCGCGGGTGCAGCCCAGCCGGGCGCGCAAGACCGAGGAGTGATGCACGAACGGGCTGAGGATCGTCGTCATACGTGCGATATGCACGCGTAGGCGCGATTATCAGCCCGTTCGTGCGGAGCCTCTTTCGAACGGAATGAAAATCGGGGGGTTCGAGTGCATAATGCAGACGAACCCCCTGTTTTTCATTCCGTTCGGACGAGCACCTCGCCCAGGTCGTAGGCGATCGGGCGGTCGAGCTGTTCGAAGGTGCACGATCGGGCCTCGCGGTCGGGCCGCCAGCGCTCGAATTGCACGGTGTGCCGGAACCGCAGCCCCTCCATCTGGTCGTACCGCACCTCGGCGACCAGCCGCGGCTCCAGCTGCACGAACGACACGTCCTTGCCCGACGAGAAGCGGCTGCGCTCGCCCTCGCCGAGCACCGGACGGCCCTCGTCGTCGCGCAGCACGTAGGGCTCGAGCTCGTCGATCAGCTCGAGCCGGCGCTTGTCACTGAAGGCCGAGGCGCCGCCGACACCGCGGATCCCGCCGTCGTCGTCGAAGAGCCCGAGCAGCAGCGAGCCGACGCCCTGGCCGCTCTTGTGGATGCGGTAGCCCGTGACCACGACGTCGGCCTCGCGGTGGTGCTTGACCTTGAGCATGATCCGCTTGCCCGGGGCGTAGGCGGCCGCGAGCGGCTTGGCCACGATGCCGTCGAGCCCGGCACCCTCGAACTCGACCAGCCAGCGCTTGGCCTGCTCGACGTCGAGTGTGCGGCGGGAGAGCGAGAGGGGCGCCTCGAAGGTCTGGGCGAGTTGCTCGAGTGCGGCACGGCGCTCGGAGAACGGCAGGCCGAGCAGCTCGGCACCGTCGAGGGCGAGGAGGTCGAAGGCCACGAACATCGCCGGGGTCTCCTCGGCGAGCTTCGCCACGCGGCTGGCCGCGGGGTGGATGCGCTGCGACAGCGCCTCCCAGTCGAGCCGGCGCTCGCCCGTGCTGTCGGCCCAGGTTCCGGCCGCGTCGGTCGTCGTGGCACCGGCCGCGCCGCCCGTCGTGTCAACGGGTCGGGGCAGGATGATCTCGCCGTCGAGCACGCACCCCACCGGGAGCTGCCGGGCGAACTCGGTCACCAGCTCGGGGAAGTACCGGGTCAGCGGCTTCGAACCGCGGCTGCCGATCTCGACCCCGTCGGCGGTGACGGAGACGATCCCGCGGAAGCCGTCCCACTTCGGCTCGTAGGAGAGGCCACCCTCGACGCTGTCCGGCTCGGGAACCGTGGCCACGGCCTTGGCGAGCATCGGAACGACGGGGAACGCGGGGGAGTCGGTCATGCACCGATCCTGCCCGGCACCCGGTCGCGGCGCCAGCCCCGCGCTGCGGGGAAGCAGCGCCGACTCAACCCGCCTCGCGGTGCAGCGCGATCAGCTGCCCGGCCGAGGTGCGCAGGTGGTCGCGGATCTCCTCGGTTCCCCGCGACCGGATGCCCGCCAGCAGCCGGTCGTGCTGGTCGGCCATCTCGGTCGCCGGCAGCACCGAGCGCAGCTGGTTGAGGAAGAGGAGCAGTTCGCTCTCCAGGCCCGCGTGCGCCTCGGTGATCCGCGGGCTGCCGGCGGCCTCGACGATCGCGTGGTGGAGGGCGGCATGGGCCCGCTCGATCGCACGGTGGTCGCCCGGGTCGCGCTCGCAGGCGGCGCGAAGGGCCGCATTGGCCTCGACCACCGACTCGGGCAGGCGGACGACGCCGTCCGGCGAGGCCACCACGAGCAACGACACCGCCTCGCCTTCGAGCGCTGCCCGGTACTCCATCAGCGCCCGGATGTCGTCGTCGTCGAAACGGCGCACGCGCGCGCCCTTGTAGGGCTCGAACGAGACGAGGCGGGCGGCGGCCAGCTGCTGAAGGGCCGCGCGCACGGTGTGGCGGTTGACGCCGTACTCGGCAGCGAGGGTCTCCTCGCGGAGCGGCTGCCCCGGGGCCAGCCGAGCATCGAGGATGAGCTCGCGGAGCTCGCCCGCGACCTGGGCGACCGCGGTCGGCGACTGGGACATGGTGCTCTCCTCCCGGCTCCGAGGGCTCCCTGCTGCCGAGGGTAGCGTGCCAGGCTGCGGGCGGTCACGACCCCGCCGTGTCAAGGTTGTCGTATGCCGACCGAACCATCCGCCTCCGCATCCTCACCGGCACCCGACGCAGCGACGCCGAGCGCGCAGGCGCCGCCCGCGCAGGCGCCCGCCACGCAGACGCCCGCTACGCCGTCCGCGCAGACGCCGACACCCCCCGGCCGCCGCGCCTCGCTCCGCGACCTGCTCACCGACAAGTTCGGCGAGCTCAGCATCCGCAGCATCCAGATCCTGATCGTGCTCACGCTGGCCGCGGTGGTCGTGTTCGCGCTCGTGCAGCTCAAGCTCGTGGTGATCCCGGTGCTGATCGCCCTCATCCTGGCGTCGGCGCTCAACCCGCTGATGAACTTCTTCCGCCGCCACGGCCTCTCGTCGATGCTCGCGACCTGGATCACCCTGGTCGCCGGCATCGTGGTGATCGGCGGCCTGATCACCTTGATCGTCTTCGCGGTGCGCGGCCAGTGGTCCTCGCTCGGCGACTCGGCGTCGCAGGGCATCGACGACCTGCACGGCTTCATCGTCGGCCTGCCGATCGACATCGACCAGTCGCAGATCGACGGGGCGCGGGATGCGGTGACCGGCTTCCTGACGAGCAGCCAGTTCGGCACGGGAGCGCTCGCCGGGGTCTCGGCGGCCGGTGAGGTGATCACGGGCGCGGTGCTCATGGTCGTCATCCTCTTCTTCTTCCTCAAGGACGGCGGGCGGATCTGGCGCTTCCTGATCAGCCCCTTCCGCGGCTACCGGCACGCGCGCGGCGAGCGGATCGGCTCCACCGCGGTCCGCGTGTTCGGCGGGTACGTGCGGGGCACCGCGATCATCGCCTTCGTCGACGCCGCCGCGATCGGCATCGGGCTGGCGATCCTGCAGGTGCCGCTGGCCCTGCCGCTGGCGATCATCGTGTTCATCGGCGCGTTCATCCCGATCGTCGGTGCGACGCTCGCCGGCGTGCTCGCCGCTCTGGTCGCCCTGGTGGCGAACGGGCCGGTCGTCGCGCTGATCGTGGTCATCATCGTGATCGGGGTGAACCAGCTGGAGGGCAACTTCCTGCAGCCGGTCGTGATGGCGCAGTCGCTGAAACTGCATCCGCTCGTCATCCTCGTGGCCCTGACCGCGGGCACCATCCTCGGCGGCATCATCGGCGCCGTGCTCTCGGTGCCGATCGCGGCCGTCGCCTGGGCGATCGTCAAGGTCTGGTCCGGCCCCGAGCACGAGCCGCACGACGCCGTCGAGACGCGCAAGCCGGATCCGGAGCCCGCGGCGGGCTGAGCCCGCTGCTACCGTGTCCTCGTGGGAGTGCGCATCGAGAAGGTCGACCTGCCGGGCATCGGCGTCCGTCACGATCTGCTGACCGGCACCGGTCGGCGGGTGAGCGTGGTGTCGCACCGCGACGGCGACCACGACCTGGCCTTCGTCGACGAGGACGACCCGGACTCCTCGAGCGACTCGGTCGAGCTCACCGACGACGAGGCGGCGGCGCTCGCCGACCTGCTCGGCAGCTCGATCTCGATGACGCGGCTCACCAGCCTCGCCGGCGACGTGGCCGGGCTCTACACCGAGCAGCTGCTGCTGCCCACCGACTCGCCCTACCTCAACCGCCCGCTCGGCGACACGAAGGCGCGCACGCGCACCCGGGTCTCGATCGTGGCGCTGGTGCGCGGCACGACCGTGATGCCGTCGCCGACGCCCGCCGAGATCCTGCGGCCGGGCGACGTGATCGTGGCGGTCGGCATCCGCGAGGGGCTCGACGCCCTCAGCCGCATCATCGCCAACGGGCCGGACTGAGAGGAGCGCCGTGCACGAGACGACGGTGATCCTGATCGAGGTCGGCGCTCTCCTGCTCGGCATGAGCCTGCTCGGGCGACTGGCGCTCCGCATCGGGATCTCGCCGATCCCGTTCTACCTGCTCGTCGGCCTGCTGTTCGGCAACGGCGGCTTCATCCCGCTCGACGCGAGCGCCGACTTCTTCGAGGTCGGCTCCGAGATCGGGGTCATCCTGCTGCTCGCCCTGCTGGGGCTCGAGTACACGGCCCAGGAGCTGCTGAGCAACCTCAAGCAGTCGCGGGTAGCCGGGCTCCTGGATGCGGTCTTCAACGCGCTGCCCGGTGCGGTGCTCGCTCTCGTGCTCGGCTGGGGTCCGGTGGCGGCGGTCGCGCTGGCGGGCGTGACCTGGGTCTCGTCGTCAGGGGTCGTGGCCAAGATGCTCCGCGACCTCGGCCGGCTGAGCAACCGCGAGACGCCGATCGTGCTCGCCATCCTGGTGATCGAAGACCTCGCGATGGCGTTCTACCTGCCGATCCTCGCCGCGCTGGTCGTCGGCGTGAGCCTCGTGCAGGGCGCCGTGACGGTCGCGATCGCGGTCGGGGTGGTGGCCGCGATCCTGTTCGTGGCGCTGCGCTACGGGCGGTTCATCTCGCGGATCTTCACGGCCGAGCATCCCGAGCCCCTGCTGCTCGGCGTGCTCGGGCTCACGATGCTCGTCGCCGGCGTCGCGGCCGAGGTGAACGTCTCGTCGGCGGTGGGCGCGTTCCTGGTCGGGATCGCGGTGTCGGGCAAGGTCGCGCACCAGGCCAGCCAGGTGCTGACGCCGCTCCGCGATCTGTTCGCCGCCGTGTTCTTCGTCTTCTTCGGGCTGGCGACGGATGCGTCCGAGCTGGTCTCCATGCTCGTACCGGCGGCGCTGCTGGCGATCCTGACCATGGCGACGAAGGTCGCGACGGGGTACCTGGCCGCGCGCCGGGGCGGCATCGGGATCCCCGGTCGCTGGCGGGCGGGCCTCTCGCTCACACCGCGCGGCGAGTTCTCGATCGTGATCGCCGGGCTCGCGGTCAGCGCCGGGATCGAGCCGCGGCTGGCGCCGCTGGCCACGGGGTACGTGCTGATCACGGTCGTGGTCGGACCGTTCCTCGCGCGCATCCCGGACACCCGCTGGTTCAAGCAGCGGGTGCGGTCGCGTCAGGCCGCGGTCACTTCACGATCGCGCGGATGAGGAAGCCGATACCGGTGCCGACGGCGGCCACGAGGACGACTGCGGTCGCCGTCGTCTTCTTGTGGGTGCGCGCCGCCGTCATCGGATCGGCGCGGAAGTCGCCGGCGATCTCCTGAGCCCTGGCCGGGACGTCGAGGCGCTGCTGGATCTCGTCGAGCACACCGGTGAGTTCGGCGCGGCTGGCCTTGATGTCGGCCTGCAGCTCGGCGCGGCTCCGCTTGGGGGCCGGCTCCGCATCCTCGTCGCGCTCGTTCGTCTTGACCGCGCGGGCCGTGACGACCCCCCGGGCGACCTGGGTCACGGCGGCGGGGACGCTGAGCTGCTGGTTGTCCGGCTCGGACTTCTTCTTCGCCACGTCGGGACTCCTCGGGGGATCGGGGGATAGCGTCAGTTCGCCGAGCGTACCTTGCCGATGAGGTCGCCCGCTTTGTCGGCGGCCTTGCCCGCGGCCGACTCGACGGCCTCGCCGGCGGAGTGCACGGCCGACTGGACGTGCTCGTCGTTCCAGAAGTCCTTGGCCTTGGCGCGGATCTGCTCGTACCGACGGCGGCCCGCGCGGGTGCCGAGGACGTAGCCGGCGCCGAAGGCCAGGAGCAGGAGGATCTTGTTCATGATGTATCCGTTCGTCGCAGGGGCGAGGGCGGTGGTTTCACCGTGCTCTCCATCGTGCGCCGATCCGGCCCCCGTGCACAGTCCTGCGGGCGCTTTCCCACCTGCTCCGGCCGGTCGTGCCGAGCCCGATGGCGGCTTCGCGCGGCTGAGCGACAGGTGACGCATTACGGCGCATGGAGATTTCTTTCAGGAAGAGCGTCGATACTTGTTGCTTCAATCGTTTGCCCGCCGGCCAACCCGATCATCCGGCCCCCGGTGCGAGCGTCACGCCGGAGCCGAGACGGCTTCTGGAACAACCCGACATCGACCGTCACCGCCAATCGCCGCGGCAGGGCGCCGACCCCCCTCAGCCCCTGTTCCCCCGCGCGTGCGCCGCCCTTTTGCAGCGCGCCCGTTTCCGCGGCCGGAGTGCAGCCGACCGCTCGCGCGCGCCCGCACCCATTGGCCGAACCATTGGAAACCATGCCCAACGCAACGCCCGCCTCACCCTCATCGAAGAAACGCACCACCTCCCTCGCCCCGACCGCCGGCTCCGGCATCGGCGCTCCGGACGCCCCGGTGCAGTTCCTCTCCACGGACACCGGCGAGAACGCGATCATCGCGGCCCGCCGACCCTCCTCGTTCGACAGCCGCAAGGCGATCCGCCAGCACGACCGCCGGCACCGCCTGCGCCGCGCGGCCCACGTGCTCGGCCCCATCGGGTCGGTCGCCGCCGCCGCGGTCCTGGTCACCGCGGCCTCGGTCGTGCACCCCGCCATCGCCAACGCCGAGACCTCGGTCGGCACCACGAACGCGTCGAGCATCAGCACGACCATCTCGGTCGCGGCCCCGGAGGAGTCGCCGAACGAGCTGCTCGAGCGCACGAAGGATCGCGCCGAGACCCGCGCCGCCCAGACCGTGAGCTCGGCCAACCAGGTGCTCGCCTCGGTCAACGGCAAGGTCGACACGACCCCGCTGATCGCCTCGGTCGCCTCGCTCGCGAACTACCCGTACCTCGACACCACGACCGTGCAGACGCTCACCAACTCGGCCGCCGCCGCGACCACGCAGGCCACCCTGCAGGCCGCCGCCGTCGACAAGGCCGCCGCCGAGGCCGCCGCGCAGGCTGCCGCCGATGCCGCCGCCGCGGCTCAGGCCGCCGCCGACCGTCTCGCCCGGGCCAACACCCCGGACGGCGCCCGCGACGTCGCCGCCGACATGGCCTCGAACCAGTACGGCTGGGGCAGCGACCAGTTCCAGTGCCTGAGCTCGCTCTGGTCGAAGGAGTCGGGCTGGAACTACCAGGCCGAGAACGCCTCGAGCGGTGCCTACGGCATCCCGCAGGCCCTCCCCGGCAGCAAGATGGGCACCGTCGCCGACGACTGGCAGAGCAACGCGGTCACCCAGATCCAGTGGGGCCTGGACTACATCAAGCGCGGCTACGGCACGCCCTGCTCGGCCTGGTCGCACTCGCAGTCGGTCAACTGGTACTGATCGGCGCACGCCGGCCTGGTTCACGTCGGGCCGGCGCACCCGGATGACCGCGGGCGCATGATGGAGGCATGGCCTCTCTCGTCCGCGGCATCCGGGTCGCCGTCGCCCGGTTCTCCCGAACCCGCTTCTTCCGGCGCGTCGGCCCGACGATCATGCCCCCGCTCGAGCGGGCGATCCGGTTCCTGACGCGCGGCCGCGTGCAGCTGAGCGGACTGCTCGTCCCGTCGCTCGTGCTGCGCACGACCGGGGCGAAGTCGGGCCTAGCCCGCGAGACCGAGCTGATGTACGTGCCCGAACCGGATGGCCGGATGCTCGTGACCGGCAGCAACTTCGCCGGCGCCGCACACCCGGCCTGGAGCGCGAACCTGATCGCGCATCCGGATGCCGAGGTCGTCGTGCACGGCCGCCCCGTCCCGGTGCGGGCCCACCTCGTCGACGACGACGAGCGAGAAGCGGTCTGGGCCTTCATCGAACAGCAGTGGCCCGGCTACCGCGGCTACGAGCGGGCGTCGGGCCGGACGCTCCGCATCTTCCGCCTCGACCCCCGCACGGGGGCGGGCGGCGGTTACGCTTAGGGCATGGCGGAGGACATGCACCAGGCCCGAACGCACGCACGATCGCAGCAGCAGCAGCAGCAGCAGCAGCAGCAGCAAGCGCAGGCACAGGCGCCCGCGCCGACGCCGACGCCGACGACCGACCCCGCCGGCTTCGAGCGGCTTCGCCTCGACGCCGTGCGGCAGCTCGAACTCCTCGACACCCCCGGTGAGGAGCGCTTCGACCGCATCACCCGCATCGCGCGTGAGCTGTTCGGTGTGCCGGTGGCCGAGATCAACCTGCTCGAAGAGACCCGCCAGTTCACCAAGTCGCCTCAGCTGCCCGGCGTGCCGACCGACAGCGACCGCTCGCAGTCGTTCTGCGACGTGACGATCCAGCGCCCCGAGCTGCTCGTCGTGCCCGACGCGACGAAGGACGACCGGTTCTCCTGGCGTTCGACCGTCACCGGTGAGCGTCACATCCGCTTCTACGCCGGTCGGCCGCTCAGCCTCGGCGACGACTACCGGGTCGGCACGCTGTGCCTGGTCGACACCGCCCCGCGCGAGTTCACGCCCGACCAGTACCGGCTGCTCGAGGAGCTCGGCCAGTGGGTCGAGCGCGAGCTGCAGGACTCCGCCGACCGCGACCGCGCCGCCGAGGTGCAGCAGAGCCTGCTGCCGCGTGACCAGCCGAGCCTGCCCGACTTCGAGGTCGCGGGCGTGTGCCTGCCCGCCAAGAACGTCGGCGGCGACTTCTACTCCTGGCGCGGCACCGAATCGGGCATCGAGCTGACGATCGCCGACGTGATGGGCAAAGGCACCGCGGGCGCGATCATGGCCGCGACCGTGCGCGCGGCCTTCCTCTCCCGCACCGGCGGCGACGTCGTCGGGGCGGTGCGCGACGTGAACGACCAGCTCGCCCGCGACCTCGGCGAGACCGGATCGTTCGCGACGCTCTTCCACGGAGTCATCGACATCGCCTCGGGCACGCTCGACTACGCCGACGCCGGTCACGGCCTCACCGTGCTGGTGCGCCCGGACGGCTCCTTCGAGCGGCTCGAGGCGACCGGCCTGCCGATCGGCCTGGTCGCCGACGGGCTGTGGACCGCCGGGCGCGTGGTGCTCGAGCCGGGCGACCGCCTGATCACCTTCACCGACGGCCTGCTCGACCTCTTCGACGGCACCCTCGACTGCATCGCCGACGTCGCCGCGATCGTGGCGCAGGCGGACGGGTCGCAGGATGCGGTGGCCCGGGTCGCACAGCTGACCGCCGACGCGACGGCCGACGACGACGTCACCGTGGTCGTGGTGACGCGGCAGGCGACGGCCTGACCCGCCGGGTCGCGAGCTGCTGAGGGTCTAGCCGCTGAGCAGCCGAGCCGCTGAGCCGCTAGCGCCCGATTACTCGGCCTGTGCCTCGCGGGCGCGCGAGATGGTCCAGACGTTCCGCTCGTCGACCCGCTCGTAGCGCAGGTCGTCGACGAGGGCCTGGATGAGGGCGATCCCGCGACCGGACTCGGACAGCTCGTCGGGCATCTCGCGGTTCATCAGCACGATGCCCCCCGCGTCGGCCGTGTCGGCGAGCGAGGCCACGAGACCCGTCTCATCGGCCGTGACCGAGAGCACGCAGGTGACCCCGCCCTCGCCCGAGGCGTGCTGGATGACGTTGGAGGCCAGCTCGATCAGCGCCGTCTCGAACGCCATCCGGTCGTACTCGCTCACCTCGGGGTTCGCGGTCCAGACCGATTCCAGGAACTCGTGCACCGCATCCACGTCGTCGGGCGGCGAGGAGAAGACCAGGTTCTTGCGCTCCTCAGTCACGGGAGGCCTCCTCGATCGAGGGGTACGGGGTGAGGATCTTGTCGACGTTCGACAGCTTCAGCACCATCGAGACCTGGGTCGAGGGAGCGACGATCCGCAGGTCGCCGCCGGTCTCGCGCGCCGACTTGAGGCAGCTGATCAGGGCGCCGAGGCCGGACGAATCCATGAACGGCACGCGGCTCAACTCGACCACGATGCGGTGCCGGCCTGCGTCGATCGCTCGCTTCACGGTGTCGCGCAGAGGCTGCGCCGACACCATGTTCAGCCGGCCGTCACCGCGGATGACGGCGACGTCGTCGCCGATCGTTTCCGTCGTGAACTCCATGTGATGGTTACCCCCTAGAACTAAGCTGAACCAAGGTTATCGAAGGGAGTCGACGTGCCGGATCCGGAACGCGCCATCGCGCGCATCATCCAGACCTATCCGAACGTGAAGGTCGTGCTCAGCGACAGCGTCTTCAACGACTCCTACTTCCACACCGCGGGCGCCGACGGCGGCACCCTGTACATCAACGCCGAGCTCACCGAACTCGTCGCCCGGCAGCCCGGGTGGACGGGCACGATCATCACCTCCGAGGCCCTTCCCGACTCGTGAACCTCCCCAACGCGATCTCCTTCGGCCGGCTGCTGATCCTGACGCCGCTGTTCGTGGTGGTGCTCCTGGTCTTCCGGAGTCCGCTGCTCGGCCTCGTCGTGCTGATCGTGCTGGGCGTCACCGACTGGGCCGACGGCTTCATCGCGCGCCGCTTCGACCTGATCACCGATCTGGGCAGGAAGCTCGATCCGATCGCCGACCGGGTGAGCCAGTTCGTGGTCTGCGCGACGCTGGTGCTGGCGGGGATCGTGCCGCTGTGGATGGCGCTCGTGCTGCTCGTCGCCGATCTGGTGCTGGGCATCACGATCCTCGTGCGGAAGCCCGGGATCGTGTCGGTGCGCTGGATCGGCAAGGTGCGCACGGTGCTGCTGATGGTCGGCTTCCCGTTGCTGCTGCTGGTCGCCTCGTTCTGGCCCGACGACGTCGTGCTGTCGACCGCCGCGCTGACGGTGGTGGGGGCCGGATGCGTGCTGCACGCGATCGCGAACCTCGAGTACACGGTGGTCACGCTGCGTGGGCCGCGGCGGGCAGTTCCGGCTCAGCGCGGGTAGGCGAGGGCGTCGGCCTGGGCGAAGCGGCACCAGACGCGCTGGCCCTCGGTGAGGTCGAGGGCGGCGGCCTCGCCGGGCGTGAGGTCGGCCGCCAGGTGCTCGGTGCGGAGGCGGACGACGTCTCCGCGCTGTTCGAGGTCGAGCACGTGCGCCTCGAGCACGGTGTGACCCGGCTCGGTGGCGGTGGCGGTGGCAGCGGTGGTGGTGGTGGTGGTGTCGGTGGCGGGCGGGGTCACGGTCACGGTGATGTGGGACGGGCGGATGGCGACGGCGGCCGGTCGGCCCGGTTCGAGCGGCGCGTCGGCTCGGGCGCGCACCCGGGTTCCGGCAGCCTCGACGCCCAGCTCGACGCCCAGCTCGACGTCCAGCTCGACGTCCACCTCGCCGCCGCCGGGGGTGCTCGCGGCGACCGTGCCGACGAGCAGGTTGAGGCCGGCGAGCCCGGCGTGGAACGGGCTGGTCGGGCGGTCGAGCACGGTTCGGGTGGGGCCGGAGTCGACGATCCGGCCGCCGTCCATCACGACGACCCGGTCGGCCAGGGTGAACGCGTCGAGGATGTCGTGGGTGACGATGATCGCCGTGCGGCCGGCGAGCACCCGACGGAGGGTGCGGCGGAGGGCGGGGGCGACCGCCGCATCCAGGGCCGCCATCGGTTCGTCGAGCAGCAGCAGGCGTGGCTCGGAGGCGAGGGCGCGGGCGACGGCGATGCGCTGGGCCTGGCCGCCGGAGAGCTCGTGCGGGCGACGGCCAGCAAGCCCGGAGGCGTCGACCTCGTCGAGCCAGGTGCGCGCGAGCGTGTGGGGGTCGGCGCTCCGGTCGCCGCCCCGCCGCGAGCGGGGGCCGAAAGCGACGTTCTCGAGCGCGGTGAGGTGGGGGAAGAGGAGAGCCTCCTGGGCGAGCAGCGAGACGCCCCGGCGGTGCGGCGGCAGCACGGTGCCGCGGCGCGAGGCCGGCGGCACATCGAACAGCACGGTGCCGTCGAGATCGGCGCGCCCTTCGGCCGGGCGGAGGAGTCCGGCGAGCAGGGCGAGGAGGGTCGACTTGCCCGCGCCATTCGGGCCGAGCACGGCGAGCGTCTCGCCCTCGGCGACGTCGAGCGCGACGTCGAAGCCGCGGTCGGGCATCCTCGCCCGGAACTGCAGACTCACGACTGCCGCCGTTCGACCGGCCGGATGTCGGCTGAGTCCTGCGCATCCGGCACGAGCCGACGGCCGCGACGGAGAGGGGAGGCCTCGCCCGCCTGGTGCGCCACCGCGACGACGACGATCGCGACGACCACGAGCACGAGGGAGAGGGCGACCGCGGCATCCGGATCGGTCTCGCGCTGGAGGTAGATCTCGAGGGGGAGGGTGCGGGTGGTGCCCTGCAGGCTGCCGGCGAAGGTGAGCGTCGCGCCGAACTCGCCGAGCGCGCGGGCGAACGAGAGCACCGCGCCGGAGAGGAGCGCGGGGAGCACGAGGGGGAGCGTGATGCGGCGCAGCACCGTGCTCGGCGAGGCGCCGAGGGTCGCGCCGACCGCTTCGTAGCGGGTGCCGACGGTGCGGAGCGCCCCCTCGAGGCTCAGCACGAGGAAGGGCAGCGCCACGAAGGTCTGCGCGAGCACGACGGCCGTGGTCGAGAAGGCGAGCTGGATGCCGAAGGCGTCGAAGGTCTGGCCGAGGAGCCCGCGGCGGCCGAAGGTCGAGAGCAGGGCCAGGCCGCCGACGACGGGCGGGAGCACCAGGGGCAGCAGCACGAGCGAGCGCAGCACCTTCTGTCCCCAGAACCGGGTGCGGGCGAGCACGAGCGCCATCGGCACGCCGAGCACGATGCAGAGCGCCGTGGCGGCGAGCGAGGTGCGGAGGCTGAGGCCGAGGGCGTCGAGGGAGGACTCGGAGGTGATGAGGGGGAGGAAGTTCGCCCAGTCCACCCGCAGCACCATGCCGGCCAGCGGGAGCACGACGAACGCGGCGCCCACGATGGCGACGACGATCAGCCAGCGGGGGAGGGAGCGGTAGGACACGTCACTCCTTTCGTCGGCGGCTTCGGGGTGGGTCTGGTCGGGCCGGCTGGGTCGGGTCGGATCCGGCGCGGGATCAGGGAGCGCCGAAGCCGGCGGGGGAGAGGACGGCGCGACCCGAGGCTCCGGCGACGAAATCGACGAAGGCGCGCGCGACGGCGGTAGCGCCGTCGAGACGTCCGGCGTGGTCGACCACGGCGACGGGGTACGTGTTGACGGCGTTCGCGGATTCGGGGAATGCGATGCCCTGCACGGCGTCGCCGGCGGCGGCGATGTCGGTGACGTAGACCAGGCCCGCATCCGCTTCGCCGCTCGTGACCTTGCCGAGCACGTCGGTGACCGACGACTCCTCGCTGACGGCGGGGATGTCGACGCCCGTCGTCTGCTCGACGGAGGCGGTCGCGGCACCGCAGGGCACCTGCGGGGCGCAGACGACGACTTTGGCCGCGGGGTTCGCCAGGTCGGCGAACGAGGTGATCCCGGCCGGGTTGCCCGGCGGCACGGCGATCTCGAGCACGTTGGTCGCGAAGTCGACCGGGGCCGCGGGGTCGATCAGGCCGGCGTCGGTGAGCGTGGTCATGTTCTTCTCGTCGGCCGAGGCGAAGACGTCGGCGGGAGCGCCCTCGGTGATCTGGGTGACGAGGTCGCTGGAGCCGGCGAAGTTCAGCTCGACGTCGACTCCCGGATGCTCGGCCTCGAAGCGGGTGGCGAGCTCGGTGAAAGTGCCCTTGAGCGACGCCGCGGCGAAGACCGTGACCGACCCGTCGAGGGTCGAGGTGTCGGGTGCGGCGGTGCCGGGGCTCGTCGCGGTGCCGGGGGCGTCCGCCGGATCCGCCGGGCTCCCGGATGCGCCGCCGGCGCAGCCCGCGAGCAGTGCGGCCGTCGCTGCGATCGCGACCAGCAGGGCACCCCGCCGCGCTGTCTCCGCGCGGCGACCGTGCATCCGGATGCCGTTCACGCGTCGCCCCGGGGGGTCTCGATCATCACGGTCGTGGCCTTGACCACCGCGATCGCCACCGAGCCCGGTTCGAGACCGAGCTCGCGCACGGCCTCGCTCGACATCAGCGAGACCACGCGGTGCGGGCCGCACTGCAGCTCGACCTGGGCCATCACCCGGTCGAGCGTGATCTCGGTCACCAGCCCGACGAAGCGGTTGCGCGCGCTGCGGCCGATCTCGCTGGGGTCGGCGGGGAGCACCGCGTTCTTCCGCGCCAGCTGCGCCAGGTCGAGGCCGTCGACGACCGTGCGACCGGCGTCGTCCTTCGCGCTGGCGATCAGGCCCGCGTCGACCCAGCGCCGCACCGTGTCGTCGCTCACGCCGAGAAAGACTGCGGCATCCTTTACCCGTATCTGCGTCACGGAATCGAGTCTAGAGCCGCTAGTGCGGAAATTGAGGCACCTACGGGATTCGAACCCGTGTAGACGGTTTTGCAGACCGCTGCGTAACCACTCCGCCAAGGCGCCGGGGGTTGCGACGACTGTAGCCGATGCCCGGACGCATCGGGCCAGTGTTACGCCGCCGCGGGTAACATGATGCCGACGCCCGGATGAGGCGCTCGAAGACGCCTGGAATCCCGCCGAACGACGACAAGAGAGGGGCGCTCTGTGACGACGTATCGACAGGATGCGGGAAGCGCGACCGCCGGCATCACCTCCGCCTTCGTGGTCGCCACGACCATCGTCGCCGCGGTCGCCGGCTTCGGGGTCGCCCTCGGCGAGGTGCTCGTCCGCCACGGCTGGATGACCGACGAGGGCCGGGTGGTCGTGCTCGACGCGGGCGTGGGCGGCTTGGTCGTCGGGGTGGTCTTCGCGGTCGCGGGCGTCGTGACCTGGGTGCTGGTGCGACGGTTCAGGATGCCGCGGTCACCGTGGGCGGCGGCCCTCCTGATCGGACTCGCGGTCGCGCTGCTCGGGTCGGCCATCGGGCTGCTCGTGATCGCGGTGCGGCCGGCCCTCTGGCCCAGCTGGCCGCTCGATCTCGTTCCGGCCGTGCTCGCGGGCGTGGCCGCGGCCGTCATCGCGGCCCGCGAGCTCGCCCGCCCGGCCTCCCGGGTTCCGACGCCCGCTCGCGCCTGATCCCCGTTCCGTCGGCTCGCGTCCGGCGGCGTGACGTGGATTGCGACAGTCGTCGCGACGACAGGCGAACGGCCCCTGGCATACTCGACCCATGGAGGGCGCAGCACGCGCTGACGGCGCAGACGACCGGGGCACACCGGAGGTCGTCGAGCGCTCAGCGGCCGGCCCGCTCGCCCATTCGGCCGGCGCCTCCACCGCCCTTTCGGCCGGTGCCTCCGCGGTCCGTCCGGCCGCAGCCGTCGCTGCCACCAGCACCGGCACGGGCGCCGGCACCGCCACCTCCCCGCTCCGGTTCGCGCTCGAAGGCGGGTTGGCGACGATGCTCGCGAGCATCCTCACCACTCAGACCGTCATCGTCGTGCTCAGTTGGCCCGACCTGAGCTTCTGGATGTTCGCGGCCCTCACCAGCACCCTCGTCGGCGCCGCGCTCGGCTTCACCGCGGCGGCCGCCGGCCTGATCGCCTGGTACGCCGGGCTGCGCACCCTCGACACGCGCCGGAGCGCCACCGGCGTCGGTCTCGCGATGGCCCTCGCCGCCACGGCCGTCGCCGCGCTCGTCACGATGCAGAGCCCCGGCACCGTGCACTGGCTGTGGTGGACCGTGCCCGGCGCGGCCGCGGTCGGTGGGGCCTTCTCGGCCCACGCCATCCGTCGCGCCGCCGTCTAGCGGCTTCAGGCTCAGGGAACCAGCACGAGCTTCCCACCCGGGTGCTGACCCGCCAGCACCTCGAGCGCCTCGCGCGCCTTCGACAGCGGGAAGGTCTGCGCGATCGGGATCACGAGTTCGCCGCGCCCCGCCGCCTCGATCAGCCGTGGCCGGGTCTCGTCGCGGAAGGCGGCGCTCGCCGGCATCGCCCCCGCAATCACTCGGAAGCCCTCGTGCCGTTCGGCGGCCCGGGCCATGGCGGCGATCGTGACGATCCGCGCGGGGTCGGCGACCAGGGCGAGCGACACGTCGATCGCCTCATCCGTACCGACCGCATCGAGCGCCGCGTCGACGCCCTCGGGCGCCAGCGCCCGCACGCGCTCCTCGAGACCGGGCCCGTACACGACCGGCTCGCCGCCGAAACGCCTGACCAGGTCGGAGTTCTGCTCGGCGCAGGTGCCGATCACCCGCGCGCCGATCGCGGCCGCGAGCTGCAGCACGGCGACCCCGACCGATCCGGATGCCCCGTGCAGCAGCACGATGTCGCCCGCCCTGACCCCGGTCACGTCGAGCATCTCGGCGGCCGTGGTCGACACCAGCAGAAGGCTCGCGGCCTGCTCGAACGACAGCGACCCGGGCTTCGCGAAGACGTCCTTCGCCGCGACCGTGCGCTCGGTGGCGTACCCGCCCGAGATCCGGAAGGCGAGCACCTCGTCGCCCACCTCCACCGGGCCCGATCCGATCCGGGTGTCCGGGCCCACGGCCGTCACGACGCCCGCGCACTCGTAGCCGATCGGCACCGGCAGGAGCGAGCGGTCCGAGCCGTTCGCGACGTGCTTGTAGTCGGCCGGGTTCATGCCGGCGGCACGGATGCCGATGGTCACCTCGCCGGGGCCGGGCGCCGGCACGTCGACGTGCACCTCCTCGAACACGTCGAGCCCGCCGAAATCCTTCGCAACCCACATCTTCGCCATGTCCTCAGCCTAGGACGGCGGATCGGGAACGGGGTGGGCGCCCTAGCGGCGGAACTCGACCGCTTCGCGCGCCACGAGCGAGAGCTTCCGGCCGCTCCGCCGGGCCCGATCGCGCAGGATCTCGAAGGCGTCGTCGACGCTCACGCCCTCGGTGTGGGCGATCACGCCCTTGGCCTGCTCGATGATCACCCGGCTGTCGAGAGCGTGCTGCAACTGCTCGCGGGCCGTGTCGGCCTCGCGGAACGCGCGCTCGTGCAGGATGCCGATGGTCGCGACGTCGGCGAGGGCGCGGAGGGCCGCCGCATCCTCCGCGGGGAGGGTGCCGGGGTGGTCGCTGAAAAGGTTGAGCGACCCGATCGTCTCGTCGCGGAGCCGCATCGGGATCGCGTGCATCGAGCGGTACTCGAGCGAGGCCGATTCGGCCGCGAAACGAGGCCACCGGGCGGCCGTCTCGCTGATGTCGGCGACGCTGACGACCGCCCCGGTGAGGTACGCGTCCATGCACGGGCCCTCGCCGGCGTCGAGCTGGAGGAGACCGATCAGGCGGCTGCGCTCGCTGGTCGAGGCCACCACCTCGAGCGCGCCCTGCGCGTCGGGCAACAGGATGCCGCCGTCGGTCGCCTGAACGAAGTACACGCTCCGCTCCACGAGCCGCTGCAGCAGGTCGATCACGTCGTAGCCGACGACGAGGGTGTCGGCGAGCTCCACGAAGGTCTCGACCAGTTCCCGTTCGCGCGTCGTCATGCCGCCCAATCTACCGCTGTCTCCCGGGACGGTCACGAGAGGCAGCCGGTTTCCGCTGGCGGATCGCCCTCCGGCATGAGACGGTGGGAACCATGTTCGGCGAATTCAACTTCGGGCACGTGATCGTGCTCCTGCTCATCCTGGCCTCCGTGGTGCTCTGGATCGCGGCTCTCGTGAGCATCGTGCGCGCCGATCGACTCACCGCGACCGAGCGGGTGATCTGGATCCTGGTGGTCATCATCATCCCGCTGATCGGCTCGATCGGCTGGTTCGCCTTCGGCCGCCCGCGCCGCAGCGCAAGCTCCTGACCCCCTGCCCCCCCGACCCGCCCGAGCAGTCTCAGTCGGCCGGCGGCGGGCAGCGAAAAGGGCCGGACACCTCAGGGGTGTCCGGCCCTTCTGCCGTTCTACGAGTGGACTAGGCCGCCTGAGCCAGGTCCCACGCCGGTGCCGATCCGGAAGCCGCCTCGGCCCCCGAGGTGACCCTCAGCGAACCGTCGGCCGCATCCACCGTGACCTCCCCGCCGTCGGCGAGGGAGCCCGAGACCAGCAGGTCGGCGATCGCGTCGTCGACGTTGCGCTGGATCACGCGGCGCAGCGGGCGAGCACCGTACTCGGGCTCGTAGCCGTTCTCGGCCATCCAGTCGATCGCCGCATCCGTCACCGTCAGCGTGATCTCGTGGGCATCGAGACGGATGCGGGTGGCACCCAGCAGCAGCGACACGATCTCGCGCAGCTGCTCCCTCTCGAGCTTGCGGAACAGCACGATCTCGTCGATCCGGTTGAGGAACTCCGGACGCATCGCCTCGCGGAGCTTGCCCATCACCCGGTCGCGGAGCGCCTTGTCCGACCCGAAGCCGTTGCCGTCCGAGCCGTCGGCCGCGCGGGCCACGAAGCCCATCGCACCCGAGCGGGAGGCCAGGAACTCCGACCCCAGGTTCGAGGTCATGATGATCACCGTGTTGCGGAAGTCGACCGTGCGGCCCTGGCCGTCGGTCAGGCGACCGTCGTCCAGCACCTGCAGGAGCAGGTTGAACACGTCCGGGTGCGCCTTCTCGATCTCGTCGAACAGCACGACGGAGTACGGGTTCCGGCGCACCCGCTCGGTCAGCTGGCCGGCCTCGTCGTAGCCGACGTATCCGGGAGGGGCGCCGACCAGACGCGAGACCGTGTGGCGCTCGCCGAACTCCGACATGTCGAAGCGCAGCATCGCCTGCTCGGAGCCGAACAGCGACCCCGCCAGCGACTTGGCCAGCTCGGTCTTGCCGACACCGGTCGGGCCGAGGAAGAGGAACGAGCCGATCGGGCGGTGGGCGTCGCCCATGCCCGTGCGGTTGCGGCGCACGGCCTTGGCGACCACGGTCACCGCGTCGTCCTGACCGATCACGCGCTCGTGCAGCTCGCCCTCGAGGGCGGCCAGACGCTCACGGTCGACCTCTCCGATGCGGGACACCGGGATGCCGGTCGAGCGCGAGATCACCGCAGCGATCTCGGCCTCGTCGACCACCGCATCCAGATCGATGCCACCCGAGGCGCGCTCGGCGGCCACGCGGCGGTTCACCGAGGTGGCCTCGGCGAGCTGCTGCTGGATGTCCTCGATCTCGTCACGGATGCGCGACGCCTCCTCGTAGTGCTCGGCCGAGACGGCGGCGTTCTTCGCCCCTTCGAGCGAGGCCAGGTCGGCCTGCAGCGACGAGATGTCGACGACCGCGGGGATCTTGCCGAGCGACAGGCGCAGGCGTGCGCCGGCCTGGTCGATCAGGTCGATCGCCTTGTCGGGCAGGAAGCGGTCGCTGACGTAGCGGGCCGAGAGCTCGACGGCGGCGGCGAGGGCCGCATCCGTGTAGCTGACGCCGTGGTGCTCCTCGTAGGCGGGACGGAGTCCCTGGAGGATCAGCACCGCATCCGAGATCGACGGCTCACCGACGGTCACGGGGGAGAAGCGGCGCTCCAGCGCCGGGTCCTTCTCGATCGCGCGGTACTCCTTGAGCGTGGTGGCGCCCAGCAGGTGCAGGTCGCCGCGGGCCAGGCGGGGCTTCAGGATGTTGCCCGCGTCCATTCCGCCCTCGCCGGAGCCTCCGGCGCCGACGACGGTGTGGATCTCGTCGATGAACACGATCAGCTCGTCCTTGTGGGCCGAGATCTCGTCCATCAGCGTGGTGAGACGCTCCTCGAAGTCGCCGCGGAACTTGGTTCCGGCCAGCATCGCGGGCAGGTCGAGCGCCACGACGCGCTTGTCGCGCAGCTGCTCGGGCACCCCGCCGTCGACGATCGCCTGGGCGATGCCGTCGACGATCGCGGTCTTGCCGACTCCGGCCTCGCCGACGAGCACCGGGTTGTTCTTGGTGCGGCGGGAGAGGATCTCGATGGTCTGCTCGATCTCGTCGAGGCGGCCGATCACCGGGTCGAGCTCGCCCTGGCGGGCCAGCTTGGTGAGGTCGGTGCCGAAGCGGTCGAGCGTGGGGGTGTCGGACTCGGTGCCGTCGCCCTGGGCCTGACCGGCCTGGCCGGGCTGTCCGGCCTGACCGCCGAAGCCGTTCGCCGGGTCGCCGTCGGCGCCGATGTTCTGGCGCATGCCCTCCTGCAGGGCGTCGGGGGTGACGCCCGCCTGGGCGAGCACCTGGCCGGCGGGGGAGTCCTGGTTGATCACGAGCGCGAAGAAGAGGTGCTCGGGGTCGATGTAGGTCGAACCGGATGCGCGGGCCACCTGGTAGGCGTGGAACAGCGCGCGCTGGGCCGACTGGGTGAGGGCGGGCTGGTCGACCTGGTCGTGGCTCGCGGCGGGCAGCCGGAGCTCGGCGGCGCGGGCGATCGCCTGCGGGTCGGCACCGACGCCGCGGATGGCATCGGAGGCGGGCTGCTGCGGCGCGATGGTGCGCAGGATGTGCAGGGCGTCGAGCTCACGGTGGCCGTGCTCGATCGCGTAGCGGCCGGACTGCGCGAGGAGCTCCTGGGTGCGGCGGCTGATCAGCTTGCTGAGGTCGATGGAGCGCCCGGCTCGCGCCGCGCGCTGCTCTCCCTCGAGGTACCGGGCGAGGAACTCGTCGAACGAGTTGCTGCCGGCGTCGTTGTTGACTCCCTCGGGAGTGAAGTTCTCGGGCACGAAACCTCCTGGTTTGAAAAACTTGAGTGCCTTACGCTCAAGTTCAACGCCAGAGGGCCGTACTTATTCCCGATGGTCAGGACGTGCTATAGGTGAGGACGACGACCCCGCTGTCGTAGGCCTGGTGGTCGGTGAGGGTGAGTCCGCGCACACCGAACGGGCCCTCGACGAGCCGGATGCCGTCGCCGATCACGACCGGGTTCACCTTGACGACCAGGCGGTCGATCTCGGGCCAGAGGGACTCGGCGAGGGTGCCGCCGCCGCACAGCCAGATACCGAGACCGGGTTCTGCCTTGAGGGCGCGGACGGTGGCGACCGGGTCGTCGGCGGTGAAGACGAGCCGTGCATCCGGGCTCGGGTCAAGGCTCGCCAGCGACCGCGAGAAGACGTAGGTGGCCAGGCGCGGGTACGGGTCGGTGAGGCCGACCGCGTTGCCGATCTCCCAGGTGCTTCGGCCCATCAGCACCGTGTCGAACACCCGATTCTCGGCGTCGAGTCCGAGGTGCTCGCGCACGACGCCCGGAAGGGTCTCGGGGTAGGCACTGAACAGCGGCTCGGAGTGGTCGCCCTGGGTGAGGAAGAAGCCGCCAGGGCTGGTGTCGCTCGGGTCACCGCCCTCGGGCCCGGCGATGAAGCCGTCGAGGGTCGTCGCCACGAAGTAGGTCAGCTCGCGCATGGGTCGCTCAGAGTCCGCCGCCGCCGGGCGTCATCCAGGCCGACTTGCCGCGGGCGCGGCGGTAGGCGTCGCCGGCCGAGATCTCGGGCTCGGAGCCCACGCGGAGGCGGTCGTCGTGCGGGGGTGTGGCCCGGGCGCGCTTCACGAGCGCGTGCACCGTCGTCGCGATCACGATGCCCAGGGGCAGCGCGGCGGCGGCGAGCAGAACGATCGGGTCCATGACCCGAGTCTCCGCCCGCCGCCCCGCGCCCGCAAGGTTTCGGGCCGCGCCGGGGCGACAGATGTCGTGGAACCGATCGCGGGCATCGGACACTAAGGGGTATGGGGACTGATCCACACAGTGACGAGACCGACTGGCCGTCGGCTCGATCGGGGGACTCCGACGCGTTCGCGCGCGTCTGGGACCGGCACCGCGACGACGTGTTCGCGCAGGTACTGACAGCGGTGACGGATGCGCGCCAGGCCGAGGACGTGACCGCGATGGTCTTCCTCGAGGCCTGGCGCCGCCGCTCGGCGGTCAAGGTCGTGGACGGGTCGCTCCGTTCGTGGCTCTCGGGCTCCGTGCGCGACGTCGTCCGCAGTCGCGGAAAGCTCGCGAAGAAGTACGCCCCACTGCTCGAACGACTGCCCGAGCCTGTCGCTCCTACCCGGACCGTCACCCCCGGCCCCGCACTCGAGGGCCAGTACGTCGAACCCGACCCGAAGCGGGACCTCGACGCCGTCGCACCGCCGGCCCCCGGCCCCGGCATCGCCGACGAACCCGATCTCGACGCCGGAGGTGCCCGATGAACGACCAGCCCCGATTCGACGAGTCGCGAAGCGCTGCCATCCGCAGCATGCTCGTGTCCACCGTCGCCGACGCGCCCCGGCGCGACCACAAGCGGCATCTCCGCATCGCGGTCATCTCGGTGATCGCCGCGCTCGCCGCCGGCATCGGTTCGGCCGGTGTCGCCGTGGCGCTGACGGGGACCGACCTGTTCGGTGCCCCGGCGCCTGCTCCCGCCGTCACGGAGACGGTGACCGCCGCCCCGCCGCCGGTCGAGACGCCGAAGCCGACCGCGCCTGCACCGACGGCGACGCCGCATCCGCTCGTCGTCACCGGCGACCCGATCACCCCCCACGACGTGCTCACGCAGCCCGCGACCACCCCGAAGTGGTCGCTGACGCTCCCGGGCATCGGTGACATGTGCGAGTACCCGAGCGTGGTCGACGTGTCCGACGGCTACGCGCTCGTGCAGACCGGGCCTACCCGCCCGCCGGAGGACTCCGCCTATGACTGCAACCTCGACGAGAGCCGCTACTCCTTGACCTTGATCGACACGAGCACCGGTGCCACGGTGTGGAGCCGGGACTGGACCTGGGCGTTCGATTACAACGCGCAGACCACCGCGACCCTGCTCGGTACCTCGGGACGGGTGATGGTGAGGGATCTGTATACGTACAGCGGCTCGACGGCGGGTCCCAGCGAGGTGCTCGATCTCGCGACAGGAGCCACGCTCGGCGACATCTCGACGCCCGCGGGCCTGGAGATCGACAGGCTCGACCCGGTGCCCGGCGTCTCCGGCGACGTCTCGTTCGTCGCGCGGCAGCTCGACCCGGCGGGCCAGCCGACGACGAACTGGGTCGTCATGCGGTCTGACCCGCGCGATCTCGGCAGCCCCCTCTGGACCGTGCCGCTTCAGGGTGAGCGCGTGACGGCCGCGGCGATCGAGAATGACAGCTCGATCCTCCAGGTGACTCGAACAGTCGACAGTCGCCGCAGTGTTCTCGACGTCTTCGACGTGGACACCGGGGCGGTGATGGTCGCGGACACCACCGACCGTCGCTATTTCTACTACGACGGTTTCACGGTGCGTGGCTCCGACATGCTCGACGGCGACATCTTCCGGTCCGTCGCGGGGATCGACGACGCCGGCAATGAGATCTGGAATCGTACGCTGGACTCCGGCTACCGCATCGCACCCGTGAACCGCACCGGCGCCGACCCGAATTCGGGCTTCCCACTCGTCTCCGACGTGCTCCTCGTCGGACCCGGGACACAACTCGAGCTCATCGACGGCCGTACGGGAGCGACCAGGTGGAAGGCCGACGGTTCCGCGTGCGCGACCACGAGCACGACGTCGGGTACCTTCGTGTCGACCTCGTCGTTCTTTGTGACCTCCGACGGGCTGGTCGTCTCCTACGACGACGACACCGGACGGTGCGGGTTCGATCAGGCCACGGGCTCGTCGGTCGACGTCAGCCAGCGCGTCAGTCCGTGGAAGGGCGCGCGCGGTCTCCAGCTCTCCTACCAGCTCACCGGCGGCATGGGCACCGGCGGGCTCTGGAGCTACAAGGGCCAGAAGCCCGTCCCCGTCGACTCGGCGCCGAAGGGCGCCGGCACCGCTGTCGACGCGGCGACCGGGGCGCCCCTCTGGAGCATCCCGATCGCCTACGACGAGCACTGGGACTTCGCGGGCGGTTACCTCGTCGGCTTCTCGAACGGCACCGTGTTCGGGATCGGCTGATCGCCGCGGGTCAGTACTTGTAGGACTGCCCGCCGTCGATCGGCACGACGGCCGCGTTGATGTAGCTCGCGTCGTCGCTGAGCAGGAACGCCACGACCGCGGCGATCTCGGGCGCCTCGCCGTAGCGCTTGGTGGGGTTGGCCTGGATGAACTGCTCCGCGGCGGCGCGGGGGTTCTCGGGGTCGAGCTGCTTCATCGAGTTCTCGACCATCGGGGTCCAGATGGCGCCGGGGGCGATCGCGTTGATACGGATGCCGAACTGGCCGTACTCCACGGCCGAGTTGCGGGTGAGCCCCACGACGCCGTGCTTGGCGGCGGCGTAGCCGGACTGGTTGCCGACGCCGCGGATGCCGCCGACGCTGGCGGTGTTCACGACCATGCCCGAGCCCTGCTCGTGCATGACCTTGAGCACCTTCTCGAGGCCCAGGAAGACCCCGCGCAGGTTGATGGCGACGACCTTGTCGAACTCGGCGGCCGAGAAGTCCTCGGTGAGGTTCTGGCGGCCTTCGATGCCGGCGTTGTTGAAGAAGCCGTCGATGCGGCCGAAGCGGGCGACGGTGTCGGCGACGTAGCGGTCGACGTCCTCCTCCTTCGACACGTCGGCGATGAGGGTGAGCACCTCGGCCTCGGGGGCGGCGGCGGTGACGGCCTCGACGGTCGCGGCGAGGCCGGCCTCGGAGACGTCGACGAGGGAGAGCTTCGCGCCCTCGGAGGCGAGGCGGACGGCGGTGGCGCGGCCGAGGCCGGACCCCCCGCCGGTGATGAGGACGACGCGGTCGGTGAAGCGGTTCACGGTGGGCCTTTCGAGCGGGCCCGTCTGGATGGCGGGCGATCACCTCCGAGCATACGCCTGTAACTACAGCTATTTCCCTCGGCGGCCGATCTGGCCCTCCCTCTCACATGGCCTGGAGGACCACAGCCGCGCCCTGCCCGCCGCCTCCGCAGATCCCGGCAGCGCCGAGTGCGCCGGCCCCGCCGTCGGCGAGCCTCCGGGCGAGATGCCCGACGATCCGCGCCCCGGACGCCCCGATCGGGTGGCCGAGCGCGATCGCGCCGCCGTGGGTGTTGACGATCGACTCGTCGATCCCGAGCTCGCGGGTGGAGTGCACGGCGACCGCCGCGAACGCCTCGTTGATCTCGACCGCGTGGAGCGCGGACTCGTCGTGCGCCGTCTTCGCGAGCGCGGCGCGGATCGCCCTTGCCGGCTGGGCGTGCAGCGAGACGTCCGGCCCTGCCACGAAGGCGTGGGAGAGGATGCGCGCCAGCCCGGTGATCCCGCGAGCGGCCGCCGCTTCCTCGCTCATCAGCACGAGAGCGGCGGCGCCGTCGGTGATCTGCGAGGAGTTGCCCGCGGTGATCGTGCCCGAGCCGCCGAAGGCCGCCCGCAGTGAGCCGAGCGACTCCACCGTGGTGTCGGCCCGGAGCCCGTCGTCGGCCGCGACCGTCGTCGAGCCGCGGCGGCCGTCGATCGTGAACGGCTCGATCTCGCCCGACTGGACGTCGACCGAGGCGGCCAGGCGGGCGTGCGAGGAGGCGGCCCACGCATCCTGGTCGACCCTGGTCAGGGCGAGGGCGTCGTTGCGCTCCTCGGTCGACGCTCCCATCGACCGCCGCTCGAACGCATCCGTCAGGCCGTCGTGCTCCATTGTGTCCAGCAGCTCGATCGCGCCGTAGCGCGCGCCGGCGCGCGACCCCGGCCACGCGTGCGGCGCGAGCGACATCGACTCCTGGCCGACGGCGACCACGATCTCGGCGTCTCCGGCGTCGATGAGCCGCGCCCCCGCGACGACGGCCTCCATTCCCGACAGGCACACCGCGTTCAGGGTGAGGGCCGGCACCGTCAGAGGGATGCCGGCGCCGACGGCGGACTGCCGCGCCGGGTTCTGGCCGGCTCCGGCCTGCAGCACCTGCCCGCCGTACACGAAGTCGACCTCCTCGGCCGGGACGCCGGAGCGCGAGAGCGCCGCCCGGATCGCGGCCGCGCCCAGCTCGGTGGCCGGGATCGACGCGAACCGACCGCCGAACCGCATGAACGGGGTGCGGGCGTAGCCCACGATCACCGCGCTCACCGCGCCGCCTTCCCGAGCGAGGCGTTCTCCCCGGATGCCGCAGCGTCGTCCAGTGCCACCGTGAACGCCGCCCCCGTCTTCCCCCGCACCTCGTCGACCTCGACGCCCGGGGCCACGGCGCGGAGGACGAGCGCGCCGCCCTGCACGTCGAAGACCGCGAGATCGGTGATGATGCGGTCGACCACGCCGGCCCCGGTGAGCGGCAGGTCGCACTCGGCGACGATCTTCGGCGTGCCGTCCTTGGCCACGTGGTCGGTGATCACGATCACCCGCGGCGTTCCGGCGACGAGGTCCATCGCCCCGCCCATGCCCTTCACGAGCTTGCCCGGGATGGTCCAATTCGCGAGGTCGCCGTTCCCCGCGACCTGCAGGGCGCCGAGGATGGCCTTCGCGACATGGCCGCCGCGGATCATCCCGAACGAGGTGGCCGAGTCGAAGTAGCTGCCCCCGTCCTGGAGGGTGACCGTCTGCTTCCCGGCGTTGATCAGGTCGGCGTCCTCCTCGCCCTCGAGCGGGAACGGGCCCATGCCGAGCAGTCCGTTCTCGCTCTGCAGGGTCACGCTGACCCCCGGCGGGAGATGGTTGGCCACCAGCGTGGGGATCCCGATCCCCAGGTTGACGTACTCGCCGTCGCGGAGTTCCGAGGCGGCGATCGCCGCCATCTCGTCGCGGGTCCAGCTCATGACGCCCTCCGTACGGTTCGCTGTTCGATGTCCTTCACGCGCGGGCGCGCCTCGACGAGGCGCTGCACGAAGATGCCGGGGGTGACGACGGCGTTCGGGTCGAGCCAGTCGTCGACCACCTGCTCGGCCTCGGCGATCGTGACCCGGCCGGCGGTCGCGACCAATGGATTGAAGTTGCGTGCCGTGTGGCGGTAGACGAGATTGCCCTCATGGTCGGCCCGCCAGGCGTGGACGAGGGCGACGTCGGCCACGATGCCGCGTTCGAGCACGAACGTCTCGCCGTCGAACTCCGCGTGCGGCTTGCCCTCGGCCACCGGCGTACCCACCCCGGTCTTGGTGTAGAAGCCGGCGATGCCTGCTCCGCCCGCGCGCAGGCGCTCGGCGAGCGTGCCCTGCGGGGTGAACTCGACCTCCAGCTCGCCGTCGAGGAACTGCTGGGCGAAGAGCCGGTTCTCCCCGACGTAGGAGGCGATGACCTTGCTGACCTGCCGGTTCTCCAGCAGCAACCCGAGGCCCTTGCCGTCGACGCCCATGTTGTTCGAGACGATCGTGAGCCCGGTCGCGCCGGAGTCGCGCACCGCCTCGATCAGGTCGGTGGGGTTCCCCGACAGACCGAAGCCACCCACGGCGATCACTGCTCCGTCGCTCATCACCTCGCGCAGCGCCGCCGCGGCGCCCGTCCAGATCTTCGTCATCAGCACTCCTTCGTGCGGCCGGTGTCCACTTCGTGGTCAGAGATCGGCCCCGATTCGGATGCTACGGGCGCCCTGAATCAGCGTCAATCCGTACGGCAATCGCCCCACGGGCACCGATCGCAGTCTGGACTCGGGTCGAGACTATGCTCACCATATGGACAACTCGAGCCACCAGACGGCGGATCCGATGCGGGGAGCACAACTCGTCTCCCGGGTGGGTCAGGTGCTGAGGGTGGTCTCCGGCTACCCCGAGGGCGTGACCGCGGCCGCGGTCGCCCACGCGACCGGCTTCACCCGCCCGACCACCCACCGTCTCCTCGGGTCGCTCGCCGCCGAGGGCTTCCTGGACCACGACCGCGCCCGGGGTCGCTGGTTCCTCGGCCCCGAGCTGTACCTGCTCGGGTCGCTCGCCGCCGACCGCTACGACATCACGGATGCGGCTCGCGAGAGCGTCCGCCTGCTCGCCCGCGAGACGGGGGAGAGCGCCTTCTTCTCCGCCCGCCGCGGCGCCGAGACCGTCTGTCTGCTGCGGGAGGAGGGCAGCTTCCCGGTGCGTTCCTTCGTGCTCTACGAAGGAGTCCGCTTCCCGCTCGGGGTCGCCTCCGCCGGGCTGGCGATCCTCTCCTACCTCCCCGAGGTCGAGATCGACGAGTACCTGGGTCAGGCCCGCCTCGACGAGCGCTGGGGGGCCGAGCACGCCGAAGGTGCGGTGCGCGAACGCATCGCCACCACCCGCGAGAACGGGTACGCCGTCAATCCGGCGCTGATCCTCGAGGGCAGCTGGGGAATGGGGGCCGCGGTGTTCGACGCGGCAGGCCGCCCGGCCTGGGCGCTCAGCCTCACCGGGATCGAGTCCCGGTTCCGCCCGGATCGCCGCCCCGAGCTGGGCCGGCTCCTGCTGGAGCAGGCGCACGCGGTCGGGACGGCGCTGCGGTCACTTGAGGGCGATCGCGTTCGGCGGTGAGCCGACCCCGCCGATCAGGTTGAGCGGCTTGCAGGTGAGCAGGAACTCGTAGATCCCGTCGTCGGCGCAGTCCGCGGCGAGGTCGTCCAGCTTCCAGAGTTCGCCGAGGGCCATCCCGAGCAGGGCGATCAGCGGCCGGTGGAGCATCCCGCTGTGGTCGACACCCTTCTCGGGCGGCCGCTCGCCCGGGGTCCGGAAGTCGCTGTCGATCACGGGATCGGCCTCGACCGCGAGGTTGTCGGCCGCCACGAGCGCGATCTCGTGGTCCCACAGCCAGCGCAGGATCTCCTCGCGCTGGGCGAGTCCCGGCGACCGCCTCCACGGTGTCTCGAGTCGCTGCTCGGGCGTCTTGACGAGGTACTGCTCCGCCCAGCCGGTGCGCAGCAGGAGCATGTCGCCGCCGTTCCAGGTCACGCCCTGGCTCTCGGCCAGGTCGTCGAGCATCCGGGCATCCACGACGATCGTGCGGGTGGGGTCGTACTCCCGCCCGTTGCGCTCGAAGAAGCGCGGGAGGTCGAGGAGCACCCCGCGGCCGGCGATCCCGGCGCGTGCCCAGTTGTGCACGCCGAGGGTCGTGGTGCCGGGACCGTTGGCATCGGGGGCCAGTCCGTTGTAGAAGCCGTGCTCCGGGTGCCCGATGTGCCGCAGGGCGTCGATCTGCGAGGAGGACTGCAGGTAGAAGGAGTCGACGAAGTCGTCGCGATGCCACTCGTTGTTGGAGAACACCTCGTGCCGGAGCGCGCGCCGGGTGCCCGTGGGATACGGCTCGAACGCAGTGACGGGATGATCGAGCCCGAACCGCTTCCCGGTGCGCACCAGTCGCGCGGCGGCGGCGACCCGGTCGGGGGTCAGGAAGTTGATCGTGCCGAGCTGGTCCTGACGGCCGAAGACGTCCCAGCTCGAGCCCGGAGGCACGGCCGAGGCGAGCTCGTCATAGGTCGGAGTTCTCATTCTGTCGTCCCTCTCGGGTACCGCGGAGTTCGCTGCTGAGGGCCGACGTGGTCTTCAGGAGCTCGGAGATGATGGGGGAGCCGGGGCCGAGGTCGGCGCGGGGGTCGGCGCCGAGCAGCCCGACGGTCGCAGCGATGCCGAACTCGTCGAAGACCGGTGCGGCGGCGGAGAAGACCCCGCCCGACTGCGAGGCGATGCAGTAGCCGGCCCGGCGGGCGGTGTAGACGGCTGCCTCGAGCTCGGCCCGCTGTGCGGTCGTCGCCCCCTCGGTCAGCCAGCCCATCGCCCGCTCGTCGGCGAGATGGGCGAGGAAGACGCGGGTCTGGGCGGCTGTGGCATCCAGCTGAGAACCCGCCCGGACGGTGACGACCGCGGTGCGGCTCTTGTCCTCTTCGACCAGCGCGACCACCGGGCCGCGCGCTCCCCACAGGCTGAGCACGGCGGTCATCCTGACGGAGGCGCCGAGCTCGGCGAGGTGGGGAGGCGCGATCTCGATCACCTGGCGGCGGCTGAGGGCGTGGATGCCGAGCTGGAGCATGAGCCCGCCGAGGACGAAGGCGCCCCGCCGGGGCCCGCGCTCGAGGATTCCGGCCGCGACCAGCGACGCGCAGTAGCGGTACGCCGTGGTGCGGTTCAGGTGAAGGCGCTCGGCCACGTCTGCCGCCGTCAGCTCGTTCGTGTACGGGCCGAAGAGGGAGCAGATCTGACCGACCCGGGCCACCGCCTGGATGTCGGAACCGGACGCCTCGCCTGTGCCTTCGGTGTTCACCATGCCTGAAGCGTAGTTCAGAAGGGGAACACGGCCCGGGTGGCGGGGCGCGAGCGCGAGCCCGACGGTCATCCGGCCAACCAGGTGGTGAGCTTGGTCGACACGTCGTTGAAGTTGTCGGCGTACCAGTCGACGTCCTGCAGCACGGTTCCTCCGGTGTTGGCGGGGCCGTAGACCTCGACCTGCTTGGTGAACTCGTCCAGCTGGGGCTTCGCGGCGGTGTTCACCGGCGCCACCCCGAGCAGCTCGGAGATCTTTGCGACCTGCTCGGGCTCGACGACGCTGGAGATGAAGGCGACCGCAGCATCCTTGTTCGGAGCGCCCTTCGGGATCGCGAAGGCGTTCAGTGAGGCGACCGTCTCGTCCCAGACGATCGTGATGTCCATCCCGCCTTTGAGCAGCGGCACCAGGCGGGAGTCGGGGAGCAGGAACATGTCGACCTGGTTCGCCTCGACGGCCTGCTGGAGCGCGCCGACGTTGGGCGCGAAGGTCGTGACGTCGCGGATGCTGTCGAGCTTGTCGAGCGAGCGGTCGACGTCGAGCGGGTAGAGGGCGTCCGGAGCGACCCCGTCGGCCAGCAGCGGGTACTCGAGGATGCCGTTCTGCAGGTTCGTGACGATTCCGCGCTGGCCCGGGAACTTCTCCTTGTCGAAGAAGTCGGCGACGGTCTTCGGACCCTGCCCGGCGGGGAAGGCATCGGTGCGGTAGGCGATGGGGGTCGCGTTGATCCAGTTGCCGAGGTAGCACTCGCCGACCGTGCCCTCAACCAGGTCGGTCTGGTCGATCGCGCTGAGGTCGAGGGGCTCGAAGAGGGTGTCGCAGTTCTGCTGCGCCGCGTAGGGCGCTGTCGCCATCACGTCCCACTGCACGGCGCCGCTGTCGACCTGCGCCTTGACCTGCGCGACGTCCGGGGGCGAGGTGTTCACGAAGGTGACGTTCGGGTGGGCTTCGGTGTAGGGCGTCTGCCAGGCCTCGATCTGGGCGTCCTGGCCGCCTCCGCCGTAGCCGACGAAGGTGATCGTGGCCGGAGCGTCTGCTCCGCCAGCGGAGCCGGTGCTGCCGGCGTCCGACGTGCCGCCCGCGCAGCCGGAGAGCACTCCGGTGACGGCGATCAGGCTGAGGCCGATGGTGACGGTTCTGGATCTGGACATCATTGTCGATTCCTTCGGTTGGCGATCCGGCGGGCCGGGCGCTCTGGTGGGTGAGGGTGACGGGTCGATGGAACGGGGAAGGGAGAGGATGCGCGCGCCCGGGTCAGGCGGCGACGATGCGCTGGCGTTCGGGTCGCCACCACGCGGTGACCCGGTCGCCGATCGAGAAGGCGGAGTCGAGGGCGTCGACCCGGGCACGGCCGAGCCGGCCTGCCTGCCCGACGTCGAGCATCACGGTGCGGTAGGAGCCCATGTACTCGACGTCGCGGACGGCGGCGCCGACCGAGTTCGCTCCGGCGGGGACGGCGGTGGGATCGGACACGATCCGCACGTCCTCCGGACGGACCACGATGGCCGCGTGCGAGGAGACGCCGGAGTGCCCGGAGATCGTGGCCGGGTCGACCGCCCACGAGTTGCCTTCCCAGCTGGCCGTCGAGCCGAAGCTGCCGCTGCCCAGATCGAAGACGTTGGAGTCGCCGAGGAAGCGGGCGGTGAAGAGGGTGTCGGGACGCCGGTAGAGCTCCTCGGGCGTGCCCACCTGCTCGATGTGGCCGCTGTTGAACAGGGCGATCCGGTCGGAGAGGTTCATCGCCTCCTCCTGGTCGTGCGTGACGAACACGAAGGTGGATCCGACCTCGCGGTGGATGCGGCGGATCTCCATCTGCAGTGCACCGCGGAGGTTGCGGTCCAGCGCGCCGAGCGGCTCGTCCAGCAGCAGGGCGGCGGGGTTGAAGACGATCGCCCGGGCGAGGGCGACTCGCTGCTGCTGGCCGCCGGAGAGTTGCGAGGGGTAGTTGCCGTCGCGGCCGGGCAGCTGCACGAGATCGAGCACCTCCGCGACCCGCCGGGCGATCTCGGCCTTCCCGACCTTGCGCTCGCGCAGTGGGTAGGCGACGTTCTGCGCGACCGTGAGGTGCGGGAACAGGGCGTAGTTCTGGAACAGCATGCCCAGGTTGCGCTTGTGCGGCGGCAGGGTGCCCACGTCGGAGCCGTTCAACGCGATCGTGCCGGCCGTGAGCGTCTCGAAACCGGCGATCAGGTTGAGCGTCGTGGTCTTGCCCGAGCCGCTCGGGCCCAGCAGCGTCATGAACTCTCCCGGCTCGATCGTCAGGGAGATGGCGTCGACGGCGGGTGCGGCCAGACCGTAGTCCTTCGTCACGTCCGCGAGACGGATCTGGGTGCCCTGCCGACCGGACGCCGGGGCCGACGCCACGGGGGTGGCGGGGCCGGCGGGTGCTTCTTTGCTGGAAATGGTCAAGGCGGTCTCCTAACGGGTCTTCTTACGGCTGCCGATGAGCAGCGGCACGAGGAAGATGATGGTCACCACGACGACGACGAGGCTCGACGAGGCGGAGATGGTGGGGTCGAGCTCGAACGTCACGCTGTTGTACATCTGCACGGGCAGCGTCTGGAACGTGGGCGAGCGCAGGAACAGCGCGATCACGACCTCGTCGAACGAGGTGACGAAGGCGAAGATGGCGCCCGTGATCACGCCTCGGCTGATCAGCGGCATGGTCACGCGGATGAACGAGTGCAGCGGCGAGGCGCCGAGCGACGACGACGCCCGGAGCAGCGTCGCATCGAAACCGCCGAGGGCCGTGGTCACCGAGACGAGCACGAACGGCACACCCAGTGCCGCATGGGCCAGCACGTAGCCGAGGAGGCTGCCCGTCAGGTGCCACTGGAGGAACGAGATGTACACCGCGACGGCGACCACGATCGCCGGGGTGACCATCGAGATCATCAGCAGCGTGCGCAGGAACCCGGCCAGCCGCCCGGTCAGCCGGTTGAGCCCGACCGCGGCCGCCGTGCCCACGATCGTCGCGATCAGCGCCGCGAGGATCGCCACGAGGAACGAGTTGCCGAGGGACTTCAGCCAGATCGGGTCGGTGAAGAAGTTCTCGTACCAGCGGAGCGAGAAGTCTTTCGGCGGGAACTCGAACGCCGAGGCCGAGCTGAAGCTGAGCGGGATGACGATCAGCGTCGGGAGGATGAAGTAGAGCGCCACGGCGGCGCCGATGACGATCAGCCACCGCGGGATCGGATCGACCCCGCGCTGACGACGGGTCGGCCGGCGGGTCGTGCCCTTCACGGCGGTGCTCATCGCGACTCCTTCTGCTGTGAGGTGCTGGCGACGCCGATCGCCGAGATGGTGCCGCCGAAGCGGTTGGCCCAGGCGACCAGGGCGAGGGTGATGACGAGCACCAGGATGCCCAGGGCGCCGGCTCCGGCGAAGTCGAGCAGCTGCGTGGTGCGCTGGGCGAGCAGCTGGGCGATCAAGGACTGCTGGGGCGAACCGAGCAGCGCCGGTGTGACGTAGAAGCCGAGGCTCAGCGTGAACACGAGGATCAGCCCGGAGACGACGCCTCCGCGGGACAGCGGCCAGTAGATCTTCCAGAACGCGACCAGCGGCGACGAGCCGAGGCCCCGCGCGGCCAGCAGCAGCTTGCGGTCGATCCCGCCGAGCGAGCTGAACAGCGGCAGCACCATGAAGGGCAGCAGCACCTGGCTCATCGCGATCGTGACGCCGACGACGCTGCCCTGGAAGACCACGTCACCGGCCCCGAAGAACTCGAAGACGCTCTGCACCGGGCCGCCGCGCTGCAGCAGCACGATCCAGGCGTAGTTGCGGGCCATGACCGAGGTCCAGAACGGGATCAGCACGATCACGAGAAGCACGCCGCGCAGTCGCGGACCGACGCGGGTCATCAGGTAGGCGTAGGGATAGCCGAGGAGGAACGCGACGATGGTGACGATCACCGCGGTGAGGGCGGTACGCCCGAGCACGGTCATCGTCACTCCGTCGGTGAAGAGGCCGGCGTAGTGCTCCAGCGTGAACTGGGGCGTGCCGATGCTCCGCAGCAGGCTCTGCCCGAGGGGGACGAGCAGGATGACGGCGAGGAGGGCGAGCGCCGGCACCAGGAGGAGCCAGCTCGCGCGGGGAGCCCGTCGGGTTCGGGTCGTGGTTGTCATGTCGTGGTCATCCGTTCACCATCGCGCTGAGCTGCTCAGCGGCTTCTCTCAGCATCGTCACGCGGTCTGCCGATCGCTCGGAGGGAGGGAGCATCGTCGTCGTGCCCAGCACCGCCATCGCCGCCTGCACGTCGTCGGAGCCGAAGACCGGCACGGCGACGGATGCGAGCCCGACGCGTCCCAGGTCGGCCCAGGCCACCCGGTCGCGCCGGACGAGGGCCAGCTCGAGGTTCTCCCTGCGGGCCTCCTCCGGGGAGAGGCTCGAGTGGAGGCGGCTGATGACGGAGGGGTCGGACTGGAAGGCGAGCAGGGCGCGCGACTGGGCCGCCTTGAGCTCGAGGACCGTGCCCACCCGCACGGTCAGCACGATCGTGCCCGCGTTGGCCTCCTCGACGTGCCCGACGACGGCGCCGGAGCGGCCGAGGAAGCTGAGTACGGCCGTGAGGCCTGTGCGGTCGGAGAGCTCGCGCAGCATCGTCGGCGCCAGCGCGAGGATCTGCTGCCGGCTCGAGACGAGTCCGGAGAGCTGGTCGACCAGCGGTCCCGGGCCGTAGGAAGCGTTCAGGAAGCCGGACGCCTGGAGCGACTGCAGATAGCGGTGCGCCGTCGTGCGGTTGAGCCCCAGTCGCTCGGAGACGAGTGCCGGAGAGAGCGTGCGCGTGTGCTGATCGAACAGCGCCAGCACCATGGCCGCGCGCTCGATCGACTGGATCGCGCCGCGCTCGGTGTCGGGCAGGGCGATGACCGTCTGGTCGTCGCCGGGTTCCGTGGCCGTGCCGGTCATCTCTCACCTCCTCGTCGAGGGTCTGTGTCTGCGTACCTGGATCAGTAAAGCAAGCAAATGTTCATAATGCAATTACCAATTTCGCATCTCGAACACATTCGGGATTCAACAAACCGGCGAGATGGCTGCGATCGGGCTGGACAGCCATTATAAAAGTCCGTAATCTGAACCAAAAGTCCGCAATCCGAACACAAGGAGGTTCTCGGATGCTCGTCGCCGACGACATGACCACACCATCGCCCGCCCTGCTCAAAGTCCTGGAAGGGGCGGTCGATCTGCACGTGCACTCAGGCCCCAGCCCGTTCCCGCGCCGTCTCGATCACGTCGAGGCCTCCTACGACGCCGCGCGCATCGGGATGCGGGCGATCCTGATCAAGTCGCACCACCACAACACGGTGATGGACCTGCTGGCCATGAAGGAACTGCTGAAGGATGCACCGACCCCGGTCTACGGTGGGGTCGCGCTCAACTCCGAGGTGGGCGGCGTCAACCCGTCGGCGGTGGCCGTCGCCATCCAGATGGGCGGCCGTGCCGTATGGGGCCCGACCGTGTCGGCGGGACAGCACATCCGTGCCCACAGCCACGACGACGGCTTCCCGACCGCGGGATCGAATCTCGAGGAGAAGGAGGAGTCGGTCTGGGCGAGCCCCGGCGTCGTCTCGCCGGAGACCGTACGGGTCACCCAGCTCGTGGCCGAGGCCGGGATCATGCTCTCCGGTGGGCACCTCGACGCGGAGTCGATGAAGGCCCTGTTCACCACTGCGCAGGAGAACGGCGTGCGCCGGCTGCTGCTGCACCACCCCGACTTCATCGTCAACGCCTCCGAGGGCGACGTCGAGGAGATGCTCGGCTACGGGGCGTTCGTCGAGCACGAGATGTCGATGTACCACCCCGCCGTCCCGGCCCCGGGATTCCCGATCTCGCAGCTGGTCGACTGGATCCGCAAGGTCGGCCCCGAGCGCACGGTGATCGACTCCGACCTCGGCCAGAAGACCAACCCGCTCCCGGTGGACGGCTACATCTACGTCGTGCAGCAGCTGCTCGACCACGGCATCTCCGAGAAGGACGTGCGCCAGATGATCTGCCGCAACACCGCATTCCTGCTCGGCCTCGAGGAGAGCAACTGATGCGCAGCGCCGAGAAGGTGATCATCTCGACGGCCGTCACCGGTTCGGTGAACGTGCCGTCGCAGAGCGAGTATCTGCCGCTCTCCGCCGACCAGGTGGTCCGGTCGGCGCTCGAGGCCGTCGAGGCCGGTTCGGCGATCATCCACCTGCACGCCCGTCACCCCGACGGCCGACCGGCCTGGCAGGCCGAGGTCTACGAGCAGATCGTGCCGCGCATCCTGGAGCAGACCGACGTGGTGATCAACATCACCACGGGCGGATCGTCGGCCATGACGATGCCGGAGCGGCTCGCAGGCGCGCTGCGCTTCGCGCCCGAGCTGGCCTCGCTCAACATGGGCTCGATGAACTTCGTGTACTCCGGAATCGCCGACAAGGTCACCGACTGGAAGTACGACTGGGAGAAGGAGTACGTGCAGAACACCTACTCGCACCCTTTCATCAACTCCTTCGACCGCATCGAGTACACCCTCCGGGAGCTCGGCGAGGAGCTCGGCACCCGGTTCGAGTTCGAGTGCTACGACATCGGGCACCTCTACACGCTCGCGCACTTCGTGGAGCGCGGGCTGATCCAGCCGCCGTTCCTCATCCAGGGCGTGTTCGGCATCCTCGGCGGCATCGGAGCCGACCACGAGAACCTCACGCACATGGTCGCGATCGCCGACAAGCTCTTCGGTGACGACTACTACTTCTCCGCCTTCGCAGCGGGCCGTTCGCAGATGCAGTTCGGCACGCACAGCGCGTGGCTCGGCGGAAACGTGCGGGTGGGGCTGGAGGACAGCCTCTGGATCGGCAAGGGCGAGCTCGCCACGAGCAACGCCCAGCAGGTTCGCAAGATCCGCGCGGTCGTCGAAGACCTCGGCAAGACGATCGCGACCCCCGCCGACGCCCGCCGGATGCTCGCCCTCAAGGGCGGCGACAAGGTCACCCTCTGAGCTTCCCGCCGGCCCGACGCAGGCCGGATGCAGGACGGACCCAGGACAGACAAGGAACGAGATCATGACGATGTATGCCAAAGACGACATCCGGTCGCAGCTCGCCACCGCCCCCGCGCCGGTGACCGCGATCGACCCCTCCACGCCGATCAAGCCCTCGCAGTGGATCGCCTTCCGCGACGTCGAGGCCACCTGGACCTCGCCGGCCGGCAGCCGCACCTGGATCGCGCGGGCCGCGAACCTGGTCATCGCCTACTCCGAGGCCAGGGCGGGCGACCTGCTCGACCGCACCGGGCAGCCCGACGAGTACGCGGTGCTGATGTACTCGGAGAGCGCGCCCCTCCGGGTGACGGCCGGCGGCCGCACCGTCGAGGTCGACGAGGAGGCGTTCGTCGTCGTGCCCCCGGGGGACAGCACGATCGAGGTGCTCGGCGACGGGCCCGTGATCCGGGTCTTCTCCACGCTGTCGGCCGACCTGCGCGACGCCGCGTCGAATGCCGCGGCCTACGCCGAGCCCGACCTCCGTGCCGCTCCGCTCGTGCCCTGGCCTGACCCGGTGGGCGGGTTCGCTCTGCGGGTCTACCCGCTCGCCGACACCCCGATCGCCGAGGGCCGTTTCGGCCGGATCTTCCGCACCACCACGCTGATGGTGAACTTCCTCGCCGAGGAGCCCGAACCGCGGAACGCACACAAGCTCTCCCCGCACCACCACGACGACTTCGAGCAGATCTCGTTCGGGGTCAAGGGGAGGTTCGTGCACCACATCCGCTACCCGTGGGGGCCCGACTCCGCTCAGTGGCGGCCGGACGAGCACGGCGAGATCGGGACACCGTCGATCTGCATCATCCCGCCGCCCACCGTGCACACGACGCAGGGCGTGGGGGAGCACCAGCAGCTGCTGGACATCTTCTCGCCCCCGCGGGAGGACTTCTCGGCCTCCGGCTGGGTGCTGAACGCCGACGACTACCCGTCGAAGTGACCACCTTGCCCAGGCCGAAGAGCCTGTTCAGAGCGGCCCTCGCGAACCCCGACGGGCCCGCGATCGGCACGTGGGTCAAGCTCCCCGCGATGGAGAGCATGGAGCTCGTGGCCCTCGCCGGTTTCGACTTCGTGGTCATCGACCTCGAGCACTCGGCGATGAGCATCGAGACGGCCTACCGCCAGATCGGTGTGGCGCTCTACGCGGGCGTGTCCCCGATCGTGCGGATCCCGGCGCTCGACGGCGGGATCGTGCAGCGGGTGCTGGACGCCGGCGCCGAAGGCATCATGCTGCCCCACGTCGACACCGTGGCCGAGGCCGAGGCGGCCGCCGCGGCCGTGCGGTTCGCGCCGAAGGGCACGCGCGGGGTCGGCGGCACCAGCCGGGCGGGGGCCTGGGGAGCGCTCGGCCGCGAGGAGTACCTCCGCTACGGCCAGGAGGAGGTGGTGCTGATCGCGCAGATCGAGAGCGCCGCCGCCGCCCGGGACGCCGGCGCGATCGCCGCGGTCGACGGAGTGGACGCCCTCCTGATCGGCGCCGCCGACCTCTCCACCAGCGAGGGCCGCGCCGAGTCGGATCCCGAGATCGTCGCCCTGATCGACGCCGCCATCCGCGACACGGTCGCGGTCGGCGTGCCCATCGGCAACGCCGGTGGTGCGTCGGCGGCGTCGGTGCAGGCGGCGGTCGACGCGGGCTACCGCTTCACCATGATGAGCAATGACGCCAGCCTCCTCGGCGCCGCCGCGGCGGCCGCCCTGACGGCGGGGCGCACCATCCGCTACGGCACGGTCGACCCCGTCGACGTGCCCCACGGAGGAGGACGATGATCGAGATCACGACGAGCACGGTTCGTGCGAGAGGAACACGATGACTGAGAACACCAGAGACACCCGGATGCTGCAGGGCAAGGTCGTCCTCGTGATGGGTGCGAGCGCGGGGATCGGCGCCGACGCCGCCCGCGTCTTCGCCGAGCACGGCGCATCCGTGATGCTCGTGGCGCGCACGGAGGGGCCGCTCCGCGCGGTCGCCGACGAGCTCACCGCCGCGGGGTTCGATGCGCATCACGCGACCGGCGACATCAGCGTGGGCGCCGACGTCGCGCGGGTCGTGGATGCGACGGTCGAGCGCTTCGGACGGCTCGACGGCGCCTTCAACAACGCCGGGCTCACCCAGGGCGGCCGGCTCGACGAGGTGTCCGAGGAGGACTTCGACCGCATCCTGTCGGTGAACGTCAAGGGCGTCTGGCTCTGCCTCCGCGAGGAGCTCCGCGTGATGCGGGCGGCCGGCGCGGGATCGATCGTGAACGTCAGCAGCATCGGCGGGCTGCGCGGCAGCTCAGGGATGGGCGCCTACCAGGCCACGAAGCATGCGGTGATCGGACTGACCCGCACCGCGGCCCACGACAACGGCCCCCTCGGCGTGCGGGTCAACGTGCTCGCCCCCGGGCCGACCGAGACCCCGATGCTCGAGCAGACGCGGATCAACCTGCCGGGTGGCGTGGAGGCGCGGATCGCGGCGACCCCGCTCCGCAAGGCCGGGACCGGCGCCGAGGTGGGCGAGGCCGCGGCCTGGCTGCTCAGCGACTGGGCCGGTCACATCACCGGTGTGGCCCTGCCGGTGGACGGGGGCTTCAGTGCCTAGGACCACGCACCCCACCGCGGGTTCCGCCCTCACCGGGACCGGCACGCTGCGGCTGCCCTCCCGCATCCACTTCGGCTTCGGCGTCCGCGACCAGTTGCCGCTCATCTTGGCCGAGCACGGCACCCGCGTCTTCGCCGTGGTCGATCCGTTCCTCGCGGGCTCGCCCGAATTCCTCCGCACCGTGGATCGGCTGCGCGCGGCCGGCCTGTCCGTCGAGGTGCACACCGACGTGCTCCCGGAGCTGCCCGTCGACTCGCTCACCGCATCCGGGACCGTCGCGGCCGCGTACTCGCCCGACGTGATCCTCGCCTACGGCGGGGGCAGCTCACTGGATGCGGCCAAGCTGATCGCGCTGCTGGTCGCCCATGGCGGCCCCCTCAGCGCGTACTACGGCGAGAACAACGTCCCAGGCCCCGTGCTGCCGATCGTGGCGGTGCCGACGACCGCCGGAACCGGGTCGGAGGTGACCCCCGTCGCCGTGATCTCGGACCCGGACCGCGAGATGAAGATCGGGATCTCGAGCCACCACCTCATCCCGGTCGCCGCCGTCGTCGATCCGGAACTGACGATGGGCGCCCCCGCCTCCGTCACGGCCTACGCCGGGATCGACGCCCTCGTGCACGCCCTCGAGTCGTACACCGCCGCCGAGCTGCCGCTCGACTGGTCGGCGACGCTACCCGTGTTCACCGGGAGCAACGTGTTCGCCCGGCAGCTGGCCCTCGAAGCCGTGCGGCGGATCGCCCCCAACCTCGCCAGGGCGGTGGCCGACGGGAGCGACCGGGAGGCCCGCGCCGAGGTCGCCTACGGGAGCCTGCTGGCGGGGATGTCGTTCGGGCCGACCGGCACCCACCTCTCGCACGCCCTGCAGTACCCGATCGGAGCGATCACCAAGACCCCGCACGGGCTGGGCACGGGGCTGATGATCCCGTACGTGCTGCAGGCCTGCGTGCCGGTGATCCCCGAGAAGCTCGCCGCCATCGACGTAGCGCTCGGGGGCTCCTCCACCGATCCGTGGGTGGCCGCCCAGGATGCCGTCGATCGCGTGGCGCGACTGTGCCGCGCCATCGGCATCCCGGTCGGTCTCGCCGAGATCGGCGTCGCGCGCGAGGACCTGCCCCGGATCGCGGAGCTCGCGCTGCTCTCGAAACGGCTCGTCGACATCTCGCCCGTCGGCTCGGAGCCGTCGACCATCCTCACCATCCTCGAGGCCGCCCACGCCGGCGACCGGTCCCTCATCGCCGCCTCGGCCGTCCGCGGCCGCCGACCCGCTGGAGCAGCACGACCATGACCACCGCGACATCCTCATCCACCGTCCCCCCGGCATCCGCGCCGCTGATCGCCGACCTGTTCATCGACGGCCGCTGGCGGCGGGGGTCGGAGGACGCCTCCTTCCCGGTGATCGACCCCGCGGACGGGTCGACGATCGCCTCCTTCGCGGCCGCGAGCCGAGAGGACTGCCTCGAGGCCGTCGAGGCCGCGTCGGCCGCCCAGGAGTCCTGGGCCGCGACCCCGCCGCGGCAGCGCAGCGAACTGCTGCGCGCCGCCTACGACGTGCTCACCGAGGAGGTCGAGCTGTTCGCGGAGATCATGATCCGCGAGAACGGCAAGTCCTACGCCGACGCGATCGGCGAGGCGAATTACGCGAAGGAGTTCTTCCGCTGGTTCGCCGAGGAGGCCGTGCGCATCCCCGGCGAGTACCGTCTGTCACCGGCCGGCGACAAGCGGATCGTCGTCGACCGCCAGCCCATCGGCGTGTCCTTGCTCATCACGCCGTGGAACTTCCCGGCCGCGATGGCCACGCGCAAACTCGCGCCGGCGCTCGCCGCGGGGTGCTCCGTCATCCTCAAACCGGCGCGGGAGACGCCGCTGACCGCGGCCTACGTCGTCGACGTGCTGCACCGGGTCGGCTTCCCGAAGGGCGTCGTCAACCTGGTCACCCCGGTGCCCACCGGGCCCATCGTCGCCGAGATGCTCGCGCACCCGGCCGTGCGGAAGCTCTCGTTCACCGGATCGACCGAGGTCGGCCGCGAATTGCTGCACGCCTGCGCCGACACGGTGGTGAGCGCCTCGATGGAACTGGGCGGCAACGCGCCGGTGATCGTGCTCCCGGGTGCCGACCTCGACGTGACCGTGCGCGAGTCGCTGCTGGCGAAGATGCGCAACGGTGGATCGGCGTGCACGGCGGCGAACCGCTTCTACGTGCACTCCGACGTGCACGACGCGTTCGTCGCCCGGATGGCGGAGGAGCTGGGCCGGCTGCGGGTGGGGCCCGGGCTCGATCACGCCAACCAGCTGGGCGCGCTCGTCTCGGTCAAGGAGCGGGACAAGGTCGCCGCCCTCGTCGACTCCGCGGTGCGGGACGGTGCGATCGTCGTGCAGGGCGGGACGAGTTCGGAGACGGGCGCGTTCTACGACGCCACCCTGGTCGCCGGGGTGCGGCACGGGTCGGAGATCAACGCGAACGAGATCTTCGGGCCGGTCACCGCCGTGGTGCGGTACGACGACGTCGACGAAGCGATCCGGATGGCGAACGACACGATCTTCGGCCTGATGGCCTACGTGTTCGGCGAGGAGCGCGAGGCGGTGGCCGTGGCCCGGCGTCTGGAAGCCGGGATGGTCGCGGTCAACCGGGGAGTGGTGAGCGACCCGGCGGCCCCGTTCGGCGGCGTCAAGCAGAGCGGATTGGGGCGCGAGGGTTCGAGCGAGGGGATCCTCGAGTTCCTCGAGGAGAAGTACATCGCGCTGACAGCGTAAGGGAGAGGCCCGCCACCGCGCGGGTCGTGCACGTCCGAGGAGCGCCGCAAGGCGCTCCTCTTCGTGTTAAGGGCTTGTTACAGATCGTCAAACCAGACAGAATTCATTTCACTTGCGTCATATGATGACATTCCAATCCACAATGTGAGAATTCTGAATCGATGGGGGCACGACATGGCGGTTGATCCGGTCGACCAGGCGTTCCGCGAAGCGGTGTCCGAGGCCACCCCGTCGATCGACGCGATCGTCGATTTCATCACCACGCATCCCGAGCTGGCGCACCGGGAGGTCGAGGGTTCGGCCTTCCTCGTCGGGCAGCTGCGCGCCGCCGGCTACGAGGTCACCGAGGGCATCGCCGGCATGCCCACCGCCTTCCGGGCCGAGCTCGACTTCGGCCGCCCCGGCAACACGGTCGGCGTCGTCGCCGTCTACGACGCCCCGGCCTCGATCACCGCCGAGGGCCTCGTCGACCCGGTGCACTCCTGCGGCCACGGCCCGCAGGCCGGCGGCGTCATCGGTGCCGCCCTCGCGCTGGCCGCCGTGCGCGATCAGCTCGCGGGCACGGTCGTGATCGTCGGATGCCCGGCCGACGAGATCCACTCACCGCTCACCCGCGAGCTCGGCAGCGGCAAGGCGCTCACCGCGGCCCGCGGGGTCTGGGACGACATCGACGTCGCCCTCTACCCGCATCCGGAGTTCATCGACACCGTCTGGCCGACCTCGCTCTGGATGCGCCGGGAGACCGCGAAGGTCGTCGGCATCCGCACCCTCCGCCGCGACGTGGTCTCGACCCCGCTGGCCGCACTCGCCGCTGTGTCGCGCATCGCCGAGATCCTCGACCCCGCGCGGCTGATCATCGAGTCGGTGACCGTCGACGGCGACGTCGAGGAGTCGGCGGGCATGACCTTCGAGGCGAGCTTCCTGCTCTTCGCCGACAGCGAGGCCGACCTCGACGGGCTGGCCGAGCAGCTGCACGGGCTGCTCGAGGGCGACGGCGCCAGCGCCAGAGACGGCGCCAGCGAAAGCGCAACTCACCTCGAGGCCCGCTGGACCAGCTCGGCCGCGATCGCCGAGGTGCGACCGGATGCCGGCATCACCGCCCTCGTGGGCGACGCCTTCGCCGCAGCCGGCCGCGACTTCATCGCCGACCCGCCCCCGCTCGGCTTCGCCACCGACTTCGGCAACGTCACCCAGGTGGTGCGCTCGGCGATCGTCGGCGTCGGCCGCCCGGAGGGCTGGCGCTACCACACCGAGCCGGGCGCCGGGGAGTTCGCGGGCCCCGCCGGCAAGGAGAACGCCCGCGCGACCGCGGAGGTCATCGGCCTCTCGGTCATCCGGATCGCCGCCGCCGACCTCTCACCGGCCGATTCGTAGCCAGCCGACCGAAGACATACCCCCGCAGACCCTTCAGACCAGCCCCACCAGTGAGAACGACAGACAGGACCGACACATGACCGACAGCCGACGCCGTGCCGAGATCTCGGGCGGTGGCTTCGCGGGACTCACCGCCGCCAGCGCCCTCGCTCAGATGGGGTGGAGCGTGCGGGTGCACGAACGTGCCGCCGAGCTCCGCGCCGAGGGTGCGGGCATCGTGCTCTGGAACAACAGCCTCCAGGTGCTCGACAAGATCGGCGCCACGCCCGACCTGCAGGCGCGGTCGATGACCCCGCCGGCGTACGAGACCCGGATGAACAACGTCATCCAGTCGCAGGAGACCCTCGACGGCATCCGCTGGCGCACGATGACGCGCCCGCACCTGCACGACACGCTGCTCACCGCGGCCCGTGAGTCCGGCGTCGAGATCATCGCGAACTCCGAGGTCACCGGCGCGACGCCCGACGGCACCGTCACCTTCGCCGACGGCAGCTCGGCCGAGGCCGACCTCGTGATCGGCGCCGACGGCGTGAGCTCGGCCGTGCGCGACTCGCTCGGCATCCCGATGAAGCGCGAGCGCTCGCGCGACGGCATCACCCGCTTCCTCGTCCCGCGCCGCAAGGCCGAACTGCAGGCGCTCGAGCCCGACACCGAGTGGGACAACGTCATCGACTTCTGGAACCTCGACCCCCGCGTGCTCCGCGTGCTCTACACGCCGGCCAACGACGAGGAGCTCTACATCGCGTTGATGTCGCCCTCGGCCGACGCCGACGGCTCGCGCGTGCCGATCGATCTCGAGCTCTGGACCTCCGTCTTCCCCCAGCTCGCCCCGGTGCTTCAGGATGCGGCGGGGATCCAGGGCCGCTACTACGGCTACCAGACGACCCGCCTCGAGCACTGGACCGACGGCCACGTCGCTGTCATCGGCGACTCCGCCCACGCGATGTGCCCCGCGCTCGCGCAGGGCGCCGGCACCGCGATGCAGAACGCCTGGACTCTGGCCGTCGCCGCGACCGCGGCGCTCGACGCGGGGGAGGACCTGCCCGCCGCGCTCCGGGAGTGGGAGCGCCTGGAGCGCCCCTACACCGACCTCGCGCAGGACAAGTCGCAGTGGTACGCCGACACCCGCGAGATGGCCAAGGGCAACCAGTTCACGGGCGACAGCGTGCAGACCGCCCTCTACAACCCGACCGACCCGAACCGACACGAGGTACACGCAGCATGAGCATCGACTCCATCTACAAGGTCCGCGCCTGGCACTCCTTCGTGCAGGAGACCGTGCACGAGCTCGGCCCCGCCCCCGAGCAGCCGCTCGTGAAGGCCGCGGTCGCCGTGGTGTTCGAGAACCCGTTCGCCGGCCGCTGGGTCGACGACCTCTCCCCGCTGACCGACGCGAGCGCGAGCCTCGGCACCGAGCTCGGCGAGCGTGCCGCGGCCCTGCTCGGCGGTCGCCCGGTCGAGAGCTACGGCAAGGGCGGCATGGTCGGCCTCAACGGCGAGCAGGAGCACATCGTCGCCTGCGTGACCACGGTCTTCGGCGACGCCTTCCGCGCGGCCGTCGGCGGCGGCGAGGCCTGGATCTCGTCGGCCACCAAGGTCGCTCCGGCCGGGGCGACCATCGATCTGCCGCTGGCGTACAAGGATGAGGTGTACGTGCGGTCGCACTACGACGCGATCACGCTCGCCCTGCCGGATGCACCGCGGCCCGACGAGATCGTGATCATCGCCGCGGTGGCGACCGGCGGGCGTGTCAACGCCCGCGTCGGTGGGATGACCGCCGCCGACGTGATCGCCCGCTTGAACGCCTGACCCGACCCGACGCACCCGACCTGCTGCATATATAAGGAGCATCCGTGACCTACACCCACTCCCAGTACCTCGAAGACGCCTCCATCGCGAGCATCCTCACCGACGTGGCGCGGGCGCACCGCATCCTCGAGCTGGAGGGCCACGGCGACATGTCGATGGGCCACCTCTCGTTCCGCGACCCGTTCGGCCGCGGCCTGTGGCTGAAGCGCGGCAACCTCGCACTCAGCGAGGTCGAGGGCGACGACTTCATCCTGATCGACTTCGACGGCACCGTGCTCGAGGGCACCGGCCTCCGCCACCTCGAGTGGCCGCTGCACGCGGAGATCATGAAGGCGCGCCCCGACGTGAACTTCGTCGGCCACTCGCATGCGCACTACTCCACGGTGCTCGGCGCCTCGGAGGAGAGCCTCAAGCCGTACAACAACCACGGTGTCTGGTTCGCCTACGAGGGTGTTCCGCGCTTCGCCGAGACGAGCCACATCATCACCACGGTGCCGCTCGGCGTCGCCGCGGCCAAGGCGCTCGGAAACGCCCAGGCGCTTCTGCTGGCCAACCACGGAGTCGCGTTCGTCGGCAGCACGGTGGCGGAGGTCACCCTGACCGGCATCTTCCTCGAGAAGGCCGCCCGCTTCCAGGTCGACCTGAAGGCCTCCGGATTCCCGCCCATCGAACCCGATGCGCTGGAGACCAAGGAGAAGTTCGACCGCATCTACCCGCCCAAGGCCCAGCACAACTTCTGGACCTATTTCAACCGGCGCCTGGACCGCGTCGAGTCGGCGTTCGGCATGGGCATCTCGCCGATCGCGCTGCCGCCGGGCATCTGAGTCCGACGGGCCGGCTCGCCCGGCCCCGCCCCATCCACGACCCCACCATCACCCGTTTCCACCCGCGAAAGAGAGCACCCCTGATGAGCAGTCTCCCCACCATCGCCACCGTCATCGGCTCGGGCACCATGGGCCCCGGCATCGCCGCGGTGCTCGCCCGCGCCGGCGCCACCGTGCGCCTCTACGACATCTCCGAAGACGCGATCGCCCGCGCCGAAGCCGCCTACGGCGTGGTGCAGGGCGTGCTCGAGGCCGTCGAGTCGCCCTCGGCCCCCGGCGGCTCGGTGACCTTCGGCACCGACCTGGATGCGGCCGTCGCCGACACGGAGCTGATCATCGAGGCCGTGCCCGAGAAGCTCGAGCTCAAGCAGAAGGTCTTCGCCGACCTCGAGGCGCGCATCGGGGACGACGTCATCATCGCCACCAACACCTCCGGCATCCCGATCAGCACCATGGCCGAGACCATGACGCTGCCCGGCCGCCTGATCGGCATGCACTGGTCGAACCCGCCGCACCTGATCCCGATGATCGAGATCATCCCGGGCAAGGCCACCGACGAGGCCCTGGTGGGCAAGCTCACCGAGATCGTCAAGGCGTTCAACTACGTGCCCGTGCTCGAGAAGGAGATCCCCGGCTTCGTCGAGAACCGCGTGCTCTACGCGATCCTCCGCGAGTGCATGGCGCTGCTCGAAGAGGGCATCGTCACCCCCGAAGGCCTCGACGCCTGCGTCAAGTGGGGCATCGGCTACAAGCTCTCCGTCGTCGGCCCCACGCGCCTTCTCGACATGGCCGGACTCGACATCTACCAGGCCGTCTCGAGCTACCTGAACAAGGATCTCGACGTCAGCACCGACACCCCGCAGTTCATCAAGGACAAGATCGCCGCCGGCCAGCTCGGCTTCAAGTCGAACGGCGGCATGTACGAGTACGGCGAGGGCGACGTCGACGCGAAGCGCAAGGAGATCATCACCGGTCTCATCGCGGCGCGGAAGACGCTCTCCACCATCCCGAACGTCTGATGTCCGGCGCCGTCTCCCTCGAGAGCATCGGCGAGGGCCTGACCCGCACCCGGGGCGCCGCGGTCGACGTGGCGTTCCGGATGCGGGGCTCCGGCCCCGCGGTCGTGCTCTTGCACGGCACGTCGGCGAACCACGCCGTGTGGGAGCCGGTCGGCGACCTTCTCGAGGGGGAGGCGACGGTGATCGCGCTCGACCAGCGCGGTCACGGCCGGAGCGACAAGCCCGAGACCGGGTACACCGGTGACGACTTCGTCACGGACGTCGTCACCGTGCTCGACGCCCTGGGCCTCGGTCAGGCGCTGGTGGCGGGGCACTCGCTCGGCGGGCGCAACGCCTGGCTCGCGGCATCCCGTCACCCCGACCGCGTGAGCGGAGCGGTGGTGGTCGACTACACCCCGTTCGTCGAAGCGGCCGTGCTCGACGAGCTCGACGTGCGGGTCGCCGCGGGCTTCCGCGAGTTCGCCGACCAGGCCGAGATCGAGGCGTACCTGCGCGACCGGTACACGCGCATCCTGCCCGGTGCCGTCGAGCGCCGAGCGCGCTGGGGCTACCGGCAGCAGGACGACGGGCGCTGGGTGCCTCGGGCCTCGCCGATCGCGATGTCGCAGCTGATCGAGGGATTCCGCACGCCGTACCGCGACGAATTCCTCGCCGTGCCGATGCGGATGACGCACCTGCGGGGGAGGCTGAGCTCGATCGTCAGCGAATCCTCGTGGCGGAGTGCGATGCTCGACCGACCGGACGACCGTTGGGTCGACGTCGAGGAGGCCGACCACTACATCCCCGAAGAATTCCCGGAGCGGGTGGCCGAGGAGATCGGCCGCGCACTCCGCAGCTGACGTCCGGCCCGCACCGCCGCAGCACCTGAACCCCCATCGAAAGGAACCATCCATGGCCCTGTTCATCGACAATCTCACCGTCTCGAGCCCCGACTTCGCGAACCTCGAGCGCATCCCCGACCGGTTCAGCGCCGACGGCGGCAACGAGACCCCCGCCATCGAGATCTCCGGCCCGCCGGAGGGAACCGTCGAGTACGCGCTCATCCTCAACGACCCGGACGCCCCGCTCGCGCAGGGCTTCACGCACTGGGTCGTCTACGGCATCCCCGCCGACGCGACCACCCTCGACCTGTCGGCGCCCGGCGTGCGGATGGGCCCGAACGGCGGCGGAGCCGAATCGTACTACGGCCCGCAGCCCCCGGCCGGCCACGGCATCCACCACTACTACTTCTTCCTCTACGCCCTGAAGACCCCGGTGGAGGGGGAGCCGACCCGCGAGGAGTTCCTCGCCCGCTACGCCGACTCCATCATCGAGCAGGCGCGCACCGTGGGACTGTTCAGCAACGACTGATCGCTCCTCCTAACTGTCTCGAGCTCGCACTCCTTCTGGGGGTGCGAGCTCGAGGCGGTTGAGGGGCTATTAAGAGGAGTACGTGCTCGCGAACGACTCGGCGATGGCCAGGACCGCAGCGTGCACCGGGCCGGCCGTGATCGCCGGGATCACCGAGGCGTCGACCACCCGGAGCCCGTCGAGGCCGCGGAAGCGCAGGTCGGCCGAGACCGGAGCGTCGTCCGAGCGGCCCATCCGCAGCGTTCCGACGGGGTGGTGGTGCGTGATCGCGGCCCGCGCGATGAACGCGTCGGCCGCTGAATCAGTCTCGGCATCCGTCCCGCCGGTCGGCACGGCGTCACCCGGCAGCACCTCAGCCCCGCGCCACCGGTCGAGCCCGGCCGACCCGCCCACGAGCCGAGCGTGCTCGAGCGCGAGCCGGAACATCGCCCGGTCGTGCTCGGTGTCGAGGTAGTTCGGGTCGATCACCGGCTCGTCGCCGATGTCCGGCCCCGAGATGCGCAGCGATCCACGGCTCGTCGGGTTGGTTACTCCGAACAGCAGTGTGTAGGCCTCGCCGGGGACAGCGGATGCCGCCTCCGCGGCCAGGGCCTCCGACGCGCTCGGGCCCACGACGCAGCCCACCACGATGTCGGCCGGGCCATCCGTCGTTCCCAGGCCGTGCCGGGAGAGATAGGTCATCGACTCGGAGAGCTGCAGCCGGGTCGGCGGCACCGGTTGCCGGGACGTGTAGACGTTGCCGGCGCCGAGCAGGTGGTCGTGCAGGTTCTGACCGACCCCGCGCGACTCGAGCACCGTCTCGACGCCGGCCGCGGCGAGCACCGCGGGGTCGCCGACGCCCGAGCGCATGAGCAGCAGCGGGTCGCCGATCGAGCCGCCGCAGAGGATGATCTCGTCGGCCTCGATCACCTCGTCCTGCCCGTCGCGGGTCACGGCGACGCCGGTGACGCGGCCATCCGTGATCACCAGCCGGTGCACGGTGACGCCGGTCAGCACGGAGAGGTTCGGCCGGTCGAGCACCGGGTCGAGATAGACGTCGGAGACCGTGACCCGCTTGCCGTCGCGGATGGTCAGCGAGTTCGGGGTGGCCCCGAGCATCTCGCCCTGGCTGTGATCGCGGATGCGGGGCACGCCGAGCGCCTGCCACGCGTCGAGGTAGTCGAGTACGAGCGGGCTCGAGAGCTCCGGCCCGGGGAGGAGCACCGGAAGCGGACCGGAGTCGCCGTGCACGGCGTCAGCCCCTCCCGAGAACGACTCGGACCGGATGAACGCGGGCAGCAGAGCATCCCACCCCCACCGCTCGTCGCCGGTCGCCTCGACCCAGCGGGCGAAGTCGGCGCGGGTGCCGCGCATGTGCGCCATCGCGTGCACCAGGCTCGAGCCGCCCGGTCCCTTGCCGCGCGCCCACTCGAGCGAGCGCCCGGCGAGCCCGGCCTGCGGAGTCGTGCGGTAGGCCCAGTCGTAGGAGCGGCCGTGGATGAACGGCCACAGCTCGGGCCGCCGCATCTCGGGGTCGGTCACGCGCGTGCCCGCCTCGAGCACGGTCACGGTGCGGGAGGGATCCGCACTCAGCCGGTTGGCGACGACGCTTCCGGCAGAACCGGCGCCGATGATCAGAAGGTCGGATCCCATGGCGCGCGCGTCAGTTGCGGGTGTGGCCGGCGTCGACGACCAGCGTCTGCCCGGTGATCCAGCCCGCCTTCTCCGAGGCCAGGAAGGCCACGGCCGGAGCCACGTCCTGCGGCAGCCCGCGGCGGTCGAAGGCCTGCATCGGCACGACGAATTCGAAGCCCGCCTCGTGCGGGCCGCCGAGCACGCCCTCGCTCGCGATGATGCCGGGGGCGACCGCGTTGATGGTGATGCCGAGCTTGCCGAGCTCGCCCGCGAGACCGCGGACCAGACCGATCGAGGCGCCCTTGGTGGCGACGTAGTGGGCGCAGTCGGGCGTGCCGGCCACGAAGGTGTTCGAGGCGATGTTGACGATGCGGCCGTAGCCGGCCTCGCCCATGACCGGGGTCACGGCGTGGGTGACCAGGTAGATGCCGTCGAGGTTCACCGACATCACCTTCCGCCACTCCTCGAACGTGATGTCGGCCCATGGGGTCAGCGGCACGAGGGCGGCGTTGTTCACCAGCACGTCGATGCGGCCGAACTCGGCGACGATCTCGTCGATCACGGCGGCCACGCGCTCGGGGTCGCTCACGTCGAGCACCTTCGCCACGCCGTCGTTGCGGGCCGCGACGGCCTCGGCCCCGGCCTGGTTCACGTCGGCGACGACCACGGTCATCCCCTCGGCGGCGAGCTCGTCGGCGATCGCGGCGCCGATGCCCTGGGCCGCTCCGGTGATCAGGGCGACGCGCTTGGTGGTTTCGGGCATGTCAGTTTCCTCCGTAGAACTCGGGTGCGAGCTTCCAGTTCTCGAACGACGCGAGTTCGTGCGAGGGGTAGATGTCGGCGTTCTTGGTGCGGGCCAGGTAGTTGAGGCGACGGATCGCCTCGACCGACTTGGTGGGGTCGAGGTGGAACCCGGCGATCCACTCCTTCTCGAGGGTGGTGCGGGTGTACGCGGCGTCGCCGCAGAACAGCATGCTGGGCTCGTTCTCGAGCTCGACCAGCAGGGAGTAGTGACCGATGGTGTGGCCGGGGGTCTCGAACAGCCACACGCCGGGCACGATCTCGTAGTCGCCCGAGATCGGCTTGTAGGTCACGTCGGCGTGGTCGAACGAGAGGTCGGAGTAGCCGAGTCGCTCGAACGGCTCCGGCACCTTCGCGTGCCGCAGCTCCTCCTTGTGCACGAGGGTGACGGCCTTCTTCAGGTACTTGTTGCCGCCGACGTGGTCGAAGTGGAAGTGCGAGTTCACGACGATGTCGACGTCGTCCGGCGTGAACCCGCAGGCGGCCAGCTGCGCCGGGATGGTCTGCTCCGGGGTCTGCAGGGGCAGCTCGAACGGCAGCACCGCGTTCACGTGGTCGAGGTCGAAGCCCGTGTCGTAGAGGATCAGGGCGTCAGGATGCTCGATCAGTACGCTGTAGACCGGGAACCGGACCGGGTTGCCCGCGTTGATGTGCCAGTGCACATCCGACTCGTCGATCACCAGCGTCCCGCCATCCAGCAGATGCACCTTCGGATCCGTCATGGCCTGGCTCACTTCCGTTATTTATCATCCAGCGTTAATTGCTGATCACGTTATGAGAATGGCTTCGGCAGTGTCAAGCGATGCCGAGCTTGTTTACGATCCCGAAACAACCGCCGGGAAATCCTCGAACATCGGCATGCCGGTGTAGTACGCCCAGCGGTAGCAGTGGTCGAGCATCGGCTCGGCGGCGAAGTCGCCGACGCAGGTCGCGTCCTGATAGCGCTCCCCGCTGGCGTCGGTGTAGTGCGCGCGGCAGAGCACCCGCCAGGTGGTGGCGCTGACCGACGGGTCGTCGACGAGGTGCTCCGACGGCAGCCAGCACTCGGTGCTGGTGATGGCGGCGGGGTCGACGTTCGAGGTGGGGCCGGCCACCTGGGCCAGCGTGGCGAGCGCCGCGGCATCTTGTTCCGACAGTGCGGGCGGGGATGCGGGCGTGGATGCCGGGGCCGATGCCGATGCCGGTGGCGACGACGGGTCGGCTACCGGGCCGGGCGCCGGGGCGGATGCCTGCGCCGAGCAGGACGTGAGGGTGAGTGCGAGCGCGACGACGAGCGCCGTCCGGGTCGATCGATTCATAAAGAGAACCTCCTCCGATCATCGTCGATGGAGCGTGTTTCGGACGTGTAACAACTGAATTTCAGGCTTGGCATACGTCGATTCTTCTCATATCGTATCGCTACCCCTGCACAATGTAATAGAACGCACCACTGCAGCACACCAGCCCGGGGGCCCATCACCCTAAGAGGAAGATCTCGGCAATGACCAGACTCACCCACGGCGCCCGCCGCCGTACTGCAACCCGTGTGGCAGTCATCACTGTCTCAGGAGCACTCGCACTGTCCCTCGCGGCCTGTTCCTCCGGCCGCGGAGACGACTCCGGTGGCGGCGACGCCACCTCCTCGTCCGGCACCACGGTCACCCAGTTCGCGCTCGTCGCTCCCGAGAACGAGTCGGACTACGGCTACAACCAGGCAGGCATCGAAGGCGCCAACGAAGCCGCCAAGGAGCTCGGCATCGAGGTCACCGTCGTCCCCGACGCCGGCTACGACAACATCGAGACCGTGCTGACCCAGGTGGCCGACGGGGGAGCGCAGTTCATCGTGGCGCACGCCTCCGGCTACAACGTGGGGGCCGCCAGCGCCGCCGCCGCCAAGAAGGTGCCGATCCTGATCCAGGATGCCGGTGAAGACGAGAACGTGCCCGGCCAGATCGCCGCCGCCAAGCCCGAGGGCCAGGAGGGCGGCTACCTCGCCGGCATCGCCGCCGCGATGTCGACGACCTCGAAGAAGGTCGGCATCGTCGTCTCGGCCGACAACGCGAACTGGTTCGCCATGTCGTCCGGCTTCGCCGAGGGCGTCTACAGCGTCGACCCCACCATCCAGGTGCTCTACACTTCGGTCGGCCCGGCGGCCTACGCCGACGCCGCGGGTGGCAAGACCGCCACGGAGCAGATCATCGCCTCGGGCGCCGACGTCGTCTTCGGCATGGGTGACGGCGCGACGCGCGGGTACCTGCAGGCCATCGACGGCGCCTCCGGCGTCAAGTACATCGCCGACATCGGCGACGTGACCCCGGGTCTCAGCGACCCGAGCAAGCTGCTCACCTCGGTGCGCTGGAACTACGAGCCGGCCTACGTGCAGGCGATCAAGGACGTCGACGCCGGCACCTTCGGAACGAAGACCTACCCGGTCGACGTCGAGAACGGCGGAATGTACCTGCAGGAGACCGACAGCATGACCGACGCCATCAAGACGGCGGTCGACACGGCCTCGAAGGGCATCATCGACGGTTCGATCGTTCCGACGATCGCGACCTCGGCGGCCGAGGTCGCCGCGGTGATCGCCGCCAAGGGCGCCTGACCCAACGCCCCTGAGGGGCCGGGGCCGGCGGCGACACCGTCGTCCCGGCCTCGGCCCCCTCTCCCTCTCGCCCTCCAAGGAGCAATCTGTGACGACAACGGCCACGAGTGAGGTCATCTCGCTGAGAGACATCACGAAGGCGTTCCCCGGCGTCATCGCCAACGACCACGTGTCGCTCGACATCGTCAGCGGGCAGGTGCACTGCCTGCTCGGCGAGAACGGGGCGGGCAAGTCGACCCTCATCAGCATCCTCGCCGGGATGCAGCAGCCCGACTCCGGCACCGTGGCCTTCGACGGCAAGGTCGTCGACATCACCTCGCCCAAGGTCGCCGTCGACTACGGTATCGGCGTCGTGCACCAGCACTCCACGCTCGTCCCCGCGTTCACGGTGCTCGAGAACCTGATGCTCGGCGAATCCTCGATGCTGCAGAACACCAAGCGTGCTGAGCAGCGGCTCGGCGAGCTCGCCGACCTGCTCGGGGTGGAGATCGATCCGCACGCGCTCGCCTCGGACCTCGGCCTCGGCCAGCAGCAGCAGGTCGAGATCGCGAAGGCGATGTGGAAGGGCAGCCGGCTGCTCGTGCTCGACGAGCCGACCTCCATGCTCACCCCGCAGGCCATCGAGCATCTCGGCGAGAGCATCGCCCGGGTCAAGGCCCAGGGCCTGGCCGTGGTGCTCATCACCCACAAGCTCCGCGAGGCGTACGCGATGGGCGACTGCGTCACCATCCTCCGCGGCGGCCGCAACGTCGGCCACATCGGGGTCGAGCAGCTCGCCGCGTACTCCGAGGCCGAGGCGCAGGACGCGATCCTCGCGGCCATGTTCGGCGACGACCTGGCCGCCGTGGGCGACGAGGCCTCCGACCTGGCCGGGGCCGCCGAGGCGACCCGCGAGGTGCGGGCCATCGACTTCGACGACCGCCCGGTGCGGCTGGAGCTCCGCGACGTCTCGAGCCGCGGCCTCGGCCGCGACATCGAGGCCGACGGCGTCACCCTCACGGTCCACGAGGGCGAGATCCTCGGCATCGCCGGCATCGACGGTCACGGCCAGGGCGCGCTCTCCGAGGTCGTCGCCGGCCAGCGGCCGGTGGCATCCGGAACCGTGTTCTTCGACGGCGAGGACATCACGAAGTCCGGAGTCCGCAGCCGTCAGCAGCTCGGCGTGCGGTACGTCACCGACGACCGCTTGCACGAGGGCACGGTCGGCTCGATGTCGGTCGCGCTCAACCTCGTGATCAAGCGGATCGGGCAGCGCCCGTTCTGGAAGTCGGGGCGCATCCAGCCGAAGGCCGTCGACACCGAGGCCGACCGTCTCATCCAGGAGTACGGCATCCGCACCCCCTCGCCCGAGACGCGGGCGGGCACGCTCTCGGGCGGCAACATCCAGAAGATCCTGCTCGCCCGTGAGCTCACGAACGGCGCCAAGCTCGTCGTCGTCAACAAGCCGACCTACGGACTCGACCTCAAGACCGTGCACCTCGTGCGCGAGATCCTGATCGACTTCGCCGCCCGCGGCGGTTCCGTGCTCCTGCTCTCCACCGACCTCGACGAGCTGATCGAGCTCTCGCACCGCATCGAGGTCATCTCGCGCGGCAGCCTCGTCGGCGGAGTCGTGAACGACGGAGTGGGCACCGCGGAGAAAGTGGGCCATTACATGACCGGCGCGATCGAAGGCACCGACTGATGAACGAGACCAGTACAGCCCAGCGGTTCGCGCAGGGATTCGTCCGATCGGTGGTGCCGGTGCTCCTGGCGCTCATCGTCTCGGGCCTGATCATGCTCGCCATCGGCAGCAGCCCGCTCGAGTTCTTCGCGGGGGTGTGGAAGTACGGCATCACCGGCACGAACTGGCAGCGGAGCCTGTCGCTCATGGCGCCGCTCCTGATCGTGGCGATCGGCCTGATCGTCGCCTTCCGCGGGCAGCTCTGGAACCTCGGCTACAACGGGCAGTACCTGCTCGGGGCGGTCACCGCCTCCGGGCTCGGGCCGATCCTGTTCGACGTGCTGCCGGCCTTCCTCGCGACCATCGTGATCTTCGTGGTCGCCGTGCTCGTCGGGGCGGTGTGGTCGCTCATCCCGGCCATCCTCAAGGCGCGCTACGGCACGAACGAGATCATCACCTCGCTCGTCATGTCGTTCATCGCGGTCGGCGTGGTGAACCTCCTGATCAAGGGCATCTTCAAAGACCCCGCGGTCTCGACGCCGCAGACCCCGGTGATCGGCGACGACTACCTGCTTCCGTTCATCCCAGGGACCGAGATCCACATCGGGTTCGTCGTTGCCATCGCGCTCGCGATCGTGGCGCAGTACGTGCTCAGCCGCACCTCGTTCGGCCTGCGCGTCGACATCTTCGGCGCCAGCCCGAAGGCGGCCCGGCACGTGGGGCTCAACTCGACCTGGATGGTGATCCTGCTGTTCGCCCTCTCGAGCGGACTGATCGCGCTCGCCGGCTCGGTCGACATCCTCGGCCAGTTCGCCTACCAGCGGGCCGACTGGGATCCGCGCTACGGCGACGCCGTGATGCCCCTGGTCTTCCTCGCGCGCTTCCGTCCCGTGGCGGCGATCCCGTTCGTGGCCTTCTACGCGGTGCTCGCGACCGGTGGCACCCTCGCCTCGCAGCAGGCCGGGCTGAACGTCGACTTCCTGCTCGTGATCGTCGGCCTCATCCTGCTGTTCATGACCATCACGGAATACCTGGGCAACCGGCGCCAGCTCGGACAGAGCTATCTGCCGGCCGGCCTCCGGCGCACCGTGCTCCAGCCCTTCCGCAAGGAATCAGAGAGGACCTCGGCATGAGCGACATGCTCTCTGCAGCCTTCATCACGGTGTTCATCACCACCGTCATCGCCCAGGCGATGCCCCTCATGCTCGCCTCGGTCGGAGAGACCATCGGCGAGCAGGCGGGCGTGCTCAACCTCGGCATCGAGGGTGTGATGCTCGTCGGCGCGTACGCGGGCTTCGTGGTCACCCTGAGCACCGGGAACTTCTGGATAGGGATGCTCGCGGGCGTGGTCGGCGGCGTGGTCGCGAACCTCGCCATGCTGGTGCTCAACGTCTGGCTCGGCCTCAACCAGATCGTCATCGGCCTCGCGATCACCCTGATCGGCGAGGGCATCACGAGTGTGCTCTACCTGCAGAACTACACGAAGTCGCCCGCGAGCCTGGGCCAGGCGCCGAAGCTCGCCATCCCGGGGCTCGGTGACATCCCCGTCGTCGGGCCGGCGATCTTCCAGCAGTCGGGCATCTTCTGGGTGGCCCTGCTGATCGCGCTCGTGCTCGCCTTCGCCCTGGCGCGCACGAACTGGGGGCTCTCGACCCGGTCGGCCGGCCAGAAGCCGTCGTCGCTGGATGCGGCGGGCGGCAGCGTGATGAGGACACGGTCGATCGCGGTGCTGCTGGGCGGCGGGCTCGCCGGCCTCGGCGGGGCGTACCTGTCGCTCATCACCACGGCGACATTCAGCCCGCTGCTCACGAACGGACTCGGCTTCATCGCCATCGTGATCACGATGCTCTCGCGCGGCCGGATCATCATCGTGATGATCACCTCGCTGATCTACGGGCTCGCGGTGGCGATCGGCCCGGCGCTGCAGGTGATCGGCTTCACGATCCCGGCCGACCTGATCAAGATGCTGCCGTTCCTCATCGTGATCGTGATGCTCATCCTGTTCGCACGGAGTTCCGTGGTTCCGCCGGCCCTCGGCTCGGCCTACACGCGCGGAGCCCGATGACGACGCCTGTCGTGCACGCCACGCTTACAATCGGGGGGACCTCCTATGAATGCCTCCGATGAGAATGCCGAGCCGGACGTGAGTCTTTCCGCAGATGAGACGCCCGACGACCAGGTCGTGGTCGCCGAGCCCCAGCGCACGAAGGGGGTCGACAGCGCGCGTCGCGCCCTGCAGATCCTGCTGGAGTTCAGCGAGAACACGCCGGAGCTGACGGTCGACAACGTGCTCGAGAAGCACGACATCTCGGTGCCGAGCGCCTACCGCTACATCTCGCTGCTGCGCGAGCTCGACCTGATCGAGGAGCGCGAGAAGGGCCGGTTCGTGCTCTCGCCGCAGATCCTGCGGCTGTCACGGGCGGCGGAGTCGATGATCGACTTCCGGGCGCAGGTGCAGCCCATCCTCAACCACATGGCCGAGGAGACGGGGGAGACCGCGCTCTACCTCCGGCGGGTCAACGACTCGGCGGTGTGTCTCGCGATCGCGGAGTCGGATCATCCGATCTCGATCTCGTTCCAGCCCGGCGCGCTGATGCCGCTGTACGGCGGTGCCGCGGCGAAGCTGCTGCTGAGCGAGCTGCCCCCGGCGAAGCTGACCCAGTACTTCAACCGGCTCGGCTCGGCGCTGGCGAAGCCGGCTCGTAAGAAGCTCGAGCACGACCTCGAGAAGCTGCGCGACACCGGGTACGCCGAGAGCGCGGGTGAGGTCGACCGCGGTGTGTGGGCGAGTGCCGCCAGCGTGCACACGAGCGGCATCTCGGTGGGCGCGCTCACCGTGGTGGCGCCGGACTATCGGCTGACGGATGCGCACAAGCAGCACATCGCCGACACGGTGCGGGCGGGTGCGAAGGCCTTCCGCAGCGAGATCGAGCGTCGAACGGGCGCGTAGCCCGGGCTTCCGCCCGCCTGCGCGCCGCCCCTCGCGCCCCGCCCGCCCGGGCACCCCACCCCTCCGCCGAGAAGTCACCTTTACGTCCAAATCCCGGGCGCCCCACCCCCACCCCTCCGCCGAGAAGTCACTTTTACGTCCAAATCCCGCCTTTTGGACGTAAAGGTGACTTCTCGGCGAGGTTGGGGTGGGGGATGGCCCTCAGGGCTGGAGGGTCTCGAGGTCGGCGAGGAGGGAGGGGTGCGTCGGCTCCCAGCCGAGCTCGGCTCGGGTGCGGGCGCTCGACGAGGGCTGGTCCATGGCGAAGACCGGGCCGATGGGGCCGAAGTCCTCGGTCGGGAGCGACTCGACCGGCAGCCCGAGCCGACGCCCGATCACGGCCGCGATGTCGGCCACCGTGTCGGCCTCGTCGGCGACGGCGTGCCAGGCGCTGCCGGCCGCTCCGCGCTCGAGGGCCAGCCGGAACAGCACCGCCGCGTCGAGCGCGTGCACCGCGGGCCAGCGCTGGGTGCCGTCGCCCGGGTAGCCGGCGACCCCGGTCTGCCGGGCGCGCTGGGTGAGCAGGCCGGCGAAGCCGCCGTCGCCCTCGTTGTGCACCGTGCGCGGCAGACGGATCGCGTTCGAGCGCACACCCTGCTCGCTGAGCGCGAGGACGCGGTTGACCGTCTGCCCGCGCCCGCCGACCGGGCCGTCGAGGGGCAGCGGATCCTCCTCGGTCGACAGCCGGCCCTCGACCCAGGGCGTGCCGCTCACGGTGACGAGCGGCTTGCCAGTGCCGATCAGCGCGTCGCCGAGGGTATCGAGTGCAGCTGTCTCGTCGGCGATGTTCTGCATGAGCGCCTCGGGCGAGCTGAAGTCGTTGCCGAAGGCGAGGTGGATGACGCCGTCGGCCCGCGTGGCGACTTCGCGCAGCGTGTCGAGATCCGTGATCCCGCCGTCGACGGTGTCGGCGCCGGCCGCGACGGCCTTGGCTCGGGAGGCGTCTGAGCGGGTGAGGGCCGTGACGGTGTGGCCCGCCGAGAGGAGTTCGGCGGTGACCGCCGAGCCGATGAGCCCGGTGGCTCCGGTGATGAAGACGTGCATGATGACCTCCGAGGGTGATGCGACTGATGTCCCATCACCGTACACCCTGATGGGACACCTGTCGCATCACGTAGACTGGGGTCATGCCCCGATGGAAGCCCGACGGACGCGAGCGACTCGTCGTCGCCGCGCTCGACCTGTTCACCGAGCAGGGCTTCGACCAGACGACGGTCGCGCAGATCGCCGAGCGGGCAGGGCTCACGCGGAGCACCTTCTTCCGTCACTTCAGTGACAAGCGCGAGATCCTCGCCGCCGGCCAGGAGCTGCTCAGTCGATTGCTCGCCGAGGGCATCACCTCGGCACCGCCCTCGGCGACCCCGCTAGAGGCGGTGGCCGCCGGTCTCGACAGCGCGTCGGGCGAGATGACGGAGTTCAACCGGGAGCTCGGCCCGCGCATCCACGCCGCCGTCGAGGCGAACGAGGAGCTGCGCACCCGCAACGCGATGAAGAGCATCGGCATGGCGGCCGCCATGGTCGAGGCCCTGCAGGAGCGCGGGGTGGGCGAGGCGGCGGCGCACGTGGCGGCCGAGCTCGGTGTTCTGGCCTTCAAGACGGGGTTCGCGCGATGGTCCGATCCGGATCGGGATGCGGATGCGCCGGCCGAGCTGGTCACCTACACCCGGGCGGCCTTCGACGAGTTGCGGGCCGCGGCGGCGGAGCTGCGGTAGGGCGGGACGCGCGCCGGGGCTGACTAGGCTGTGCGTTCCTCTTCCCGGTCGCCGTTCTCGAGCTCGTCGTCCCCCTGATCGTCGCTCCCGCCACGCCGACGCGGTGGCTGGCCGCCGAGCGAGAGCGTGGCCGCGAACCCCACCACGAGGAACCCCGCCGCGGCGAAGGCCGAGTAGCGGGTGCCCTCCGAGAAGGCGATCTTCGCGTCATCCGCCACCGAGACCGTCGAGGGGTCGGCCTCGAGCCCCGCGATCGCGGCGCCCGAGCTGTCGACGACCTGCGAGACGAGCTGGTCGCGCGTCGCATCCGGCACCCCGGCGTCCGAGAGGCGCGAGTCGAGCTGTGCGCCCGCGGTGGTGAAGAGCACCGTGCCGAGGATCGCGATGCCGAGCGCCGAGCCCACCTGCCGCGCGGTGCTCTGGGTGCCCGAGGCCTGGCCGCTCTGCTCGAGCGGGACATCCTTGAGCACGACGCCGGTGAGCTGCGCGGTCGCGAGTCCGACGCCGAAGCCGTAGACGAAGAGGAACGGGATGAGCACGCCCCAGACTGTGTCGGGCGCGATCACGAAGCCGAGGCCCGCGATGCCGACGATCTCGGCGGCGAGACCCACGCGCACGATCGCGACCGGCGCGATGCGGTTGCCGAACGCGCCCGCGAATCCCGAGGCGACGAACGAGCCGACCGCGAGGGCGACCAGGATGAATCCGGTCTGCAGGGCGTCGAAACCGAGCACGTTCTGCAGCCACAGCGGGAGCGACAGGATGATGCCGAACTCGCCGAGCGACACGATCATGGCCGCGAGGTTGCCGTTGCGGAAGCTCGGGATGCGGAAGAGGTCGAACGCGAGCATCGTGCTCAGTCCGCGCCGCATCCGTCGCCGGCCCCAGAGCACGAAGCCGACCCCGGCGAGGAGGGTGATCGCGAAGGCGAACGGGATGGGGGAGAGGGCGAACGGCCAGGTCCAGCCGCCGATCGCGGGTGGGGTGTCGGTGAGCCACCAGCCGTAGGTGCGGCCCTCGATCAGGCCGAAGACGAGCGTGGCGCTGGTGAGCACGGAGAGCAGGGCGCCGACGACGTCGATGCGCTGCGGCGCGATGCCCTTCGCATCCTGACGCGACTCGTGCACGAACAGCAGCACCCCGACGACGATGATCACGCCGAGCGGGATGTTGATGCCGAACGCCCACCGCCACGAGAAGTAGGTGGTGAGCCAGCCGCCGAGCAGGGGGCCGACCGCCGTCATCCCGCCGATCGTCGAGCCCCAGACCGCGAAGGCGATCGCCCGATCGCGGCCACGGAAGGTCGCGTTGATCAGCGAGAGCGTGGTCGGGAGCACCATGGCGCCGCCGACGCCCTGGATCACCCGGGCCCCGATCAGCAGATCGCCCGTCGGGGCGAGGGCGGCCAGGATGCTCGCACCGGCGAACACGATCACGCCCAGCACGAGCATGCGGCGGCGCCCGAACCGGTCGGCGAGGGTGCCGAACACGAGCAGCAGGGCGGCGAAGACGAGCGTGTACGACTCCTGCACCCACTGCACCTGGGTCGAGGAGATGCCGAGGTCGTCGATGATCGACGGGATCGCCACGTTCACGATCGTCGAGTCGACGATGATCAGGGCGACGGCGATGCTGATGAAGACGAGGCCGATCCAGCGCCTGCGATCTGACACGGGGATGCTCCTGACTGCTCTTGCCGGCGTGCTTCTGCGTCGGGTTTCGCTAAACAGCTTAGCTACTTAGGAGCTGAGGTGCATCAGGATGCTGTGGTTCGGCCGCCCGCGTCGGGAAGGTCCATGAGTGCGCCGGTCGGCAACGCGATCCAGCCCTCGCGGCGCGCCTGATCGAGCACGTCCTCCTCGGGAGCGGTGGCGCGACCGAGAGCGGCACTTCGGGTCGCAAGTGCCGCGACGACGGCGTCGAAGGCATCACCGGAGGCGATCATCCGCTCGTCCTGGCCCGCGAGATCGAGCCACGGGGCCGCAGCGGCGAGCTGCGCGAGGAGCCGCCGTCGGCTGTCGGGGTCGGTGCGGTAGCCCGCGGTGTCGAGTCCCCAGAGCCGGAGGGACGCGCCCGGGTACACCTCTGCCACGAGGCCGGCGCCCGAGCGGTCGACGTCGAGGTCGCTCTCGCCGAGGCGCGCGAGCAGGCCGGCGCAGCGCATGGCGGTGAGGCCGAGCCGGTCGGTGGAGACGCTGAGCGGCCACCGGCCGGTGAGCTCACGGGCGCGCCGGTCGGTCTCGCGGTAGGCGAGGGTACGGCGCCAGGCCATTCCGCCGTCGATCGTGGTGCCTTCGGGTCGCCCGGCCGCGTGGGCGGAGACGAAGGCGACGAAGGCGTCCGGCCAGCCGAGCGCGCAGTCGATGCCGAGCTTGTCGACGGTCTGGGCGGTCTCGACGATCTGCGCGTCTTCGACCCCGAGGTGGAGCTCGGTGAGGGTGGCAGTGCCGGTGCGGCTGCCGGCGGTGGCGGTCGCAGTGGCTGCGTCGCCCCACGTGATCACCGCGAGCGCCGTCCCCTTCGGCTCGGCGGCGAGATCCACTCCGGCGGTGCGCATGAGCCTCACCCTAAGGCGTCCGCCCTCGCCGAGACGGAGGAGACGGTAGCGTTGAGGGTCGCCGAGGGGTTCGGCCGAGGCTCTAGGAATGGGGATGACGGATGTCTGTCGGTTTGCTCGCGGTCGTCGACGACATCCTGACCGCCGCCTTGAAAGCCAGCGCGAAGACCGCGGGCGTCGTGATCGACGACGCGGCCGTGACCCCGCAGTACGTGCAGGGCCTCACGCCGGCGCGCGAGCTGCCGGTGGTGCGCAACATCGCCCTCGGGAGCCTGTTCAACAAGTTCGTGATCATCATCCCGATCGCCCTCCTGCTGACGGCGTTCGCGCCGTGGGTGCTGCCGTTCCTGCTGATCGTGGGCGGAACCTACCTCTGCTACGAGGGTGCTGAGAAGGTGCTCGAATGGTTCGGCTTCCACCACGGCGCCGGGGAGGCCGAGGAGGACCGTGACGAGCGGAAGCTGGTGTTCGGCGCCATCCGCACCGACCTCATCCTGTCCACCGAGATCATGCTGATCGCCCTCGCGAGTCTCGACGCCGATTTCGGCATCTGGATGACGCTGGGCGCGCTCGCCGTGATCGCGCTCGCGATGACCGTGCTCGTGTACGGAGCGGTGGCGCTGCTGGTGAAGATCGACGACATCGGGCTGCAGCTGATGAAGAACCCGGCGCGCCGGGTGCGTCGCACGGGGGCGCGGATCGTGGCGTCGATGCCGGCCGTGTTCCGGGTAATCAGCGTCGTCGGAACCGTCGCGATGCTCTGGGTCGGTGGCCACCTCGTGATCGCGAACCTCGCCGAGACGTTCTGGACCGGCCCGTACGACCTGTTGCACGTGGCGACGCACGCCGTCGAGGCGGGCGGCCCCGTGGTGGAATGGCTCGTCGACACGGCGATCTCGGCCGTGTTCGGGCTGGTGCTGGGGCTGATCGTGGTGGGTGTCGTGCTCGGGCTGACGCGGGTCTTCCGGCGGAAGCCGGCCGGGGCTGCCGCGCACTGACCTGCGGCGCACTGACCCGCAGCCCACCGGCCTGCGTCCCACCGACCGCCGCGCACCGACCTGCCACACTCCGTAACGCGAGGTCATCCAGCGCCCGATCGCGCGACGCTGCCCTAGCCTGGGGAGCAGTGCGCACGACGAGGCCTCGCGTCCCGACCCGAGACACGCCTGCGACATCCCTGTCCGCGGAGACGCGCCATCGTGGCTCCCCAATTCGAGGAGCACCCTGCCATGACCAGCCTCATGAACCCCTATCTCGTCGGCGGAGACGCCGTTCTCGCCAGGGCGGGGATCTGTCGATGACGAACGTGGACTTCTCGATCGACAGCACTCGTTTCGACGAGGACTACCGCCCGCTTCCCAACTCCCGCATCACGACGAACTTCGCCAACCTCGCCCGCGGCGAGAAGCGCCAGGAGAACCTGCGCAACACGTTCGCGATGATCGACGACCGCGTCAACGAGCTGGCCCGTCTGGCCAAGCTGACGGACGCTGAGGATGACACGACCCCGCGCTACTCGGTCGAACTCGACATCATCTCGGCGAGCGTGGACGTCGACGGCGAAGGCATCCGCGACGCCGTCCCCCTGATCGAGGTGCTGCAGACCACCATCCTCGATCGGCGCACCGGCGAGCGCACCCAGGGCATCGTCGGCAACAACTTCTCGTCGTACGTGCGCGACTACGACTTCAGCATCGTGCTCCCCGCCCACAGCGCGAAGCCGGATACCGCCGGCCTGCCGGACGATTTCGGGGTGCTGCACGGCGACCTGTTCACGAGCTTCCTGGCCTCCGACGCCTACGCCGAGCGCTTCAGCAAGCCCCCGGTCATCTGCCTGAGCGTCTCGAGCAGCAAGACCTACGATCGCACCGAGCTCACGCATCCGGTTCTCGGTGTCGAGTACCGCCAGAGCGAGTACTCGCTGACGGATGCCTACTTCGCCAAGATGGGCCTGAAGGTGCGCTTCTTCATGCCGCCGAACAGCGCCGCTCCGCTGGCGTTCTACCACCTCGGCGACCTGCTCGCCGACTACAGCGACCTCGAGCTGGCGGCCACGGTCGCCACGATGGAGACCTTCCAGAAGATCTACCGGCCGGAGATCTACAACGCCACGACCCCGGCCGGGGCGTCGTACCGGCCGAGCCTGTCGAACCCGGACTTCACCGCCACGTCGATCGTCTACGACCGCGAGGAGCGCAGCCGGCTCGCGACCGAGCAGGGCAAGTTCGCCGAGGAGCACTTCATCAATCCACACAAGGCCGCGCTCGACGAGTGGTCGTCCCGCGTCCATCGTCAGCCCGTCGACGTGCAGGGAGGCCGCTCGTGACCACGTTCTTGCCCACCTCGACCGCCGGCAGCCTGCCCAAACCCTCCTGGCTCGCCGAGCCCGAGAAGCTCTGGTCGCCCTGGAAACTGGATGGCGAGCAGCTGACCGAGGGCCGGCGGGATGCTCTTCGCCTCTCGGTCGCGGACCAGCATGAGGCGGGCATCGACATCGTCAGCGACGGCGAGCAGACCCGCCAGCACTTCGTGACGACCTTCATCGAGCACCTCAGCGGGGTGGATTTCCATAACCGTGAGACGGTCAGGATCCGCAATCGCTACGACGCCTCGGTGCCGACCGTCGTCGGGTCGGTCACCCGCGAACATCCGGTCTTCGTCGACGACGCCCGGTTCCTCCGCGCGCAGACCGACCAGCCCATCAAGTGGGCGCTGCCGGGCCCGATGACCATGGTCGACACCCTCTACGACGCCCACTACGGGAGCCGCGAGAAGCTGGCCTGGGAGTTCGCGACCATCCTCAATCAGGAGGCCAGGGAGCTGCAGGATGCGGGGGTCGACATCATCCAGTTCGACGAGCCCTCCTTCAACGTCTTCTTCGACGAGGTCAACGACTGGGGGGTCGCCGCTCTGGAGCGCGCGATCGAGGGCATCACGATCGAGACGGCGGTGCACGTCTGCTACGGCTACGGCATCAAGGCGAACACCGACTGGAAGGCGACCCTGGGCGAGGAATGGCGTCAGTACGAGGCGATCCTCCCGAAGATCCAGGCCTCGGACATCGACATCGTCTCGCTGGAGTCGCACCACTCGCACGTGCCCATCGACCTGATCGAGCTCATCCGGGGCAAGAAGGTGATGGTCGGGGCGATCGACGTGGCCAGCACCACCGTCGAGACGCCGGAAGAGGTCGCCGACACCCTGCGGAAGGCGCTGCCTTTCGTGGATGCCGACAAGCTCTACCCCTCGACGAACTGCGGCATGGCGCCGCTGCCGCGGAGCGTCGCGCGCGGCAAGCTCGCCGCGCTCGGGGCGGGTGCGGCGTTGCTGCGGGAGGAGCTGTCGTAGGAGGCCTGGCGAGAGGTTGCCACGCGCTTCGCGCTTCGCGTTCCTCGAGGATGACCGTGGCTGGTTCGCCGAGCTCGGGTCAGCGCTCCGGGCGCGCGTGATCAGGCGGCCGGGCGCTGGACGGCCGGGCGCTGGATGGTGCGACGGCGGGTGGTCGGGATCGGCGTCTGCGCGGTGTCGACCCAGCGCGGCGGGATGAGGTGGGGCACTCCTGCCCGCATGGTCAGTCTCCAGGACGATCTATGCAGGTGCGAGTGGTGGAAGTGGCAGAGCAGCACACCGTTGTCGATGTCGGTTCGACCCGGTGGATGATCGTCGGAGACCCATTCCTCGGCGTGGTGCGTCTCGCAGAACGACGGGGGTCTGTCGCAGTCGGGCCACACGCATCCGCCGTCTCGGGCGGCGAGGGCCCGGTTCTGGGCCCCCGTGAAGAGCCGCTTCGCCTTGCCGTGGTAGAGCACCTCGCCCCGGTCACCGAACAGCGTGGCGGCGATGGGGGAGTGGCAGCGCAGCTGGGCCACGGCGGAGGCGGGAAGGGGCTCGTCGACGCCGTCGATCCACCCGACTCCGCGCCCCGACTCGAGGTCGTCGAGGGTGATGTGCACGTTGACGGTGGTGGAGGCGCCGTTGATGCGGGGCATGTCGGGGGTGCCGGCGGCACGTGCGATGAGTTCGGTGACGGTGTCGGCGTTCTTCTGCGCCTGTGTGCGGGTGTCGGCGGTCACGGTCTGTGCGGCGAACTCGCCCTCGGTGACGAACCTCGGGCCGCTGCCGCTGCCGCTGCTGTGCGAGCCGTGCACGCGCGGGCTCTGCATCGCCTGGATGCTCGCCAGCCACACCCCGCCCTGCTCGGGCGTGAGAGCGAATCGCCCGCGGATCATGCCGTCGCCGGCCTGCGCGATGGTGAGCGAGCGCTGCTGCCGGTGCACCTCATCCCTCGGCTCGGCCCCGTCGGGGTCGATCACCTCGCGGAGGTGGATGGCGAGCTTCGACGCCTGATCCGTCGTCAGGCGATGCCTGACGGTCTCGTCGACGAGCGTCTGCTCGGCACTGGCCACGACGTCGGGTGAGCACCCGCGCTCGGCGAGCCCGCCGCACTGCGTCACGATGATCGACGCGGTCGCGACGGCGAGGACCCCCTCGTCGAGCCGCTGGGCGACGAGAGGGAACGGGGCCGGACCTTCGCCCCCGCCCAGCAGCACGGCGCCGCGGAGCCTGCGCCCGATCTCGAGCCGCTTCTTGCTCTCGCGCGCCGACGTGCCCGTGACGCTCGCGACGAGCGTGACCGGGCTCGTGAAGTTCTGCGACCGGCTCAGCCCCTCGTCGCCGAGCTCGCTGCGCGACCGGATCTCGACCTCGCCGGCGACCCGCACCTGGCCCGCTTCGACGACGCGCCCGACGGTCTCGAGGGCGGCCATGAGATCGAGCAGCTCGTCGTCGGTCAGCCTCGCCAACTCGGACCCGACCCCGCACACGACCCCGCGGAGATCGTGGGCGATCTCGCGGAGTCGAGTGGATGTCTGCATGCTGAGATTCTATCAGTTATGCCTGATCAAAGCTCGTTTATTCGAGCTGGCCGACGAGGATTTTCGGCGGGTGATCACGCCCGATCGACCGTGATGTTCGAGGTGCCCCTCGCCTGCCAGGCGCAAGCCCCTCAGCTGTCCCGCAGAGCCTCCGCCGGGTGCACCCGGCTCGCGCGGCGGCCCGGCAGGATCGACGCGAGCACCGAGAAACCGACCGCTCCGCCGAGCACCGCCACCACGAACCACGGTGACAGCACCGGCCCGCTGAATCCCTGCACGCCGAAGGTCGAGTTCGCTCCGACGAAGCCGTAGAGCACGCCGAGCAGCAGGCCGAGCACCGCACCGATGCCGGCGACGACGACGCTCTCGACGAGCACCATCCGCCGGGCCTGACGCGCGGTCAGCCCCACCGAGCGCAGCACCGCGATCTCGCGCTGCCGTTGCAGCACCGAGAGCGAGAGATTGCTGCCGAGCCCGATGGCGGCGACGAGCACCGAGAACGCGGTGAGCACGTAGACCACGATGAGCATCACGGTGATGAACTGCGACACCTGCTCGAGCTCGATCGCGTCGCCGAAGTAGGCGCGGGTCTGGGCGAGGTACATCTCGCCGGCGACCGTGAACATCGTCACGAGCGTCACCCCGATCAGCACCGACACCACGGTGCGCGCCGTACGCACGGGGTTCGCCCGCAGGTTCGCGCCGGCCAGCAGATCGGAGCCGCGACGGCCGAGCAGACGGGTCACGCCGCCCACGATCGGCGCGGTGAACGCAGGCGCCCCGAGGATGATGCCCACGATCGAGAGCACCCCGCCCGGGAACGCGATCAGCAGCCCGAACGGCGACACCAGCCCGGCGATCACGCCGAGCGCGAGAAAGCCGCTGCCCACGACGGCGAGCACGATCCCCGCGATCCCGCGTCGACGCTGGGCCGGGGCGGGCAGCTGGGTGCTGCCGGCGTCGCTGCGGGCGCCCTCGGCGGGGGAGACGCGGGCCACGATCTTGGCTCCGCTCGAGGCGGCCAGGGTCGAGACCGCGAGGCAGACGACGGCGGGCACGATCACGAGCTGCGGTGTCCACGCGAACTCGAGCCCCGCGCCGAACGAGGCGTTCAGGATGCCGATGGCCGCCACCGAGACGAGGATGCCCGCGGCGATTCCCGCGATCGCTCCCGCGGCGCCCACGGCGAGTCCGTCGATCCGCGAGGCCCGCTTGATCTGGGTGGAGGTAGCCCCCACCAGCCGCAGCAGCGCGATGTCGCGCCGGCGCCCGGCGTAGACGGTGGCGAAGGTGCCGGAGATGACGATCGCGGCGGTCAGCACCGCGATCCCGAGGAAGGCGAGCCCGACAGAGGTCAGGGCCGCGCGCACCGGAGCCGCATCCTGCATCCCGGTCGTCGACAGCATCCGTATAAAGACCTCGATCGTCTCGAGCAGCAGCACCGCGAACGCGGCGACCACCGCCACGACCGCGACGCCGGCGGCGTACCGCCCGGCGGTCTCGCGCAGCTCGCGCAGTGCCCAGAGCCTCATTCGGCCACCGCCGGGGTGGTCGAGGTGGGGAGTGCGGTCGTGTTGCCGCTCGGCTGCACCCCCGCGATGCCGGCGATGTGCGCGGCGCCGTGCCCGTTCATCCGCCCGCTCACGCGAGCGCTGATCTGCTCGGCGGTGCCGCCGGCGAAATCGTCGATCACGGCGCCGTCGCTCATCAGGATGACGCGGTCGGCCACGCTCGCGGCCCGCGGGTCGTGCGTGATCAGCACGACGGTCTGCCCGTACTCGGTCGACGCCGAGCGCAGCAGCCCCAGCACCTCGTCGCCCGAGGCACTGTCGAGCGCGCCCGAGGGCTCGTCGGCGAAGATCACGTCGGGCCGGGTGACGAGGGCGCGGGCGATGGCGACGCGCTGCTGCTGACCGCCCGAGAGCTGGTGCGGGCGGTGGCTGAGGCGCTCGGTGAGGCCGAGGCGCGTGACGACGGCGCGGATCCACGCTTCGTCGTCGGCGCTCGGCCGCGACCCGGCGAGCAGGAACGGCAAACGGATGTTCTCCTCGGCCGACAGCGCCGGCAGTAGGTTGAAGGCCTGGAAGACGAACCCCATCCGCTGCCGTCGCAGCAGCGTGAGCGGTTCGTCGCGCATGCCGGTGATCTCCTGCTCGGCAAGCCAGACCTGCCCCGACGTCGGGGTGTCGAGCCCGGCGAGCACCTGCAGCAGGGTCGACTTGCCGGATCCGCTCGGGCCCATGATGGCGGTGACCGACCCTGCGGCGACGTCGAGGTCGACGCCTCTCAGGGCGTGCACGGGCGACTCGGGGGAGCCGAACATTTTGGTGAGGTTGCGGGCGACCACGGCGCGGGTCTGAACGGTGTTGGGTGCGGAAGTGCTCATGGGGTCCACGGTAGGGATCCGTGGTTGGGTGCCGAATCGGCCTCCGGGACCATCTGTTCTTGGGTTCCGGCTGTCTTATGGTCCTGGGGTATGACGTGGTTGGGCTGCCGTCACGGGGTTGCTCGCGGGGCGCCGGACGCGGGGTGGGTTTTCCCGGCGAGTGATCTCCGGCGTTCGCTTCGCGACCGCTGCCAGACCCAGCCAATCACTCGCCGGAAAAACCCACCCCGCGCCCGCCTCTCGCCTTCGGCATCGGCTCTCGCCTTCGGCATCGGGATGGGGTTGGGATCCCGTTATGCCGTGGCGGCTCACTTCAGGTCTAGGCGGGCTTGGGGCTAGCCTGAGCGTTCAGCAGCTGACTGTGGGGGACGCGCATGGATGCAGGACCGACCGAGAGCACGCCCGGCCACACCTCGCGCTCGCGGCGCAGCGATTCGAAGCCGAAGATCCCCGGCTACTTCGTCGGTACGGGTGCTCTGGTGGCGGGAGGTGTCGTCTTCATCGGCTCCCTGGTGGCGCTGACTGTGACGAACACCGGCAGCTATGGTTTCTGGGGGTTCCTGATCCTGATCGGTCTCGTCATTGCGATCCTTGCTGCCTTCGGGACGGCGTTGGTCGGTCTCATCGTCTTCGCGATCGCGCGCACGGCCCCTATGCCGAAGTCCCCGGCCAGGTGGTCCCTGCTCATCGGAGCTCTCTGCGCCGCACTCGGCACAACGATCGTGCTCGTCTTCCAGGCATTCACCGGGATCATCGCGCCCTTCACCCTCGCGGGCGTGGCGGGCGCGCTCGCCGCCGGTGCGGCCTCCGGGGCCAGTGCGTGGAAGAACAGGCCCGGCCGTCCGCCGCTTCCGGACAACGAGCTGCTCGAACGGCGCACGCCGTTCTGATCAACAGAGCAGCGGCAGGCGCAGGCCTCCATTAGGCGACCGACTCCAGGATCGCCGAAGTGCGGCCCGCGCCGTCCCGCACACGCTCGCAGGCCTCGGGGTCGGGGTGCTCCGTCAGCTCGATGACGTCGTCGAGGCGGCGGCGGGCCTGTTCGAGGTCGGCGATCACGGTCGTGATGCGGTCGCGCTCGGCGTAGAGGCTGCCGAGCATCTCGGGCGGCGCGTGCCCGGTGTCGACGCAGGGGAGCAGGAGCGCGATCGTGCGACTCGCCAGCCCCGCCGAGAACAGGTGCTGGATGAGCCGAACCCGGTCGACGGCCGGCTCGTCGTAGAGGCGCTGTCCGCTCGGCGTGCGCTCCGAGTGCAGGATGCCCTGCTCCTCGTAGTAGCGCAGGGCGCGCGTGCTGACTCCGGCCCGTTCGGCGAGCTCGCCGATCCGCATGTCGCTCATAGTGCGTCCGTTCTTTCTGTCGAGCCGGCCGAGCCGAGCAGCCCGCAGCCAAACCCGAGCAAACCCGACCCTGTTCGCCGTGAGCGTGAGGGCTCGACTTGCCCTTGACGTCAACGTGAAGTCTTAGCGTAGTCGACGGATGGCGCCCCACAGGCGGTCGCCCCACGAAAGGACACCCATGAACATCGCAGGATCCGTCGCCCTGGTCACCGGAGCCAACCGCGGCATCGGCCGCAGCTTCGTCGACGAGCTGCTCGAGCGCGGCGCGGCCAAGGTCTACGCCGCCGTGCGCCGCCCCGAGACCGTCGCCGAGGGCGAGTTCACCGACCCGCGCGTCGAGGTGCTGCGCCTCGACCTGCTCGACGAGGCGTCGGTGACGGATGCGGCGGCGCACGCCACCGACGTCACCCTCCTCGTCAACAACGCGGGCATCACCACCGGCGCCAACCTGCTGGGCGCGGACGACCTCGCCGGCGCGCGCCGCGAGCTCGACACCCACTTCTGGGGAACGCTCGGCGTGATCCGCGCCTTCGCACCGACGCTGGCGGCCAACGGCGGGGGAGCGATCGTCAACATCAACTCGGCCCTGTCGTGGTTCTCGACCAACGGCGCCAACGGCTACGCCGTCGCGAAGGCGGCCGAGTGGGCGATGACCAACGGCGTGCGCCTCGAACTCGTCGGCCAGGGAACCCTCGTCCAGGGCGTGCACCTCGGCGCGGCCGACACCGACATGATGGCCGGTTACGACGGCCCGAAGATCACCCCCCGCTTCGTGGCGGCCGCGTCGCTCGACGGTGTGGAGGCTGGGGCGATCGAGGTCCTGGCCGACGACTGGTCGCGCCTGGTGAAGGCGTCCCTGTCGAAGGACCCCTCGGAGTTCTACGCCGAGGCGCTCGCACCCCGCGCCTGACGCGAGGCCGAAGCAGAAGCCGAGGCCGAACCCGCGCCCATACCCCCGCCCGGCCGCTCACCCCCTCCACCCGCCAGCAGCCGATGCGCCGGCCGCTCCACGAACCGATGCAGCACCCAAGCTGCCCCGAGCGCGACGGCGAATGCGACCAGCGCGAGCCCCGTGGCATCGAGTGGGTCGATCTGCGGGTGACCGTCCGGCCACGGCGACGAGATCGACGCGATCACCAGCAGATGGATGAGGTAGAAGGAGAACGAGAGCGTGCCGAGCCGCACCAGCAGCGCTGAGGAGAGCGGCGTCGGCACGCCCTCGATGTCGGCGCGGGCGAGGGCCGCGATCAAGAGGGCGTAGCCGATCACGGTGTAGCCGGTCGCGGCCCAGGGCGAGTCGTCGGACGCCGAGGCCACGGTGTAGCTGATCAGCGCGATCGGCAGAGCGACGGCCAGCCTCGGGCCGCGCCACTTCTGCTGCCGCACGAGCAGGGCGACGACGATGCCGACCACGAATTCCGGCAGGCGCATCACGGGCGTGCTGTACGCCGAGACGTCGCCCGGTATCGACGGGGCGACCAGCGGTGCGAGCCACACGCAGAGGATCATCTCGGCGCCGACCACCCAGAGCCAGCGCGCGGGCACGCGGGTGAGCATCCGGATCAGCAGGGGGAACAGGAGGTAGAAGAACGCCTCGCAGACCAGCGACCAGCTGACCGGGTTGCCGGCCTGCCACCACGACGAGCGCCAGCTGCTGACGAGGAAGATGTTCGCGACCACCGAGGCGGGCTCGGGAGAGCGGATGACCGGGATCAGCGTCGCCGCCGCAACGAGTGCCACGCCGACCGCGACGACGTGGGTCGGCCAGATCCGCGCGAACCGCCGTCGCCAGAAGAGGAAGGGGTTGGTGCCGGGCCGATACGTCCAGGTGAGCACGAACCCCGAGAGGATGAAGAACATCGACACCCCGGTGCCGCCGGCTCCGAACAGGGCCGAGAGGACGTCTCGCCCGGAGCCGAAGTACTGCACGGCGATGATGTGGAACCCGAACACGACGAACGCCGCCGCCCACCGCAACCCGGTCAGCGATCGCAGCACGGGCGCGGACGCCGCGATGTCGGGGGAGAACGTCACGCGGCGCCTCGACGATCGCGGGTCGCGAGCGGTATGGCTCTTCTGCCGCTGAGGCGGATCAGCTCTGGACCCGCTCGAACCAGTCGCGGATGACCTCGGCGAACGCAGCGGGCTGCTCGACCCACGGCATGTGGCCGGCCTCCGCGATCACCTCGAACCGCGACCCGGGAAGAGCGGCGTGGGCACGCCCTCCCTGAGACACGGGGTCGCACTGGAAGTCGTCGTCGCCGTACACGAACAGGGTCGGGGCGGTGATCCGACCGAGCTGGGGGAGGAGGTCGTCGCTCTGGAAGCCGGAAGCCTCCGCGTACGCCAGAACAGAGTCGTCGAACTCCATCACGCCGAACGCTGCCTCGGCGAATTCCGGGTCGTGGAAGTAGAACGCTCCCGATGCGGCGATGATCTCCTGGATGCTCGGGCGCGCTCCGCCTCCCTGCCCGCTCATGAGCGCCATGGCGTCATCGATGTAGGTGGGGTGCTCCTGGTAGAAAGGCCGGCTCCGGCGCTCGTTGATGCGTCGGATCATCTCGCCCATCCGCACGTCGTCGAGCGAGACGTTCGCGTCGATCGCGATGATGCCGAGCAGCCGGTCGTCGTGCGCGATCCCGTACCCGAGGGCTTGGTGGCCTCCGGCGGAGTGGCCGGCGATGAACACCCGGTCGAGACCCAGGTACTCCCGGAAGGCGTCGATGTCACCGACGTAGTGCTGCAGCGTGTACTGCATCGCATCCTCGGGGCCGGTCGACTTGCCGCTGTGGCGGGTGTCGAAGTACACCACCGTGAATCGCTCCTCGAAGCCGGGCATCGGGATTTACGACTTCACCGACGGGCCCCAACCGGGTGAGGGGAAGAGCAGGACAGGTCCGGCCCCTCTGACCGTGCAGTGCAGGGTGAATCCGTTGACCTCGGCGAAGTGCTCGCCGGGCGTCAGGGTCGTGTTGGTGCTGTCGCTGTCGATGGACATTGCGGTTTTCTCCGTCCGGGTCCGGCGATTCATCTCGCCCGGGCTATGGTCGTCGCCGCGACGCAGCGCGTCATCGGTGAAAACACGCAAGGCGTGCGAGAACAGTGCTCATCGGCATCGGAGCCCTCAGAGAAGGGGCCTGAGCCGACCGCCGCACTTCAGTGATTACACCGAGGCCGTGGCCGTTCGGGCGGAGTTAGCCTCCTGCCATGACGAACGATCGTATCCCCGCCGACATCCTCGAGATCCTGCGTGACAATGCGGCAGCAACCGAGGCAGAAGGCCGGTTGGCACCCGCGTCGCTCGACGCCCTCCGCACGGCGGGCTACTTCTCGCTCGCCGGAACCGCCGATGCGGCCGAGGATCCGCGAGCGGTCGTGAGCATCGTGAGCCAGATCGGCGCAGCGTGCCCGGCGTCGGCGTGGATCGTGGCGCTGACGACCGCCGTCTCCGGCCTGCTGCCGCTGGCGTCGAAGGCTGCGGTGACAGCGGTGACGGATGCGGCCGGGCCGGTCGTCGAGAACTTCGCGCCCGGGTCGCTGAGAGTGAGCGATCACGGGTTCGTTCTGAACGGCACCTGGCCGTACTCCTCCGGTTCGGAGGTCGCGACGTACGCCATGCTCGCGGCGCTGCAGACCGAGGCAGGCCGGCCACCCCGCATGCGGGTGGCCGTGGTGCCGACCGCCGACCTGCGCGTGATCCGCACGTGGGATGTCGCCGGCCTGCAGGGCACGGGGAGCCACACGCTGGTCGCCGAGGACGTCGACGTGCCGGCCGATTACGTCTTCGACCTGCCCACCGACCCCGACGTGGCGGGCCTCGCTGTGCTGCGGACGACGACGTTCACGTCGGCCGCGCTGATCGGGATGGCGACGGGTGCGCTCGACGTCGTGACCGCACTCCTGAGCGGTGAGAAGGGGCCGACCCGAACGCGCTACACCTCGTTCTCGGATTCCCCCGGTGCGCGCGCCCTCTACGCCTCGGCAGCGTCACGGATCTCGAACGCGGCGGCATCCGTCGCTGCGGTCGCGGATGCTCTCGCCCAGCATCCGGACGCTCATGCCGCCGATGCGCTCGACCGGTTGGCCCGGCTCGAGCTCCGGCACTCGCTGGTGGCGGCGGTGCGGGAGGCTCGGTATGCGGTCGATGACCTCGGCGACCTGCACGGGTCGAGCGCCTTCACCCGGTCGAACCCGCTCCAGCGGTTCTGGCGCGACCTCGGGGTGGGCAGCCGGCACCTCGGACTGCGGGGGTACATCGTCGACGAGGACCTCGCCCGCGCTCTGGTGGGCCGGGACGACTTCGCGGCCGCCATCTCGTGACCTCCCCGAGCAGCGGGGGGCGGGCGCAGCACGATCCGTGAGGTCGAAACCGTCGTTCCACCCGGCGTCGACTGTTTGTAGACAGGCGTGTGGTGCAATTCATCCATGACACCCGATGGTCGCGCCCAGCTGATCGACGAACTCGACGAACTCGACCAGCCGACGCTGAAGACGCTGCAAGCAGTCGCGGCTCTCCGAGAGATCCGCCTCCGAGACGTCCCCGCCGTTCTCACGGAGCAGGGCGCGTACGTCGGCCAGGCGATCAGAGCCGGGGTGGTCGCCCTGGACGGCGGCACCCTGCGCCCAGCCGATTCCCGCGTCGGGTCGGCCGCGCTCGCGCTCCTGAACGGCTCCGACCGCCAGGCCCTGCACCGGGAGCTCGCACGACGGAGCGCCGACGAGTTCGACGCGATCCGGCAGCGCGACCTCGCGACGGAGGTCGGTCAGGATGCGGAGCTCGCCCTCGTGCTCGAACGCGCCGCGGTGAAGGCCGAGCTCGCAGGTCGAGCCGACCTGGCCGTCGAGTTCTGGTCCCGCTCCGCCGGGCGGAGTCCGCGCGGCGGTGCCGACCGAACCGACCGTGAGCTGAGGCTGGCCGCCGAGGAGCACCGCAACGGCAAGTTCCACTTGGCCGCCGGCATCATCGAGGCGCTGAACTGGGACCACCTCACCGGGCCTCAGGCCGAGCGCGCGATCGACCTGCTCACCGCCTCGGTCTACCGCAGTCACGGACTCGCCGCTGTGCGCATCCGCGGGCAGCGCTTGCTCGAATCCCTCCCCGCGGGTCACCCTCACCGCGAGGTACTCTCGCTCTACCTGTCGGGCCTCGGCGAGGACTTCGGCGAGGTGCAGCGCCAACTCGAGCGGGCTCTGCCGCGGCTGCGGTCGGAGCAGTACTCCGTCGCCTTCCGGCACTCGAACATCGCGAAACTGCTCTACGCGAAAGTCAACACCGGAGCCGGTCTGGATGCCGCTCTTCTCGAGGATCTCGAGCGCCTGCAGCGGCAGCTGCCCGACATCCTGCTCGAAGACACCGTCGAGGCGAGCATCGCCATGTACGCGTACACGGTCGACGACGTCGCGACGAGTCGCCGGGCCCTCGCCGCGCTGCTCGTCGAGAGCGAGGTGCAGGGGGATGCCGGATTCCGGCAGATCCTCCTCGTGCACGCGGCCCAGGTCGACATCCTCATGGGTCGATTCGACTCCGCCGCAGACCGTCTGGCATTGGCGGAGTCCCTGGCGCCGCAACTCGCCGCGGTGCCGGCGAGCGTGCGGGCACGAGGCCTGCTTGCCCTGGAGCTCGGACACGATGATGACCTCGCTCGAATCATCGGCCGTGTGCCCGAGACCGGTGTTGCACCGCTCGGCCACCTCACCCGGGCGGCTCTGCGCGGAATCGGCCTCGCCCGCAGCGGTGACGCGCGTGAAGCCGTCCGACACCTCGAAGACGCCCTCAGCCTGGCGGAGAAGCTGGGCATCAACGAGCCGGGCCGTCGCCTCTGGATCGAAGTCGACCTCGCCCGCGCCTCTCTCCAGGTCGGTGACCCCGACCGGGCGCGGTCGTTGGCGACGAACCTGCACGAGATCGCCGAACGCACCGGTCGCGCCCTCCCTCGACTGCAGGCCCAGCGCATCGAAGCCTGGCTCGCCCTGGGTTCAGAACCGTCCGAGGCCGTCCTCAAGCGTGCGCTCGCCCTTCTCGTCGCATCCGCGACCATGGAGTGGCTGCCCGAACGCGCCCGCCTGACCACGGAAGTCCTTCGGCTCCTCCGTGACATCCCCGTCGACGATGCCCACCGAACGACGGTCACTCGCGCGGCCCACAGCATCCTCACCCTCCTCGAGGCGAGCGTGACGCGAAGCGCCCTGGCCGCCGAACTCGCCCGCTGGGAGCAGTCGCGAGTCTCGTCCCTCACCCCGAGCGAGCGCCGCGTCGCCGAACTCATCACCCAGGGCGTCTCGAACAAGGAGGCCGGCGAGATCCTGCGCCTCAGCCCCCGCACCATCGAGTCGCACCTCAGAAGCGTCTTCCTGAAGCTGGGCATCTCGAGCCGAAGCCAGCTCATCGCGCAGTTCTCGCCGGTGATGGGGGCGCGGGCGGTCTGATCGCGCGCCGGCACGCATGACGGCGGATGCCGGATGCCGGATGCAGTCCGGCGGCGGCCACGCGAGTTCGACGACCCGCCCTACGCGCTGAGAAGTGGCACGATCCGATCGAGCTCTTCGGTCTTCGCTTCGTTGACGAGCTCGAGGTCGTACCGCGTCTGCAGGTTCGTCCAAAACCGATCCGAGGTGCCGAACGCGCGGGCAAGCCGAGCGGCGGTATCGGGGGAGATGCCCCGCTTGCCGTGCACGATCTCGTTGATCCGCCGAGCGGGCACATTGATCGCCTGCGCCAGCCGATAATGACTGATCTCCAGCGGCCTCAGGAACTCCTCGAGGAGAATCTCGCCCGGGTGGATCGGTGCGTGTGCGGTTGCCATGGTGTCTCCCCTCAGTGGTAGTCGACGATCTCGACATCCATCGGGCCCATCGGGGTCCAGACGAAGCAGATGCGCCATTGGTCGTTGATCCGGATGCTGTACTGACCTTCGCGAGCACCTTCGACTCTTCAAGACGGTCGCCGGGCAATGGTAACGAGCGCGTCGCCAGTGGCATGGTGACCACTTTCTACCTAATCCTCTATCGGTGCAGTCGTCCCTAGAACGTGGAAATGGCCCCCGCCGCCAGGCGAGGGCCATTTCCAGTTGTTACTTACGGCTTGACGAAGATGTCGTCAGCGAGGATGCCCGGCTGCACGCGAAGCAGGACGCTCTCGCCGTCTGGAACGGCGAACGCCGCAGAGCCGGTGGCCGAAGCGCCCGAGAAGAGCTCGTCCAGTCCGATGCTGTCCGGGAGTGACACGAGCGAGGTGTAGCTGTCGATGACGTTGCCGGAGCTGGTCACGACGTCGACGAAGACCTCGCTGGCGTAGCTGGAATCCGCACCTGTGTACGTCACGGTGTAGTTGACGATCTCGTAGTGAGACCCGGCAGGTGCCACGTCGTTGAACTGGTTCGCCGATGCCACCGTCGCGTTGCCGTCCGCGTTGTACGAGTTGATGACTACAGTCCAGTCGTCATTGCTCAACGCGGTCCCGATCGGAATGGGGTTGGTTCGCGTCCCAGCCTCATCGGCAGGCGCCTGTTCCGCAGGTGCCTCCTCGACCGGCGCTTGTCCTGCCTGAGTCGGTTCTGTGATCGATATCTCCGATCCACCGTCGAACGCATCGTTGAACGACGTCGCAACGACCGCGAAGAACACGACGAATCCGACAATCGTTCCCACGATCGAGATGATGAGGGCGGCGATCCCCAGACCTTTACCGCGGCCTTTCAAGAACAGCGAGACGAGCGATAGCACGAACGCGATCGGCAGCAGGATCCAGCCGATGATGAGCGCGCCGGGGATGCACGCGAAGATGAACCCGATCGCAGACACGATCAGGGCGATGAGAGCGATGACATTCCGGCCACCCTGAGGCGGCGGAGCCTGCGGCGGCACCTGACCCTCGGGGTAATAGGGCGGCTGGTTTGCGATCGGTCCTGCGGGGTAGTTCGCCTGCACTGGCGGCACTGCTCCTGCGGGGTACTGGGGCTGCTGTGATTGCTGGGGAGGCTGTGGCTGTGAGCCCGCCCCGAACGGTTCTTGATGGGTCATGGACCCACACTGACACATGTTGATTATCCGACGCGGCGGCGCGACCAGCCGCGGCACCCCCAATTCGGGTGGCTTTCGAATTCCCGCTCATTGCCAGTCTGAATTTCCGCGATAGGCGAATGGCGGTCGTCGTCTGGCCTCTTCGACGGCCTGTGCAGCGACGACCGCAGTACCACAGTCTCCGGGGCTCTCAAGGTCCCGGAGCTGATAAACTGAGAAAAAATCGACGAAACGCGGTAAGTGGGTCCAAGGTCGCCTACTCTGTCCCCATGACCTGGCGACGAATCCTGCTCCTCTGGGTCAGCGCGGTGGCGATTGGCGGGGCGTCTGGAAGCATTCTCGGTGTGCTGGGCAGCATCTATTATCAAGCGAACCTCCCCGTCGGAGATGTCTTCTTCCCTTTGGTTCTCGCCACATCCTTGGTCACAGGCGCCGTCGGCGCGTGGTGCGGCTTCGTCGCAGGGCTCTTCGCCGTTGCTGCCGTGGCGTTGTTCGACCGTCGGCTGAGGCTTCACGCTCTTCACCGAAACCTGCTCATCGGTGTGGCGTCGGGTCTGGGAGGCTACGCCGCACTCCTGCTCTTCTACTCAGGTCCCTCAAATCTCGAGAGCCCTTGGGCCTTCGTGGGCGTGGGTGTTGCTATCGCCATCACGGCGTTCGTCGCGGCCGCCATCTGCGGTCGACGAGCTGAGACGCCAGGTCCCAGCTCGTCGGACTTCTAGAGCGAGAGGTTCTGCGCGAACCCCGCCCACTGGGCCGCAGCAAAGGTGACGTACAGCGGATTGGGTAGTCCACCGGGGAAGTCGTTGTGCACTATGCCGCCCACCCAGAGCCGCGTCTGCCCAGTGGAACGATTCCGGATGACGTCGAAGAAGATCGCTGAGCCGCGACCGTCGATGTGACCGTCTGCCGCGGCGAAGTACCAGCCCCATCCCGAGGGCATGCTGTTGTAAGTGGACCCCATCGTGCAGTGAAAGTTGTTCACCACGGTGGCGAACCTCACCACGAGAGGAAGGTCGCTTCCGTCGCTCGGGTAGACGGCAGGCGCGCCTTCGATCGGTAAGTAGCAGCTCAAGCAACTGTGCAGCTGCGCCCAGGCCGACCCAGGACTGGCGGAACCGAGCGAGTAATCCACTCCGTACTGCCAATCCGGGTCGGCGATGACGGGAAAGCGGATGGCCGGGCCCGAGAAATCGACGTGCTGCGTCAGCGTCGTTCCCTCCCAGGTGAACGAGGTCGGGAGCGACCGGCCGGTGGAGTCCACTGCCCACGGCGCCGCGAGCAGACCGATGCGGTCGCCGGCGGGATCCACGAGATTGAAGACAAGCCCATCGTGTGCCGAGACCAGATCGGTGCCGGCGGGGACGTCCAGCGTGTAGGAGAAGCTGTCGGGTGCATTCGCCGAAGCGATCGCCGTGATGATCTGCACTCCGTCATGCGTCGGATGCACGTAAGCGGCGATACCGGAGGTGGCGGACTCGAAGACGGTGAATTCTCCTGATTCCAAGCGAGTCGAGGCATCGACGTAGTCGACACCGATTGCGGTCCCGGCCCCGCCATTCATCGAAGACGCCTTGATCTGAGGTGCTTCTCGCCCCTGCGCTCCGTCCGGGTGGGTTGAGATGTCCAGGGCCGACTTCTCTCCCGGGGCTCCGACGAGCGTCGGGGCGATCTCCTCGACGATGGACTGCGCGTCGCGGAGGTCGACATCGGGTTCGTGCGGTGCTGCTGCGGCTGCCTGGGCTGAGGTGAAGCTCAGCATGAGGATGGCGGCAGTGGCCGCGGCGATTGCTCGGTTACGTTGGCGCATGGTGGAACTCGTTTTCAAGTCCCAACCCAGCCACACTCTAGCGCTAGCTGACAAATCCTCGTCAAAGACATCCTGATTGACGGAGTGAAGCGGTTCGTGCCGCCGCCTCGTCGCAATCAGCCCCGCTCTAACCTGTCGAAATGGCGAGCTCCCCAGCCTTCGCCTCGGTGACGAGTTCCAAGTCGTACCGGGCTCGCCGGTTCGTCCAGAACAGGTCGGAAATACCGAACGCCCAAGCGAGACGTACGGCGGTATGGGTGAGGTGCCCCGCTTGCCGTACGCGACCTCGGCGATCCGCCAAGCGGGCACGTCGGTCGTCTGCGCAAGTCGGTACTGACTGATCTAGAGCGGTTTCAGAAACCCCTCCAGAAGGATCTCTCTCGGATGAACGCGTGCGAATCATCGCCGCGTTAGGGGAGGACGGCGGCTGGTCGCGCTTGGCAACGGCGTCGCTTTCGAACGTCCCATCGGACATCCGCGCCGAGGCTCTCGCACCTCGTGCCTGACATGGACACTTACCGCCGGCCGGCCCCGATCGCTGGCGGCGGGGTGGGGAGCGAGTGGTTCGAGGTTCTTCGACTAGTTCCGGTTGAGCCCATGACGTCGCGAGTCGAGCGCATCTTTGAAGTGGCTCTCCGCGGCGTCGATGTTTCGTGTCGGCGTTGCCGGGTCGAAGACGCGAAGTATCGAGAAGCGAAAGCTTGAGGGTTCGAGGTCGCGCAGCTCGACGTTGCCGCCGTGTCCGTTGGTCGCGTAGGCATTCCAGCGTTGCCGGATGCTCTCTGCGCCGTCCGCCTTGCCGACGTAGTTTCGTCCGTCACGAGTATCAGTGATGAGGTAAATGCCGAAGACTGAGGAGAGCGCTGTGCGCCAAGACGCATAGCGGTGCTCCCGCATGACAGCCTGTAGCTGGACGTGGCTAAGCACGAGTTGATCGAAGCCGGGAAAGGGCACCGGTGCAGCATCCGCGATACCGATAACTGGGTAGCTCGCAGCAGTTGTGGCGTTCATCCTCCAAGTGCGGGGTGACCTCCAACCGATAACCAGTCGGTTGCGCAGATCCGCCATGTGCTCGGACTGCACTACATCGAAAACCCGGTGGACTCCGTCCGCACGAACTTCGCCTCGGTTTTCCACGACCGACCAGAGCCGCGCTTGATCACCACCTTCGCGGATGAACACGACCCAGAGCCGCGGGGGAACGGCCGGGAACCGCATGGTGTTTGCCGACTGCGTCAAGGTGTATTCGAGGATCTGCGCGTCGGTGGAGTCGGAGTGGATGCCGCGGAGACCACTGTCCTCGTGCTCGCGAACGTACGCGTGACGGAGAACGAGAGCCTGCGCCGGATCGATGCCGGCATCGACCAGAAGCGGGCCGAGAGTCAGCGCCATATCTTGAGATTCCCTTCATTCCCAGCCCGGACATCGGAGGGCTCACTAGCGCTTATCGTTCACCGGCGGGAGCTCATGATCATTGCCGGGACGGACCTTCTTGATGACTCCATCTGCAAGTTTGACGGCGGTCATCCTCGCGCTGTCGGCGGAGGCCGCTGCGTGTTTGCCGACGGCTGCGATACCGGCGGCGCCGATCTTTTTGCTTACATCGAAGCCGGCCACACCCGTGTTGCGCACCGTGTCTCCAGCTTCGACAGCAGCCGCGACCCAGCGCTTCTTCTCGAGCGCGTCGCGACTCATGGTGATACCAAGAGTTTCTTGAAAGACCAGGACGTCCGCACCGACTTCGTTGCTCGAGCGCACGACATCGCCAGGCTTGAACGGGTGCAGCAGCACCTTGCTGTTGGCTCGCCCCGCAGCGACATCCATCCGAGCAAGTAACCGCTCGGTGCTCTTGGCGATGAGCTCGCGGCGCCTGGTTCGTCCCGCCTGGATTGCCGCACGGTGACGATCGAGTTCGTCGGGGGCTGAATCCAGAACTCTATCCAGTTCAAGGACATCGAGGGAATCTTGAAGCTGGAAGCATCGCGCCAGCACGGCGAGCCATTCCTCGACATCGCGCTCCGCTTCCTTCGCAATTCTTGCGAGGTCGCTAACTTTCGACTTCTTCTCGATCTTCTCGGCGAGAGCTTTGAGTCTGTCGAGTGCGTACGACTGCGTTTCAGCAATTGACTGGGCAGCCCCGTGCAGGCTCGACCATGTCACTTCCGAAACTCGGCCTACGTGCTCACGCTTTAACAGGGCGTCGTCGATGACCAGGCCCACACCGACCATGCGTGAGATCGAAGCGTCTTTCTGTGAGCGCAAGATGTCATCGACCTTTTCGTCGATCACGGCAAGATAGTCAGTTATCTCGTTCATGGTCTGCTGCATGGCGAGTTGCGCCATGACACCGGCCGCACCCGCCAGCATGGCAGGGTTTGTGAGAATCGATCCGACGGTTCCAGGTTTCACAAACTCCAGGATGTTTGTGATCTTGCCTTTGCTTGTCGTCACGATGGCGCGGCTCACGCTGTCTGACGAACCCTTCATTGCATTGCCAAATTTGAGCGCCTTCGCGGACTCCTCAGTCAGCTTCACCCAGCGACCGGCGTTAGCGGCGACCTCGGACCCGGCCTTCGCGGCTGCAGAACCGATGCCGAGCGCAGCGCCAACCTTCTGCGTAAATTGCAGATCTCGAGAAGGCACCCCAGCAGAGGACAAAAACCGATCGACCGCGGCCGAGTTCCCGATGACAGCGACACCGTCTCCGTCGCTGACAAGCTCAACCGTGTCTTGTGGTTCGTCTTCGTCCGACATCGACGCCCCTTCCGCCCCAGCCTCAGGCTACCGCGGTGCAACCAGAACGGTGTGGCGACGGAGTTACGCGACTGTTCTGTCCGCCGCTTGTTCTGCTTGAAGACCTATTCGACAGCCTGAAGTTCGACGGCGTCTTCACCGGCCCCACCCTTGAAATTGTCAACAGCGACCTCGTCAAGCTGAGCCCGTTAACGTCGCTCATCGACGGTCAGGCCTTTGCCGTCGAGACTGTCGTGGGGAGCCTCTTCGACGACATGCGCAGCTACGACCGAAGCACCACGGACATCCCGGGCGTCCCCCGCACCGGCAGGACCGTCGTCGCGAACTAGTTGCTGAAGCTGCTCACCGACATCCACACCTCGACGCTCTCGACGACGACGACGGCGGCGGCTCCCTCATCTCGAGGACCGGATGCGCGCGAACCGACCGGTCGCTCGTTAAGCGTTCTTGTCAATGGACTCGCGCATCGTATCTGGCTGAACCCACAAACGCTGCTGGGCTGACTGAAGCAAGGATGTCTGCACCTGACGATACGGTTTGATAGACCAGCAGAAACAAGATGCAATGCGCTATGCGCGCAGGGGACGAATTACATGGCACCGACCACCAAAGAAGCACAGCGCGCCGAGGTCCACAAGACGATTTGGCGCATCGCAAACGACCTTCGCGGCTCGGTGGACGGCTGGGACTTCAAGTCGTACGTGCTCGGCACATTGTTCTACCGCTTTATCTCCGAGAACCTGAGTGCCTACATCAACCGGAACGAGCGCGCGGCCGGCGAGCAGGACTTCGACTACGCGCGACTCGGCGACGCCCAGGCTGAGTTCGGCCGCACAGAAACCGTCGACGAGAAGGGCTTCTACATTCTGCCGTCGGAGCTGTTCCAGAACGTGCGACGCGGTGCCGCGAATGACGCGAACCTGAATGAGACGCTTGCACGCGTCTTCAAGAACATCGAAGGATCGGCCGTCGGCACGGATGCCGAAGATGACCTCAAAGGCCTTTTCGACGACCTCGACGTCAACAGCTCCAAGCTTGGCAACACCGTCGCCAAACGCAACGAGAAGCTCGTCAAATTGCTCGACGCCATCGGCGACCTGCCCCTCGGCAACTTCGAGGACAACTCGATCGACCTCTTCGGTGACGCTTACGAGTACCTCATGCAGATGTACGCCTCGAGCGCCGGTAAGTCCGGCGGGGAGTACTACACGCCGCAGGAGGTCTCCGAGCTGCTGGCCCGCATCACCGTCGTGGGCAAGACCGAGGTGAACAAGGTCTACGACCCGGCCGTCGGATCGGGATCGCTGCTCTTGAAGTTCGCGAAGGTTCTCGGCAAGGAGAACGTTCGGCAGGGTTTCTACGGCCAGGAAATCAACCTCAACACCTACAACCTGGCTCGCATCAACATGTTCCTGCACGACGTGAACTACGAGCAGTTCAATCTCGCGCACGGTGACACGCTGACCGACCCGGCGCATTGGGACAACGAGCCGTTCGAGGCGATCGTCTCGAACCCGCCTTACTCGATCAAGTGGGACGGCGACGCGAACCCATTGATGATCAACGATCCTCGCTTCGCGCCGGCCGGAGTGCTCGCGCCGAAGTCGAAGGCAGACCTCGCGTTCACGATGCACATCCTGTCCTGGCTGGCCGTCAACGGAACTGCGGCGATCGTGGAGTTCCCCGGCGTGCTCTACCGGGGCGGGGCGGAGCAGAAGATCCGCAAGTACCTCATCGACAACAACTATGTGGACGCGGTCATCCAGCTTCCACCTGACCTCTTCTTCGGCACCACGATCGCCACGTGCATCATCGTGCTCAAGAAATCGAAGACCAACAACGCCGTGCTCTTCATCGACGCCTCGGCCGAGTTCACCCGCGTCGGCAACAAGAACAAGCTCACCGAGCCCCACCAACAGAAAGTACTCCACGCTTTCACTTCGCGACAGGAGGTCGCGCACTTCGCAGCGCTCGTTCCTAATGAGTCTCTGGCTGCCAACGATTACAACATCGCCGTCTCTTCCTACGTCGTGGCCGAGGACACCCGGGTGGCCATCGATATCACTGCCCTCAACGTCGAAATCGCCCGGATTGTCGCCCGCCAGTCCGAACTTCGCACCTCCATCGACGCCATCGTCGCTAGTTTGGATGGCGAGAATTGAACCCGATCTCGAGCCTCTTGAAGAGACTTGCTCCGAGAGGGGTCCCGCATCGAACAGTCGGAGAGACTGCGCGTATCGTATCGATGCCTGGTGCCGTGAAGCGCGAGGAGTTCGGCCTCGGTTCTCGCTTCCCGATTGTCGACCAGTCGCTCAGCTATCTTGCTGGTTATACTGATGACCCCCGATTCGTGGTCGACGCGGGCGAGTATGTCGTGTTCGGCGACCACACGCGAGCGGTCAAGTGGGTCGACTTTCCGTTTGCTCAGGGCGCTGACGGAATCAAGGTGCTGACTGCCAGCGAAGGGTTGATTTCGAAGTATCTGTACTACGCGATTGACAATCTTGAAGTCCCGAGCCGGGGTTACAACAGGCACTGGACGATCCTCCGGGACCTCCGAATCCCGGTGCCACCGCTCGCGGTGCAGCACGAGATCGTGGGGATATTGGACCAGTTCACAGAATTGAACGGGGAGCTGGAGGCGGAGCTCGATGCGCGGCAACGCCAGTATGCGCATTACCGGACTCAACTGCTCGATGGTGCAAGTCACGAGGCCAACTTCATCGAACTCGGCGCGGTCGGGCGAATTATTACTGGCAGAACGCCCAAAGCCTCTGATAACGCGGCATGGGGCTCTGCTCTCGCCTTCGTTACGCCGTCTGACATCAAGAATGGTATGAGGAGGATTTCGAAGCCAGCCCGCAGTTTGTCTCAAGCTGGTGCGGCAACGATGACGAAAATTCTCGTCCCGGCCGGGTCTCTGCTCGTCACGTGCATTGGCGCGGACATGGGGAAGACGGTGATGAACGTTAGCGAGTGCGTGACCAACCAGCAGATCAACGCGATCATCCCCGCCGGCGGCGTGGACGTCGATTATCTTTTCTTCGTTCTGACGTCAATGCGACGGCAAATACGTTCTCAAGGCGAGCGGGCCGGCGGAACTATGCCAATCCTCAATAAGAGCGACTTTTCAAGGATCCGAGTGCCAGTTCCAGCGCTAGAGGTCCAGAAACTGGTCGTTGCGAGGCTTGACCATTTCGACGCGCTTGCGAACGACTTGAGCGTCGGGCTGCCAGCGGAGTTGGCGGCGCGTCGGAAGCAATACGAGTACTACCGCGGGAAATTGCTGACGCTCAAGGAGGCCGAAGCGTGAGCGACGAGAGTTCGCGACGGTACGAACCGATCGTGGTGTCGGCCGAGAGCACCGTTGTCGCAGAGTACGTGCCCGACGAGACTGTCGAGACCAGCTACCAGTCGGAGGCCGACCTCGAGCGCGAGCTCCTGAGCCTGATGCAGTCTCAGGCCTGCGAGTATCTGCCCATCACTAGTGAGGCCCAGCTAATCGCCAATCTTCGAGTTCAGCTCGAGGCGCTGAACGGCCTCACGTTCTCCGACTTGGAGTGGGCGCAGTTCTTCTCCGTCAGGATTGCTGGCGCGACTGAGGGTATTTTAGAGAAGACCGTGCGCATTCAGGACGACCACGTCCAACTTCTCAAACGTGACGACGGCTCGGTCAAGAACATCCTGCTAATCGACAAGCAGAATATCCACAACAACCGCCTGCAGGTGATAAACCAGTACGAGGTGGGTCAGGAAGACGGCGGGGCGGCGCGCTCCAACCGATACGACGTCACTGTACTCGTGAACGGCCTGCCGATGGTGCACATCGAACTCAAGCGGCGCGGAGTCGACATCCGCGAGGCGTTCAACCAGATCGATCGCTACCAGCGTGACAGCTTCTGGGCGGGCTCCGGCCTGTTCGAATACGTGCAGCTGTTCGTCATCTCCAACGGCACCCTCACCAAGTACTACTCCAACACCACGAGGCGTCAGCACATCAGTGAGGCCGGCGGTGCCAAGCGCGTGCGCAAGACCTCAAACTCCTTCGAATTCACCTCGTGGTGGGCCGATGCGCAGAACAAGCCCATTCAAGATCTCACCGCGTTCGCCCGAACCTTCTTCGCCAAGCACACTCTTCTCAACGTGCTCACCAAGTACTGCGTGCTAACTGCCGACCGCTTGCTGCTTGTTATGCGCCCGTACCAGATCGTCGCGACCGAGCGCATTCTGCAGAAGATCGACATATCCACGAACTACAAGCAGCTCGGGCGAGTGGCCGCCGGCGGATACGTGTGGCACACGACGGGTTCGGGCAAGACCCTGACGTCATTCAAGGCGGCGCAGCTCGCATCACGACTCCCCAGCGTCGACAAGGTGCTCTTCGTCGTCGACCGCAAAGACCTCGACTACCAGACGATGCGCGAGTACGAACGGTTCGAGAAGGGGGCCGCCAACTCCAACGGATCGACGGCCGTGCTGAAGAAGCAGCTCGAAGATCCGGGCGCGCGCATCATCATCACCACCATCCAGAAGCTCGCCAACTTCATCGGTGCGAACAAGGGACATGAGATCTACGACGGTCACGTCGTGATCATCTTCGACGAATGCCACCGCTCCCAGTTCGGCGACATGCACAGCGCGATCACCAAGGCGTTCAAGCGATACAACCTGTTCGGCTTCACCGGCACCCCGATCTTCGCCGCCAACTCGGGCAGCGGCGGCAACCCGCAGCTCAAGACCACCGAGCAGGCATTCGGCGAGAAGCTGCATACGTACACAATCGTCGATGCGATCTCCGACAGGAACGTGCTGCCGTTCCGCATCGACTATGTCAACACCGTCAAGGTCGGTACGGTGATCGACAAGCAGGTTTCCTCGATCGACACCGAGAAGGCGCTGCTCGCGCCAGAGCGCATCGGGGAGATCGTCAGATACACCCGCGAGCACTTCTCGCAGAAGACCAAGCGAGCCGAGCACTACACGCTCGGCGAGCGGCGCGTTCGCGGGTTCAATGCCCTGCTCGCCACCGCATCCATCGGAGCCGCTCGCCGCTACTACAGCACGTTCCAGAAGCAGCAGGAGCAACTCCCGTCTGACCAGCAGTTCAAGATCGGACTGATCTACTCCTACGGCGCCAACGACGCCGTCGAAGACGGAGCGCTCGACGAGGAGGGCTTCGAGGTCGGCGACCTCAGCTTCGATGACCGATCCTTTCTTGAAGATGCGATCCAGGATTTCAATGAACAGTTCGGTGCCTCGTGGGACACCTCCTCTGACGGCTTCCAGGGCTACTACAAAGACCTGTCCCTCAAGCTGAAGAACCGCGAGATCGACCTGGTCATCGTCGTGAACATGTTCCTCACCGGGTTCGACGCCACGACGCTCAACACGCTCTTCGTGGACAAGAACCTGCGTGCGCACGGACTCATCCAGGCCTACTCGCGCACCAACCGCATCCTGAACTCGGTGAAGACCTACGGCAACATCGTGAGCTTCCGCGACCTCGAAGACGCGACGAACGACGCGATCGCGCTGTTCGGCAACAAGGATGCTCGGGGCGTGGTCATTCTCAAGCCCTACGCCGAGTACTTCGGTGACTATGCAGAGAAGGCCGCCGAGCTGCTGGCCGCCTTTCCGCTCGGCGCGCCGATTGTGGGGGAGACGGCGCAGAAGGAGTTCATCTCACTATTCGGTAGCATCCTCCGTCTGCAGAACATCCTCACCTCGTTCGACGAGTTCGCTGCCGATGAACTGCTGACCGCGAGGCAGAGCCAGGACTACCGGAGCGTGTACCTGGACCTCTATGCGGAGTTCCGCCGCGACACCGTCGCCGACCGCGAGCAGATCGTCGACGACATCGTGTTCGAGATCGAGCTGATCAAGCAGGTCGAGATCAACGTCGACTACATCCTGTTGCTCGTGCAGAAGTACCGAGACGAGCGCGGCGACGGCGACGACAAGGAGATCCGCGCCGAAATCTCCCGCGCTGTCGACTCCAGCCCGACTCTGCGGAACAAGAAAGACCTCATCGAGGACTTCGTCGACTCGCTCTCGGTCGATGGCGAGATCGATGAGGAGTGGAGCGCCTACATCGCCGCCAAACGCGAAGGCGAACTCGAGTCGATCATCGCTGACGAGAACCTGCGGCCTGAGGAGACGAAGGTGTTCGTCGAGACGGCGTTCCGCGACGGTCAGATCCGCGTCGGCGGCACCGCCATCACTACGGTGCTCCCGCCCGTTTCCCGATTCTCTGCCGACGGGGGCCACGGCGAGAAGAAGCAGCGGGTCATCCATAAGCTCACGACGTTCTTCGAACGATTCTTTGGACTAGGTGCAAGCGGGCAGGGCTAGACCTGCCCAAGTGTCGGTCCGTGATTAGAAGCTCTTGAGCCCGGACCATCAGACTCTGCACCCGGCCCTCCACGGAGTATGGCCGCATTTTAGAACCAACGGACCCTTGAACTGAGTGGGGGTGGGCTCAGCTAACCCAGCGCGAATCTTGGAACCTTCATCGCTCCCTCATTGCTTACCCGGCGGGATAGGCAGGGCCCAAGACCCATGTTGAAGATAGAAGGACAAGAACGGGTCCAAAATGTGCAGGGAGTCGTCCTTGTAGTCCAGAGCAGCATCGCTGGTTCCACGGTTTTCTCGCGCGATGTTCCGAAGGTGACCGAGCGAGGTTGTCACCTGCTGCGACTGAGGGGCTTCGAAAAATAGTTCATCAATTTTGTGCCAGAGATCGGTGTAGTGGACGGATGCCACTGGACCCATTCGGGCCACCGCGTAGAGAATTGCGCCATAGATATCGGTGGAGCCAGAACCGTCTTTGAGGCGCCGTTCAGATCGTTCTTGACCGTGAGTCTTTGGCCCGCGAGATAGGTAATCGAAAACGCCTGGAACGGAGCGGTTGGCCACACCCGTGAAAAAGGTGTTCCAGTCGCTCGAATCGGGTAGGTCGATTGCGGGCATCTGAGTGCCAATAATCTCCTCGTCGAGCAAGTAGTCGAGACAAAGCTGTTGCATTAAGAAAGGTGCGCCCATGCTCGCGGTGGCCAGCTGAGTCGACACCTTATTTGCAGCGTCTACTATCCCAAGCACCGCGAAGCCCGTCTGAGCAACTTCCACGAGCTCCTCGATCTCCCATGGGCTGATTTGGAGGTTCCATACTCGCCCGTTCATGTCCGGCTCCTGCCGTACGGCGTCGAAAGCCTCATGTGGAACGGCGATCATGATGACGTGTGTCCGCATGAGGAGCGCCTTGATTGCTCTGACAATGTCGAGTTTGACCAGCTCTGGCACGTAATGAAAGTCGTCGATGACTATGGGAACCGGTAGCTCCGCTAAGCCCTGCATTGCAACATCGGCTGGCGATCGAGTCCGAGAGAAGGTTTTAGTTTCAGAGTCGGTGAGCTTTCCACCCGCGTTTGCCTCGACTCCAGTCCCCCCGAACTTCGCCGAGACTTTGACTCCTGCTCCCAGGCCCGAACCTGTTTGCTGTTGGACTTCGTACATGTCGAAGATGCCCAGGAAGTCGATAATTTTGTTGTACAGAACGTCCGTGCTGACCAGCTCTGAGCCGTTTATCCAGATAGCATCCGACTCTGGAAGGAGATGCTGGAGCAGAACCGTCTTACCGGACTTGGAAGGCCCGGATACTGTCATCGCTTTGCCCGAGTCGTCCAGATATCGGCGGACCTCGGACTCCTGCTTTCTCGTGGACCTTGGGTTGTATGTGTAGGCGGGATAACGTCCAGCAACAAACACCTCAACCGTGCGCTTTTGATCCATGGGGCTCATCGTAGGGCGCGATGGGTGGCCGCCATGCTTGACACGACGGCTAGTAGTGCTCCTGATCACGCAATACTCGCTTCTGCTCCACGGGGAGCATTCGCGGATTGCCCTGCTGGCAGGCCGATGCACTTCATCGAAATCCGGTGTCGCGCACGCAACAGGGCGCCCCGACGTGTTCGCACACGTGTTCCGCCAGGTGCTTCAGATTGACCGTCTCGATAACTCCGAGGCGCGTCTGGAGAAAGCAACCGTCCCTGAGGCCCCAGGCGAGGGCAACGTCGAGGCGGGCGCTGATCGGCCCGGTCGTTCGTTTGCCGCCGAAGACTGTCAGTGCCTCGCGCTTGACGTCGAGCTCGGCCAGGCCGGCCGAGGCTCCGCAACGATCGACATCGCGTTGGCGATCCCGACGAGAGAGATGCGGTCGAGTGGGCGCGCTTCGCCGTGATGCGATGAGCGCGCTTGGTGCCACTTTGCGGGGTCGAGCTCGGTCGGCCGAGCGTCACGCGGCGTGCGCCAGGGGCCGCTGCATGGCTCGTCGTTCGTCAAGCGGACGGGCGAAGGGGCGCCGATGATTTGCACCGCTGCGCTACCGGAATTCGTGGCGGCGGGCTTCTTGGGTGTAATCCCGATTAAGAAGAGTGCCAGCGCGTCGCCGGCGTCGTGAAGCGGGCGTGGTGCGGGCTCATCGATGAGTACCAATTGCTCATGGGGACCCATCCCTCACTGGGCTGACAATCGCGGGAATTAGAAAGGCTGGTATCCGCCACCGATCAAGGCTGGCATTCGCCACCGATCAGGACTGAGGAGAACGATTTGATGAATGGCGGAGAGACGAAGAAGACGTCGAGGGGGAAGCCCGTCAGCTGGGCGAGCATTCGCGGGAAACTCGACAGCGACCCGGAGCGTGTCGCTGCTGCGCGCAGCGCTGCCGAGGCGGAGGTACTGGCCTATCAGCTCATGGCGCTGCGCAAAGACGCGGCGCTGGCTCAGTCAGAACTCAGCAAGACGATGGGAGTCTCACAGCGGTAGGTGTCTTCGATCGAGCGCGGACAGTTCGAGTCGTTCAAACTGGAGACCCTCAGGAACTACATTGCGGCGCTCGGGGGCCACGTTCGGGTGGTCCCCGACTTCGGCGGCCGGAGCTTCACTTTCGCCGGCTGACGGTGGACAGCTATCGCGCCTGAGTCGCCTAGCCCCGATGATAAGGCGCGTAGAGATCCTTCGAAGGCTGGCTCGGCCGCGGCGGCGTCGATGTTCTTCACCGCCCAATCCGCCAGGGCGATCGCGTGCGGCAGCAGCGTGCGCGCCTTCGGCGTCAGCTCGTACTCCACCCGCGGCGGCACCTCGGGGTAGGAGGTGCGGGTCACGAGACCGTCCTCGGCGAGGTGGCCGAGGGTGCGGGAGAGCATCCGTTGGGAGATGCCCGGCACGCTGCGCTGGAGGTCGGTGAAACGCAGGCGGCTGTCGTGGAGGGTGGCGATGATGAGCAGGGTCCACTTGTCGGCGACGCGATCGAGCAGCGCCCGGATGGCGCGGCCCTGGTCGCCGCGGATCAGGCAGACCTTCTCGTAGTCGGACATCCGCTCGCCCTTCGTTACACGCGTGTGCCTTTTGTAAGGCCGTTCGAGATGGCCCATGCTTGCGATGCTTACTGATCGTAACCAAAGGAAGAGGTTCGCCATGCTGATCGCCTACTGGATCGTCGCCGGGCTGCTGGCCGTGTTCTACGTGTACTCGGGCGGGATCAAGGCCGTGCGGTCGAAGGAGGCGCTCCGGCCGATGATGGGGTGGGTCGACGACATGCCCTTCGCTGCGGTGCGCGCGATCGGCATTCTTGAGGTGCTGGGGGCCATCGGGCTCATCGTGCCGCCGCTCGTCAGGGTCGCGCCGTGGCTTGCGTTCGCGGCATCCATTGGGCTCGTTCTCGTGCAGGTGGGTGCGGCTGTCGTGCACCTTCGGCGCGGGGAGAAGGTGTGGATGAACGTGGTGCTCTTCGTGATCGCTGCAGTGGCGGTGTGGCTTGCGACGGTCTGGCTTTGAGAAGCATCCTCGTTCGACCGTCGCGTGCTGCGTGCTGCGTGCCACGGACGCTCGACCGCCGGGGTTCGTGCGACTTGACCGTTCGGGGGCCGAGGCTAGCGGGGTGGAGTGCTGCCGGGACGCGTCAGCGGTCGACCCTGCGGCGCCGCGCACCGACGATGATCAGCCCGATGCCCACGACCGCGAGTACGAGGCCGATGTAGAGCCAGGTGCGGTCTCCGGTCATCGAGCTTCCGGGGATGAGGTTCGCACCTTGCCCGGCGAAGACGGCGCCGATCAGCAGAGCGACGACACCGATGATGATGAGCGCGAGGCGCCCGGCTCTGCTTGTCATGGTCGTCACGCTACTCGGCATCGTGGGCGGGTTGCGGGTGTCAGGCCAATTCGTGACGGAAACCTCGGCTGGCGACGGCACGGACGCGAGTGTCGGACGCTACGGTACGTCGTGTAGGAGAAGCCTCGGGGGCTTGATCTCAACGAGAGGACACCGAACCGTGGACAAGCCGAGACTGATCGTCGTCGACAGGGCGGGGGAGTTGCCGGGAGGATCCCGGTACGTGCTGTCGTTCGTGGAGCTGTGGCCCGAGCGGGTCGTCGTGCGGATGGTGGGGCTCACGGACGGCGTCGGGCGGGAGCTCGCGGGCCTCGGGCTCTCGCTCCGCGACGACGGCGGGCACGAGTACGAGTGGGTGGCCACGACCTCAGGCGGTATGGTGCTGCCCGAAGAGGTGAGCATCGGATTCGAGGGGCCGGTACGCGAAGGGGCGCGATCTCTCGAGTTGGGGGCGAGTGCGCCCGGCGTGCTGCAGCGCATCCAAATCACCTGAGCAAGTTCGGGCGATGGAGCGCCCCACCGACGACGAAGTCGAGGGCGGGGTGGAAGGGTTGTCCGGTTGGAGCCATAGGCATCGGGCCTGGCGGGAGCCCGCGCAGCGGGCGGGGGACTATGGCTCCAACCGGACAATCCTTCCTCCCCGACCGCCCCGCCGATCGACTACGACCGCGCCCGGCGCACCTGCTCGACCCACTGCGCATACGTCTGCACCCCGAGTTCGGCCCCGGCGCGCGCGGTGACCGTGCCGTCGCGGAGGGCCTTGCCGAAGCCGCCGGGGAGGGGGAGCTCGAGGATGCGGGCGGGGGTGCCGGCGGCCGACGCGTAGGCGCGGACCATGTCGGACATCCGCAGCACCTCCGGACCGGCCAGCTCGGGGGCGTGGCCGGAGGGCGCGCGCTCGGCGAGGTCGACCAGGCGCTCGCCGACCTCGCGCGCCGCGACCGGCTGCGAGAACATCTTCGGCACGAGGGCGATGGGGCCGACCTTGAACTGGCCGAAGATCTGGCGGGCGAACTCGTGGAACTGGGTGGCGCGCAGGATGGTCCAGGGGATCGGGCCGGCCTCGACCCGCTGCTCCTGCAGGGCCTTGCCGGCGTAGTAGCCGAAGGGGGCCAGGTCGCTGCCCACGATCGAGAGGGCGATGTGGTGGGCGACGCCCGCATCCTTCTCGGCCGTCAACAGGTTGGTGGTGATGGAACCGAAGAACTCCCTCGAGGCCCTTGCCGACTGGGTCTGGACGGAGGCGGCATCCACCACCACATCGACCCCCGCCAGGGCCTTCGCTAGCCCGGCGCCCGTCGTGAGGTCGATGCCGGTCGAGCGGGTCAGGACGACGACTTCGTGGCCGCGGGCGCGGGCGGTGGTGACGACGTGGTGGCCGGCGGTTCCGGTGCCTCCGGCTACGGCGATCTTCATGGGGTGGTTCCTTTCACGGGTGTGGTCGGTCGGGCGGTGCGGATGCGCGGACCCAAGAGGAGGGGGATCGGCAGCACCACGGTCAGCGCCAGCGAGATCGGCTCGGCGATGGCGTCGAGCGGGGCGAGGCCGTGCAGGTGAAGCACATGGTAGAAGAGGTGCGGGGCCGAGAAGACGATCCACGCGACCGCCACCGCCCGTGTCGCCGTCAGGCTCCGCGAGAGCGCCGCCACCACGCCGGCCGCGGCCAGCGCCAGGTACATCGCGCCGACGTCGCGGATGAGGTGCTCGTTGAACGGGCCGTCCATCAGGATCCACTGGCCGAACAGCCCGTCGGCCAGGCCGTCGGGGAACGTGTCGTACCAGGGCCGCGGCCAGAGCAGCGACCAGCCGCCGATCAGTGTGGCGAGGGTGGTGAGGATCCAGAGGATGACGCGGCGGGCCGTGAGCGTCATGACGCCCACTCCTCGTACCGGGTCGTGCCGAGGCGGGCGGCCGGGCCGGGGAGGAGGGTGTCTCGGGCTACCGGGGAGCCGAGGTAGGTGTAGCCGGGGGAGGTGACGACGGGGCGGGGATCGGCTGCGGGATCGAGGGCGCGGCGGATGAGGTCGTCTTGGGTGAACTGCTCGGGGCCGGCTAGTTCGATGGTGCCGGGGGCGGGGGTCGGGGGGTTCTTGGATGCTGGGTCGCCGGGTTCGGGGCTGGTCGCGGTGCTCGTTGGGGCGCTGTTCACGGCGCTGGTCGCGGCGCTGGCGAGCGCATCCTGGATCACCGTGGCGAGAGCCGCCGCCACGTCGTCGGCGGCGATCGGCTGCAGCAGCGCGGCGGTCGCGTGCACGGTGCCGTCGATCGTGGCGGCGTCGGCGAGAGTGGGGATGAACTCGAAGAACTGGGTGGCGCGCACGATGGTGAAAGGGACTCCCGAGTCGCGGACGAGCTGCTCCTGGTGGGCTTTCGCGGTGAGGTAGGCGGAATCGGGGACCGCGTCGGTGCCCACAATGGAGAGGAGCACGTAGTGGGTGACGCCGGCCTGCCGGGCTGCCTCGAGGGCGTTGCGCGTGGAGGTGTCGAAGAACTCGGCCACGTGGTCGAAGTCGGGGGCGTTGGTGACGTCGACCACAGCCTCCGCGCCGTCGAGTGTGGCGGCCAGACCGTGGGTGGTGAGGGTGTCGACGCCGGTCGTGGGGGAGGCGGCGATGGCCTCGTGGCCGGCCGCGACCAGGAGGGGGATGAGTCGTGAGCCGATCAGGCCTGTGCCGCCGAGGACGACGATCTTCATGTCTTGCCTTTCGTGATGCGGGGCGTGCGGCGTGCACGGCCTCGATCAGTTAGACGAAAGACCCGGGCGAAATGTGATCAGGGGTGGTTGAAGGTGCCGAGCTTGTCGGGGGTGCGGACGAACCAGACGTCGGCGATGAGGTCGTCTTTCACGTCGAACATGGCGATGCCGGTGACGGGGTTGGTGGCGTCGGCGGCGTCTCGCAGCACGATCGCCGTGCGGCCGTTGACCGTCTCGAACGAGGCCCGCTCGTCGCCCGGCTTCGAGAGGATGCCCAGCACGAAGCGTGCGACGCGGTCGGCTCCGAGGATGGGGCGGAGTGCCGCCCGCACCTTGCCGCCGCCGTCGACGCGCAGGACCGCGCCGGGGTCGAGCAGGCGGAGGAGTTCGGTGACGTCGCCGGTGCCGCAGGCCGTCCAGAACTCCTTGACCACGGCGGTGTGACGCTCGACCGGGGCCTCGCGGCGGCGGCGCTCGGTGATGTTTTTGCGGGCGGTCGAGGCGAGTTTGCGGGTGGCCTGGGGTGTGCGGCCGACGATCTCGGCGATCTCGTCGAAGGGCAGCGCGAAGACGTCGTGCAGCACGAAGGCGACGCGTTCGGCGGGGGAGAGGGACTCGAGGACGACGAGGAGGGCCATGGTGACGTCTTCGTCTCGGGTGACGTGGTCGAGGGGGTCGGTGTTCGTCGCGTTGCCGTGTTCGTGACCGTACCCGTGCCGGCTCAGCGCGTCGGCGGCCAGGGGCTCGGGCAGCCACTCGCCCACGTACTGCTCGCGGCGGTGGCGGGCCGAGCCGAGCACGTCGAGGCAGATGTTGCTCGCGACGCGGGTGAGCCAGGCCTGGGGCGAGCGGATGCCGGTGCGCTCGGCGTCGGTGAGGCGGAACCAGCGGGCGTACGTCTCCTGCACGGCGTCTTCGGCGTCGGCGGTGGTGCCGAGCATGCGGACGGTGAGGGCGAGGAGGCGGGGGCGCTCGGCAAGGGCGGCGTCGTCGGTGGTCTGTCCGCGGCCAACGACTTGCTCGGTCACGGTTCGTCCTCCCTCGCCCAGGGCGCATCGCTTCGCGCGCTCGGCGCCCTCTGCCGGTCTTGGAACCGGGCTCAGTCAGTCACGATATCGCGGTGGTGCATCCACTCTCGGTGCGCAGCACGCGACAAGCGAGTATCAATTACTCACCTGCGCACCTAGCGGGGCCGGTGCAAGCTCTCTAGTCAGACGAGGACGCGAGGAGTGGCAGATGGAGGCATTGCCTGTCGACCCGCGCGACGTCGTGCAGCGAGAAATCGAGCCGGTGTACCGCGTCACGTTCTGGATGCAGCCGTCGGACGGGTCGGGGGCGCACTCGTGGGAGTGGCGGATTAGCGGCGCGGACGACGTGTTCGGGGTGATCGCCTGGGCAGAGCTGAAGCGTGAAGGTCGTAGCTACGAGATGTTCGTGGAGCAGCCGGTGCACGCCCTGCCGAGCGGCGCCGGGGTGCGGCTGGTGCGGCTGTCGGGGTTCAATCCGACGCGCTCGGACCGGGCCGCGCAGACCGTGGCGTTTCGCCTAGGCAGCGGTCAACCCGGTCCTTCCTGAGCAGATGCGCTGCTCGCGCCCACTCAGTCGACGCTCACCTGCGCACTCGTGATGCTGGCGAGCTCGTCGAAGTCGACGAAAGGGCCGCACTGCAGAGTCGCGACGCTGCCGTTGTCGGTCGGCCAGGGAGCGACGCCCGAGATCGTGCAGTCCACTTGTCCTCCACGGCGCTTGCAGTCAGATCCACCAAATGATCATCGCCGCGAACGCAAATACGCGACGGTTGATAGAACAAATAATCTCTATCCGCAAAGGCAAGAATTCGTTGTCATACCTAGGAACGCCGAGCATCTGGCTAAAATAATGCAACTGCCGGCCGCAAGTAATGGAGACCCCATGACGAGAATCGCCCTGCCGGAAATCCAGTTCGACTCCGAGCTCGTGCGAGTTTCTTTTGAACTCGAGCGCTTGCGCGGTCAGATCGGACGAGGGACGACTCCGGAGTCTGTCTTTGTCGAGCTCCACGGACTGTTCCAACTACTGACAAGCATCGCGTCCGCGCGCATCGAGGGCAATCGCACCACGATCAATGACGCTGTCCGCGGTCTGCAAGCAGTTCGACCGGGGGTCGACAGCACCCCTGATCGATTCCGAGAGATCAGTAACATCCAGGAGGCCATGGAGTTCCTCGACGGACTCGATGAGAGCATTCCTCTCACCCACGTGTTGATCCGCAGCCTTCATGAGTCGACTGTTCGCGGGCTCCAGCGCGAAGGCGACCCCACACCGGGCGAGTATCGACGCGTGAACGTCGGCATCACGCACGCGGAACACATCCCGCCGAGCCACGTTCTTCTGATGCCCGAAATGGATGACTTTCTCGAGTTCGTTAACCGTGACGTCCCGGCACATCAGCAGCTGATTCACGCGGCGATTGCGCATCACAGGTTCCTTTGGCTGCATCCGTTCCAGAACGGCAACGGTCGCGTGTCACGGCTCATCAGCTACTTCATGCTTCGGCGACACGGCTTCGTGAGCGCAGTCGGGCTGCGTACCGTCAACCCGACTGCGGTGTTCGGGTCTGACCGGGCGGGTTACTACGACGCTTTGGCGGGAGCCGATGACCTGAGCGACGTCGGGGTGCGCGAGTGGTGCACATTCTTCGTCAGCGGGATGCAGCTTGATCTGCAGCGTCTCGAGCGACTTCAGCACTTCGACTTCGTCAACGATGAATTGATCGGGCCCGCGATCGAACAGATGCGAGTGGCCGGCGACTTGGCCGATACTGACGCGTCCGTCTTGAAAAGGGCCGTTCTGCTCGGCGAAGTCAAAGCCGGAGACGTGGCAGACATCCTCACTGGTTCAGCAAGCGCCCGGAGCATCAGTCTTCGCCGACTCCTCGACCGGCGGCTGCTGGTTCCCACCCGCGAGGGCTCGCGCTACTACCGGCCGTCCTTCGGGCCGAACGACCTCACAGTCCACATCGTCCGACGCCTCGATGTGATCGGAATGCTTCCGTCGATCCTGAGGGATTAGCGGACTTCGCGCTCGCGAACTAGGACCAGATCGACTCGGCGGCTCGGGCGTCGGCCACCTCGCGACCGCGTGCGGAGGCCCAGAAGCCCTCCGCCGCCGCACGCACGCCCGCGGCCGGGAGGTTCGCCCCGAAGAGGGCGCTTCCGGGCTGGAGGTTGATGCTGTCGCGGAGGGTGCCGACGCGCACCGGGTCGAAGCCGGACGCATCCACCAGGCGGGCCACCGCATCCAAATCGTCGTCGTCGCCCGCGATGCCGATGGCCTTGCGGTCGGGGGCGCCCGCGGGGGCGGGGCCCTCGTCGAGGTCGTGGTAGCCCATGTGGTTGAAGGCCTTGACCACACGCGAGGCGGGGAGGAACCACTGGATGAGCTCGCTCGTCGACTGCCGCGGGTCGTTGAGGTCGTCGCGGATGCCGTCGATCTCCCACCAGTAGTTCATCGCGTCGACCACGAGCTTGCCCTCGAGGAGGTCGGCCGGGATCGAGCGGTACTTGCCGAGGGGGAGCGCGAGGATGACGATGTCGGCGTTGCGGGCGACCTCCTCGGATGTCGTCGCGACGGCTCCCGGCGCGAGCACGTCGATGATGAGGGAGATCTTGGTGGGGCTGCCGGATCCGGCGATGAGCACGCGGTAGCCGGCGGCGAGGAAGCGGCGGCTGAGCACGGTGCCGACCTTGCCGGCACCGAGGATGCCGATCGTGGGAAGGGCGGTGGGCTGGGTGGCCTGAGTGGGCTCGGCGGCCTGGGTGGCCTGGGTGGCCTGGGTGGCCTGGGGGTCAGACAAGGGTCGCATCCGTTTCAGTGAGGGAGTTCTCGGCGGCTTCAGCAGCCTCGGCGGCCAGCAGTTCGCGCACCCGCGGCGCCACCTGCGTGCCGAACAATTCGATCGTACGGGCGCGGGCGTCGACCGAGAGGCCGCCGATGTCGTACTTGAGGTCGAAGCGGCTGATCTGCAGCTCCTTCGTCATGCGCACGATCTTCTGCGCCACGGTCTCGGGCGATCCGACGAAGAGCGCGCCGGTCGCCAGCTCGAGCTCGTAGCGCTCGCGGGTCGGCGGGTAGAAGCCGCGCTCGCGACCCATCTGCGTGACGAGCGGCTCCCACGATCGCCACCAGGTCTCGGCGGCCTCTTCGTCGGTGTCGGCGATCAGGCCGAGGGCGTGCTGGCCGACGGGCTGGATCGGCATGCCGAACTGCTCGAGGGCACGGTGGTAGAGGTCGACGTGTCCGGCGAAGCGGTGCGGCTCGCCGCCGATGATCGCGAGCATCAGGGGCAGACCGTAGCGGGCGGCCCGGATGACCGAGTTGGGGCTGCCGCCCACGCCGATCCAGGTGGGGATGCCGCCCGGGCGCATCGTGGGGTGCAGCGTCTGGTTCACCAGCGGCGTGCGCACGGTGCCCTGCCAGGTCGTCGGCATGTCGCGTTGCAGGGCCATGAACAGCTCGAGCTTCTCTTCGAACAGCGTCTCGTAGTCTTCGAGGTTGTAGCCGAACAGGGGGAACGACTGGGTCTGGGAGGCACGGCCCAGCACCAGCTGTGCACGCCCGTACGAGAGGGCGTCGAGGGTCGAGAACTCGTTGTAGAGGCGCACCGGGTCGTTGGTGCTCAGCACGGTGACGGCGGTGCCGAGTTGGATGCGCTCGGTCGCCGTCGCGATGCCGGCCAGCAGCACGGGGGTCGCCGAGTCGACGTAGCCCTCGCGGTAGTGCTCGCCCAGGCTGAAGACGTCGAGGCCGACCGCTTCGGCGTGCTTGGCCTCGTCGACGAGGAGGCGCACGGTCTCGGGGTCGGTGAGAGTGCGGTCGCCGTCGGTGGGGACGTCGCCGAAGGAGTTGAGTCCGAACTCGATCGGGGTGGGGGTGGTCATGGGGTGCTCCCGGCTTGTCGCTGAGCTTTCGCTCGTGTGCTCGCTGCTTGTGCGCATGTCGCTCATATGATTGACATGTCAACTAGGAGATCCGATGGAAAATTCCCGCACGTCGCCGACGGCTCACGAGCTGCGTGTGTGGCGCGATTTCCTCGAGACCGGCGACCGCCTCCGCTCCCTTCTCGGCGCGCGGTTGCAGGCCGAGTCGGGCCTGTCGACGGGAGATTACGCGGTGTTGCTCGCCCTCTCGGAGGCTCCGGGGAGGCGGCTTCGGTCGTCGTCGCTGGCCGACGTGATCGATTGGGAGCGGAGCCGGCTCTCACACCACCTCGGGCGGATGGAGTCGCGCGGCCTCGTCGCCCGTGAAGCGTCGGCGGCCGACAGCCGTGGGGCCGAGGTGGTGCTGACGCCTCTGGGTGCATCGCAGTTCAGGCGGGCGTCGGCGTCGCACCTGCGGGCGGTGCAGGAACTCTTCGTCGAGGCCTTCGCCTCGGACGGGACCGGCGGCTCATTGCGCGAGGTCGAGCTCGTCACCCGTTCATTGCGCCTCCATCTCGCCGATGGTTAGCGCATCCTGGCGCGACCCCTTTCGGTGAAATAATCTCAGTGAATGCTCAAAGGTTCATGTGCGCTAATTGACGCCCGACCCGAGTTCGGCCACGATTGCTTGGGTAACGCCCCAGTGACTATTCGGTACTCCGGACTCCTGGGGCGAAAGTCTTTAACGGGCACGCCGTGATCGATCCCAGTTCACTTGGCGAGCTTCCCCGGCTCATCAGCAGCCCGCGATTCTCCACCTACCTCCGTCACTACGGCGGCAATGTCAGGTACGCGACTCGCCTCTACCTCTGGAACGCGGAGGTCACGGCGGCGTTCTGGGGACCGATCAGCGTTCTCGAGGTCGTCATCCGAAACGCCATCCACGACGCGCTTCGGAAGGGACGCGCGGACGACTCGTGGAACGATCCGGTCGTGCGGCTGATGGACCGAGAGCGCTCGATGATCGACTCCGCCGTTTCGGACTTGCGTCGCAAGGGCGTGAGCGACCCTGTTGCCGGACAGGTCGTTGCGGCGACGACCTTCGGGTTGTGGGTCGGCCTCACGGATGCGGGGCTTCCTCGCGATCCGCTCCTGAGCTACGAGACGGCCCTGTGGCAGCCTCGGATCGCGCGGGCATTCCCTTACCTGAGCGGCCGGCGCCGGAAACAACTCCATCGAGAACTCGATGATGTGCGGCGTTTTCGGAACCGGCTCGCCCATCACGAACCCATATTCCGTGCGCCGTTGGAGCAGCTCAGAGACGACCTGGTCTCGATCGCGGGGTACGTCCACCCGGATGCGGCGAGCCTCATCCGTGACGCACAGCGCATCGACGATGTGCTCGCGCGCAAGGTCGAGGCCATCAGCCGCGGGGCTGGATCGTTGTAGCGCGGCTGAGGGGGCTCCAGGAAACGCGGATGCGGGTGCGGTAGCTTCGCTTCCCGTGTCGGAGAGTCAGGGGCAGAGCGAGGTTCGGGAGCCGTTCGTGTCGCGCGCGGCGGGCATCCGCGTGCGGGAGGCCGACCTCGGTGCCCGGGCGATGATCGGGAGTGGCGCCGCGACCGAGGTGCATCGCCTCGACACCTTCACCGTGCCCGGACACCTCGGCGGGCTCGCGTTCGTGCGGGTGCGCGATCGGGCGGCGGCGCACTGGGACTCGGCCGTGCTCTCGCGGCTCGTCGCCCTGCGGTGGGAGCTCGACGCGGGGGAGCGCGCCGTGCTCGACGGCGCTGCCGCGTGGCCACTGGCTGTGGTCGAAGACGACGAGGGCGAGGTCGTGGGGTGCCTGCTGCCGCTCGCCGCGCATCCGTTCTATTACGTGCCGATCGACGACGCCCCGGCCGACGGCCGCGGACAGACGAAGGCGCCTCAGCAGGCCAAGTGGCTCGTGGTCGCGCCGAAGCGGGCTCGACGCGCGGGTGCGGCCGCCGTCGGTGAGCGTGACGTGGTCACCCGGGCGACCGTGCTCGCGCGGGTCAGCCTGCTGCTCGCGATGCTGCATCGGCACGGGGTCGTGTTCGGGGATCTCTCCGACAGGTCGGTGCTGTTCGGGGTCGGGGAGGTCGCCGAGGCGTTCGTCGTGGGATGCGAGTGGGCTGCGTTCGCGGGCGAGGGGAGTCTGCAGCGCAACAGCGCGGGGTGGGCTGCTCCTGAGCCGGAGGTCGGCGTGGGCGGAGACGGAGACGACGACAGCGACGAGGACAGCGACGTAGATGGACGGAGCGACAAAGACGAACGCAGCGACGAAGACGGACGCCGCGACGACAAGACCGATCCCGCGATGTCGACCGCCGCGTCGGTGCAGTCGGTCGCGACCGACCTCTACAAGCTCGGCCTCCTCGTCCTCCGCGTGCTCGCCCCGGCCGGCGACGGGCTCGAGCGCAGTCGCGACGCCGACCGCATCCGCACCGTGCTCGACGACACCGGCCGACGGATGCTGCACGACGCCCTGGGCGACGACCCGGGCGCGCGGCCGACCCCGGGCGAGTGGTACCGCTACCTGCGCGGCGTGATCATCGAGAACCTGTCGGCCCCCGAGATCCGCAGCGTCGTGGTGAGCCCGGCTCTCGTGGCCGAGGGCGACGAGGTGCGCCTCGACGTCGAGCTGAGCGGCGCCCGGCAGCTCACGATCCAGCTCCCCGGCCGCGCCGACATCACGCGGGAGGTGGGTGGCCGCGTCGTCTCTGAGCGGTTCACGGCCCGGCAGAGTGGACGGATCGGCGTGCGCGCGAGCAACGACCACGGCGACGCCGCCGCCCTGTCGAACACGGTGCGGGTGCTTCCGGTGCCGACGCCGGGGCGCATCTCGGTCGAGTCTCCTGACCTCGACGGGATGCGCGGACTGCTGCCCGACCTCGGGCCGCTCGAAGCGGCGGTGGGCATCGCGTCGGAGGCCGCCGCGGACGGCTCGCCGTTCACCAGGGTCGCCGCGCTGCAAGCGAGGATCGACGTGGATTCGCAGCCACTGAACGACGTGCTCCGGATCGGGCTCGAGGCCGAGCGGGTGTCGCGGGAGCGCATGTTCCCGTCGTTCGAGGAGTTCCTCGGCGGGATCGCCTCGGCCAAGCCCCGGGGCGACTGAGCGGTACCGCGTCGAGAGGGGTGCGTGGTCTGTTTCGCCGACTCGCGCCGTAGCCCACTCGGGGTCTGCTGTCGACCCGGGTGCGGCCGCGTCGCTTCGGTCGTAGCGTGACCGACGACCGCAACGAAAGGCAGATCATGGACCTCGGACCTCTGGGCGGCTACCGCCTCCCCACCGCCATCAAGAACGCCTACGGAACGACGACGGCGCAAGAACTCGCCGATCAGCTCGGCGTCACCAAGCAGCCCACGCCCGGCCTCGGCGCGACCGCCGACGCCGCCTACCAGGCGCTCCAGCGGGGTGATCGGGGGCCGGCGCGCGCTCTACTGATCGACGATCTCGGGATCAGCCCCGAGAAGGCCGATGACGCACTCGCGCGGCTTCCCGAACTCTGAGGGGCGAGTACTGACCGGCGAGCACTGACCGGCGAGCCTTGGACGCGCATCCGCTCACCCGCCGCACGACCGCCCGAGCGCACTGAACCCGCACGCGACCCGCATCACGAGAGGACATCATGACCGACGAGAACGCCCCGCGCCCGCCCCAGCAGCAGGAGGTGCCCGGCACCGAAGCCGCCCTCACCCCGAAGGCCGACCACGGCGAGACGAGCTATGTGGGCACCGGCAAGCTCGAGGGCAGGATCGCCTTGATCACCGGCGCCGACAGTGGCATCGGCAAGGCCGTCGCCATCGCGTTCGCCCGTGAGGGCGCCGATGTCGTGATCAGCTACCTCAGCGAGCACGAGGATGCGGAGGACACCCGCCACTGGGTCGAGGAGGCGGGCCGGCGCGCGCTGGTCGTGCCCGGCGACCTCACCGACCCCGCGAACTGCCGCGACCTCGTCGCGCGCACGGTCGAGGAGTTCGGGCGCGTCGACGTGCTCGTGAACAACGCGGCCTTCCAGATGGTGCGCGAGAGCCTCGAGGAGATCCCCGACGAGGAGTGGGACCGCACGATCGCGACGAACCTCGGCGCCTTCTTCCACGTGACCAAGGCGGCGCTGCCGCACATGTCGTCCGGCGCGTCGATCATCGGCTCCTCCTCGGTGCAGGCCGATCAGCCCTCGCCGACGCTGCTGCCGTACGCGGCGACGAAGGCGGCCATCGCGAGCATGACCTCGTCGCTGGCGCAGCAGCTGGGCGAGCGGGGCATCCGCGCGAACAGTGTTGCACCGGGCCCGGTCTGGACGCCGCTCATCCCGTCGACCATGCCGGCGGACGTCGTCGAGCAGTTCGGCGCCGACACGCCCCTCGGCCGTGCGGCGCAGCCTGCCGAGCTGGCGCCGGCCTACGTGTTCCTCGCCTCGGACGAGGCGAGCTACGTGTCGGGCGCCGTCATCGCGGTGACGGGCGGGAAGCCGATCCTGTAGGGAGCGTCGTCGTGGGCGTCGGCGGGCGCGGATAGGCGGCGCACAGACGCGTGCCAGGGAACGCGGAGACGGGTGGGGTAGCTTCGCACCTCGTGTCTGGACCTCCGAGCTGCGCTGTGCGCGCATCCGGTGCCCCGACCGACGTCACGTCCCCGAAAGGTCGCCGCTGAATGGCTCGTCGCTACAACTCGAACCCCGTCTCGAACGGCATGGCCTGGCTGGGCGGTGCCCGCCTCGACGTGCTCGCGGATGCGCCGGGCGACCGCGCGCGGTTCGTCGCGATGGGCGGCGTCATCCTCAGCACGGCTTTCCTCTCGGCGGTGTCGGCGACTTTCGCGCTCGTGATGGCCGTGGGCGCGCCGCTTCCCGTCGCGATCATCGTGGGCATCTTCTGGGGTGTCATCATCCTGAACCTCGACCGGCTGCTGATCATCGGCATGGCGAAGCAGAAGGGCGTCTGGCGCAACATCGCGCTCGCCATTCCGCGCGTCGCCCTCGCGCTGATCATCGGCACGGTCATCTCGACGCCGCTGACGTTGCAGATCTTCGCGGCCGAGATCAACTCGGAGATCCAGGTCATGCAGGCCGAGGAGAAGGCGGCGTTCGAGCAGCAGATCGCCCAGGATCCGCGGTTCGCCGCCATCCCCGACCTCCAGGCGTCGATCGCCTCGAACCAGGCCATCGTCGACAAGGGTCTTCAGACCGACCTCTCCTCCGACCCGAACTACGCCGCCGCCGTCGCGGCGACCGCGGCGGCCCAGACGGCGTATGACGCCGCCCAGTCGGCCTACCTGGCCGAGATCGACGGCACGGGCGGAACGGGGATCCGTGGCGACGGCGCCGTGACGCAGTCGAAGCTCGTCGCGGTGCAACAGGCCGAGGCCCGGCTGGATGCGGCCAAGGCCGCCGAGCAGACGGCAGCGGATGCGGCGTCGACGAACCTGCAGGCCTCGGCCCAGAGCCGGCTGGACGCCGCGAAGGCCCAGCTGGCCGCCGATCAGGCCACGCTCGCGTCGGCCCAGTCCGAGCGCGCCACCGAACAGGCGGCCTACGAGAGCGCGGTGGACAACAGCGCGGGGCTGCTCTCGCGACTGCAGGCGCTGTTCCGGCTCGGCGAGGCGAACGCGCTGCTGAACGTGGCGCACATCATGATCGCGGCGCTGTTCGTGTGCATCGAGCTGCTGCCGGTGATCGTGAAGGTGCTGGCGAACCTCGGCGGGCAGACTGCCTACGACCGGCTCGTCGACGTGCGGGAGGACGGCGAGGTCTCGGGCGGGGAGGTCTGGGCTGCACGCCGGGCCGAGGCGATCTCGGCCGAGGCGTCGGTGCAGGTCGCCGTGGCCGAGGATCGGGCCGCTCAGCAGATCGAGTTCGGCAAGCGGATCAACCAGGCCGTGCTCGAGCAGCAGGAGGTCGTGATCTCGGAGGCGCTGCGGGTGTGGGGTGGGTACGCGAGCGAGCGGGCTGCGGAGCGGATGGGGGAGTGGGAGCGGGAGCTCGAGGCTTCGGCTTCGGGGACTGTGGATGCTTCTGAGCCGGCTGGTGCTGGTGCTGGTTCGGCTTCTGATGCCACTGATTCCGGCCTCGCCGGTGCTGCCGGTCGTTCGGCTCGTCCGGGCGCCGGTGGCTTCGACTTCGGCTTCGGTCGGGATGAGACTGTGACGCGCCCGCTGGGTCTGACCGGCGCACGCGGTGTTGCTCGTGACGCGGACGCGTCGGCCGAGGCGGCGCGGGCTGCGCGACCGGGGCGGATCGGGCGGCCGGGCGAGAACGCTTGGTGGCGGCGCGGAAGCGGTGCCGGCTCCGGTGCCGGTGCCGGTGCCGGTGCCGGTGCCGCTGCCGGCTCCGGGCGCGCCGGCGGCTCGACCGCGGGGGCTGCTTCGCCAGCCGACGAGGATGCGACGGACGAGCTGTCGGCCCTCTTCGCCGACGTCGAGGCCGACACCACGACGGATGCGCCCACGCGCGATGACGCGGCTTCGACCCGCGGCGGGGCCGGGAGCGGCGCAGGCCGGACGGCACGCGATCGCGAGATCGGCGAGGCGGCCACGCGACCGCTGCCGCGCAATACCGACCGGGCCGCGTTCCTCCGCAAGGCGGGTCTGCCCGACCAACTCTGAGTAGAAACTGCTCAGGCGGCCCTACGGCCGGCGTTCGGCAAGCTGGATGCAGCCGGTGCCGTTCGAGGAGGGTTCCGGGGATGGAGCCGCGATGGACAGCACTTCGGCCGATCGCTCAGAGACCACGACCTTCTGCCTGATCACGCGCGACTGCAGCCTCTGGCGGTTGTGGCTGCTGGATGCGACGACGGACGTCGCGCCCGAGACAGCCCCGGCTGAATCCGGCGGCCCCGACGACCTCTGTTTCTCAACTGAGCTCGACGAGGTCATCGGTGCCTGGCGGGTCCACCACTCCCTGCACCACTTGCCCGACCGAGGCTGGGACTCCCGCCTCCACGAGCAGGTCTCCGCCGGCCTCGGCGACATGATCGTCGCCCAACTCCGCGAAGAGCTCCCCGCCCGCATCCAGGTCGTCGACGCTCGAGCCCTGCCCGAGTTGCCGATCGGTGACTCTTCCTGACGAATGAGGCCCGCAACGGCCGGGCTGCATTCTTCTACCAGCGGGGATAGCGTGGGGGCGTGCGCGTACTATGCTCGTTCGTCGGTGGGGCCGGGCATCTGGTTCCGCAGCTTCCGCTGCTTCGGGGGCTGGCGGACGCCGGACACGACCTCACGCTCGTCGGGCGCGCCTCGGGGGTGGCCGGGGCGCCGGCGGGGCTGTTCAGGCGGGTCGTCGCCCGACCGGATGCGCGGACGCGGGTGCGCACGGAGATCACTCCGCTGGCGCCGGTCGATCGAGAGGCCGAGGTCGATGTCGTCGCCCAGTACTTCGCGGGGGACGCCGCCCGAGCATCCGCTGCCGCTGTGGGCGCCGCGTTCGATGCCCACGACGTCGTCGTCTGCGACGAGCTCGACTTCGGAGCGATGGCCGCGGGCGCGCTCGCGGGGGTGCCGGTCGTCGTGGTGGCGGTCATCGCATCCGGAGCCCTGGTGCGGCCCGAGCGGGTCGGTAGGTCGCTCGAGACGCTCGGCCACGAACTCGGGCTGGGGCGCGCGATCGGTCACCAAGGCGGCCTCTTCGTCGTGCCGTTCGCCCCGGCCATGCGTGATCCTCGGTTCCCCACGCCGGCGGACGCCGTCTGGATGAACCCCGGTGCGCCTCGACCGACCGGACGCGATGCCGCGCAGCCGTCGATCATCGCCACGCTGGGCACCGAATTCAACACTGAGTCCGGTGACCTCTTCGACCGGATCATCGGCGCGCTCGAAGGAATCGACGTGCCCTCCGTCGTCGCCATCGGCCGCGACCTCGACCCAGAGCGGTTCCGGCACGGGGAGGGCCAGAAGAAGACGGTGGAGATGGCCGGCGAGTGCCGCATCGGCCCCGTCCGCATCCGTCAGTTCGTCGACCTCGACGCTGTCCTCCCGCACGCCGACCTCGTCGTGCACCATGGCGGCAGCGGCGTCTTCCTCCGATCGGTGCTGGCCGGGGTGCCTCAACTCGTCCTGCCGATGGGCGCCGACCAGCCCTTCACCGGCGACACCGTCGAGCGCACGGGCGTGGGCCGCGTGCTCGACGCGGTGACGGCGGACGCCGGGCGCATCCGGGACCAGGCGCGAGAATTGCTCGGTGACGCGGCGATGAAGGACCGCGTCGAGCACCTGCGGGATGCCGTGCGGGCGCTCCCTGGCCCTGAATCTGCGGTCGCCCGGGTCGAGGCGTTCGCGGTCTCGGGGTGACCTCGCGCCCCGTTCCTGCGCATCCACTGCACGGTTGATGAACGGGGGTCGAAGACGCGGCTCCGAGGTATATCGTCGAGTATCGTTCGCGATCGACATTGGAGGGCACCATGGGCAACTCGTATCCCGCAGGAGGCTTCGGCAACCGAGGCGCAGGCAACATGGGCGGCGGAATGAACGCCGACGGAATCTGGCAGGCGATGGAGCAGTTCCGCGCCCGCTTCGAGAAGAAGGTCGGCACCCGGATGGGCCGCGGCGACGTGCGCGCCGCCGTTCTCGCCCTGCTCGCCGAGCGCCCGATGCACGGCTACCAGATCATCCACGAGATCGAGGAGCGCTCCGGCGGAAGCTGGAAGCCGAGCCCCGGATCCGTCTACCCGACCCTGCAGCTCCTGAACGACGAAGGCCTCATCTCGGCCGAGGAGTCCAACGGCCGCAAGACCTACGCGCTCACCGAGGCCGGCCGCGTCGAGGCTGCTCGCGCCGGCGCATCCGAGCCGTGGGGCGCATCCGGAACCGGCTCCGAGGGCGGCGACCGCGACTTCGCAGCACTGCCCAAGGCCGGCTTCGAGCTCGCCCAGGCCGCGGCCCAGGTCGGCCGCACCGGAACCCCCGAGCAGGTCAAGCAGGCCGTCGCCGAGCTCGAGGACGCGCGTCGCCGGCTCTACTCGATCCTCGCCCAGGACTGAGCGGGGTGGCATCGGTTCAACCCGGGCGCGCGGATCGCGGAGACGCGGTCCCGACGCCGGCCGAGGCGCGCGCCCGCTACCGTCGCATCCTGCGGTTCGCGGCGTGGAATCTCGCCGTGACCTGGTGGTTCGAGCTGGCTCTGCCGCGCCTCGGACTCACCCGCATCACCGAGCGCACCCGCTCGCGCCGCATGCAGCGGTTCGCGCGGCGGTTCCACGTGCTCGCGGTCGACCTGGGCGGACTGATGATCAAGGTGGGGCAGTTCATGTCCTCCCGGCTCGACGTGCTGCCGCCCGAGATCACGAGAGAGCTCGAGGGGCTGCAGGACGAGGTGCCCGCCGTGCCGTTCGCGGCGATCAAGGCGCTCGCCGAGGCCGAGCTCGGCATCCCGTTGTCTCGGGCGTTCACCTGGGTCGACGAGACCCCGGTCGCGGCGGCGTCGCTCGGCCAAGCTCATCGCGCGCGCCTCGACCCCGTCGACGCACTCGCGACCGGGCTCGACCGGGTGGTGTTGAAGGTGCAGCGTCCCGGCATCGATGCGATCGTCGAGGTCGACCTGGCCGCTCTGCGCAAGGTCGGCGGATGGCTCAGCCACGTGCGCCTCGTCTATTCGCGCGTCGACGCGCCGGCGCTGGTCGAGGAGTTCGCGGCGACCTCGCTCGAGGAGATCGACTACCTGCACGAGGCCGCCAGCTCGGTGCGCTTCGCCGAGGAGTTCGCGGGCGACGACCGCGTCGCCGTGCCCGAGGTCGTCTGGGAGCGCAGCACCCGCCGCGTGCTCACCCTCGAAGACGTCACCGCCATCAAGATCACGGATGCGGCCGGGCTGGCCGCCGCGGGCATCGACCCGGCCGAGGTCGCGCCGGTGTTCGCCGCGGTGATGTTCGATCAGTTGTTCACGAACGGGTTCTTCCACGCGGATCCGCACCCGGGGAACATCTTCGTGACGCCGGTGGGGCGGGGTGCGGATGCTGCCGATGGCCTCGGAGTTGGGGTTGGGGCTGGGGCTGGGGCCGGGGTCGGTTCTGTCGACGTCGGTGACGGTTCGGCCGTCGGCGCCGCCGCTCGGGGCTGGAAGCTCACATTCATCGACTTCGGCATGATGGGCGAGGTCGGCGCACGCACGCGAGCCGGGCTCCGAAAGATGCTGATCGCCGCCGCCTCGCGCGACGGCAAGGGGCTCGTGGATGCGGCCCGCGACCTGGGCGTGCTGCTCCCGTCGGCCGAGACCACCGAGCTCGAACGCGCCATGACCCAGCTCTTCGCCCGCTTCGGCGGCATGGGGTTCGCGGAGCTGCGGGAGGTGGATCCGCGGGAGTTCCGCGAGTTCGCCGTGCAGTTCGGCGACGTGGTGCGGTCGCTGCCGTTCCAGCTGCCGGAGAACTTCCTGCTGATCATCCGGGCCATGTCGTTGACCTCGGGGGTCTGCAGTGCGCTCGACCCCGCCTTCAACCTCTGGGACTCGGTCGAGCCCTACGCGCAGCAGCTCATCCGCGAGGAGCGCGGCAACGTCGTGCAGGATCTCGGCAAGCAGGCGCTCGAGAACGTCGGCATCGCCTGGCGTCTGCCCAAGCGGCTGGATGCGCTTGTCACGCGTGTCGACGAAGGGTCGCTGGCGGTGACGAGCCCGGCCCTCGAGCGCCGGGTCGCGCGGGTCGAGCGGTCGATCGGTCGGGTCGTCTCGGCGGTGCTCTTCGGGGCGCTGCTGGTCGCGGGTGCGATCGTGCGGGTGGATGACACGGTGTTCGGCACGGTGCTGATGATCGCGTCGGTGCTGCCGCTGTTGCACGCGTTGTTCGCGGGGCGCCGCGGGCGCTGAGCCGTCACTAACCGCCCTAAAAGGGGAGCTATGGGGCGATTTGTGACGGTTCGCGGGGCCGAGAGGCGGGGGGCGCCGGGGTCTCCCGATGAGAGCATTGAGGCATGACCGCAACGCTCGTCGCCAAGGGCCTGGCCGGAGGCCACGACCACCGCACCCTCTTCAGCTCGCTCGACCTCGTCGTCGCTCCCGGTGACGTGATCGGCGTGGTGGGCGCGAACGGGGCGGGCAAGTCGACGCTGCTGCGCATCCTCGCCGGTATCGACCAGCCCCAGGAGGGCAGCGTCGCGCTCGCCCCGGCCGACGCCTTCATCGGCTGGCTGCCCCAGGAGCACGAGCGCGTGCCCGGCGAGACCGTCGCCGCGTACGTCGGGCGCCGCACCGGTACGACCGCCGCGACCGTAGAGATGGATGCCGCGGCCGAAGCCCTCGGGTCGACCGAGCCGGTCGCATCCGGTGCCCCCGATCCCGCCGACGTCTACTCGACCGCCCTCGAGCGTTGGCTCGCGAGCGGTGCCGCCGACCTCGAGGAGCGGCTGCCCGTCGTGCTCGGCGAGCTCGGGCTGGGCGCCGAGCTGACGGCGGATGCGCTGATGACCTCGCTCTCCGGTGGCCAGGCGGCGCGCGTCGGACTCGCCGCGCTGCTGCTGTCGCGATTCGACATCGTGTTGCTCGACGAGCCGACCAACGACCTCGACCTGGACGGACTCGAGCGGCTGGAGGCGTTCATCCGGGGCCTGCGGGGTGGGGTGGTGCTGGTGAGTCACGACCGCGAGTTCCTGGCGCGGAGCGTCACGCGGGTGCTCGAACTCGACCTCGCCCAGGGGAGCAACCGGGTCTACGGCGGTGGGTACGACGCGTTCCTCGAGGAGCGCGAGGTCGCGAAGCGGCACGCCCGCGAGGAGTACGACGAGTTCGCGTCGAAGAAGGAGGACCTCGTCTCGCGGGCCCGCACCCAGCGCGAATGGTCGAGCCAGGGCGTGCGGAACGCGATGAAGAAGGCGCCGGACAACGACAAGATCCGCCGCAAGGCCTCGGCCGAGTCGAGCGAGAAGCAGGCGCAGAAGGTGCGGCAGATGGAGAGCCGGATCGCGCGGCTCGACGAGGTCGACGAGCCGCGCAAGGAGTGGCAGCTGCAGTTCACGATCGGCACCGCGCCGCGCTCGTCGTCGGTGGTGTCGACGCTGTCGGCCGCGTCCGTGACCCGGGGGTCGTTCACGTTCGGGCCGGTGTCGCTGCAGGTGGATGCGGGGGACCGGATCGGGATCACGGGGCCCAACGGGGCCGGCAAGTCGACGCTGCTGGCGCTGCTGCTGGGGCGGCTCGCGCCGACCGCGGGGACGGCGAGTCTGGGGGCGTCGGTGGCGATCGGGGAGATCGATCAGGCGCGGGCGGTGCTTGCGGGGGCGGGGGCTTCGGGTGCTCTGGATGCGTCGGGCGCTTCGGGCGCGTCGGTCGGTTCGGTATCGGGAATCGCCGCCTCAGCTGCATCCGGCGCTCCTGTACGAGGGTCGGCCGCGACATCCGCATCCGCTGCCCGTTCGCTGGCCGAGGCCTTCGAGGAGCAGGTGCCCACCTGGCCCGTCGCCGAGGTGCGCACGCTGCTGGCGAAGTTCGGGCTCAAGGCCGACCACGTCAGCCGTCCCGTCGCCGAGCTCTCGCCGGGCGAGCGCACCCGTGCCGGGCTCGCTCTGCTGCAAGCGCGCGGCGTGAACCTGCTCGTGCTCGACGAGCCCACGAACCACCTCGACCTCGTCGCGATCGAGCAGCTGGAGGAGGCGCTGGAGTCCTACACCGGCACCCTCCTCCTCGTCACCCACGACCGCCGCATGCTCTCGACCGTGCGCCTCAACCGCCACTGGTCGGTCGACGCCGGCCAGGTCACCGAGGGCTGAGGCTAGGCGCGGAAGGGGCGGAAGAAGGCGCGGAGCTCCTGGGCGTAGAGCTCGGGCTGCTCGAAGGGGGCGAAGTGGCCGCCGCGCGGGGGCGTCGAGACGTGCACGGTGTTCGCCGTGCGCTCGAGCCAGTCGCGCGGGGGCCGGAGCAGGTCGCCCGGGAACAGGGCGAAACCCGACGGCACCTCCACCCGCCGCGCGAGCTGGTCGGGTGGGATCGTGGCGTTCGCGTGGTACATGCGCATCGACGATCCGATGGTCTCGGTGAACCAGTAGATCGTGATGTCCGTCAGGATCTCGTCCCGCGTGTACACGCTCTCGAGGTCGCCCGAGGGGCCGAGGTCGCTCCACGAGCGCAGCTTCTCGACGATCCACGCCGCGAGCCCGGCCGGAGAGTCGGTGAGGCCGACCGCCGCGGTCTGCGGACGCGTGCGGTGCATCGCCGCGTAGGCGCCCTCGGTCGCTCCCCATGCCGCCGCCCGGTCGAGGTAGGCGCGCTCGTCGTGGGTGAGGTCGGCCGGGGCGGCGGCGGCATTGGGGATGCCGGCATCCATCCGGTGCACCGCGATGACGCGGTCAGGATGATCGAGCGCCAGGTAGCGGCTGACATGGCTGCCGATGTCACCGCCCGCCGCCACGAAGCGATCGTGGCCGAGACCGGTCATCAGCTCGGCCCAGAGCGCGGCCACGTCGATCGAGCTGAGCGGCGCGCCCGCCGGCTTCTCCGAGTAGCCGTAGCCTGGCATGTCGGGCACGATCACCTCGAAGGCGTCGGCGGGGTCGGCTCCGTGCGCGCCGGGGTCGGTGAGCAGGGGGATGACCTTCGAGTAGCGCCAGAACGAGTCGGGCCAGCCGTGGGCGAGGAGCAGGGGGAGGGGCGCGGGGGCACCGGCGCGTTCTCCGCTGCGGCCGACGTCCCGACGTCCGGCGTGCTCGCGGCCGGTGCGTGGACGAAGTGGATGGCCAGCCCGCCCACATCCGCCGTGCGATGCGGCAACCGACCCAGCTCGGCCTCCCGCGCGGGCCAGTCGAACCCGTCGGCCCAGTACGCGACGAGCTCGCGGAGGTACGCGACATCCGTGCCGAGCGCCCACCCCGCATCCTCGGCCGACGCGTTCGACGCGTCCACGGCGGGCGGATCTGGCCAGCGCGTCGCCCGCAGCCGCCTCCGCAGGTCGTCCCACGCCACCGGATCGGTCGTCAAGTCGAACGGCTTCGAGAACTCGTCACTCGCCATGCCCACACGCTATCGCGGGCCACCCGGGCCACCCCGGGCTACCCGGCCTACCCGGCCCACCCGGCCCACCCGGGCTACCCGGCCCACCCGGGCTCGCGCGCCCCGATATCTCACGATCGGGCTGTGGCTCAAAGGCCTATTCGCAGCCCATCCCGTCGCCATCCCGGTCGAGGCCGTAGATGTCGGTGCCGACGACTTGAACGGGGCCGGGCGCGTAGGACGGACCGTTGCCGCTTCCGCCAGGGCAGTCGACGTCCGAGTCGATCGGCACGCAGCCACCCGCGTAGTTCGGGTCGCAGCCGGCGCCGGGGGCCTCGGGAGCCGGGGCGGGTTCCGGCTCGGCAGGCGGGGGCGGAGCCTGACGGGTACCGATCGCCGTGTCCTCCGCGATCTGCGCCACTGTCACCGATTCCGAGACGACCTTGCGGCCGGTCTCGACCCCGTCGACGAGGGTGATCTCCCAGGTTACGACCTTGGTCCCCGGGACGCCGGCCGTGGTCACCTGGGTCGTCCCGGCATCCATCGCCGGATCCTCGTGCTGGGTCGACGAGTACGCGACCGCCTCGGAGGTCTGGGCCGACTGCACCGTGGTCTTCGGAGTAGGGGTGGGAGTGGGGGTCGGAGCCGGGCTGGGCGCGGGCGACCGTTTGGCCGAACCCGGCGCGGTGGCCGCCGACGACGACTCGATCAGCCCTTCGTCGACTCCGGCGACGCTGTCGCTCGAAGAGCTCCCCGACGATCCCGCGAGCGACTGGGCCGGATGCGCCGAGGCGGTGAGCCCACCCCCGATGAGCAGCGCGACGGCGGCCGCGCCGACGACGAGCCCGGCCGAGAGCCGCCCGGCGGGCAGATTCAGCCAGCCCGGTCGGCGCGAGCCCAGCGTCCAGATGCCGGCGACGAGAACGAACAGTGCGGCGACGACGATCAGTGCACCGAACCCGCCCGCGATCGAAGCGAGGCCACCCACGAACAGCGCGGCGGCGCCCACGAGGAAGGTCAGGAGGGTCGGCCGCCACGGGGGTCGGCGCGGCGGGGTGGGCTGCTGGGTCATCGGATCGCTCTCGTAGGGAAGGGGCGGGCGAATGGATGCACATGGTGCGTGCATCCGACCCCCGCCTGAACACTACGGTTGTCGACCAGACGCGGATAGACCTCGTTCGGGGGAGGACCGGCGGGCGAGATGGCGAAGCCGAGACGAAGCGGTGCCGTGCGGGCGCGGCTGCTCGTCTGTCAAGATCGGGGGATGAGTTACTCGCCGCCGCCCCCGTACCAGCCCGCGCCGACCGGCCCCGCCCCCAAGCGCGGCAACGGGCTGGGGCTCGCCGCCCTCATCCTCGGCATCGCGGCGCTCGTCGGCGCGTTCATCCCGTTCGTCAACTACATCAGCGGCGTGATCGCGTTCGTCGGGCTCGTGCTCGGGATCATCGCGGTCGTGCTCAAGGCCCGGCGCCGGGCCGCGGCTATCGCGGGCATCATCCTGAGTGCCGTCGCGCTCGTGCTCTCGATCATCCTCGCCGTCGTCTACACGGCCTGGCTGTTCGGCAGCATCGCCGAGGGCATCCGCCAGGGGCAAGACGGCGCGACCGGCCAGACCTCGCTGATCTACCAGGTCGACGGCACCGGATCCGACGTCGACATCTCCTACTCCGCCTACACCGACGGCATCTCGACGACCCAGCAGAGCACGGGCCAGGCGCTGCCGTTCGAGCAGGAGTACGTCGTCTCGACCGGCGGTGCCGCGACCTACAACAGCTACACGATCACGGCGACCAACGGCGCGGCCGAGGGGGATGTCACGTGCCGGATCATCCTCGACGGCAAGGTGCTCACCGAGCAGACGAGCACGGGGCCGTACGCGACCGCGAGCTGCACGGCGTCGGGGACGGAGCTGCTGCGCTGAGCTGGGGCGGCTTCGCTCTTGAGGCTTCCTCCCTGAGGAGAGGCCCGGAGACCGAGCTGCGCGCGTGGGCGGAATCTAGAGTGGGTGGATGAGCGAGCCGATCATCCTCCCGCCGTCCCAGCCCGCCGCGCCGTCTGAGCCTGGCGCGAATGCCGCGGGTGCGCCCGAGGGCGTCGGCGCCGCCGCGAAGAACCTCGGTCGCGCGGTCGGTCGGGCCGCCGGGAAGACCGCGGGGCGGGCGGCGCACGGTGTGCGTGAGCAGATCCGCAAGAACCCGACCACCGACACCGTGTACCGCACGGGGGTCGGAGTGGTGGGCGGGGCGACGGTCGCGCTCGGCGTGGTGATGATCCCGCTGCCCGGCCCGGGTGCGCTGGTGGCGATCGGCGGTCTCGGCATCCTGTCGACGGAGTTCGAGGGTGCCAAGAAGGCGCGCGTGCGGGCGACCTCGGTGGCGAAGAAGGCGATGGGGGCGGCGAAGGATGCGCGCGACCGCCGTCGCGCGTCCCGTCCCTCCACTTCTGCGTAACCCGCCCCTGGCGGCATTCTGCGGGGTGGAACGGGTGAATACGATGGAGGGATGATCCGCCTCGACTTGCGCCGGTGGGCGCCCGTGACGCTCTGATGGGCGCGCCGTTCTTCTCCCGTGACCTCGGCGACGGGATATCGCTCGGACTCCGCACGCTCGACACCGTCGCCGAACTCCAGCAGCTCGCCGTGCAGAACCTCGACCGCCTGCGCCTCTGGGAGCCTTGGGCCCAGTTCGACCAGTCCCTCGAATCCACCCGGGCCTACACCGAGTTCGAACTCGGGCGGTTCGTGCGCGGGGAGGTCGTTCCCGTCGTGATGTACGACGGCGCGGTGGCCGTCGGATCCGCGGGGCTCAAGATCGACCCGTCGGCCGGCAACGCCGAGCTGGGGTACTGGATCGACGCCTCATCCGAGGGCCGCGGGATCGTCACGCGCACCTGCGCCGCACTGCTCGAGCACGCGTCGGCGCTAGGGATCCGGCGTGTCGAGATCCGGGCGGCGACGGAGAACGCGCGCAGCATCCGCGTCGCCGAACGCCTCGGCTTCGAGCGCGAGGGCGTGCTGCGGCAGGCGCTGCAGGTGGGCGACCGCCGCCTCGACCTCGCGCTCTACGCCCGCCTGCTGTAGTCGGGCCGAGCCGGGGTTGAGCCTCGGCCGCCCCGGCCACCACACCCCTAGATGTCCTTCGTGTTGAAGTAGTCGAGCGTCGGTGAGGAGGGCTCTCCGCCGAACTGGCAGATCCAGACAGTTCCCGTCGGCATCGGCGTCTCGGGCGTCTCGAAGAACACGTACACCTCGGGCTTGCCGTCCGGCGTCAGGTGCGCCGTATCCGCCCGATAGTCCTCTGTCACCGCCCCCGGGAAGCTCTTCATCCCCTCCGCCACGCAGAGATTCCAGAGCAGGTGCGTCTCGTAGCCCGCGATCGGGTCGACCTGCGCGCCCGGATCCCAGTTGAGCGTCCCGCCGAACACGGCCTGCAGGGCCACGAGGTCGTCGCGCATCCCGTTGACGTCGTTGATGCCCGCGATCCAGGTCGGTCCGGAGAGGTAGGCACCCCGTTCCAGGCTCGCATCGTTCAGCGCGAGCACCTGCGCGGCATCGGCCTCGGTGGCGAAGACCGAGTACCACAGGCCGGAGCTCTGGCACGTCCCGACCTCGACCGCCCCCGGCGTGCCGCTCGATTCCGGCACCCACGACGAGCAGTCCAGCCCCGCCGCCACCACGGCGGCCTGGAACTCGGCGACGGAAGGGGCGGCGCCGGCGGCCGGCGTCCCGGTCGGGGTCGGTGTCGGAGTCGCCGAAGGGGTCGGAGACGGGCTCGGCACCGGCGTCCGGGTCGGAGTCGGCCGCGGTGTCTCGGTGCTCGTCGCCGCGGGCCCCGACGAGATCGGCAGACCGGCGACGCCGATGCTCACCGCCCCGACCGCGACCGCGGCGACCAGCCCGATGGCCAGTGAGAGGCTGAGAACCCGGCGCTTCGACGCGGCGGCGCCGGCGCCCGCGAGATCATCACGGGCATCCTGCACGAGGAGCGAGCGTAGGAGGGCCCGGCGACCGGGGTCGAGTTCGTCACGGCTGTCGTTCATCGTGCACCTCCGGGAAGGGCGTTCGGGGTCGAGTCGGGTGAGGATGGGGCTGAGGATCGGGATGCCGCGGATGGGGCTGCTGATGAGGGCGCGGATGCGGATGCGGACGCCGATCCAACCGCGGATGGCGACCCACCCGCGAGCGGCGGCCCGGCAAGGGCGGCGAGCACGTCGGCGCTGAGCCGGCCCCGCGCCCGGGAGAGCCGCGACTTGACGGTGCCCGGCGCGATGTCGAGGGCCTCCGACGCCTCCTGCGTCGTCAGCCCCTGAAGGATGCACAGCGCGATCACGTCCTGATCCCGGCGGGGGAGCCGGGCGAGCGCGGCCCGGGCGGTCGCGGCCAGCGCGGCCCGGTCCATCCGCTCGTCGACCTCGGCCGCCGGGTCGGGGACGACGGCCGACGAGAACGCGGCGGAACCGTTCGTGTCGTGCAGTCTCGCCAGCAGCGCGCGGTGGCGGTTGCGCGACCGGGTCGAGTTGCGGGCGATGTTCGTGGTCGTCACGGCGAGCCAGGCCACCACCGAGCCGTCGACCAGCCGAACGGCCTCGCGCTTCCGCCACGCCTCGAGGAAGACGAGGGCCGTCACGTCCTCGGCGTCGTCGTACGACCCGGTCAGGCGTCGCGCCTGCCGGAAGATGCGGGCCTCGTGCAGGTCGAAGATCGACCCGAACGCGTCGGGGTCGCCCGAACGGGCGCGCTCCCAGAGGGAGGCTTCGGTGGTCTCAGGGATGGTCACATCTAGAGATGTCCGGATGCGGCGATCCGGTTCCCGATGATCGGCCGCTGCTTCGAAATGTGTTGTTAGCTCTTTAGCGTTTGTGCTACATTGCGAACATGCAGGACAAGACGAGCGACGTGTTCTCGGCCCTGGCGCACCCTACGCGCCGGCAGATCCTCCAGGATCTGAAAGAGGGCGAGCTCGCCGCCGGCGACATCGCCTCGCGGTTCGCGGCCTCGGGGCCGACGGTCTCACGGCACCTCGCGGTGCTGAAGAACGCCGGGCTCGTGACCGAGCGACGGGATGCGAACCGCATCCTGTACTCGCTGGTGGGCGATCGGCTCGCGCTCTCGGTCGGCGACTTTCTGTCGACCGTGTGCCCGGAGCAGATCGTGCTGCGTGAGGTGCGGAAGGTGCGTGGCGACCGGGATGACCGCGGTGAGCTCGGCACGGATGCGCCCGCGGTGGGCTCGACCGGCTGAGGACGGGCGGCACGCCCGGCTGAGATGGCCGAGTCGCCGCGCCCGCGAGGTGGCAGTCGTCGTCATCGTCGGCTGACGGAACGAACCGAACACGAACACAGGGTCGGGGGACACTGATGTACGACAGCACGCTGAACGCGCGCGCCCGCACGGGCGCGACAGACATCGACGAGGGCCCCGGTGCTCCGGACTCGGGCCAGCACCGCCTCCCGGTGCGGACTCGGCGGTACGTGCTGCCACCCCTCGCCGCCACGATCGAGCGGCGGCTGCTCGTGAGCTACCGCCTCGACGCCGAGGTCGCCGCGTCGCTGCTGCCGGAAGGGCTCCGCCCGCAGCTGGTCGACGGGAGCGCTGTGGCCGGGATCTGCCTGCTGCGGCTCGGCGCATTCCGGCCCGCGTTCATCCGGACCCAGATCGGGTGGGGCGCCGAGAACGCCGCCCATCGGATCGCGGTGGAGTGGGACGAGCCCGTCGAGGGCAGTGCGGTGACCGGCCGCAGCGATGGCAGTTCTGACGCGACGGGAGACACGGCATCGGAGCCCAGTGCGCGCACCCGCACCCGCTCGGGCGTCTACATCCCGGTGCGCCACAGCGCCTCGCGCGTCCCGCAGCTGGCCGGAGGCCGCCTGTTCCCCGGGGTGCACCGGCATGCCCGGTTCGACGTGCACGAGACGCCCTCGCGGCTCGCGGTCGGATTCACCGCTCCGGATGCGCGGGTCGCGCTCGACGTCGACGTGATCCCGGATGCGGACTGGTCGAGCTCGCTGTTCTCCAGTGTCGACGAGGCCTCGGCCTTCTACCGGCGCGGGTCGGTCGGCTGGTCGCCGTCGCGCGGACCGGCGTCGGCGCCCCGGTACGACGGCCTCGAACTGAAGACGGATGCGTGGAAGGTCGCGGCCGGGCGCATCCGGAGCATCCGCTCGTCGTTCTTCGACGCCCTGCCCGCCGGGAGGGCGGAGGTCGACAGCGTGCTCGTGATGCGCGACGTGCAGATGCGCTGGGCGATCGTCTGACGCGACGCGACGCGACGGCGACGGCGACGGCGGGTGCGCCTGACGGAAGCGGGCTAGGAGCCCGAAGCCGCCTCGGCCTCGGCCCGACGGCGGGCCCGGGCCTCGTCGGCCGCCGCGGCCTCCTCGACCGTGGGAGCCGTGCCGCCGAGCGAGCGCGGCTGCCACCACTGGCCGGTGCCGTCCTGCGGGTAGTCGCGCTGGAGGGTGTCGGTGAGCTGCTGCAGGGTTCCGCGGAGCTGGGCGGTCGTGGTCGCGACGTCGTCCTCGGACGTGACGGCGATCGGCGCACCGAACGCGAAGTCGATCTCGACGCCGATGCGGTCGCGCAGGCGGATCTTGCGGTTCTTCGTGAGCAACCGCTGGCCACCCCAGACGGCGACCGGGATCACCGGCACGCCGGCCTCGGCCGCCAGCCGCACCGCGCCGGACTTGAGCTCACGCACGGTGAAGCTCGAGCTCACGCCCGCCTCGGGGAAGACCCCGATGATCTCGCCCCGCCGCAGTGCCGCGACGGCTTCGGCGTAGGCCGTGCCGCCGGCGGTCATGTCGACCTCGATGTGCTTCATTCCGCGCAGCAGTCCGCCGACCACCGGCTTGTCGAAGGCGCGCTTGGTCGCCATGAAGCGGATACGCCGACGGTTGTGCATCCAGGTCTGCCACTCGACGAGCGCGAACTCGAGGTAGCCGAAGTGGGTCATGGCGAAGACCGCGCCGCCGGTGTCGGGGATGTTCGACACGCCCGTCGCTCGGCGCTTCAGCCGCAGCGCGGCGAAGAGCGAGCGCCCGGCGCCGATGGCGATCGTGTAGATGGGCTCGGCTTGGCGGCGGGACATGGGTCCACCGTAGGGTGCGCAGATGGGTAACCGGCCGGAAAGCGCAGGGAAGCTGCACGAACGGGCTGAAATTCGGCTCTATACGTGCATAGTGCACGTATAGACGCGATTATCAGCCCGTTCGGCCATCAGTCGGCGAAGATCTTCCCCACCGGCGACCGCTTCTCGGCCTGGAACGCATCCTCGGCCCGTCCGTAGGCCCAGTACGCCGACAGCGAGAGCTGCGCGCGCGGGATTCCCCACGCATCCAGCAGCAGCGGCCGCAGCGCCTTCATCGTCTCGCGCTCGCCGTGCACGAAGGCCTGCGTGCCGGCCGGCGGCACGTCGAGCGCCCGCAGTGCGGCGGTCAGCACGGTCGAGGTTCCGGCGGGCGCACCGTCGCGGTGCACCCAGTCGATCGCGACGCCGGCGGGAGCGGTGAGGGCGAGGTGGTCGGCGTCGCCGTCGACCTCGATCACGACGTGTCCGCGGGTGTCGGCCGGCATGGACTCGAGAGCGGATGCGATCGCCGGGATGGCGGACTCGTCGCCGGCCAGCACCTGGAAGGCCGCCGACGGATCCGGCTCGTAGCCGCCACCGATTCCCGAGAGCACGACCGCGTCGCCCGGCTGGGCCGCGCTCGCCCAGGGGCCCGCGACGCCGGTGTCGCCGTGCACGACGAAGTCGATCCAGACCTCGCCGGCCTCGCGGTCGATCTTGCGCAGGGTGTACGTGCGCTGCGTCGGCAGCTCGGACGGCTGGAGCCGCTCGCGCAGCTCGGCCAGGTCGTAGGGCGGGACGAGGCCGGAGCCCGCGGGCGCGAACAGCATCTTGGCGTAGCGGTCGGTCTGGGTCGACTCGGGGATGGTGTCGATCGCGTCGCCCTCGGCGACGACGCGCACGAGGTGGGGCGCGATCGCCTCGGTGCGCTTGACGCGCAGCACGCGCTGCGGCTGCGGCGGGCGGGCAGGCCGCCCTGCCGGGGCGGCGGATGCGGTGGGAAGAGGTGCGAGGCGCGGGGCGTCGGTCATCGGGAGGTCTCCTTGTTACGGGCCGACCGGCGGGCGGGAAGCCGCCGCGGTCACCCTTCGACGCTAGTCGCTCCCCGGAGGGGTGGGGCGCTGAGCGGGTCGGGTGCTCGGCACTCTCAAAGAGGCAGAGCGCCGAGCCGAACACCGCGCCACGGTCGCCGCCGACTTCGGCCGGCACGGCTGACACGGCGGCCGGAGAGGCCTAGGGTCAGGGACACGCGATGCGGCGGAGGTGGTGGGGATGTGCCGGTGGGTGGCCTACACGGGCGAGGCGCTGCATCCGTCGACCGTCATCCTCGACACCCCGCACTCGCTCGTCGCCCAGTCGCTCAACTCGCCGCTCGGCAAGGAGACTGTCAACGGCGACGGATTCGGGCTCGGCTGGTACGGGCGCGACGCGGTGCCGGGCTCGGCGCCGGCGCTGTTCCGCAGCATCGAGCCCGCCTGGTTCGACGAGAACCTCGCCGAGATCGCCCATGCCGTCTCGACGCCGCTGTTCTTCGCGCACGTGCGGGCGGCGAGCGGGCCGCCCATCCAGCAGACCAACTGCCATCCGTTCCGGCACGAGAACTGGCTGTTCATGCACAACGGAGCGTTGGCGCAGTGGAACACCATCAAGCGCGACGTGCTGCTCGAGATCGATCCGGCACTGTTCACCTCGATCAAGGGCACGACCGACTCCGAGGCGCTGTTCAATCTCGCGCTGACCCTCGGGCTCACGGCTGACCCGATCGGAGCGATGGGGCGGGCGATCCGCGAGATCGAGCGGATCGGGGAGGCCCTGAGCGTGCCGAACCCGGTGCAGGGCACGTTCGCGGTCAGCGACGGCACGACGGTCTGGGCCTTCCGCTACTCGACCGCGCACGAGTCGCGCACGCTGTTCTACTCCGAGGACATGCCCACCCTGCAGGCGACCTACCCCGACATCGAGCGGCTGCGCATCTTCGGCGCGGGGGCGAAGGTGATCGTCTCCGAACCCCTCACCGACCTGCCGGGCGCGTTCATCGAAGTTCCCGAGTCGACGGTCGTGATCGCGGATGCGGGCGGGTACCGCGAAGAGGCGTTCCTGCGCTGAGCGGGCGACCGCTGAGCGGCAGGCGAGAGCCCGCCCGCGCCGCAAACGCGTCCGGGCACAGAAAAGCCGTGACGTCCGGCCGGCTGGGAAGGGGACGGACGCCACGGCGACTCTGTGGGCAGTGGGCCTACTCCTCCTGCTTCAGCGCGATGCCGATCGCGAAGAAGGTGGGTGCCCAGTGTCCGATGAAGATGCCCCAGCGGTCGGACTGCGCCTTGTCGTGGTTCTTCTTGCCTCGCGAGGCGAGCCACGCGATGAGCGAGATCACGACGGAGGCGAAGCCGGCCAGGTAGGCGTGCTTGCTCTGGATGCCGAGATCGTGCGCGAATTCGATCGGGTCGAAGCCGACCTTCTCTAAGTCCTTCTTGGCCATGGTGGCGCTTCCTTTCCGACGCCCGGGCGGAGGATCGGGTGTCTGGTTCCACCATCCACCACAAAGCGTCCGAGGGCCACCATGCGCTCAATAGAATCAGGGCCATGGCACCCCGGCTCCTCGTCCACGCCGTGCCGGAGGCGCTGACGCTCCCGATCGACCGGGCCTTCGCCGCGGTGCACGGCTACGACGACGACGTGTTCTGGCTCGACGACCACGCGGGGTGGTCGGTGTTCGGGGCGGGGATCCGATGGAGTGCGGCCGATCCTGCTCTTCCCGCGCTCGAGGCCTGGCTCGGAAACGCGGTGACGCCTTTGCCGGTGGACGAATCCGACGCCCTCGACGGTCTGGCGTGGCGCCCGGGGCTCGTGGGCTGGCTCGAGTACGGACTCACGGCTGAGACGATGGGGGCGCCGGTGACGTCGGCGGCATCCGGCGGGACAGAAGCGGATGCGCCCGCCGCGTTCCTCCGCGTCGACCGGGCGGTGGCGGTCGCGCCCGACGGCCGGATGCTCCTGGTCGCGCAGGGCGAGGGCTGGGACGGCGCGCTCGGCCAGTGGCGGGATCTCGTGCTCGAGCGGCTCGGGAACAGCGGGGGCGCGGACGCGGACACAGACACAGACACGGACACCGACGCGGGCGCGGGCGCTGGCGCTGGCGCGCAAGCCGAGCCCGCCCCCGCATCCCCGCCCCGTGCATCCGACCCGGTCTGGCGCGACGACCGAGACGCCTACCTCGCCAAGGTGCGGGCCTGCCAGGAATCGATCCGCCGCGGCGACGCCTACGTGCTCAACCTCACGACCGAGGTCGTGGTCGACGGCGTCCGCCAGGAGCCGCTCGACGTCTTCCTCCGCCTGCGCGCCCTCGCCCCCACGCGGCACGGCGGCCTGATCCGCATCGGGGGAGTCGGCCTGATCAGCTCCTCGCCCGAGAGCTTCCTCGAGCTCGACGGACGCGGCGGTGTCGCGACGCGGCCGGTGAAGGGGACCCGGCCCCGTTCATCCGACCCGCTGCGCGATCGGCAGCTGCGCGACGAGCTGGCCGAGAGCCCCAAGGAGCGGGCCGAGAACACGATGATCGTCGACCTGATGCGCAACGATCTCGCCCGGGTCGCGCGGCCGGGGTCGGTCGAGGTGACCGCGCTGCTCGAGGTCGAGAGCGTGCGGCAGGTGCATCAGCTCGTGAGCACGGTGCGGGCGCGGCTCGCCGACGGTATGGGGGTGGCGGAGGTGCTGCGGGCGGCGTTCCCGGCGGGGTCGATGACGGGGGCGCCGAAGCGGAGTGCCGTCGAGATCCTCGACCGGCTGGAGGGGCGGGCGAGGGGCGTCTACTCGGGGGCGTTCGGGTTCATCGGGGCCGACGGGCGGGCCGAGCTGGCCATGACGATCCGGTCGATCGTGCTCGAGGGGGGCGGCGTCGGGGGCGGAGTCGCCCGCATCGGGGTCGGCGGGGGAGTGACGGCGCTCTCGGATCCGGACGAGGAGTACGACGAGGTGCTGCTGAAGGCGCGCGCGATGCTCGAGGCGCTGGTCTGACGGCCCGTCCGGCCCCTGTTGGTAGCATGTGGATATGGCGCGCACACGGGAGTTCGACGAGACGGCGCTTCAGGCGTCGGCTCTCGATGCCTTCTGGTCGCACGGCTTCGGCGGTACCTCGATCGGCGACATCTCGGCCGTGACCGGTGTCGGCAACGGCAGCATCTACGGGGCCTACGGCAGCAAGTTCGAGCTGTTCTACCAGGTGCTCGAGGCGTACTGCCGCTCCCGGGTCGAGACGGTCCGGGATGCGATGTCCGTCGAGGGGCTCCCCGCGGTCGCGACCCGTCACTTCCTCGACGTGATCATCGACGACTGCGCCAGCCAGCCCGGCCGCCGCGGCTGCCTGATGCTCAACAGCCTGAGCGAGTTCGGAGACCGCGAACCGCGGGTGCGCGAGCTGATCGCGCTCACGAACGCGGCCATGGAACTGGCGGTCGCCGAACGGCTGCGCCAGTCCGAGCAGGACGGCGATCTCGACACCTCGGGTGTCTCGGTCGAGGTTCTCGCGGCCGAGATCGTGATGATCTCGCAGGGCATCATCCAGCTCAGCCGGCTCGGTGCGCCGGTGGAGCGGATGGCGGCGATCGCCGACTCCTACAGCGCGGGGCTCGCCCGCCTGTCCTGAGGTGGTCGGGCTCTGCCCCGGATCCGGGCGCGCCGGGCTGCCCGGCTCCCGCCGCTGTTCCGACCGCTTCGCGACGGCGGCTGGAACAGAGCGGCAGGGGTCAGGCGGCCAGCAGTTCGTCGATCTGGGCCATGGCGAGGCGCATCCCGTCCTCCATGCCCATCGCGACCAGCTGTTCGAGCTGCTCGAGGGACTCGAAGGTGTTGACGGTGGTCATCCGCGTGCGGGCTGAGCCGTCGGCGGCGCCGGTCCCGGATGCGTCGGAACCCGCCGGCTCGAGGGTCACGGCGATCTTGGTCACCGGCATCGACTCGTCCGGCTCGCCGTTCTCGTTCGCGAAGCCGTCGTCGAAGGCCAGTCGGGTCGGGGCGTCGACCTCGGTGAAGTGCCACCAGCCGGGTGCCTTCTCACCCTCGGGGCCGGTCATGTAATAGCTCGCGCGGCCGCCGGGCGTGACGTCGTGCGCGTCGAACGTCGCGGGCCAGCCGGGCGGGCCCCACCAGCGCTCGAGCTGACGGGGATCCTCCCAGATCTGCCAGACGCGGTCGACGGGGGCGTTGAATTCGGCGACGAAGGTGAGGGTGAGGGCCTCGGGATCCTTCTCGGAGCTGATGACGGTCATCAGGGGTGTCCTTTCTCTGTGGGGCGGGTGGGGGTGGTCTCGGATGCGGGGTCGGCAGGGTCGGCCAGGAGCTCCTCGATGCGGAGGGTGCGCTCGCGCCAGAGCGCCTCGAACTCGCCGAGCAGCTCGGTCGCCCGGGCGAGGGTCTCGAGTCGTGCGCGCACGATCTGCTCCTTCCCGCGCCGTTGCTTCTCGATGATGGCGGCGCGTTCGAGCACGGCGACGTGCTTCTGCACCGCCGCGAAGCTCATCTCGTAGCGCTCGGCGAGGGCCGAGATCGACTGCTCCTGCCGGATCGCCCGACGCAGGATGTCGCGCCTGGTCGGGTCGGCGAGGGCGCGGAAGACCGCATCCGTCTCGTCGTCGCTGAGTCGTGTAACCATTTGGTTGTACGTTAGCGCTGTGACGATCGCGCCACAACCCCTCTGGTTCCTGCCTGATCGGCTCAGCCGTGCTGGGTGGTCGTGTGCGCTGCGGGCACGGTGCCACCGAGCAGCTGCTGCACCGTGACGAGCGTGAAGCCGCGGCCCTGCAGGCCGTCGACGATCGAGGGCACCATGCGGGCGGTGTTCTCGTGCACGTCGTGCAACAGGATGATCGCGCCGGACGCCGGCTTCGTGACCGCTCGGTCGAGCAGGGTCGCGTCGTCGGGGATCTGCCAGTCGTTGGTGTCGATGCTCCAGAGGATGGCGGGGAGCGTGGTCTGGGCGAGCACGCGGGGGTCGACGGCGCCGTAGGGCGGGCGGAAGGTGGAGGGGATGGTGCCGGGGCCGGTGCCGGTGCCGGTGCCCAGCGCGTCGCGGATCGCCTGGCTGGTGCGCCGGAGCTGGTCGGCGATCTCGGGGTCGGTGAGCTTGGTGAGGTCGGGGTGGTTCCAGGAGTGGTTGCCGATCTCGTGACCCTCGTCGTTCATCCGTCGCAGCACCGCCGGCGACTGGCCGACCCGATAGCCCTGCACGAAGAAGGTGGCCGCCGCACGCCGGGCGTCGAGGTCGTCGAGCACGCCGGAGGTGTACTGACCGAGGCCGTCGTCGAAGGTCACGGCGACGCAGGCGAAGAAGGTGCAGTCGACGGATTCCTGGCCGCGGAGGGGTGCGGCGGGGAGGGTGAGCGGGGCGCCCGAGGCGAGCACCGACTGGATCTGCTGCGCCTCGGGGCTGAGCAGGGGCGTCGCGGTCGCCGCGGGCACGGTGACGAAGAGCGGCTCGGGGCGCACGAGGGTGCCCAACGCGTCGAGCTCGGGGGTCGTGAAGGAGTCGGGAAGATGGATGCGGAGGGATCCGTCGGCCGTGAACGACAGGTGTGAGAAGAGGGTGCGCAGCTGGTCGGCGGGGAAGTCGGCCGGGTTCTGGCGCATCGCGGGTTCGAGGGCGCCGGCCGAGACCTTGAGCGACTGCACGCTGTCGGCGAGAAGGATGCGCAGACCGTCGTCGGTGAGGAAGGTGTCGCTCGTGGTGACGAAAGCGCCCGAGGTCTCGGTGTAGTACACGGTGGTCTCGTCGGAGGTCACCTGGCCGCCGACCGCGGTGGTGATGCGGAGCGCCTCGACCATGACGTTCCCCGCGGCGGCGACGAGGTCGCAGGTGACGGTGAGGCTCGCAGCGCCGCCCGGCGGGGTGAGGGCGGCGTCGGCGATGAGTTCGGTCGCCGGACGTGTGCTCGAGCCGGGCACGCAGCCCCGCTTCTCGGGCGTGATCGCGGGGGCGTCGGCGGCGGGCGCGTACGGGATGCCGGTCGAGCCCGCGTGAGCGGCGATCGCGTCGGCGACCCGCCCGCGGATCATTCCCGTGAAAGCCGGGTTGCCCGGGATTTCCGCCCACCGTGCCGCGACCGGTGAACCTTCCGTGGCGGCGTACAGCAGGCGCACGTCGAGTCCGGCGACCCCTGTGCCGGTGAGCGCGGGCGGCCCTGCGGACACGGTGGTCGCCGGCTCGCTCTCGCCCTCGTTCTCGCTCTCGTTCCCGTTCTCGCTCTCGTCGCCGGTGGTGGCGGGTGGGTCGGTGGAAGGCTGGTCGGTGGTGGTGGCGTTCGGATCCCGAGCGCCGTCGCCGACCGCGAGCAGAGGGGTCGCGGCGGCGGGCGGGCTCCACTCGGGAGCGGGAGGGATGCTCGCGCACCCCACGAGCACGCTCGCAATCACTGCGATGCTCATGGTCGTGAGGCCACGCCAGGCCGTTCGGACGCCGACTCGGATCGTCATGACTCGTCCTCGGAAGCGCTGGGGACCGAGGTGGACGAGCCCGAAGCGAAGACGGCCGAGGCGAGCAGCGAGGCGGTGACGGTGCGGTAGTCCGCGGCGACCGCGGTCGGGGTGCGGGCCAACAGGACCAGTCGGGACTCCGCGGCGGCGGTGATCGGAGCTGACGCGGAGGCTTCAGCGGAGGCGCCCGCAAGGCTCGCTGGGCCCGTCGCGATCGCGACGGTCACCGTGTCGTCGCCGTCGACCAGGTCGGCGTACCGGACCCGAACGCCGGAGCTGAGCGTCTCGTCGTTCCACACGGCCGTCTCGACGGCAGCCCCGACCCCGCGCTCATCCAGCAGCTCCTGAAGGGCCTGGTCGATCGGAGGCTCGGTCACTTCGATCGATTGCTCGCCGGGCGCCTGGTCGTCGGGCGGGCCCGAGGCGGGCGCTTGAGACGGAGGCGCGGCTGTGTCCGTGCTCGCGGAGGGCGCGGAGGAGGTCGGCGCCGGCGGAAGGAGCTCGATGTCGGCGCGGTAGACGCCGTCGGGCGAGGTGGCGGCGGCCGAGTCGGCCGGGAGGAATGGTCCCACCCCGATCACCACCCAGCCCGCATCGAGCGTGACCGACGCCGAGACCAGGTTCGGATCGGGTTTCGAAGCCGATGGCGACGGTGGACTGGATGTCGCGGAGGTCGCAGCTGTGACGGCCTCGGCGGTACGGGTCACGGTCAGGGGCTGTGCGGAGGTGAGGCGTTCGCGAGGGGTCTCGGCGAGCACGGGCGGGAGCACGAACAGCGCGATCCCGGCTGCGACCAGGGCTGCGATCACCACCGTGCCGACGGCAGCCAGCACGATCGTGCGGAGGGCGCGACCGGGAGGTCGGCGGTCGAGGCGGTCGCGGGTGGACATGGCGGGCTCCGTGCGGGCGGGGAACTCGGCGTTCGGTGGGCCCGCGGGCGTTCACCGGCGCCCGTTCCCCCGGCGCCGCCCCCGCGACGGCCCCAGGATACGCACCCCCGCCCCCGTATCCCCGCACCGCCACGACCTTCCCCCCGCCCGTTGCCCACTCGTTACCCGCCCCCACCCCGCCCCACCCCACCTTTCCCGCGAGCCGTCACAAACCGCCCTTCCCGCCGACCTTAGGGGCGGTTTGTGACGGCTGGCGGGGCAGGGGGGGACGAGGGCCGGGAGGGTGCGCGCTCGCCCCACCCCACCCCGCCCTACCCCTCCCGCGAGCCGTCACAAACCGCCCTTCCTGCCGGGCTTTAGGGCGTTTTGTGACGGCTGGCGGGGGCCGAGGGGAGGGGCGAGCGCAGGGAGGGTGGGGGTCGGGGCGCGCCGTCACAGACCGCCCGCGCGAACCGTCAGAAACCGCCCTTCCCGTCGAGTTTTGGGGCGGTTTGTGACGGGTGGCGGGGGTGGGGTGGGAGTGGGGTGAGAAAAGCTCGGAAACGTGTGGCGTGGACGCCATATGTGTATATGCTTCCTACGCGGACAGGTCCCGGGGGCGGAAGACACCGACGAAAGGCACCTCCATGTCCCGTTCCCCTCGATCCAAGCCGCGGCTTGTCTCCGTCGCTCTGACCGTGGTCGCGGCGACGGCGCTGCTTGCCGCCGGTGGCGCCCTCCCGGCCACCGCGGCACCCGCTACGACCAGCGCCGCGACCAACCCGTCGGCCGGTGCCGCATCGGCCGGACCCGCATCCACCGACCCGGTCGCCGTGCTCGAGCGCCTGGCATCCCAGCTCCTCGCCGAGACGGTCGAAGCCGCCGCGCCGGCCGCTGACGGGCTCGACCCCACCAGCCCGGCGACCGACACGGCCGATCCCGCGACCGGCGCAGCCGGGCCGGCGACCGGCGCAGCCGGGCCGGCGACCGGCGCAGCC
>NZ_BCST01000007.1 GCF_001571005.1 Herbiconiux solani NBRC 106740 | reverse complement strand
TTGCACGACCCCGAAAGGCCGGCACATTTGTTTGCAGCACCCGGCCGGAATAGGCCCTGGCACTGCGAGTTTGAAACTGACAGAACAAATCATTACTGACTTGCTTTGTTTCGTTTAAATGTATTCCAAAGGAATCCCAACCAGACCGAAGCCTGGACGGGGTATTTGGCATTTGACAATGTGCACGCTGTTGAGTTCTCAAGGATCGGATGCACCAGAACCAGGCCTCACGACCGCCGCTCTGGGCAACTTCTCTACCCTAGCATCACTGTCCGGCTAGTCAAAACGACCGACTCGGACGAGGTGTGATGCAATGGGATTGTGTCTCCAACTTGAGGCCGGCAAGCTCTTCCGCTTTTCCGCACCTGTGGGGTGACGAGGGATTACATTACGCGGGACCTGAGGGGCTCGCAAATGGCCGTGCAGCCCGGGCGTGTCGCGCTCGGCGTCACAGCTTCGGGTGCTTCTTGTAGGGCGAGACGGTGGGCTCCCCCGCGAGATAGATGCGCCACGGGAACGGCTCGCGACCGCCGTCTCCGCTCACCCCGGTGCGGAGACTCGTCCTGACGACGGAGGGATCCGGGGTCGTCCCCGATGCCGGGAGGTCGAGCGAGAACGGCGGGGCGTCCAGCGCCGCGCCGTCATCCGTCATCGCGATGCCGAGAGCGCGGACGAGCCGGGCCGGGCCCTGGGCGAGATCGCGATCCGACTTGGAGGTGGGGCGTCGGCTGCGGGCGAGCTCGAGCCCTTCGACGACCTCCCCCGCGCGCAACAGCACGGCGGACGCTTCACCGGGAGGTGAGCAGACGATGTTGGCGCACACGTGCATCCCGTAGGTGAAGTACGTATAGAGCCGGCCCGGTTCGCCGAACATCACACCGTTCCGCCGGGTCTCGCCCCGGAAGGCGTGCGAGCCGGGATCGATGCCGACACCCAGGTACGCCTCGACCTCGGTGAGGCGCACGGCGACGCGGCCCTCCGGGGAGTCGTGGCCGATGATCGCGCCGAGCAACTGCGGCGCCACCTCCACAGCCGACGCCGAAAGGTCGATCACGGGTTCAGGTTCGCGGGCCGGATCAGAACAGGCGCACGCCGAGGGCGAGGCTGACGACGACGCCGGCGGCGAGCACGACGGCGGCCGCGGCGATCAGCACCCAGACCATCCGGCTCGACAGCGGGCGGCGCCAGAATCCGGGGTCGACGGGCTGCTCGCCCGACGGCACGGGACGAGAGGGCTTGGACTGCTTGCCGGGATCGGTCATGCTGCGCCTCCGGGAAGGGCCGAGGTCTGCGAGACGAGGGCGCGGACGCGCTCCGTCAGATGCGCGAGCTGCTCGCGGACGCGGACACCTGCGGTTCCGCCGGATCCGTCGCGGCTCGCCACGGATCCCTCGATCGTGAGCACCGATCGCACCTCGGGCGTGAGGTGCGGCGAGATCGACGCGAACTGCTCGTCGCTCAGCTCGTCGAGATCGAGGTCGTGGTCCTCGGCGAACTTGACCAGGGAGCCCGTGATCTCGTGCGCGTCGCGGAAGGTGATGTGCTGCTTGACCAGCCACTCGGCGACGTCGGTCGCCAGCGAGAAGCCCTGCGGTGCGAGCTCGGCCATCCGCTCGGTGTGGAAGGTGAGGGTCGCGACCATGCCGGTGAAAGCGGGCAGCAGCACCTCGAGGGTCTTGATCGAGTCGAAGACCGGCTCCTTGTCCTCCTGCAGGTCGCGGTTGTACGCGAGGGGCAGGCCCTTCAGCGTGGCCAGCAGCCCGGTGAGGTTGCCGATCAGGCGACCGGCCTTGCCTCGCGCGAGCTCGGCGATGTCCGGGTTCTTCTTCTGGGGCATGATCGACGACCCCGTCGAGTAGGAGTCCGAGAGGGTGACGAACCCGAACTCCTTCGTGTTCCAGATGATGATCTCCTCGGCGAACCGGGAGAGGTCGATGCCGATCTGCGCGGTGACGTAGGCGAACTCGGCGACCACGTCGCGCGAGGACGTGCCGTCGATCGAGTTCTCGACCCCGTGCGCGAAGCCGAGGTCGTGCGCGACGAACTCGGCATCCAGGCCCAGGGTGTTGCCGGCGAGGGCGCCCGATCCGTAGGGCGAGGCGTCGGCACGCGCATCCCAGTCGCGGAGGCGTTCGATGTCGCGGACGAGCGGCCAGCAGTGCGCGAGTAACTGGTGCGCGAGCAACACCGGCTGGGCGTGCTGCAGGTGGGTGCGGCCGGGGAGGATCGCGTCGAAGTTCGCGTCCGCCTGCGATGCGGTGGCGTCGATCAGGTCGACGAGCAGGCGGGTCAGGGTTGCGGCATGATCGCGGAGCAGCATCCGCACCAGGGTCGCGATCTGGTCGTTGCGACTACGGCCGGCGCGGAGCTTGCCGCCGAGCTCGGGACCGGAGAACTCGATCAGACCGCGTTCGAGCGCGGAGTGCACGTCTTCATCCGTCGGTTGCGGGGTGAACTCCCCCGAGTCGACGGCGGCGGCGAGGGAGTCGAGCGCCTCGAGCATGCCGTCGAGCTCGGCCGCCGTGAGGTAGCCGGCGCGGGCGAGGGCCCGGGCGTGGGTGCGGGATCCCGCGATGTCGTACTGCGCGAGCTGCCAGTCGAAGTGCGTCGAGCGGCTCAGCTCGGCGAGTTCGGGGGCGGGGCCGCCGGAGAAGCGGCCGCCCCAGAGGGCTCCGGCCTCCGCGGCCCGGTTCGTGGCGTCGCCCGGTTCGTCGGCGCTCATCAGAAGCCCGCCTTCCGCGTCGGCGCCTTGGACTGGGCGTTCTGCTCGAACAGCCAGACCAGCAGGGCCTTCTGCGCGTGCAGCCGGTTCTCCGCCTCGTCCCAGATCACGCTCTGCGGCCCGTCGATCACCTCGGCCGAGACCTCGTAGCCGCGGTCGGCGGGAAGGCAGTGCAGGAAGAGCGCGTCATCCTTGGCGCGGGCCATCATGGCCTCGTCGACCTGGAAGCCGGCGAAGGAGGTGATGCGGGCCGCCTTCTCGTCCTCCTTGCCCATCGAGACCCAGGTGTCGGTGACGATCACGTCGGCGCCGGTGGCGGCCTCGGCCGGATCCTCCAGCACGAGCACCGATCCCCCGGTCTCGGCCGCGCGGGCCTCGGCGTCGGCCACGACGGACGGGTCCGGCGCGTAGCCGGCCGGGCTCGCGATCCGCACGTTCATGCCCGCGGTCGCGCCGGCGAGCAGGTACGACTGGGCCATGTTGCTCGCCCCGTCGCCGAGGAAGGCGACGGTGAGCCCGGCGAGCGCCCCGCGGTGCTCGCGGATGGTCAGGAAGTCGGCCAGCAGCTGGCACGGGTGGAAGTCATCCGACAGGGCGTTGACGACCGGGACCGTGGTGCCGGCCGCCATCTCCTCGAGACCCGACTGCGCGTAGGTGCGCCAGACGATGGCGGCGACCTGGCGCTCGAGCACGCGCGCGGTGTCGGATGCGGTCTCCTTGCCTCCGAGCTGGCTCGAGGCGGTGGAGATGATCAAGGGGATGCCGCCCAGGTCGGCGATCCCGACTGCGAACGAGACGCGGGTGCGGGTCGAGGACTTGTCGAAGATGACGGCCACCGTCTGCGGACCCTCGAGCGGGCGCGCCTGGAAGCGGTCGCTCTTCAGGCGCTCGGCCAGGTCGAGGATCTCGGCCTGCTCGGCAGGGGTGATGTCGTCGTCGCGGAGGAAGTGCCGGGTCATGAATCGCCTCGGGTCGGGAACGGAAAGGATCAGGATACTGCCGCGAAGGCGGCGCGCACGCGGTTGCCGAACTCACGCACCTCGTCGTCGCCGATGATCAGGGGCGGCGCGATGCGCAGGCTCGAGTCGTTCGGGGCGTTGATGATGAGGCCGTGCTCGAGCGCCGCATCCGCGATCCGGGTCGCGACCGGCTCGGTCAGGCCGACGCCGACGAGGAGTCCCTGGCCGCGCACCTCGGCGATCAGCGAGGTGTCGATCTCGCGCAGCACGGTGCGCAGCTGCTCGCCGCGGAGGCGCGCGTTCTCGATCAGTCCGGCCCGCTCGATCTCACCGAGCACCGCGTTCGCGGTCGCGGTCGCGAGCGGGTTGCCGCCGAACGTGCTGCCGTGCATCCCGCGCTGGAAGAGGTCGGAGGCCCAGCCGAAGGTGACCAGCGAGCCGATCGGGAAACCGCCGGCCATCCCCTTCGCGACGGTCACCGCATCCGGGACGATGCCGGCGTTCTGGTAGGCGAACCAGGCGCCCGTGCGCCCGACCCCGGTCTGGATCTCGTCGAGGACGAGGAGAACGCCGTGCTCCTCGGTGAGCTCGCGGGCCCGGGTGAGGAAACCGGCCGGCAGGTCGAGCACGCCGGCCTCGCCCTTGATGGGCTCGACGAAGAGGGCGGCCACGGTGTCGTCGATCGCGGCCTCGAGCGCCTCGATCGTGGAGTCGATGTGGTGGACGCCGCCGGGCATCGGCTCGAAGGGCTCGCGCATGGCGGGCTTGCCGGTGAGGGCGAGCGCCCCCATCGTGCGGCCGTGGAAGGAGTTGGTGAGCGCCAGGATCTTGGTGCGGGTGGGCGACGTGTTCAGCCGCGCGAGCTTGAACGCGGCCTCGTTCGCCTCGGCGCCCGAGTTGCAGAAGTAGGCCCGGCCGCCGTCGCCGGCTCCCGTGATCCGGGTCAGGCGCTCGGCGAGCTCGAGCTGGGGCGGGGTCGAGAAGTAGTTCGAGACGTGGGCGAGCGTGCCGGCCTGGCGGGAGACCGCCTCGACGAACACCGGATGCGCGTGCCCGAGCGAGTTGACGGCGATGCCGGCGAGGAAGTCGAGGTACTCGCGGCCCTCGTCGTCCCAGACATAGGCGCCCTCACCGCGCACCAGGCAGCGCAGCGGCATGCCCATCGTGCGCATCAGCGACCGGTCGAAGCGACTCGGCCACGGGTTGTCCGTTCCGATGCTGGACATCGGTTCCTCCGTTTCGGGTTGCCCGGCGGGGCCGGGTCAGCGGGCCGGGGCCGGCACCACCTCGGTGCCGACACCGCCCTGGGTGAAGACTTCGAGCAGGATCGAGTGCGGCTCGCGCCCGTCGATGATCGCGGCCTTGGCCACTCCCCCGTCGACGGCCTCGAGGCACGCCGACATCTTGGGGATCATCCCGGACTCCAGGCTCGGCAGCAGGTCGCGGAGCTCTTCGCTGCCGATCACCGAGACGAGCGAGTCGCGGTTCGGCCAGTCGCTGTAGAGACCGGCCACGTCGGTCAGGATGACGAGCTTCGCCGCGCTGAGGGCGACGGCGAGCGCGGCGGCCGCGGCATCCGCGTTCACGTTGAGCACCTGGCCCGGTTCGTCGATGTCGGGGGCGATCGAGGAGACGACCGGGATGCGGCCGGCCTCGAGCTGCGCGAGCACGCCTTCCGGGTTCACCCCGACGACGTCGCCGACCTGGCCGAGATCGACCTGCTCGCCGTCGATCTCGATCGTGCGCTTCCGGCCCTCGAACAAGCCCGCGTCCTCGCCCGACAGGGCGGCGGCGAGCGGGCCGTGCTCGTTTATGTGACTGACGATGTCGCGGCTGATCTGCCCGGTGAGCACCATGCGCACTACGTCCATCGCCTCGGGGCTCGTGACCCGGTAGCCGCCGCGGAACTCGCTCGCGATGCCGAGGCGCTCGAGCATCCGGGAGATCTGCGGCCCTCCCCCGTGCACCACGACGGGGCGGATGCCGGCGTACCGGAGGTAGACGATGTCCTCGGCGAAGGTGCGCTGCAGGTCGGGGTCGACCATCGCGTTGCCGCCGAACTTGATCACCATGATCTGGCCGTGGAAACGCTTGAGCCACGGCAGGGAGTCGATCAGGGTCTGCGCCTTGACGTGGACGAGGGCGGCCGCCTCGGCAGCGGTCGCGGGGTCGGCCAGGCCCGCGCCCGCGCTAATGCTCGACCCGGTGGGCGCGGTGGGCGGGGTGGATCCGATCGGCTCGCTCATCAGCTGGCGTAGGCGCTGTTCTCGTGCACGTAGTCGTGCGTGAGGTCGTTGGTGAGGATCGTCGCGGCGGCGTCGCCGGCCTTGAGGTCGATCAGGATCGTCGTCGCGCGCGGGGTCAGGTCGACCAGCGTGCGGTCCTCCCCGGGCTCGCCGCTCCGGCAGACCATGACGCCGTTCATCGAGACGTCGATGGCGTAGGGGTCGAAGGCGGCGTCAGTCGTGCCGATCGCTGCGAGCACACGGCCCCAGTTCGGGTCGTTGCCGAAGATAGCGGCCTTCAGGAGGTTGCTGCGCGAGACCGCGCGGCCGACGACGACCGCCTCGTCCTCGCTCGCGGCGTTCACCACCTCGATCGCGATGTCGTGGCTCGCGCCTTCGGCGTCACCCTGAAGCTGCAGGCAGAGGTCGGCGCAGAGATCGGTGAGGGCCTCGGCGAATTCCGCCTCGTCGGCGACTACGCCCGAGGCGCCGGAGGCGAGGAGGGCGACGGTGTCGTTGGTCGACATGCAGCCGTCCGAGTCGACGCGGTCGAAGGTGACCCGGGTCGCAGCGCGCAGGGTGCGGTCGAGCACTTCGGGCGGGAGGTCGGCGTCGGTCGTGATCACGACCAGCATCGTCGCGAGGCCCGGCGCGAGCATCCCGGCGCCCTTGGCCATGCCGCCGATCGACCAGCCGGCAGCCGACTCGGCGACCGCTTCTTTGGGGTGCGAGTCGGTCGTCATGATCGCGAGCGCCGCAGCCGCCCCGCCGTCGGCGGAGAGCGCCGAGACGCTGGCCGGCACGTGGTCGAGGATCGCGTCGCGGAACACCTGATCGCCCACGCCGATGAGGCCCGTGGAACACACGAGCACATCGCCGGCCGAGACCGACAGCCCCTCGGCGACCGCCTCGGCGGTGGCGTGGGTGGTCTGGAAGCCGAACGACCCGGTGAAGCAGTTGGCGCCGCCGGAGTTCAGGATGACCGCGGCGACCGAGCCGTCTCTGATGACCTGCTCGGACCAGAGCACCGGGTTGGCCTTGGCGCGGTTCGAGGTGAACACGGCGGCCGCATTGGTCAGGGGGCCGTCGTTGACGACGAGTGCGAGGTCGCGCGCGCCGGTCGACTTGAGGCCGGCGACGACTCCGGAGGCGCGGAATCCGGCGGGACGGGTGATGCTCACGGGGCGACTCCGTTCACGGGGAGCCCGAGACCCTCGGGCAGCCCCAGGGCGATGTTGGTCGACTGGATGGCGGCGCCCGCCGTGCCCTTGACGAGGTTGTCGAGCGCCGTGACGGTCACCACGCGCTCGGCGGCCTCGTCGACCATCAGCCCGATCAGCGCGGTGTTGGCGCCGATCGTGTCGCTGACGCTCGGGAACTCGCCCTCGGGCAGCAGCTGCACGAAAGGCTCGTCGGCGTAGGCCAGGCTCCAGGCCGAGCGCACGTCGGCGGCGCTGACCCCGGGCTGCAGCCGCGCGGTCGAGGTGGCCAGGATGCCGCGCGCCATCGGCACGAGGACGGGGGTGAACGACACGGTCACCGGTTCGCCCGGCCCGCTGAGGTTCTGGATGATCTCGGGCACGTGCCGGTGGGTGCCGCCGATGCCGTAGGCGTGCGCCGAGCCCAGGATCTCGCTCGCGAGCAGGTCGGTGCGCAGGGTCTTGCCGGCACCGGACGGGCCGACGGCCAGGACAGCGCCGAGGTCGATCGGCTGCACCACCCCGGCCCGGAGGCCGGGCGCGAGCGCGAGGCTCACCGCCGTGACGTTGCAGCCCGGCACCGCGATGCGGTTGACACCGGCGAGGTTCTCGCGCTGCTTGACACCCGAGGGCAGCAGCAGTTCGGGCAGGCCGTAGGGCCAGGAGCCGTGGTACTCCGACTTGTAGAACTTCTCCCAGGCGTCGGCGCTCGTGAGCCGGTGGTCGGCGCCGCAGTCGACGACGAGGCTCGCGTCGCCGAGCTCGGCCGCGAGGGCTCCCGAATGCCCGTGGGGCAGGGCGAGGAAGACCACGTCGTGGCCCTTCAGCACCTCGGCGGTGGTCTCCTGCAGCACCATCCCCGCGTACGAGCGCAGGTGCGGGTGCAGGGCGACGAGAGGCTGACCGGCGTTCTTGTTCGCCGTCACCGTGCGAACCTCGAACTCCGGATGCGCGCTCAGCAGACGGAGCAGCTCGCCGCCCGCGTATCCGCTGGCACCGGCGATCGCGACTGAGTAGACCATGGATCCAATCTAGCCCGTGGCTCCGGGCTACTCCCGCACGGTCGCGGAGTAGAGCTCGCCGGCCCGGGCGGCGCCCGCGAGCTTGGCGTCGCTGGCCTCCGCCGCGGTCAGGGTGCGGTCGGGGGCACGGAAGCGCAGCGCGAAGGTCAGCGACTTCGACTCCTCGGGCAGTCCCTGCCCGCGGTAGTCGTCGACCAGCCGGATGCTCTCGAGCAGCTCGCCGGCACCCTCCACGACCGCGGCCTCGACCTCGCCGGCCGCGACCGAGCGGTCGACGACGAGCGAGAGGTCCTGGGTCGCGGCGGGGAACCCGCTGATCGGGGCGACGTCGATCGTCGTCCCGGCCGCGGCGATCAGCGCATCCAGATCGAGTTCGGCGACCGCCACCACGCGGGGCAGGTCGAGCTCGTGCGTGATCGCGGGGAGCACCTCGCCGGCGAAGCCCACGCTCCGCTCGCCCACGGGCGTCTGGATGAACAGCTCGGCGGTGCGGCCCGGGTGCAGCGACACGTGCTGCCCCTTCGCCACGCGCAGCTTCACGGCGAGCGCCGTCTCGAGCAGCTGCACGGTGTCGAGCACGTCGGCGATGCCGGCGGGAACCGCGGGCTGCCCGGGCTGCTTGTCGATCGCGTTGCCGAGCACGAGCACCCCGACGTGCCGGGGCTGGGGCGGGATGCCGGCGTGCAGCTCGAGCAGAGCCTCCGGGCTGGGCAGGGCCGCGCCGAGCGGCAACGAATCCTGCCCGTAGGCACGCCCGGCCTCGGGGAGGAAGACGGATCCGATCTCGAACAGCGCCAGGTCGGTGAGCCCGCGCGACAGGTTGCGGCGCGCGATGTCGATCAGCCCGGGCACGAGCGAGGTGCGGAGGAGGGCCGCCTGCGAGTCGAGCGGGTTCGCCACGCGGATCGCGGGGACCACCTCGCCGGTCGCGCTGCCGAAGGCCGCGTTCTGCGCCTCGGTGAGGAAGGGGTAGGCGAGCACCTCGGTGAGCCCGCCGGCCGCGAGCACGTCGGCGGTGCGCCGGCGGGTCAGCTGCGAGACCGTGAGGCCGCGCCCGGGGGGTGCCACGGGCAGGATGCTCGGGATGCGGTCGTAGCCGACGATGCGGGCGACCTCCTCGGCGAGCGAGGCCTTGTCGGTGAGGTCGGGCCGCCAGGACGGCGGGGTGACGACGAAGCCGGCCGCGTTCTCCTCGACCGATCCGCCGATCTCGGCCAGCGAGCTGGAGATCTCGTCGGGGGTGAAGTCCACGCCCACGAGGCCGCCGACGTAGCCGAACGGCACCATGATGGCTCCGGCCTCGGGGTGCTCGTGGTGCTCGGAACCGAGGTCGTCGGCGGTGCCGCCGGCCAGTGTCTCGAGAAGTTCGACGACCCGTGCCGCCGCGGGAGCCGCCACCTTGGGGTCGACGCCGCGCTCGAACCGGCGCGAGGCCTCGCTCGGCAGCTTGTGCCGGCGGGCGGTGCGGGCGATCGAGACCGGGTCGAAGTTCGCGGCCTCGATCAACACGTTCTTCGTGCCGCCGCCGATCTCGGTGGACGCGCCGCCCATGACGCCGGCGAGGCCGATGGCTCCGCGGTCGTCGGCGATCACGAGGTCTTCCGGATCGAGCGTGCGGGTCTGGCCGTCGAGCGTCTCGAGGGTCTCGCCCTCGCCGGCGCGACGGACGACTATGCCGCCCTGGAGCGCATCCAGGTCGTAGCCGTGGATCGGCTGGCCGAACTCGAGCATCACGTAGTTGGTGATGTCGACGACGAGCGAGATCGAACGGATGCCGGCGAGCTTCAGCCGCGCCACGAGCCAGGCCGGGCTCGGCACGGTCGGGTCGACGCCGCGCACCACGCGGGTGACGAAGACGGTCGCGCCCACGCGGCCGCGGATCGGCGCCTCGTCGTGGATCGCGACCGGGAAGCCGGTGCCCACGACGGGCGTGACACGGTCGGCGGGGTCTCGGAAGGCCGCTCCGGTGGAGTGAGAGTACTCGCGGGCGATGCCGCGGATCGAGAAGGCGTAGCCGCGGTCGGGTGTGACGTTGACCTCGACGGCCGAGTCGTCGAGCCCGAGCAGCGCGATCGCATCCGTGCCGACCTCGGGGTCGAGGCCCAGGGTGGTGAGCCGGAGGATGCCGTCGTGGTCCTCCCCCAGCCCGAGCTCACGGGCCGAGGCGATCATTCCGTCGGAGACGTGGCCGTAGGTCTTGCGGGCGGCGATCGCGAAGCCGCCGGGCAGCACCGCGCCGGGCAGGGTCACGACGACCTTGTCGCCGGCGAAGAAGTTGCCGGCGCCGCAGACGATGCCGCGCACATCCGCCCCGCCGTCGGCCGCGGCCTGCCCCTCGGGGGCGACGCGCACCTGGCACCAGCGGATGGTCTTGCCGTTGGACTGCGGCTCGGGCTCGAAGGAGAGCACCTCGCCGACCACGATCGGGCCGGTGAGGTCGAAGTCGTGCGACCCCTCCTCTTCCAGCCCGACCTTGACCAGTGCGGCGTGGATGTCGTCGATCGACGCCTCCGCGGGGAGGTCGACGTACTCGGCGAGCCAGCTGATCGGAATCCTCATCGTCAGACCACCATTCCGAACTGCTGCGAGAAGCGGACGTCGCCCTCGACCATGTCGCGCATGTCATTGAGATCGTTGCGGAACTGCAGGGTGCGCTCGATACCCATGCCGAACGCGAAGCCCGAGTACTCGTCGGGGTCGATGCCCGCCGCGCGGAGCACGTTGGGGTTGACCATGCCGCAGCCGCCCCATTCGACCCAGCGCGCACCGCCCTTGGCGTTGGGCTGCCAGACATCCATCTCGGCACTGGGCTCGGTGAAGGGGAAGTAGTTGGGGCGCAGGCGGATCTTGGCGCCCTCGCCGAACATCTGCCGGGCGAAGTGCTCGAGCGTGCCGCGCAGGTGCGCCATGGTCAGGCCCTTGTCGATGGCGATGCCCTCGACCTGGCTGAAGACGGGGGTGTGCGTCGCGTCGAGCTCGTCGGTGCGGTACACCCGGCCCGGAGCGATCACGTAGACCGGGAGGTCGCGCTCGAGCAGGCTGCGGATCTGCACCGGGCTGGTGTGCGTGCGCAGCACCAGGTGCGCCTCGGGCGGGTCGATGAAGAAGGTGTCCTGCATCGCGCGCGCCGGGTGGTCGGCGTCGAAGTTGAGGGCGTCGAAGTTGAACCACTCGCTCTCGACCTCGGGGCCTTCGGCCACCTCCCAGCCCATGCCGACGAAGATGTCGGCGATCCTGTCCTGCAGGAGGGAGAGCGGATGGCGGGCTCCGGGACGGCGGCGGGTGGGCACGGCCGTCACGTCGACGGCCTCCGACGCGAGCCGGGCCTGCTCCTCGAGGGCGACGACCTCGGTCTCCCGAGCCGCGATGGCCTGATTGACGCGAGCCCTCGCCTGCCCGACGAGCTTGCCGGCCGCAGCCTTCTGGTCGCCTGGGAGCGACTTGATGGCGGCGTTGAACGCGGCCAGCGGGGAGTTCTCCCCGGCGTGCTCGGAGCGGACGGCACGGAGCGTCGCGGAGTCGGCTGCGGTCTCGAGGGCTGCGAGCGCCGCGTCGACCGCGTCGTTCACCGCCTGCTCGGTGATGGCGATGGGTTCAGACACGAGTCACAAGTTTACGCGGTACGCGGGCGTTCTCCCGCGAGGCCTCGTGCAGCGGGCTACTCGGTCGTCGCGTCCTCCGGGTTCGCCGCGGCCCCGGTGAGGGTGGTGCTGCCGACCAGCACGGCCGAGCCGGTCGCCAGACCGTCGGCGACGACGAGCGGCGCCCGCCCGCCACGACGGCGGGCGATCCGTCTCGCCACCCACGACAGCGTGAGGTTGACCGTGAGGTAGATCACGAGCGTGATGATGAACAGCGTGATCAGGTAGCGGTTGCCGTAGAAGCTCGACAGGTTGTTCATCGTGGTGCGGATGAGCTCGTTGAAACCGACGATGTAGCCGAGGCTGGTGTCTTTCAGCAGCACCACGAGCTGCGCCAGGATGATCGGCAGCATCTGGCGGAACGCCTGGGGGAACTCGATCAGCATCTTGGTCTGCAGCCGCGTCATCCCGAGACTGAGCCCGGCTTCGCGCTGGCCCCGCGGCAGCGAGTTGATGCCCGCGCGGAGGGCCTCGCCGATGATGGCGCCGTTGTAGAGGCCGAGTGCGAGCACCACGGCCCAGAACGCACCGGTCGAGGCGACGAGAAGGATGAAGAGCATCATCAGCAGCACGGGCATGCCGCGGAGGAACTCGAGCACGATCGTGGTCGGCACGCGGACGAAAGCGCTCTGCGAGGTGCGGAGGAGCGCGAACAGCACGCCCACGACGAGCGCCATGACGGCACCGATACCGGCGGCCTGCAGGGTGTTGAGGAGGCCGCGGCCCACCGCACCCCAGAACTCCGGGTCGGTGACGGGCTTCTCCCAGCGGCTCCAGTCGAAGTAGCCGGGCAGCGTGATGCCGCCGGATTCGCGGGGCTGGGCCAGGGTGTACACGATCCAGCCGACACCGGCGAGGATCAGGACGATCACGATCACCGAGGCGATGCGCGACCGTCGCTTGGCCCGGGGGCCGGGGGCGTCGAACAGCACGGAGGTCATCGGGTCACCGCGAATCTCTTCTCGAGCCGCGCGGCGAGGATGCCGAGCGGGATGGTGATGAGCAGATAGAAGGTGGCGACGGCCAGCAGCACGGCGACGACGGCGTTGCCGTTGGCGTTGGCGAGCTCGCGGCCCACGCCGAAGAGGTCGGCGACGAAGAAGGCGCCGGCCACCGAGGTGTTCTTGGTGAGCGCGATCAGCACGCTGATCAGCGGCGGGATCACCATCCGGAATGCCTGGGGGAAGATGATCAGCCCGACGGTCTGGCCGAAGCCGAGCCCGAGGCTCCTCGCCGCCTCGGCCTGACCGATCGGCACACCGTTGATGCCCGAGCGCAGCGCCTCGGCCACGAAGGGCGAGGTGTACAGCGTGAGCCCGATCACCGCGCACCAGAAGTACGGCAGCTCGGACCCGAGGTAGGGAAGGATGATCGCGCAGAAGAACAGCACGAGCGTGAGCGGGGTGTTGCGGAGCAGCTCGGTGTAGACCGCCGCGAACCCGCTGAGCGAGGGCACCGGCGAGATCCGCATTGCGGCGACGATGGTGCCGATCACGAGGGCGCCGGCCCCGGCCATGAGCAGCAGTGACACGGTCTGCAGGAAGCCCTCGATGTAGGCCGGCAGATTGTCGATGACGACGTTCACCCGTGCTCCTGTCTGGTCGGTGTGTTCGTGGGACGTGTGTTCTTGGTGCGTGTGTTCGTGCTGGCATGGCCGTGGTCAGCTGGCGGCGGCCGGGCGGACGGGACGGCGGGACGCCCGCAGGCATCCCGCCGTCACGACCGGATCAGTAGCGGTCGACCGCCGGCGGCTCGACGAACGGCAGCACGGAGCCCGCCGTGGACTCCCAGGCGGCCTCGTAGGTGCCGTCGCCGTAGGACTCCTCGAGCACGTCGTTGATGAACATGCGGAAGTCGGTGTCGTCCTTGGCTAGGCCGATGCCGTACGGCTCCTGGGTGAAGGGCTCCCCCACGACCTTGAACTCGCCCTCGTTCTGGGCGGCGAGCCCGGCGAGGATGACGTTGTCGGTCGAGACCGCGACGACCTGACCGGTGCGCAGCGGCTCCAGGCAGTTCGTGTAGGTGTCGGTGAGCACGACCTGGGCGCCGAGCGCCTCGAGGTTCGCGGCCGGGGTCGACCCGGTGACCGAGCACACCGGCTGGCCGACGAGGTCGTCCTCGCTCTTGATCGTGTCGTTGTCCGACAGGGTCAGGATGCTCTGACCGGCCTCGTAGTATGGCCCGGCGAACGAGATGACCTCTTTGCGCTTGTCGTTGATCGTGTAGGTGGCGACGACGACGTCGACCTCGCCCTGCTGGATGAACGGCTCGCGGTTGGCCGAGACCGTCTCGACCCACTTGATCTTCTCGGGCGCGATGCCGAGCTTCGCGGCGATGATCTTGCCGATCTCGACGTCGAAGCCCTCGGGCGTCCCGTCGGGACCGACCAAACCGAACAGCGGCTGATCGAACTTGGTGCCGATGGTGATCTCACCCGCGGACGCGATGGCCTCCATCGTGGAACCCGCCGCGAAGGTGGGCGCCGCCTCAGGCGTCACCGCGGGGCTCCCGGAGTCGCCGCCGGCGCATCCGGCGAGGGCCACGGCGGTCACCGCGGCGAGTGCGAGAAACGATAGCTTCTTGTGCCTCATTGGTCGTACCTCTCTTGTGCTGTGCCCCGCGCAACGGCTGTGGCGGGGTTGTTCCCGCCTAGTGGGCGAGGATCTTCGAGAGGAAGTCCTTCGCTCTCGGTGACTTGGGGTTGCTGAAGAACTCCTCCGGCGTCGCCTCTTCCTCGATGCGCCCGTCGGCCATGAAGACGACTCTGTCCGCGGCCTTGCGGGCGAAGCCCATCTCGTGGGTGACGACGATCATCGTCATGCCGTCGCGCGCGAGGCCGACCATCACGTCGAGCACCTCGTTGATCATCTCGGGGTCGAGGGCGCTGGTCGGCTCGTCGAGGAGGATGAGCTTCGGATCCATCGCGAGGGAGCGCGCGATCGCGACGCGCTGCTGCTGGCCGCCGGAGAGCTGGGCGGGGAGCTTCTTGGCCTGGTTCGCGACGCCCACCCGGTCGAGCAGTTCCATGCCGCGCTTCTCGGCATCCTTCTTCGAGAGCTTCCGCACCCGCATCGGCGCCAGCGTGACGTTCTCGAGCACGGTCTTGTGCGCGAAGAGGTTGAAGGACTGGAACACCATCCCGACGTCGGCCCGCAGCGTCGCGAGCTCACGCCCCTCGCTCGGCAGCTCCTTGCCGTCGATGGTGATGGAGCCGGAGTCGATGGTCTCGAGCCGGTTGATCGCGCGACAGAGCGTCGACTTGCCGGAACCGGAGGGACCGATCACCACGACGACCTCGCCGCGGGCGACCGAGGTCGTGATGTCGCGGAGGACGTGCAGATCGCCGAAGTGCTTGTCGACGTGATCGATGACGACGAGGGGGGCGGCTGCCCCTCCCGTGCCTCGAATGGGGGTGGCAGGCGAATCCATGAGGTTTACCCAAGCACACCCGAAAGAGGGTCAGCAACCGAACATACGGATCCGTGACTCAAATGAAACGCATTCGAAACACTCAGGAGCGGAGGGCGAACGCGCTCTCGTAGAGGCAGACCGACGCCGCCGTGGCGAGGTTCAGCGACTCGGCCTGGCCGTAGATCGGCAGCGAGACGGCCCGGTCGACCGCGGTGAGCACCTCGTCCGGGAGGCCACGGGCCTCGTTGCCGAACACCCACGCCGTGGGGGTGCCGAGCAGGCCCGCCGTGCGCACGTCGAGCAGGTCGTCGCCCTTGATGTCGGCCGCGAGCGTCTGCAGGCCGGCCTCCCGGGCGCGCAGCAGCACGTCCTCGAGGGTCGCCTCGACGGCGACGGGGAGGTGGAAGATCGACCCGGTGGTCGAGCGGACCACCTTCGGGTTGTACAGGTCGACGGAGCGGCCGGTGAGGATGACCGCATCCGCACCCGCCGCATCCGCTGCCCGGATGATCGTGCCCGCGTTGCCGGGGTCGCGCACCTCTTCGAGGACGGCGATGAGTGTGGGGCCGGCGGCGAAGATGTCTTTGACCGCAGTGGGGAACTGCCGGCAGACGGCGACGAAGCCCTGTGGCGTCACCGTGTCGGCCATCGAGTCGAGCACCTGCTCGGTGACGAACTCGACGTCGAGCGAGGCATCGGATGCGCGCGAGGCGATCTCGGGATGGCGGTCGAGCGCGGTCGGCGTCGCGAACAGCTCGTCGATCAGGTGGGGTGCGAAGGTCAGCGCCTCGGAGACGGCCTGCGGGCCCTCCAAGAGAAAGAGCCCGGTCTCAGACCGGGCTCCCTTCTTGGCGAGTTTCGCCACAGCCCGAACGCGAGGTGATCGCGGATTGTCAAGCATGTGACGCTCTCTCTGTTCTCTTGTGGGTGCTGCTTCGCTCGGGGGCGACGGCTTACGCCGCGGCCTTCGGGGCCGAGGTGTCGGCCGGAAGAGCTGCCTTGGCGCTCGCGACGATGGCCGCGAAGGTCGCGGGCTCGTTCACGGCGAGCTCGGCGAGGATGCGGCGGTCGACCTCGATGCCGGCCAGGGCGAGGCCCTGGATGAGGCGGTTGTAGGTCAGGCCGTTCGCACGCGAGGCCGCGTTGATGCGCTGGATCCACAGGCGGCGGAAGTCGCCCTTGCGCGCACGACGGTCACGGTAGGAGTAGACGAGGGAGTGGGTGACCTGCTCCTTCGCCTTGCGGTAGAGGCGCGACCGCTGACCGCGGTAGCCCTCGGCGCGCTCGAGGATGACGCGACGCTTCTTGTGGGCGTTGACGGCCCTCTTGACTCTTGCCATTGTTCTGTATTCCTTCTCAGGTCTCGGTCGGCTGGTGCAGCGGTGGCTACAGGCCGAGAAGCTTCTTGGCGACCTTGGTGTCTGCCTTGGACAGCACCTGGTCCTTGTTCAGGCGAGCCTTACGCCCCGGGGCCTTGACCTCCAGGTTGTGGCGCATGCCGGCCTGCTGCTTCACGAGCTTGCCGGTACCGGTGACCTTGAATCGCTTCTTGGCACCGGAGTGCGTCTTCATCTTGGGCATAGTGGTTCTCCTTGTGTGTTCGGGCTTGTTACTCGGCCGATGCGGCCGGAGTGGCCGGCGTGGTGCCGGAGTCTTCGGGGGTCTCGGCGCCCTCGGGGGCGTCGGACTCGGGGGCGGCCTGCTCGTGCGAGCGGGCCTTCGAGGCGTCGCGCTTGGCGTTCTGCTCGGCCTTGGCCTCGGACTTGTTCTTCAGCGGACCGATGACCATGACCATGTTGCGGCCGTCGATGGTGGGGCTGGACTCGACGGTGCCGAACTCGGCCACGTCCTCCGCGAAGCGCTGGAGCAGGCGGACACCCTGGTCGGGACGCGACTGCTCACGACCGCGGAACAGGATCATGGCCTTCACCTTGTCGCCGGCCTTGAGGAAGCCCTCGGCGCGCTTGCGCTTGGTCTCGTAGTCGTGCACGTCGATCTTCAGGCGGAAACGGACCTCTTTGAGGATCGTGTTGGCCTGGTTGCGACGGGCTTCTTTCGCCTTCTGCGCGGCTTCGTACTTGAACTTTCCGTAGTCCATGATCTTCGCGACCGGGGGCTTGGAGTTGGGCGCGACCTCGACGAGGTCGAGGTCTGCCTCCTGGGCAAGCCGAAGGGCGACGTCGATGCTGACGACGCCGACCTGCTCGCCGCCCGGGCCCACGAGGCGGACCTCGGGGACACGGATACGGTCGTTTGTACGGGGATCGCTGATGCGTTACTCCTTAGTTTCGTTTCTGTGACGAATGCAGGAGGAACCCCCGATGCGCGCACGTGGACCGTGCGGCACCACACCCTTGGTCTCTGTCTCGACGGTGCCGGCCATAGGCCGACCCATCAACACAGGGGGTGCAATCGACCCGGTAACCTAATGAAGCGGTATGCGCGGGTGGGAGATTCTCCACTTTCGTGCTGAGTCAATACAGACTCAGAGCCGCGAAGAGTCTAGCAGAGACTCGCCCGATTCAGTAAGGACCACCTGGAATGAGTGACTCAGCAGCTTTCGACGCCGGATCCGACGCCGAGGCCCAGGCCGAAGCGGACGCCCTGCGGGACATCGCCGAGGTGCCCGCCGTCGAGGTCATCACCACGACCGCCGTGCACCTGATGAGCGCCGCCGCGGTCAAGTGCGGGCTCTCGGACGACCCCGACATCGAGACCGATCTGGATGAGGCACGCAAGCTGATCACCGCGTTGGCCGGCCTGGTCACGGCCTCCGCGCCCTTCCTGGGCGACCAGCACGCGCGGGCGCTCCGCGACGGATTGCGATCGCTGCAGCTGGCGTTCCGTGAGGCGTCGTCGGTTCAGGACCCGATCGGCGAAGGGCCTGGAGAGAAGTACACCGGGCCGGTCAGCTGAGGGCGGTCAGCCTCACCGACAGGGAGTCGACGCGGTTCGCGATGACCTCGTCGGCGGCCCAGTTCTCCTGGAGCGAAGCGACGAGGGACTGCAGCTGCTGCTGATCCAGGCCCGGTGCGAGCGCCAGGACGACGACCAGCTCGGGGGCGCTGAGCCGCGCCTGGGCGTCGCCCGCGATCACCAGGATGCCGGCGACCACCGGTTCGCCCTGGATCGACCGCTCGAACGCCCCGATGACGGCGGGATCGTCGACGGCGGGCTGCCACGGGGTGTCCTGCGCGAGCGCCCAGACCGCCGGGCGGCGGAGAGCGAATTCGGTCGGCGAACCGGGGTCGAGCACGATGAGCTCGGTTCCCTCGGCGGCGGCCGCCAGAGCGGCGCGGCGCGCGTCCACCGGGATCGGCCGGGCCTTCGGATTCCAGGCAGACAGTGCCGTGACGGAAGAGAATGCGGGCAGAACCGTACGACCGTCGGGGCCACCGACCGTGACGAGGGAGAGTTCCTGGGTCTTGTCGACGCGGAGCCCCGCATCCGTCAGACCTTCGTCGCCCGCGTGGGCCACGAGCGGGACGAGCACGCGGACCGAGCGGAGCGCATCCACCACCTCGCCCTGGGTCGCCGTTCCGGCGCGGAAGCGCTCGAGGGCGACCAGGAGCGCGGGGGGTGCGGTGCCGTCGTCGGGTTCGTCACCCGGGGCGCCGGCGTGGGCCTCGAAGTGGCGGCCCTTCCAGGGCTGCCCGGCCGAGTCGGCGGTGTTGCCGGCGCCTGCGGCGTTGCCGGCGACGCTGTGCTCGTGCGGTGCGGCGCCGGCGCCGTCGTCAGTCAGAAGCCACGTCCAGCGCCTCGGCGAGCGTGAAGGCGCCCGCGTAGAGGGCACGCCCGACGATCGCGCCCTCGAGCCCCAGCGGCACGAGCGCGCGGAGCTCGGCGATGTCGTCGAGGCTCGAGATGCCGCCGGAGGCGACCACCGGGCGGGAGGTGCGCTCCATCACCTGGCGGAGCAGTTCGACGTTCGGGCCCTTGAGCGTGCCGTCCTTCGTGACGTCGGTCACGACGTAGCGGGCGCAGCCGGCCTCCTCGAGGCGGTCGAGCACCTGCCAGAGGTCGCCGCCGTCCTCGGTCCAGCCGCGCGCCGCGAGCGTCGTGCCGCGCACATCCAGACCCACCGCGATCGCCTCGCCGTAGCGGGCGATGACGTGGGCGGCCCACTCGGGGTTCTCGAGCGCGGCCGTGCCCAGGTTGATGCGCTTGGCCCCGCTGTCGAGGGCGGTCTCGAGGCTCGCGTCGTCGCGGATGCCGCCAGAGACCTCGACGTTGACGCCCTTGGCCTGACGGATGACCTTCTTGATCACGGCGAGGTTGCTGCCGCGGCCGAACGCCGCATCGAGGTCGACGAGGTGGATCCACTCGGCGCCCTGCGAGATCCAGTCGGCGGCCGCGTCGACCGGGTCGCCGTGGTGCGTCTCGGTGCCGGCCTTTCCCTGGGTGAGCCGGACGGCCTTGCCGCCGGCCACGTCGACAGCGGGCAGCAGCACCAGCCCGGGTGCTTTGTTGAACTCACTCATGGGTCTTACCTCGATCGGTGGGATGCGGGAGGAGGGTGCCGGACGATCGGTCTGGCCGGTGGGGCGGGCGGGCGCCGAAGGATCCGCCGGGCGGAGCCGATGCGGCCCCCGCCGATCGTAGCGACTGGCGTGCGCCACGTCGAAACGAGGTCAGCGCAGCGAGCCGATCCAGTTCGAGAGCAGGCGGATGCCGGCGTCGCCGGACTTCTCCGGGTGGAACTGCGTGGCCGACAGCGGCCCGTTCTCGACGGCGGCGATGAAGCGCGAGCCGTGGCGCGCCCAGGTGACCGCGGGCGGCGCCAGGCGCGGGTGCGGATCGAGCTCCCAGGCCTGGGCCGCGTAGGAGTGCACGAAGTAGAAGCGCTCGTCGCGGATGCCGTCGAACAGCACCGAGTCCTCCGGCGCGTCGACGGTGTTCCAGCCCATGTGGGGCACGACCTCGGCCTCGAGGAGGTCGACCGTGCCCGGCCACTCCCCCAGGCCCTCGGTCTCGACGCCGCGCTCGATGCCGTCGGCGAACATGACCTGCATGCCCACGCAGATCCCGAGCACGGGGCGTCCGCCGGCCAGGCGCCGCTCGATCAACTCGCCGCCGCGCACGGTGTTCAACTGCTCCATCACTGCACTGAACGCACCCACGCCGGGAACGAGGAGACCGTCGGCCTCCATCACGGCCGCGCGATTCGCCGTGATCTCGACCTCGGCGCCGGCCCGCTCGAGGGCCTTCGCCGCCGAGTGGATGTTGCCGCTGCCGTAGTCGAGGACGACGACGCGGGGTGCGCGGTCGGTCACAGTGCGCCCTTGGTGGAGGGGATGCCGGCGACGAGCGAGTCAAAGGCCTTCGCCTGGCGGAACGCGCGCGCGAAGGCCTTGAACTCGGCCTCGGCGATGTGGTGCGGGTCGCGACCGCCGAGCACCGTGATGTGCACGGTGAGGCCGGCGTTGAAGGTGATCGCCTCGAAGACGTGCCGCACCATCGACCCGGTGAAGTGGCCGCCGATCAGGTGGTACTCGAAGCCGGCGGGCTCGCCGGAGTGCACGAGGAACGGGCGGCCGGAGATGTCGACCACGGCCTGGACGAGAGCCTCGTCGAGGGGTACGAGGGCGTCACCGAAGCGGGAGATGCCGGCCTTGTCGCCGAGTGCCTGGCGGATCGCCTGACCGAGCACGATCCCGATGTCCTCGACCGTGTGGTGCACGTCGATCTCGATGTCGCCCTTCGCCCGGACTGTGAGGTCGGTCAGCGAGTGCTTGGCGAACGCCGTGAGCAGGTGGTCGTAGAACGGCACGGAGGTCTGGATGTCGGAGACGCCGGTGCCGTCGAGGTCGAGCGACAGCTCGATGCTGGACTCGCTCGTCTCCCGCTGGAGGCGGGCGGTGCGGGGTGCGGTCATGCGTCAATCCTACCGAGGGCTCGGCGGGTCAGGAGGTGAGCGGGCTCAGGGGGCGGGCGGGCTCAGGGGGTGAGTCGCTCAGGAGGTGAGCGGGCTCAGGCCGTGAGGTCGCGCATGGCGTCGAGGAAGGCGGTGGTCTCGGCGGCGGTACCGGCACTCACCCGCAGGTGGCCCGGGATGCTCAGGTTGCGGATGATGATCCCGCGGTCGAGCAACTGCTGCCAGAGCGCCTCGGGGTCGTCGACCCCGCCGAACAGCACGAAGTTGGCCTGGCTCGGCCACGGGCTGTAGCCGAGCTCGGTGAGCACCTCGATCATGCGATCACGCTGCGCCTTGATGTCGTCGACCATCGCGAGCATCTCGGGGGCGTGCGCGAGGGCGGCGACCGCCGCGGCCTGGGTGAGCGCGGACAGGTGGTACGGCAGGCGGACCAGACGCAGCGCATCCGTCACCGCCGGGTCTGCGGCGAGGTAACCGAGCCGGGCGCCGGCGAAGGCGAAGGCCTTGCTCATGGTGCGCGAGACGATCAGGCGCGGGCGGCCCTCGAGGAGGGAGAGCGCGGTGGGCTCGCCGCTCGGGGTGAACTCGGCGTAGGCCTCGTCGACCACGACGATCCCGTCGAAGGCGTCGTAGGCCGCGGCGATCGTGTCGAGGCCGAGGGGGGTGCCCGTGGGGTTGTTCGGGGAGCAGAAGAAGACGATGTCTGGCCGAGTCTGCTCGACCCAGCGCACCGCGGTCTCGGGTGAGATCAGAAAGTCGTCGTCGCGCTCCCCCGCGATCCACTCGGTGCCGGTCGCCCGGGCGATGATCGAGTGCATCGAATAGGTGGGAGGGAAGCCCAGGACGGAGCGACCTGGGCCACCGAAAGCCATGAGGATCTGCTGGAGGACCTCGTTCGACCCGTTCGCGGCCCAGATGTTCGCGGCGGTGAGCCCGGCACCCGGCTCGATGCTGTCGAGGTAGGCGGCGAGGGATTCGCGGAGCGCCGTGAACTCCCGATCCGGGTACCGGTTGACGGTGATCAGCTCGCGGGCGATCGACTCGATGATGTCGCGGGCGACGTCTTCCGGGATCGGGTGCGTGTTCTCGTTGACGTTCAGCTCGACCGGGAGGTGGAGGTGCGGTGCGCCGTACGGCTCGAGACCGCGGAGGTCGTCTCGGATGGGCAGCTCGTCGAGGGAGGTCACCGGAGAATTCTACCGAGCCCGCGCGTGACGGCCCGCAGACTGCGTTTGCCTTCGCGAGAAGTCACTTTCATGTCCAAAGTGCCTCGGTTGGACGTAAAACCGACTTCTCGGCGCACGTGGGGCTGACGATGCGAGATCGGCTACCCACCTGGAGTGGGGCCGAACTGGAGTGGGGCCGAATCAGTTGGCGAGGTCGGCCGGGATCGCGATGCGCTGCCCCGGCTGCACCGAGGAGTTCTCGAGCTGGTTGAGCGTGCGGATCTCGGCGATCACGTCGCGCGGGTCGCCATCCGGATCGATCGACTCGGCGATGCTCCAGAGGCTCTGGCCGGCCTGGACCGTCAGGTAGGAGAAGTCGACCCCGCTGGTGGCGCCGGTGGCGACGGCGGAACCGCCGCCACCGACCATGGCCATCACGCCGAGGACGGCGACCACGGGCAGGGCCACGAGCGAGGCGAGGACGGCACGGCCGCGGCGCGTGATGCGAAGGCGCGGCGTGGAAGCCTGCGGCTCCGTCGACTGGGCGAACGGGGTGCGGCTGGTGGTGCTCAAGGTCGCTGCTGCGATGCTCATGATTCCTCCTGAGGGATTCGCACCGGTGCTCGGCCGGGAGCACCGGTGCGAAGTCATGTTCCGAATATATCTTCGAGTAATTGCCTCGTCAAGTCGAATATCCCCGAAATCGCTGCGACACACTCGAACATACGTGTGTATACGAGCACTTCTCGGATACAGTTTCGATCAACGGTGAAACTCAATCACCAGCCACCGACATCGGCGGTGGAGCAGTCGGAACGAGCAGTGAAAGCGGGTAGACGTGGCGAACGACTCGGGGCGCACCAGGCGCCGTAAGAGCCTCAGCGACAAGCAGCTGGCCATCCTCGACGTGATCCAGCGCTCGGTCCTCTCCCGCGGGTACCCGCCGAGCATGCGCGAGATCGGCGACGCCGTCGGCCTCGCCTCGCTCTCGAGCGTCACGCACCAGCTGAACCAGCTCGAACTGAGCGGCTACCTGCGACGCGACCCCAACCGCCCGCGCGCGATGGAGGTGCTGATCGACGTCCCCTCTCTCGAGGATGCGCCGTCGCCGGACGCCGATTCCGCACCGCCTGTGGGCGATGCCACCCTGGTGCCGCTGGTCGGCCGCATCGCCGCGGGCATCCCGATCACTGCGGAGCAGCAGGTCGACGAGGTGTTCCCCCTCCCCCGTCAGCTCGTCGGCAACGGCGACCTCTTCATGCTGAAGGTCGTCGGCGAGTCGATGATCGACGCGGCGATCTGCGACGGCGACTGGGTCGTCATCCGCCAGCAGAAGACGGCCGAGAACGGCGACATCGTCGCCGCCATGCTCGACGAGGAGGCCACGGTGAAGGTCTTCCGCCAGCGCGACGGCCACACCTGGCTGCTCCCCCGCAACTCCAACTTCGAGCCCATCCTGGGCGACTACGCGACCGTGCTCGGCAAGGTCGTGGCGGTGCTCCGGGCGGTCTGATCGCGCTGGAAACGTCGAAACCCGTCCCGAGACCTCAGGTCCAGGACGGGTTTCGGCGTTTCAGAGACGGAACGGAAGCGATTAGCGACTAGCGGCTGACCGCGAACTCCACCAGGCGCTCCTCGAACTCCGGGTTCACGAGGGCGCGCACGTGGGTGCCCGACTCCTCGTAGTCGGTGCTGAGCACCGTGTTCTTCTCGTGCAGCAGGGTCACCAGATCGCCGCGCTCGTACGGGACGAGCAGCTCGACCTCGACGCTCGGCTTCGGAATGATCCCGTCGATCCGCTCGAGCAGCTCGGGGATGCCCTCGCCGGTGCGCGCCGACACGAAGATCGCCGTGGGCTCGAGCCCGCGGAGCACGAGCCGGTCGTCGTCCGAGACGAGGTCGCTCTTGTTGAAGACGACGATCTCGGGGATGTCCCGGGCACCGGCCTCACCGATCACGTCGCGGACCGTGGTGATCTGGCTCGCGGGATCGGGATGCGAGGCGTCGACCACGTGCACCAGCACGTCCGAGTCGGCGACCTCTTCGAGCGTCGAGCGGAAGGCCTCGACCAGCTGGTGCGGCAGCGCGCTCACGAACCCGACGGTGTCGGCGATCGTGTAGGGGCGGCCGTCGGCGGTCTCGTTCTTCCGCACCGTCGCATCCAGCGTGGCGAACAGCGAGTTCTCCACCAGCACTCCGGCTCCCGTGATGCGGTTCAGCAGCGAGGACTTGCCGGCGTTGGTGTACCCGGCGATCGCGACGCTCGGCACCGCGTTGCGCTTGCGGTTGGCCCGCTTCGCCTCACGGGCCGGCTTCATCTCCTTGATCTGCTTGCGCAGCTTCGCCATGCGGGTGTGGATGCGGCGACGATCGAGCTCGATCTTCGTCTCACCGGGACCACGCGATCCCATTCCCGCGCCGGCTCCACCCACCTGGCCACCGGCCTGGCGGGACATCGAGTCACCCCATCCGCGCAGTCGCGGCAGCAGGTACTCGAGCTGCGCGAGCTCGACCTGCGCCTTGCCCTCGCGGCTCTTGGCGTGCTGGCTGAAGATGTCGAGGATGACGGCGGTGCGGTCGATGACCTTGACCTTCACCACGTCCTCCAGCGCACGACGCTGGCTCGGGGCGAGCTCGGTGTCGGCGATGACGGTGTCGGCGCCGAGGTTCGCCACGATGGCCCGCAGCTCTTCGGCCTTGCCCTTGCCGAAGTAGGTGCTGGGGTCGGGATGCGGGCGCCGCTGCAAAAGCCCGTCGAGCACGACCGCGCCGGCCGTCTCGGCCAGGGCGGCGAGTTCGCGGAGCGAGTTCTCGGCGTCGCCAAGAGTGCCCTGCGAGTACACGCCGATGATCACGACGTTCTCGAGGCGCAGCTGCCGGTACTCGACCTCGGTGACGTCTTCGAGCTCTGTCGAGAGCCCGGCGACGCGCCGGAGCGACTGCCGGTCTTCACGGTCGAACTGGTCGCCGTCGTACCCGGTGTCGGCATGGGCGCGCGACTCGGCCGTGGTCTCAGGGCGCTGGAGCGCCTGCGCGGCGCCCTGCTCGAACAGCGAGTAGCCGCTCGAACGCTTCTCGGCGCTCGCCAGAACACGGGCGACGACGTCGTCGCTCGGTGATTGGATGTCTTCGGGCGTCTTACGGTCTGACATTGCAGTCAAGACTAGTCTCCTTGTTTGCTAGATTCCCTCTATGGATGGCGAGCACTACTTCACGGCACAACCCGCCGGGGAGCTGTCGCTCCGCGAGATCTCGGTCGAGCTGGCGGGGTCGCCGCGACTGCTGACGACCGCGTCGGGCATCTTCAGCCCCGACCGCATCGATGCCGGAACCCAGGTTCTGCTGGCGAACGTCCCTGCTCCCCCACCCGGTGGGAATCTGCTCGATCTCGGGTGCGGCTGGGGACCGATCGCTCTGACGCTCGCCCTCGAATCACCGCGCTCGACGGTGTGGGCGGTGGACGTCAACGAACGTGCTCTGGATCTGGTTCGACGGAATGCTCACATTTTAGGCCTCGATAACGTCAACGCCTGCCGGCCCGAAGATGTTCCCGAGGGGCTCGGATTCCGCACCATCTGGTCGAATCCGCCCATCCGGGTGGGCAAGAACGAGCTGCACGCGATGCTCGAGCACTGGCTGCCACGGCTCGACCCGCAGTCGGATGCGTGGCTCGTCGTGCAGAAGAACCTCGGGTCGGACTCGCTGCAGCGGTGGATCGAGGGCGCGCTCGACGAACTGTCGGTGAGTCGGGCGAGCACGAACAAGGGGTACCGCGTGCTGCGGGTGCACCGACGTGCGCGGGGCGCTGCTTCTGGTGCTGGCACCGCCGCCGGCTCTGACGCCTCGTCCGAGGGTCAGGCCAGCGCGAGCTCGCCCTCGTAGACCAGCTCGGCGGGGCCGGAGAGGGCGACGTGCTCGCCGTCCTCTGCCGGGAACATCCGCACGCCCACGACACCGCCCGGGACGGTGACGTTCCAGTGGTTCGGGGCCCCGGTGCCGGCCCAGTAGCGGGTGGCCAAGGCCGCGGCGACGGCACCGGTTCCGCAGGAGAGCGTCTCGCCACTGCCGCGCTCGTGCACTCGCATCCGGATGTGGCCGACGGCGTCGCGCACGAGGGGCTCGGCCGGGACGACGAACTCGACGTTCGCGCCGTCGACGGGGGCCGGTTCGAGGTGCGGGATGTACGCGAGGTCGGCGGAGTCGAGCTCGTCGTCGTCGGCCAGGGCCACGACCACGTGCGGGTTGCCGACGTTGATGCCGAGGCCGGGCCGGGCGACCTGGAGGTTCTTGGCGCGGACGAGCGGTTCGCCGCCGTCGAGCTTCCACCGGCCCATGTCGACCTGGAAGCCGAGCTTGTTGAGCTGCACGTCGCGGACGCCCGCTCGGGTGCCGATCGACAGCGTCTCACCGGGGGCGAGCTCGGCCAGGCCGTTCTCGATCAGGTAGCGGGCGTAGACGCGGATGCCGTTGCCGCACATCTCGGAGACCGAGCCGTCGGCGTTGTGGTAATCCATGAACCATTCGGCCCCCTCGTCCTCGGCGAGGGCGGCGGCGCCCGCGTCGAGGTTCGCCGAGCGCACGGCCCGGATGACGCCGTCGGCGCCGACGCCGAAGTGGCGGTCGCAGATCGCGGCGATCTGGGCGGGGCTCAGGTCGACGACACCCTCGGGGTCGGAGAAGAGCACGAAGTCGTTGCCGGTGCCCTGACCCTTGGTGAAATGCAACTCGGATGCCATGGGTCAAGTCTAGGGCGGGGGTGGAGGGGGTCGGCTCGCCGGCGATGGTGGGGGGGGTGGCGGCTTTTCGGCGATGGCGATGGGGTCTCTAGGTTGGCGGCGGCTTCTCAGGCGAGGGGGGTGAGCGGGGCCAGAGGCTCGGCGGCGAAGGGGTCGATGTCGATGGCCGTGTAGCGGCGGAACCAGCTGACCTGACGGCGCGCGTAGCGGCGCGTGAGCGCCTGCGCCTCGGCGATCGCCTCCTCGCGGGTGAGGGTGCCGTCGTGCTCAGCCAGCGCCTGTGCGTAGCCGATGGCACGGGCCGCCGTGGTGCTCTCGCGGAGTCCCTGCGGGATGAGGCCGGCGACCTCGTCGACCAGGTCGGCCCGCCACATCCGCTCGACCCGCTCGTCGAGCCGGGGCACGAGCAGGTCGCGAGGCATCCCGAGCCGCAGCACGGTGGCGGGGCGCCACGCGATCGGCTCGTCGGGCAGTGTGCCGCTGAGCGGCTCGCCGGTGAGCTCGCTGACCTCGAGGGCGCGGACGAGCCGTCGGCCGTTGAACTGGCCGATGGATGCCGCGGCCGCCGGGTCGACCGCCTTCAGCCGGTCGTACAGTGCGCGTGCACCAGACTCCTCCAGCTCGGCCTCGAGTCGCGCTCGGACGGCTTCGTCTCGTGCCGGGAAGCGGAAGTCGAACAGAACGGAGGAGACGTAGAGACCGGACCCGCCGACCAGGATCGGCACGCTGCCCCGGGCGAGGATCGCGTCGATCGCAGCGCGCGCCTCGCGCTGGTAGGCGGCGACGGAGGCCTCGTCGGTGACGTCGAGCACGTCGAGCAGGTGGTGCGGGATGCCTCGGCGTTCGGCGGGCGCGAGCTTGGCGGTTCCGATGTCCATGCCCCGGTAGAGCTGCATGGCGTCGGCGTTGACGATCTCGGCCGCGTGCCCGGCCGCGGCGAGCCGCTCGGCGATCGCGAGCGAGAGCTCGGACTTGCCGGTCCCGGTCGCGCCGACGACGGCGACCACTCCGCCTCCCGACTCCGCAGTCGCAGTCGCAGCCGCTGCCGCGCGCTCGTCGGCCGCTCGGCCCGTGAGCAAGGCGCGCAGTCCGGCCGCGTCCGGCCCGCGGGATGCAGGACCGGACATCGCGGGGGTGGGAGCGGGGCCGCCAGAGATCTCGGAGGTGGGAGCGGGATCAGCAGAGATCGCGGTTGTGGGAGCGGGGCCGCCAGAGATCGCAGAGGTGGGACCGGGATCGACCGGGATCGCCGAGGTGGGTGCGGGATCGGCCGGGATCACAGAGGTGGGTGCGGGAACGTCGGAGGTCGCGGGGGTGGGAGCGGGGTCGCCGGGGGGCACGTCAGGAACGCAGGTCGTCGGTGGGGCTGTAGATGGGGGTGGTGGCGACGTGGGAGCCATCCGAGGGCGGGCCGACCCGGAGGGACGGGAAGCCGAGGGAGACGCGCCCGGGCGTGCCCGACGCCGAGCCGGCGGCGCCGGAAGCAGTACCACCCGCACCGGCGCCCCCGGCCGGCGACGGGACGCCGCAGGACTCGGACTGCGCGCGATCCCAGGCGTCGCCCGCGCGGGTCGGACGGACCTCGAGCGGGGCACCGTCGGTGTCGGCGATGAGGTGGAAGGGCGCGGCCTGGGTGATCGTGACCGAGACGACGTCACCGGGACGCGGACGCGGCGAGCCCTCGGGGAGCTCGAAGTGCACGAGACGACTGTCTTCGGCGCGGCCGCTCAGGCGGCGGGTCTCCGTGTCCTTCCGGCCCTCGCCGTTCGCCACGACCAGTTCGACCCGTCGCCCGATCAAGGCACGGTTCTCTTCGAGCGAGATGCGCTCCTGCAGCGCGACCAGACGCTCGTAGCGCTCCTGCACGATCTCGTGCGGCACCTGGTCAGGGAGCGTCGCCGCCGGCGTACCCGGCCGGATGGAGTACTGGAACGTGAACGCCGACGCGAAGCGGGCCTGCTCGACCACGCGCAGGGTCTCGAGGAAGTCCTCCTCGGTCTCGCCCGGGAACCCGACGATGATGTCGGTCGTGATCGCCGCGTTCGGGATCTTCGCGCGGACACGGTCGAGGATGCCGAGGAACTTCTCGGAGCGGTAGGACCGCCGCATCGCGCGGAGGATCCGGTCCGACCCCGACTGCAGCGGCATGTGCAGCTGCGGCATCACCGACGGCGTCTCGGCCATCGCGTCGATCACGTCGTCGGTGAAGGCGGCGGGATGCGGGCTGGTGAAGCGGATGCGCTCGAGACCCGGGATGGCGCCGGCCGCCCGCAGCAGCTTGCCGAACGCGAGGCGGTCGCCGAACTCGACGCCATAGGAGTTGACGTTCTGGCCGAGGAGCGTGACCTCGATCGCGCCGTCGTCGACGAGCGACTGGATCTCGCTCAGGATCTCGCCCGGCCGCCGATCCTTCTCTTTGCCTCGGAGCGAGGGCACGATGCAGAACGTGCAGGTGTTGTTGCAGCCGACCGAGATCGACACCCAGCCGCTGTAGGTCGAGTCGCGCTTCGTCGGCAGCGTCGACGGGAAGGTCTCGAGCGACTCGAGGATCTCGATCTCCGCGGCCTCGTTGTGCCGGGCCCGCTCGAGCAGGCTCGGCAGCGCCCCCATGTTGTGCGTGCCGAACACGACGTCGACCCAGGGGGCCTTGTCGAGGATGACGTTCTTGTCCTTCTGAGCGAGACAGCCGCCGACGGCGATCTGCATCCCCTCGTGACGGCGCTTGACCGAGGCGAGGTGACCGAGATTGCCGTAGAGCTTGTTGTCGGCGTTCTCCCGCACCGCGCAGGTGTTGATGACCACCACATCCGGCTCCACGCCGTCGGCGGGCACGTAACCGGCCGCCTCGAGCGAGCCGCTCAGCCGCTCGGAGTCGTGCACGTTCATCTGGCAGCCGTAGGTGCGCACCTCGTAGGTGCGCGCCCGGCCCGAGGCATCCCGGGAGGCGCCGGACGCCTCGATGATCGTCGGGGCTTCGCTGACTGTGCTCATGGTGCGTCCATTCTACGAACCGTCCACAACCGTCGAGGACAGGCCGTCCCGCAGAGGCCTGCGGAACCACCGCCCACGCGGCGACTGAGACCGTGACCGTGACCGTGACCAGGACCCCGATCGGGACCGAGACCGAGAATGGCTCAGCGGAAGCGCGGGCCCCCGGGCGACCGACGCCCGGCCATCGCGCGCCGAGTCGCCTCGCGCACCACGCTCGAACCGAAGCCGCGGCGGCTGAGGAAGCCCATCAACCGACGTTCCACCGTCGTGTCGTCGTACGACGACAGCTGCCCGACCCGCTTGACGGCGGCCTCGAGCGCGAGCTCGAACTCGTGGTCGTCGTCGAGCTGCTCGAGCGCCGCGGTCACCGTCTCGTGCGGGATCTTGCGTGCGTTGAGCTCACGCGCGATCGCTCCGCGGCTCTTGTGGTTGCGGTCGCTCATCCGCTCGACGAGCGTGTCGGCGAGAGCGACGTCGTTGAGATAGCCGAGCTCTTCGTACCGGGCCACCAGCGTCTCGGCCTCGTCGGCCGACGCGCCCTGGGCCACCAGGAGCTCATGCGTCTCTCCCTTGGAGAGCTGCCGACGCCCGAGCGCCCTGACGACCGTGTCGCTGACGCGCTCGAGCCGCTCTTCGTCGCTGACCTGCTCCTCGACCGGGAGCGCCAGCACCTCGGCCGTCGGCTCGTCCGACTCGGATTCCGACCCCGACCCCGCTCGGGCCAGGGCGGCCCGAGCGGCTTCAGCACCGGGCCCGGTGGACGGGTGCCGAGAACGACCCCGCCGCACCGAATCCAGACTGATGATGTCGTTCATGCGCTGTTAGGCGCCCTTCTTCGAGGCGATCTTCGGAGCGATCGACTCCACGTTGCCGCCCGCTGCCGTGGCAGCCGCCGCCGCAGAAGCCGCAGCCGCCGCACCGGCCTCGCCGATGCCGAGCTTCGCGAGGATCTTGTTCTCGATCTCGAGGGCGATATCGGGGTTCTCGGTCAGGAAGCGACGCGAGTTCTCCTTGCCCTGCCCGAGCTGGTCACCGTCGTAGGTGTACCAGGCACCGGACTTGCGCACGATCTCGTGCTCGACACCGAAGTCGATCAGGCTGCCCTCGCGGGAGATGCCGATGCCGTACAGGATGTCGAACTCGGCCTGCTTGAAGGGCGGCGCCATCTTGTTCTTGACGACCTTGACGCGCGTGCGGTTACCGACGGCCTCGGTGCCCTCCTTGAGGGTCTCGATACGGCGGATGTCGAGTCGGACGGAGGCGTAGAACTTGAGCGCCTTTCCACCGGCAGTGGTCTCGGGGCTGCCGAAGAACACACCGATCTTCTCGCGCAGCTGGTTGATGAAGATCATGGTGGTGTTGGTCTGGTTCAGACCACCCGTGAGCTTGCGGAGGGCCTGCGACATCAGGCGGGCCTGGAGACCCACGTGCGAGTCGCCCATCTCGCCCTCGATCTCCGCACGCGGCACGAGAGCCGCGACGGAGTCGATCACGATCAGGTCGATGGAGCCGGAGCGGACCAGCATGTCCGCGATCTCGAGCGCCTGCTCACCGGTGTCGGGCTGCGAGACGAGCAAGGAGTCGATGTCGACGCCGAGCTTCTTGGCGTACTCGGGGTCGAGCGCGTGCTCCGCGTCGATGAACGCCGCGATGCCGCCGGCACGCTGGGCGTTGGCGATGGCGTGCAGGGTGAGCGTCGTCTTACCCGAGGACTCCGGGCCGTAGATCTCGACGATGCGGCCGCGGGGAAGGCCTCCGATGCCGAGCGCGACATCCAATGCGATCGACCCGGTGGGGACGACCTCGACGGGCGCACGATCGTCGCTGCCGAGGCGCATGACGGAACCCTTGCCGAACTGTCGGTCGATCTGGGCGAGCGCGGTTTCCAGTGCTTTTTCGCGATTTGCGTCTGACGGCATCTCGGTCTCCTTCAATCAAGTGCGGCCTCTCGGCTCGCGATGGTGTGCCCACAGGCTGTCGTGTGCGTCCGATCTTCTGGCCGGCAACGACAGGGCGTTTCGGATTGGTCGAACAAGAACCACGGTAGAGACGACCCCCGACATCCGGTCAGGGCCCGCTTCATCTGTGGAGAACTTCTTCGAGTCTTCCGATGTGCAGGAGCCTACCCACATACGAAGGTATGTTCGACACCCCGGCGGCGTGTCGGCGGCAACCTGTCGGAGAAATGCAAGAAGCCCCCGGAGTCATCCAGGGGCTTCTCGTGTTCAGCTTCGGGGTTGGGCGGGAAGACCCGCTCCATGCCTGCGTGCCGGCGGGACATCCGCCGCCCGGCAGACCGCGAGCCACACCTCTCGCGGGGGGATGCCGGATCTCAACGCCTGTTCGGCCGTGAGGTCACCCAGATCGACGAGCACCAGATCGTTGGTCACCACCTGCCCGTAGGCGACTCCGAACTCGTCGGAGACGGCTTGCCGGAATTGGCTCAGCCGCACGCTCAGCGAGCGACGAGGTCGACGTCGAAGTCGGCCACGAACTCGTCGGGCACCGTGTCGGGGATCGGGTCGATGCCCTCGACCACGGCCAGGCGGTCGCCCACCTCGCGCATGATCACGGAGATCGGGGTGTCGAGCGCTTCTGCGACCGATGCGAGGATCTCGCTCGAGGCCTCTTTCTGGCCCCGCTCGACCTCGCTCAGGTAGCCGAGCGCAACACTCGCCTTGCTTGCCACTTGACGAAGGGTACGGCCCTTCTGCAGGCGGAAGTCCCGAAGCACGTCGCCGATTTCCTGACGAACTAGAATCATTGGACCCTCCTTGCGTTCCGTCACAGTCTTTTGAAGTGGCTTACGAACCGTTCTACACCATTGGTTCGTAGCAGAAACTCTAAACGACGGGGACTGGACATATCTTGTGAATGACACGAGATGTAACGTGATCGAAACGCGTGGCATTCCCGGTCATCAGGCTGCGATCAGACCGGCCAGCGCCTCGAGGGCGCGACGCACGACCTCGGCCCTCACCGCATCCCGATCCCCCGGGATCTCGAGGGCGATACTGCGCACCTGCTCGTCGATCGCGATGCCGACGAATGCCGTTCCCGGCGCCTGGCCGTCCTGCGGCCCAGGGCCGGCGACGCCAGTGGTCGAGAGGCCGATCCGTGCCGGTTCGCCGCGCACGGCGAGCACTCGGCGCACTCCCCCGGCCATCTGGACGGCGACATCCGGATGCACGGGGCCGTGCGCTGCGAGCACCTCCGCATCCACCCCCAGCACCGTGTGCTTGAGCTCGGTGTCGTAGGCGACCACGCCGCCCCGCAGCACGACGGAAGCCCCGGGCACCGCGACGAGTGCGGCGGTCAGGAGACCACCGGTGAGCGACTCGGCGACGGCGATCGTGCCGTGGCTCACCGTGAGCGACTCGACGATCCGCCGCGCGAGCTGCTCGGTGGTCGGCTGGGCGCCGGTGGGGTCTGATCCGATTGCCGCTTCGTCGGACATCAGGAGGCCGCCGGCTTGCGGTTCAGCCTCCAGGCCTGCACGAGGTAGTCGATGCCGGTGACGACGGTCAGGATGAGGGCCAGCGCCATGAACACGCCGTTGACCCAGTTGACCCAGTCGCCGAGGAGCATCGGGAACGGCAGCAGCGCGAGCGAGATCGCGACCGACTGCACCAGGGTCTTGAGCTTGCCGCCACGGGAGGCGGGGATGACCCGGTCGGACAGCTGCACGAAGCGCCAGACGGTGATGCCGACCTCGCGGACGAGGATCAGCACCGTGACCCACCACGGGAGTTCTCCGAGGATGGACAGGCCCACCAGGGCGGCTCCCGTCAGGACCTTGTCGGCGATGGGGTCGAGCAGCTTGCCGAGGTCGGTGACCAGGTTGCGGCTACGGGCGATGTGGCCGTCGATGCCGTCGGTCGCGATGGCCAGGATGAACAGGACCGCAGCTGCCCAGCGGAGCCATCCGTCGTCGCCGTTGTCGACCAGCAGCATGACGAAGAAGACCGGAGCCAACAGGATCCGGATGACCGTGATCGCGTTGGGGAGGTTCCAGTTGCTCGGCTTCGACACCGCGCCGTCGTTGTGATCCGTGCGATCGGTGCTGCTCACGCGCTACTCCCTGCCGGTCAGGCCCCAGGCGTCTTCGTCTGAATCGCCCTCCACCTCAGGGTACTGCTCGAGGTAGGCGTCCGGCGTCGACGGGTGGGCCGTGGAGGCCGAGGACACGGAGTTGGACGACACGGACGCGGACGACGCGGGAGCGGACGACGTGGACGGCGCCGAGGCGGACGGCGAGGACTCGCCCCGCAGCATCGCCAGCACCTCGGGCAGCTGCTCGGCCGTGACGAGCACGTCGCGGGCCTTCGACCCCTCCGAGGGGCCGACGATCTCGCGCGACTCCAGCAAGTCCATCAGACGGCCCGCCTTCGCGAAGCCGACTTTGAGCTTGCGCTGGAGCATCGAGGTCGACCCGAACTGCGTGTTGACCACGAGCTCGGCCGCCTGCAGCAGCACCTCGAGGTCGTCCCCGATGTCGGAGTCGATGTTCTTCTTCTCGGCGGTGACGGCGACGTCGTCGCGGTACTCCGGCCGCGCCTGACGGGTGACGTGCTCGACGACCTTCGCGATCTCGGGCTCGCTCACCCAGGCGCCCTGCACGCGGATCGACTTCGAGGAGCCCATGGGCAGGAAGAGCGCGTCGCCCTGGCCGATCAGCTTGTCGGCGCCCGGCTGGTCGAGGATGACCCGCGAGTCGGTGACGCTCGTCACGGCGAAGGCGAGGCGGGAGGGCACGTTCGCCTTGATCAGGCCCGTCACGACGTCGACCGACGGCCGCTGAGTGGCGAGCACCAGGTGGATGCCGGAGGCACGGGCGAGCTGGGTGATGCGCACGATCGAGTCTTCGACGTCTCTCGGGGCCACCATCATCAGGTCGGCGAGCTCGTCGACCACCACGAGGAGGTACGGGTAGGGCTTCAGCACGCGCTGCGAGGCCGGCGGCAGCTGGATCTCGTCGTTGATGACGGCCCGGTTGAAGTCGTCGATGTGACGGAAGCCGAAGCTCTCGAGGTCGTCGTACCTCATGTCCATCTCCTTCACCACCCACGACAGCGCCTCGGCCGCCTTCTTGGGGTTGGTGATGATGGGGGTGATGAGGTGGGGCACGCCCTGGTAGGCCGTGAGCTCGACGCGCTTGGGGTCGATCAGCACCATCCGCACCTCGCTCGGCTTGGCGCGCATGAGCACGCTCGTCACCATCGAGTTGATGAAGCTGGACTTTCCGGATCCGGTCGAACCGGCGACCAGGAGGTGGGGCATCTTGGCGAGGTTGGCGAGCACGAACTTGCCCTCGACGTCTTTGCCGACGCCGATCGTCATCGGGTGCGGGTCGTTCATCGCCTTCTGCGACCGGAGCACGTCACCGAGCGAGACGGTCTCGCGGTCGGTGTTCGGGATCTCGATGCCGATCGCGCTGCGGCCCGGGATGGGCGACAGGATGCGGACCTCGTTCGAGGCGACCGCGTAGGCGAGGTTCTTCGACAGCGCCGTGACGCGCTCGACCTTGACGCCCGGACCGAGCTCGATCTCGTAGCGGGTGACGGTCGGGCCGCGGGAGAAGCCGGTGACGGTGGCGTCGACGGAGAACTGGCTGAGCACGTCGGTGATCGAGCGCACGATGTCGTCGTTCACCGCGGAGCGCGCCTTGGACGGCTCGCCGACCGAGAGGCTCGTCACCGAGGGCAGGCGGTAGTTCGCGGGCTCGGAGGCGGGTGCGGGTTCGGCCATGCCGGCGACCTCGCCGGTGCCCGAGAGGTCGAGCGGCTCGTCCGGGATGGGGGTCGCGAAGGCGGGGAGCGCCTCAGTGCCGTCGTCGTCGAGGAGGCCGGTGGTCTGGCGGCGACCCGGCAGCACCTCGCCGGTGACGCGCTTGATCGCCTGCTCAGCGGCCTCCATGTCGTGGAGGAGCGAATCGCCGAAGTTCTCGGTCGACTCGATCTCGGCGGCACTTTCGAAGGGCGCGTCGGCCGCGGGCGTGCGGTCTTCGAGCCGCGGGGCCATCGGCGGGGTGTCGAACTCGGGGTCGACCTCGCGCTGGCTGGTGTTGCGGCGCCACCAGGGCAGCGCATCCGGAGTCTCGTCGTCGGCGTCGTCGAAGCCGTCGAGGGGGGTCTGGCCACCGTCTTTGGTCTTGGCGCCCTTGCGGCCGGATGCGGCCTGGGTGGTGGCCGCGCCCTTCTCGTCGGAGGCCGTCTCGGTCTCGTCGGGCGCGCCGAACAGGTAGGCATATAGCTCACGGAACCGGCGGCCGAGACGGTTCGGCGGGGTCTTCGTGATGATGAAGAGAGAGAGCACGACGAAGAAGATCATCACGATCGAGGCGCCGATCGGCGTGATCAGGGCGATCAGCGGGGCCGCGACGATCCAGCCCAGGATGCCGCCGGCCACGGCGAGGCCGTTGACCCCGTTCGCTGGGTCGGGGGCCGAGCCGAAGACGTGGCAGAGGCCCGAGACCGAGACCAGGAAGATCGCGAGGCCGATGCCGATGCGGCCGTTGTCGTGCACCGAGCTCGGATGCCGGAACAGCCAGATCGCGAGCAGCAGCAGGATGACGGGCAGCGCGTACGAGACGCGGCCGAACAGGCCGCCGAACGTGTAGGCGTTGATGTTCGCGGCGACCGAGTTGGAGGCGAGGAACCACTCGACCACGGCACCGGTCACGGCCAGCAGGAAGAACAGGAACGGGAGGCCGTCACGGCGCTCCTCTTTGGCGAGCTGCTCGGGGCCGAAGGCGCGGGCGGCGCCGCCGACGACGTGGGCGAGCCCGAGCCAGGCACGCGTGACGACGCCGGGGCCCTCCTCGGCGACCGGGTACTTCACGGTCTTCTGGGCGGCCGTGCCGCGCGCGGAGGAGGTGGTGGAACTGGTGCGCGCAGGGGTCTTCCGCGCACCGGCGGTCGACCCACGCGTCGCAGACGCCCCACGTGCGCGGGGCGTCGACTTGCTGCTGGTGGCCATGCAATCACGCTATCCGGAGCCGCTGACTCTGGGGGTTTGCCGCGCCGCTTGGTGCTGTGCCAGCTGCCGGGATGCGCGTGCTTCGCGCGCCTATCCCGGGATGCGCCGGTCCCTGCCCGGCGCAGCGCGACATGTTCGCGTGCGGTCGCTACCGCGGCCGCGCGCTCACCCTGGGTACACGAAAAAGGCCCGCAGCTTACGTTTCCGTCCCGAAAGTTCTGGGTGGGAGACGAAGCTGCGGGCCTTTTTCGACGACCCAGGGTGAGCGCGTCGCCGGGAGGTGCGACCGCAGGCCGCGCCTCACGACGGCACGCGAACATGTCGCCTGCGCCGCGCAAGGAGCGGCGCAGCAACGGACGCCCTTGGTGATCGAAGCTACGCTTCGATCACCAAGGGCACGATCATGGGACGACGGCGGTAGGAGGTGTTCACCCAGCGGCCGACCGTGCGACGGACGACCTGCTGCAGGGCGTAGGGCTCGCGGACGCCGTTCTGGGCGGCCTCGGCGAGGGCGGCGCTGATCTTGGGCTTGACCGCGTCGAAGACCTTCTCGTCTTCGGCGAAGCCCTTCGCGTGGATCTCGGGACCCACGACGATCTTGCCGGTCTGGGCCTCGACCACGACGATGATCGAGATGAAGCCTTCCTCGCCGAGGATCCGGCGGTCCTTGAGGTCGGCATCCGTGATCTCGCCGACGGTGGAGCCGTCGACGTAGACGTAGCCGAGGTCGTACTGCCCGACGACCTTCGCGGTGCCGTCGCGGAGGTCGATGACCGTGCCGTCCTCGGCGATGAAGGTGTGGTCGGCCGGGACGCCGGTCTCGATCGCCAGCTTCTGGTTGGCCACCAGGTGGCGGTACTCGCCGTGCACCGGCAGCACGTTCTTCGGCTTCAGGATGTTGTAGACGTAGAGCAGCTCGCCGGCCGCGGCGTGACCGGAGACGTGCACCTTGGCATTGCCCTTGTGCACGACGTTGGCGCCGAGCTTGGTCAGGCCGTTGATGATGCGGTAGACCGCGTTCTCGTTGCCCGGGATCAGGCTGGAGGCGAGGATGACGGTGTCGCCCGGGCCCACCTCGATCTGGTGCTCGAGGTTCACCATCCGCGAGAGCACGGCCATCGGCTCGCCCTGCGAACCGGTGGACATGTAGACGATCTTGTCGTCGGGGATGTCGCCGGCCTTCTTGAAGTCGACGAGCACGCCGTCCGGCACCTTGAGGTAGCCGAGGTCGGCGGCGATGCCCATGTTGCGCACCATCGACCGGCCGAGCAGCGCGACCCGGCGGCCGTTCGCGGCCGCCGCATCCAGGACCTGCTGCACACGGTGCACGTGGCTGGAGAAGCTCGCCACGATGACCCGACGGGGTGCACGCTCGATGACCGACTCGAGGACCGGGCCGATCTCCTTCTCGAGGGCGGTGAAGCCGGGGACGTCGGCGTTGGTCGAGTCGACCAGGAACAGGTCGACGCCCGCCTCGCCGAGGCGCGCGAAGGCGCGGAGGTCGGTGAGCCGGTCGTCCAGCGGCAGCTGGTCCATCTTGAAGTCGCCGGTGTGGAGCACGACGCCCGCGGGGGTCTTGATGGCGACCGCCAGCGCATCCGGGATCGAGTGGTTCACCGCGACGAACTCGCACTCGAACGGGCCGAGATTCTCGACCTGCCCCTCGGTGACGTCGAAGGTGTACGGCTTGATGCGGTGCTCTTTGAGCTTCGCCTCGACCAGCGCCAGCGTCAGCGCCGAACCGATCAGCGGGATGTCCCGGCGCAGGCGGAGCAGGTACGGGACCGCGCCGATGTGGTCTTCGTGGCCGTGCGTCAGCACGATGCCCACGATGTCCTCGAGGCGGTCGCGGACGATCGAGAAGTCGGGCAGGATCAGGTCGACACCGGGCTGGTTCTCTTCGGGGAAGAGCACTCCGCAGTCGACGATGAGCAGCTTGCCCTCGTACTCGAAGACGGTCATGTTGCGGCCGATCTCACCGAGACCGCCGACCGGGGTGATGCGGAGTGTGCCGTCTTCAAGAGCCGGCGGATCGAAAATGGGGCTGTTCATGGGCCCTCCTCATTCATGTGTTTCATCGTGCTGTGCGCGGCATCGTGCTCGCGCCGTGGCTGGTGGGGGCTCCCGTCGGGCCGGCCGGTCGCCCGCTGAGTGATCAGCGGGTGGTTCCGGCGACCTTCGGGAGGGCGCCGCCCGCGGCCGCGTTGCGGTCGGGGCGGAAGTTGCGGAAGTCGAGACCGTCGATCCCGGTGACGAGGTCGATCTCGTTCTCGATCTGGGCGGCTTCCCATTCCTCGGGGCCGACCAGGGGCAGCCGCACGCGGGGGCTGCCGATACGGCCGAGGCCGTGGAGGATGTACTTCGCCGCGACCGTGCCGGGCACGTGCGTCATGACGGCCCGGACGAGCGGTTCGAGCGACCGGTGCGCCGCGGTGGCCGTGGCGAGGTCGCCGGCGTTCACCGCGTCGACGATCGTGCGGTACGAGCCGGGAGCGACGTTGGCGGTGACCCCGATGAGGCCGGCCGCTCCGATCGCCATGTGCGGCAGCACGTTCGCGTCGTCGCCCGAGAAGTAGAGCAGGTCGGTCTGGTTGAGCACGCGGCTGACCTCGCTGAAGTCGCCCTTGGCGTCTTTGACGGCGAGGATGTTCGGGTGCTTCGCCAGGCGCAGGATCGTCTCGTACTTGATCGGCACGCCTGTGCGGCCCGGGATGTCGTAGAGGATGACGGGCAGTGCCGTCGAGTCCGCGATCATCCGGAAGTGGGTGAGGATGCCCGCCTGGGTGGGCTTGTTGTAGTACGGCGTGACGACGAGGTTGCCGTCGGCGCCGGCCTTCTCGCTCTGCCGGGCGAGCTGCATCGCGTGGGCGGTCTCGTTCGACCCGCCACCCGTGATGATCTTCGCGCGCCCCGCGGCGACCGACTTGCCGACCTCGACGAGCCGGATCTTCTCCGGGTCGGTGAGGGTGGATGTCTCGCCGGTGGTGCCGCTGACCACGATGCCGTCGGCGCCGTGGCTGATCAGGTCGTCGATCAGGGTCTCGACACCGGGCCAGTCGACCTCGCCGTCGGCGGTGAAGGGCGTGACCATGGCGACCAGGACCTGGCCGAACGGGTTCGAAGCGGTAGACACGACTACAGGCTATCGGTTCTGGCCTGCCGGGTTCTCGGAAGCCGGCTCAGAAGCCGAGCCGCCCGAGCAGCTTGGGGTCGCGCTGCCAGTCCTTCGCCACCTTGACCCGGATGTTGAGGTAGACCTGGCGGCCGAGCAGCGGCTCGATCTGCGCCCGCGCCCGCGAGCCCACCTCGCCCAGCCGGGAGCCCTTCGGGCCGAGGATGATGCCCTTCTGGCTGTCGCGCTCGACGAAGAGGTTCGCGTAGATCTCGACCAGGTCGCGATCCTCCCGCTCGGTCATGTCGTCGATCGTCACGGCGATCGAGTGCGGGAGCTCGTCGCGCACGCCCTCGAGCGCGGCCTCGCGGATGAGCTCCGAGATGCGCGACTCAAGGCCCTCGTCGGTGAACTGGTCGTCGGGGTACAGCCGCTCCGAGCGCGGCAGCAGGCGGATGAGCTCGCTGATCAGCACGTCGAGCTGGATGCTGCTGGTCGCCGAGACCGGGATCACGGTCTCCCAGTCGCGCAGTTCGGAGACCGCGAGCAGCTGCTCGCCGACCTGCTGCTTCGACGCCGAGTCGATCTTGGTGACGATCGCGATCTTCTTCGCGCCCGGGTACTGGTCGAGCTGGTCGTTGATGTAACGGTCGCCCGGGCCGAGCTTCTCGTTCGCGGGCAGGCAGAAGCCGATCACGTCGACGTCGCCGAGCGTGGACTGCACGAGGGAGTTCAGCCGCTCGCCGAGCAGGGTGCGCGGGCGGTGCATGCCGGGGGTGTCGACGACGATGACCTGGCCGGCCTCCTCGTGCACGATGCCGCGGATGGTCTGCCGCGTGGTCTGCGGCTTCGAGCTCGTGATCGCCACCTTCTCGCCGACGAGGGCGTTGGTGAGCGTGGACTTGCCGACGTTCGGCCGGCCGACGAAGGTCACGAAGCCCGCCCGGAAGTCGTCCGGGTCGACGCCCGAGGGCTCGACGCCCGCAGCCTCGATGCCGGGCTGGTCGTTGTCGGTCATGCCTTCTCCTTGGTGCCGATGATCCTGAGGGAACCGGTGTCGCTCGACTCGAGCACAGCATCCGGATCGCGCCGCACGAGCACGGTGACGACGCGCTTGCGCCGCCCGTCGACCCTATCGGCCGTGAGCTCGAGGCCCGAGACGCGGGCGACCGAACCCTCGACCGGCAGGCGGCCGAGCGACTTGGAGAGCAGGCCTCCGACGGAGTCGACGTCGTCGTCGTCGAGCTCGAGGTCGAACAGCTCGCCGAGCTCGTCGACCGGCAGGCGCGCGCTGACGCGGTAGGCGCCGTCGCCCTGGGGCTCGACCTCGACGACGTCGCGGTCGTACTCGTCCGAGATGTCTCCGACGAGCTCTTCGATCAGGTCTTCGAGGGTCACGAGCCCGGCGATGCCGCCGTATTCGTCGACGACCATCGCGAGGTGGTTCGACTCCAGCTGCATCTGGCGGAGCGTGTCGTCGACCTTCTTCGACTCGGGGATGAACAGCGGCGTCCGCGCGAGCGCGCTCACCGGCATCGTGTCGAGCGTCGCGGGCCGCTCGTAGCTCAGGCGGGCCGCATCACGCAGGTAGAGCACGCCCGAGATCTCGTCGACGTTGTCGTCGACCACGATCGGGATGCGCGAGACGCCCTTGCTGAGGAAGAGGCCGAGCCCGTGCCCCACGGTCTCGTCGTCGCCGATCGTCACCATGTCGGTGCGCGGGATCATCACCTCGCGCACCACGGTGTCGTTGAACTCGAGGATCGAGTGGATGAGCTCGCGGTCGTCTTCTTCGAGCACGTCGAGCTCGGTGGCCTCGTCGACCATGCTGAGCAGCTGCTCCTCCGACGAGAAGGCGCCCGAGCGCGGCCTTCCGGGCGTGACCCGGTTGCCGATCGCGACCAGGATGTTCGCCACCGGCCCCAGCACGACGCGCACCAGGTGCACCGCGACCGCGCTGTACCGGAGCACCGGCCGGGCGTGCACCCGCCCGACGCTGCGCGGGCTCGAGCCCACGAGCACGAAGCTCGCGGCCGTCATGACGACCGCCGAGACCAGCAGCGCGATCCAGAGCTCGCCGATCCAGGAGGCGAAGGTGATCGTGACGAGCACGGCCGCGGTCGTCTCGAACACCACGCGCGCGAAGTTGGCGGCGTTCAGGTGCGCCCCGAGATCCTGCGCGATCGCCCGGAGCGACTTCTTCGCCCTCGCGTGCTCGGCGAGCTCGAGGATGTCGCTGCGCGACAACGAGACCATCGCCGAGTCGACGGCCGCGAACAGGCCGCCGAGGGCGACCAGCACGACCGCCACGAGGAGGAAGAGGACGAACGTCATCTGCGGCGGCGCTCATCCATCGCGAAGCCCACGAGGATGTCGCGCTGCAGACCGAACATCTCGCGCTCCTCGTCGGGCTCGGCGTGGTCGAAGCCGAGCAGGTGCAGGATGCCGTGGGTCGTGAGGAGCAGCAGCTCTTCGAGCGTCGAGTGCCCGGCGGTCTGCGCCTGGGCCTCCGCGACCTGCGGGCAGAGCACGACGTCGCCGAGGAGGCCGGCCGGGGTCGGCGCGTCCTCGGTACCGGGCCGCAGCTCGTCCATCGGGAAGCTCAACACGTCGGTCGGGCCGGGCTCGTCCATCCACTGCACGTGGAGCTGCTCCATGGCGGCCTCGTCGACCAGCACGATCGCGAGCTCCGCATCCGGATGCACGTGCAGCTGGTCGAGCGCGTAGCTCGCGAGCCGCAGCAGAGCCGTCTCGTCCACCGGGATGGACGACTCGTTGTTCACTTCGATGCTCACGCGATCGTCCTGTTCATCGTTTGCTCCTGTTGTAGCGGCGATCGCGATCGCTCGTGGTGTCGTCGCCCCGGTACCCGGGGTTCTGCTTCTGCGCCATCTGCACCTGGTCGTACTTCGTGTACGCGTCGACGATCAGGCCCACCAGGGTGTGCCGGACGACGTCGGCGCTGGTGAGGGTGGCGAAGTGGATGTCGTCGAGCCGGTCGAGGATGCGCGACACGACCTGCAGACCGCTCGTGCCCGTCGGCAGGTCGACCTGCGTGATGTCGCCGGTGACCACCATCTTCGACCCGAAGCCCAGGCGGGTGAGGAACATCTTCATCTGCTCGGGCGTGGTGTTCTGCGCCTCGTCGAGCACGATGAACGAGTTGTTCAGCGTGCGACCGCGCATGTACGCGAGCGGCGCGACCTCGATCGTGCCGGCCGCGAGGAGCTTGGGCACGATCTCGGGGTCCATCATCTCGTTGAGCGCGTCGTAGAGCGGCCGGAGATAGGGGTCGATCTTGTCGGTGAGGGTGCCGGGGAGGTAGCCCAGCCGCTCCCCCGCCTCGACGGCCGGACGGGTCAGGATGATCCGCTCGACCTCCTTGCGCTGCAGGGCCTGCACGGCCTTCGCCATGGCGAGGTAGGTCTTGCCGGTACCGGCCGGGCCGATGCCGAAGACGATCGTGTTCTCGTCGATCGCGTCGACGTAGTCTTTCTGGCCGAGCGTCTTGGGGCGCACGCTCTTGCCGCGGGCGGTGACGATGGCCTGGCTGAGGAGCTCGGCCGGGCTCGTGCTGCGGTCGTTCTCGAGGATGCGCGCCGAGGTGGCGACCTCGGTCTGGGTGAGGTCGCGGCCGTCGCGCACCATCAGCAGCAGCTCTTCGACCAGGCGGCGCGCGGCGTCGACCTGATCGGGATCACCGGTGAGGGTGATGTCGTTGCCGCGGACGAGCACGGTGACGAGCGGGAACTGCTTCTCGACCGTGGTGAGCAGCCGGTCCTGAGGACCGAGCAGGCGCACCATCTCGATGCCGTCGATGTGCAGTCGCGCCTCGCCGGTCGGCTGGACGCCCTCGTTCGATGAGGAGGACAGGGGGGAGGTGGGTTCAGAGGATGCCAAGTGCTATTCCTTCAGACCGCCCGCGAGCACGTGGGCGTGCACGTGGAAGACGGTCTGCCCGGAGTTCTCTCCGGTGTTGAAGATGAGGCGGAAGTCTCCGTCAGCGAGCTCCTCGGCGAGGGACTTCGCTGTGGCGACGAGCTCCGCGAGGAGTTCGGGGTCGCCCGCGGCCAGTTCGACCACGTCGCGGTACTGCTCGGTCTTCGGAACGACCAGTACGTGCACCGGCGCCTTCGGTGCGACGTCTTCGAACGCGATCAGGCGGTCGTTCTCTCGCAGGATGGTCGCCGGGATCTCGCGCGCGACGATCCTGCTGAAGATCGAGGGCGCCGGGGATTCGTGAGACATGACTCCATCTTACTTTTCGCCACCGACGTTCGAAGGGGCTGGACGCCCGGGGATCCGCCGGTTCGCTACCAGCGTTCGAGCAGCACGTTCAGCACGGCGAGGGCGGCCGGCCCCGCGGTCGAGGTGCGGAGCACCTCCGGGCCGAGGCGCACCGTCTCGGCACCCGCCTCGGTCAGCAGCTCGAGCTCGCGCGGCGAGATGCCGCCTTCGGGACCGACGACCAGCACGATCGGCCGCGAGTCGTCGCCGTAGGCGCCCGCGACGTCGACCTCCGTGAGCCGCGTCTCGGCGCTCGGCTCGAGCACGAGCATCCGCACCCCCGTCACCCGCTCGGCGAGCTCCTTGGTCGATTCGAGGTCGCCGACGACCGGGACGAAGGGCCGGATCGACTGCTTGGCCGCCTCACGCACGATGCTCCGCCAGCGCTCGACGCCCTTCTGCTCCTTGGGGCCCGTCCACCGCGAGACCGAGCGCTCGGCCTGCCACGGCACGACGGCGCCGACCCCGAGCTCGGTGGCGGCCTGGATGGCGAGCTCGTCGCGGTCGCCCTTCGCGAGGGCCTGCACGAGCGTGATCAGGGGCGCGGGTTCGGGATGCACGTCGACGGCGTCCACGAGCAGCTCGAGTTCGCGCGCCTCGGCCTTCACCACGATCCCGCGCACGACGAGGCCGCGGCCGTCGCCGATCGCGGTGTGCTCGCCGACGCGCATCCGGTTCACCGTCGCCGCGTGGCGCGCCTCGTCGCCGTCGAGAGCCACCACGTCGCCGACGTCGTGCGGGACGACAGCGAGGTCGTCACGGAGGAAGAGGGAGCTCACCCGGGGCTCAGACGTTGAGGAACCGGTCGCGGAGCTTCGCGAACAGGCCCTGCTGGAACTGACCGAGCGAAGGGGCCGGGTACTTGTGCGCCCCCGCGAGCTGCTTCATCAGTTCCTTCTGCTTGTGGTCGAGCTTGGTGGGCGTGACCACCTGGATGCCGACCCGCAGGTCGCCGCGGCCGTTGCCCCGCAGGTGCGTGATGCCGCGACCCTTGACCGTGAGCACCTCGGCGCTCTGGGTGCCGGGCTTCAGCTCGAGCTCGATGTCGCCGTCGAGGGCCTTGATCGTGGTCGTGGTGCCGAGCACCGCATCCCACATCTGCACCTCGAGGGTGCAGAGCAGGTCGTCTTCGTTGCGGGAGAAGATGTCGTGGTGGCGCACCTTCATCTCGAGGTAGACGTCGCCCTGGGGGCCGCCGGCGGGGCCGACCTCACCCTGACCGGGCAGCTGGAGACGGAGGCCGGTGTCGACGCCGGCGGGGATGTCGACCGGGATGGTGCGGCGGGCGCGGACGCGGCCCTGGCCCTGGCAGGTGGGGCACGGGTTCGGGATGACGGTGCCGTAGCCGCGGCAGGTGCCGCAGGGGGCGCTGGTCACGACATTGCCGAGCAGCGACCGCACGGTGCGCTGGATCGATCCGCTGCCGTGGCAGATGTCGCAGGTCACGGGCGAGGTGCCGGGCTGGCAGCACGAACCGTTGCAGGTCTCGCAGAGCACGGCCGTGTCGACCTCGAGGTCGCGGTGGGCGCCGAAGATGACCTCGCCGAGGTCGATCTCGACTCGGAGCAGCGCATCCTGACCCCGCTCGGCGCGGGACTTGGGGCCGCGCTGGCCGCCGCCCTGCCCGCCGAAGAAGGTCTCGAAGATGTCGCCGAAGCCGCCGAACCCGCCGGCGGCACCGCCGAAGCCCTGCTGCGGGCCGCGGTCGTAGTCGCGGCGCTGCCCGGGATCGCTCAGCACGTCGTAGGCGTGCGTGACCTGCTTGAACTTCTCCTGCGCATCCGGGCTGGGGTTGACGTCGGGGTGCAGTTCGCGCGCCAGGCGCCGGTAGGCCTTCTTGATCTCCTCGGGGGTCGCCTCGCGGGAGACACCGAGCACGTCGTAATGGTCAGCCACGCTGGGCTTCTCCTTCGTTCGAGTTCGAGTTCATTCGATCGTTCGTGGTTCGGGTGGGTCGGAGCGGTGCGGTCGTCGGCTCGGGCCTCAGACCGCGCTGCCCGATTCCCCGAGAGAGCGGGAGAGGTACCGCGCGACGGCGCGGACCGCTGAGATGTTGCTGGAGTAGTCCATCCGGGTCGGGCCGAGCACGCCCAAGCGGGAGACGGCGCTGCCGACACCCGTGTACCCGCTGGCGAGGATTGAGGTCTCGCCGAGGCCGAAGGATTCGTTCTCGCGGCCGATCGAGACGGTGACGCCGCGCTGGTCGGCCTCCATCTCGCTGAACAGCCGGAGCAGCACGACCTGCTCCTCGACCGCTTCGAGCACGGGGAGGATGCTGCCGTGGAAGTCGTCCTCGGTGCGGACCAGGTTGGCCGCGCCCGCGATCAGCAGTTTCTCTTGCCGGTTCGCCGTGACCTGCTCGTGCAGGGTCGCCGCGACCGCGGAGGCCACCGGAGCCGACTCGGCCGGGAAACGGTCGGCGACACCCTCGAGCGCGGTGGCCGCCTCGAGCAGCCCGAGACCGGAGACCGCCTCGTTGAAGCGCTGGCGCAGGTCGCTGATCAGCTTGTCGTCGAGATCGGAGGGCACGTCGACGACGCGCTGCTCGACGTGGCCGTTGTCGGTGATGATCACGGTCAGGAGCTTCCGCGGCGCGAGCGCGACCAGTTCGACGTGCCGCACCTTCGCCTGCGAGCGCAGCGGGTACTGCACCAGCGCGACCTGCCGGGTCAGCTGCGAGAGCAGCCGCACGGTGCGTGCCAGCACGTCGTCGACGTCGACCGAGGAGCCGAGGAAGGTCTCGATCGCGTGACGCTGCGCTGAGGAGAGCGGCCGGAGGTCGGAGAGGTGGTCGACGAAAAGGCGGTAGCCCTTGTCGGTCGGCACCCGGCCCGAGGAGGTGTGCGGAGCGGTGATCAGCTCCTCCTCCTCCAGCAGCGCCATGTCGTTGCGGATGGTGGCGGCGGAGACGCCGAAGGAGTGGCGTTCGGCGATGCTCTTCGAGCCGACGGGCTCGCGGGAGGCCACGTAGTCCTGCACGATCACCCTCAGCACTTCGAGACTGCGGTCCGAGACCATAGGACGCACCCTCCTTCCGAGCCGAGGGCTGCGCATTGGCACTCACGCAGCCTGAGTGCCAATTATATCTCTGATCGGGGCGGGCGGGTTCCGAACACCCTGGGGAGATGATTGCCGCCCCATCACGCCGGGCGCTATCCTGCCACCTGTAAGAACGCCCAACGTCTGAAAGGCGCGAGACAATGACCGACCCCAACGCAACACCGCCGTACGACCCGGCCTCCGGGCAGCCGACGCCGCCGCAGCAGGGGCAGCCGACTCCGCCTCCGGGATACCAGGCTCCTCCGCCCGGGTACCAGGCGCCGCCCCCGGGCTACCAGCAGCCGGGCTACCAGCAGCCTGGGTACCAGCAGCAGCCCGGCTACCAGCCCACGGCCGGGGCGGCTCCGCTGACCCAGGCCGAGGACAAGCAGTGGGCCATGTGGTCGCACATCGGCGGCGTGCTGTTCGTGCTCCCGCCGCTGATCATCTGGCTGGTCTTCAAGGACCGCGGTCCCCTGACCAACCAGGAGGGCAAGGAGTCCCTGAACTTCCAGATCACCATGGCGATCATCTGGGTGGCCTACTCGATCATCAACGTGATCCTGGGCTTCATCCCGATCGTCGGCTTCATCATCGGCACGCTGCTCTGGCTGGCCCTGCTTGCCGTGCAGATCGCGTTCCCGATCATCGGTGGAGTGAAGGTGAACAACGGCGGCACGTACCGCTACCCGTTCAACTTCCGGTTCATCAAGTAGGTAACCGAGACCGTCGAAGAGCGACGGTCGAGGGTTTCCCCTCCCGCCGCCTTCGCGCACAGCGCGACCGAAGGCGGGAGGGGAAACCCTCGGCCGTCGCTCTGGCGTTAAGCCAGGACTGCGGGCCTCAGGTGAGGCGGCGCACGACCGTGTCGGCCATCAGCCGGCCGCGCAGGGTGAGGTCGAGGGTGCCGCGGACCGCCGCCGGGCCGTCGACGAGGCCCTCGGCGATGAGGCCGGCGACTTCGCGGCGGGCCTCCGGGGCGAGCGAGCGGATGCGCAACCGGTCGCGCACGCGGCTCTCCAGCAGGATGCGCTCCAGCTCCCGGGTCGGGTCGTCGATGGTCTCGCGGCCGGCGGCGGGCGACTCCCCCGCCGCGATGCGCTGCGCGTACGCCGCGGGGTGCTTCACGTTCCACCAGCGGGTGTCGCCGACGTAGCTGTGCGAACCCGGACCGATCCCCCACCAGTCGTTGCCGACCCAGTAGCCGAGGTTGTGCCGGGAGCGGGTCGCCGCATCCTTCGACCAGTTGCTGACCTCGTACCACTCGTAGCCCGCCGCACCGAGTGTCTGATCGGCCAGCTCGTACATGTCGGCCTGCAGGTCGTCCGAGGGGGCGGCGAGTGCACCGGAGCGGATCTGGCGGGCGAGCTTCGTGCCGTCCTCGACGATCAGCGCGTAGGCCGAGATGTGGCCGGGGTCGTTCGCGACGGCGGTGTCGAGCGAGCGCTTCCAGTCGTCGAGGGTCTCGCCCGGGGTGCCGTAGATGAGGTCGAGGCTCACCTGGAGCCCGGCATCCTTCGCCCAGCCGACCACATCCGGGATGCGGGCCGGGTCGTGCGTGCGCTCGAGCGTGGCGAGCACACTTGGCACCGCGGACTGCATGCCGAAGCTCACCCGGGTGAAGCCGGCGTCGGCCAGCGCCTGCAGGTACTCGGCGTCGACGGAGTCGGGGTTGGCCTCGGTCGTGATCTCGGCATCCGGAGCGAAGCCCCACTCGTCGCGGGCCGCGCCCAGCATGGCCGTCAGCTGCGCCGCCGGGAGGAGCGTCGGCGTGCCGCCGCCGAAGAACACGGTCGACAGCGAGCGGGGCGCGACTCCGGAGGCGGCGAGCACGCCGCCCGCGAACCGCATCTCGGCGACCGCCTGCGAGGCGTAGTCGGACTGCTTGACCCCACGCAGCTCGGTGGCCGTGTAGGTGTTGAAGTCGCAGTAGCCGCAGCGCACCCGGCAGAACGGCACGTGCACGTAGAGGCTCAGGTCGCGCTCGGCCGAGCGGAGGGCGCCGTCGATCGGCAGCAGGCCGTCGGAGGGCGCGGGATCGCCGAGGGGAAGAACGGAGGGCACGGCCTCCTACGCCCCCATCGCGGGCATCAGCGAGCGCAGGTACTTCTTGGTCGCGCGGGCCTGGAAGAGGCGCAGCACCGGCAGGCCGAGCGCGTAGAACCAGGTGCTCGGGCGGGAGAAGGCGCGGATGACGATCCAGACGGAGTCGTCGGCCAGGTGCTCGACGAGGAAGAGCTCCTCGCCGGACTCCGGATGCCCGGGCAGCGTTCCGTAGGCGAAGCCCAGTCGGCCCGGCTCGTCGACCACGTAGACGACCCGCACGGGGGCCTTCACGGGGACGCCGAGCGCACGCACGGTGAGCACCGCGGTCGTGCCGGGCGAGACCAGCGGCGTGCCGTCGGACCCGTAGGCCTGCTCGGGGGTCGCCTCGCGGGGGGCGACCGGCACGCCCGCCTGGTCGTAGACCAGCCCGGCGTAGTCGGTCTCGGTGGGAGCCGGAAGGGTGATGTCGCCGACCGTGATGCCGGAGCCGCGCTGCACGCCCCAGGCCATGAGCTTCGCCGAGGCGGTCTCGAAGCGTGCGGTGCCGCTGCCGAGGCGCGCGCGGCGCTCCATCGGGTGGAAGCCCTTGGGCGGGTAGTAGAGGAGGTCGGCCGCCTTGGTCGCCCCGACGGCCGCGTAGCTGAGCGGGGCTTCGGCGGCCGCCGCCCCCGCGAGGGTGGGCGCCATGGCTACTTCTTCTCTTTCTTCTCCGTGTCACCGGAGAGGGCGGCGATGAAGGCTTCCTGGGGGACCTCGACGCGGCCCACCATCTTCATCCGCTTCTTGCCCTCCTTCTGCTTCTCGAGCAGCTTGCGCTTGCGGGTGATGTCACCGCCGTAGCACTTGGCGAGCACGTCCTTCCGCATCGCGCGGATCGATTCGCGCGCGATGATCCGGGCGCCGATCGCGGCCTGGATCGGCACCTCGAACTGCTGGCGCGGGATGAGTTCGCGCAGGCGCCCGGTCATCAACACGCCGTAGGCGTAGGCCTTGTCGCGGTGCACGATCGCGCTGAACGCGTCGACCTGCTCGCCCTGCAGCAGGATGTCGACCTTCACCAGGTCGGCCTCCTGCTCGCCGGCGGGCTCGTAGTCGAGGCTCGCGTAGCCGGCCGTCTTCGACTTGAGGTTGTCGAAGAAGTCGAACACGATCTCGCCGAGCGGCATCGTGTACTTGATCTCGACCCTGTCCTCGCCGAGGTAGTCCATGCCTTGCAGGGTGCCGCGACGGCTCTGGCAGAGCTCCATGATCGTGCCCACGTAGTCCTTGGGCGCGAGGATGGCCGCGTTCACGACCGGCTCCTTCACGTTGGCGATCTTGCCGCCGGGGAACTCGCTGGGGTTCGTGACGGTGACTGTCTTCTTGTCCTCCGTCGTCACCTCGTAGATGACGCTCGGGGCCGTGGCGATCAGGTCGAGGTTGAACTCGCGCTCGAGGCGCTCCGTGATGATCTCGAGGTGCAGGAGGCCGAGGAACCCGCAGCGGAAGCCGAAGCCCAGCGCCACGGAGGTCTCGGGCTCGTAGACGAGCGCGGCATCGCTGAGCTTGAGCTTGTCGAGCGCCTCGCGGAGCACCGGGTAGTCGCTGCCGTCGATCGGGTAGAGGCCCGAGAAGACCATCGGGAGCGGCTCGGTGTAGCCCGGCAGCGCCACGGTCGCCGGCTTCGCGGCCGTCGTGACGGTGTCGCCGACCTTCGACTGACGCACATCCTTCACACCCGTGATCAGGTAGCCGACCTCGCCGACGCCGAGACCCTTCGACGGGGTCGGCTCGGGGCTCGACACCCCGATCTCGAGGATCTCGTGGGTGGCACGGGTCGACATCATCTGGATGCGCTCGCGCGGGCTGAGGTGGCCGTCGATCATGCGGACGTAGGTGACCACGCCGCGGTAGGCGTCGTAGACCGAGTCGAAGATCATGGCGCGGGCCGCCGCATCCGGATCGCCGACCGGGGCGGGGATGAGCTCGACCACGCGGTCGAGCAGCTCTTCGACGCCCAGGCCCGTCTTGCCGCTCACCCGGAGCACGTCGGCGGGGTCGCCGCCGATCAGACTCGCGAGCTCTTTGGCGTACTTGTCGGGGTCGGCCGCCGGCAGGTCGATCTTGTTCAGCACCGGGATGATCGTCAGGTCGTTCTCGAGCGCGAGGTACAGGTTCGCGAGGGTCTGGGCCTCGATGCCCTGCGCGGCGTCGACCAGGAGGATGGCGCCCTCGCAGGCCGCGAGGCTGCGGCTGACCTCGTAGGAGAAGTCGACGTGCCCCGGGGTGTCGATCATGTTGAGGGCGAAGGTGTCGTCACCGAGCGACCACGGCATCCGCACCGCCTGGCTCTTGATCGTGATGCCGCGCTCGCGCTCGATGTCCATGCGGTCGAGGTACTGGGCGCGCATGTCGCGATCGCTGACCACACCCGTGATCCCGAGCATCCGGTCGGCCAGGGTCGACTTGCCGTGGTCGATGTGCGCGATGATGCAGAAGTTGCGGATGAATGCGGGGTCGGTCGAGGCAGGCTGGAGGGCCTTCTTAGCTAGGGGGCTCACGCATTCCTCTTGGTTCGATCGGACGTCCTATTCTGCCATGCACTGGAATGCGGGCGCTCCGAACCTGTTGAATCGTCGTATGGCTATCTTTCTCACCGGCGCGACCGGTTTCATCGGCTCCGCCGTCCTCCGTCAACTCCGCGCCCAGGGCCGCGACGTCGTCGCCCTCGTGCGCACCGAAGACAAGGCCGAGGAGGTCCGCGCGCTCGGCGCCACCGCCGTCCTCGGCACCCTCACCGACCGCGAGCTGATCACTTCTCTCGCGCTGGACAGCGACGGCGTCATCCATCTCGCGAGCCCCGGCGACGAGTCGAGCGCCCCGACCGACGACGCGTTCGTCTCGGCGGTCTTCGCCGGACTCGAGGGCAGCGACAAGCCCTACGTGCACACGGGCGGCATCTGGATCTTCGGCTCCGGCGCCGACCTCACCGAGCGCACCCCCTTCTCCCCGCCGGCCCTGACCTCCTGGCGCCTGCCGGTCGAGGCGCGGGTGCGGAGCGCCTCGGGCGTCAAGACCACGATCATCGCCCCCGGCATCGTGTTCGGACACGGCGACGGCATCCCGACCGCGATCGCCGGCGCGGCCCGCGTCGACACTCCTGAGGGCCAGGCCCTCGAGCTGATCGGCTCGGGTGACCAGCACTGGACCACGGTGTTCGTCGACGACCTCGCCGAGCTCTACCTGCTGGCCTACGACCTGGCCCCCGCCGGCTCGTACTACATCGGCGCCAGCGGCCAGAACCCGACCGTGCGCGAGCTCGGCGAAGCGGCCTCGACCGCTGCGGGCCTCGACGGGCGGGTCGCACCGACCACGGTCGAGCAGGCGCACGAGCGCCTCGGCGAGGGTTTCGGCGACGCGCTGCTGCTGGATCAGCAGGCGACGGGCGCGGCGGCGCGGATCGACCTCGGCTGGGAGCCGAACGGGCCGAGCCTCGTCGACGAGCTGCGCACGGGGTCGTACGCGGGCTGAGGTTCGAGTCGTGTCCCGCCTGCGGGTGTTCCTGCAGGCGGGACGACTCGGTCGGTCGTGGGCGTAGCGGGTTGATGCGCTAGCGGCCCGACGGGCTAGCGCGCGTCGAGCAGGCGCGAGAGCTGACGCACGACGACCGACGGCGGGATGAACGCACCCTCGCGCTCGACGCGGTGCACCAGGGCGACGAGTGCCGCGTTCAGCGGGGCGGTGACCTTGACGCGGGCGGCCGCCTCGACGACGGCACCGTTCAGGTGGTCGATCTCGGTCAGCTGGCCGCGACGGATGCTCTGCAGGGTCGATCCCGGGTTCGGGGTCGACCCCATCCGCTTCGCCATCGCCCCCGGAAGCAGCCGTGCCAGGCGGGGCGGTGCCCACTCGAACGCGAGCAGCAGCCCGTCGCTCAGGCCGAGCAGCGGCTCGAAGCGCACCCCCGACGCCCGGGCGACCATGACCGCCTCGCGCATGCTCGCCGTGAGCACGCGGCGCAGGCGCGGGTCGGTGATCGACCGCTGCACCGAGAGCCCGGTGATCGCCGGGAGGGCGTTGATCTGGTTGACGATCAGCTTCGTCCACTGCGCGCCCGTGAAGTTGACGGTCGTCTCGGTGGGCATGAACGAGGCGAAGGTCTCCACGGCGGTCGCGAAGTCGTCGTCCGGGGTGTCGGCCAGACGTCCGAGGTAGGTCGTGGCCGCGGTCGTGATCTCGACCTCGCCGGGCGAGAGGTAGGAGGCGGCGTAGAGGGCGAGCGCACCGATGACGGGAGTGCCGGGGAGGCGGGCCGCGGCGGCCTCGGCCCCTCCGAGGCCGTTCTGCACGACGACGAGGGGCACACCGTCGAGGAATCCGGCGTTCTCGTCGAGCGCAGAGCCCGCATCCTGGGCTTTGACGGCGAGCACTGCGAGCTCGGGCTTCTCGTCGAGCTGAGCGGATGCATGGGGCCGGGCCAGGTGGTCGCCCCACTGCCCCGTGAGGTGCAGCCCGGTGTCGCGGAGGGCGTCGAGCTGGGCGCCCCGGGCGGTGACCGAGACGTCGTGGCCGGCGCGGTCGGCGAGGGCGGCGACGGTGCCGCCGATCGCGCCGGTTCCGATGACGGCGATCTTCATGGGCGGGGGGTGGGGGTCGGGCGCGGCTCGGAGTCGGCGGTGGCGGCGGCGTGCTGCTGCTCGGGCTCGTCGGTGAGGTCGAGGCCGTAGGCGCGGGTGGGCTCGATGCCAGGCGGGTTCTCGCGGTCGGGCATGCGGGTGAAGCCGAGCGACTCGTAGAGGCGGTGGGCGACGATCATCTCGGTGCCGCTGTTCATCACGACCCGGTGGGCTCCGCGGCGGCGCGCCTCGGCCAGCACGAACTCGGTGAGCAGGCGGCCGACGCCTCGCCCTCGGGCTGCGGGGTCGACGGCGAGCAGCCGGAACTCGAGCTCGCCCTCATGGGCCAGCGTCGTGAGCGCGCCGCCGTCGCGCGGCAGCGTCACCGAGCCGAGCAGGTGGCCGCTCGGCTCGTCGACCGCGACCCAGACCTCGGCGGTCGTGGCGTGCTCGGCGACCGCGGCGACCTGCTCGCCGTAGGGCCCTTCGATGTCGAAGTCGTGGGCGTAGGCGCCGTAGCGCTGGCGCGACACCGCGTCGTACTCGTCGGGGCGGATCAGGCGGATCGTGATCTCGGCGGGGCGGGTGGGTGCGGCGGCGCGCGGTGCTACGGCATCCGTCGCCGGGTCGGCCGGGCTGGACGCCTGCCCGGCCGGGGCGGCGGTGGCGTCGGCCGGCGCGGGCAGGCGGCGGATGCCTTCGAGCAGGTCGTCGAGGCCGGCGGCGACGCAGAGGCGGATCCAGCCCTCCCCCATCCGCCCGAAGGCGCTCCCCGGCGCCACGGCAACCCGCTCCTCGAGCAGGAAGCGCTCGGCCCACTCCGCGACGTCGCCGCCGCTCGCGTGCGAGACATCCACCCAGAGGTAGAAGGCGCCAGTCGGCTCGAGGTAGCGTATGCCGCGTTCGCGGAGCAGTGCCGTCGCGTGCGCGAGGTTGCTGCGGTAGTGGTCGGCCGCCTCGGTGACATGCTCCTGGGAGCCCTCGAGCGCCGTGACGACCGCGCGCTGGGCGGGGGTGTTGACGCAGCTGATCATCGCCTCCTGCGCCGACCTCATCAGCGGGGCGAACCCGGGAGGCGTCAGCAGCCAGCCGACCCGCGCGCCCGTAAGGGCGTAGGTCTTGGATGCCGAGAAGACCGTGAGCACCCGGTCGGCCGCCGCGGGGTCGAGCCCCGCGATGCTCAGGTGGGGCGTGCCGTAGCTGAAGCGCTCGTAGACCTCGTCGCTCAGGATCCACAGGTCGTGCTCGACCGCGAAGGCGAGGAGCGCCCGCAGCGTGGCCTCGCCGAACACCGCGCCGAGCGGGTTCGAGGGCGAGTTGACGATCAGCACGCGCGTGCGGTCGGTGATCAGCCGCTCGAGCTCGGCGAGATCCGGCTCGAAGGCGTTCTCGGGTCGCAGCGGGTAGGGCACGGGGGTGGCAGCGAGCAGGTGCGCGTTCATCGTGAAGGTCGTGTAACCGGGGTCGGGGACGAGCACCTCGTCTCCCGGATCCAGCAGCAGCGACATCGCGAGGTAGAGGGCCTGGGTCGCGCCGTTCGTGATCCAGACGCGCTCGGTCTCGGTCGGGATGCCGTTCCGCTCGGCCACCGAGCGCACGATCGCCTCGCGGAGCTCGGGGATGCCGCCGTTCGGCGTGTAATCGGTGTCGTCGGCCTCCCAGGCGGCGGCTCCGCGGGTCAGCACCGCCGCATCCACACTCACGTCGGGCTCGCCCACGACGAGGTAGATCACGTCCTCGACGGAGTGCGCGAGCTCGAAGCTGCGACGGATCCCGGAGGGTGGAACGGAGTCGGTGTGGGAGGCGAGACGTGGCATAGGCTTCTACGGTACCTCCTGGGTATGACGGCCGGATTGTCCAGTCCGCCGAGAACTGGTAATGTTGCCTGTTGGCTTACGCATCCACGCGATTTCCGTCGGGTGCGAACAGCGAGTGGCTTCATCTGCGGCTCGGCCGCAGCAGAGCATCGCACCGCACTCATCCGAACAGATACAGAGGTTATTTCCGTGGCAAACATCAAGTCGCAGATCAAGCGCATCGGCACCAACAAGAAGGCTCAGGAGCGCAACAAGGCGGTCAAGAGCGAGCTCAAGACCGCGATCCGCGCCACGCGCGAGGCCGTCGTCTCCGGCGACAAGACCAAGGCGGAGTCCGCGCTGGTCACCGCCGGCAAGAAGCTCGACAAGGCCGTGTCGAAGGGCGTCATCCACAAGAACCAGGCGGCGAACCGCAAGTCGGCCATCGCCAAGCAGGTCTCGGCGCTCTAAGCGCTTGGGCGGCGCACTGCGCCGCTCGGTACGAAGAAGGGCCCCGCTCCGGCGGGGCCCTTCTTCGTACCCGGGACCCGCGTCAGGCCCGTGGAGTCGGTCAGAGGGTGCCGCGGGAGGAGATGACGCCGATCATGCGCTCGAGGGCGTAGACGGGGTCGCGGCCGGCGCCCTTCACGCTCTCGTCGGTCTCGGCGAGGATCTGGATGCTGCGGCCGAGCCCCTCCCCGGTCCACCCCGAGAGGTCGCGTCGCGCACGGTCGACCTGCCACGGCGCCATGCCGAGCTGGCCGGCGAGCTGGCCGGAGGCGCCGCGGGTTCCCATCACCTTGGCCATCGTGCGGAGCTTCATCGCGAAGGCGGCGACGATCGGCACCGGGTCGGCGCCGGACGCGAGCGCGTGCCGGAGCAGCCCGAGCGAGTCGCCGTAGTTGCCCGCGATCGCCGAGTCGGCGACCGCGAAGGCGTTGGTCTCGACCCGGCCGGCGTAGTAGCGCTCGACGGTGACCTCGGTGATCTCCTCGCTCGAGTCGGACACGAGCTGGGCGACCGCGGCCGAGAGCTCGGCGAGATCGTCGGAGAACGCCGAGACGAGCGCGCGGATCGCCCCGGGCGAGACCCGCTTGCCGGAGGCCCGGAACTCGGCCGAGGCGAAGTCGTACTTGTCGGCATCCCGTTTCAGTTCGGCGCAGACGATCTCGATGGCCACGCCGGCGGCCGCGCGGATCGCGTCGAGCAGCTTCTTGCCGCGCACCCCGCCGCCGTGCCGCATCACGACGTAGACGTCGTCGGCCGGGTAGGCGAGGTAGGAGATCGCATCCTCGATGAACGCATCGGTGCACTTCTCGACGCCGCTGACCCGGATGAGCCGGGGCTCGCCGAAGAGGGAGGGGCTGGCGAGCGAGAGCAGCTCGCCCGGCGCGTAGGAGGAGGCCTCGATGTCGGTGATCTCGAGACTCGGATCCTCGGCCTTCAGGAGGTCGCGGAGCTGACGGATCGCCCGCTCGGCGAGGAAGGTCTCCGGGCCGGTGACGAGCACGACCGGGGCCGGGCGCACCTCGTTCCACCCCAGCTGGGGGATGGCGACCTTGGCGCTCGGCTTCGCCGCCGCCCTGCCTCCACGTGCAACCGCCACGGCACCTCCTCAGCCGCCCACGAGTCTATCGTCCACCCCCGTCATCGCCCTCCCGGAGCCGCCGCCCGCGGGCACGGTGGCAACGTCTCGCTCCCCTGCTGGGGATGCTGGGCGGTGCCCGTCCCCGCGCCATTCCTTGGCGGGTCAGGGCGGGGCTCGGGAGGACCAGAGGGTGAGGTGGGCGGCTGTTCCGGAGACGGTGGTGAGGCCGCCGAGGTCGGTTCGGAACGGGCGAGTGCCTGCTCGGCCCAGGATGCCGAGGAGGCGCTCGGTCGGGTGGCCGTAGGTGTTGCCGGCTCCGACCGAGATGATGCCGACCACCGCGTGCACGTCGAGGTAGAGCTGCTCGCTCTGGTCGGCACTCCCGTGGTGCGCGACCTTGACCACGTCGACCCGGCCGAGGCGGTTCGCGGCGCGCACGGCCTGCTGGGCCTGCTCCCCCAGGTCGCCGAGGAAGAGCATCCGGAGCGGGCCGCTGAACAGCAGCGTCACGCTGGCGTCGTTGCCCCGGAGCGGTGTCGACGGGCGCGGCCAGAGCACGTCCCAGCGGTAGTCGCCGAGCTGGCCCGACTGGCCGCGCGCCGCGGGCACGATGTCGGCCCCGCCGTCGCGGAGGCGGGTGAGCATCCGCTCGTCGGCCGGGCCGTCCGGCGGGCCCACCAGGGCGCGGTCGACCCGCCCGAAGACGGCGTCGAGGCCACCCACGTGGTCGCGGTCGTAGTGGGTGAGCACGAGGAGGTCGATCGTCGGGATCGCGAGCTGGTCGAGGCAGGCGGCGAGGGGTTCCGGATCGGGACCGACGTCGACGAGGGCGGTGACGCCGCGGCTCCGCACGAGCACCGCGTCGCCCTGGCCGATGTCGCAGGCGGCGAGCTGCCAGTCGGGCGGCACGGCGCGCGCCTGAGCAATCAGCCCGCCACCGGTCGCCGCCGCGAGGAGCAGCGCGCTGACGAGCGCCACGGCACCGGATGCACGGGAGAGCAGTGGATGCGCGTGACGCCCGAGCAGCGCGAGCAAGGCCAGCGCGGTGAGCACCACGGCGGCCGCGGCTGCGAGTGTTCCGTCGGGAAGCGGCACCGCTGCGCCAGGGGCGGCGGCGAAGAAGCGGGCGACGGCGCCGATCCACGAGGAGGGCGCCCAGGGCAGCCAGATGAGCGCCGCCGCCAGCCCGGGCAGCGGGATGGCGAGCAGGCACACGACCAGCCCGAGGATGCTCACCAGGGCCGCCGCCGGCTCGGCCAGCAGGTTGGCCGGGACCGTGTACGGGGTGAGCTGGGGCGCGAGGAGGAAGAGGACCGGCTGGCACGCGAGCTGCGCGGCCACCGGGACGGCGACCGCGAGGGCGAGCCAGCGCGGGAGGACGCGTTCGGCGACCGAGGCGAGCGGCCGGGTGAGCAGGAGGAGCCCGCCGGTCGCGAGCACGGAGAGGGCGAAGCCGGCACTGCGGGCGAGCCAGGGGTCGAGGGCCAGGAGCACGACGATCGAGAGGCACAGCGGCGGGATGCCGGCGGCGGGCCGGCCGAGGGCCAGGGCGACGAGCACGATCACCGCCATCGTCGCGGCCCGCAGCACGCTCGGCTCGGGAGTCACGACTGTGACGAAGAGCGCGAGCACCCCGATGGAGACGATCACACGGGCGCGCCGGCCGAGGCCCAGTGCGCCTCCGACGAGCATGACGCAGGCCACGATCACCGCGCAGTTCGCGCCCGAGACCGCGGTGAGGTGGGTGAGTCCGCTGACGATCATGGCGTCTTTGAGGTCGTCGGTGACCTGGGAGTCGTCGCCGATCGCGAGGCCGGTGAGCAGCTGGGCTCCGTCGCCCGGGAGGGGTGCGGCTGCCGCGCGGAAGGCCGATCGCACCTCGCCGGCCCAGGCGACGTACCACGGGGCGCCGGACGTGACCTCGGCGTGGCCCCGACCGAAGAAGAGGAACTCGACGGACTCGCCGGGCGGTTTGGCGAGGAGGGATCCGGTGAGGGTGAGGGTGGCGCCGATGCGGAGGGCCGCGGGATCGTCGACCGTGGCGAAGACGAGCACGGGCGCGCGAGCGGTCGTCATGGCACGGCTCGCGCTGAACCGCACGAGCTCCCCCGCCACCTTCACCCGCTGAGGCCCTGCCCGGGTTTCCTCGCCCGCGCCCGTAGCGTCACGGGGGCCCATGGCCGCGTGCACGGCCGCGACGGCACTGTGGCCCACCGCCGCACTCGCGCCCGCGCCCGCGCCCGCCTTCGCGCCAGCGTCCGCGTCCGCGAGCGATGGCGACGGCGAGGCCAGCGGGGCCTGGTCCGACGACGCGAAGAAGTCGGTGGATGCCTCTGAGGGCGTCCCGGTGATCACGATCTCGGCCGTCCCCGATCGCGGTCCATCGGCCGCCAGTCCCGGTGGATGCCGGAGATGACCCATCCCGAAGCACGCTGTGCTCACCAGGGCGACGGCGGCGACCGCGAGCCCCACCGTCGGCAGCATCCGTGGGGATCTGCGCGACCGGAGCAGGGCGAGGAGGATGGCGGCCGCGGTCACCCATGCCGCCGCCGCGGTCCATCCGGCGGCGGGTGGCGCACCCGTGAGCACGTACCCCACCGCCCACGCCGCGACCGCCGGCAGCCCCAGCCGCAGGTCAGTCCCCATCGCGCACCGTCACGGTCGAAGTGGAGACCCAATGTGGCGAAATGCCCGATCTGACTTGGCGTACGGCGTGGGAAGGCGGCGGCATGGCGGGGGTCAGACCGTGACCAGGGGGCGGAGGGACTCGAGGGTCTTGTCGCCGATGCCGGGGATCTGGAGGAGGTCGTCGACGGAGGTGAAGGGGCCGTTGTCGGCGCGCCAGGCGATGATGCGCGCGGCCATCGCCGGGCCGATACGCGGCAGACCGTCGAGGTCGAGCTCGGTCGCCGCGTTCAGGTTGACGACGGCGGCCGCGCCTGCCGACCCCGCGCCACCCGCCGAGCCCGACGTACCGCCGACGGACGCCGACCCGGAGCCGCCGGTACCGGCACCTGAGCCGGCCCCGACGATGGGCGGCGGCACCTCGCCCACCGCCAGGATGCGCAGCTGCTCCCCGTCGACCAGCACCCGCGCGAGGTTCACCGACGCCTGATCGGCCGCCTCGGCGAGACCGCCCGCCGCCGCGACGGCGTCGATCACACGGGACGCCTCCGGCAGCTCGTATACGCCGGGCGACGCGACCGCGCCGAGGACGTGCACGAGGATGGTCGCGGACGTGCCACCCGCACCCGCCCCACCCGCGCCGGCTCCGCCCGCTTCCGCGTCGGACGACGGAGCCGAATCAGACGCCCGAGGGGTCGTCTCCGCGGCAGCACCAGAGGTGGGAGTCGAAGAAGAAGTTCCCGGCGCGCCAGAAGGAGGCCCGCCGAACACCGTCGTCGCACCCACGGGCGACAGCGCAGTCACGAGCACCGAGCACACCAGCGCTACAACGACCAGCACCACGGCCGCGCCGATCCCCACGCGCACCCGCACCGAGGGCTCCGCGGGACGGGGAACGGGAGGTGGAGTGGGGACCGCTACGCCCTCCGGGTCGCGCTCTGAGCCCAGCTCAGGCTCACCGTCGGCGCGAGGCAGCGCAGCAGACGAAGGCGGCGCAGGCGGCTCGCCACCGCCACCCACCCCCGCACCGCGCACCAACCGATCCATGCGCCCACGCTAAAGACCGCACACCCACCACCACCCCACAGACCGCAATCTGTGGAGAACCCGCTACGAAGCCGGCTTTGTGACGAAGTTGATCAGCCGCGGCGCACGCGCCACGACCGTCACGATCTCGCGCGACGCGATCGAGCGCACCACCGAGGGCAGCGCACGCGCGGCCTCCTCGAGAGCGGCGCCGTCGATCTTCGGCGAGACCTCGATGCGGTCGCGCACCTTGCCGTCGACCTGCACGACCGCCGTGACGGTCTCCTCCGTCAGGAGCGACGGGTCGGCCCCGCGCCAGCCGTAGTTGGCGATCGAGGGCTCGTAGCCGAGCCGCGCCCACATGTCCTCGGCCGTGTACGGCGCGAACAGCGACAGGCCGAGCGCGATCGTCTCGACCGCCTCGCGGACGGCCGGGTCGCCGCCGCCGGGGCCCGAGTCGATGGCCTTACGGGCCGCGTTCACGAGCTCCATCAGGCGCGCCACGACGACGTTGAACTTGAAGGCCTCGATCAGCCCGGGCGCCTCGGCCAGGAAGCGGTGGGTGACCCGGCGCAGCGCCCGGTCGCCGTCGCGCCAGTTGACCGACGGCTCCGAGGTGACGTCGCCGACCAGGCGCCAGGCGCGGGCCAGGAACTTCGCCGAACCGGCCGGCGACACGTCCGACCAGTCGATGTCGTCCTCCGGCGGTCCGGCGAACGCCATCGTGAGGCGCACCGCATCCACACCGTGCTCGTCGAGCTGGTCCGAGAGCCGCACCAGGTTGCCCTTGGACTTCGACATCGCCGAGCCGTCCATCAGCACCATGCCCTGGTTCAGCAGCGCGCTGAACGGCTCGGTGAAGCTGACGTAGCCCAGGTCGAACAGCACCTTCGTGATGAAGCGGGCGTACAGCAGGTGCAGGATCGCGTGCGTGACACCACCGACGTACTGGTCGACCGGCGCCCACTTGTCGACCTCGCGCGGGTCGAAGGCCTTGGTGTCGTCGTTGGGCGACAGGAAGCGCAGGAAGTACCAGGAGCTGTCGACGAAGGTGTCCATCGTGTCGGCGTCGCGGAGGGCCGGCGAGCCGTCGACCGGGTTCGGCACGTTCACCCAGTCCGAGGCCGCACCGAGCGGCGAGGTGCCCTTGGGGGTGAGGTTCAGGCCCTCGGTCGGCGGCAACAGCACGGGCAGCTGGTCCTCCGGCACCGGGTACTCCTGGCCGTCGGCGCCGTGGATGATCGGGATGGGCGTGCCCCAGTAGCGCTGCCGCGAGATCAGCCAGTCGCGCAGGCGGTAGTTCTTCGCGGGCCGACCGGTTCCGGCGGCCTCGAGCGTCTCGATGATCTTGCGGATCGCGTTCGACTTGCTCAGCCCGTCCAGCGGCCCCGAGTTGATCAGGCGTCCCTCGCCCGCCAGCGCGATGCCGGTGGTCGCCGGGTCGAGATCCGGGATCTCGGGCAGGTCGTCGAGGTCGATGACCGGGATGGCCCCGGTGACGGGGGCGAGCGTGTCGACGACCACCTTGATCGGCAGGCCGAAGGCGCGCGCGAAGTCGAGGTCGCGCTGGTCGTGCGCGGGCACGGCCATGACCGCGCCGTGACCGTAGTCGGCCAGCACGTAGTCGGCGGCCCAGATCGGCAGACGCTCGCCGTTGACCGGGTTGATCGCGTAGCGCTCGAGGAAGATCCCGGTCTTCGGCCGGTCGGTCGCCTGGCGCTCGGTCTCGGACGACTTCTGCACGTCGGCCAGGTAGGTCGAGAAGCGCGTCCGCACCTCCTCCGACGGGGAGCCCGCCGCGAGCTCGATGGCCAGGTCGGAATCGGGCGCGACGACCATGAAGGTCGCGCCGTAGAGCGTGTCGGGACGCGTGGTGAACACCGTCACCGGCTCGTCACGGCCCTCGATGGCGAAATCGACGTCGGCGCCGATCGAGCGGCCGATCCAATTGCGCTGCATCGCGATCACCTTGGCCGGCCAGGTACCCTCGAGCTGCTTGAGGTCATCCAGCAGACGGTCGGCGTAGTCGGTGATGCGGAAGTACCACTGCGTCAGCTTCTTCTTGACCACCACGGCGCCCGAGCGCTCGGAGGTGCCGTCGGGCAGCACCTGCTCGTTCGCGAGCACGGTCTGGTCCACCGGGTCCCAGTTGACCCAGCTGGCCTTGCGGTACGCCAGGCCCTTCTCGTACATCTTCAGGAACAGCCACTGGTTCCACTTGTAGTACTCGGGGTCGGAGGTGTGCAGCACGCGGTCCCAGTCGAACGAGCCGGCGTACTTCTTGAAGCTCGACTCCTGCTGCTCGATGTTGTCGTAGGTCCACTGCCGCGGGTCGAGACCGCGCTTGATCGCCGCGTTCTCGGCGGGCAGGCCGAACGAGTCCCAGCCGATCGGGTGCAGCACGTTGAAGCCCTGCTGCCGCCAGTAGCGCGCGACGACGTCGCCGAGCGCGTAGGCCTCGGCGTGGCCCATGTGCAGGTCTCCCGAGGGGTACGGGAACATGTCCAGCACGTACTTGCGGGGGCGCTTGTCGCCGTCGAGGTCGGTGCGGAAGGGCTTCAGCTCCTCCCAGACCGGCTGCCACTTCTCCTGGAGGGCGCGGAAGTCGTAGCGCTCGGCGCCGTCCTCGCCCGGCGTTGCGGAGGCAGGGGATGTGTTCTCGGTGGCCACGTGACTCTCATTCGTTGCGTGCACAGGCGATCCACGGCTCAGCGTTTCGGGAAGGAGTGGGTCGCTCGGAAGGGGGCGCGCAAGGCGCACCACTGATCAACAGTACTAAACCCCGGGGTGTTCCCGGGCTGTACTACCGTGGACCCGAGGCGACGAGGAAGGGGTTCCGGATGGCCGACGCCCCCGCGACCTTCACCTGGACCGGTGGCGCCCTCGTCGAGCGCGACCTGATCCCGCACGAGGCCCTCGAGGTCGCCGACTCCTGGTTCGTCTCCCCCGCCGGCCGCGCCCGCGCGCTCGACGCCCACCGCGACCGCTTCCTCGAGAGCATCGCCGAGCGGATGCCGCGGGCGGACGCCCTCGACCCGGAGGCGTTCTGGGGCGCCTCGATCGGCCGCCTGCGGTCGTTCCGCGAGGCGGCCCTGTTCCCCCGCCTCGAGCTCGCGCGGTTCCCCGGCGGCGGGCTGGAGCTGCGGCTCCGCGTGCGGGTGGCACCGCGGATGCGCGACACGGCCGTGCTGAGCACCCACCGCGGTCCCGATCCCCGCCGGGTGCCCCGGATCAAGGGCCCCGACCTCGAGACGCTGATCGATCTGCGCGCCGCCGCCCAGGAGAACGGCGCCGACGAGGTCGTGCTGCTGGATGAAGGACGCGTCGTGGATGGCTCCAGCTCGGCGATCCTCTGGTGGCGCGGCGAGACGCTGGTCGCGCCGGCCGGCGACCTCGCGCGGGTCGCCAGTGTGACCGCGCGGAGCATCCGGCTGATCGCGACGGCGACCGGGACTCGGGTGGTCGAGGAGCGCGCCCGGCCGGCCGACCTCGCGGGCTGCGAGGTCTGGATCGTGAGCGCACTCCGCGGGATCACACCCGTCGACACCTGGATCGACGGACCCGAGGTGCTCGTCCGACCCGAGCGGGCCGCGATCTGGCGCAAGAAGCTCGCCGCGCTCAGCCGCCCGCTCTGAGCCGGGCGCTCGGAGCCGGGCGCTCGGAGCCGGGCGCTCTGAGCCGCCCGCTCTGAGCCGGGCGCTCTGAGCCGGGCGCACTCGGGCGGCGACTCGCAGTAGATCGGACGGGCTCAGTGCGCCGCGACGAGCGTCACGGTCGAGGTCACGAGCTCGTCCGGCACCGGGGTGTGCGAGATGAGCAGCACCGCCCGATCCTCCCCCGCCGCGGCCGAGAGCAGGTCGGCCAGGAGGGCGTCGGCCCGATCCGGATCCACGTTCGCGGTCGGCTCGTCCAGCACGAGCACCGGGAAGCCCGCGAGGAGCGCCCGGGCCAGCGCGATGCGCTGCGCCTGCCCGCCGGAGACAAGTGAGCCGCGCTCGCCGACGCGGGCCGACAGCCCGCCGCGCTCGCGCATCCATTCGCCGAGGCCCACGCGGTCGAGCACCGCTTCGAGCTCGGCGTCGTCGGCCGTGTCCTTCGCGAAGAGCAGGTTCTGCCGGATGTCGTCGTCGAAGAGGTAGGGCCGCTGTTCGCAGAGGCCGACCACGCTGCGCACGGCGTCGGCAGGGTACTCGCGCACGTCGGCGCCGTTCAGCTCGTACCGGCCGCCGTGCTCGAGGAAGCGCACCAGGGCGTGCGCGAGCGTCGTCTTGCCGGCGCCGCTCGCGCCCCGGACCAGCACCCGGTCGCCCGGACCCAGGTCGAAGGACACGGGCGCGAGGGCGGGTGAGTCGCCGGACGCCCCCGGCCACCGCGCGCTGAGGTCCCGCACCCGGAGCCGGACGGCCTCGCCACGGGCGGGCGCCGGCCTGACCGCTCCCGGGCCGTCGACGGGGATCTCGGCGGGCACGACATCCGGCACCACCGCCGCGATCCGGTCGGCGCTCGCCGCCACCTGACGCCAGGCGCCCCACGCCAGCGGCACCATCGCGAAGACCTCGAACACCGCCATCGGCACCAGGGCGACGAGCGCGAGCACCGGTCCGTCGAAGCCGCCCGCGCCACCCCCGGCTCCCCCCGGCTGCAGCTGCGGGATGCCGACGGCCAGGATGCCGAGCGTCACTCCCCCCGAGATCAGCGTGACGAGCGCGGTCGTCAGGGCGCTGCCGAGCGAACGGCGAACGGATGCGCGGGTCAGCGCGTGGTGGGCTTCCGCGAGGCGGCCCCGCGCCTCGGCGTCGGCACCGTAGGCGACCAGCACGTCGAGCGAACCGAGGTAGTCGGCGAGCTCGGCCTGGTACGCGCCGCGGAGGCCGGCGAGCTCGCGCTCGGCGCGGCCGGACACCCGGGAGTTGAGGGCGGTGCCCAGCACCGCGGCCAGCACGAGACCGATCCCAAGGATCAGCCCCGCGGCCGGCAGCAGCACGGAGACCACGACCACCACGGCGAGCGCCGTGAGACCGGAGACCACGAGGGGCTGGACGACGCGGAGCGGCACGTTCTGCTGCTCGTCGACATCGGCCACGAGGCGGGAGAGCAGATCGCCGCGGCGGCTGCCGCCCAGTCCGTCGGGGGCGACGGGGACGAGCCGCTCGTAGACGCCGACGCGGAGCTCGGGAAGCGTCGCGAAGGCGGCGTCGTGCCCGGTCAGCCGCTCGAGGTAGCGGAAGGCCGCCCGGCCGAGCGCGAAGGCACGCACCCCCACCATCGCGGCCGAGAGGTAGAGGATGGGCGGCTGCTCGGCGGCCCGGGTGATCAGCCAGGCGGCCGTCGCAAGCAGCCCGACGGCACAGAGGGCGCTGACCAGCCCGAGGAGGACCCCCGGGAGGAACCGGCGGAGCCGCGGCTGCGCGAGCCGGACGACCTCGCGGCGGTTCACGTCACTGCTCCGTCGACGACCACGTCCACGTCCACGTCCACGTGCAAGCCGGAGTGAGCGGGTTCGAGTGTGATCTCCCGATCGGCGGCGTCGATCACCGCGCGCCGGTGGCTCACGACGAGCACGGCCCGGCCCTCGTCCGCGAGTTCGTGGAGCCCGGCCGTGAAGCGCTCCTCGGCGACCGCGTCGAGGGCCGAGGTCGGCTCGTCGAAGACGATCACCGGGCAGTCGAGCCGGCGGGCGCGGTAGACCGCGCGGGCGTTCGAGACGCGCTGCGCCTGTCCGCCGGAGAGTCCTCCGCCGCTCGGGTCGACGACGGTCTCGAGGGAGATGTCCGAGCCGCCGACCAAGTCGAGCGCGGCACGAGCGAGTACGGCGTCCGGCGCGGTGTCCCCCAGGGTGACGTTGCCGGCCACCGGCCCGGAGATCAGCTTGGGCTGCTGCCCTGCCCAGGCCAACCACGCGCGCCCTGCGCCATCCGTGACCGCCCGCCCGCCACCGTCGCCGTCGCCGTCGCCGTCGCCGAGGAGGATGCGGCCGTCGTGCGGCACGAAGCCGAGCAGCGCGTTGACGAGCGACGTCTTGCCGCTGCCGCTCGGCCCGCTCAGCGCCGTGACCGCACCGGCAGGCACCTCGGCCGAGAAGCCGTCGAGCGCGACGGTGTCGCCGTACCGAACGGTGAGATCCGCGATCCGCAGTCCGCCACGACCGGACCGACCACCTCGGGCGCCCTGCGCATCCGACACCCCCGCCGAAGCCACACCCCCACCGAGCCCAACGTCCGCACCAGCCGAAGCACCCGCACCCGCACCCGCACCCGCACCGATGATCGCGAACACCTCCTCGGCCGCCGCGATCCCGTCGGCCGCCGCGTGGAACTGCGCCCCCACGTTCCGGATCGGCAGGAAGGCCTCCGGCGCCAGCAGCAGCACGAACAGCCCGACCCCGAGCCCGAGGCTCCCGTCGATCAGCCGCACCCCGATCGACACCGCGACCAGCGCCACCGACAGGCTCGCGGCCAGCTCGAGAGCGAAACCGCTGAGGAACGAGATCCGCAGCACCCGCATCGTCTCGCCCCGGTACTCCTCGGTCACCTGGCGGATGCGGCCGGCCTGGCGGTGCTGACGCCCGTAGACCGTCAGCGTCGACAGCCCGCCGACCACGTCGAGGAAGGCCGTGGAGAGGCGCGTGAGCTTCTCCCACTGCTTCTGCTGCACGCTCTGGGTCGCCCAGCCGATCAGGATCATGAAGACCGGGATGAGCGGGAGCGTGAGGGCCACGGTCAGCCCCGAGATCCAGTCCTGCCACCAGATCACGACCACCACGATCGGCATCGCCACCGCGGTGAGCACGAGCTGCGGGAGGTAGCGGGCGAAGTAGGTGTCGAGCGCATCCAGGCCCGGCCCGGTGGTCACGCCCACCGCCGTCGAGTTGCGCGCGGCGAGCCAGCCCGGCCCGAGTCGGGTGATCGCGTCGAGCACCCGCGTGCGCAACTGGCTCTTGACCACCGCGGCACCGCGGAGGGCGCTCGCCTCCGACGCCCAGGCGAGCACGAACCGCAGCACGACCACGCCACCGAGGGCGGCGAGCGGCCCGGCGAGCGCCGGCAGCTGCTCCCCTGCGATCGCCCGCACGATCAGCTGGGTCACGAGGTACGCGAACGCCACGGTCGCCGCCGTCTGCAGCAGGGCGACGCCCCCGCCGATCAGGAAGAACGACCGCGCCGCCGCGGCGTACCGCAGGAGCCTCGGGTCGACAGGTCGCACGGTTCTAGTGTGCGCTCTCGACCGGGATCTGAGCGCGACTGACCCGCTTGCGGAACACCCAGTAGGTCCACGCCTGGTAGGCCACGATCAACGGCACGAAGGCCAGCGCCACCCAGCTCATGATCTGCAGCGTGTACGCCGACGAGGAGGCGTTCTCGATCGTCAGGCTGTTCGCCGGGTCGTTCGAGGCCGGCATCACGTCGGGGAAGAGCGCCGCGAACAGGCTCAGCACCGCGACCGCGATGGTCACGGCCATCAGCGCGAAGGCCCGCCCCTCCCGCCCGCGCAGGTTCGCGGCGAAGGACAGGATCAGGGTCACGGCGGCGACTCCCGACAGAAGGCCCGAGATCGGCGAGCCGTACGAGAGCGTCGTCCAGGCCAGGAACACGGCCGCAACGGCGATGGTCACCGCACCGGAGCGGATGGCGAGCCGCCGGGCGCGCTCCCGGATCTCGCCGTCGGTCTTCAGCGAGACGAACACCACCCCGTGCGTGAAGAACAGCAGCAGGGTGGTCAGACCGCCGAGCAGCGCGTACGGATTGAGCAGGGCGAAGAACCCGCCGATGTAGTCGTGGTTCGCATCCAGCGGCACCCCGCGCACGATGTTGGCGAAGGCCACACCCCAGAGGAAGGCGGGAACGGCCGACCCGATCACGATCATCCGGTCGAAACGCTTCTTCCAGACTGCCTCGGGCCGCTGGTGGCGGTACTCGAACGAGACGCCGCGGAGGATGAGCGCGAGCAGGATGAACAGCAGCGGCAGGTAGAACCCGCTGAACAGGGTCGCGTACCACTCCGGGAAGGCGGCGAACAGCGAAGCTCCGGCCACGATCACCCAGGTCTCGTTAAGATCCCAGACCGGACCGATCGTGTTGATCAGCACGCGCCGATCGGTGTCGTCGCGGCCGAGGAAGGGCAGCGACATCCCGACGCCGAAGTCGAAGCCGTCGAGCACGAAGTAGCCGATGAAGAAGAAGCCGACGATGCCGAACCACAGGACTGTGAGATCCATCATGTCCTCCTAGTAGACCGTCGCCGCGTGCCGGACCTCGCCCGACTCGGGATCCGGTTCGGGGGCGTCGTCCGGCCCCTTCTGGATGGCCTTCTTGATGAGCTTGAACTCGACCACGGCGAGCGATCCGTAGATCACGGTGAAGGCGACCAGCGAGATCAGAACGTCCAGACCCGTGATGCCGGGCGAGACGGCGTCGGAGGTCTTCAGCAGGCTGAACACGATCCACGGCTGCCGGCCCATCTCGGTGAAGATCCAGCCCACGATCATGGCTCCGAGCGAGAGCGGGAAGGCCCAGATCGCGACCCGCCAGAGCCACTGCCAGCGGGGCTGACGGCCGCGGCGGGTGATCCAGAGGCCGACGGCCGCGATCATCACGTGCACCATGCCGAGGCCGATCATCCAGCGGAAGGCCCAGTAGGTGACCCAGATGGTGGGTGTGTAGTCGCCGGGGCCGTAGAGCTGCGTGTACTGCGCCTGCAGGTCGTTGATGCCCTCGACGGTGCCGTCGAAGGTGTGCGTCGACAGGAAGGAGAGCAGGTACGGGATGCGGATCGAGAACAGTTCGTGCACGCCGTCGGGCGTGCCGAGGGTGAAGATCGAGAAGGAGGCGTCGGCGCCGGTCGAGGTCGTGTACATCGCCTCCGCCGCGGCCATCTTCATCGGCTGCGTCTCGACCATCGCGAGGCCGAGCTGGTCACCGCTCAGCACGGTGAGCGCCCCGGCGATCACCATCATCCACAGGCCGAACTTGAGGGCCGGGCGCATGGTCTCGAGGTGCTGGTTGCGGTACAGATGCCAGGCCGCTGCGGCGATGATCAGGCCCGCCGTCACCATGAAGCAGGCGAAGACGGTGTGCGGGAAGGCCGCGAGCGCGACCTTGTTGGTCAGGAGGGCCCAGATGTCGGTGAGCTCGGCCCGGCCCTTGACCTCGTTGATCTGGTAGCCGACCGGGTTCTGCATGAAGGAGTTGGCGGCGATGATGAAGTACGCCGAGAGGGTGCTGCCGATCGCGGTCGCCCAGATCGTGAGCAGGTGGATCTTCTTCGGCAGCCTGTCCCAGCCGAAGATCCACAACCCGATGAAGGTCGCCTCGAGGAAGAACGCGAGCAGTCCCTCGAGCGCGAGCGGCGCCCCGAAGACGTCGCCGACGAAGCGGGAGTAGTCGGACCAGTTCATCCCGAACTGGAACTCCTGCACGATCCCGGTCACGACGCCCATGGCGAAGTTGATCAGGAAGATCTTGCCGAAGAACCGCGTGAGCTGGAGGTACTTGGTCTTGTCCGTGCGCACCCAGGCGGTCTGGAAGATGGCGACCGTGGTCGCCAGGCCGATCGTCAGGGGCACGAACAGGAAGTGGTAGATGGTCGTGAGACCGAACTGCCACCGCGACAGCAAGAGTGGATCGAGGAGATCGTTCATGACACCTACAGTCTACGAACGGCTGTATACAGGTCGGGCCCTTAGTCCCTTTATCCCGCGTCATTGCACGGATGTGCAGCACGCACGCGTAAACATTGACCTGTATACAAGTCGATACACGAAGAGGCCCCGACCCGCAGGACGCGCGGATCGGGGCCTCTCAGTGGGGGGTCGTCAGAACAGCTTGACCTTGGCGAGCCAGTCGGAGGCGATCTTGTCGGCCGACTCCTGGTCGTTGACGCTCTGCGAGTTGAGCTCGACGAGGTCGGCGGCGGTGAGCGCGGCACTGACCTTGTTGATCACGTCGGAGACCTCGGGGGTCGCCGCGTCCGAGTTGATCAGCGGGACGATGTTGGAGGCGAGGAAGAGGCCCTTCGGGTCTTCCAGCGTCACCAGGTTGTTCGTGCTGATGTTCGGGTCTGCCGAGTAGATGTTGACCAGCTGGACGGTGTTGTCCTTCAGCGCCTGGATGGTCAGCGGTCCGCCCGAATCCTCGATCGGGGTGAAGCCCACGGTCACGCCGTAGGTCGACTGCAGACCCTGAGGTCCGTAAGGACGGGTCTGGAGCTCGGAGTTGCCGCCGAGGGTGATCGGCGTCGTGACCTTCGCGAGGTCTTCGAGGCTCGTGACGCCGTTCGCGTCAGAGAACTCCTTGGTGACGTTGTAGGAGTCCTGGTCGGTGGCCGGCGACTGGTCGAGCACCTCGAGGCCCTCGGGCAGTGCGCCCTTGAGTGCCGCGTAGACGTCGTCGCTGGTCTTGGCCGTGGTCTCGGGGTCGTAGTACTGGAGCAGGTTGCCGGAGTACTCCGGGAACAGCTGCACCTCGCCGCTCTCGAGGGCGGGGAGGTAGGCGTCGCGCTGGCCGATGTTGAACTGGCGGGTGACGGTCACGCCGTTCGCCTCGAGGGCCTGGGCGTAGATCTCCGCGATGATCTCGTTGGAGTAGTACGCCTGCGAGCCGATGACGATCGCCGATCCGTCGCCGCCGGCGGATGACGACGAGGTGTCGAGCGGATTGCTTGACGAGCACCCTGCCAGTGCCACCGTCGCACTGACCGCGACTAGCCCTGCGACGAGCCGGCCTTTCTTGATTGCTGTGAACATGTGATCATTTCCCTTCGTGGATGGGGATTCCCATCACCGGCTGCGGACGGGATGACCGCGGCCGGAGGTCTGTGGCTTCTTTCGCGACGACTCCGCGTGGAACGACCAACCGCTGCACGAGGGCGAAGATTCCCTCGAGTGCGAGCGCCAGGGCCGTCACCAGGATGGAGGCGCCGAGCGTCTCGGCGTAGTTGCGGGTGCTGGTGCCCTCGAAGATGAAGACGCCGAGGGCGCCTCCGGAGATGTACCCGGCGAGTGTCGCGGTCGCGACGACCTGCAGCACGCCGGAGCGGATCCCACCGATCAGGAGGGGCAGCCCGAGTGGCACCTCGACCTGCGTGATGACCTGCCACTCGGTCATCCCGACCGCCCGCGCCGCGTCGATGGTCTTGCGGTCGACCGCCTCGAAGCCCGAGTAGGCACCGGCCAGGATGGGCGGGATGGCGAGGATGACGAAGGTGATCAGCGGCGCCTTGAACCCGATCCCGAGTCCGAGCCCGATTAGGATCAGCACACCGAGGCTCGGCAGAGCGCGGAGGCCGCCCGAGAGCGAGACCGCGATGTCCCGGCCACGGCCGGTGTGGCCCACCAGGTAGCCGAGCGGGATGGCGATGACGGCGCCGATCGCGACCGCGCCGAAGGTGTACGAGAGCTGTTCGAGCAGCCGCGCGATCCAGCCCTGCGGCCCGCCGATGTTGGCCGGGTCGAAGATCCAGCCGAAGCCCTCCACGACGAAGTTCACGAGACACCCTCCGCGAGCAGCACGGCCTGCCGGCGTGCCTGGCGCGAGCTCGTCCGGTCACGGGCGTTCCAGGGCAGCAGCACCCGGCCGAGGAGCACCAGCAGCAGGTCGAAGACCACCGCGACGAGCAGGGTCGCCACGATGCCGGTGATGACCTCGGCGGGGATGTTGCGCTGGAAGCCGTTGATGAACAGGTAGCCGAGGCTGGTCACGCCGATCACCGAGCCGATGGTGGCGAGACTCACGGTGCTCGCCGAGACGACCCGGAGGCCCGCGAGGAGGACCGGGCCCGACAGTGGCAGCTCGACCCGCCAGAACCGCTGCCAGGCCGAGTAGCCCATGGCCGAGGCGGCCTGCAGGATGTCGTCGTCGACCGAGGCCAGGCCGTCGGCCGAGGACCGCACCATCAGGGCGATCGCGTAGATCGTGAGCCCGACCACGACGTTGGCCGACGAGAGCTGGTTGGTGCCGAGGATCAGCGGCATGAAGATGAACAGCGGAAGCGAGGGGATCGTGTAGAGCAGCCCGAGCACGAGCAGGATCACGCCCCGGGAGATGCGGAACCGGTTGGCCACCCAGCCCAGCGGGATGGACAGCAGGAAGCCGATGATGATCGGGGGCACGCTGAGGCCGACGTGGGCGACGATCAGCTCCCAGACCAGATCGAGGTTCGATCCGACCCACTTCATGGGCGGAGCACCCCGGTCGGCGTGCCGTTCTCGTCGACCACGACATCCTGCCCGTCGACCCGCTCGATACGGAGCACCCGCTTGCCCTTGTCGGCCCCGACGAACGAGGCGACGAAGTCGTCGGCGGGGTTCGCGAGGATCTCGGCCGGCGTGCCGACCTGCGCGATGTGTCCGCCCTTCTGCAGGATGACGACCTGGTGGCCGAGGAGGAAGGCCTCGTCGATGTCGTGGGTCACGAAGACGACGGTCTTGCCGAGGCCGTCCTGCAACCGGATCGTCTCCTGCTGCAGTTCGGCACGCACGATCGGGTCGACGGCGCCGAACGGCTCGTCCATCAGCAGGATGTTCGGGTCGGCCGCGAGCCCTCGTGCGACTCCCACGCGCTGCTGCTGACCGCCGGAGAGCTGGCGGGGGTACTTGTCGGCGAGCGAACGGTCCAGGCCCACCGTGTCGAGCAGGTCGAGCGCGTGCGCCCGGGCCTCCTTCTTCGGCACGCCGTTCAGGATCGGCACGGTCGCGACGTTGTCGATCACCTTGCGGTGCGGCAGCAGACCGGAGTTCTGCATCACGTAACCGATCCGGCGGCGGAGCTTCACCGGCGCGAGCGTCGAGGTGTCCTCCCCGTCGATCAGGATGCTGCCCGAGGTCGGGTCGATCATCCGGTTGATCATGCGGAGCAACGTCGTCTTGCCGCAGCCGGAGGACCCGACCAGCACGGTCGTCTTGCGGGGCGGGATGACGAGGTCGAAGGACTTGACCGCGACCGTCCCGTCCGGGAATTGCTTCGTCACCGAGCGGAACTCGATCATCGCGGGGCCCTATCGTCGTGGGACCGCGGGCTACGATCCTTCGGACAAGCCAAACATCATCGGGGGAAAACGCAAAGCCCGAGGGTCAACCATCGTCACAAATACGCAGTGACGACGGCGCGACAGGCGGCGATCGCATCCTCGTCGCCCTGCGGGTCGATGATGAACGCGCGCACCAGCAGGGCGTCGACCATCGTGAGCGCGATGTCGAGGCGGTCGGCCAGGGTTCCGTCGTCGGCGATGTCGAACTCGGCGGCGAAGATCTCGGCGAGGGGGCCGGCGACGCGGGCCGAGGCGGCGGTGCCGCCATCCACCTCGGGGAGGGCGATCTGGTCCGAGAGCCGGATGGACGTGAAGCCCGGCTCGGTGCGGTGCATCTGCACGGCCGCGTCGATCAGGCAGCCGAACGCGGCATCCATCGTCGTGGGCTTCGTGCTCTCGAGCAGGTCGACGCTGGCGCGGAGGAAGCGCTCGAAGCCGCGAAGGCTCATGGCCCCCAACACGGCGATGCGGTCGGGGAAGTAGCGGTAGACGGTGCCGATCGAGGCGCCGGCGCGCTCGGCGACCATGGCGGTCGTGAGGCGCTCGATGCCGACCTCGGCGACGACCGCCGAGGCGGCGTCGAGCAGGGCTCCGATCCGTTCGCTGCTGCGAGCCTGGACCGGCTCGTTGCGCACCTTCCCGGTCGATGTGAGCGCACCGCTGATGAGGTCGTTGAATGACACTGAGCCCGTCCCTTTCCCGAATCCCGACACCCGAGTCTAGATCGACTGTCTGTCAGTCGCGTGAGCACTTCTCGGGTCTGCGTCGTGTCGACGTGTCCGGGCGGCCCCGTCGGCGTGCGGATCCCGTCGGGTCTGCACCATCTTCTGCGGTGCGTGCCGGGCCGTGACAGACTGGCAGCGTGCCAACAGAACCCGCCGCGGCACTCCGCCTGCACCGTGCCGCTCGAATCGACGACGCGATCCACGACTTCCGGGAGAAGTGGGCCCGGCGTCGCGGACACCAGGCGACGGTCATCCCGTACACCGGGTACGGCTCCACCACCCGCGTCCGGGTTCTCGGCCGGGTGCTGCTGACCAAGCAGCCCAAGCCCGGTTCCCGCGCCGCCCGCCAGCAGCGCCGGCGCGAGGAGCGGGTGCGCGGCTGGCGCAGCTTCACGAGCGTCCCGGTGGGCGACGTCGAGGTGACGATCCAGGTCGAGGGCAGCGTGCGCACGGTGCTCGCCGACCGCGGCGGCGTCGTCGACGCGTCGGTCGACGTCGAGCTCGAGCCGGGCTGGCACACGATCACGATGTCGGCCGAGGGTTCCGAGCCGGTCGAGGCGCCCGTGTTCATCGTCGCCCCGGACACCACGTTCGGCGTGGTCTGCGACATCGACGACACCGTCATGGTCACCGCGCTCCCCCGCCCCTTCCTGGCGTTCTGGAACACCTTCGTGCTCGACGTGCACGCCCGCACGCCCACACCCGGGATGGCCGTCTTCCTCGAGCGGATGACCACCGACAACCCGGGCACGCCCGTGATCTACCTCTCGACGGGCGCCTGGAACGTCGCGCCGACGCTCACCCGCTTCCTGTCGCGGAACCTGTATCCGAGCGGCCCGATCCTGCTCACCGACTGGGGCCCGACCCACGACCGCTTCTTCCGCAACGGCCGCGAGCACAAGGAGAAGAACCTCCGCCGGCTCGCCGAGGAGTTCCCCGACATCCACTGGCTGCTGATCGGCGACGACGGGCAGCACGACGAGGAGATCTACCGGGAGTTCGCGATCGAGCACCCTGACAGCGTCGCGGCGATCGCCATCCGCCAGCTCTCCGCGAGCGAGGCGGTGCTGGCCGGTGGCCGGTCGAAGGTCGACCCGAACGCGGCGGTCGAGCTGGCCCCGCGGGTCTACGCCCCCGACGGCGCCGGGCTCTTCGAGAAGCTCAAGAAGGCCGCGAAGGACCGCGGGTGGATGCTCGACCACACCGACCCGAGGGACCCGAGCGACCCGCTGGCCTAGACCTCGTCGCCCGGGGTGGCCCGCTCACCTAGAGCTCGTCGCCTGAGGCGACCGCTTCCCTTAGAGCGACCCGGAGTGGGCCTCGAGGAACTGGTACACCTCGTTCTCGTCGACCCCGGGGAACTTGCCCGACGGCAGGGGCGACAGGATGTGGGCGTGCAGCTTCGCGCTCGGCCAGGCCGAGTCCGACCACTTCTCGGCGAGATCGGACGCCGGCTTCCGGCAGCACGACTCGTCTGGGCAGGTCGACTGCACCCGGCCCTGGGTGTCGCGCCCGCGGAACCACTTGGCCTCCGAGAACGGCACCCCGAAGGTGATCGAGAACTCCCCGGCGTCGGTCTTGCCGGTCTGGGTCGCGCACCAGAACGTGCCGGCCGGGGTGTCGGTGTACTGGTAGAACTCGGTCGTGCGGTTGGTGCGGCCGAGCGCGCCGCGCGCCGCCCACTTGCGGCAGACCAGCTGACCCTCGACCGCGCCCGTGACGTCGGCCGGCAGCGGGAGCCCGTCGTTCTCGTAGGCCTTGTAGATCGCGCCGTCCTCCCCCACCCGCAGGAAGTGCACGCGCATGTCCAGGTGCGAGGTCGCGAGGTTCGTCATCCGGAGCGCCGCCGCCTCGTGGGTCACCCCGAACGCGTCGCGGAAGTCCTCGACCGACAGGTCCTTCCGCTCCTTCGCAGCCCGGAGGAACGCGACCGACGGGGTCATCGGCATCAGGCACGCGGCGGCGAAGTAGTTGATCTCGAGCCGCTGCTGGAGGAACTCGGCGTAGCTGCGGGGCGGGGTGTGCCCGAGCAGCCGGTGCGCCATCGCCTGCAGTGCCATCGAGCGGAGCCCGTGCCCGCCCGGGATCGAGGCCGGCGGCAGGTAGATCCGGCCGTTCTCCAAGTCGGTGACCGAGCGGGCCGAGTGCGGCAGGTTGTCGACGTAGATCAGGCTGAACCCGAGGCTCTCGGCGAGCAGCGAGACGCTGCGGTGGGTGAGGGCGCCCGAGGTGTGACCCACGGTCGCGAGCGTCTCCTCGGCGAGCGCCTCGAGCTCCGGGAGGTGGTTGTTCTCGTCGCGCATGGCGAGCCGGTTCTCGGTGTTCGCCCGCCGCGCCTCCTCAGGTGTCGCGATCGACTGGGTCGCGCGCCGGAGCAGCTCCCGGTGCAGTCCGACGAGGGATTCCAGGGTCTCCAGCGGCAGGGTGCGGCTGGCCGGCACCACGGGGAGCCCCAGTGAGGCGTAGAGGGGCGAGGCCTGCGCCTTCGCGAGCTCGATCTCGAGCGCGGTGCGCGCATCCGGAGCCTCGTCGCTCAGCAGATCGTGCATCGGCACACCGAGCTCGACGGCGAGTGCCTGCAGCAGCGAGAGCTTGGGTTCGCGGCGGCCGTTCTCGATCAGGGAGAGCTGGCTGCCGACGACGCCGACCTTCGCGCCCAGCTGGTCGAGGGTCAGCCCGTGCTGTTTGCGGTGGTGCCGGATGCGCCGGCCGAGCGTGATCAGGTCACTGGAGTCCGCCACTTTTGCCTCCCGTAAAGATTGGCCGATCTTTCCGGCAGAATACCCGGATTCTGCTCGAATATCTCCGCATAGTGGAAGAAACCTCCCCTACTTGACGAAAACGGGTTCGATGATGAGCATCCTCACCACACCGACCATGACCGGCGTCGACGGCCCCAGCAGGAACGCCGACGTGAACGACTGGGTGCGCGACTTAGCGCGCCTGACCAAGCCCGATCAGATCGTCTGGTGCGACGGCAGCACCCGCGAATGGGACGACCTGACCAAGATGATGGTCGCCCAGGGCACCCTGATCCGGCTGAACCCGGAATGGCGGCCCAACAGCTTCCTCGCCCGCAGCGACCCGGCCGACGTCGCCCGGGTCGAGGACCGCACGTTTATCTGCTCCGAGCGCCAGGCCGACGCGGGCCCCACGAACAACTGGCGCAGCCCCTTCGCAATGCGCGAGGAGCTCGACACCCTCTTCGCCGGCAGCATGCGCGGCCGCACGATGTACGTCGTGCCGTTCTCGATGGGCCCCCTCGGCGGCCCCATCTCGCAGCTCGGCGTACAGATCACCGACTCGCCCTACGTCGTCGTCAGCATGCAGCTGATGACGCGGATGGGTGAGGCCGCCCTCGACCTGATCGGGCCGGAGACGCCGTGGGTCCCCGCGGTGCACTCGGTGGGCGCGCCCCTCGTCGACGACGCGGGCGTGCGGCACGAGGATGTCGCGTGGCCGCACAACCCGGTCAAGTACATCTCCCACTTCCCCGAGACGCGCGAGATCTGGTCGTTCGGCTCCGGGTACGGCGGAAACGCGCTGCTCGGCAAGAAGTGCTTCGCGCTGCGCATCGCCTCGGTCATGGCCCGCGACGAGGGCTGGCTCGCCGAGCACATGCTGATCATCAAGATCACCTCGCCGGCCGGCAAGGTCTACCACCTGGCCGCCGCGTTCCCCTCGGCCTGCGGCAAGACCAACCTCGCGATGCTGAACCCGTCGATCCCGGGCTGGAAGGTCGAGACGATCGGTGACGACATCGCGTGGATGCGGCCCGGCCCCGACGGCCGGCTGCGCGCGATCAACCCCGAGCGCGGCTTCTTCGGCGTCGCGCCCGGCACCGGGATCACGACCAACCCGACCGCGGTCGACACCGTCTGGGGCAACTCGATCTTCACCAACGTCGCCCTGCGCGACGACGGCGACATCTGGTGGGAGGGACTCACCCCGACCCCGCCGGCGCACCTGATCGACTGGCAGGGAGAGGACTGGACGCCGGAGTCGGCGACGCCGGCCGCGCACCCGAACTCCCGGTTCACGGTGACGGCCGACCAGTGCCCCTCGATCGCGTCCGACTGGGATTCGCCCGAGGGGGTCGTGATCGACGCGATCCTGTTCGGCGGCCGCCGGCCCTCGACCGTGCCGCTGGTGTCGCAGGCCCGTGACTGGGCGCACGGTGTCTTCATGGGGGCGACCATGGCCTCGGAGACGACCGCCGCCGCCGAGGGTGCCGTGGGCCGGTTGCGCCACGACCCCTTCGCGATGCTGCCGTTCTGCGGCTACGACATCACCGACTACTTCGCCCACTGGCTCGAGATCGGCGAGACGCTGGGGGCGGATGCTCCTCCCGTGTTCTCGGTGAACTGGTTCCGGAAGGATGCGGACGGCCGGTTCATCTGGCCCGGGTTCTCGGAGAACTCGCGCGTGCTGGAGTGGATCGTGCGCCGCCTGGACGGATCGGTCGAGGTCGTGGACACCCCCGTCGGCAAGCTGCCCCGGGTGCGCGACTTCAACGTCGAGGGCCTGGACATCGGCTACGAGGACCTGCAGGCGATCCTCTCGGTCGACCGGGCCGCCTGGACGCGCGAGGCCGACGAGATCGACGCCTACTTCACCGAGCTCGGAGCCGACCGCATCCCCGAGCCCCTCACCCGAGAGCTCCGCACCCTCCGCGCGAGCATGAGGTAGAGGGAGCATGGGGTAGAGGAAGGGATGTCCCGGTAAACTGGCCCAGACAGTGAGGCACCTCACCACTTGACACGGTGCCGTCTATATCGCCAGGAGGCCGCTATGTCCGCACGCATGCCCGAGAAGCCCGCCCTCGAGGGGCTCGAAGCGAAGTGGGACGAGCGGTGGCGGGATGAGGGCACGTACCTGTTCCGCCGCGAGGGCGCCACCCGGGAGTGCGTCTATTCGATCGACACCCCGCCGCCCACCGCATCCGGTTCGCTGCACATCGGCCACGTGTTCTCGTACACGCACACCGACGTGATCGCCCGCTACCAGCGGATGCGCGGCAAGCGCGTGTTCTACCCGATCGGCTGGGACGACAACGGCCTGCCCACCGAGCGCCGCGTGCAGAACTACTACGGTGTGCGCTGCGACCCCTCGCTGCCCTACGACGAGTCGTTCACCCCGCCGTTCGAGGGTGGCGACAACAAGTCGTCGAAGGCCGCCGACCAGATCCCGATCTCGCGCCGCAACTTCATCGAGCTGTGCGAGATCCTCACGGTCGAGGACGAGAAGCAGTTCGAGTCGCTCTGGCGCGACCTCGGCCTCTCGGTCGACTGGACCCAGACCTACCGCACCATCTCGCGCGAGTCGCAGGCCGCGTCGCAGCTGGCGTTCCTGCGCAACATCGAGCGGGGCGAGGCCTACCAGGCGATGGCCCCCACGCTCTGGGACGTGACCTTCCGTACCGCCGTCGCCCAGGCCGAGCTGGAGGACAAGGAGCAGCCGGGCGCCTACCACCGCCTCGAGTTCCACACTGCCGGTCAGGATGGGCCGGGCGGCGAGGGCGTCTTCATCGAGACCACCCGCCCCGAGCTGCTGCCCGCCTGTGTGGCGCTGGTCGCGCATCCGGATGACGAGCGCTACCAGGCCCTCTTCGGCACCACCGTCACCACCCCGCTGTTCGGCGTCGAGGTGCCGGTGCTCGCGCACCACCTCGCCCAGGCCGACAAGGGCTCGGGCATCGCCATGATCTGCACCTTCGGCGACCTGACCGACGTGATCTGGTGGCGCGACCTCGACCTGCCCAACCGCGCGATCATCGGCTTCGACGGCCGTGTCGTCAGCGAGCCGCCTTCGGCCATCACCTCCCCCGCCGGGCGCGAGGCCTACGCGCAGCTCGCTGGCAAGACCGTGTTCTCGGCCAAGCAGGCCGTCGTCGAGCTGCTGCGCGCCTCGGGCGAGCTGATCGGCGAGCCGAAACCGATCACCCACCCGGTCAAGTTCTTCGAGAAGGGCGACCGTCCGCTCGAGATCGTCTCGACCCGTCAGTGGTACATCCGCAACGGGGCCCGCGACGACGCGCTCCGCGCCCGCCTGCTCGAACTCGGCGCCGAGCTCGACTGGCACCCCGAGTTCATGAAGGTGCGCTACGACAACTGGGTCGGCGGCCTCACCGGCGACTGGCTGGTCTCGCGCCAGCGCTTCTTCGGCGTGCCGTTGCCGGTCTGGTACCCGCTCGACGGCGACGGCAACCCGGTCTTCGACGAGCCGATCGTCGCGACCCGCGACATCCTGCCCGTCGACCCCTCCTCGGATGCGGCACCCGGCTACTCCGAGGAGCAGCGTGGCGTGCCCGGCGGCTTCCAGGGCGAGGTCGACGTGATGGACACCTGGGCCACCTCCTCCCTCACCCCGCAGCTGGCCGGCGGCTGGATGCGCGACGACGAGCTGTGGGGAATGGTCTTCCCCTACGACCTGCGCCCCCAGGGCCAGGACATCATCCGCACCTGGCTGTTCTCGACCATGCTCCGCTCGACCCTCGAGACCGACCAGGCGCCCTGGGCGCACGCCGCGCTCTCGGGCTTCATCGTCGACCCGGACCGCAAGAAGATGTCGAAGTCGAAGGGCAACGTCGTCACGCCCGCCGACATTCTGAAGGCCCACGGCTCGGATGCGGTGCGCTACTGGGCCGCCTCCTCGCGCCTGGGCACCGACGCGGCCTTCGACGAGAAGAACCCGACGCAGATCAAGATCGGGCGGCGCCTGGCCATCAAGATCCTGAACGCGGCGAAGTTCGTCTACGGCTTCGACCTACCCTCGGGCCACACCGAGATCGTCGACCCGATCGACCTCTCGATGCTGACCGAGCTCGACGAGGTCGTCCGGGCCGCCACGGCCTCGCTCGCCAAGTACGACCACGCGCGTGCCCTCGAGCTCACCGAGACCTTCTTCTGGACCTTCTGCGACGACTACCTCGAGCTGGTGAAGGAGCGGGCGTACCGCGACTCCTCCGACGCGGCCGGCAAGGCGTCGGCGGTGCTCGCACTGCAGACCGCCGTCGACGTGCTGCTGCGGCTGTTCGCGCCCTACCTGCCGTTCGCCACCGATGAGGTCTGGTCGTGGACCCACGAGGGCTCGGTGCACAACGCCGCCTGGCCCGAGTCGGTCGAGACCTCGCTGCCCGAGGGCGTGACCGCGGCGCTGCCCGCGCACGCCCCTCTGCTGCCACTCGCCTCGCGGGCGCTCGTGGGCATCCGTCGTGCGAAGACCGACGCCAAGGCCTCGCAGAAGACCGCGGTCGCCTCGGCGACCATCGCCGGCCCCGCCGAGGAGACCGCTCTGCTCGAGCTCGCCGCCGCCGATCTGAAGGCCGTGGGCCGGATCGAGTCGCTCGGCTTCGCCTCGGCGGACGAGCTCGTGGTCAGCGATATAGTTCTGGCACCCGACGAGAAGGCGTCCGACGACACGACGGAGGGCGCACGATGAACCAGGAGGCGACGATGCCGATCGAGGTCAGACCCGTATCGACCGGGGAGTTCTTCCCCTGGCACGCCGTGTACTCCGGCTACGGCGAGTTCTACGAGAAGCCGTTGCAGGACGAGAAGGCCGTGCTCGTCTGGAGCTGGATCATCGACGACTCCAACGAGGTCGAGTGCCTCGTCGCCGTCGACGACTCGGGCGAGGTCGTGGGCCTCGCGCACTTCCGCGAGTTCGCGCGGCCGCTGGACGGCAGCCGGGGCCTCTACCTCGACGACCTGTTCGTGCTGCCGGAGCGCCGGCGCGAGGGCATCGCCCGCGCGCTGCTCGACGGCGTGTCCGACGAGGGCCGCCGCCGCGGGGCGAGCATCGTGCGCTGGATCACGGCGGAGGACAACGAGACCGCCCGCGCGCTCTACGACGACGTGGCCGAGAAGACCCCGTGGGTCACCTACGACAGGTCGCTGCGATGATCCAGCTCGGGACGCGCTGGCTGGTCGGCGACGAGCCGCCGTCGCGGCTGCCCCAGGTCGTGATCGACGCGATCTACGAGGTCGAGGGCGAGCTCGCCGAGCAGGGCGTCGACGCCTCCGACTGGAGCTGGACGCTCACCTGGCTCGAGGGCAAGCCCGTGGTCGAGCTCGACGACGAGACGATCATCGAGTACGACGCCGACGAGGATGCGGCGGTCGTGACCCCCGGGTCCTGACCCCCGGGTCGCATCCCCACCTCGCGCGCCCACCCCACCCCCGCCCACACACACGCCCCAACCCCACCCCCACTTCGCCGAGAAGTCACTTTTACGTCTAAAACCGGCGGGGTGGACGTAAAAGTGACTTCTCGGCGAGGTGGGATGGGGTGAGCGGGGTCACTCGGCGAGGGTGAGCGCCATCCAGTTCGCGCGCACCAGATCGGCCGCTCGGTCGGCAGCGCCCGCACGGGCCGCCTCGATGATCGCGCCGTGCTGGCGTACGGAGTCACGCCCGTCGAGCGACGAGAAGCGGATGCGCTCGATGCGCCTGAGCACACTGGTCGCCCCTTCGAGCACCTCCGCGATCATCGCGTTGCCGCTCGCCGCGACGAAGACCTCGTGGAAGCGGTCGTCGGCCTGCAGGGCGCGATCCACGTCGTGGGCCTGCAGCGCGGCGCGGAAGTCGTCGTTCGCAGCCTCCAGCGCATCCAGGTCCTGCTCCCCGAGCTGAGGCACCGCCAGGCGTGCGGCCAGCTCGTGCAGCGCCGCCGCCACTTGCTGCGCGTTGCGCACGGCCTGCCCGTCGGCCGGGGCCACTGTCGTGGCTCGGCCCGGCTTGGCCACGACGAGTCCCGAGCGCTCGAGCCGCAGCAGCGCCTCGCGGATCGGCGTGCGGCTGACCCCGAGCCAGGTCTCGAGCTCGGGATCGCGGAGCCGCTCCCCCGGCGCGAGCGTGCCGTCGACGATCGCGTCACGGAGGGTTTGATACACCTCGTCGCGCAAGAGCGTGCGCGAACGGACGGAGCGGGTCGACGGAACGGGCATGTCGGAAGTCTAGACCGGGGTGCGATATATTGCATACGACATAACGTACCGCTGCTCTCGCGAAGGACCGAAGGACCCCCATGCCGATCTCCGATTTCCCCCGCTACCCGCTCACCTTCGGGCCGAGCCCCGTTCATCCGCTGCCCCGCCTCAGCCAGCACCTCGGTGGCGCGCAGGTCTGGGCCAAGCGCGACGACGTGTCGAGCGGGCTGGCGTTCGGGGGCAACAAGACGCGCAAGCTCGAGTACCTGGTTCCGGATGCGCTGGCTCAGGGCGCGGATACGCTCGTCTCGATCGGCGGGTACCAGTCGAACCACACGCGGCAGGTCGCCGCGGTCGCCGCGAAGCTCGGGCTCAAGGCCCGGCTGGTGCAGGAGAACTGGGTCGACTGGCCCGACCCGCTGAGCGACCGGGTCGGCAACATCCAGCTCTCGCGGATGATGGGGGCCACGGTCACGCTCGACTCCGCCGGGTTCGACATCGGCATCCGGTCGAGCTGGCAGCGGGCGATCGACGAGGTGGTCGAGGCGGGCGGCAAGCCTTATGCGATCCCGGCCGGAGCATCCGAGCACCACCTCGGCGGACTGGGGTACGCGAACTGGGCCGACGAGGTCGAGCAGCAGGAGCGGGAGCTGGGCGTCTTCTTCGACACGATCATCGTCTGCACGGTCACCGGCTCGACGCACGCCGGCATGATCGCCGGGTTCGCCGGGCAGGAGCGGCCGCGCCGGGTGATCGGGATCGACGCCTCGGCGACGCTCGAGAAGACCCGCGACCAGGTCGCACGGATCGCCCGGCACACCGCCGACCTGATCGGCCTCGGGCGCGACCTGCGCGACGACGAGATCGAGATCCTCGAGGGGTGGGCGGGTGACCTGTACGGCATCCCGGTCGACTCGACGATGGAGGCGATCCGGCTGGGGGCCGAGCTCGAGGCGATGATCACCGACCCCGTGTACGAGGGCAAGTCGCTCGCCGGGCTCATCGATCTGGTGAAGTCGCGCGAGATCCCGGCGACGTCGACGGTGCTCTACGCGCACCTCGGTGGGCAGCTCGCCCTCAACGCCTACAGCGGCCTCTTCCGCTGACGCCCGGCGCCGCCCACGTCCCGTCCGCCGCCCGCCACCCGCCACGTCCCGCCCGCAGGCAGGTCCTCGACCCGTCAGTTGTTGTCGCTAAACCGGCGTCTAGGCGACAACAAGTGCCGGGTCGACGGCCGTGCGGCGGCGCTGACGACGCCAGACGAAGAAGCCGACGAGGGTGAAGATGCCGTAGACGGCGTACATGATCCCCGAGGCGTAGTAACCCGCCGAGAACAGCAAAGGCACCCCGACGATGTCGACCGCGACCCAGAGCAGCCAGAACTCGACCCAGCCACGCGCCATGCCGTAGGTGGCGAGCAGCGAGCCCATGAAGATCCAGGCGTCGCTCCAGACGGGCTCGAACGAGCCGAGGGCGCGGAAGATCGGGGTCAGGATGGCGGTGCCGGCGATCAGCGCGACCACGAGCCCGATGCGGGCCCGAGTGGATGCCCAGCGCGGCTCGACCGGCGAGGTCGACCGGGCTGACGGGTGCGCCCATCGGTACCAGCCGTAGATCGACACGATGATGAACATCACCTGGCGCCCGGCCTGGCCGAGCAGGTCGACGGGGTTCGGCGTGCCGAAGACGGCGCCGAGGAAGACGGTGAAGAGCAGCGCGTTACCGACGATGCCGACGGGCCAGGCCCAGATGCGGCGCCGGAGTGCTCCCAGGGCGCTCGCGAGGCCGAACAGGTTGCCGACGACTTCGCGCCAGAGGATCGTCTGATCCCCGATCCTCAGCTGAGCATCGAACAGCCACTCGATGACGTTCACGGCGCCTTCTCGTCTCTCGCGGCGGCAGAGCTACTCCCCGCACACCTCACGACCACCACAACGCCCCGCCCCCCGAAAACAATCCCGGTGCGCGCCGCGACGAACGCAACAGGCCCTACTCGACGACCCAAGGTGGCGGCGCGGCCGTGAGGCACGACCGCAGGCCGGCTCTCACGACCGCACCGTCACATGTCGCCCGCGCCGCAGAGGCGGCGGCGCGGCAGAAATCACGCAGATTTCTCTTCGCGACGCGGCTTCCGCGCGACGATCGTCGGCGCCGCGTTCTCGAGCACCGCCCCTCGGGTGACGATGACTCGGGCGACCTCGTCGGTGGACGGCACCTCGAACATGATCGGCCCGAGCACCTCCTCCATGATCGCCCGCAGACCACGCGCACCCGTCTGCCGCAGCACCGCCAGATCGGCGATCGCCTCGAGCGCGTCGACCTCGAATTCGAGTTCGACGCCGTCGAGCTCGAACATCCGCTGGTACTGGCGCACGAGTGCGTTGCGCGGCTCGGTGAGGATCTGCATTAGCGCCGACTGGTCGAGCGGCGTGACGGTCGTGACGACCGGGAGCCGGCCGATGAACTCGGGGATGAGACCGAACTTGTGCAGGTCTTCGGGGAGCACCTCGCCGAACAGGTTGGCGTCGGCCTTCTTGCTGTAGAGCGGCGAGTTGAACCCGATGCCGCGCTTGCCGGCTCGCTGGGAGATGATCTCCTCCAGCCCCGCGAAGGCGCCGGCGACGATGAACAGCACGTTCGTCGTGTCGATCTGGATGAACTCCTGGTGCGGATGCTTGCGCCCGCCCTGCGGCGGAACGGAGGCGACCGTGCCCTCGAGGATCTTCAGCAGCGCCTGCTGCACACCCTCGCCGGAGACATCGCGCGTGATCGACGGGTTCTCCGCCTTGCGCGCGATCTTGTCGACCTCGTCGATGTAGATGATGCCGGTCTCGGCACGCTTGACGTCGTAGTCGGCGGCCTGGATCAGCTTGAGCAGGATGTTCTCGACGTCTTCTCCGACGTAACCCGCCTCGGTCAGCGCCGTGGCGTCGGCGACCGCGAACGGCACGTTCAGCCGCTTCGCGAGAGTCTGGGCGAGATAGGTCTTGCCGCATCCCGTCGGGCCGATCAGGAGGATGTTGCTCTTCGCGATCTCGACCTCGGAGGCCTGCGCCTCGGCCGAGACGATGGCGCTGCGGGCACGCGTGCGCTTGTAGTGGTTGTAGACGGCGACCGAGAGGGCGCGCTTCGCGGCATCCTGCCCGATCACGTACTCCTCGAGGAAGGAGTAGATCTCTTTCGGCTTCGGGAGCTCGAACTCGCCGGCCGCTTCTTCGCTGGCCTCGGACAAGCGCTCTTCGATGATCTCGTTGCACAGCTCGACGCACTCGTCGCAGATGTACACGCCGGGACCGGCGATGAGCTGCTGGACCTGCTTCTGGCTCTTTCCGCAGAACGAGCACTTGAGCAGGTCGGCGCTCTCCCCTATGCGTGCCATGCCCAGCCTCCTAATCGCTGTGTTCCGACGAGCCTAACCCGAACCCCCGACAAGCTTCGACACCGACGCAGCAATCGGCCGGAGCGAGCGAAGGGGCCCGCCGCAGAATTGCGACGAGCCCCTTCGAAACGGCAGACGTCAGCTGACGAGCGCCGGCACGTTCTTGCGCGAGGTGAGCACCTGGTCGATGAGGCCGTATTCCAGCGCCTCGTCGGCCGACAGGATCTTGTCGCGGTCGATGTCCTTGTTGACCTGCTCGATCGTGCGGTTCGAGTGGTGCGAGAGGGTGTTCTCGAGCCAGCCGCGCATGCGCAGGATCTCGCGGGCCTGGATCTCGATGTCCGAGGCCTGGCCGCCGCCCTGGCCGGTGGCCGGCTGGTGGATGAGGATGCGCGCGTTCGGCAGCGCCAGGCGCTTGCCCGGCGTTCCCGCCGCGAGCAGGACGGCGGCAGCGGAGGCCGCCTGGCCGAGGCACACGGTCTGGATCTGCGGACGGACGTACTGCATCGTGTCGTAGATCGCCGTCATCGCGGTGAACGAGCCACCGGGAGAGTTGATGTACATCTCGATGTCGCGATCGGGATCCTGCGACTCGAGCACGAGCAGCTGGGCCATCACGTCGTCAGCCGACGCGTCGTCGATCTGCACGCCGAGGAAGATGATGCGGTCTTCGAAGAGCTTGGCGTACGGGTCCTGGCGCTTGAAGCCGTAGGCCGTGCGCTCCTCGAAGGAGGGGAGGATGTAGCGGTCGCTCGGCATGGTGCCGTTGCCGTAGGCACTCGCACCGAAGGTGGGGGTTTCCATAAATTCTGTTCCCTGTTTCTCTAGAGATCCGGTGCTAGTCGTCTGCTTCGATGGTGCCGCCGCCGCCGACGACATCGGTGGCGAACTCGCGCACGTGGTCGACGAAGCCGTACTCGAGCGCCTCCTGGGCGGTGAACCAGCGGTCGCGGTCGCCGTCCTCGTTGACCTGCTCGACGGTCTTGCCGGTCTGGGCGGCGGTGATCTCGGCGAGCGTGTTCTTCATCCCGAGGATGAGCTGCGCCTGGGTCTGGATGTCGGAGGACGTTCCACCGAATCCACCGTGCGGCTGGTGCAGCAGCACGCGGGCGTTGGGCGTGATGTAACGCTTGCCCTTGGTGCCGCTCGTGAGGAGGAACTGGCCCATCGACGCGGCCATTCCGATGCCCACGGTCACGATGTCGTTCGGGACGAACTTCATGGTGTCGTAGATCGCCATGCCGGCGGTGATCGAACCACCGGGCGAGTTGATGTAGAGGTAGATGTCGCGCTCGGGGTCTTCCGCCGCGAGAAGAAGGATCTTGGCGCAGATCTCGTTCGCGTTGTCGTCGCGAACCTCGGACCCGAGCCAGATGATGCGGTCCTTCAGCAGCCGGTCGAAGACGCTGGATGGGAGAGCCGTTTCGGCCATGTGTGTCGCTCCAATTCACTTGCAGTGGTTTGAATCTACTGGGTGGAACGCGGCAGGGAACCCGTGTTCGCCGTCGGCAGATCATCCGCAGGATCGCGGAACGACGAAGGGCCCGCATCCGGAATTCGGATGCGGGCCCTCCAGAGGGTCTCGCGGGTGTGCCGCGAGGGTTCGCGACTAGTGCGAGTGGCCCTCGTGGTCGTGACCGGCGTGGTCGTCGGCGGCGGCACCGACGAGGTTCTCGCCCTCGCCGTCTTCGGCGAGCGTCGTGAACTCCGAGATGTCGACGGCCTTGCCGTTGGTGTCGACGACCTTCGCCTTCGACAGGATGATCGCGAGCGCCTTGTTGCGGGCGACCTCGGCGACCATCGCGGGGATCTGGTTCGACTCGGAGAGGATCTTGACGAACTCGTTCGGGTCCATCCCGTACTGGGCAGCGGACTGCACCAGGTACTGGGTGAGCTCGTCCTGGCTGACCTTGACCTCTTCGCGGTCGACGACCGCGTCGAGCAGGATCTGCGTCTTGAACGTGTTCTCGCTCGAGGCGGTGACCTCGGCGCGGTGCTCGTCGTCCTCCAGGCGGTTCTCGCTCTCGAGGTGACGGTGCACCTCGTCTTCGATGAGCGCCGGGGGAACCGGGATCTCGACCTTCTCGAGCAGGCTCTCGACGATCTTGGTGCGGGCCTCGGAAGCCTGGCCGAACGCCTTCTGCTTCTCGACCTGCTCCTTGAGGCTGTTCTTCAGCTCGTCGAGGGTGTCGAACTCGCTCGCGATCTGGGCGAAGTCGTCGTCGGCCTCGGGCAGCTCGCGCTCCTTGACGGAGTTGAGCGTCACGGTGACCAGCGCGTCGCGGCCGGCGTAGTCGCCGCCGAGCAGCGGAGCCTCGAAGGTGGTGGTCTCACCGGCGGTGAGGGTGTCGAGCGCCTCGTCGATGCCCTCGAGCAGCTCGCCCGAGCCGAGCTCGTAGGAGATGCCGGAGGCCGAGTCGACCTCGACGTCGTCGACGGTCGCGACCAGGTCGAGCTGGGCGAAGTCGCCCATGGCGGCCGGGCGGTCGACGGTCACGAGGGTGCCGAAGCGGCTGCGCAGACGCTCGAGCTCCTCGTCGACGTCGCTGTCTTCGACCACGGCGGGCTCGACGGTGACCTCGTAGCCCTCGTAGTCGGGCAGGTCGATCTCGGGACGCACGTCGACCTCGATCGCGAGCTCCAGGTCGCCCGAGAAGTCCTCGGCCTTGGGCCACTCGACGATGTCGGCCTGCGGGCGGCCGAGCGGACGGAGGTCGTTCTCGGTGACCGCGTCGCGGTAGAAGCGATCCAGGCCCTCGTTGACGGCGTGCTCCAGCACGGCCTCCTTGCCGACGCGCTGGTTGATGATGGGCGGCGGCACCTTGCCCTTGCGGAAGCCGGGGATGTTCACCTGCTCCGCGATGTGGGTGTACGCGTGATCGATGCTGGGCTTCAGCTCGTCGGGGGTGACGAAGATCGCGATCTTCACACGCGTGGGGCTGAGCTTTTCGACCGTGGTCTTCACGTTGGGTCTCTCCTGTGGTTTCGAGGTGGTTCAGATCCGTGTCGGGGCGACAGGATTCGAACCTGCGACCTCCCGCTCCCAAAGCGGGCGCTCTAGCCAAGCTGAGCTACGCCCCGGCGGCGAAATGGCCTCGGCAAGCCTACCGCACCCGGCATGCCCGTCACACAGCGCGTTCGAAGCTGTACTACGATGTTCGGGTGCCCGGGGGTCAGCCTCCGGCGCGGGGATGTAGCTCAATGGTAGAGCCTCAGTCTTCCAAACTGATCACGCGGGTTCGATTCCCGTCATCCCCTCTGGCCTTTCATCATCGGCATCCGCCCGGTCGGGCATAGGGTTCGAGCATGGAGCTCGGGATGCATCTGGCCTTTCTCAGTTACGAGGGCGGAACGGCGGCACTGGCGCCGACGCTGGCCGCCACGGCGCGTGCCGCGGAAGATGCCGGCGTCGCCCGGCTCACGGTGATGGATCACGTCTGGCAGATCGGCGGCTTCGGCCCGCCCGAGGAGCCGATGCTCGAGGCGTACACGGCCCTCGGCTTCCTCGCCGCGCACACCTCGCGGGTGCTGCTGCACACGCTCGTCACGGGTGTGGTGTACCGGGCGCCGGGTCTGCTGGCGAAACAGATCTCGACCCTGGATGCGCTGAGCGGCGGCCGCGCCGGGCTCGGCATCGGCGCCGCCTGGAACGAGGAGGAGTCGCGGGGCCTCGGCCTCGACTTCCCTCCGATCGCCGAGCGGTTCGAGCGGCTCGAGGAGGCCCTCCAGATCTGCCTGCAGATGTGGAGCGACGACGACGGCCCCTACGAGGGCCGGCACTACCAGCTCGCCCGCACCCTCAATTCGCCGCAGAATCTCAGCCGGCCGCGGCCGTACATCCTGATCGGCGGCGGGGGCGAGAAGAAGACCCTCCGGCTCGTCGCCCAGTACGCGGATGCCTGCAACCTCGCGATCGGCGACGACGCGCCCCACAAATTCGACGTGCTCAAGCGGCATTGCGACGACGTGGGCCGGGACTTCGCCACGGTCGAGAAGACGGCGAGCACCCGCCTGACCCCGGAGACGAGCCGGGACGAGCTGCTGGCGAACCTCGACCGCGCGCGCGAACTGGGGTTCAGCGTGGTCTACGTGACGCCGACGTACACGGATCCGCTCGCCGCCGTCGACTTGATCGCGTCCGTCGTCGACGAGGTCGCTGCGTACTGAGCGGCGTACCGATCAGGGTCAGCCGCTGAAGCGCGCCGGGAGGTAGGCCGGCGACGGGGTGATCTCGTAGACGACGTCGGCCGCATCCGTCACCGAGTAGCCCTCGACCCAGGTCACGGTGCTGCCGGGCTCGATGGGATCGCTCGGCCGGAGTCCGTTCATCTGCTTCAGCACGTCGACCATGGTCGTGCCCTCGCCGCCGCCGGAGCGCACGACCACGTCGGGCTGCGGCGTGAAGGCGGTGGGGCTGCCGTTGTAGACCGTGATCGAGACCGAGACGTTCTGGGCCTGGTCGGCCCCGAGGGCATCCGCCGAAGGCTCGAAGACGACCGGTTCGCTGACCGAGATCTGCAGGCCGTCGTCGTAGGTGACCGTCTGGGCGTAGAGCGCGGGCACCACGGTGCCATCGCCGTCGGGCAACGTGGATGGGGCGGTCGCCGCCCCTCCCGCACCCGGGCGGGCCGCCGCGAGTCCCCCGGGCAGCGCGGCCAGCAGGCCCACGGTGGTGACGACCGAGACGGCGAGAGCGGCGACCAGGGCGATCCCGGCGACGACGACTCCCCCGCCGGCCAGAGCACGGCCGCGACGGCGGCCGATCGCGACGATGCCGAGCACGAGGGCGGCGATGGCGATCGGGACGGCGACGTAGCTGGCGATCGGTACGAACGCGATGCCGAGCGCGACGAGCCCGAGCACGATCGCGAGCACCGCTCCGGCGCCCGCCCCGCGCCGACCGCTGCCCTGGGACACGGGCGGCCGAGCCGAACGGGGCTGCTTCGGCGGTCTCCCCGACGCCTGTGGCCGGCCTGGCCCGTCAGCTGACGGTCGGTCGGCGGACGGCCGCTCGCTTGCGGCTGTCGAGGTGGATGCGGGAGGAGCGACGGGCGTGGAAGCAAGCGTCCCCTGCCCGGAGACCACGAAGGACGTCGCGGCACCAGGACCCCCACCGGCCTTGCCGTCACCGAACGCCGGCATCGCGGGGATTGCCGGTGAGGACGGCGGCGAGGACGGGGCGGCGGAGTCCCCCGGCTCGTCCGGCTCGACCGGCTCAGCGGACGCCGCGGCGACTCCGGATGGCAGAGGTGGCGGAGGCGGGGGCGGCGGAAAGCTGCTCTTCGCGCGCCGACGGGAGACGGCCGGCACCCGCAGACCGGCAGGCCGGTGGGTCACGGTCGGCGTGGGGGTGGCGGGCACCGGCCGAGCCGAAGGTGCGGCGGACGAACCGGGCCCGGCGGGCACCTCCGGCGTCGTGGCGCCCGGGATGGGCGGCAGCGGAAGCGGCGGGACGGAGCCCGGATCGGGCGTCTGCTCGGGGTCCGGCTCACGGTTCGTCATCGGGATCAGTCTGGCATCGGAGCGCCGCCTGCGCTCGCATGCCGGCCACCGCATCCACTCGGCGGCGCCACCGGCAGCGCCCCCGCTTGCGGGCTCGGCGCGGCCGCGTAGTCTGGCGAAATGTCCCCGCAGCCGCTGTTCGTCGCTGCCACCACGAGCTACCTGGTCAACTGCGCACTGGGCGCCTCGGTGGCGGCGGGGCTGGTCGACACCCGCCGGATCCGCTGGGTGCACCACGCCCTCTACATCTCGACCTGCGTGCTCGCGGCGGCCGCCGCGGGCACCGGCATCCTGAGCCGCCCGACCGCTCGCGCCGACACGAACCCCGCCCGCACCGCCGCCCTCGCGCTGCTGCCCGCGGCCGCACCGCTCGCCGCCATCCCCTACGTCAGCACCCGCTCGTCGAAGCACATGCGGGTCGCGCTCAGCGCGGCCCCCTTCTTCGTCGCGAGCCTGATCATCTCGAGGAGAGGATGACCATGGAGTTCCTCGACGTCGTCCGCCGCCGCAAGACCACGAACGGCCCCTTCCGTCCCGATCCGGTGAGCCGCGACCACCAGCGCCTCCTGATGGAGCTCGCCGGCCGCGCGCCCTCCCAGCTCAACAGCCAGCCCTGGCGCTTCGTGATCGTCGAGAACCGCGACACGATCGAGAAGATCGCGTCGATCAGCGGCAGCAGCATGACCGAGGCGATGTCGAACGGCACCTTCTTCGAGCGCTACAAACCGTACTTCCGGTTCAGCGCCGACGAGATGGCCGAGAAGCGCAGCGGGATGCTCTTCGACAAGCTCCCCGCGCCGCTCCGCCCCTTCACCAAGCAGGTCTTCACCCCGCGCGGGCAGAAGCTGATGAACACCTTCCACGTGCCGCAGACCCTGGGCGAGGAGAACCGCAAGCTCGTCGCCGGCTCACCGCTCCTGCTCGGCGTGATGCTCGACCGCTCCGAGTACCGCCCCGGCGAGCTCAGCTCCTTCTATTCCGTTTTCAGCATGGGCGCCGCGATGGAGAACATCTGGCTCGCGACCGTCGAGCTCGGGATGGGCATCCAGTTCGTGTCGTTCCCCATGGAGGTGCCGGGTCGCTGGGCCGAGATCGAACGACTTCTCGCGGTGCCGGACGACCTCGAGCTCATGGCCGTGTACCGCCTCGGCTACCTCCCAGCCGACCAGCAGCGCCCCGCGATCGACTGGTCGAGCCACGAGCGGAAGCGTCCGTCGCAGTACGTCTTCCGCGACAGCTGCGCGACGCCCGAGACGGATTGGGACGAGTCGTAGCCCCTGCGCGACACCCCGCGTCGATAGTGTCGACCTGACTCCGCTCGACGAAAGGCGCCGAACCATGTCCGACACCGAACTCTCCGGTCCTGAATTCACGGGCGAGACCGCCCTTCAAGCCGCTCCCTGGGAGGTCAAGCTCTCATTCGGTCTGTGGCTGGCCGAGGCGATCCTCTCCATCCTCAGCGGCATCCTGGTCATCCTGGCCGGCGTACTGGTCTCGGTCGTGGTCGGCGCCGACGGAGCCGCCGCCGTGGGAACCATCGTGATCTTCGTGATCATCGGCATCCTGATCGCCCTCGTGGCGGTGTTCCGCATCATCGCGGCCGTCTTCATGCTCCGCGGGCGGCCCTGGGCGCGCAACACGCTGACCATCCTCGGCGTGATCGGACTGATCGGGCTGACGGTCGAGTTCCAGAGCAACGTGCCGGTCGCGATGGCCCACGCGCTCTTCACCATCGTGGCCATCGTGGCCATGTACCTGCCGAACTCGAACGCCTACTTCCGGGCCCCGTACCCCGCCGTCGCGCCGGATTAGCCCAGCCTCAGCTTGCTTGCGGAAGTTTTCTGCCTGAGTAGCGTTGAGCCACAGGGAAACGGAAGGACACACCATGACCGAGTTGATCACCACCCCCACCAGCACCACGAGCCCGGATGTCGCCGCAGCGGCGGCCCAGTTCCTCAGCCCGGTGGTCATCGAGCTGCAGGCCCTCGCGGTCAACGGCAAGCAGGCGCACTGGCACGTGCGCGGCTCGAACTTCATCGGTGTGCACGAGCTGCTCGACCAGGTCGTCGACCACGCCCAGGAGTACGCCGACACCGCCGCTGAGCGTGTCGTCGCCCTGGGCCTGCCGATCGACGCCCGCATCCAGACCGTCGCCGCGAAGACCGGCACCGAGGCGATGCCCGCCGGTTTCCAGAAGTCGGATGCCACGATCGCGACGATCATCTCGCAGATCGACGTCGCCCTGGCCGTCGTCAACAAGGCTGTCAAGGAGCTCGGTGAGATCGACGCCTCGTCGCAGGACGTGGCGATCGAGATCGCTCGCGGCCTCGACAAGGACCGCTGGTTCCTCTTCGCGCACATCGCCGCGTAGTTCCTCCCCCTCCGCCGAAGGCGGGCTCACCCTCGGGTGGGCCCGCCTTTCGCGTTCCCGGGCGGGATGCGGCGGCGAGTGGCAGAGCGAGCTGCAGAGCCACCGGCACGGCGAGCAGCAGTCCGAGCGTCGGCGCTCAGGACGCTGCGAGCGTCAGAGTGCCGAGTGGGTGGCCCGGCCCGCCAGCAGGGTGAGAGCGACGGGCATCGTGCGCAGCTCCTCCGAGGTCGCCGCGAACGGGTCGCGCTCGACCGACACGAGGTCGGCCACCTCCCCCACGTGCAGCCCGCGGCGACCGCGGGTCGATGCCGCGAGAGCCTCCGCCATCGGGATGCGCTGCTCGGGATGCCACGGAGCCCGCCCGTCGCGGTCGCGCCCGGTGCCGGCCGCCATCGTGATCCAGGGGTCGAGCGGCGCGACCGGCGCATCCGACCCCATCGCGAGCGTGGCCCCCGCCTCGAGCAGGCTCGCCAGCGCGAAGGCGCGGCCGGTGCGGCCGGCCCAGAAGAGGTCGGCGACGTCGCGGTCGTCCATCGCGTGCTCGGGCTGCACCCCGGCGACGACCCCCGCGGCGGCGAAGCGCCCGAAGTCGGCGTCCGAGACGAGTTGCGCGTGCTCGAGCGATCCCCCGCTGCCGAGCTGCTCGAAGGTCTCGAGCACGAGCCGGTTCGCGTGGTCGCCGATCGCGTGCACGGCGGGCGCGAACCCGGCCGCGGTCGCCCGCTCGAGCAGCGCCCCGAGCTCGGCCGGCGGCACGGTCAGCAGCCCGCGGGAGTCGGCCCGGCCCTCGAGGCCGGGGTACTCGTCGAAGCAGAAGGCGGTGCGGGTGTTGAGCGAGCCGTCGGTGATGACCTTGAACGGTCCGACGTGCACGAGCGCCCGACCGGTCGCGTCGACGCCGCGCGCGACGCCGGCATCCGCCCGCGAACCCTCGACGGAGCCGACGGCCCCCACGGCGTCCCCCGTCGCGAGCCCTTCGGCGATCGCCCGCTCGAGGTGCTGCGGGTACACGCCGAACTCGACCCGCAGGAGGTCGTGGCCGGCCGTGATCCGGCGCAGCCAGCTCTCGCGGTTCCACGCCATCTCGAGGTCGACGATCCCGACCACCCCGCGGGCGGCGGCGGCCTTCGCGGCGTCGAGCGCCCAGCCGTCGACGGTCTCGGGCGGCACCTCGTCGAGTGCGCGGTGGACCGCGAACGCGTCCTCCTCGCGGAGCACCCCGTCCGGATGCCCGGCCCGTCGGAACCGCGCGAGGGCTGCCGAGTTCAGCCAGCAGCAGTGCAGGTCGCCGCTGATCAGCACGACCGGATGCGGGCCGGTCACCGCATCCAGCAGCGCCGCACTCGGCCGATCGGGCCACAGGCCGTCGCGGAAGCCGATGCCCACCAGCAGCTCCTCCGGCTCTGCGGTCGCGAGTGCCTCGCGCACGAGCGCCGCGGTGCCGGCCGCCGAGTCGGCGCCCGAGACGTCGAGGCGGCGCGAGGCCGAGGCCCATTGGCTGAAGTGCACGTGGTTGTCCCAGAGGCCCGGCACGAGGTAGCGGCCCTCGAGCGCGGTTCGGGATGCTCCTGCCGCACTCAGCCGGTCAGCGAACGGGGCCGAGGTGGCCGGCTCGAGCGCCACGATCATCCCGTCGACGATCGAGACGTCGACCGCCCAGTCGACCCCGGGAAGGCGGGCGCCCGCGAGTACGAGGGCGGTTGCGTCGGGGGTCACGGCTGCACCGAGCGGGCCGGGTCTGCCGAGCTCGCCGCGTCTGCAGTGCCCGAAGCGCCTGCAGCGCCTGCAGCGCCTGCCGGACCGAACACGCCCGGGTTCGCCAGCCGCACCTCCTCGGCGAGCTCGGCGGACGCGTACGGCCCGGTGCCGTCGAGCTCAGCCACGATCCGCTCGATCGTCTCGGGCGGTCGGTTCTGGCTCATCTTGCGCTTGGCGACGAAGCGGCTGACCGGCAGACGGAAGCCGACCGTGCCGGCGCTGATGCGGTCGGCGTAGGCGGAGTTCTCGAGCGTGCCGCGCATCCGTCTCGGGGAGGGCATGGCGTCTTCGAAGTGGTCGACGAGTCTCTCGAGCACGCGGAGGTTCTCGGCCGGCTCGAGGATCTCGGGCACGCCGTAGAGGTGGGCACTGATGAAGTTCCAGGTCGGCACGGCCGGGGCGTCGTCGTACCAGCCGGGCGAGATGTAGCCGTGCGGACCCTGGATGACCACTATCACCTCGTGGGCGCCCCACTCGTGCAGCTGCTCGTCGGGGCGGCCCACGTGGCTGACGATCGCGAGCTCGTCGCCGCTGTCGTCGAGCAGCACCGGGTAGTGCGAGGCGACGAGCCCGGTCGAGGTCGCCGAGACGATCGTGGCCCAGGGGTTCTCCTGCACGAGGCGCTCAATCTCGGCGCGGTCGGTGAGGTCGAAGACGGGGGTGTGTCGCATGACGGTGACGCTACCTCAGGCCTGATCCTTCGGGCACCAGTAGAGCTTGCGGGCGCCGAACTCCTCGAGCACGATGTGGGTGCCGCAGATGCGGCAGGGCAGGCCTTCGCGCTTGTAGACCCAGTGCCGGTCGGCCCGGTCGGCCATGGCGGCGGCGTAGGCGGCCTCGTCGAGCCCGTCCATCGTCATCATCTGGCCGGTGCGCACGCCGAGGTCGAGGAGGTAGGCCCAGTCGCGCCAGAGCGCCCGAACCGTGTCGGTCGGCACGAGCTTGCCTGGCGTGTGCGGGTTGAGGCGGGCACGGAAGAGCATCTCGGCGCGATAGACGTTGCCGATGCCGCTGACCACCGACTGGTCCATCAGGAGCAGGCCGATAGGCGTGGGCTTCTTGGCCACCGCGTCGACGAAGCGCTGCTCGGCGGCTTCGGAGTCGTCCAGCAGCGGGTCGGGGCCGAGCTTCGCGATCACCGCGTCGACCTGGGCCGCGTCGAGCACCTCGCAGGCCGTGGGGCCGCGGAGGTCGGCGACGGCGGTCTCGGTGAGCAGGCGCACACGCACGGCGCCGACGGGTTCGGGTGGGAAGTCGCCGATCTCCTCCCCCTCCTTCTCCTGCTCGGCCATCCGGATGCGGGCTCGTCTCGGGGCTCCGATCGAGTTGATCGAGTCCTCACCGGCGGAATCGTCGAGGGCTATCTCGTCGAGGGTTCCCTCGGCCTGCTCGCCCAGCTCGGTGCCGCGCTGGTTCGTCTGGCCCATCCGGCCACCGGCCGAGCGGATGGTGGCATCCGCCGTGATCTCGCCCGCGAAGTCCCAGGCGCCGTAGATGCCCAGGTGCACCCGGAGCCACAGGATCCCGTCGAACTCGAGGAACATCTGCTTGCCGACGGCCCGCGAGGCGGTCATCGTCTTGCCGTCGAGCTGAGCGGCGCCCTCGGCGAACCGGCCCTGCGGCGAGCTCGCGGCGACCGTGTGGCCCACGAAGTTGCGGGCGAACTGACGCGCGATGCGATGGACGGAATGTCCCTCGGGCATGTCGCCTCCTTGGCTGCTGCCGGTCGTGGTGCGGGTGGTGGGGCCTGTGGTGGTGCCGGTGCTCCCGCGGGGTCAGGATGTCGCGGACGCCCACGGGGCCGGGTCAGGCGTCGACGTCGCGCCCCGCGATGGTGCCGGTCGCCTCGTACTCGGCGAGCTGGGCGATGCGGCGCACGTGGCGCTCCTCGAGGGAGAACGGCTCGTCGACGAAGAAGTCGATCAGCGCGATGGCCTCCTCGACGGTGTGCTGGCGGGCGCCGATCGAGATGACGTTGGCGTCGTTGTGCTGGCGGGCGAGCTTGGCGGTGGCCTCGTTCCAGGCCAGGGCGGCGCGGACGCCCCGCACCTTGTTCGCGGCGATCTGCTCGCCGTTGCCGGATCCGCCGAACACGACGCCGAGCGCCTCGACACCGGCCTCCTGGTCGACGACGACCGCGTGGGCGGCGTTGATGCAGAACGAAGGGTAGTCGTCGATCGGGTCGTACTCGGTCGGACCGTGGTCGACGACCTCGTGCCCGGCCGCCGTCAGATGCTCGTTGACGATCCTGCTGAACTCCAGCCCGGCATGATCCGTCCCGATGTGAATGCGCATGAGAAGAGTTTATTTGCGTGGGTGGGTGGTGGGGTGACGGATAGGGTGCCGGGGTGCCGTTCACCGTGAGTCACGCCTTCGTCGCGGTGCCGTTCGCGCGGACGGCGCTGCCGGCGGGCGCGGTCGCGGCGGGGGCCATGGTGCCGGATCTGCCGCTGTTCCTCCCCGTGGGCGTCAGCTACGAGAGCACGCACGAGTTTCCGTGGTTCCTCGTCACGGCGATGCCCCTGGCTTTTCTCGCCTTCGCGATCTGGCGGGTCGTGGTGCGGCCGGTCGCCCGGGCCGTCGTCCCGCGGAAGCTCGCCGAACGCCTCCCCCTGGAGTGGGACGGCACCGCCGTGGACGGCTGGCGGAGCCTCTGGCGAGCCGACGCGCACGCACGACCTCGCGTCGCATCCGCTCTGCTCCTTCTCGCGGCGCTGCTGATCGGAGTGCTGACCCACGTCGTCTGGGACGCCTTCACCCACCCCGGAAGCTGGGGCACCCAGCTCGTCCCCGCCTTGAACGACTCCGCGGCCGGCATCCCGATCGCCGTCTGGCTCCACTACGCCAGCTCGGCCGTCGGCCTGGCAGCCCTCGCAGTCTGGCTCGTGCTCTGGCTCCGCCACCGCGCGCCCACCCCCACGCCGGCCCACACCGCCCACGACCCCCGACGCGCTTTCTGGCTCGTGATGGCCTTCGCGACCGCAATCACCGTAGTGGTAATCGCCCTGCAGTCAGCCGCGGAAGCCGCATCCGCAACCCGCCTCTTCTACGTCCTCCTAGACGCCCTCACCACCACCCTCGGCGCCCTCACCCTCGCCATCGTGCTGGCAAGCCTCGCGGCTCAAGTCACCCGAACGAGACCCGAGGGCTAGAACTGCGGGTCGCGGGTGCGCGAGCGCTTCAGCTCGAAGAACCCGTCGTAGGAGGCCGCGGCCACCACGCCGTCCCACAGCGTCAGCGCCATCTCGCCCTTGGGCGCCGGGCTGATGACCGGGCCGAAGAAGGCGACCCCGTTCACCGCGATGACGGGGGTGCCGACATCCTGACCCACCCGCTGGATGCCGTCGAAGTGCGAGGCACGCATCTGGGGGTCGTACTCGTCCGAGTCGGCGTAGGCGGCGAACGATTCCGGCAGGCCGACCTCGGCGAGCGCCTCGGCGATCACGGTGTCGGAGTCAGTGGATCCGCCCGGGTGGATGCGCGTGCCGAGCGCGTCGTACAGCGGCTTCACGATCTCCTGGCCGTGCAGCTCGGCCGCAGCGGCGACCAGGCGGGTGTAGCGGAGGGCGCGCGGGAAGAACGCCTTGTACGACTCGGGCAGGTCGTGGTTGTCCTCGTTCAGCACGGCGAGGCTCATGATGTGCCAGGTCACGTCGAGGTCGCGCTGCTGCGCCACCTCGTCGACCCAGCGCGAGGTCATCCAGGCCCAGGGGCAGGACGGGTCGAACCAGAAATCAACCACGGTCGTCTTGTCAGTCATCCCGCCATCTTCGCACCCTCGACCGACACCGCAATCGAACTAGGCTGGACGCGCAATCGACAAGGAGCAAACAGTGCCTGGAGAAAACCTCACCCGCGCAGAAGCTCGCGAACGCGCCTCGGTGGTCGACGTCACGAGCTACGACGTCGTCCTCGACCTCACCACCGGTCCCGAGACGTTCCGCAGCACCACCACCGTCGTCTTCACCGCCACGGAGGGGGCGTCGACGTTCATCGACGCGATCACCCGCACCGTGCACGCGGTGACCCTGAACGGCGTCTCGCTCGACCCGGCGGCGGTGAGCGACGGCGTGCGCATCCAGCTCGACGGGCTTGCGGCCGAGAACACCCTCATGGTCGACGCCGACATGATCTACACGAACACCGGCGAGGGCCTGCACCGCTTCGTCGACCCGGTCGACGACGAGGTCTACCTCTACAGCCAGTTCGAGGTGCCGGACTCGCGCCGCATGTTCGCGGTGTTCGAGCAGCCCGACCTCAAGGCCGTCTTCACCTTCACGGTGACGGCCCCCGACTACTGGGAGGTCGTCTCGAACTCCCCCACCCCCGAGCCCGTCACGGCGGTCGCGGGCCAGTCGGCGACCTGGACCTTCGAGCCCACCCCGCGCATCTCGAGCTACATCACCGCCCTGGTCGCGGGCCCCTACATCGTCGAGCGCAGCGAGCTGACCAGCTCCGACGGCCGCACGATCCCGCTCGGCGTGTTCTCGCGGGCCTCGCTCTCGCAGTACATGGATGCGGACTACATCTTCGAGAAGACCCGCCAGGGCTTCGAGTTCTACGAGAAGCAGTACGACTTCCCGTACCCCTTCGCCAAGTACGACCAGCTGTTCGTGCCGGAGTTCAACGCCGGTGCGATGGAGAACGCGGGTGCGGTGACGTTCACCGAGACCTACGTGTTCCGCTCGAAGGTGACGGAGGCGGTGCGCGAGCGCCGGGTCGTCACGATCCTGCACGAGCTCGCCCACATGTGGTTCGGCGACCTCGTCACCATGCGCTGGTGGAACGACCTGTGGCTGAACGAGTCGTTCGCCGAGTACATGTCGACCCTCGCGACCGCCGAGGCCACGGAGTGGAAGGAGGCCTGGACCACCTTCGCCGCCATGGAGAAGAGCTGGGCCTACCGCCAGGACCAGCTGCCCTCGACCCATCCGATCGTCGCGGCCATCAACGACCTCGAGGACGTGCAGGTCAACTTCGACGGCATCACCTACGCCAAGGGCGCCTCGGTGCTCAAGCAGTTGGTGGCCTGGGTCGGCCAGACCGAGTTCATGGCCGGCGTCGCCGCGTACGTGAACAAGCACCAGTTCGCCAACACCGAGCTCACCGACCTGCTGGTCGAGCTCGAGAAGACGAGCGGCCGCGACCTCACCGAGTGGTCGCAGCTGTGGCTCGAGACCGCGGGCGTCAACACGCTGCGTCCCGAGATCACCTACGACTCCGACGACGTGATCACCTCGTTCGCGGTCAAGCAGGAGGCGACGCTCGACTACCCGACGATCCGCCCGCACCGTCTCGCGATCGGCTTCTACGACTTCGCCGGCGACGCCCTGGTGCGCCGCTACCGCGTCGAGCTCGATGTCGACGGCGAGCGCACCGAGGTGCCCGAGCTCGTCGGCCACCCTCGGCCCGCGCTCGTGCTGCTGAACGACGACGACCTGGCATACGCCAAGATCCGCCTCGACGGCTACTCGCTCGACACCGCCATCGAGAACCTCGCCGCGATCGAGAGCCCGCTGGCGCGCTCGATCGTCTGGGGTTCGGTGTGGGATGCGACGCGCGACGCCGAGACCTCGGGTCGCGACTTCGTGCGGCTGGTGCTCGGCAACATCGCGACCGAGACCGAGTCGACGACGCTCCGCACGGTGCTCGGGCAGCTGGTGCTGACCGCGTCCGCGTACGTGGCGCCGGAGTACCGGCAGGAGACCATCGAGGGCGCGGCCGACGCGCTCTGGCGACTGGCTCTGGATGCGGAGCCCGGCTCCGACGCGCAGTTCCAGTTCGTGAAGTTCTTCGCCGCGCTGGCGAGCACCGAGGAGCAGCTCGAGAACGTCGCGCACCTGCACAACGGCACGGTCGTGCTGGAGGGGCTGGACATCGACACCGACCTCACCTGGGAGCTCCTCATCTCGCTGGTCGCCGGAGGCAAGGCCGGGCAGGCCGAGATCGACGCGACGCTCGCCGAGGACAACACGGCCTCGGGCCAGCAGTCCGCGGCGCACGCCCGGGCCGCCATCCCGACGCCCGAGGGCAAGGCGGCGGCGTTCGCGTCGCTCGTCGACACCGACGCGGCGCCGAACGCGATCGTGCGGGCCACCGGGCTCGGCTTCCAGCGCGGCACCGACCCCGCGCTGTTCGAGCCGCTCGTGCCGACGTACTTCGCCGCGCTGCAGAACCTGTGGGAGACCCGCAGCTACGCGATCGCGAGCTCGGTCATCAACGGGCTCTACCCGGCCGCGCTGGCGAACCAGGCGCTCCGCGACGCGACCGCGGCCTGGCTCGACGCGAACGCCGAGCCGCCGGCGCTCCGCCGCATCATCGTCGAGAACCTCGCGGGCGTCGACCGGGCGCTGGCGGCGCAGAAGCGAGATAGGGGATAGCGCGTTGAGGGGGCGTTGAGGCGGGCGCTCTAGGGTTGGTGGGATATGGATTGGAACATGTTCTGGACGAACCTCGGGTCGTTCTTCGATACGTACCAGGTGCCCATCGGCATCCTCATCATCATCGTCGCCGCGATCGTCATCCGCGGCATCCTGCTGTTCTCGGTGCGACGGCTCGTCGACCAAGTCGTCAACGGTGTCAAGAAGAAGCAGAACGTCACCGACACCCAGGCGCTCTCGGCGTCGCCCTTGGCGGCGGTGCGGATCGTTCAACGCACCCGAACCCTCGGCACGGTGCTGACGAACGTCATCAACGTGACCGTGGTGATCGTGTCGATCATCCTCGTCATCACCCGCATCGACCCGAACGTGCTGGGCTCTCTCGCCCTGCTCACCGCCGCCCTCGGCGCCGGCCTCGGTTTCGGTGCCCAGAACATCGTGAAGGACGTGCTCAACGGCCTGTTCATGGTGTTCGAGGATCAGCTCGGTGTCGGTGACGTTGTCGACCTCGGGCCCGCCACCGGCGTGGTCGAGGCGGTCGGCATCCGGGTCACCCAGGTGCGAGACGTCAACGGCACGCTCTGGTTCGTGCGCAACGGCGAGATCCTCCGTGTCGGCAACATGTCGCAGGGCTGGGCCCGGGTCATCCTCGACCTCGCCATCCCGTACGACGCCGACATCGACCTGGTGCAGGACAAGATGCTCGCCACCGCGGTCGGCATGTCGACCGAGCCCAAGTGGCGCTCGCGGATCGTCGAGCGCCCGGAGATCTGGGGACTCGAGTCGATCTCGGCCGAGGCCCTGGTCATCCGCCTGGTGGTCAAGACCCGCACCTCGGCCAAGGACGACGTCGCCCGCGAACTGCGGATCCGCTTGAAGCGCGCCCTCGACGAGCTCGGCGTGAGCCTGCCCTCGCTCAACACCGTCGTGCTCTCGGGCTTCGAGGGCGCCAACAGCGTCAAGGGCGCCCGCCCGCCGCGCACGAAGCCCATCCCCAAGCAGGACTAGCGACTGGAGACCACGGTCATGGAACTCACTCCGAAGCGGTCCGAGCCCGCCAACACCCTCTACGAGCAGATCGGGGGCCACGACACCTTCGTGGCGCTCGTGACCCGGTTCTACGAGGGCGTCGGCACGGATCCGGTGCTGAAGCCGATGTACCCGGCCGACGACTGGGACGGCGCGATCGACCGGCTGACCAAGTTCCTCGAGCAGTACTGGGGCGGCCCGGGCACCTACAGCGAGGAGCGCGGTCACCCGCGGCTCCGGATGCGCCACAACCCGTTCAAGGTCAACCCGGATGCGCGCGACCGCTGGCTCGCACACATGCGGGTGGCCGTGGACTCCCTCGAGTTGTCGCCGCTCGACAGAGAAGTGCTGTGGGACTATCTCGAGCGTGCGGCGCATGCCATGGTGAATACGTTCGACCAGTAGCGCGACGAAGGAGTTGCCCGTGCCCCGAGCCGCAGACGGTTCCGCGACCGAATCCGACGTGATCGTGGTGGGGGCGGGGCTCGCGGGGCTCGTCGCCGCCTGCGAGGTGATCGCGGCCGGCCGCACGGTGACGGTGCTCGACCAGGAGCCCGAGGCCTCCCTCGGCGGCCAGGCCTGGTGGTCGTTCGGCGGTATCTTCCTGATCGACTCCCCCGAACAGCGGCGGATGCGCGTGAAGGACAGCCTCGACCTCGCGCGCCAGGACTGGATCGGTACCGCCGGGTTCGACCGACCCGAGGACCACTGGGGCGAGGCCTGGGCCGAGGCCTACCTGCAGTTCGCGGCCGGCGAGAAGCGCGCCTGGCTGCACTCGCTCGGCGTGCGCTTCTTCCCCGTCGTCGGCTGGGCCGAGCGGGGCGGACACACCGCGACCGGGCCAGGCAACTCGGTGCCGCGCTTCCACATCACCTGGGGAACCGGGCCGGGGGTCCTGGCGCCGTTCGTCGCCCGCTTTCAGGAGGCCGTGGCCTCGGGGCGCGCGCGCATCCTGCACCGCCGCCGGGTGGACGAGCTCGTGACCTCGGGCGGCGAGACCCCGCGGGTGACCGGAGTGCGCGGCAGCGTGCTGGCCCCGAGCCCGGTCGGGCGCGGGGAGACCAGCTCGCGTGAGGTGGTGGGCGAGTTCGAGCTCTCGGCCGGCGCCGTCATCGTGGCGAGCGGCGGGATCGGCGGCAATCACGACCTGGTGCGGGAACTCTGGCCCGCCCGTCTGGGCGCTCCCCCGGCGACGATGCTCTCAGGCGTCCCGGCCCACGTCGACGGGCGGATGCTCGGCATCAGCGAGCGTGCCGGCGCGCGCCTGGTGAACACCGACCGGATGTGGCACTACACCGAGGGCATCACGAACTTCGACCCGGTCTGGCCCCTGCACGGCATCCGGATCCTTCCCGGCCCCTCGTCGCTCTGGCTGGACGCCACGGGGAGGCGCCTGCCCGGACCCTTCTTCCCCGGCTTCGACACGCTCGGCACCCTCGAGCACATCCTCGGCACGGGCCACGACTACAGCTGGTTCGTGCTCACGCAGGCGATCATCGAGAAGGAGTTCGCGCTCTCGGGCAGCGAGCAGAACCCCGACCTGACGGGCAAGGACCTGCGGTTGCTGGCCCAGCGCATCCGCCCCGGCGCCCCGGGACCGGTCGAGGCGTTCAAGGAGCGCGGCGTCGACTTCGTCGTGGCCGACACCCTGCCCGAGCTGCTGCGCGGGATGCGCGACCTCGAACCCGACGGACCGCTCGACGCCGCCACGGTCACCCGCGAGGTCTTCGCCCGTGACCGCGAGATGGCGAACACCTTCTCGAAGGATGCGCAGGTCACGGCCCTGCGCGGGGCACGCCGCTACCTCGGCGACAAGCTCATCCGGGTGGCCAAGCCGCACCGCCTGCTCGACCCCGCGGCCGGCCCCCTGATCGCGGTGAAGCTGCACGTGCTGACCAGGAAGTCGCTCGGCGGGATCCAGACCGACCTGAGCGGGCGGGCGCTCTCGCCCGCGGGGTCACCGGTGGCGGGGCTCTTCGCGGCCGGGGAGGTCAGCGGCTTCGGCGGCGGGGGCGTGCACGGCTACCGGGCGCTGGAGGGCACGTTCCTCGGCGGGTGCCTGTTCTCGGGGCGGCAGGCCGGGCGCGCGGCCGCGGCGTCGGTGTGACGGGGTGGGGTGTTCGTGGCGCGGCGGCGCGCTCAGCGCCGGGGCGCCACGCTCGTCGCAGGGTGGCCGGGTCGCGCGCTCAGCGCCGGACGAGCACGTGCCCGCGCTTGAGCGTGAGCCGCAGCCACAGACCCGTGTGGAAGACGGCGACGTCGTCGGCGCCCTTCACGAACCCGAGGCTGACCGCGCAGAAGGCCGCGCCGGCGGGAACCCGGGGAGTGAGCCCGGGGAGCACGTCGAGATCCCGGCCCCAGACCTCGGAGCGGACCTTGTGCACGAGCTGCTCGCCCGTGTTGTCGGGAACGGCCGCGGCGACCTCGGCGATACCGGCCCGGGCGGCGACCTCGAGCACGTCCGACCCGAAGGAGCCGGCGCGCTCCCATCCGCCCCGGGGCGGGCTGATCCCGGCCCAGGCGATGCCCTGCTCGGGCGGCGGCAGCGGGATCTCGAGGGGGCCGGAGGCGGAGTTGTTCTGCACCGAGACCTGCGCGAGGCGGTCGAGCAGTGCGCGGATGGAGACGACGACGTCGAAGGGCTCCGGGCTCGCGAGAGCGAAGGTGCGGAGACCGAGCACGGTGGGCGTCTGATCGAGCAGACCCTTCGCCGTGAGGGTGGCGGTGTAGGCCGCGAGCACCCCGAAGCCGCCGATCAGTCGTACGGCGCCATTCTCGACCCGGGCCGCGCGGCCGAGGTACACCTTGAGGTCGCCGAGCGACGCGGCGTCGATGAGGGTGAAGAACTGGACCATCTCTGCTGTCTAAACTACTTCACAGTGGGCGAGAACGTGAGCCACGTCGCCTCAGCTGTGTCCTGAACCACCGGAGGAACCATGTCCGACCCTCTCGCGGGATTCCTGACCACCCTCGATCTCGTCGACACCGGCGCCCGGACGAGCGAGGACATCTTCACCGGCCCGTCGCAGTGGATGCCGAACGGCCGGGTCTTCGGCGGCCAGGTGCTCGCCCAGTCGATCATCGCCGCGGCACGGACCGTCGACGACGGCCGCTCGGTGCACTCGCTGCACGGCTACTTCCTCCGGCCCGGCGACGCCGCCAAGTCGATCACCTTCGCCGTCGACCGACTGCACGACGGCCGATCGTTCTCGACCCGGCGCACGCAGGCCTACCAGGACGGGGTGCCCATCCTCTCGGCGATCCTGTCGTTCCAGACTGAGGACGAGGGCTTCGACCACCAGATCGACCTCCCGGAGGATCTGCCCGGCCCCGACGAGGTGCCGAGCGCCTTCGACCTGCTCTCGAAGATCGACCATCCGATGGCGCAGACCTGGGCCCGGGAGCGCGCCTTCGACATGCGGCACATCCCCGACCCCGTCTACCTCACGGTCGAGGGCGAGCCGACGCCCTACCAGGCGGTGTGGATCAAGGCGCTGGGCCGGCTGCCGGACGACCCGGACCTGCACCGGGCCTCCCTCGCCTTCGCGAGCGACTACTCCATCCTCGAGCCGGTGCTGCGGCGGCACGGGGTGCCGTGGGCGAACCCGGGCCTGAAGATGGCGAGCCTGGACCACGCCATGTGGTGGCACCGCTTCGCGCGCGCCGACGAGTGGCTGCTCTACACGCAGGAGTCGCCGAGCGCGTCGGGCGGCCGCGGACTCAGCCTGGGGCGGATGTACGACCTGCAGGGGCGGCTGATCGCCTCGGTCGCCCAGGAGGGCATGGTCCGGCTGGCCCGGAGCTGAGCTGGGCCGTCAGCTTTTCAGGCTATGGCGCGACGGCCGGTCGAGGGCGGTCAGCCGCGCGTCAGCTGCGGCGGCGGAAGGTCAGCGGGGGCTCGAGGTACGGCTCCCAGGCCTGGCGCTCGTGCGGCACCATCCGGCGCGGCCGGTCGGTCTCGGCGTCGATCAGCACGAGCGTGGTCGCGGCCTTGACGTAGACCGTCTGCGGAGCGACCTCGCCGTCGGCCCCGCGCTCCTCGAAGGGGCTCTTGATCTCGTAGTAGACGTCGAGGCTCGCTCCGCCGAGGTGCCCGATCCACATCTCGACGTCGATCGGGCGCCGGAGGTAGGGCATCTGGTCGAGGTACTCGATCTCCTGGCGCGAGATGACGAGCTTCGTGCGGGTCTCGAGGCTCATGTCGATCACGGCCGTCGGCCACTCGGAGGCGTTCGGATCGTCGAGACCTCCGTCGACCCAGAACGCGAAGACGCGCGCCTCTTCGAGCAGCTTCAGGACGGACGCGTTGTTCACGTGCCCGTACGCATCCAGATCCGACCAGCGGAGCTGGATCGGGACGTGCAGCCGCATCGGCCGGTCAGTCCCTCGTCAGCTTGCGGTAGGCCGCCCGCGATGGCTTCGCGGCGTCGGCCCCGAGGCGCTCGATCTTGTTCTCCTCGTAGGCCTCGAAGTTGCCCTCGAACCAGTACCAGTTGGCCGGGTCTTCGGGCGTGCCCTCGTAGGCCAGGATGTGCGTGGCGATGCGGTCGAGGAACCACCGGTCGTGCGTGATGACCACGGCGCAGCCGGGGTATTCGAGCAGAGCGTTCTCGAGGCTCGACAGGGTCTCGACGTCGAGGTCGTTGGTGGGCTCGTCGAGCAGGAGCAGGTTGCCGCCCTGCTTGAGCGTGAGGGCGAGGTTCAGGCGGTTGCGCTCACCACCGGAGAGCACACCGGCCTTCTTCTGCTGGTCAGGGCCCTTGAAGCCGAAGGTCGACACGTAGGCACGCGCCGGCACCTCGGTCTTGCCGACCTGGATGTAGTCGAGCCCGTCGGAGACGACCTCGAACAGCGTCTTGTTCGGGTCGATGCCGCCACGGCTCTGGTCGACATAGGAGATGTCGACCGTCTCGCCGATCTTGAGGTCGCCGCTGTCGAGCGGCTCGAAGCCGACGATCGTCTTGAACAGCGTCGACTTGCCGACGCCGTTCGGGCCGATCACGCCGACGATGCCGTTGCGCGGCAGCGTGAACGACAGGTTGTCGATCAGGATGCGTTCGCCGAAGCCCTTGCGGAGCTTCTTGGCCTCGATCACCTGGGCACCCAGGCGGGGGCCGACGGGGATCTGGATCTCTTCGAAGTCGAGCTTGCGGGTGCGCTCGGCCTCGCTCACCATCTCCTCGTAGCGGGCCAGACGGGCCTTGGACTTCGCCTGGCGGCCCTTTGCGTTGCTGCGCACCCAGTCGAGCTCCTCGCCGAGGCGCTTGGCCAGCTTCGCGTCCTTCTTGCCCTGCACCTCGAGGCGCTCGCGCTTCTTCTCGAGGTAGGTGGAGTAGTTGCCCTCGTAGGGGTAGAGGCGGCCGCGGTCGACCTCGGCGATCCACTCGGCCACGTGGTCGAGGAAGTACCGGTCGTGGGTGACGGCAAGCACGGCGCCGTGGTACTGCGACAGGTGCTGCTCGAGCCAGAGCACGCTCTCGGCGTCGAGGTGGTTGGTGGGCTCGTCGAGGAGCAGGAGGTCGGGCTTCTGAAGCAGCAGCTTGCAGAGCGCGACACGGCGCTTCTCACCACCGGAGAGGTTGGCGACGGGGGCGTCGGCCGGCGGGGTGCGCAAGGCGTCCATCGCCTGCTCGAGCTGGGAGTCGAGGTCCCACGCATCGGCCGCGTCGATGTCCTCCTGCAGCGTGCCCATCTCGGCCAGCAGCGTGTCGAAGTCGGCGTCGGGCTCGGCCATCTCGGCGCTGATCTCGTTGAAGCGGTCGAGCTTGGCCTTGATCGGGCCGACACCCTCCTGCACGTTCTCGAGAACGGTCTTCGTCTCGTCGAGCTCGGGCTCCTGCATCAGGATGCCCACGGTGAACCCGGGGGTCAGCTTGGCCTCGCCGTTGGAGGGGGTGTCCATCCCCGCCATGATCTTCAGGATCGTCGACTTGCCCGCGCCGTTGGGGCCGACCACTCCGATTTTCGCGCCCGGGAGGAACGCCATCGTGACGTCGTCGAGGATCAGCTTGTCGCCCACCGCTTTGCGGGCGCGCACCATCGAGTAAATGTATTCGGCCATGGTTACCAGTCTATTGCGCGGGTCTGACCCACCAGGCACGCGCCGGTACCGAGAGCCGGCGCCACCAGGCTCGAGTACTGGCCGTGGCCGTACTGCCCGATCAGGCAGTCGTTGCCCATCTTCACCGAGAACTGCACCGAGTCGGCGGCGACCCCCACGGTCGTCACGTCGGGCGTGACCTGCATGGCGGCGGTGTCGAAGCCGTTCGCCCGCAGGTTCGTCGTGATCGCGACACCGTCGGCCGCGGGGTTGCCGCCGATGAGCCCCTGGTTGACCGCGTCGAAGAACGCCTTGTTGTCGGCGGCCGTGCCGGTCGGGTTGAGGGTCAGCCCCGTCGCGGCCGGGTCGGTCGTGGGAGCTGCCGAGGCGGTCGGCGCTGCGGCCGGCGCCGAGGAGGTCGCGGGCTCGGGATCGGGGGTGCACCCGGCCAGGACCACGGCGAGCGCCACCGGCAGCAGCCCCACGGCCGCCACCTTCCACGGGGACCGACGACGGGGGACGCGGTCGATCTGGGTGGTCTGCATCGGTCGCACAAATCCTCTCGGCCACGGTCTCCCGGGCTGGGCTCGAAAACTGCTGCGAGTTTATTCGGTGTCGGCCGCCTCCGCCTGGGAGACTGCCGGGGCGGCGGATCAGAACGGCACGAGCTGATCCTGGCGATCCGCCTCGCCCCGGCTGTCGGCGTCTGCGCCGGTGCCGGTGCCGGTGCCGTCGACGCTCCCGCCCTCGTCGGCCGAGGGCTCCCCCGGCCCGGTGAGGGCCCAGCCGTCCTGGTCGAGGTGACCCCCGGCCCCCGAGCCGGATCGCGCACCGCCGTCCCCGGCGGTGTCACCGCCGCCGGTCGCGCTGACCGACCGGGTGAATGACGACGTGCCCCAGCTGAGGTCGTGACCCACCGCATCCGCCTCGATCTCGACGCTCGTGCCGGACTTCTCGCCGTTTTCCCACGCCCGGATGCGCAGCCGGCCGGAGACGAGGACGTGCTGACCGCGTTCGAGCGAACCGCCGAGGTTCAGGGCGAGCTGGCGGAACGCGGTCACCGTGTACCAGTTCGTGTCGGCCTCGACCCACTTCTGCTTCTCACGGTCGAAGCGGCGCTGGCCGGAGGCGAGACGGAAGCTCGTGATCTCGAGGCCGCTGTTGGTGGTGATGTGGCGAGGCGGGGTCGCGACGATCCCGGTGACGGTGGTGAGGTCGGGCATGGGCTGCTCCTTGCAGTCGTGCCGCACGCGGCGGCGGTCGTTCATCTGGACGCACCGAGTCTGCGCGGGCTCCCGGAACGACGGAAGGACCGGGACCCGATCTGTGGAGAGGGTCCCGGTCCTCCGGGGATGTGCAGGAGCGGGCGGGCTCAGGCCGCCTTGATGTACTTCGCGTAGGCCTTCCGCACCTTCGTGACCTTCGGCACCGCGACGGCCATGCAGTAGCCCTGGCCGGGGTTCTTGGCGAAGAAGTCCTGGTGGTACTCCTCGGCGCGGTAGAACTCGCCGAGCGGCTCGAGGGTGGTGACGATCCCGCCGTCCCACAGCTCGGCGGCGCGCTCGAGGGCCGCCTCGAAGAGGACCTTCTGCTCGTCGCCGTCGTAGAACATCGCCGACCGGTACTGGGTTCCGATGTCGTTGCCCTGGCGGTTCAGCTGCCGCGGGTCGTGGAGGGTGAAGAAGACGTCGAGGATGACGTCGGCGGGGATGACCTCGGGGTCGAAGGTCACCGCGACGGCCTCGGCCTGGCCGGTCGTCCCGGTGCAGACCTGCTCGTAGGTGGGGTTCGGCAGGTCGCCGCCCGTGTAGCCCGACACCACGTCCTGCACGCCCTCGAGCGTGCGGTAGACGGCGTCGAGGCACCAAAAGCAGCCGCCGGCGAGTACGAAGGTTTCCATACCCCCGATCCTATGCGGCGCCCCCGCGACGGCGGCGATGTCGGAGGGTGCTCGTAGCGTTCTGACATGACCACCACGAGCAGCACCACGACCGGCCCGGCCCTCCGCCGCATCCGCGACGGCTACTGGCGCGTGACCGCCGCATCCGGGCTCGTGCTCGGCTACGTCGAACAGATCGACGCGGACGGCGAGCTGCGATTCGCGGCCAAGCGGCTCCTCCCCTCCTCGAACCGGGTCGTCGGCATCGGCGATTTCCACACGCGCGACGAGGCCGCGGAGTGCTTGCGCTGACGCACCGGCCCGGCTCCCCGGCATCCCCCACGACCGGGGGTAATCTGCGGCTCATGGAATGGTGGAATGGTTTTACGGGCTGGCTCTCCTCATCGAGCGGCGCCTACGTCGTCTCCGACCTGGTCCTTCCGGCGGTCGCCATCATCGTGGCCGGCCTCCTCGCGGCCTGGATCGCGAGCTCTGCCGTCAAGCGGCTGCTCGCCAAGCACGACCGCGAGCTCAAGATCTCGGCGATCGCCTCGCTGATCGACGCCGCCGAGCAGGCGTCCGTGTGGAACTCGCTGACCCCGCAGGAGCAGATCCTCGCCGACCGGGCCACCGGCCAGGCCGACATCCAGGTGCGCCTGCTGCCGATCAAGGGCGCCGACGTCGCCGCGAACTGGGCCGCGCACGCGCTGGCCGAGATGAAGCGGCACTCGGCCACCTTCGGCTACCAGGTCGAGCCCGCCGTGTTCGAGTTCCGCGACCGCCTGATCGAGTGGCAGCAGCGCCCGGGGCGCGCCAAGCGCGTCTTCCAGAGCGACCTCGAGCGCTGGGAGAGCGAGGACGCGTCGAGCGAGAGCGAGCTGCTGGCGCAGCAGGACGCCTGGGTCGCCCAGCAGCACCACGCGCAGTACTCCGCCCCGTCGTCGTCCTCGAGCACGTCCGCCGCCGCGTCCGCCGCGGCTCAGTCCTCCTCGCCCTTCGACCGGCCGAACGCGACCACCGCGTCGCCGATGGCCTCGTCTCCGATGGCTTCGTCGCCGGCCGCCTCCGCGCGGCCCGACTACACCGACGTGCCGACCCAGGCCACGCCGATCGCCCCCTCCGCTCCGCTGCCCCCCACGCACGAACCGCGCCCGACCGTCCAGCAGGTCGCCTCGGGCACCGGCAGCCGCGGTCTCGCCGGCCGCACGCAGAGCCCCACCTTCAGCGACCTCGAGACGACGACGGATCCGGGAGAGGCGCGCGCCGCCGGAGAGATCCCGCCGCCCGTGCACGCCTTCCCGCCCCGCGCCGGCAGCAGCGACTGACCCGAGCGGGTAGTACGCTTTCGGGGTCGCCCCTGTAGCTCAGTGGATAGAGCACCGGCCTTCTAATCCGTTTGTCGCTGGTTCGAATCCAGCCAGGGGCACATCAGAGGGACGCAGCCGCTGACGTCCGCGCGACGGGCGGCGGTCGGCCGCCGCACCGGAACAGACGCAGGCTACGCCGAGACGAGCGCGACGATCGCCACCACGAGCGACACCGCCGCGATCAGCAGCGAGATCCCGATCAGCACCGCGTGCACGATCAGGAAACGCGTCGGCTTGCCTGCCGCATCCCGTGCCCGGTCGTCACGGCTGACGCGCTTGTAGAACTGGGGCCAGACGATGGCGTTCCAGACGGCGTTGACGAGGAGCAGGACGGCGAGTGCGGTGATCATCGCCGCCAGTCTACGAGAGCTCCGTCGCGCCCCGCCGCCGGGTGTCACCGGCCCGCAATAGACTTCCAGACATGAGTTCCTCCTCCGACCGTCTCGTGTGGATCGACTGCGAGATGACGGGGCTCGATCTCGAGCTCGACGAACTGGTCGAGGTCGCGGTGGTCATCACCGACTTCGACCTTAACCTCGTCGACCCCGGGTTCAGCATCGTCATCAAGCCCGACGACTCCGCCCTGGCGAACATGAACGACTTCGTCACGAACATGCACGAGACGAGCGGCCTGCTCGACGAGATCCCGCTCGGTGTGAGTCTCGCCGACGCCGAGTACCAGGTGCTCGAGTACATCCTGGCCCACGTGCCCGGTGCCCAGACGGCGCCCCTCGCGGGCAACACGATCGGCACCGACCGGGCGTTCATCGCCAAGTTCATGCCGCGGGTCGACAACCACCTGCACTACCGCAGCATCGACGTCTCCTCGATCAAGGAGCTGGCCCGCCGCTGGTTCCCCCGCGTGTACTTCAACGCGCCCGAGAAGGCGGGCGGCCACCGCGCGCTGGCCGACATCCTGGAGTCCATCCGCGAGCTGGAGTACTACCGCAAGGCCGTCTTCATCCCCGAGCCCGGACCGACCTCGGCCGAGCTCAAAATCGTGTCGGCCGACGTCGTGCGCGAATTCACGTCGCGTTTGTAATAGAATGTTTTCTCGTTGCCCCGCAATCACGGTTGCGAGGTGAACATGGTGGATATAGCTCAGTTGGTAGAGCGCTGGCTTGTGGTGCCGGATGTCGCGGGTTCGAGTCCCGTTATTCACCCCAATAGTGCGATGGCCCGGAGGAATCCGGGCCATCGTCGTATCCGGGCGCCGTATCCGGCGGCCACCGCCCCAACGCAGGGAGCATGCCGTGGTCGAACTCGATGCCGACGCCTTCGAGGAGCTGGTCTCCGACGAGCTCGACGAACTGCCTGACGACATGATCGACGGGCTCGACAACGTCGTCTTCGTGGTGGAGGACCGGCCGGAGGACGGCACGCTCGACCTCCTCGGCCTCTACGACGGCGTGGCCCTCACCGAGCGCGGCCAGTACGGTTTCGGCGAGATGCCGGACCGGATCATCCTCTACCGCGAACCCCTGCTGGCGATCTGCGACGACCTCGACGAGCTCCGCGACCAGATCCACGTCACGCTCGTGCACGAGATCGCCCACTTCTACGGCATCGACGACGAGAAGCTGCACGAACTCGGCTGGGCCTGAGGCGCGTTGCTCCCCTCCGCCGGACAGACCTCCGCTTAGCCTGAAGTCATGGCGACGAGAGCGGGACGCAAGGCGGTGCGCGCCGTCGTCATCGTGGTCGGGGTCTTCGTCATCCTGGGCATCGGACTGTACGGCCCCGCGACCCTCGTCGGCCCGCTCCCGCCGGCCACCGCATCCGTCGACCAGGCGCCCGCCGAGTCGGCCGCGAGCGGTGCCCCCACGGTGCCCTCGACCGGCGCGAGCGCGATCGTCGTCGATGGCGCCGGCCCCGTGCTCGCGAGCGGCGGCAGCACAGACGCCGTGCCGATCGGCGGCGCCGCCAAGGTCATCACGGCACTCGTCGTGCTCGACGCGAAGCCGATGGAGGCGGGCGCCCCCGGCGAGACGATCACCATCAGCGCCGAGGACTACCAGAGCTACGTCACATACATCTCCGAGAGCGCCCGTGCGGTCTCGTTCATCACCGGCGAGACCTGGACCCAGCGCGAGATGCTGCAGGCGATGCTGCTCGGATCGAGCAACAACCACGCCGACTCCCTCGCGCGGTGGGCGTTCGGCTCGATGGACGGCTACCTCACCGCCGCCCAGGCCTGGCTCACGAAGAACGGTCTCACCAGCGTCTCGCTCGTCGACGCGACGGGCCTCGACGAAGGCGATGTCGGTTCAGCGACCGATCTGGCGAGGATCAGCGCCCTCGCCTTCGCCGACCCGGCCGTCTCGGAGATCGTGCGGAGCGACGGCGCCGCGGTCAACGGCCGCCGCGCGGTCGACAACCTCGCCCGCTACGCCGCCGACGAGGGCTACGTGGGCCTCTCGCGCAGCTACACCGACCAGGCCGGCATCTGCTTCCTCTTCGCCCTCGACGTCACGGTCGACTCGGGCACCCAGACGCTCTACGGCGCGTTCCTCCGCGAACCCGACTGGGACACGATCGACGCCGACCTGACCGCGCTCTCGGCCTCCGCGGCCGCCACGGTGAAGCAGACCCCGGTCGTGACCGAGGGCGAGACCTTCGTCACCTACACGACCCCCTGGGGCGAGACCGCGCACGGGGTGGCGAAGGCCACCGAGAGCCGGATGCTGTGGGTCACCTCCCCGCTGACCTACACGGTCGACGCGCAGCCGCTGACCACGGGCAACAAGGGCCAGCAGGTCGGCACGGTCACGGTGGGCACGCCCGACGGCGACATCACGATGATGCTCGTGCTCGACCAGCGGATCGGCGACCCCGGCCCGATGTGGCGGCTCGGCAACCCCGTGCCGGTCATCTCGGCATTCATCGACTCGCGCACGGGCAAATAGACGCCGAGAGCCGGCTCAGGTCTCTACGACCATCGTCGCGAGCGACCGCGGATCCTCCCGCGCGACGAACCCGCGCCACTGCGCCTCCCAGCGGTCCCACTCCCGCGCGTAGAGCTCGCCGTCGCGCTCCAGGGCCCGGCGTTTGCGCTCCCGGTCGTCGGTCTCGACCCAGATCGTCAGGTCGGCCAGCTCCTCGTTGGCGCGGCTCAGGGCTCCGCAGCCCTCGACGATGAGCGGCCGCGCCGCATCCACCGCGTGCCACTCGGCGGGCCGCCCCGACTCCCAGTCGTACCGGCGCCAGCGCGGGCCTGCGGCATCCCCCTCGCCCGACGAGAGCGCCCGCACCGCCCGCAGCGGCCGCAGCACCTCGTCGGTTAGGTGGAGACTCGCCTCCTCGAGCCCGTCCCAGCCGGGGTAGATGCTGTCGAGGTGGATGAGGGTCGGTACGTCCGGCCCCGCCCAGCCCGCCTGCATCCGCAGCGCCAGCCCGGTCTTGCCCGACCCGCTCGGACCGTCGATCAGGATCACCGTCATGCCTCAGCCGATCACCGGAGTGAAGGAGCCGGTCACGAGCGCCGCCGTCAGGGCGAGGCCGCCGATGGCCGCTCCGATGGCCACGAGCAGCCACTCCCGCGCCCCGAAGGTCGAGGGCCTGGCCCAGGTGCGCACGGTGCTGCCGCCGAAGCCGCGCGCCTCCATCGCGGTCGCCAGCTTGCTGCCGCGGCGGATCGAGATGACCAGCAACGCGAAGGCCTGGTTCGCGAACCGGCGGATGCGTCCTCGGTCGCCGATGCCCCGAGCGCGGCGGGCCAGCTCGAGCTGCCGCCAGTCGTCGAGGAAGAGGCCGGCCAGACGGATGCCCGCGAGGGCCCCCAGCACGAACCGGCTCGGCAGGTGCCAGACCTGGGCGAGCCCGTCGGCGAGGTCGGTCGGGTCGACCGTCGCGAAGAGCACCACGGCGGGCAGTCCGATGGCCAGGATGCGGAGCACGGTCGCGACGGCCAGCCCGATCGATCCGTCGGTGATGTGGATGACGCCGAACTGGAAGTAGGTCTGCCCGCTCGCGATCCCGTACAGCAGGGTCGAGACACCCGCGACGGGCGCGGCGATCCAGATCGGCGCGGTGCGGCGGAAGAAGGTGCGGAGCGGCAGACCGGCCCAGAGGAACAGCACCGACTCCAGCACCAGCGCGACCGCGGCCGAGACCCAGTCGATCGTGATGAGCAGGAGCACGCCGAGCACGAGCGACGCGGCTAGCTTGGCGACGGGATTGACGGCGTGGATGCGGCGGTCGCCGCCGACCGCGCCGATCAGGGACAGCCCGGTCGCGCTCACGGCAGCCACCCCTCGGGCCGCGCGGCGGTGCCCGGGGCGGAGCCCGGGCCGGTGCCACCCGCGGCGCCGACGACGAGCTCGTGATCGGCGAGCGCCTCGATGAAGTCCCGGTCGTGGGTCACCGCGATCACCGCGGTGCCGCGGTCGAGCTGCTCGCCGAGGAGGAGCACGAGCTCGGCCCAGGTGCGGGAGTCCTGCCCGAAGGTGGGCTCGTCGAGCACCAGGATGCGCGGGCGGGCCACGAGCACCGAGGCCACCGAGAGCCGGCGCTTCTCGCCACCCGAGAGCGTGTACGGATTCGCCTCGAGCAGGCCGTCCAGGCGCAGGCGCTCCGCGACCTCCGTGACGCGGCCGTCGGCCTCGTCGGCGGGCAGGCCCAGTGCCTTCAAAGCCACCTCGAGCTCGCCGCGCACGGTCCCGGTGACGAACTGGTGCTCGGGATCCTGGAACACCGTGCCGATCCGGGTGAGGAGGTCGCGCGACGCCCAGCCGAAGGGGTCTCGGGGGTCGAGCTCACGTCGCCGACGGCGGCCCAGGCCGGATCGCCGGCGCGGGACGACCCCGGCCGCGAGATCCTCGCTCGCGGCCACGGAGCCCTCTTCGACGGGCAGCAGACCCGCCATCGTGAGCGCCAGCGTCGACTTGCCGGCTCCGTTGGGGCCCGTGACGGCCAGGGCCTCCCCCGCCCGGACGGTCGCGTCGATGCCGCGGGCGACGACGGTTCCGGGCACCCGGCCGACCCCGGCATCCCGGACCGTGAGCACCTCGCGGCCCATCGCGGCCGGCGCTGCCGACGCCGATCCCGACGACGACGCAGACTCCGCCGCAGCCGCCGCCACTCCTGAGGCTTCCCCGCCCACCGCCCGCACCCGGCGCCCCCGGAGCGGATCGTGCCCCGGCACCCACACGCCGTCCCGCGCGAGCTCGGCCCCCCGCTCCCGAAGCACTGCGTCGGGCGACCCGTCGGCGAGCACACCGCCGCCGGGGGCGAGCACCACCACGCGGTCGACGACGTCGAGCCACACCTCCACGCGGTGCTCGATGACCACGAAGGTCGACGGGTGGCGGGCGAGCAGACCGGCCACCGCATCCCGCACCTCGACGACCCCCTCGGGGTCGAGGTTCGCCGTCGGCTCGTCGAGCAGGATGACGCCCGGCCGCATGGCGATGATGCCGGCGAGTGCGACGCGCTGCTTCTGACCGCCGGAGAGCGCCGAGGTCGAGCGGTCCCGCGGCAGGGCGAGGCCGACCGCGGCGAGCGCCTCGTCGACCCGCGGCCAGATCTCCTCGCGCGGGACGGCCAGGTTCTCGCAGCCGAAGGCCACGTCGTCGCCGACCCGGTCGAGCACGACCTGCGAGTCGGGATCCTGCTGGAGGAGGCCGACGGCGCCCCGGCGGTCGGTGGGATGGAGACCGCCGACGGTCAGCGAGCCCTCCTCCTCGCCCTCGTCCGCGCCGCCGAGCACGCCGGCGAAGGCCTGCACGAGCGTCGACTTGCCGGCCCCGGAGGCACCGAGCAGCAGCACCCGCTCCCCCGGCCGGATGACGAGGTCGAGACCGCGCAGCGCCCAGCCGGGGCGGCCCGCGTGCCGCCATCCCCAGCCCGCCGCCTCGAGCCCGAGTGAGCCGGCAGCAGGCCCCTCGACCCCGCCCGACATAGGCACAGGGACAGGCACGGGCTCAGACCCCACGCGCTACGCCCTGGCCGCGACCCCGCGGCCGGCGGCGAACCGGCTGAGGGCCCCCGTGCGGGCGAGCCCCCGCATGAGCAGGAACGACAGCAGCCCGGCGACGACGGCCCCGCTGATCACGCCGGCGATCGCGTAGACCACCTTGAACTCCACCGCGTATCCCGGGTACCAGGTGAGGAGGTCGTTGACGACCATCCCGACGCCGGCCCCCGCGCCCGCCAGGACGGCGACGTAGGCGCGGTAGTTGCCGTACAGGAAGAGGGCGAAGACGATTTCGGCACCGAGGCCTTGGGCGAGGCCCGAGAGGATCGTGAGCGCACCGCCCCACTGGGTGCCGACCAGGGCCGAGACGACGGCGGCGACGAGCTCGGTGTAGACGGCGGCACCCGGCTTCCGGATGATCAGGCCGCCGAGCACGCCGGCGAACAGCCACACGCCGTAGAGCAGGGCCTGGGCTCCGGGAGCGACGAACTCGAGGGGGCCGGTGATCGGCGAGTAGACGAGGTTCCAGATCCAGAAGATCAGGCCCGCCGCGACGCCGATGACGCTCGCGACGACGATGTCGACCACGCGCCAGCGGAAGCGGCCCGGTCGCGCGAGCGGGGAGGAGACGGGGGACGGGGTTCCGGTGGTGGTGTGCACTGTCGTGCCCTTTCAGTCGGTGGAAGGGGCACGGGTCGCCCGCGACACCGGCCGGCCGCTCTCGCGGTGGACGCCTCGCGGGCTCGAGATGCCTCCCTGCGCTGGCATGATCCAGATCAGGTTCGACGGTCGAAGGTTGAGAACCTTCCTCTCAGCCCGGCTCACCGGACTCCCGTGTTCGGCTCGAGCTTACTCCCCCGGCATCCGCAGAACCGCGGGGAACTACTTCTTCAGCGCTCTGACGAAACGGGCGAGCGCCCAGCCGGTCGTCATGATGACGGGGATCGAGACCGCGAGCAGCGCGATCAGGTTGGGCTCGAAGGTCGCCTTGCCGCCCTCGGTGACATAGGCGCCGATCGGGATGCTCACGCCGCCGCCGCCGAAGCCCTCGCCCCCGGCATCGCCGGCTCCGATCTTCTGCCCCGAGGTGCCGGGCGAGGAGGCGTTTCCGTTGCCGCCGCCGAAGCCGGACCAGACCAGGGCCACCGGGACGAGGGATGCGCCGTCGATCTCGACGGGTGCGCCGTACGCCGCGCCCACACCGATCTGCCTGGTCGCGTCTGTCAGAGTCTCCACGAGGTTCGCCATGGGGCCACGCTACCGCGGCGAGCGCGTCCGCAGACAGCCCCGTACCCTGAACACCGGTAGCGTGAACCTCAATCGACAGGAGAACACATGCAGTCCTGGCCAGGATCGGCCTACCCGCTCGGCGCGACCTTCGACGGGAGCGGCACCAACTTCGCGCTCTTCAGTGAGGCCGCCGCCCGGGTGGTTCTCTGCCTCTTCGACGACGACCCGGCGTCCCCGGGCGCCCTGGTCGAGACGCAGGTCGAGATGACCGAGGTCGACGCCTACGTCTGGCACGCCTACCTCCCGCAGGTGCAGCCCGGACAGCGCTACGGCTACCGGGTGCACGGCGAGTACGACCCGGAGACCGGGCAGCGCTGCAACCCCAACAAGCTGCTGCTCGACCCGTACGCGAAGGCGACCAGCGGCGAGATCGACTGGGACCAGTCGCTCTTCTCGTACACCTTCGGCGACCCGGACTCCCGGAACGACGAGGACAGCGCGGCGCACATGATGCTCGGCGTGGTCATCAACCCGTTCTTCGACTGGTCCGGCGATCGCAACCTGCGCATCCCGTACAGCGAGTCGGTGATCTACGAGGCCCATGTGAAGGGGCTGACCGAGCTGCACCCGGCCGTTCCGGAGGAGCAGCGCGGAACCTACGCGGGCGTCGCGAACCCCGCCATCATCGACCACCTGCTGAAGCTCGGCGTCACCGCCATCGAGCTCATGCCGGTGCACCAGTTCGTCAACGACAGCACCCTGATCGACAAGGGCCTCAGCAACTACTGGGGCTACAACACGATCGGCTTCTTCGCCCCCCAGGGCGCCTACGCCTCCGCCGGCGACCGCGGGCAGCAGGTGCAGGAGTTCAAGGGCATGGTGAAGTCGCTGCACGCGGCCGGCATCGAGGTCATCCTCGACGTGGTCTACAACCACACCGCCGAAGGCAACCACCTCGGCCCGACGCTGAGCTTCCGCGGCATCGACAACGGCGCCTACTACCGGCTGATGGAGGACGACCAGCGGTACTACATGGACTACACCGGCACCGGCAACACGCTCAACGTGCGGCACCCGCACTCGCTGCAGCTGATCATGGACTCGCTGCGCTACTGGGTGACCGAGATGCACGTCGACGGTTTCCGTTTCGACCTCGCCAGCGCCTTGGCGCGCGAGTTCTATGACGTCGATCGGCTGTCGACCTTCTTCGAGCTCGTGCAGCAGGATCCGGTGGTCTCGCAGGTCAAGCTGATCGCCGAGCCGTGGGACGTCGGCCCCGGCGGGTACCAGGTCGGCAACTTCCCGCCGCAGTGGACGGAGTGGAACGGGAAGTACCGCGACACCGTCCGCGACTTCTGGCGTGGCGAGCCCTCGACGCTCGGCGAGTTCGCGAGCCGCGTGACCGGCTCCGCCGACCTCTACGAGCACTCCGGCCGCCGCCCGGTGGCGAGCATCAACTTCGTCACAGCCCACGACGGCTTCACGCTCCGCGACCTGGTCTCCTACAACGAGAAGCACAACGAGGCCAACGGCGAGGACAACAACGACGGGGAGTCGCACAACCGCTCCTGGAACTGCGGCGTCGAGGGCCCGACCGACGACCCCAAGGTGCTCACCCTGCGTGCCCGTCAGCAGCGCAACTTCATCGCGACCATGCTGCTCTCGCAGGGCGTCCCGATGCTGCTGCACGGCGACGAGCTCGGCCGCACGCAGCTCGGCAACAACAACACCTACGCGCAGGACTCGCCGCTCACCTGGGTGCACTGGGAGAGCGAGGACCAGCCGCTGATCGAGTTCACCTCGGCGGTGCTGCGACTGCGGAAGGAGCATCCGACGTTCCGCCGGAGCCGCTTCTTCGACGGCCGGCCCGTCAAGCGAACCGAGGGCGAGCCGCTGCCGGACATCGTGTGGCTGAACACGGATGCCGGCGAGATGCAGCCCGAGGACTGGGATTCCCCGCTCTCGCGCTCGATCGGCGTGTTCCTGAACGGCGAAGGCATCCGGGCGCGGGACACCCGCGGGCAGGCGCTCAGCGACGTGCACTTCCTGATGTACTTCAACGCCCACGACGAGCGCCAGGACTTCGCCCTGCCCTCGGACGAGTACGCGGAGAGCTGGGACGTCGTGATCGACACGGCCGGCGAGGCGGCGGATTCCCAGGTCTTCAAGGCTGGCGGAACCATGACGGTCGAGGCACGATCGATGGTGGTGCTCAGAGTGCACGTCGAGAACGAGGTCGAACCGGATCATTCGGTCGCGGCATCGCTCACGGCGCAGGCCGACGTGAGCGCCCAGACCGCTCAGATCCCGACCACGCCCTCCACGGCCTAGCCGGGAGCGGGGCGGTCGCAACCGAACTATCGACCAGAAAGAATCCGGATGCGCACGCCCCGCTCCACCTACCGCTTCCAGCTCACGCCCGACTTCCGGCTCCAGGACGCCGCGCGGCTGGTGCCCTATCTCGCGCGCCTCGGCATCGACTGGGTCTACCTCTCGCCGGTGCTCCAGGCCGAGGAGGGCTCCCAGCACGGCTACGACGTGACCGACCACTCCCGGATCGACGCCTCGCGCGGGGGTCCGGAGGGGCTCCGCGAGCTCGCCGACGCGGCGCACGACGCCGGTCTCGGCGTGCTGGTCGACATCGTGCCGAACCACGTCGGCGTCGCGACCCCCGCCCAGAACCCCTGGTGGTGGGACCTTCTGAAGAACGGCCGCGGCTCTCGGTACGCCGACGCCTTCGACGTCGACTGGGAGGCCGGCGAGGGACGCATCCGCATCCCGGTGCTCGGCGACGACTCGCTCGACGCGCTCACGCTCGAGACGGACGACGCGGGCGAGACCGTGCTCGCCTACTACGACAACCGCTACCCGGTCGCTCCCGGCAGCGCCGACGACGGCGCCGACCCCGTCACCGTGCACGGCCGCCAGAACTACGAGCTGGTGAACTGGCGCCGCGAGAGCACCGACCTCAACTACCGCCGCTTCTTCGCCGTGAGCTCGCTCGCCGCCATCCGGGTCGAGGAGCCGTGGGTGTTCGACGAGTCCCACGCCGAGATCGCCCGCTGGTTCCGCGAGGGGCTCGTGGACGGCCTCCGCGTCGACCACCCGGACGGCCTCGCCGACCCGGGCGGGTACATCGAACGCCTCTCCCAGCTCACCGGCGGCGCCTACATCCTGATCGAGAAGATCCTCGAGGGCGACGAGCCGCTCGAGCCGGACTGGCCCTCGGCCGGCACCACCGGCTACGACGCGCTCGCCGTGATCGACCGCGTGTTCGTCGATCCGGCCGGTGAAGCGCCCCTCAACGCCCTCGACGCCCGGCTGCGGGAGGCCGACGGGCGACCCCTGCAGAGCTACCACGCGCTCATCCACGACACGAAGCGGATCGTCGCCGACGGCATCCTGCAGGCCGAGGCCCGCCGCCTCACCCGCGACATCGAGCGCGCCGGCGGTCTCCCGACGCCGACCCCCGCCGCCGAGGTGACGGATGCGGTCTCCGAGCTCCTGACCTGCTTCCCGGTCTACCGCTCCTACCTCCCCGAGGGCCGCGAGCACCTCGAGCACGCGCTGGCGCTCGCCGAGCAGAACCGGCCGGAGATCGCCGCGGTGCTGCGCGAGACCGCGGAGGTGCTCGGTCGCACCGGGACCGCCCCCAGCATCCGGTTCCAGCAGACCTCGGGAATGGTCATGGCCAAGGGCGTCGAGGATTCGGCGTTCTACCGCTACACCCGGCTGACCAGCCTCACCGAGGTCGGCGCCGACCCCGATCACTTCTCGCTCGGCCCCGACGCCTTCCACGCCGGGCAGCAGCGCCGGCTGACGACCCTGCCGGACTCGATGACCACCCTCTCGACCCACGACACGAAGCGCTCGGAGGACACCCGGGCACGGATCTCGGCGCTCGCGGAGATCGGCGAGGGCTGGGCGGGCACGCTGATGAAGCTGCGCTCCCTGCAGCCGCTCGGCGACGGCCCGTTCGAGAACCTGCTCTGGCAGGCGATGGTCGGCGCGTGGCCGCTCTCCCGCGAGCGCGCCCACGCCTACGCCGAGAAGGCATCCCGCGAAGCCGGTGACTCGACCGCCTGGCTCGACGTGGACGAAACCTTCGAAGAGCGGATGCACGCGGCCGTCGACGCCGCCTACGACGACCCCACGGTGCGTGGCCTGGTCGAGAGCGCGGTCGCCGCGGTCGAGGCCGCGGGCCGCAGCAACTCGCTCGGCGAGAAGCTCGTGCAGATCACGAGCGTCGGCGTGCCGGACGTGTACCAGGGCACCGAGCTCTGGGACCGCTCGCTCGTCGACCCCGACAACCGGCGCCCGGTCGACTACGACCTGCGCTCGGACCTGCTCGAGGCGCAGGACGCCGGGGAGCTCCCCCAGCTCGTGCCCGGCCCCGACGACACCGGCGCGGTCAAGCTGCTCGTGACCTCGACCGCGCTCCGGCTGCGCCGCGACCGGCCCGAGCTCTTCACGACGTACCACGGCCTCGAGCCGCGCGGCTCGGCCGCCGATCACGTCGTGGCCTTCGACCGCGGGGGTGCCGTGACGGTGGCGACGCGCCTGCCGATCGGCCTCGCCCGCCGCGGCGGCTGGGACGACACGACCATCGAGCTCGCCCCCGCCCGCAACGGCTACGTCGACACCTTCACCGGGCGGCTGTACGCGGCCGGCGCGGTGCGGCTGGCCGATCTCCTGCCGATCTACCCCGTCGCGCTGCTGCAGCGCGTGGACGAATAGGATCTCGAATGAGGAACCCGCGATGACTGAGAACGACTTCCGCGTCTGGGCCCCCCGTGCGAAGCGGGTCGAGCTGGTGCTCGGCGACAGCACGCACCCGATGACCGGGGATGCCGACGGCTGGTTCACCCCCGAGCCCGCGGTCGCCTGGGAGCCTGGGCTGGACTACGGCTACCTGCTCGACGGCGAGGGCCCCTACCCCGACCCGCGCTCGCGGCGCCAGCCCGAGGGCGTGCACGGCCTGTCGCGGACGGACGACCCGAGCACCTTCGACTGGACCGACGCCGACTGGGCCGGGGCGCCGATCGACCGGGCCGAGATCTACGAGCTGCACATCGGCACCTTCACCCCCGAGGGCACCCTCGAGGCCGCGCTCGGCCGCCTCGACCACCTGCTCTCCCTCGGCGTGACGCACGTGGAGCTGCTCCCGGTCAACGACTTCAACGGGAAGTACAACTGGGGCTACGACGGCGTCGACTGGTTCGCGGTGCACGAGCAGTACGGCGGGCCGGAGGGCTACCGCCGGTTCGTCGACGCCTGCCACGCCGCCGGGCTCGCCGTCATCCAGGACGTCGTGTACAACCACCTCGGCCCGAGCGGCAACTACCTGCCGCTGTTCGGCCCGTACCTCGACGACCAGTCGCGCAACACCTGGGGCACGACCGTCAACCTCTCGCACGAGGGGTCGGCCGAGGTGCGCCGGTTCATCCTCGACAACGCCCTGATGTGGCTCCGGGACTACCACGTCGACGGCCTGCGGCTGGATGCGGTGCACGCGCTGGTCGACGAGTCCCCGGTGCACCTGCTGGCCGAGCTCTCGGCCGAGGTCGAGGAGCTGTCGGCCTCGACCGGTGTCCGCCGGCTCCTGATCGCCGAGTCGGACCTCAACGACCCCGTCATGTTCACCACGCGGGACGACGGCTACGGGCTCGACGGCCAGTGGAGCGACGACTTCCACCACGCGGTGCACGTCAACCTCACGGGTGAGACGACCGGCTACTACGCCGACTTCGACTCGATCGCCGCCCTGGCCAAGGTGCTCACGAAGGGCTTCTTCCACGACGGCACCTACTCCTCGTTCCGCGAGCGCAACCACGGCGTCGAGCTCGATCGGCGGGCGACCGCTCCCTGGCGGCTCGTCGTCGCGTCGCAGAACCACGACCAGATCGGCAACCGGGCGATCGGCGACCGGCTGACCGCGACCCTGGATCCCGACCGCCTGGCGATCGCGGCCACCCTCACCCTGCTCGGCCCGTTCACGCCGATGCTCTTCATGGGCGAGGAGTGGGCCGCGTCGACGCCGTGGCAGTTCTTCACCTCGCATCCCGAACCCGAGCTGGGCAAGGCGACCGCCGAGGGGCGGATCGCCGAGTTCGAGAAGATGGGGTGGGATCCGGAGGTCGTCCCCGACCCGCAGGATCCGGCGACGTTCGAGAACTCGAAACTGGACTGGTCCGAGCTCGGCGACACCGAGCATCCGGAGCACGCGGCGATGCTCGCGCTCTACCGCCGGCTCGGCGCCCTGCGCCGCGAACTGCCGGCCGGCGAGGAGGTGCGGCTCTCGCACGTGCAGGTCGAGTTCGACGAGGCCGCCCGCTGGCTGGTGCTGCGCCGCCCGGGGCTCGCGCTCGTGATCAACTTCGGCGACGAGCCGCTCGGCCTCGCGACGACCGTGCGGCCGGCGGTGCCGGACCTCGAGTTCGGCGAGGTGCTGCTCGACTCGCACGCGCTGCTGCGCGACGAGCCGGCGGCGGAGGTCGCCTCGGTGGTGTCGCCGCACTCGGTGCTGGTGGTGCGCCCGGCCTAGCCGGGATGTCTTGGCGGGCGGCAGGCTAGGAGCGGGTGCCGTTCTGCTCGGCCGTCTCGCCGGACTTCGGCGCGCGGACGAGCGAGGCCGGCCGCACCGAGTCGAGGCCGAACCGGGCCGTCACCCGGTCGATCGTGCGCTCGGCGTCGCGCCAGCCCTCCGAGGGCGCCGTCTCGTCGGCCCAGAGCGCGGGCTGGTGGAGCGACCCGTCGGCCGGGCTCAGCTGCTCGACGCGCACCCCGATCAGTCGGATGGCCTCGCCCCGCGCGCCCACGGCCTCGTAGACGGCCGTCACCTCCTCGAAGATGCGGCGACCGAGATCGGTGGGCTCGGCGAGCGTGCGCGAACGCGAGATGGTCGTGAAGTCGGCGAACCGGAGCTTGAGCGCGACCGTGCGGCCGACCAGGCCGGCGGCCCTCAGCCGCGCCGCGACCCGGTTCGACTGCGCGAGCAGCTCCCGGCGCAGCACCTCCGGCGAGCGCTCGTCGATCTCGAAGGTGCGTTCGTGGCCGACGCTCTTCTCCTGGCTGGTCGGCACCACTCCCCGGGTGTCGATGCCGTTCGCGAGCTCGTGCAGCTTGCTGCCGCCGGCCTCCCCGACCGCCCGGATGAGCGTGTCGAGCGGGGTGTCGGCGATGTCGCCCACCGTGCGCAGGCCGAACCGCTCGAGCTGCTCGGCGGTCTTCGCGCCCACCCCCCAGAGCGCACGCACCGGCAGCGGGTGCAGGTAGGCGAGCACCTCGGAGGGCCGGATCACGAGCATCCCGTCGGGCTTGGCGCGGCCGGAGGCGAGCTTGGCCATGAACTTCGTCGGTGCGACGCCGACCGAGCACGGAAGGCCCGTCTCGGCGAACACCCGCTCGCGGAGTCGCTGGGCGATCACGTCCGACTCGCCGAGCAGCCGTCGGGCGCCCGCCACGTCGAGGAAGGCCTCGTCGATGCTGAGCGGCTCGACCAGCGGGGTCACCTCACGGAACAGCGCCATCACGACCTTCGACGCGGCGCGGTACTTCTCCATGTGCGGCTCGAGCACGATCGCCTTGGGGCAGAGGCGGAGCGCCGCCCCGACCGGCATCGCGGAGTGCACGCCGAAGGCGCGGGCCTCGTAGGTCGCACTCGTGACCACCGAGCGGGCCGAGCGGCCGCCGATGATCACGGGGAGGCCGCGGAGCTCGGGATGGTCGAGCAGTTCGACCGAGGCGAAGAACGCGTCCATGTCGACGTGCAGGATGGGCGGGCTCGGCTCGACCGGGTCTCCCCCGCCACCTGGTCCGCCGTTCGTCACACGTCGAGCCTAGGCGCGTCCGCCGACACGCAGGAGGCGCGCGCCCGGCGTTCTCCCAGAGATCACTCAGAGCAGGGGAAAATACTGATCGACGCCCTTGCCATCGCCGGGTGCACCCGGAAGACGACAGGGATCGCCCCGTGAACCTCATCATCGACATCGACATCATCTCCGGCCCGTTCGTGATCGCCGTCTACGCGATCGCGCTCGCCGCCGCCGTGCTGCTCGTCGTCGTCCGCCCGAGCCGGCGATGGAGCCGCCGCCGCTGGCTCCTCACCGCGCTGATCGCCGCCGTCGTCGGCGCCCTGGTCGGCCTCGGCGCCACCTGGCTGCTGAACGATCAGCTCGACCTGTTCGGGGCGCCCCTCTCGATCGTCGCCCGCACCTGGATCGCACTCGGGTTCGCCGGGTTCGGCCTCGCGATCGCCTCCTTCTGGCGAGCGACCTGGAAGCGCGTGATCGCGTCGATCCTCGCCCTGCTGCTGTTCGCGGGCACCACCGCGATGTCGATCAACATCGACTTCGGCCAGTACCCCACGGTGCGGAGCGCGCTCGGCATCAGCACCTTCAGCGACAGCGGGCTGCCGCCGGTCGTGCCGACCGACGAGCCGTCCCGGCCGACGATCGCCACCTGGACTCCGCCGGCGGACATGCCGACGGCCGGCAAGGTGACCAGCGTGACCATCCCGGCCACGCAGTCCGGCTTCCCGGCCCGTCCCGGGGTCGTTTACCTCCCCCCGGCCGCCCAGGTCGCGAACCCGCCCGAGCTCCCGGTGCTGATCATGCTCTCCGGCCAGCCGGGCAGCCCCGAGGATCCGCTCGTCTCCTCGAAGCTGCAGCAGAGCCTCGACGAATACGCCGCGGCCCACCAGGGCCTCGCGCCGATCGTCGTCTCGCCGGACCAGCTGGGCGACCCGGCCGCCAACCCGATGTGCATCGACTCGGTGCTCGGGCAGTCGGCGACCTACCTCACCGTCGACGTGCCGAACTGGATCACCGGCAACCTCAACGTGCTCGCGGGGCCGCACTTCTGGGGCATCGGCGGCCTGTCGCAGGGCGGCACCTGCTCGATCCAGCTCGCGGCGGGCAACCCGCAGCTGTTCGGCGCCATCCTCGACGCCTCCGGCGAGGAGACCCCGCGGGTCGGCGACGTGCAGACCACGGCCGACGCGGCCTTCGGCGGCGACGTCTCCAAGTACGAGGCGGCCTACCCGGCGAACATCATGAAGGCGCACGCGCCCTACACCGACATGTTCGCCGTCTTCGGCGTGGGGGCGAACGACAGCTACTACATCGACGGCGTCAAGAACATCTACGCCGACGCCCAGGCCGCCGGGATGACCGCGACCTACATCGAAGCTCCCGGCAGCGCCCACGACACGACCACCTGGTCGTACGTCTTCAAGCAGGGCCTCGGCCTGATCTCGGACCACTGGGGACTGAACCGGTGACGCCGTGACCCGCTTCCGGCGGATCTCCGCCGCCCTGCTCTCCCGGGCCCGCTCCATCCCGGTCACCTGGGTGATCGTCGTGCTCGTGCTGGCGGCGAGCATCGTACGGATGTCGCTCCGGCCGGGCCGCACGCGCGGCGGCATCGACGCCTTCGTCTCGACGGGCTTCGACGCGGTGTTCGTTCACCACGACTGGGTCTCGACGCTGACCTCGGTGTTCTTCGTCTGGAACCCCGCGATCCTCGTCTTCGCCCTCGTCGCGATCATCCTCGGCATCGGCTGGGCCGAGCGGCGGATGGGACACCTCCGAACCCTGATCGCCTTCGTGGTCGTCACCGTGACCGGGATCGTGCTGGGGCTCGCCACCGAGGGCTTCGGCCTCGTGCTCGACCTCTACTCGGCCGAGATCACGCGGATGCACCGCACGGTCGACCCGATCATCGCCGTCGCCGGGGTGGTGATGGCCGCGAGCGCTTTCACCGGTCCCCTGGTCAAGCGCCGGGTGCGGATCGTCGGCTTCGCGGTGCTCCTGGTCTTCGTGCTCTACTCCGGCCAGCCCTCGGACCTGTTCCGGCTGTTCGCCGCGATCGTCGGCCTCCTGCTCGGGATGCTGATGGCCAGGAAGCCGGTGCGGTTGCGCCGCCCCCGCGCCACCCGCCGTGAGACCAGGACCCTCCTGGCCGCCCTCGTCGCCGTCACGGCCCTCGGGCCGCTGGTCACGATCGTCTCGCCGTCCGGGTCCGGGGTGCTGAACCCCCTCGGCCTGCTTTTCCGCGATCCGCTCCGCGACTACGCGACCATCGCGGCCCGCTGCCAGACCGGTGACTACTCCAGGCGCTGCGTCGAAGCCCTCGCCCTCTCCCGGCTCGACGGTCCCGGGGCCGTGCTACTCACGCTGCTGCCCCTCCTGGCGCTCCTGGTGGCCGCCTGGGGCATCCGGCAGGGGCGCCGGGTGGCGCTGCTCCTCGGCGTCTCGATCAACCTCGCCCTGACGCTCCTGGCGGCGGTCTACTTCGGCTTCATCCCGTTCCTGTCCGACGACGAGTACACCGCCTTCCAGACCACCGCGGCCGAGGACTACCGGCCGTTCGAGCTGGTCTCGATGCTCGTGCCGCTCCTGATCGCCGTGCTCCTGATCGCCTCGGTGCGGCTGTTCCCGCCGACCGTGGGGCGGAGCTCGGTGCTCCGGTTCATCGGCGTGGTCGCCGCCCTGTTCGCCGGGGTCTCCGCGGTCTACCTCGCGGTCGTCACCGCGGTCAGCGACCAGTTCACCCCGCAGGCCTCCTTCGGCGATCTGCTGCTCGACCTACCGGAGCGGTTCGTGCCGGTGGGCTTCCTCTCGTTCGAGCCCGCCGACATCTTCCCCACGGGGCCCGTGGCGGTCATCGCCTCGCAGTGGGTGGGGCCGGTCTTCTGGGGCGCGGTGATCGTGGCGGCCGTGATCGGGATGCGCCTGCCGCACCCGGTCGGTGCGACCGGCTCGGGCGGCGGGCCGACCGACGCGACGCGGGTGCGCGAACTGCTGTCCGCCGGCTCGGGCGGGACGCTGTCCTGGATGACGACCTGGAGCGGCAACCGCTACTGGTTCTCCACCGGGGGTCAAGCCGTGGCCTACCGGGTGGTCAACGGCGTCGCGCTGACGACCGGGGATCCGCTCGGGCCGGTCGATACGCATCCGGAGACCGCGCGCGAGTTCATCGTGTTCTGCACCGACCACGGCTGGACGCCGGCCTTCTACTCGGTGACCGAGGCGCTCCGCGAGACCCTCGACCAGGATGGCTGGCAGCACCTGCAGGTCGCCGAGGAGACGATCGTGCGCCCCGCGGGCTGGTCGCTCGACGGCAAGAAGATGCAGGACATCCGCACCTCGATCAACCGGGCGGCGAAGGAGGGCGTGCGCGCCGAGTGGACGACGCACGCGCAGCTCGGGCCGGCGTACGCGGCGCAGATCCGCGACATCTCCGAACTCTGGGTGGCCGAGAAGGATCTGCCCGAGATGGGCTTCACCCTCGGCGGCGTCGACGAGCTGATGGCGCCGGAGGTGCGGCTGATGGTCGCGATCGACGGCGACGACCGCGTGCAGGGGGTGACCAGCTGGCTGCCGACCTACGAGGACGGCGTCGTGGTGGGGTGGACCCTCGACTTCATGCGCCGGGGGCCGGTGAGCATGAACGGTCTGATGGAGTTCTTGATCGCGCAGACGATCCTGCGAGCGCGGGAGGACGGGGTGCGGTTCGTGAGCCTCTCGGGCGCACCGCTCGCCGTGGCCGGTGACGGCGCCGGGGAGCCCGCCTCGGGCATCCTGCCGTTCCTCAGCCGCACGCTCGAGCCGGTCTACGGCTTCCGGTCGCTGCTGCGGTTCAAGATGAAGTTCCGGCCCGAGTTCGAGCAGCTCTACCTCTGCTATCAGGATCCGTTGACCCTGCCGGCGATCGGGATCGCGCTGGCCCGGGCGTACCTGCCGACGCTGTCGGCGCGTCAGGCGATGCGGACGCTGCGGACCAGGGACTGAGGGGGCGCGGTCACCGCTGCTGCGGCTGCTGCGTTCAGTGGATCAGCGGACGCGCCAGGAGAGCGACGACGACCTCGCCGCCCTTGGTCGCCTGCCGGCCGACCTCCTCGAAGCCGAGTCGCCCATGGAAGGCCATCGACCCCGGGTTCGGCGGCTCGACGTTGACCTCGCAGTCGACCTCGGTCGATCCGGCCTCGGCGGCGGCGAGGAACACGGCGTCGTAGAGCAGCGCCCCGAAGCCGCTGCTGCGGTGGCCGTCGGCGACGACGATGCGGTCGACGTAGAGGAACCGGTCGCCGCGCGCGCTGAACCAGCGGTAGTTCTCGCTCTGGTAGTCCAGGCCCGGGGGCAACGCCAGCACGAAGCCGAGCACGAGCTCCGGATGCGCGGGGTCGACCACGCCCGCAGCGAGCCCTGCGGAGGCCACGAGCGCCCGCATCTCCTCCTCGTCGATCAGGTTCACGGCCGGGACCGAGGCGGTGTTCAGCTCGATCAGCCGCGGCAGATCGGTCTCGGTGAGCGGACGGACGACCGGGGAGAGGGGTGCGGTTTCCACCCGCCGAGACTATCGCGGCCGGTGCGGTGTTCGCTCTCCGCTGATCCGGGGGCGGTTCGCGCTCTCGACGGAATGCGCGTCCGGATGCGGGAATTGACACTAGTGATCTCAAGGAGCCCCGCAATGACCCCTCGACCCCTTCTCGCCGACGACACCGCCACCTGGCTCCGACTGCAGGAACGCGCGCACCGCGAGTTCGCCGTGCGGGTGGCCGCCGTGACCGACTGGGATGCGCCGACGCCCGACACCGAGTGGCGCATCCGCGACCTCGTCAGCCACGTGATCGAGGAGCAGCAGTGGGTGCCGTGGCTGCTCTCCGGGCTGAGCACCCGGCAGGCGAAGAGTCGCCTCCGCCCGATCGAGGCGGACCTGCACCACGAGTGGCACCGCTACTCGCTCGCGGCCACCACCGCCTGGCACGACGCCGACCCCGATTCGCTCGTGAACCTCGCCTCGGACACCGTGCCGGTGGCGGAGTACCTCAAGGAGCAGGTGTCGGACGTCACGATCCACAGCTGGGACCTGGCACGGGCGGTCGGGGCCGAGGAGAGACTGGACGAGGAGCTGATCGCCGCGGTCTGGACGGTGTTCGAGCCGCAGCGCGACGCCCTCGAGGCCAGCGGGTTGTTCGCCTCGCCGGTTCCGGTGCCCGAGGATGCACCCCTGCAGTCGCGGCTGCTCGCGCTCACCGGGCGCGACGACCGGGCGGCCTGGCCCGCCTGAGCCGCGCGGAGGCGTGGGCGTCGGCGTCGGCGTGCGCATGCTCGGGTACAACTGACGGGCCGCGCCGTGCCTTGCGCAGTGCACTTCCCGCCGTGTGGTGTCAGGCCGTGAAGCGCGCCGCCGGGCGACGGTAGGCCGCCGAGCCGGCGCCCTGGAACTCGAGCTGCGGATGCACGGCGCAGACCTCGCGCAGCAGCGTGTCGAGATCGGTGCGCAGCAGTTCGAGCTCGCCGGCGATGCGTCTCGGCTCCTCATCCACGCTCTCGATGAACACGTTGCAGGTGGCGACCATCGCGTTGATGGGCGCCCAGGCGCCCGATCGGGGCCGGAGGGCACGACGGGCGGCCCTGATGTCCTTCCGCAACAGGACGACCGAGCGCATGACCCGGTTGAAGCCCGAGTCGGGGTCGGCGCGGTCGAGCGTGATCGGGCCGCTGGTCTGCTCGGGGGCGAGCGCGCGCCGGGAAGCGATCTCGGCGATCAGCAGCCGGAGGGCGTTGACCTCGGCGAGCCGCTCGTTGCGGCGGGTTTTGCCGCGATCGATCAGGAGCGCCAGCAGCGCCCCGCCGGTGACGCTGATCGTGGTGACCACGAGCTGAGCGAGAAGAACCTCCATGGCCCCACTCTAGGAGCAGCCACCGACACCGCCCGGGGTGGCCGGGCGGTGTCGGTGGCTGCTACGCGTCAGGACGCGGCGGCGCGCTCCAGCACGAGCTCGCGGACGCGTGCCGCATCCGCCTGGCCCTTCATCGCCTTCATGACCGCACCGATCACGGCGCCGGCGGCCTGGACCTTGCCGTCCTTGATCTTGGCGAGCACGTCGGGCTGGGCGGCGAGCGCCTCGTCGATCGCGGCGATGAGCGCCCCGTCGTCCGAGACCACGGCGAGCCCGCGGGCGTCGACGACCTCCTGCGGGGTCCCCTCCCCGTCGATGACGCCCTCGAGCACCTGGCGGGCCAGGCGGTCGTTGAGAGCGCCGCTGTCGACCAGGGCGACCAGTGCGGCGACGTCGGCGGGCGACACGAGCGAGGAGGCCTCGGCCTCACGGGCGTTCGCGAGCCGGGAGATCTCGCCCGACCACCACTTGCGGGCGGCCTGTGGGCTCGCCCCGGCGGCGACCGTCTCGGCGACCTCGACCAGGAGGCCGGCGTTCTGCACGTCCTGGAACTCGAGGTCGGTGAAGCCCCACTCCTGCTTGAGCCGGCGACGGCGGGCCGCCGGGGGCTCGGGGAGCGCGGCGCGGAGCTCTTCGATCAGCTCGGGCGAGGGCACGACCGGCAGCAGGTCGGGCTCCGGGAAGTAGCGGTAGTCGTCGGCATCCGACTTCGGCCGGCCTGCCGAGGTCGTGCCGGTGTCCTCGTGCCAGTGCCGGGTCTCCTGGATGATCGTGCCGCCGTCGGCGAGGATCTGCGCCTGGCGCTGGATCTCGTAGCGGATCGCACGCTCGACCGAGCGCAGCGAGTTCACGTTCTTGGTCTCGGTGCGGGTGCCGAGCTTCGCCGGCGGCTCGCCGGGCGCGGTGCGGGGACGCAGCGAGATGTTCGCGTCGCAGCGGAGGTTGCCGCGCTCCATCCGCGCATCCGAGATGCCGAGGGCGACGACGATGTCCCGGATCGTGGAGACGTAGGCCTTCGCGAGCTCCGGGGCATCCTTCTCGGCGCCGTAGATGATGTCGGTCACGATCTCGACCAGGGGCACGCCGGCCCGGTTGTAGTCGACCAGGGAGTACTCGGCGCCCTGGATGCGGCCGGTGGCGCCGCCGACGTGCGTCAGCTTGCCGGCGTCCTCCTCCATGTGGGCGCGCTCGATCGGCACCGTGAACATCCGGCCGTCGGGCAGCTCGACGTCGACCGATCCGCCGAAGGCGATGGGCTCGTCGAACTGCGAGATCTGGTAGTTCTTCGCCAGGTCCGGGTAGAAGTAGTTCTTCCGCGCGAAGCGGCTCGAGGGCGCGATCGAGCAGCCGAGGGCGAGGCCCAGGCTGATGCTGTAGCGCACCGCTTCGCCGTTGACCACCGGGAGCGAGCCCGGGAGGCCCAGGTCGACCGGGGTGATGTTCGTGTTGGGCTCGCCGCCGAAGTAGTTCGGGGCATCCGAGAACATCTTGGTCTTCGTGTTCAGCTCGACGTGCACCTCGAAACCGAGGACGGGCTCGAACAGCTCGAGCGCCTTGTCGAAGTCCATCAACTGCGCCTTGGCCATCAGACGGCCCCTTCTTCTGCGGCGTTCATCTCGCCGGGGGCGAGATCGGGTGCCTGGCTGATCAGGGTGTGACCCCACTTCTCCTCGAGCAGTCGCTCGAGCGCGCCGCCGACCCCGTAGAGTCGGGCGTCTTCGCGGGCCGGGGCGAGGAACTGGATGCCGACGGGCAGCCCGTCCTCCGTCGCCAGCCCGACGGGCAGCGAGATGCCCGGGATGCCGGCGAGGTTCGCGGGGATCGTCGCGATGTCGTTGAGGTACATCGCCATCGGGTCGCCGTCGTTCTGGCCGAGCTTGAATGCCGTGGTCGGCGCGGTCGGCGAGACGAGCACGTCGACCCCGGCGAACGCGGCCGCGAAGTCGCGCTGCACGAGCGTGCGCACCTTCTGGGCGCTGCCGTAGTACGCGTCGTAGTAGCCGGCGCTGAGGGCATAGGTGCCGAGGATGATGCGGCGCTTCGCCTCGGCGCCGAAGCCGACCTCGCGGGTCGCCGCCATGACGTCTTCGACCGTGCCGCCACCGGGCGGGTTGACGCGGAGGCCGAAGCGCACCGAGTCGAACTTGGCGAGGTTGGACGAGGCCTCCGCGGGCATGATCAGGTAGTAGGCCGAGATGGCGTACTCGAGGCTCGGCAAGCTGACGTCGACGATCTCGGCGCCGGCGGCGGCGAGCAGGTCGAGCGCCTCGCGGAAGCGCTCGAGCAGGCCCGGCTGGAAGCCGTCACCGTCGAGCTCGGTGATGACGCCGATCTTCAGGCCCTTCACATCGGCGCGGCGCACGGCCTCGGCCATGCTCGGCCACTCGTCGGTGAGCGAGGTGGAGTCACGCGGATCGTGGCCGCCGATGACGTCGTGGAGCAGCGCCGAGTCGAGCACGGTTCGGCTGACCGGGCCGATCTGGTCCAGGCTCGAGGCCAGGGCGATCGCGCCGTAACGGCTGACCCCGCCGTAGGTCGGCTTCACGCCGACCGTTCCCGTGACGTGCGCGGGCTGGCGGATGGAGCCGCCGGTGTCGCTGCCGAGGGCCAGCGGCGCCTCGAAGCTCGCGACCGCCGCGGCCGAACCGCCGCCGGAGCCGCCGGGGATGCGCTCGAGGTCCCACGGGTTGTGCGTGGGGCCGTAGGCGGAGTGCTCGGTGGAGGAGCCCATCGCGAACTCGTCCATGTTCGTCTTGCCGATCGGCACGAGGCCGGCGGCGCGGAGCTTCTGCATGACCGTGGCGTCGTAGGGCGGAACCCAGCCCTCGAGGATCTTCGAGCCGCTGGTGGTCGGCATGTCGTTCGTGACGATGACGTCCTTGATCGCGATCGGCACGCCGGCGAGGGGATGCAGCGACTCACCGGCCGCGCGGCGCTCGTCGATCGACTCCGCCGCCCGCAGGCTGAGCGCGGGGTCGGTGTGCAGGAACGCGTGCACCTCGCCGTCGACGGCGCCAATGCGGTCGAGGTGGGCGCGGGTCGCCTCGACGCTCGAGACCTCGCCGGAGGTGAGCTTCTCGGCCAGGGCCGAGGCGGGCATCCTGATCAGTTCGTGGTCGTGGTTCGTCACTGCTCTTCCCCCAGGATCGCGGTCACGCGGAAGCGCGAGCCGTCGTGGTCGGGAGCGCCCGCCAGGGCCTGCTCGGTGGTGAGCGTCGTGCCCGGCACGTCGGGCCGGTAGACGTTCTGCAGCGGGATCGGGTGGCTGGTGGCCGGGACGTCGGCCGTGGCCACCTCGGACACCTTCGCGACGTTGTCGACGATCGAGCCGAGCTCGGTCGTGAGGCTTGCGATCTCCTGAGGTGTCAGGGCGATCCGGGCGAGGTTCGCGAGATGCGCGACCTGCTCCTGGGTGATTTCGGACATGGTGCTCCGGTGTTCTGTTCGCGAAGGGTGTGGGGGAATTCTATTCGGTCGACCCGGACGCAGGCTCGGCGCCCGCCTCGGGTGCGGTGGAAACGTCGGCCTCGGGCTCGGCATCGGGTTCGGCATCCGCGTTGGCGCCGGCGGCGGCATCGGACTCGGCCGCGGCGTCCGCATCTGTGGCGGCATCCTCACCCGTGTCGGCCTCGGGCTCGAGCTCGGCCAGCGCCGATGGCCCCTCGGTGACGAGGAGCGCGAACTGGGCCGCATCGATGATGCGGAGCCCCAGCGCCTCGGCCTTCGTCAGCTTCGAGCCGGCGCCGGGGCCTGCCGCGACGAAGTCGGTCTTCTTGCTCACGCTCGACGCCGCCTTGCCGCCCGCGGCGATGATCGCCTCGAGCGCACCCTCGCGACTGAACCCCTCGAGCGACCCGGTGGCCACGACGGTGACCCCGTCGAGCACTCCCCCGCTGCCGCCCGCGGCGCCGGGGCCGGGATGACCGGGGGTGCTGAACTGCACACCCGCGCCCGCCCAGCGGTCGAGGATCTCGACGTGCCAGTCGACCGAGAACCAGTCGATCAGCGCGTCGGCGATGATGCCGCCCACGCCGTCGACAGCGGCCAGCTCGTCGCGGGTCGCGGCCCGGATGGCGTCGAGCGACCCGAAGTAGTCGGCCAGGGCTCGTGCCGCGACCGGCCCGACGTGACGGATGCTGAGCGACACCAGGATGCGCCAGAGCGGCTTGGTCTTGGCCTTCTCGATCTCGTCGAGCAGCTTGATCGCGTTGGCGTTCGGCACGTAGCCCTCGTCGCCGAAGAACTCGCCGCGCGCCCCGGCCTCGGCGTCGAACGCCGGATCGGTCTTCTTGCGCTGCCGCCGGAACGGCGCCACGACCTTGGGCGACGAGCCGTCGCGGTCGAGCTTGGGCATGCCCGTCTCGGAGTCGCGCACGATCACCCGGATGGGGAAGAGATCGGCCATCTGCAGCGAGAACAGGCCCGCCTCGGTGACGAGCGGCGGATCGGCCGGTTCGAGCGGCTGGGTCAGCGCCGAGGCGCTCACCTCGCCGAGCACCTCGATGTCGAGCGCTCCGCGGGAGCCCACGTGCTCGACGCGCCCCCGCACCTGGGCCGGGCAGCTGCGCGCGTTCGGGCAGCGCAGATCGATGTCGCCCTCCTTGGCGGGAGCGAGCTTCGTGCCGCACTCGGGGCAGAACTCGGGCATCACGAAGGCGCGTTCGCTGCCGTCGCGGAGCTCGACCACCGGGCCGAGCACCTCGGGGATGACGTCGCCCGCTTTGCGCAGCACGACGGTGTCACCGATCAGCACGCCCTTGGCCTTCACCACGTCCTGGTTGTGGAGGGTCGCCTGCCGCACCTCGGAGCCGGCGACCTCGACCTTCTCCATCACCGCGAAGGGCGTGGCCCGGCCGGTGCGGCCGACGCTGACGACGATGTCGAGCAGCTTGGTGTTGACCTCTTCCGGCGGGTACTTGTACGCCGTCGCCCAGCGGGGGGCCCGACTGGTCGCCCCGAGCTCCTCGTGCAGCGCGAGGTCGTCGACCTTCACGACGATGCCGTCGATCTGGTGCTCGACGCTGGCGCGGTGGATGCCGTAATAGCGGATGAACTCGGCGACCTCGCCGATGGTGTCGAAGACCCGGTAGTGGGTCGAGGTCGGCAGCCCCCAGGTCGCCAGCAGCTCGTAGACCTCGGACTGGGCCGAGACGGGCGGGTCGGGCCAGGCGCCGATGCCGTGCACCAGCATCCGGAGCGCCTTGAGCCGCGCGGTGACCAGCGCGAGCTGCCGCTCGGTCTTGCCCTCGGACTTCTGGCGCAGAGAACCCGCCGCCGCGTTGCGCGGGTTCGCGAAGACCCGCTCGCCGGCCGCCTCCTGGGCGGCGTTCAGGTCGTCGAAGGCCGCGACCGGGAAGAAGATCTCGCCGCGCACCTCGACCAGGGGTGGATGCCCCGTGCCCTTCAACCGCGCGGGGATCGTCTCGATCTGCAGCACGTTCTCGGTCACGTCCTCGCCTACGACGCCGTCGCCGCGGGTGGCGGCCGTAACGAGCACGCCGTTCTCGTAACGGAGGTTGATGGCCAGGCCGTCGATCTTGAGCTCACTGAGGAAGCGGACGCGCGCACGCCCCGCATCCCGCTCGACCTTGGCGGCCCACTCGTCGAGCTCGTCCTCGCTGAAGACGTTGTCGAGGCTGAGCATGCGCTCGGCGTGCGTGACCGGCGTGAACATCGTGGTGACCGCGCGACCGCCCACCGTCTGCGTGGGGCTGTCGGCCGACTGCAGCTCGGGATGCTCGCGCTCGAGCTCGCCGAGCCGGCGCACCATCTCGTCGTACTCCTTGTCGGAGACGGTCGAGGCGTTCTTCTCGTAGTACTCGTCGCGCAGCTCGAGGATGCGCACGGTCAGCGCGTCGGCCTCGGCCTTCGCCGCTTCGAGCGCACCGGGCGTCTCGGCCGGCAGCGCGTCCGCCGGCAGCGCTTCCCCGGTCGCCATCAGCGGCCCGCGCCCAGAGCTACCGGTACCGCACTCACCGTGCGGTCGATCGTGCACTGGCCGAGCACCCGGGTGCCGACGTAGATCACGGCGGTCTGCCCGGGGGCGACCCCGTTCAACGGCGTGGTCGGGGTGACGACGAGCTCGGGCCCCTCGGCACCCTCGCGCACCCGCGCGACCGCCTCGACGGGGTCGGCGTGGGCACGGATCTGCACCTCGCAGGCGAAGTCGAGCTCGGGATGCTCGGGTGCGAGCCCGGCCCAGGTGAAGCGCGAGCCCGCGATCTCGGCGATGTCGAGCGCCTCCTTCGGGCCCACCACGACCGTGTTCTCCTTCGGCCGCACCTCGAGCACGAAGCGCGGCTTGCCGTCGGCCGCGGGCGTGCCGAGCTTGAGTCCGCGGCGCTGCCCGACCGTGAACGCGTGGGCGCCCTCGTGCGAGCCGACCACGGCACCTTCCCGGTCGAGGATCTCGCCGGTCGCCGTGCCGACGCGGTCGGCGAGCCACCCGCTGGTGTCGCCGTCCGGGATGAAGCAGATGTCGTGGCTGTCGGGCTTGTTCGCCACCGAGAAGCCGCGCTCCGCCGCCTCGGCACGCACCTCGGCCTTGGAGGGCGTGGTGCCGAGCGGGAAGTAGGAGTGCGCGAGCTGCTCGGAGGTCAGCACACCGAGCACGTAGGACTGGTCTTTCGCCCAGGCGGCCGCGCGGTGCAGTTCGCGGTTGCCCTCCGCATCCGTCGTGATCGTCGCGTAGTGGCCGGTGCACACGGCATCGAAGCCCAAGTCGAGGGCCTTCTCGAGCAGGGCCGCGAACTTGATGCGCTCGTTGCAGCGCATGCAGGGGTTGGGCGTGCGCCCCGCGGAGTACTCGGCGATGAAGTCGTCGACGACATCGGCCTTGAAGCGCTCCGAGAAATCCCAGACGTAATAGGGGATGCCGATCTTGTTGGCCGCGCGCTGCGCATCCATCGAATCCTCGATCGTGCAGCAGCCTCGGCTGCCGGTGCGGAGCGTGCCGGGCATGCGGCTGAGGGCGAGGTGCACCCCGACCACCTCGTGACCGGCCTCGACCGCGCGCGCCGCGGCGACGGCGGAGTCGACACCGCCGCTCATTGCTGCCAGAACCTTCATGCCTCCAGCATACGTGCGGCCTCCGACACCGGAACGGGGTGAGGACGAGCGAGTGCGGGCAGCGCACAGGACACCGGAACGGGTAGCCGACTCACACGCGCGGCTGGGTCAATCTCCAGTCTCGCGGTGCAGAATTGGGATCGATGTCAGCACTGCTCGAGGCACCTCGCGACACCGCGCGGCCCACCCCGTCCCGACGCCGATCGCGAACCCGTCCGGGCCTCGGCGTCGTCGTCGTCGTGCTCTCGCTGCTGCTCGCCGCAGCACTCGCGCTGCACGCCTTCGTTCCCGAGGTGTTCGGGGTCGCCCTCCTGTTCGAGTCGGCGCTCCCCTGGTTCGGGCTCCTCGTCCCCGTCCTCCTGGTGATCGGTCTGTTCAGCCGCAGCAAGGGCGCGATCGGCGCGGCTCTCGTGCCCGCACTCGTCTGGGGCGTCATGTTCGTTCCCGGCATCGTGCCGCTCTCCTGGAGCGCCCCGGCCCCCAGCTCGAACACGCTGACCGTCGCGAGCCAGAACATCGAGGCCGACTCGGGCACGGCCGCCGCCTCCGCCACCGCCCTCGCGGCCACCGGCGCCCAGGTGATCGCGCTGCAGGAGATGGACTCGGATGCTCGAGACGAGGCTGCGGGCGTGCTCGACGCCGCCTACCCCTACAGCTACGGCATCGGCACGGTCGGCGTCTGGAGCAGCTACCCGATCGAGAACGCGCAGGCGCTCGACCTCGGCCTCGGCTGGCAGCGGGGCCTCGCCGCCGACCTCGCGACCCCGGCGGGACTGGTGAGCATCTACGTCGTGCACGCGGCATCCGCCCGGCCCGACGACCACGCGGCGCGCGACGAGATGCTCGCGAACCTCTCCGACTACGTGCCCCGCGACGAGAACGAGCGCCTGTTCATGGTCGGCGACTTCAACGCCGGCTCCGACGACCGCAACCTGGCGGGGCTCACGGATCAGCTGAGCGAGGCCAACCAGACCGACGGCGGGTTCGGCTTCACCTGGCCGGCCGCCTCCCCCGCGACCCGGCTCGACCACCTGCTGCAGCGCGGCATGGAGGTCACCTCGAACCGCACGATGACGGCCGGCGGCTCCGACCACCTCGCCATCATCACGACCCTCAACCTCTAGGCCGGCCGATCGAGCCGAGGCCGCACAGCCGAGGCGAGACAGCCCAGGCGGCGACCCGGGCCGGCCCGTCGACCGCCGCTCACACCAATCGCGACGCGAACCCGGCCTTCCGCGCCGCCGCGTACGCGGCCGGCAGCGCAGCGACGAGCGCGTCGACCTCGGCCTCCGTCGTCCCGTGCCCCAGCGTGAACCGCAGCGCCCCGCGCGCCTCGTCCTCCGGCAGCCCCATCGCCGTCAGCACGTGCGAGACCTCGGGCACCCCCGCCTGGCAGGCCGATCCGGTCGAGACCGAGAACCCCGCCATGTCGAGGAGGAACAGGAGCGAGTCGCCCTCCGCGCCCGGGAACGTGAAGTGCGCGTTGCCCGGCAGACGCCCCTCGGGCGTCGGGTCGCCGCGCAGCACGGCCTCGGGCACCGCGGCCCGCACGCCGTCGATCAGGCGGTCGCGCAGCATCCTGAGCCCGCCGACGAACTCGGCAGACTCGGCGGGGTCGAGCGACTCCCGGGCGGCCGCCGCGAAGGCCACAGCGCCGGCGACGTCCTGCGTGCCCGAGCGCACCCGCTGCTGGTTGCCGCCGTGGATCAGCGCCTCGACCTCCCAGGCGCGCGAGAGCACGAGCGCCCCGATCCCGACCGGGCCGCCGATCTTGTGGGCCGAGATACTGAGCGCGGCAGCTCCGAGGGCGTCGAACGCGATCGGCAGGTAGCCGTAGGCGGCCACCGCGTCCAGGTGCACAGGCACGCCGGCCGCGGTGGCGAGCGCCACGAGCTCCTCGACGGGCTGCACGGTGCCGACCTCGTTGCTGGCCCACAGCACCGAGACCAGGGCGACGGATGCGCCGTGCTCGGCGAGCGCCGCCTCCAGCACGGCGGGCTGCAGCCGCCCGACCCCGTCCACCGGCAGCCAGTGCACCTGGGCACCCTCGTGCGCGACGAGCCAGTCGACCGCGTCGACGGTGGCGTGGTGCTCGCCCGACGCGACCAGGAGGACCGGGCGCGGCGCATCCTGCTGCCGCTTCCAGTACAGGCCCTTGACGCCGAGGTTCACCGACTCGGTGCCGCCCGAGGTGAAGATGACCTCGATCGGCTCGGCGCCGACCGACGCGGCGACGACCTCGCGGGCCTCCTCGAGCAGCCGTTTCGCATCCTGCCCCTGGCTGTGGATGGACGACGGATTGCCCACCAGGCCCAGTGCGTCGACGTAGGCCGAGCGGGCCGCGGGGAGCATCGGCGTGGTCGCCGCGTGGTCGAGGTAGACGGGCATGGCACCACTACTCTAAGTCCCATGACTTCGGCCGACCCCCTTGCCCGAATGGGCGTCCGCCAGACCTCGCACGGCGGAGAGATCCGCGTCTGGTCCGAGAACGCGACCAGCATCGAGGTCTGCCTCTACGACCAGAAAGACCCGAACTGGGTGTTCAAGACGGTGCCGCTGACCCGGGATGCGGACGGCGTCTGGTCGGGCCGCTCGCGAAGCCTCGCCCCCGGACGCCGCTACAGCCTGCGCGTCGACGGGCCCGCGGCGCCGACGAACGCCTTCGACCCCTCGCTCGCGCTGCTCGACCCCTACGCGCGCGGACTGGTGCGCTCGGGACGTGAGCAGTTCCGGAGCGTCGTCGTCGACGAGGAGTTCAACTGGAACGGCGTCACGAAACCGGCCACCCCGCTCGACCGCACCGTGATCTACGAAGCGCACGTCAAGGGCATCTCCAAGCTCAATCCGCGCATCCCGGAGAACCTCCGCGGCACCTACGCGGGCCTCGCGCACGAGTCGAGCATCGGCTACCTCAAGAGCCTCGGCGTCACCGCTGTCGAGCTGCTGCCGGTGCACGCCTTCGTCTCCGAGCAGCGGCTGCAGAAGCAGGGGCTGTCGAACTACTGGGGCTACAACACCCTCGGCTTCTTCGCGCCGCACAGCCTCTACGCCTCGCGGGCCGCGCAGGGCGAGGGGCCGGGCGCCGTGCTCCGCGAGTTCAAGGGCATGGTCAAGCTGCTGCACGAGGCGGGGCTCGAGGTCATCCTCGACGTGGTCTACAACCACACGGCCGAGGAGGGCCGGCTCGGGCCGACCACGAGCTTCCGCGGCATCGACAACGCGGGGTACTACCGCCAGACCTCGCGCGGCGACTACGTCGACGTGACGGGATGCGGCAACTCGATAAACACCAGCACCCCGGCCGCGGCGCGGATGATCCTCGACTCGGTCAAGTACTGGGCGAACGAGGTGCAGATCGACGGGTTCCGGTTCGACCTGGCGGCCACCCTGGGCCGGAACGCCGACCACTACTACGACCCCCAGCATCCGCTGCTCACCGCGCTCGTCGACGACCCCGAGCTCGCCGGCGTCAAGATGATCGCCGAGCCGTGGGACGTGGGGATGGGCGGCTGGCAGACCGGCAACTTCCCGGCACCCTGGTCGGAGTGGAACGACCGCTTCCGCGACCGGATGCGCAAGTTCTGGCTGCGCGACATCAAGTCGATCCGCGAGAACGGCAACCCGGGCGACGGCGTCGGGATGCTCGCCACGCGCATCGCGGGATCCTCCAACACCTTCTCCCAGGCCCGCGGCCCGCTCGCCTCGGTCAACTTCGTCACCGCGCACGACGGGTTCACGCTCGCCGACCTCACCGCCTACAACGTGAAGCACAACGTGGGCAACGGCGAGTCGAACCGCGACGGGACCGACAACAACATGTCGTACAACCACGGCATCGAGGGGCCCACCTCGAGCCGGGCGATCGAGCAGTCGCGGCGCCGGGCGATGCGCAACCTGATGGGCACGCTGCTGCTCTCGGCCGGCGTGCCGATGATCACGGCGGGCGACGAGTTCGGGCGCAGCCAGAAGGGCAACAACAACGCCTACTGCCACGACAGCGAGCTGACCTGGATCAGCTGGGACCGGCGCACCTGGCAGAAGGACCTCTGGCGCACGACCCAGCACCTGCTGCGAGTGCGGCGCGAGAATCCGGCGCTCCGGCCGCAGCACTTCGGCGTCTTCGGCGAGCGCACACCGGGCGCCAGCCAGCTCGACTGGTACGACATCCGCGGCGGGTCGATGTCGGTCGCCGACTGGAACTCGCCCGAGTACCGCACGCTCGTCTACGTGGCCGCGTCCACGCCCGAGCAGGAGCCGTTCAACCGCATCCTCACCGTCATCCACGGCGTCGAGGCCCCCGAGACGGTGACCCTGCCCGAGCACGACGGCGTCGAGGCCTACGAGCTCCTCTGGGACTCGGCGGAGGACGCCCCAGCCCCCCACCACCACGACGCCCCGCTCCCCCGCTTCGCGCCGGGGGACACGATCGAGGTCGCGGCGGCATCTTTACAGCTCTATCGGGCTGTCTAGCTGCGCTGTTTGGCTGCGCGCGGGCACCTCTCGCCTGCGGCGAGGGGCGCTCGCGCGGTCGCGCCGGTCCCTGCCCGGCGCGACGCGACATGTTCGGGTGCGGTCGCTTCGCGGCCGCGCCCTCACCTTGGGTTGAGTGGGCGCGGCCTGCGGCTTTCGATCGCCGCGAGCGCTTGCTGCCTCGCCTACGGCGTCGGCGCCGGATCGCCTACGGGGTGGGAGTTCGGGGGCGGCGGAGGGCGTGGGTTACTGCGGTGCTGAGGCCGGCGGCGGCTCCGGCTCGGTCGTGGGTGGGGACGGCGGGTGCGGCGGCGGCGCCGTGGCCCTTGCCGGACGGGAGGGCGAGGGCGGCGATCGCCGCCAGGAGGAGGACGAGCGCGCCGATGCCGACGGCGGGGACCGCGGCCTCGATGTAGCCCGTCGGGGTGAAGCGGCCGCCGAGACCGACGAAGACCGTGGTCACGACCGCGATGCCGAGGGCCACACCGATCTCGCGGATGGTCGAGTTCGCACCCGAGGCCTTCGCGTTGTCCTCCGGCGCCATGTTCGCGAGCACCGCGGTCGAGATCGGCGCGAAGACCAGTCCCATGCCGATCCCTCCGGCGATGAACCCGGGCAGCATCAGGGCGTAGTGCAGCTCCTGGGTCATCGTGAGTGCCAGCCAGCCCACCGCGGCCGCCTGCAGCAGGCAGCCGACGACGATCAGCACCCGGGTCCCGACGCGGGGCGACAGGATGCCCGTGAGCGGCGCGATGAACAGCGGCGAGAGGGTCCACGGCATCGTCATGAGGCCCGCCCCGAGGGCATCGACCCCGGCCACGATCTGGAGGTACTGGATCAGGATGAACACGGCCCCGAACATCCCGAAGCTGAAGGTCAGGCCCACGATGTTGGCGACGCTGAAGCTGCGGTCGCGGAACAGCCGGAGCGGCAGCAGCGGATCCCGCACCCGCGATTCGCAGAACACGAACGCCACCAGCAGCGCGGCCCCCGCCACGAGCGGCACGAGCACGCCCGGGCTCGTCCAGCCCGCGCTGTTGCCGTTCACGATGCCGTAGACGACTCCGAGGATGCCGAGCCCGGCGAGCACGACGCCCAGCACGTCGGCGCGGAGCCGTACGCCCACCGAGTCGGGCAGCGCGTACAGCGCGAGCGGCACGGCGACGATGCCGACGGGCACGTTGATCCAGAAGATCGCATCCCAGTCCCAGCCGACCAGCACGGCGCCGCCGATCAACGGACCGAGCGCGACGCCGAGCCCTGAGACGCCACCCCAGATGCCGATCGCCAGGTTGCGGGCCGTCGCCGGAACCGAGCCGACGAGCAGGGTCAACGACAGCGGCATGATCGCCGCCGCCCCCGCCCCCTCGATCGCGCGCGAGACGATCAGCATCTCGGGCGACGTGCTGAGCGCGCAGGCGGCGGAGGACAGGGTGAAGACCACGATGCCGATGAGGAACACGCGGCGGCGGCCGTAACGGTCGCCGAGCGAGACCGCCAGCAGCATGAACGTCGCGAAGCTGAGCGTGAACGCGTTGACGAACCACTGCAGCTGCTCGATCGAGGCGTGCAGGTCGCGGCCGATCACCGGGAGCGCGCTGGTCACGACGAGGTTGTCGAGCGTGCCCATGAACACCGGCAGCGAGGCCGCGACGATGGCCAGGGCCGTGGGTACCCGTCGTGCGCTCATCCGTGGCCCCTTCGCGAGCGTGATCCCCCCGACCACGGGATCAGGCTACAGGCCCGCGGCGGCCGATCGCGCCGCTGGTGCGGCGCCGTTGCACCGCGGGTACTCCGTCGCCGCGTCCACGGGCGCGCCGCCGCTGCCCCGCTAGTGCGCCGAGGCGATCAGCCCGAGCTCGGCCGGCGACGCGAAGTTCGCGTGCTTCGGCACGATCCGCACGGTGTACCCGAACGACCCCGCCCGCGAGAGCGACAGCGTGCCCGAGTACACGAGCTCGCCGCCGGAAGCCTCCGCCTCACCGACCGCCTCGCCGTTCGAGCCCGACCGGTGCGGCCGCTCGAGCTCCGCGACGGCCACGTCGGTGAGCTCGTCGCCGTGCGCCGCGTGCCCGTAGACGACCTCCACGGCGACGTCCTCCGGTGTCAGGCCGCCCAGCTGCACGTGCGCCCGCACATGCAGTTCGTCGCCCACCTGCGGGGTGTCGTCCAGCCCGCCGGACTCGACGTGCACGACGGCGACACCCGGCCAGGCCGCGCGTACCCGCTCCTTCCACTCGGCCAGCTCACGGGCGGCCTCGTGGTCGTCGACGGTCATCGCGCGCTCCGCCTCGGCGGCCGGCACGTACAGGCGCTGCACGTACTCGCGCACCATCCGCTCGGCGCTCAGCTCGGGCGACAGGGTGGCGAGCGTGTGGCGGATGGACTGCATCCAGTGCTCGGGGATGCCGTCGGCGTCGCGATCGTAGAACCGCGGCGCCACCTGGTTCTCGAGCAGGTCGTAGAGGGCCTCCGCCTCGAGCGTGTCCCGCTCCTCGGCGTCGCCCGCGGAGTCGGCCGTGGGAATGGCCCAGCCGTTCTCGCCGTCGAAGTACTCGTTCCACCAGCCGTCGAGGATCGAGAGGTTGAGCCCGCCGTTCAGCGCCGCCTTCATGCCCGACGTGCCGCAGGCCTCGAGCGGGCGGAGCGGGTTGTTGAGCCACACGTCCGTGCCCGGGTAGAGCAGCTGCGCCATGCCGATGTCGTAGTTCGGCAGGAACACGATGCGCTGGCGCACCTCCGGGTCCGAGGCGAACTGCACGAGCTTCTGGATGAGCCGCTTGCCTTCCTCGTCGGCCGGATGCGACTTGCCCGCGATCACGAACTGCACGGGCCGCTCGGGGTTCAGCAGGATCGACTTCAGCCGGGCGGGGTCGTGCAGCATCAGCGTGAGCCGCTTGTAGGTCGGCACGCGCCGGGCGAAGCCGATCGTCAGCACCTCGGGGTCGAGCAGCTTCTGGAACCAGCTCGGTGCGATGGAATCGGGGTTCTGCTCGCGCCAGGCCTCGGTCACACGGCGCCGGGCGTCGTGCACCAGCTGCCGCCGCATGTCGCCACGGACCGCCCAGATCTCGGCATCCGTCACCGCTTCCGACGCCCAGTCGGCCGTGGTCGTGTCACCGGTGCCGAGCTTCGAGCGGGAGAGCTCCTGCAGCAGCGGATCGGTCCAGGTGGGGGCGTGCACCCCGTTCGTCACCGAGGTGATCGGCACGTCGTCGCGGTCGAACCCCGGCCAGAGGCCCGCGAACATGCCCCGGCTGACCGCGCCGTGCAGCACCGAGACGCCGTTGGCGCGCTGGGCGAGCCGCATCCCCATCACGGCCATGTTGAACACGTCCGGCGAACCGCCCTCGTAGTCCTCGGCGCCGAGTGCGAGCACTTCCGAGGCGTCCAGGCCCGGCAGCATGTCGGTCGAGAAGTACCGCTCCATGAGGGTGCGCTCGAACCGGTCGATGCCCGCGGGCACCGGGGTGTGGGTCGTGAAGACGGTGCCGGCGCGCACGACCTGCAGTGCCTGGTCGAAGCTCAGCCCGCCGCCGATCAGGTTCGAGATGCGCTCGAGCCCGAGGAAGCCGGCGTGCCCCTCGTTGGTGTGATAGACCTCCGGCATCGCCTGGTCGGTCAGCTCGGCCAGCACCTCGAGGGCGCGCACGCCGCCGATGCCGAGCAGCAGCTCCTGCAGCAGGCGGTGCTCGCTGCCGCCGCCGTAGAGGCGGTCGGTCACGCTGCGCAGGTCGTCGTCGTTGTCCGGGATGTCGGTGTCGAGCATCAACAGCCGCACCCGGCCGACCTGCGCCTGCCAGATGCGGGCGTGCAGCGCCCGATCGGCCGGCAGCGCCAGCACGATCTGCGCCGGGGTGCCGTCGGCCTGGCGCAGCACCGACAGCGGGAGGCCGTCGGGGTCGAGCACCGGGTAGCTCTCCTCCTGCCAGCCGTCACGCGAGATGGCCTGCGAGAAGTAGCCCGCCCGGTAGAACAGGCCCACGCCGATGATGGGCACACCGAGGTCCGAGGCGGCCTTCAGGTGGTCGCCGGCCAGGATGCCGAGACCTCCCGAATACTGCGGCAAGGCGGCGGCGATGCCGAACTCGGGTGAGAAGTACCCGATCGAGCGGGGCCGGGGGCCCTCGAGGTGCTGGTACCAGCGCGGTTCCTCGAGGTAGGCGTGCAGCTGGTCGCGAAGGCTGTTCGCCCACGCCACGAACCCGGCGTCGCCGGCGAGCTGCTCCAGACGCTCGGGGCTCACAGCGCCCAGCAGGGCGACCGGATCGCCGAGCGTCGCGCGCCACTCGTCGGGCGAGATGTGGGAGAAGATCTGCTGCGTCGGCTGGTCCCAGGCCCAGCGGAGGTTCGCTGCGAGCTCGCCGAGCGCACTCAGCGACTCGGGCAGCACGGAACGGACGGTGAACTTGCGAATCGCCTTCACGCGATGAGCCCTTCTGCGACGGTGGTCCGGCCAACTCGGCCAGCCTAGGCCAGCGGGTTTCCCCGCGGGGAACGCGGGGGCGAACTCCGCGGTGCGTGCCGCGCCGGCCGCCGCGGCGACCGCCCTTGTGCACGAACCCTTTCTCGGTAGGGTCTGAGTGTGGCTGCTACACGTAAACGACCCGCATCGCCGAAGGCTTCCGCTGCACGGAAAGCCGCCCCTCCCGCGAGCGAGGAGGCGCCACCGGCGGCGGTCGAACCGACCGCCGCGGTGCCTGCCGAGTCTGCTGCGGCGACGACCCCGGGGGCACCTGCGCCGACCGACGCCGCCGCGACGCCGACCGCGACCCCCTTCACCCCCTCGGCCGGCCGCATCCCGATCCTCGGGATCTTCCCGCAGGTCGACGGCGGCCGCTGGCCCGCCAAGGGCTACGCCGGCGAGGTCATCCCGTTCGGCGCGACCGTCTTCCGCGAGGGCCACGACGCGGTCGGCGCGCACGTCGAGCTCGAGCGACCCGACGGCACCATGATCGACCGCCCGCTCCACCGCACCCACAGCTGGGACGACGAGTGGCGGGGTCTCGCGCAGGTCGACGTCCAGGGCGACTGGCGGTTCCGCATCCGCGCCTACTCCGACGACTACGCCACTTGGGAGCACAACGCGAGCGTCAAGATCGCCGCCGGCATCGACGTCGAGCTGATGTTCGCGATCGGCGCCCAGCTGTTCGGCCGCCTCGCCTCAGAGGCCGACCGGCCCGAGGCCGAGCGCACGCTCTTCTCGGAGGTCGCCGCCTCGCTCGGCGAGACCGCCGGGCCCATCCCCGACCGCCTGGCCGGCGCTTATTCGCGCGCCGTGCACGACGCCCTCGAGGTGCGTCCCGCCCAGAGCCTCGTCACCCACTCCGAGTGGCAGCCTCTCCGGGTCGAGCGCACCCGGGCCGGTTCCGGCGCCTGGTACGAGTTCTTCCCGCGCTCGATCGGCGCGGTGCGGGATGCCGAGGGCGAGTGGACGAGCGGAACCTTCCAGTCCGCGACCGCGCGGCTCCCCGAGGTCGCGGCCATGGGCTTCGACGTGCTCTACCTGCCGCCCATCCACCCGATCGGCGAGGCCTACCGCAAGGGCCGCAACAACACCCTCGACCCCAAGCCGGGCGACCCGGGCTCGCCGTGGGCCATCGGCGGTGCGGCCGGCGGACACGACGCCGTGCATCCTGATCTCGGAACCGTGGACGACTTCACGGCCTTCGTGGCCGCGGCCACCGAGTCGGGCCTCGAGATCGCGCTCGACTTCGCCCTCCAGGCGTCGCCGGACCACCCGTGGGTCACCAAGCATCCGGAGTGGTTCACGACCCTGCCCGACGGCTCGATCGCCTACGCCGAGAACCCGCCGAAGAAGTATCAGGACATCTACCCGATCAACTTCGACAACGATCCCGAGGGCATCCGGGCCGAGGCGCTGCGGGTGCTGGAGTACTGGATCGGGCTCGGCGTCCACATCTTCCGCGTCGACAACCCGCACACCAAGCCGCTGAACTTCTGGGAGTGGGTCATCCACGAGGTGAACACCGCGCACCCCGAGGTGATCTTCCTGGCCGAGGCGTTCACGCGCCCGGCGCCGATGCAGGCACTCGCCAAGGTGGGCTTCCAGCAGTCGTACACGTACTTCACCTGGCGCAACACCAAGACCGAGATCGAGGAGTTCTTCACCTCGCTCGCCCAGGAGACGGATGCCTTCTTCCGCCCCAACCTGTTCGTCAACACCCCGGACATCCTCACCGAGTACCTGCAGTTCGGCGGCATGCCGGCCTACAAGATCCGCGCCGTGCTCGCTGCGACGGGGGCTCCGACCTGGGGCGTGTACTCCGGCTACGAGCTGATCGAGAACGTCGCGCGCCCGGGCTCCGAGGAGAACATCGACAACGAGAAGTACGAGTACAAGCCGCGCGACTTCACGGCCGCCGAGGCCGAGGGCCACTCGATCGCCGAGGACATCACGCGGCTGAACGCCATCCGCCGCACCCACCCGGCGCTCGGCCAGCTGCGGAACCTCAGGGTGCACGGCAGCGACGACGACGCGATCGTCGTCTACTCCAAGCACCTCGCCGCCGAGTTCACGCCCGACGGTGTCTCGGACACCGTGATCGTGGTCGTGAACACCGACCCGCACTCGGTGCGCGAGACGACCGTGCACCTCGACCTCACCGAGTTCGGCCTCCCCGCCGACGCCACCTTCCCCGTGGTCGACCTGCTGACCGGCAACGCCTGGCAGTGGTCGGCCCACAACTACGTGCGGCTGGATGCGTTCTCCGCACCCGCGCACATCCTGCACCTGATCCACGAGACCGATCCCGACAGCGAAGGCGGCACCCCCTGATGCCCTCCCCCGACGGCGCAACCGCCCTCACCCTCCCCGACTTCCCGCTGGAGGTGCTCCAGCAGGTCGCGGCCGGGTCGTACTACAACCCGCACGCGGTGCTCGGCCAGCACCTGGTCGAGGCCGACGGGGTCTCCGATCCCGTGACGGTCATCCGCACCCTTCGCCCGCTGGCGACCGAGGTCAGCGCGGTGCTGTCCAACGGCGCCCGCGTCGAGCTGACCCACCTGTACGGCGGCATCTGGCAGGGCTTCACGCTCACCGGACTCAACGACTACCTGGTCGAGGCGCGCTACGACGACGGCAGCGTCTGGACCGCCGACGACCCGTACCGCTTCGCGCCCACGCTCGGCGAGCTCGACCTGCACCTGATCGGCGAGGGCCGGCACGAGAAGCTCTGGGAGGTCCTCGGCTCCCGCGTCGAAGAGGCGTGGGGTGTGGATGCCGCGACCGCGGGAACCGCGTTCGCGGTCTGGGCGCCGCACGCCAAGGCCGTCCGGGTGATCGGCGACTTCAACGGCTGGGACGGCGTGCGCCACTCGATGCGGAGCCTCGGCGGCACCGGCGTGTGGGAGCTGTTCATCCCGGGGCTGACCGACGGCGGCAACTACAAGTACGAGATCCTCACTCAGTACGGGCAGTGGGTCAGCCGCGCCGACCCGATGGCCCGGTACACCGAGGTCCCGCCGCTCACCGCCTCCGTCATCGGCACCAGCCGCTACGAGTGGCAGGACGACGCCTGGATGACCAAGCGTGCCGCCGTCAACCCACACACCCAGCCGATGAGCGTCTACGAGATGCACCTCGGGTCGTGGAAGCCGGGGCTCGACTACCGGTCGCTGGCCGACGAGCTGATCCCCTACCTCGAGAACCTCGGGTTCACGCACGTGGAGTTCATGCCGCTCGCCGAGCATCCGTTCGGCGGGTCATGGGGCTACCAGGTCACCAGCTACTACGCCCCGACCTCCCGCTTCGGCCACCCCGACGACCTGCGCTACCTGATCGACCGGCTGCACCAGGCCGGGTTCGGCGTGCTGATGGACTGGGTGCCCGGCCACTTCCCCAAGGACGAATGGGCGCTCGCGCGGTTCGACGGCGAGGCGCTGTACGAGCATCCCGACCCCCGCCGCGGCGAGCAGCCCGACTGGGGAACCCTGGTCTTCGACTTCGGCAACCGGATGGTGCGCAACTTCCTGGTCGCGAACGCGCTGTACTGGCTGCAGGAGTTCCACATCGACGGCCTGCGGGTCGATGCGGTGGCGAGCATGCTCTACCTCGACTACTCCCGCAAGGAGGGCGAGTGGATCCCGAACCAGTACGGGGGCCGCGAGAACCTCGAGGCGATCAGCCTGCTGCAGGAGGTCACGGCGACCGCCTACAAGACCAGCCCCGGGATCGTCATGATCGCCGAGGAGTCCACCTCGTGGCCCGGCGTCACGCACGCGACCGATCGCGGCGGCCTCGGCTTCGGCATGAAATGGAACATGGGGTGGATGCACGACTCGCTCAACTACATCGAGCAGGACCCGATGTACCGGTCGTACCACCACGGCGAGATCACCTTCTCGTTCCTCTACGCCTTCAGTGAGAACTTCATGCTGCCGATCTCGCACGACGAGGTCGTGCACGGCAAGGGGTCGCTGCTCAGCAAGATGCCGGGTGACCACTGGCAGAAGCTCGCGAACCTGCGGTCGTACCTCGGATTCATGTGGGCGCATCCGGGCAAGCAGCTGCTGTTCATGGGCCAGGAGTTCGGGCAGCCGTCCGAGTGGAGCGAGGAGCGCGGGCTCGACTGGTGGATCCTCGACCAGCCCGTGCACCAGCAGCTCCTCGGCCTCGTGGCGCGGCTGAACACGGTCTACAAGGAGAACCCGGCGCTGTGGGCGCTCGACAACGAGCCCGCGGGCTTCGAGTGGATCGACGGCGGCTCGTCGTCGCAGAACCTCGTGTCGTTCCTCCGCTGGGACTCCGAGGGCAACCCGATCGCGGTGCTGATGAACTTCTCGGGCGCTCCCGTGGGGCCCTACCGGGTCGGCCTACCCTTCGGCGGCCGCTGGGACGAGCTCGTCAACACGGATGCGGTCGAGTACGGCGGCTCGGGCGTCGGCAACTACGGCTCGGTCGAGGCCGAGTACGTCCCCTGGTCCGGTCGTCCCGCCTCGGTCGAGCTCACCCTCCCCCCGCTGGCGGCCCTGTACCTCAAGCCCCATAGGGCTTGATTGCCGCGCCGCCGCCTCTGCGGCGCGGGCGACATGTTCGCGTGCCGTCGGGAGGCGCGGCCTTCGGTCGCACCTCCCGGCGCCGCGCTCACCCTGGGTCGTCGAAAAAAGGCCCGCAGCTCCCTATCCCACCCAGAACTATCGGGACGGAAACGTAAGCTGCGGGCCTTTCTCGATGACCCAGGGTGAGGCCTCGGCCGCGCTAGCGACCGAAGCCGAACATGTCGCGCTGCGCCGGGCAGGGACCGGCGCAGCCCGGGATACGCGCGCGAAGCACGCGCATCCCGGCAGCTAATACAGCAAACCAGTGAGGCGCCGGCGCGCCGCCACCACCCTCGGGTCCTCGGCCCCCGCGACCTCGAAGTACTCGAGGAGGCGGGTGCGGATGGCGGTCTTGCCGTCGGGGTCCTGCTTCGGGAAGAGGGTGAGCAGGCGGTCGAAGGCGTCCTCGAGGTGACCGCCGGAGACGTCGAGGTCGGCGACGGCGAGCTGGGCGTCCAGGTCGTCGGGGCCGGCCGCGGCGGCCGAGCGGATCTCGTCGAGCGACTTGTCCTGCAGGCGCGCCAGCAGGCTCACCTGCGCGAGCCCGGCCACGGCGAGGGCGTCGCGCGGGTTCTGGGCGATCGCCGTCTGGTACTCCTGGATGGCGGTGGCGTAGTCGCCGTTCGCGATCGCGTCGTAGGCCTCGGCGTGGTGCGGGGGCAGCGGCTCCTCGACGGGCTCGGCGGGCGCGGCGTCGGGGTCGGCGCCCTCGGCCACGACCGTGCCGGTCACGCCGTTCTGCGCGGCGAGCTGGAGCACCTGCTCGAGCACGGCCCGCACCTCGGACTCGGGGTACGCGCCCTGGAACAGCGACACCGGCCGTCCGCCGACGATCGCGGCGACCGTGGGCACGGACTGCGCCTGGAACGCCTGCGCCAGCTGCGGGCTCGACTCGGCGTCGACCCCGACCAGCACGAAGCGGCCGGCGTACTCGCGCACCACCTTCGTCAGCACCGCGGTGAGCTCCTTGCTCGCCTCGGCCCAGTCGGCCTTGAGGTCGACGATCACCGGGACGGTGTTCGAGAGCTCGATGATCTCCGTGAAGTTCGCGTCGTTGCCCTCGAGCACGAGCGAGGGAACCACGCCCGCGACGCTGCCGCCGGTGGCCGAGGGCTGGCCGGCGGCGGAACCCGCGATGGTCGGAGCACCCGGCGCCGAAGGCGCACCGGGACCCCCGGCCGAACCCGAGCGGGCCCGGTTCACGAGCGAGGACAGGTCGACGGCTCCGCGCAGGTTGCCGGCGGAGGGCGGGGGGATGCTCACGGCAACTCCTTCGCTTGGACGAGCCCCTGCGTGAATCCGAGGAGCTCGGCTTTGGTGGTGTCTCCCGACGGCGGGATGTAGAACAGCAGCTGGTAGTCGAAGATCGCCTCGGTGCCCTTCGAGCTCTCATTGACTCCCGAGAGGGCCTTCACCGCTCCCGTGGGGCTCACGGTGGCGCCGGACTCGGCCGGCTTCACCGTCTGCGACTCACGCAGGTTGACGGCGACCAGCGCGCCGGACTCGGTCGTCGCCAGGGCGATGTTCTGACCCGGGGCCGGAACCGTCGCGAACTCCATGCTGGCGGTCGAGGCGAGCGCAGCCTTCGCCGAGTTCTTGTAGTCGACGCCGACCTGGGTGCGGAGCGTGTCGCCCGTCGGATCGACATCGCCGATGTAGCCGCTGGCATCGCCGAACTGCAGGATGTCGGCGTACGCCGTCTTCAGCTGCTCCGGGGTCATCGTCAGCAGCTTCGTCTCGGGCGCGAGGCGCGTCGTGCCGACGCTCGCCGCGGCCACGGAGGGCAGGCTGGTGTCGGGCTCGAGCGTGATCGCGTAGTAGACCTTGTAGTTCGACCGCGCGGTCTCCTGCTCGAGCATGAGCGCGACCGGCGGCACCGTGGTGTCAGCGCCCTGCACGACCGTGAAGACCGTCTTCGGCCAGCTGTTGCTCGCCTGCGGCAGCACGACCTCGAGCGGGCCGGCCGGGATGGGCTGCGGGGCCGCGTACTCCGGGAAGCCGCCGCGGATCGCGTAGGTCGTCTTCCGCAGGTCGAGCGCCGGGCCGGTGAAGCGGGGGCTCAGGGCGTCGGCGCTGGAGGCGGCGTCGCCCTCGGCGGCGACAGTGGAGATCGAGGAGACGATGCCCTCGAGCTGCGCCTGGGTGACCGCGGGCATCGGGGTGCCGTCGTCGACGGTCTCCACGGGCTCGCCCGGAGTCGGTGTCGGGTCGGGGGTCGCCGCGGTCGTCGCCGCATCCGAGGCCACCGGGGTGGGCGCCGCCGCCTGGGGCCAGTAGTCGGAGGAGCAGCCGCTGAACGCGAGCACGGAGACGAGGGCCACGGGAGCCGCGACGAAGGATGCGATCGAACGCCGGCCCCGCTTCATCCCGGACTCGATGGCGTTCGTGCGCGAGGGTGAGAACCGCTTGCCCTTGGGCAGTGCGGGCGGCTTCCGCCGCGGACGCTGGGAGCGGCGCATGTGCAGGAGGCCGAGGACGAGGAGGACCAGCCCGGCGAACAGGAACACCACACCGGCGACGAGCAACGGCCCGACCCACGGCGTCGCGTTCGGGATCGGCCAGGAGATCGAGATCGAGGTGGGGGCGGGCGACGTGCCGTCGGCCGCGACGATCACCGAGTACCCGGCGGGGAGGTTGACCGTGCGGTACATCGCGTCTTCGGCCGTGTACTGCTCGAGCCAGAGGTCGCTGCCGGCGGGGTTCGCCGACCCGCTCGCCACGTTCTCGGCGGCGTCGGGGTTGGCCGAGACGTTCTCCGCGGTCAGTTCGCGGCTGCTGTCGTCGTACCCGATGCGCTCGTAGTCGGAGCCGTCCAGCCACGCCTCGACGTCCGACGTGCGGCCGTAGGCGGCGAAGACCGTCGAGCTGCCGGAGATGACGAGCGACTGCTTCCCGTCATGCGTGAGCAGCGTGTCGGAGTCGATCATCACGTACGGCGCGGTGCCGTCGGTGATGACCGAGGCGGACACCGTGTCCGGCGGAAGGAAGACGGTTCGCTGCGCGACACCGGCGCCGATCAGCGCGGTCGCGATGATGAAGGCGAAGATGGCGAAGATAAAGCGCACGAAGACTCCTGACAAAGACATTAAAAGATAGCCGATCCCCCTGGAGTCGCGCACAGGCAACGTTCAGACGACCATAGGATTGACCAACGCCCCGCTCAGGACGCCGCACTCGAGGGAGACCCCGTGAAGATCCAGAACGCGTTCACGCTCGGCATCGTCGCGACACTCGGTGTCGGAGTGGGCATCGGCATCCTCGGTGCGGTGGCCTCGCTGGCGACGATCCTGACCTACATCGGCGTCGCGATCTTCATCGCCCTCGGGCTCGACCCGATCATCAGCTGGCTCGAGCGCAAGCACTGGCCGCGTTGGCTCGCGATCCTCACCGTGCTGGTCGCGGTCCTCGGCATCTTCACCGGCCTGGTGTTCGCGGTCGTGCCCATCATCGTCGAGCAGACCACCCAGCTGATCGGGATCATCCCGGATCTCGTCAACCGCGTGCTCGACCAGCAGTGGCGCGACACCGTCACCGAACAGCTCGGCGGTTTCCTCGACGTCAACGAGATCTACAACGCGGTGATCAGCTACTTCCAGGATGCGGGCAACGTCACCGCGCTCGCCGGCGGCGCCCTGCAGGTCGGCATCGGCATCGCGAGCGGCTTCTTCGGCGCGATCATCGTGCTCATCCTGACGCTGTACTTCACCGCGTCGCTGAACGGGATGAAGCGGGCGGTCTACCGCCTGGTGCCGGCCTCCAAGCGCGAGCGCTTCGCCGACCTCAGCGAGCAGGTGACGGGCGCGGTGGGGCGGTACGTCGTCGGGCAGATCAGCCTCGCGCTCTGCAACGGCATCCTGAGCTTCATCTTCCTGTCGATCATCCAGGCGCCGTTCTCGGCGGTGCTCGCCTTCCTCGCCGGGATGCTGTCCCTCATCCCGCTGGTCGGAACCATCTCCGGCTCGACGATCATCGTGCTGGTCTGCCTGATCCCGGGCCTCGGCTCACCACTGACCGCTCTGGTGGCTGCGATCTACTACATCGTCTACATGCAGGTCGAGGCCTATCTGCTCAGCCCGAAGATCATGAACCGCGCGGTGTCGGTGCCCGGGTCGATCGTCGTGATCGCGGCGCTCGCGGGCGGCACTCTGCTCGGTGTGCTCGGGGCGCTCGTGGCGATCCCGATCGCGGCGTCGATCCTGCTCATCATCAAGCAGGTCGTCATCCCCATCCAGAATGAACGGTGATCGCTGGAAGCGACGGTCCGGTGGACCGGCGCCGCGTCACCGTTCCGAGTGAGCTGCGCTCACTCGGGTCAGGTTTCGTAGGTCGTCGGCAGCGGGTAGGCCGCCGCGTTGACGCGGGCCACGATCTCGTTCAGCACCCGGCGGGTCTGCTGCTCCCCCACCCACAGGTGCTTGCCGCCCTCGACCTCGACGAAGTCGAGGCTCGGCACGCTCGCGAACCGGGCCCGCGCCTCGGCGGGCCGCAGGAAGTCGTCGAGCTCGGGTACCAGGGCCACGAGGCTCTTGCCGTTGCCCTCCCACGCCGCGACCTCGGCGTCGCTCGCCCGGTGCAGCGGCGGCGAGAGCAGGATGGCGCCATCGATCGGGTACTGCGCCCCGTAACGCAGCGCGAGCTCGGTGCCGAACGACCAGCCGACGAGCCACGGATGCGGCAGCCCCTGCTCGGCCACGAACTCCATCGCCGCCTGCACGTCGAACCGTTCCCCCTCGCCCTCGTCGAAGGCGCCCTCGCTCGTGCCGCGCGGCGACGACACCCCGCGCAGGTTGAACCGCAGCACCGCCAGGTCGGCGAGCGCCGGCAGCCGGGCCGCCGCCTTGCGGAAGATGTGCGAGTCCATGAACCCGCCGTGGGTGGGCAGCGGATGCAGGGTGACGAGCGTGGCCACCGGGTCACCCGAGAGCGGCGTCGCGAGCTCGCCCACCAGGGTCAGCCCGTCGGCCGTGTGCAGCTCGACGTCCTCACGGCGCGCGGGCAGCTCGGTACCGGAGCGGATCTCGATCGACGTCATGGTCAGGCTCCGATTCTCCAGCAGTGGGTGTGCCAGTGGCGGCGGGCGGCGAGGTCGCTCGCGTCGCCGAGCACGCCGTCGGCGCGCCAGGTCACAAGGTGCGCGGTGCCCTGGGCCACCGTGAGGCCGCAGCCCGGGCACGAGTAGTCCTTGACGGCGGACGCGGCTGAGACGGGCTGCACGTTCCAGTCGCCGCTCCGCCGGTGCTCGACCCGGCGCCAACCGGCCATCAGCCGGTCCAGGCCCGGATCGTCGTCCTCTCCGCCTCCGCCCGCGCGGCGGCGGGGTCGGTTGCTGCGGGGCATGCCGACAAGTCTACGAGCCGCCGGTCGGTGCGTGGCGGCCGGCAGCACCGCAGCTCGGCAGCCGAGCGCACAGCGACCCGCGCAGCCACCGTCGCTCCGCAGCTCAGTGCGTGTCCGAGCCGTCCATCTGCTGCAGCCGCGACTCCTCCTGGTCGAGCATCAGCTGCGCCCGTACCAGGATGCGCGAGCTGTACGCCCCGCGGCCACGGGCATCCAGGAGCGCGGTCCGCTCGGCTCTCAGCACCTCCAGCCGCAGCATGCGGTACTGGCGGTGCGGGGCGCTGCCCACCGCGCCCGGATCCCCGGTCTCCGCCGCGTGTGCCCGCTCCCAAGCGGATTCGCTCCGCAGGTCGGCGTCGCTCCTGACCCGGTCGACGACGCTCTCGTCGACCTCCTCGCCGCCCGGCAGGCTGAGCGACGGCACCTCGAGCACCTCGAGCCCCGCGACCCGCAGCTCGTCGACGAGGGTCGCGAACTCGGCATGGTCGGCCGACTCGTCGACGCCGCGGAGTCGCGTCATCCGGATGATCCAGGGCAGCGTGCCGCCCTGGCCGACCAGCGTGACGATCGAGACCGTGAACGCGATCAGGATGAGCTGGCTGCGGTACGGCGTCGACTCCGGCAGCGACTGGGCGGCCGCGACCGTGACCACGCCGCGCATCCCGGCCCAGGTCAGCACGAGGCCGCCACGCCAGCCGAGCGCTTCGGCGGCGTCCTGCCCCGAGGGGTCGCGCCGCCGGGCGCGGGCACGCTGGATCGTGAGCAGGGGGCCGACGAAGAGGAAACGGATGAGGAACAGCGCGGCGGCGGCCCCGATGCCGAGCAGCACCGCGCCGATCGCGTTGAGGTTGTCGTTCTCGGTGCTGCGGGTGATCGCGCCGAGGAAGATGTCCTTGAGCTCGAGGCCCATCAGGAGGAAGACGCCGTTCTCGAGCAGGAACTGGATCGTGCGCCAGTTCAGCCGCTCGCTGATCCGTGTCGACGCCGAGAAGTGCTGCGCCCCCATGTGCCCGGTGTAGAGGCCGGCGACGACGACGCTGAGAACTCCGGATGCTCCGACCGCCTCGGCGGGGATGTAGGCGATGAAGGGGATGACGAACGAGACGGCCGTGGTCAGCACCGGGTCGGTGAGCTTGGAACGGAAGAAGACGGTCACGAAGCCGACGACGATGCCGACCCCGATCGCGATGATCGACGAGTAGGCGAAGTCGATCGTCACTCCCCCGAACCCGCCGAGCGCGATGGTGCCCGCCGAGGCGGCGACCGCGGTGCGGAGGAGCACCAGCGCCGACGCGTCGTTCACGAGGCTCTCGCCCTCGAGCACGGCGATCAGCCGCGGCGGCAGGCCCAGCTTCTTGCCGATCGAGGTCGCGGCCACTGCATCCGTCGGGCTGATCACGGCGCCCAGCGCGATGGCGGCGGCGAGGTTGAGATCCGGCAGGATCATGAACAGCACGAACCCCGTGACGACGGCGCTCACGATCACGAGCAGCACCGACAACACCGAGATCGAGCCGAAGTTCTTACGGAAGTCGACCAGCGGCAGGTTGATCGCCGACGAGTAGAGCAGCGGCGGCAGCACCACGGCGAGGATGATCTCCGACGGCACGTGCACCGGCGGCACACCGGGGATGAGAGAGACCCCGATCCCGATCACGACCAGCACGATGGGGGTCGCGAGCCGCAGCTTCGGTGAGAGCGCCGAGACTCCGACGATGATGATCAGACAGACCACCGCGATGATCTCCGGCCTCATGCGCTCAGCCTACTGAACAGGCGTGGCGCGATCGCAGCGGAGCGCGCCGCAGGTCACGAACAGCGGATGCACGCCCGGTGGAGCGCCGAGCCGATCAGTACCAGCCGCGGTCCTCCGACGAGGCCCAGGCCTCGCACGGAGTGCCGTACACGCCCGCGATGTACTGCAGGCCCCAGTTGATCTGCACGTTCGGGTCGGACTCCCAGCCCGGCCCCATCTTCGAACCCGGCAGCGCCTGCGGGATGCCGTGGGCGCCCGAGGACGCGTTGTGGGCCTCGGGGTTCCAGCCGGACTCCCGGTTCCAGAGCGCGAGCAGGTAGTAGTAGTTCTGCTCGCCCCAGCCGTAGCCCATGACCGCCTGGTACGCGATGTCCTGCAGTGATCCGGCCTCCGGAGGCCCGGGTGTGGGCACCACGTTGGCGTTGCAGTCGGCCGGGGCCGCGGCGGTCTTGGCCGCAGCGGCCGACACCGGCACGGCGACCGGCTCGGGAGCGGGCGGCGGGGGCGGCGGGGCGGTGATCGTGTACCCGTCGCGCGACACGGACTGCGCGGCTCCCCCGCTGACCGCGAGGGACTGCACGCGGCCGTCGGTGGGCACGATGTTCGGCGCGAAGCTCTGGGAGGCGTTCGCCCCGACCGAGTGCGGGTCGACCGCGAACAGGAGCATGAACGCCACGGCGACGCCGAACGCCATCACCTGGAGCCCCGTGCGGACGACGGGGTTCGTGGAGGCGCGCGCGGTGGACATCTGCATCAGTACCAGTGGTTCGCGTCGGAGTGGGCGAGGGCCGCGACCGGGTCGCCGTAGCGGCCCTGGATGTAGTTGAGCCCCCAGGTGATCTGCGTCGCCGGGTTGGTCAGCCAGTCGTCGCCGACCGAGGCCATCTTCGAGCCGGGCAGGGCCTGCGGGATGCCGTAGGCGCAGCTCGACTTGTTGAGCGCGTTCACCCGCCATCCGGATTCCCGGCTCCACAGGGCGATCAGGGCGTCGTACTGCTCCCCGGTCCAGCCGCGCTGGGCGGCGAGGTCGAGGGCGACGGCTTGTGCTGTGGCGGCATCGGCGACCGCGGCCGACGGATCCGGGCATCCGGAGTCGGCGGCCTTCGCGGGCGTGGCCGCCTGGATGATGACCGGCTCGGGCTTCGGGGCCTCTTTCGCGGTGTAGCCGTCGCGGAAGACCGAAGCCGCGACCGATCCCGACACCTCGAGGCTCTGCGAGCCCACGGAACCCTGCGCGAAGCTGCCCTGGAACGTCGCCGACGCGGGCGGAGCACCGAGGTTCGGAGCGACCACCGTGACGAACGCGGTGGCGCCGACGGCCGCGAGACCCGCGAGCTGAAGTGTCGCCCGGCCGATGCGGGTGGTTCGCCGACCGACGCCCCTGGCCCGGGTTCGGGGGGCGGGGCGGGTGGAGACCTCGAGGTGCTTGGACACGATTCGACCGATTTTAGCCCATCAAGCCGGATTGTCTCCAGGTGAACTCTGCAGTTCGGCCAGAACCGTCCGGCGCGCGGCCTGCTCGACCGGATCAGGAACGGGCAGCGAGGCCAGCAGCCGGCGGGTGTACGGGTCTTTCGGATGGTCGAGGACATCGGCCCCCGTCCCCTCTTCGACGAGCTTGCCGTGGTACAGCACCGCGATCCGGTCGGCCAGCAGGTCGACGACCGCGAGGTCGTGACTGATGAACAGGGCGGCGAAGCCGAACTCGGCCTGCAGCTCGGCGAAGAGCTCGAGCACCCTCGCCTGCACCGAGACGTCGAGCGCCGAGGTCGGCTCGTCGGCGATCAGCAGCTTCGGTTCGAGCGCGAGACCGCGGGCGAGGCTGGCGCGCTGGCGCTGGCCACCACTCAGCTCGTGCGGGAACCGGTCGCCGTAGCTCTTGGGCAGCTGCACCGCCTCGAGCAGCTCGTCGACCCGCTTCCGGGCGTCCGCCGGCGAGGATGCGCGACCGTGGATGACGAGCGGTTCGGCCACCGCGTCCGCGATCGTGAGCAGCGGGTTGAAGCTCGCCGCCGGATCCTGGAACACGAACCCGATGTCGGCGCGGAGCGGCTTGAACTTCCGCTCGGAGAAGCCGACCATCTCGAAGTCGAGCACCCGCAGCGATCCGCCGGTGGCCCGGGTCAGGCCGCCGATGGCGCGGCCGATCGTGGTCTTGCCCGATCCGCTCTCGCCGACCAGGCCCAGCACCTCGCCGGGCTGGATGCGGAACGACACGTCGTCGACCGCGCGGAAGCCCTTCTGGCCGAGCCGCCCTGGGTACTCGATGACGAGGTTCTCGGCGACCACGACGGGCTTGTCGGTGCGGCCCTCGGCGGCGCGCGAGGCGATCCCCGCGTCGCGGAGGGCGAGACGCTCCGTGGTCTGGATGCGGCCCTGGCCGATCCGCGGCACGGCGTCGAGCAGCTGCTTCGTGTAAGGAGCCTGCGGGTTCGCGAAGAGGGTCTTCGCATCCGCCTCCTCCACGACCTTGCCCTGGTACATCACCGCGACGCGGTCGGCGAGGTCGGCGACCACGCCCATGTTGTGGGTGATCAGCACGATGGCCGTGCCGAACTCGTCGCGGAGCCGGCGCAGCAGCTCGAGGATCTCGGCCTGCACCGTGACGTCGAGGGCGGTCGTCGGCTCGTCCGCCACGATCAGGCCCGGGTTCAGCACGAGCGCCGAGGCGATCACGACGCGCTGCTTCTGGCCGCCGGAGAACTGGTGAGGGTAGTAGTTGACCCGCACCTCCGGGTCGGGGATGCCGACCTTGCGGAGGATCTCGATCGCCTCGCGCTTGGCCTCGGCGCGGGAGAGCTTGCGGTGGGCGCGGATGCCCTCCGCGATCTGCCAGCCGACCGTGTAGACGGGGTTGAGCGCGGTCGACGGCTCCTGGAAGACCATCGAGACGTCGGTGCCCCGCACCTCGCGGAGCTCTTTCTTCGACAGCGTGACGACATCCGACTCGCCCGTGCCGGCACGGTTCGTCAGCACGACGGCTCCACCCGTGGTCGCGGTGTCGGGCAGCAGACCGAGGATGGTCTTCGCGGTCACGGTCTTGCCGCTGCCGCTCTCACCCACGATCGCGAGCACCTCGCCGCGATTGACCGTGAGGCTCACCCCGTCGACCGCCTTGACGGCGCCGCCGTCGGTCGCGAACGAGATCGAGAGGTCGGTGATCTCCACCACGGGCTTCATGCGTTCTCCTCCAGGATGTCCTCGTCCGAGGGCAGCGTGCGGTCGACCGAGGTCTCCGACACCGCACCGGACTTGACCTTGACCCGCTTGCGGCCGCGCAGGCGCGGGTCGGCGAGGTCGTTCAGGCTCTCGCCGACGAGGGTGATGCCAAGCACCGAGAGCACGATCGCGAGCCCCGGGAAGAGCGCGGTCCACCAGATGCCGCTCGTGACGTCCGACAGCGCCTTGTTGAGGTCGTAGCCCCACTCGGCCGCGGCGGTCGGCTCGATGCCGAAGCCGAGGAAGCCGAGGCCCGCCAGGGTCAGGATCGCCTCGGACGAGTTGAGCGTGAAGATGATCGGCAGGGTGCGGGTCGCGTTGCGCAGCACGTGCCGGAACATGATCCGCGAGGTCGAGGCGCCGAGCATCTTGGCCGACTCCACGTAGGGCTCGGCCTTGATCCGGATCGTCTCGGCACGGATCACCCGGTAGTACTGCGGGATGAACACGACCGTGATCGACAGCGCCGCGGCGATGATCCCGCCCCAGAGGTTCGACTGGCCACCGCTGATCACGATCGAGAGCACGATCGCGAGCAGCAGCGACGGGAAGGCGTAGATGGCGTCGCCGATGACGACGAGCACCCGGTCGAGCCAGCCGCCGAGGTAACCCGAGACCAGGCCGAGCAGGATGCCGGCGATGATCGAGAAGACGACCGCGAAGACGATCACCATCACGGCCGTCTGCGCACCCCAGATCACCCGGGAGAACACGTCGTAGCCGCCGACGGTCGTGCCCATGATGTGCTGGGCGCTCGGCGGCTGCTGGGCTCCGAAGGCACCGGAGTCGTCGCGCAGCTGCGCGAAGCCGTAGGGCGCGATCACCGGGGCGAAGAGCGCGACCAGCAGGAAGAGGGCGGTGATGACCAGGCCGGTCACGAGCATCCCGCGCTGGAGTCCGACGCTCTGCCGGAGCTGCTTCAGCACCGGCAGGCGGCCGAGGAAGTTGCCCTTGACGGGCGGCAGGGAGGAGAGGGGGGCGGTGTCCGCACTCATGATCAGTACCTCACTCGCGGGTCGATGAGCGCCGCGATCACGTCGACGACGAAGTTCGTGACGGCGACGAAGACGGCGAGCAGGGCGACGATGCCCTGCACGGCCACGAAGTCGCGGGCCCCGAGGTAGGCGGCGAGCTGGAAGCCGAGCCCCTTCCACTCGAAGGTGGTCTCGGTCAGCACGGCCCCGCCGAGCAGCAATGCGATCTGCAGGCCGATGACCGTGATGATCGGGATGAGGGCGGGCTTGTAGGCGTGCTTCCGCACCAGCCTGAACTCGCTCACCCCGCGCGAGCGGGCGGCGTCGACGTAGTCGGTGCCGAGCGTGCCGATGACGTTGGTGCGCACCAGCCGGAGGAAGACCCCGGCGGTGAGGAGCCCGAGCGCGATGCCGGGCAGCACCGCGTGTGCGAGGACATCGCCGATCGCGGCCGGGCTGCCGAGCGAGATCGCGTCGATCAGGTAGATGCCCGTCTTGTTGGGCAGCGACTGCATGTTCAGCTCGGTGCGGGTCGACGCCCGGCCCGCGACGGGGAGCCACTGCAGCCAGACCGAGAAGATCAGCTTCAGCAGCAGACCGGCGAAGAACACCGGGGTGGCGTAGCAGAGGATGGCGAAGATGCGGAGCACCGCGTCCGGGAAGCGGTCGCGGAAGTAGGCCGCCAGCATCCCGAGCGGGATGCCGACGATGAAGGCGACGATGAGCGCGTAGAACGCGAGCTCGAGGGTGGCGCCGCCGTAGGTCACGAGCACCTCGGTGACCGGGCGGTTGTCGCTGATCGTGTTGCCGAAGTTGCCCGTGAAGACCTGGCCGAGGTACTCGAAGTACTGCACCAGCACCGGGCGGTCGTAGCCGGCGGCGTGGATGCGCTCGGCGAGCTGGTCGGCGGTGAGCCGCCCGCCCTGCGCCGCAGTGATCGGGTCGCCGATCGTGCGCATCAACAGGAACACCAGCGTGACCAGGATGAAGATGGTCGGGAAGATCAGGAGGAACCGGATGAGCAGGTAGCGGCCGAGGCCCCCGCCCGCGCTCTTGGGTTTCGGAGCGACCACCGACGGTGCGTCGGTCGGAAGCAGACTTGTCGTCATCGTTGCCTATCAGTCGGAGCCGTTCCGCACGAAGGGCGACCGGTGTCGACCGGCCGCCCCCGTGGGATGAACCGGGAGGAACCCGGCTCGGATGTGTTCTAGCCCTTGGTCAGCGGAGCGTAGCGGAACTTGAACGACGCGTCGAGGGTGATCCCGCTCACGTCGGTTCCGGCAACAGCCACCTGGGCGCCCTGCAGGTACGGCACCGTCGACAGGTCGGCGGCCACCTTGGCCTGGATCTCCTCGATCAGCGCGGTGCGGGCGGCCGGGTCGGCCGTCGACGCCTGCTGGAGGATCAGGTCGTTGACCTCAGGGTTGTCGTAGTGGTTCGCGAGGAAGTTCTCCTTGAGGAAGAACGGCGTCAGGTAGTTGTCCGCGTCCGAGTAGTCCGGGAACCAGCCGAGCTGGTAGGCCGGGTACAGGTCGGCGGTGCGGTCCTTCGCGTACTGGACCCACTCGGTCGACTGCAGGTTGACCGTGAACAGGCCCGAGGTCTCGAGCTGGCTCTTGATCAGCGCGTACTCGTCACCCGAGGAGGGGCCGTAGTGGTCGGGGCTGTACTGCAGGTTCAGCTCGATCGGCGTGGTGATGCCGGCAGCGGCGAGCGTCGACGTGGCCTTCTCGACCGAGGGGCCGCCCGAACCGTCGCCGTAGGTCTCCTTGAGCACCTCGGTGGCGCCGGTGAGGCCCGCGGGCACGAAGGAGTACAGCGGGGTGTAGGTGCCCTTGTAGACCTGGTCGGCGATCTCCTGGCGGTCGATCAGGTCGGCGACGGCCTGGCGGACGGCCGTGGCCTTGGCCGCATCCGCATCCGGGGTCGTGGCACCGAAGGGCTGGGTGTCGAAGTTGAAGGTGATGTAGCGGATCTCGCCGCCGGGGCCGTCGTAGACCTTCACCTTGTCGTTCGAGGACAGGTCGTCGACGTCGGTGGCCGAGAGGCTGCGGAACGCCACGTCGATGTTGCCCTCCTGCACGTCGAGCTTGAGGTTCGAGGAGTCGGCGTAGTACTTCGCGTTGATCGGCGACTCGGCGGGGGGCAGGACGCCCTTGTAGTCGGCGAAGGGCTCGTACGAGATCAGGTTGTTGAAGTCGTAGCTGGCGATCGTGTACTGGCCGGCGAAGGCCTTACCGGCGACGATGTCGGCGTCGGACGTGATCGAGTCGGCCGAGAAGACCTCTTCGTCGACGATCGGGCCGGCGGGGCTGGAGAGGATCTGCGGGAAGACCTGGTCGTCGGGGCTCTTCAGGTTGAAGACCACCGTGAGGTCGTCCGGCGCGTCGACGCTGTCGAGGTTGTAGAGCAGCGAGCTCGGGCCGTTCGGGTCGGCGATCGCGAGGTCGCGGTCGAAGCTGAACTTCACGTCCGAGGAGGTCAGAGCGTGGCCGTTCGCGAAGGTCAGGCCCTCCTTGAGCTTCACGGTGTACTCGGTGGGCGCGGTGAACTCGGCGCTCTCGGCGATGTCCGGCTCCACGTCCGGGCTGCCGTAGGGGGTGTTCATCAGGAAGGGGAACACCTGGTTCATCACGGCGAACGAGCCGTTGTCGTACGAGCCGGCCGGGTCGAGGGTGGTGACCTTGTCGGTGGTGCCGACGATGATCGCCTCGCCGGTGCTCGTCGAGGCGTCGTTCGAGCCACCGGCGGAGCAGCCGGCCAGCGCGAGCGTGAACACGGCGCTACCGGCGACGATCGCCAGAGTGCGCCGGGTGAATGGGGATGCGGACGTCATATCCGGATGACCTCTTCCTGATTGGTGCGAGGCGGGCAGGCGCCATTGCGCGCCCAGTCCGCGTGAGCTGTGGGTATAGCTAACACAACGAAGGGGCTTCTTCCCAAACGGGGGTGCCCGTCGGTGAGGTTTCTTTACGAGATCGAAACCTGGACGCACGAATTCGACACCGGTCGACGGTAATCCGCGCCCGATCGGAAGGATGTTGCGTGCTGCGTATGCAGGGTCCGGCCGTTGGCGTCGGCGCTGGCGTTCTTTGTCGCCGCGTTGCTCGCTAGCGGACCGCGAGCATGACGTCGACGACCGCGTCGAGCACCGCATCCACCTGGGCCTCGCTGTAACCGCCCCGGCGGGAGCGGAACACGACGGTGCGCACATCCGTCACCGTGACGTCGGCACCGGAGCGGAAGTACTCGATCAGGTACTGGGTGAACGCGTCGACGTCCTTCGGGTGGTAGCCGACGCGCAGGAAGCCCGCGCGAGCGAACTTCTGGCCGGCCGGCCGCTCCAGGCGGGCGAGGATCTCCCCCGCCCTCCGGCGTGCCTCGGCGTACCAGGCCTCGTCTCCGGCGGCCTGGTAGGCACGGTCGCGCTCACGCAGCGCGAAGGCGTCTTCGAGGCGCTCGAGGGCCGCGTCGACGGCCGGCGCGTAGTAGCCGCCCTTCTGCATCCCGAAGGCGGTGTTCCGCACCATCTCGCTGGTCAGGGCGTAGCCGCCCGTGGAGGCCAGCCGCTCGTCGTAGGCCAGCCGCGCCTTCGCGAGGAAGTCGTCGACCTCCTCGACGTCGTAGCCGAGCGTGGAGGTGCGGGTGCGGGGGAAAGGTGCGCTCACGGCTCTATTGTGCCATCCGCCCTCAGCTGGCGAAGATCACCCAGAGCACGTACGCGGCGGCGGCCGAGGGCAGGATCGAGTCGAGCCGGTCGAGGAAGCCGCCGTGGCCGGGGAGCCAGGTGCTCATGTCCTTGATGCCGATGTCGCGTTTGAGCAGCGATTCGCAGAGGTCGCCGACGGTCGCCGTGAAGGTGATTACCGCGCCGAAGATGAGGCCCACCCACCAGGGCTGGTGCAGGGCGAAGATCGCCAGGAGCACTCCCCCGATGAGCGCCGCGAGGGCGGCGCCGGCGAGCCCCTCCCAGGTCTTCTTGGGGCTGATCGTGGGGGCCATCGGATGCTTGCCGAAGTTGAGCCCGCTGGCGTACGCCCCGACATCCACCAGCACCACGGTGACGATGAAGGAGAGCACCCACCACTGGCCGCCGTCCTTGGCGACCAGGAAGACCGCGATGCTGCCGAGGAACGAGACGTAGACCTGCACGAAGGTGCCGGCCCCGATGTCCCGGAGGAGGGCACGGGCGGTCGGCCGAGGCCGGGAGACGGCCGCCTCGACCAGGCGCCAGAGCGCGACCAGCAGCATCCCACCGAGCGCCACCAGCCACTGGCCGGGCGCCCCCAGGTAGTAGGAGGCGGGCACCAGGGCCACGCCGGCGATCATGCTCGCGACCCGCGGCACGTGGATGCCCGCGTGCCGGAGGGCCGTCGCCAACTCGAGCGTGCCGAAGGCGACCAGCACGACCGCCAGCACCATGAAGATCTGCTTGAAGACCACCAGGCTCAGCACCATCACACCGGCGAGCACGACGCCGATCAGGATGGCGGAGACGAGATTGCGCCCGGAGCGCGCGGTGATCTTCTCGTTCGCCTCGTCGAACTGCTCTTTACGAGCACGGACCTGGGCCTGGATGTCGGCGCGCGAGAGCGGCCGCCCACGCCGGCTGGGCGGAGGGCCGGCGGGCCTCGGGTCGTCGCTCATGGATGGCCTGTCGAGGTCAGACCTCGAGGAGCTCGGCTTCCTTGCGCTTCAGGGCGTCGTCGATCGCGTCGATGTGCGCCTTGGTGACCTGCTCGAGCTCCTTCTCGCCGCGAGCCACGTCGTCGTCGCCGACCTCGCTCTTCAGGGCGTCGAGGTCGTCCTTCGCCTTGCGACGGATGTTGCGGACCGAGACCTTGCCGTCCTCCGCCTTCGTGCGGACGATCTTGACGTACTCCTTGCGGCGCTCCTCCGTCAGGTCGGGGAGGGTGACGCGCACGATGTTGCCGTCGTTGGTCGGGTTGGCGCCGAGGTTCGGCACGTCGCGGATGGCCTGCTCGATGTCGCGGAGCGCGCTCTTGTCGTAGGGCGTGACGATCAGGGTGCGCGCCTCCTGGTTCTGCAGCGAGGCGAGCTGCTCCAGGGGCGTCGGCGTCCCGTAGTACGGAACCATGATCTTCTGGAACAGGGCGGGGTTGGCCCGGCCCGTCCGCACCGACGAGAAGTCGTCCTTGGTCACCTCGACGGCCTTGTTCATCCGCTCGGTCGCATCGGTCAGTACATCCGCAATCACGGGCTACTCCTTCGGTGGATCAGTGTGGTCAATTCTAGTCAGTGCGCGTTTCCGGGCGCGTGACGGTGCGGTTTTTCCGGGCGAGTTCAGTGCGCGTTGGCGACCAGGGTGCCGATCCGCTCGCCGCGGATCGCCTTGGCCACGTTGCCGGCCGGCTCCATGCCGAACACGTGCATCGGCATCCCGTTGTCCATGCAGAGGCTGAACGCCGTCGAGTCGACGACCTTGAGGCCCTGAACGAGGGCGTCGTTGTAGGTGAGGCGGTCGAGCTTGACCGCACCCGGGTCGTGGCGCGGGTCGGCCGAGTAGACGCCGTCGACGCCGTTCTTCGCGACCAGCACCTCGTCGGCGTGGATCTCGAGGGCGCGCTGCGCGGAGACCGTGTCGGTCGAGAAGTAGGGCAGGCCCGCACCGGCGCCGAAGATCACGACGCGGCCCTTCTCGAGGTGCCGGATGGCGCGGCGCGGGATGTAGGGCTCGGCGACCTGGGTCATCGAGATGGCGGACTGGACGCGCGTCTCGGCGCCGGCCTGCTCGAGGAAGTCCTGCAGGGCCAGGGCGTTCATGACCGTGCCCAGCATGCCCATGTAGTCGGCGCGGCCACGGTCCATCCCGCGCTGGGAGAGCTCGGCTCCCCGGAAGAAGTTGCCTCCGCCGACGACGATCGCGACCTCGACCTCCTTGGCCGCCTCCGCGATCTCGCGAGCGAGGCCGCTGACCACGTCGGGGTTCACACCGAGGGCTCCGCCCCCGAACGCCTCACCGGAAAGTTTGAGAAGTACTCTGCGCTTGGCGACCGGCTCTGACATCCGTCGTGCATCCCTTCGTCGTGCCCTGGTTCAGGCTATCGTCCCCGGGCGCCGACCGCGTCCGGGCAGAGGAATGGGCCCGGGTCTGTCGACCCGAGCCCATCCTCGATTGTGTTCTTCGTGCCGTCGGGCGGCTGTTACGCGCCGACCTTGAACCGGGCGAAGCCGGTCACGGTCAGGCCGGCGTCGGCCAGCACCTTGGAGACGGACAGCTTGTTGTCCTTCGCGTAGTCCTGCTCGAGCAGGGCGACCTGCTTGAAGAAGGCCTGCACGCGGCCCTCGACGATCTTGGGCAGAGCCGCTTCGGGCTTGCCCTCGTTCTTCGAGATCTCGGTGACGATCGCGCGCTCCTTCTCGACGGCCTCGGAGGGCACGTCGTCGCGGGAGAGGTACTGCGGGTCGGCGAACGAGATGTGCTGCGCGATGGAGCGGGCGGTCTCGGCGTCCGAGCCCGTGTACGCCACGACCACGCCGACCTGCGGGGGCAGGTCCTTCGAGGTCTTGTGCAGGTAGATCTCGAACGCGTCGCCCGTGAGACGGACGATGCGGCGGAGCTCGATCTTCTCACCGAGGATCGCGGCCTCGTCGTTGATGACGTCGGCGACGGTCTTGCCGTCGGCGGGGGCGGCGAGCGCCTCCTCGACGGTCGACGCGCCGGCGGCAGCGGTCGCGGCCAGCACCTTGTCGGCCAGGGCGATGAACTTCTCGCCCTTCGCGACGAAGTCGGTCTCGCAGGCGAGCTCGATCATCGTCGCGGCGCCGTCGGCCTGCGTGGCGGCGACGAGGCCCTCGCTCGTGGAGCGGTCGGCACGCTTCGCGTTGCCCTTCGCACCCTTGAGTCGCAGGATCTCGACGGCCTTCTCCATGTCGCCGTCGGCTTCGACGAGGGCGTTCTTGGTGTCGACCATGCCGGTGCCGAGCTGCTCGCGCAGCGCCTTGACATCAGCCAGGCTGATTGTTGCCATGTGTGTTCAAACTCCTTGAGAGATGGGTTTTTCGTCGGTGCCCGGGGGCGACTACTCGGCGGCGGGACGCTTCTCGGCGTCGGTGGCCTCGGCCTCGATCTTCGCCTCGGTCTCGGCGTCGGACTCGACGTGGTGCTCGACCACGAGGCTCGGGTCGGTGATCTCGGCGAGGTCGGCAGCGGCCTCGGCGTCGGCGTCGTTCTCCTCGGTGGGAGCCTGCACGTCGATCGCCTCGACGACGGCCGCGACATCCTCCGGACCGGTGACGAGACCGTCGACGGCCTCGATCTTCTCGGCCTCGCTGGTGGGGGTCTCGGACGCCTGGAGGAGCTCGCGCTCCCACTCGGCCAGCGGCTCGGCGGGGGCGTCGCCCTCTTCCGGCTTCTGGTGGCGCTGGATCAGGCCCTCGGCCGCGGCGTCGGCGACGATGCGGGTGAGGAGCGCGACGGAGCGGATGGCGTCGTCGTTACCCGGGATCGGGTAGGTGACCTCGTCGGGGTCGCAGTTCGTGTCGAGGATGCCGATGACCGGGATGCCCAGCTTCTTGGCCTCGTCGATCGCGAGGTGCTCCTTCTTGGTGTCGACGACCCAGAGCGCGCTCGGGGTCTTCGTCAGGTTGCGGATACCGCCGAGCGACTTGTGCAGCTTGTCGAGCTCGCGCTTCTTGATCAGCAGTTCCTTCTTCGTGAAGCCGCTCTTCGCGGTGTCCTCGAAGTCGAGCTCCTCGAGCTCCTTCATGCGGGCGAGTCGCTTCGACACCGTCTGGAAGTTGGTGAGGAGGCCACCGAGCCAGCGCTGGTTGACGTAGGGCTGGCCGACGCGGGTCGCCTGCTCGGCGATGGACTCCTGCGCCTGCTTCTTGGTGCCGACGAAGAGGATGGTGCCACCGTGGGCGACCGTCTCCTTGACGAAGTCGTACGCCTTGTCGATGTAGCCCAGCGACTGCTGCAGGTCGATGATGTAGATGCCGGAACGCTCGGTGAAGATGAAGCGCTTCATCTTCGGGTTCCAACGGCGGGTCTGGTGCCCGAAGTGAACGCCGCTGTCGAGCAGCTGGCGGATGGTGACGACGGCCATGGCCGTACTCCTTCTGTTCTCGGTTGGATTCCGCGACGGTGGCCGCGGAGCCTGGTGCCCGGCGCGCATCCGGCCAGTTCCGACTTGTCGTCGGAGAGGGACCGAGTGGATGCTGCAGCCTGATGGGCACGCGAAGTCACCCCGACATGCGGGGTGCTCCGAGAATCATAACACCGAGTGGGCGGGGGTTCGCGCTCGCCTGGAGCTGCCCGCGCTCGGGTGCTGCCGGCCGCTTCGCGCTAGGCGGCAGCCTTCGCGCTAGGCGGCGGCCTTCTCGTCGACGGCGGCCTTGCTGCCGCGCCGCACCACCTTGAGACTGTCCATGCTCTCCAACGAACGCCCCTTCGTCTCCGGAACCGCGAAGAAGACGAAGAAGAACGACACCAGGGCGAAGAACGTGTACAGCCCGTAGGTGAAGGCGAGCGAGAAACTCGACAGGGCCGGGAAGGTCTCGGTGATGGCGAAGTTCGTCAGCCACTGGGCCGCGGCCGCGATACCGAGCGCCTTGCCGCGGATCCGGTTCGGGAAGATCTCGCCGAGCAGCACCCAGACGATCGGACCCCAGGTGGCGCCGAAGAAGATCACGAAGAGGTTCGCACCGACCAGGGCCAGCGGGCCCCACGCGCCGGGGAGCTGCGGGGTGCCGCCATCCGTCACCACGGCCTGCGAGAAGGCGACGGCCATCAGGCCGAGCGACACGACCATGCCCGCGGATCCGGTGAGCAGCAGCGGCCGGCGGCCGATCTTGTCCACGAAGAAGATGGCGACGAAGGTGACCAGCACGTTGATGACGCTCGTCACGACCGAGATCGTGAAGCTCGTGCCCGAGTTCGTGGTGTCGAAGCCGACCGAGCTCCAGAGGCTGGTGGAGTAGTAGAAGATCACATTGATGCCGACCAGCTGCTGGAACATCGACAGCAGGATGCCGACCCAGACCACCGGCAGCAGACCGAACATCTTGCCGCGGAGGCTCGCGGTGCGGGAGTTCTCGCGGTCTTCGCGGAGGCTCTTCTCGATGTCGCCGAGGGCGTCGTCGACCTCGCTCTCGGGGATGACGCTCGCGAGCACCTTGCGGGCGTCGTCGCGCCGGTCCTTGCCGGCGAGATAGCGCGGGGATTCGGGGAGCCGCCAGGCCAGGAAGCCGTAGACGAGGGCCGGGATGGCGCAGGCGATGAACATCCAGCGCCAGGCGTCGGCGCCGAACCAGAGGGGTTCGTTCGCTCCGCCGGCCGCGCCCTGCAGGAGGGTGTCGGAGAGCAGGGCGGCGAAGATTCCGAGTGTGATGGCGAGCTGCTGGAGGCTGGCGAGGGACCCGCGCACAGCCTTCGGCGCGATCTCGGCGATGTAGGCCGGTGCGATGACGCTCGCGATGCCGATGCCGAGGCCGCCGATCACGCGCCAGGCGATCAGGTCCCAGACCGCGAACGCGAGGCCGGAGCCGATCGAGGAGACGAGGAAGAGGCCGGCGCCGATGAGCATGACCGGGATGCGGCCGATCCGGTCGGCGAGTCGCCCGGCGAAGTAGGCGCCGACCGCGCAGCCGAGGAGGGCGCAGGCGACCACGAAGCCCGACAGCAGCGGGAGGTCGCCGAGGGCGAAGTCGTCATCGATGGCCTTGACGGCACCGTTGATCACAGAGGAGTCGAAGCCGAAGAGGAAGCCGCCGAGGGCGGCGGCGATCGAGAGGGCTATGACCTTCCGCCGGAGCTGGCTCGAGGTGCGTGTTTCCTGCGTCGTCATGACGGACTCCTTTGCCGGATCTCGGGGTGTGCGGACATCATCGGCCGTTCCCCCACAGCATCGATCCTGGCACGGATCATCCACAAGTGTGCCTTTGGGCGGTTTCTCGGCGGTCTTCGCGGGTTGGGTGGGGGGATGGTTCTCGTCGGCGGGTCGTGGGGTGTTGTGGTCGGGGTGGTGTGGTCTTTGAGGTGGCCGTTGGTGCGGTCGTTTCTGTGCTCGGCGCTGTGCCTCGGGATGTGCTCGTCGGCGTGCCTGGGCCTGGCCGCGACCGATGCCGGCCCGAGCGGCGGCGCGCGCTGGATGTGGCCGGTCTCTCCGTCGGTCGTGATCGCCGAGTACCGGGCGCCGGCCTCCCGGTACGGGCCCGGTCATCGGGGTGCCGATCTCGCGGTCGTCACGGGCACCGAGGTGCTTGCGCCGGCGGGCGGGGTGGTCGCGTTCGCGGGCTCGGTGGGTGGCCGGCCCGTCGTGGCGATCGAGCATCCGGGGGGCTACCGGTCGAGCGTGGAGCCGGTCACCGCATCCGTCGTGGTGGGGGCGGCGGTGACCCGGGGGCAGTCGATCGGGGCCGTGGCGTCGGGAGGGCATTGCGGGGCGGGGTGCCTGCACCTCGGGGTGCGGCTCGACGGGGAGTATGTGAACCCGCGGGCGCTGATCGGCGGGATCCCGCGGGCTCGGCTGCTGCCGGTGGGCGAGCTGCCCGAGCGGTCAGGCCTCGGGCGGTCAGGCCCTGGGATGGGCCGCCTGGTACGAGGCACGGAGCCGCTCGACCGTGACGTGCGTGTAGATCTGGGTGGTGCCGAGGCTCGCATGGCCGAGCATCTCCTGCACGGCGCGCAGGTCGGCGCCGCCGTCGAGCAGGTGCGTGGCGGCGGTGTGCCGCAGGGCGTGGGGGCCGGCCGGGCCGCTGCCCGGGATGCTCTCGAGCAGCCGCGCGACGAACTGGTAGACCGCGCGGGTGCCGAGCCTGCCGCCGCGGGTGCCGACGAAGAGGGCGCGAGCCGCCCGCCCGCTCTCGGACCGCGCGAGCAGTGCCGAGCGCCCCCGCCCGAGGTAGTCCGTGACGGCGAGTTGCGCGGGCCGTCCGAATGGCACGATCCGCTCCTTCGAGCCCTTGCCCACCACGCGAACGGTGCGCCGATCGAGGTCGAGGTCGTCGAGGTCGATGCCCACGAGTTCGCTGACGCGAAGAGCGGATGCGTACAGCAGCTCCACGACGGCCAGATCGCGCAGCGCGCCCGGCTCCCCCTCCGCGGCGGCGGTCTTGAGCCAGCCCAGAAGTTCGTCCATCGAATCTCCGGAGAGCACGCGCGGCAGCGACCGGTCGGGCTTCGGCGCGCGGAGTCGCACGGCCGGATCCGTCTCGAGCGCCCCGCTCCGCCGCAACCATGCCGAGAACGTCTTCGCGGTCGCGGCTCGCCGCGCGAGCGTCGACTTGGCGAGCTCGCGCTGAGACGCCTCCCAGAGCCAGTCGCGGTACAGGGCGAGATCGAGTGCCTCGACGTCGCTCGCGCCCCGCTCGGCCGCGAACCGTTCGAGGTCGGCGAGGTCGGCGCCGTAGCTGCGCACGGTGTTCGCGGAGTACCCGCGCTCGAGCCGCAGGTACCGCTCGTACCCCGCGCGCGCCTCCGCCAGCTTCATCCCCCCAGCATGCCTCGTCGGGGCGCCTCACCGAGGTGCCCCGCCGTGAGAGGGGCTCGGGTGCCCACACTGCGTCTCGACCACTGCTGATGACTCGGGCGCATGCGCCTGGGTCTCGCGGCCTGGATTCGGCTCGGGCGCATGCGCTCAGGCGTCGCCCGCATGGCTCGGGCGCATGCGCTCAGGCCTTGCCGCCAGGATTCGGCTCTGCGCAGGGCTCCGCTAGGTCTGCGGGGTGACGTGGCGGGAGAAGGCCTCGCGCTGTTCAGGTTCGGGGAGGGCGTAGACGCGGTCGACGAACTCGTTGTCGAAGCCCGAGACGATCGGGAAGTCGCCGATCGGCACCGTCGAGTGCACCACGCGATCGCCGTAGACGTGCACGAGCGAGAACGCCTGTCCTCCGCCCAGGCCGGTGAGGCGACCGCGGACCGCCGCGACATCCATCGTGTAGCACGTGGCCGCGGCCACCGACACGGGGACGCCGGCGAACATGCTCGTCGTCGAGTAGTGCAGGTGCCCGCCCAGGATCGCGCGGACGTCGGTGCCCTCGATCGCCGCGGCGAGTTCGTGCTGGCGCTGCAGTTCGAGGATCGGCATCAGCGGGATCGTCGTCGGGATCGGCGGGTGATGCAGCGCCACGATCGTGCCCTCGGGTGCCGGCTGGGCGAGCTCGGCGCGGAGCCAGAGCAGCTGCTCCTCCGATAGCTCGCCGTGGTGGTAGCCCGGAACGCTCGTGTCCAGGGCGATCACCCTGAGACCGCCGAGCCGGATGCTCGTGACGACCGGCTCGGTGACCGGCTCCTCGTCGAGCAGTTCGGCGCGGAGCCGCGCGCGGTCGTCGTGGTTGCCCATGACCCACAGCACCCGCGCCCCGAGCCGTTCGGCGGCCGGCTCGACGATGCCCCGGATGCGCCGGTATGCGTCGTCTTCACCCAGGTCGGCGATGTCCCCCGTGAACACGAGCAGCTCGGGCCGGATCCCAGACCGCTCGAGCTGCACGAGCGCCTGCGTGAGCGTCGCATCCGTGTCGACGGTGCCGTACAGCGGCTTCTCCCCCGCCAGGAAATGCGTGTCGCTGATGTGGACGATCGTGTGCAACGGCTCCCCGTACTGAGACATGCCCCCAGTCTCGCAGACCCCGCCGTCCCTCCTCCCTTCCCTGCCTGAACCCCACCCCAACACCCGCCGAACCCTCGCCCCGCCCATCGCGCTGCCCGCCTCGCCCCACCCCGTCGCTGGCGCCACGACGTTGCGTGGCGAGGTAGCGGGACTGGTGCCGGTGCGTCCAGGCGGGCGAGCCATCGGTCCAGCGCAGGGCTAGGTGCGCAGCCAGCCGCCCGGGGTTTCGTGGACCGCGGATTCCAGCGTGAGGACTCCTAGGTTCACCGAGACCGATCGGGGCGACATACCGGTGCGTCGCGCCAGGTCGTCCACCCCGCGGGCGGAGCGATGGCTCATGGCGTCGAGGACTCGGGTCGCATCGGCGGTGCGCTCCCGCGAAGTCGCGACTCGACGGGCCCTGTCTTTCTCGCCGTCCGCGTTCGGGTCGATCGACGGGAGCCACCGCCTCGGCGTCGCTGAGGGGGCGGGCGCAGATCGCGGCTTCGAGGATCCCATCGGCGACGTCGGAGGTGATGGCGGAGGGGGCGGATCAGGCGGGCTGGACGGAAGCGGCGGGGAGTTCGGGTCGGGCGGGCCGAGGACCAGCTCGACGACGTCGGCGGCGGACGTGACGCAGACGGCGTCGTACTCACGGAGGAGACGGTGACAGCCGGCCGAACTCGCACTTGTGACGGGACCGGGCACGGCCCCGAGGGGTCGTCCCATCGATGCTGCATGGCCCGCCGTGTTGAGGGAACCGGAACGGTGCCCCGCCTCCACGACCACCGTCGCCTGGCTGGCGGCCGCGATCAAGCGGTTGCGTTGGAGAAAACGCCAGCGGGTGGGTGCGGCACCGCACGGCAGCTCGGACGCGACCGCCCCGGTGTGCGCCACGCGCAGGAGGAGGTCGTGGTGCGCGGTGGGATAGAGCCGGTCGACCCCACCTGCGAGGTACGCGACCGTCGTTCCGCGACTGGCGAGGGTCGCACGGTGCGCCATCCCGTCGATGCCGTACGCGGCCCCCGAGACGACGGTGAAGCCGCGGTCGGAGAGGCCCGAGGCGAGGTCCATCGCCATGTGCTCCCCGTAGTTCGTGGCGTCACGCGAGCCGACGATCGCGATCGCACCGCCGGGCGGCTCGAGCGCACTCGGGTCACCTCGAACCCAGAGCGCGAGCGGCGCATGGACACCCAGCGCGTCGAACCCGGTGGGCCACTGCGGATCACCCGGAACGAGCAGCGTCGCCCCGACCTTCGCCGCCGCTCGCAAGGCGGCCACGACGAGCCTCGACGCGAGCCGTGGAGTCCACCGCTCGATCGCCGCCTCGAGGTCGGACTCGGACAGCACCTCGCCGACCGCCTCGGGCATCACCGCCAGCCACTCCCCCGCAGTGCGCCGCTCGATCAGCATGGTGAGCGACCTGTCGGCGCCGAGTGCGAGCACGACCAACCCGGCGATCGCGTCGCCGGGCTCCGCGATCGTCGACCACCCCGCCGCCGCGAACAGCCGCGCCACCCGCCCGTCGTCGAGCTCCGCCCCGCCCTCCACCGCTTCCGCTCCCAGCCGAAGCCGCGCCGCAGAGTCTGCGCTCGTGTCGGAGTCAGTGCCGACATCCGAAATCGTGCTCTGCCTCACAGCGATTTCGCTGTCTGCGCCGATGTCGTTACTCGCGGGCACACCCGTAGTCGCGTTTGCGCCGTCGTCGGGTTGAACGTCTGGCGACCGGTGCGGTGCCGTGTCAGGTTCGGCTCGCTGCTTCGCGAGCGCACCGATCGCCGGTGATGCGGGCGTTATCGTGACCGCCTCTACGAGGGAGCGGACCAGGGCGCTGTCGAGTTGGTAGAGGAGGGTCATGCGGCCACCGACTTCCGGAGGTAAAGGGCCCACCCGAGGTGCTCGGCGGTCGGGGCGGACGCGGCGTCGAGGTCGGCGAGGGTCCACGCGACGCGGAGGACGCGGTCGTAGCCGCGCATGGTGAGGGTTCCGCGCTCGAGGGCGCGATCGATCGGCGCGGTCACCGCGGGTGCGAGACGTCGGGCCGGCGCTCGGAACCAGGCGCCGGGGACTTCGGCGTTCGTCTTCCAGGGGGTCGCTGAGAGGCGCTCGCGCGCGACCGCACGGGCCGCGACGACTCGCGAGCGGGCGATAGCAGTGGTGGTGTGAGCGGCTCCCTCGCCCCGCAAACGGACTGCCGACGACGTGACGCGGTTCACCCGCAGCTGCAGGTCGACACGGTCGAGCAAGGGGCCGGACAGCCGGGCCAGATAACGTCGTCGGCCGATGGGCGTGCAGGTGCACGGGATGTCAGACGTGCCGTACTGACCGCAGGGACACGGGTTCGCGGCGAGCACGAGTTGGAAGCGGCCAGGAAAGTGCGCGACGGCGTTGGCTCGGTGGATCGAGATGGTTCCGGACTCGAGCGGCTGCCGCAAGGAGTCGAGCACGGAGGTCGGGAACTCGGGCGCCTCGTCGAGGAACAGGACGCCGTGCGCAGCACGCGCCGCCGCACCGGGGCGGATCACCCGCGAACCGCCACCGACGAGAGCGGCCGCCGACGAGGTGTGGTGCGGACTCTCGATCGGGGGCCGTGTGATCAGGCCGGTGAGCGGCTGACCCGCCAGGGACGACAGGGAGGTGACGACAAGGGACTGCTCCGGGTCGAGATCCGGCAGCAGCGCGGGGAGGCGGTGGGCCAACATCGTCTTGCCCGCACCGGGCGGGCCGAGCATGAGGAGGTGATGCCCACCTGCGGCAGCGACGACGAGGGCCTCCACCGCATCCGGATTGCCGACGACATCGGCGAGGTCGCCGGAGTCGACGGGGACCGCATCCGGAACCGGGAGCGTGATCGGCTCAACCGGCTCGGGGTCGAGCTCGGCGCCGTGCCGGATGAGGGTGTCGCGGAGCGAGGAGACCGTCGTGATCTCGACGTCCGGCACCAGCATCGCCTCGGCCTCGTTGCCGCGCGGCACCACGAACCGCGTGTACCCGGCCGCCCGCGCCGCCACGATCGCGGGCAGGACTCCCTGCATCGGGCGCACCCGGCCGTCGAGACTCAACTCGCCCAGATGGACCACCGACGCGATCGCCTCGGCAGCGACGAGCCCCTCCGCCGAGAGGACCGCGACAGCGATCGCCAGGTCGTAGGTCGAGCCTTGCTTCGGAAGCGCCGCCGGCGAGAGGTTGACGACGATCTTTTTGGCCGGCAGCGGGCATCCGTCGTTCGCGGCCGCAGCCCGGACGCGGTCTTTCGCGTCGGAGAGCGCGGCATCCGGCAACCCGATCAGCTGGAAGCCGGGGATCGCGTCGGCGATGTGCGCCTCGACCTCGACGACCGCACCGCTCATGCCGAGCAGGGCGACCGAGAGCGTTCGCGCCACCATCAGCGCACCCCTGACGAGACAGACGGGACAGACGGAACCGACGAAACCGACGGAGCAAGCGCAGCGGCGGGACGGGAGCACCTCGGCCCCATCACGACACCCCGCGCAGATGCTGCACGTTCGGATCTCCGAGCGTCGGCCAGATGATCCCCACCACATCGACACGGAACGGACGCCTTCGACCGGCCTCACGCACCTCGAACCACGACCCCGCGAGCAGATGCAGCCGCCTCAGCTTGCCTGGGGTGATCGCCTCGAACGGATGCCCGTAGGCCGTGCTCGTCCGCGTCTTCACCTCGACGAGCACGAGGGTGCCGCCGTCGACGGCGACGATGTCGATCTCGCCCGCCGGACATCGCCAGTTGCGCTCGACGAGCGTCAGGCCCGCCCCCGTCAGGTGCTCAGCGGCGAGGTCTTCGCCGCGCCGGCCCAGTTCGTCTTTCGGTCTCATCAGTACCTCCGCGACAAGGGTGCCGGGAGGGCGGAGGCGGAGGAGCCGCGAGAAGAGATCTGTGGAGAACGGCCACGGACGACCGGGCTGTGCAGAAAGCGAGGAAGCCAGAAAAGCAAGAAGGCAGAAAGCCAGAAACCGCAGGACGAGCTAAGAGCTAGAGGCTGCAGACAGAGCGCAACGACCTACTCGTCGAGCGCGAGCTCCTTGGGCAGCTCGAAGTCCTTGCTCGAGAGCTCCTCGACGTTGACGTCTTTGAAGGTCAGCACCCGCACCGACTTCACGAAGCGGTCGGAACGGTACACGTCCCACACCCACACATCGTTCATCGTCAGCTCGAAGTAGAAGTCGTGCTCGGTGTCGCGCCGGGCGAGCTCGACCTCGTTCGCCAGGTAGAAGCGGCGCTCGGTCTCGATCACGTACTTGAACTGCGAGACCACGTCCCGGTACTCGCGGTAGAGGGCCAGCTCGACCTCGCGGTCGTAGTCCTCGAATTCGTCTTCGTCCATCGTGGGACCAGTCTAGGCCGCGGAGCCGTCGTCCATGCGCCGAGGGGCGGATGCGGCATCCCCGGCCCCGGATGCGGCAGCGGTACCCGCCGTCGGCACCGGCGACGGCCCGGATGCTTGCGACAGCGCTGAGGCCTGCGACAGCACGAACGCGTCCACAGGATCCGGCTCGTCCACAGCCTCGAACCCGTCCAGAGCCACGGCCGTCTCGCCGGCCAGGATGCCCGAGAGCCAGGTGTGCCGGTGCAGATCCGTCGCACCGCGCGTGAGGATCGCGTCGCGATGCTCCTCGCTGCCATACCCCTTGTTGCGCGCCCAGCCGTAGTCGGGGAAGTCGTCGTGGTGCTCGATCATCATCCGGTCGCGGGCGACCTTCGAGATCACGGATGCGGCCGCCACCGACGCGCAGTCACGGTCGGCCTTGATGCGCGTGCGCACCATCGGCAGCGCCGACAGCCCGGCGAGAGCACTTGCGCTGCGAACCGCGGCGGCTCCAGCACCAGATCCGAATCCGGCACCGCCCGCGGAGCCTGAGGAGTCGAACGAAGCCATCGTCGCGATCGACGAATCGAACGTCCGCGTCAACCAGTCGAAATGCCCGTCGAGCACGACGGTCGCGGCGCCGAGATCGACGCCGCCCAAAGCCAGCTCCGCCATCGCACGCCACCCCGCGAGTCCCAGGCACGCCGTGATCCCGATCTCGTCGATCTCGGCCGCCGAGGCGTAGCCGACCGCGTGGGCGACTCCCCACGACATCGCCACCGGCGCCAGCTGCTCACGGCGCAGCTCGGACAGCATCTTGGAATCGCGCAGACCCGCCGGAACGCGCGTCGAACGCTTCACCTCGACCACGCAGACGCCCACGGCGACGGGGCCCGCGAGCGCACCGCGCCCGACCTCATCACACCCGATGATCAGGCCGCCGCGCTCGGCCACGAGCGAGCGCTCGAGCCGGAGCGTGGGGTCGGCGACGGGAGTCACCAGAGGGCTCCGGAACCGGTCTCGGGGGCCGAGCCCGCCGCATCCGTCAGCGCGGATCGGGGGTCGAAGACGCTGTCGAACGACTGTCCGGCAGGCAACCCCGCAGGAGCGACCGGCGCAGACGACAGAGCCGCCGGAGTCGACGTCGGATCCGGGATCCCGCTGAACACGCTGCCGTAGTTGTCGAGCCACGCCCAGTGATCCAGCGGCCAGGTCACGACCACGGCCCGCCCGACGACGTTGCCGATCGGCACGAAGCCCTTGCCCGGCTGATCCTGGTTGAACCGCGAGTCGGCCGAGTTGTAGCGGTTGTCGCCCATCACCCAGAGCGAGTCGGCCGGCACCGTGACGTCGAACGGGTTCTGCGACACCGAAGACACACCGTCCGGCAGCTTCGTGTAGGCCGCCTCGTCGAGCGGGACGCCGTTCACCGACATCTGGCCGAGGGCGTTGCAGCACTCGACGTGATCGCCCGGCAGGCCGATGACGCGCTTGATCAGGTGGTCATCGGCGTCGTCCGGCGCGAGCCCGACACCCTGGAGCACCCAGTCGAGGGCGGCGGTGACGGGGTTCTTCGGCTGCTCGACGGTCGGCGTGAGCCAGCCCCCCGGATCTTTGAACACGACCACGTCACCCCGCTCGAGCGGCACGACGCCCGGAACGAGCTGGTTGACCAGGATGCGGTCGTTGATCTGCAGCGTGTTCTGCATCGACCCCGAGGGGATGTAGAACGATCGCACCAGGAACGTCTTGATCAAGACCGACGCGAGGAGCGCGATCACGAAGATGATCAAGAGGTCGCGGGCGAACAGCCACGCACTGCGCGAACGCTTCGAACGTCGATCGTTCGAGCTGTCTTCGCTGCTCTCGTGCGCCGGCACGGATGTTTCTGTCATTTAACCGCCTGAGCTCCCGAACCACTGTAGTGGTCGGGAGCTCAGGATGACTCTCAGCGGCAGGGCCGCTTCGGGCGAATTCGGAGACTACGCGTCGCGCTTCTCCTTGATCTTGGCCTTCTTGCCGCGCAGGTTGCGGAGGTAGTAGAGCTTCGCGCGACGCACGTCACCGCGGGTGACGACCTCGATGTGGTCGATCACTGGGGAGTGCACCGGGAAGGTACGCTCGACGCCCACCTGGAAGCTGACCTTGCGGACCGTGAAGGTCTCGCGGACGCCCTCGTTCTTGCGGGCGATGACGACGCCCTGGAAGACCTGGATACGCGAGCGCGTACCTTCGACGATGTTCACGTGCACCTTGACGGTGTCGCCGGCACGGAAGTCGGGGATGTCGCTGCGGAGCGACGTTGCATCGACTGAGTCGAGGATGTGCATGGTGTGTTCGCAATCTGTACCCGCCACAGGTCGACTACGGCTTCGATGTCAGTAAGAGGATGTGCCCGATGATTGCTGGCTCCCCTGTGGCAGAGCCGGGCCGCGGCACAAGGGTCAATTGTGCCATAGATCGCGGAGGCGGCGCAAAAGGCGCCGATCGCACCGTCAGGACGAAGTTCTTGCGACGCCAGAAAAGGCAACGCAGATGCGTCGGACGGTCAGATCCGCGGCGGGATCGTGCGCTCGGTGCTCTGGATGACGATGTACTCGCCGTCGACCCGCGGCGCTTGCGGGGCCCCGGTGACCCGGGCCGCCTGCGCCTCGAAGTTCTCGACGACCGCGCGCACCCGGCGGCGCGTCTCGACGATCAGCTGCACGACGCCCGACCAGAACAGGGCGATGACCGCCACGACGACCAGCGTGCTGAGCAGCGCCGTTGCAGGGGTGAAGAAGCCGACCGCGATGATCAGGCCGTGCAGCACCGTCAGCAGCGCAGCATCCAGCCACGACACCGCCCGCTCGGCCCGCACGTCTTTGCGCGCGAAGATGAGGCCGGCGGTCGCCAGCATCCCGAGCGTGAGCATCATGACGCCGACGATCAGGCCGATGATCTGCCAGCCGGTGGCGGCGAAGACGCCCCAGCCGACCAGGATCCACGCGGGGAGGATCACCGCAGCGGGGAACTGCCAGTAGAAGAAGGCCCGTCGGATGAACACCCCTTCAGAGTATGCAGCTACTCCGGATGTTCGCTGTGATCCGGGTGGGTAGGGTCTACATGGGCGCTTCGATCCCCCTCTGATCGCCCTCGCACGCCTGGAAGGACTCGTCATGATCGAACTGAAGACCCCCGCCGAGATCGAGCAGATGCGGCCGGCGGGTGCGTTCGTCGCCGAGGTCCTGACCGAGCTCGCCGCGCGCACGGCCGTCGGCGTGAACCTGCTGAAGCTCGACCGCATCGCCCACGACATGATCAAGGCCCGCGGTGCCGAGAGCTGCTACATCGACTACCACCCGTCGTTCGGGGCCTCGCCCTTCGGCAAGGTGCTCTGCACGAGCGTCAACGACGCGGTGCTGCACGGGCTGCCCTTCGACTACGCGCTGCGAGACGGGGACGTGCTGAGCCTGGACTTCGCGGCTTCCGTCGACGGCTGGGTCGCCGACTCGGCGCTGACCGTGGTCGTCGGCACGCCCCGTTCGACCGAGGACACGCGGCTGATCGAGGTCACCACCGCCGCCCTCGCCGCCGGCATCGACGCCGCACGCCCGGGCAACCGGCTCGGCGACATCTCGGCCGCCATCGGAGCCGTCGCGACCGAGGCAGGCTACGGCGTCAACACCGACTTCGGCGGCCACGGCGTGGGGCGCACGATGCACGGCGACCCGCACGTGCCGAACCAGGGGCGCGCCGGCCGGGGGCTGCCGCTGCGCGAGGGGCTCGTGATCGCGATCGAGCCGTGGTTCCTCGAGACGACCGAAAAGATCTTCACCGACAAGGATGGGTGGACCCTGCGATCGGCCGATGGGTCGATCGGGGCGCACATGGAGCACACGATCGCGATCACCGCGGACGGGCCGCTGGTTCTGACCGACCGGGGCTGACCCGACCTGGATGCGCGCGGCGGCCCCGCGCGTTGGTCACGGGGCCTCACGGTCGCGAACGCGCGCGCTACTCCGGCGGCAGCAGGTCCGGCCGCACCCGCCGCGTGCGCTCGACCTGCTGCTCGTGGCGCCAGCGCTCGATCGCGCCGTGGTTGCCGCTCAGCAGGATCGGCGGCACCTCGAGCCCCCGCCAGGTCGCGGGCTTGGTGTAGCTCGGATACTCGAGCAACCCGTCCTCGTGCGACTCCTCGACGAGGCTCTCCGGGTTGCCGACGACGCCGGGGATGAGCCGGCCGATCGCCTCGATCATCGCCATGACGGCGACCTCGCCGCCGTTCAGCACGTAGTCGCCGAGACTGACCAGGCGCACCTCGGCGCGCTCGGCCGTGTGCTCGAAGACGCGCTGGTCGATGCCTTCGTACCGCCCGCATCCGAAGACCAGGTGCTCGCGGCCGGCGAGCTCACGCGCCATCTTCTGGGTGAAGACGGTGCCTGCGGGCGAGGGGAAGATGACGACGGGGGCGGATGCCAGCTCGCCAGGCTTCCCCTCGCCGAGGACGGCGTCAAGCGCCTCGCCCCACGGCTCGGGCTTCATGACCATGCCGGCTCCGCCACCGTAGGGGGTGTCGTCGACCGTGCGATGACGATCGTGCGTGAAGTCGCGGAGGTTGTGCGCCCGCACGTCGAGGATCCCCGTCTGCCGCGCCCGCCCCAGCAGCGAGATGTCGAGCACGTCGAAGAACTCGGGGAAGATCGTGACGACGTCGATGCGCATCCCCAAAGCCTAACGGCGGGCCCTCAGCCGAATCGCACCGCCAGCCCGTCTCGGCGGTGCCGGGCCGACCAGCGGTGCTCGCCGCGCGCGACGAGGGCGCGGATGACCGCGATCACCCGGCTCCACTCCCCCATCACCTGGTCGTAGCTGAGGCGGAGCACCAGGCAGCCGAGCTCGGCGAGGGTGAGGTCGCGGCGGCGGTCCTCGGTGAAGGCGGCGTCGCTCGAGTGCCACTCGCGGCCGTCGAGTTCGAGCACGAGGCGGTCGCCGATGAGCAGGTCGACGAAGCCGGCGCCGGGGATGGGCACCTGGCTGCGGTACGGGATGTTGTAGCGGTGGAGTCCGAGCCGCGCCTTCGTCTCGAGGCCGGATGCGGCACCGGGGTCGGTGAGATCGAGGTATCCGCGGTAGAGCGTGGGGAGCTCGGCGACCAGGAACTCGAGCTCGGTGCGGCTGATGCGTCGCTGCGACAGTGCGGAGTCGAGGGTGACGATCGCGTCGGTCTTCGACTGGCAGACGATCGAGTGCAGCAGCGCCCAGGTGAAGGAGTCGACGGGGCCCTCTGGTTCGGCGAGGCCCGAAGCGCGGAGCGAGCGGTGCACCGTGATGCCGAACCGCTCGGGGCGGCCGAGGGGGATGCGGCGGTCGTGGGGGGAGGAGAGTTCGGAGACGCGGGCCGGCACGCGGATATGTAGGCGGGAGTCGCGGGCGCACCAGATCTTCTCGGACTTCAGCACGGACAAGCAGGACACCCGTCCGCCCACGCGCACGGCCCGAACGGCGTCCACCGGCGCATCCGGCAGTGCGACCCATCCGCGACGGACCCGTTCGAGCTGCCCTCGCTCGACCGCGCCATGGATGAGCCCGGAGGGGATTCCGCGCGAATTCAGCGCCGCCACGGACGCGATCCCGCCGAGCCGGGACACCATCTCGAGCACCTGAGTCATGCTCAGATTATGGCGGACGGAGTTTCCCTGCAAATAACGAGGACCGATGCCGTATTTGGCATCGGTCCTCGTTATTTGCAGACTTACTCGGCTACGCCCTCGCCCGGAGGCTCGGAAGCGGCGTCAGCCGCGTCCGAAGGCTCCTCCGGCAGGTCCTCGAAGAGGCCCGCCGGCGGCGTGACCGTGACCACGCCCGCCTCGAGATCGACCGACGGCACGATCGCCTTCACGAACGGCACCATCACCTCGCCCGACGGCGTCTTGACGATCAGCAGGTCCTGCGCCGGCAGGTGCTCGACGAGCCGCACGGTTCCGACCTGCTCACCGTCGCGGACCACGCGCAGGCCCACCAGCTGGTGGTCGTACCACGCGTCCTCCTCGTCGGAGGCTTCGGCCTCGTCGAGGTCGATCCAGAGGATCGCCTTGACCAGGCCCTCGGCCGCCGTGCGGTCAGAGACGCCCTTGAAGAAGCCGACCGGATGCCCGTTGTACCAGCGCAGCTCGGTCAGTTCGAGGGTCTTGCCGTGCCACGGCGACGAGGTCGGCACCTGGAGGGTGAACACCGCGCCCGGAACAAAACGCCGTTCCGGGTCATCGGTGAACATCTCCAGCTTGATCGCGCCCTTCAGCCCGTGGGCCTTCGTGAGCCGGCCGACCCGCAACTGGGTGCTGTTGTTCTCAGTAATCGGTGTCCACCACGTCCACGCGAACGCGCTTGCCATCGGCAAGAGCGGTGACGAGCGTGCGCAGCGCCTTCGCGGTGCGCCCCGATCGGCCGATCACGCGACCCAGGTCGTCCGGGTGCACACGCACCTCGAGGACCTCGCCGCGAGGCGAGCTCTTCGTGACGACGTGTACCTCACCGGGGTTGTCGACGATCCCCTTGACGAGGTGCTCGAGAGCGGGAGCGAGCAAGGTCAGGCCTTGTCCGCAGCGTCTTCGGCAGCCTCGACCGCGACCTCGTTGGCCTCGGTGTCGGTCTCGGCAGCAGCCTCGGCGTCAGCAGCGGCCTCGGCCTCGACGACGGCGGGCTTCTCGGCCTTGGGCTTGAGGACGGGCTTCTTCTTCTCGTCGGCGACGTAGGCTTCCTTCTCGCCCTTGACGCGGACGGTCGACACGGCATCCGCGTCGCCCTTGAACTTGCCCCAGTCGCCGGTGAGCTTCAGCAGCGCGGTGACCTGCTCGGTCGGCTGCGCGCCGACGGAGAGCCAGTACTGGGCGCGGTCGGAGTCGACCTTGATGACCGAGGGCTCCTCGGTCGGGTGGTACAGACCGATCTCCTCGATCACTCGACCGTCGCGCTTGGTGCGCGAGTCGGCGACGACGATGCGGTAGTAGGGCGCACGGATCTTGCCGAGGCGCTTCAGACGGATTTTGACAGCCACAATTCTCCTGTGTGATCTTCGAGGTGGGCGAACTGACAGCCGTGAGCGTGGGGGCACACTCGGCAAAAGCTCTAAGAGAATCCGCGCCGCCTGATTAGAGGGTCGGGCGAGGGCGGACTCGACTGGCTATTCTGACAGATATTGCTGGCAAAGCGGTAATTCTCGAGAGGTCGTCCATGCAGATCAGCTTCGCGCCGTCAGAGCGATCCACCCTCGGGATCGAGTGGGAGGTCGCCCTCGTCGAGCAGAGCTCGGGCGATCTCGTCTCGGTCGCGGCCGAGGTGCTGGAGTCATTGAAGGGCCCGGACGGGTCCGAGCATCCGCAGATCACGGGCGAACTGCTGCTCAACACGGTCGAGCTCGTCTCGAAGGTGCACCACCACGTGAAGGATGCGGTCGACGACCTGCAGTCCCAGCTCGCCGAGGTGCGCGCCATCACCGACCCGCTCGACGTCGAGCTGATGTGCGCCGGGTCGCACCCCTTCGGCCAGTGGTTCGACCAGACCGTCACCGACAAGGAGCGGTACCACAAGCTCATCGACCGCACCCAGTGGTGGGGGCGCAACATGATGATCTGGGGAATCCACGTGCACGTCGGCATCGACGACAGCGAGAAGGCGCTGCCGATCGTCAACTCGCTGCTCAACTACTACCCGCACCTGCAGGCGCTCAGTGCGTCGAGCCCGTTCTGGGGCGGGGTGAACACGGGGTACGCGAGCAATCGCGCGCTGATGTTCCAGCAGCTGCCCACCGCGGGTCTGCCCTATCAGTTCGGCAGCTGGGCGAACTACGAGGAGTACGTCGACGACCTCATCCGCACCGGCGTGATCAGTGACCACACGGAGGTGCGATGGGACATCCGCCCCAGCCCGCAATGGGGCACGGTCGAGATGCGCGCCTGCGACGGGCTCTCGAGCCCCGAGGAGATCGGCGCGGTCGCCGCGCTCATCCAGTGCCTCGTCGACGACATGTCGCAGCGCCTCGACGACGGCGAAGAGCTGCCGACCATGCAGCCCTGGTACGTGCGCGAGAACAAGTGGCGGGCGGCGCGATACGGGATGGAGGCCGAGATCATCCTGAACTCCGCCGGCGACGAGCAGCTGGTGACGGATGCGGTGCGCGGCGAACTCGTCCGCCTCGCGCCGGTCGCCGAGCGGCTGGGCTGCGCGGCGGAACTCGATCAGGTGAACCTGATCCTCGACCACGGCGCCAGTTACCAGCGTCAGCTCCGCGTCGCCGAGGCGAACGGCGGCAGCCTCCGGGCCGTGGTCGCCTCGCTTACGAAGGAGCTGAGGCACGGGCTCAGCTAGCCGTGCTGGCTGCCGGAGCAGCCGTGCTGCGCGCGGCTGCTCCGGACCGCGCCGGTCCCTGCCCGGCGCGGGCGACATGTTCACGTGCGGTCGCTATCGCGGCCGCGCGCTCACCCTGGGTCATCGAGTACGGCCCGTCGCGATCGGTCTCCCGCCTGAGCTCAGGGCAGGGCATGACCGCAAGGGTCCATTCAGGCCGACAAGGAGGACCGGTCGCGCCACATTTTCGAACCGAAGCAGTGGGTGGGATACGAACGTGACAGGCAGTTTTCGACGACCCAGGGTGAGGCCGAGGCCGCGATAGCGACCTCAGCCGAACATGTCGCGTCGCGCCGGGCAGGGACCGGCGCGACCGGCGGAGCCCGCGCGAAGCACGGGCCCCGCCGCAGCTAGCACAGCAGGACTACAGCGTCACCCAAGACCCTCGCGCCGAGCGCGCACCCCGCCCGGCCCAGAACCCTCAGCTCAGCTCACGCTCTCCCGCCAGGCCACGAGCTTCTTCACCGCATCCATGTCGAGGTCGGGACCCGTGATGCCGAGGGTGAAGAGGGTGACGCCGAGCTCGAGCTGGCGGTCGAGCGCGAGGGCGCGCGAGCCGTCGGCACCGCTCACACCGGTCGAGATCTCGATCTCGCCGAAGTCGCGGTCGACCTTCTCGCACCAGTCGCGGAGCACGACGAGCTTGCGCTCGAGCGTCTCGGTGTCCGAGAAGGAGTGCCAGATGTCGGCGTGCTGCGCGACGATCCGGAGCGTCTTCTTCTCGCCGCCGCCACCGATCAGCACGGGGATGTCCCGCGTGGGGCGCGGGTTGAGCTTGCGCCAGCGCTCCTCGATCCGCGGCAGCGCCTCCGAGAGGGCGTCGAGGCGCTGACCTGCTGTGCCGAAGTCGTAGCCGTACTCGTCGTAGTCGCGCTCGAACCAGCCCGAGCCGATGCCGAAGACCAGGCGGCCCTCGCCGTCCTTCGCGCTGATGTGGTCGACGGTGCGGGCCATGTCGGCGAGCAGGTCGGGGTTTCGGTAGCTGTTGCAGGTGACGAGCGGGCCGAATTGGATGCGGCTGGTCTGCTCCGCCCACGCGGCCAGCATGGTCCAGCCCTCGAAGTGCGTGCCGTCCGGGTCGCCCGAGAGCGGGTAGAAGTGGTCCCAGTTGAAGGCGATGTCGACGCCGAGGTCTTCGAGCTGGGCGAGGGTGTCGCGGATGGTGGCGTACGAAGAGTGCTGGGGAGCGATCTGCACGCCGATGCGCACAGGGCGGGGAGGTGTCGTCATGTTTTCAGCTTAGGCACTCCCCTGGCGCCCGGGATGAACTCCCGGCGTCAGTCTCCTTCGGACTTGCCGTGCCGCCAGTAGCCCATGAACGCGACGCTGCGCCGGTCGATCCCACGCTCGGCGACGAGGTGCCGGCGGAGGAGCTTGATGACCCCGGCCTCTCCGGCGAGCCAGGCGTACAGCGGGGTTCCAGCGGCCTCCGGATCCTCCTCGGGAACCTCCCAGAGCATGTCGTGGTCGACGTCGACGTCGTCGAGGGCAACCGGACCGGCAGAGGCCGCAGACGAGAAAGTGACAGGCGCAGCCGCGTCGTCCAGCAGCCGCCCCGCGTGCTCCCGCACCAGCGGCACCAGCGCCTCGCCGTGGGCGCGGGCTCCGCGCCCGACCACGATCACCTCGATGCCGGGGTGGGACGGGAGGGCGGCGGAGTCGCCCGCATCCGGAACCTCGACGAGCGCGCAACCCCGTGCATCCGCCGGCAGCTTCTCGAGGATGTTGGCGATCGCCGGGAGCGCCGTCTCGTCACCGGCGACGAGGATGCGGCCGGTGCGCGCCGGGAGGTGGAAGTCGATGCCGCCGTGCACGCCGTCGTGGTCGGCATTGGGGCCGCAGATGATCAGCGACGAGCCGAGCGGGGCGGTGGAGGCCCAGGTCGAGGCGACGCCGACGAGTCCGTGCAGCACGATGTCGACGTCGATCTCGCCCTGTTCGGGGCGCACGGCGCGGATCGTGTAGGTGCGGATGGGCGGGCGGGTCTCGTCGGGCAGGTCGCGCCAGACGGTGTACCAGTCCTCCTGGGAGCCCATCAGGGCAGCGCAACCCGAGTCGGCACCGGCGCCCGAGCCCGTGCCTAGGCCGTCACCGAAGTCGTCGCCCGCCACCGGAAAGATCAGCTTGATCCGCTGGTCGTACCCGTTGTCGGCGAACCGGTCGAGGTCGGCGCCCGAGAAGGTGAAGCGCACGAAGTTGTCGCTCAGCGGCCTCCGCCCCGTGAGCCGCACCTCGAAGAGCCGGAACGGTTGAACGAGGGTCTGCACGGAGGAGGTCACACAGGGAAGGGTACCCTAACCTCCTGTCAGCGCAAGAAGCGCTGCAGGGCTTCCAGCTCCTCCGGGCTCGGGTTCGGCGTGCCGTCGACGGCCTTCGAGCCGAGGCCGAAGCCCGCTCCCCCCGACGTCCCGGCCGTGACCGCGGCCTTCTCGCCCGAGGCGAGCGCCGCGTTCTCGGCGGCCCGCTTGGCGGGGTTGCCCGAGCGCGATCCGCTCTTCTTCTTGGCCTGCTGCTTGCCGCGCCCGCCGCCGAAGCCGGCGCCCGGGATCGGCCCCATTCCGGGCACGTTCGGCACGCCGCCCTTGGCGACCGTCTTCATCATCTTCGAGGCCTGCTCGAAGCGCTGGACCAGCTGGTTCACGTCGGTCACGGTCATGCCCGAACCCTTCGCGATGCGCAGGCGTCGCGAGCCGTTCAGGAGCTTCGGATTCGTGCGCTCGGCCTTGGTCATCGACTGGATGATCGCCTCGGTGCGCACGATCTCCTTCTCGTCGAAGTTCTCGAGCTGCTGCTTGAGACCGCCGGCGCCCGGGAGCATGCCCATCATCTTCTTGATCGACCCGACGTTGCGCAGCTGCTGCATCTGCTTCAGGAAGTCGTCGAGCGTGAAGGAGTCGGTCGCGAACTTCTCCGCGACCTTTCGCGCCTCGTCTTCGTCGAAGGCCGACTGCGCCTGCTCGATCAGGGTGAGGATGTCACCCAGGTCGAGGATGCGGCTCGCCATCCGGTCGGGGTGGAAGGGCTCGAAGTCGTCCAGCGTCTCACCGGTCGAGGCGAAGATGATCGGACGGCCGGTGACGGATGCGACCGACAGTGCGGCGCCGCCTCGAGCGTCTCCGTCGAGCTTCGTGAGCACGACGCCCGTGAAGTCGACGCCCTCCTGGAAGGCGCGGGCGGTCGCGACGGCATCCTGACCGATCATCGCGTCGATCACGAACAGCACCTCGTCGGGGTTCGTGGCCTTGCGGATGTCGGCGGCCTGCTTCATCATGTCGGCGTCGACACCCAGGCGTCCGGCGGTGTCGATGATGACCGTGTCGTACTGCTTGTCGATGGCGTACTTGATCGAGTCCTTCGCCACGCGCACCGGGTTGCCGACGCCATTGCCGGGCTCGGGGGCGAAGACGGGGACGCCCGCCTGGCTGCCGACGACCTGGAGCTGGTTGACGGCGTTGGGGCGCTGGAGGTCGGCCGCGACCAGGATCGGGGTGTGGTTCTCTTTCGCGAGCCACTTCGCGAGCTTGCCGGCGAGGGTCGTCTTACCCGCACCCTGCAGACCCGCGAGCATGATGACGGTCGGCGGGCGCTTCGCGAACTCGAGGCGGCGCTGCTGGCCGCCGAGGATCTGCACGAGCTCCTCGTTGACGATCTGCACGACCTGCTGGGCCGGGTTCAGCGCACGGTTGACCTCGTCGCCGAGCGCACGCTCGCGGACCTTGCCCGTGAACTCCTTGACGACGTCGAGCGCGACGTCGGCGTCGAGCAGGGCGCGGCGGATCTCGCGGACCGTGCTGTCCACATCCGCAGGGCTCAGCTTGCCCTTCGTGCGGAGGTTCTTGAAGGTTTCGGCGAGCCTGTCCGAGAGTGTTCCAAAAGTAGCCATCGTGCAGCCAGTTTAACCGGTCGGCGGGGGTGCCGGAGCGGGCTGTGAGCGAACGCGCCCAGAGGGGGTGCTGGGGAGAAGGCGATGGACAGGTCGTTAGCCAAGGTAATTAGCGTATGATAATTACATGACGGTCGACGCGATGCAGACGGCAGGGGCCCCAGCGGCGGCCACGACCGCGGGCGGAATCCCCACCACCGACGCGTCCGAGCTCAGCCCCGACCTCCGCATGGCGACCCTGCACCTCGCGCGGCGCATCCGTCAGGAGCGGGCGGACGACGAGCTGAGCCCCGGCCAGAGCGCGGTGCTCGCCTACCTGGTGCGCAAGGGGGCGACGACGCCGGGCGAACTCAGCGTCTACGAGCACGTTTCGCCGCCGTCGATGAACCGCACGCTGAACGCCCTGCAGCTCGCCGGGTACATCGCCCGCTCGCCGAGCGACTCCGACCGGCGGATGGTGCTGGTCGACGTCACGGATGCGGGCCGCGAGGTCGTCATCGCCACCCGGCGCCAGCGGGACGCCTGGCTCGAGCGCCGGCTGGCCGCCCTCTCCCCCGCCGACCGCGAGGCGCTCGCGTCAGCCACCGCGATCATGCAGCGGTTGGTGGCCGAGTGAGCGCGATGTTCCGCTCGCTCTCGAGCATCGACTACCGCATCTGGTTCGCCGGCGCCCTCGTCTCGAACGTCGGCACCTGGATGCAGCGCACGGCCCAGGACTGGATCGTGCTCACCGAGCTCAGCGACCACGACGCGGTGGCGCTCGGCATCACGACCGCCCTGCAACTAGGGCCGCAGCTGCTCCTCGTGCCCTTCTCCGGGTGGATCGCCGACCGGTTCGACCGGCGGCACACCCTGATGGCCACGCAGCTCGCGATGGCCCTGCTGGGGCTCGGTCTCGGCGTGATCGTGCTCTCCGGGGTGGCGCAGCTCTGGATCGTGTACGTCTTCGCCCTGCTGCTCGGCATCGCCTCCGCGATCGACGCCCCGGTGCGCCAGACCTTCGTCTCCGAGCTGGTCACTGGCTCGGACGTGGGCAACGCGGTGGCGCTCAACTCGGCCTCGTTCAACACCGCCCGCACGATCGGGCCGGCGGTCGCGGGCCTCCTGGTGGTCGCGGTCGGCGCGGGCTGGGTGTTCGTCATCAACGCGCTGACCTTCGCGGCGGTGCTGGTGTCGCTGAAGTTCATCCGCCCCTCCCGGCTCGTACCCGTGCCGCGGGCGAGCCGGGAGCGCGGGCAGCTGCTCGAGGGGTTCCGGTACGTGCGCGGGCGGCCGGATCTGCTCATCGTGTTCCTGATCGTCTTCGTCATCGGCACCTTCGGCTTCAACTACCAGATCTTCACCTCGACCATGGCGACCGTGGAGTTCGGCCTGGACTCGGCGGGCTTCGGCATCCTGACCTCGATCATGGCGATCGGGTCGGTGGCGGGCGCGCTGGTCTCGGCGAGCCGGGACAAGCCGCGGGTGCGCCTGGTCTTCCTGGCCTCGGCCGGGTTCGGGGTGAGCGCGCTGCTCGCAGCCCTCTCGCCCTCGTACTGGCTGTTCGCCGGGGCGCTGGTGCTGATCGGCTTCGCGGGGCAGATCCTCATGACGACCGCGAACGGCACCGTGCAGACCACGACCGACCCCCGGATGCGCGGCCGCGTGATGGCCCTCTACATGGCCGTGTTCATGGGAGGCACGCCGATCGGTGCGCCGCTGCTCGGCGCCGTCGCGAACACCTTCGGGCCGCGGTGGGGGCTCGGGGTCGCGGCCGTGTCGGGCTTCGTGGCGTTCGGACTCGGTGTGCTCTGGCTGGTGCGGTATCGCGCGGCACGGTTGCGGGTGGTGGACCGGCGGTTGCGGGTGGTGTTCGGGGCAGGTGACCGGATGGCGGACTCGGTGACGCCGACCGGGTCGTTCTCCGCCGTCGCGCGGGGGCGCGGGGCGGGTGCGGTTTCGGCGTCGAAGGCCGAGGCGACGCGGGAGCGGGACGAGGAACTCGAAGAGGATCTCGAGCTGGACGAGGTCGAGGCCGAGCGCAGCTGAGGCCTGTCCGGGGCGATGTCCGAGGCCGGTGCCAGAATGTCGGCATGCGCCACGGAATCGTCATCCTGCCCCAAGATCCCTGGCCCGAGGCCCGCCGTCGCTGGCAACGGGCCGAGGAGCTCGGCTTCGACCACGCCTGGACCTACGACCACCTCTCCTGGCGCTCGCTCGCCGGCGAGCCGTGGGGGGCCACCCTGCCGACGCTGACGGCGGCGGCGATGGTGACCAGCCGCATCCGGCTCGGCACGTTCGTCGCGTCGCCGAACTTCCGTCATCCCGTTCCGTTCGCCAAAGAGCTCGCGACGGTGGACGAGATCTCGGGCGGGCGATTCCTGCTCGGGGTCGGATCGGGCGGGACGGGGTTCGACGCCTTCGTGCTCGGGCAGGCGGAGCTGACCGCGCGCGAGCGGCACGAGCGTTTCGTCGAGTTCGTGGCGCTGCTGGACGAGCTGCTCCGGTTCGAGCCTCCGGGGTCGGAGGGGATCTCGGCCGACGGGCAGTGGTTCCAGGCGCACGAGGCGCGGATGGTGGGGGCGCCGGCGCAGCGCCCGCGGATGCCCTTCGTGCTCGCCGCGAACGGCCCGAAGGGTCTCGCGCTCGTCGCCGAGCGGGCTCAGGGCTGGGTCACGACCGGCAAGAGCGAGGCCGGCGGCGAGGACTGGTGGAAGGGCGTGGCCGAGCTGTCGGCCCGGTTGGACGAGTCGCTGGAGGCGGCCGGACGGGAGCGGGCGTCACTCGACCGGTACCTCTCGTTCGACTCGGCCGCGGTGTACTCGCTCGAGAGCGTCGGGGCGTTCGACGACATGGTGGGGCGGGCGGCGGAGCTGGGCTTCACCGACGTCATCAGCCACTGGCCGCGCCGCGACGGCATCTACACCGGCTCGGAGTCGGTGCTCGAGGAGGTGGCCAGCCGCTTCCCAGCATCCCGTCGCGAGTAGCGTGGAGCCGTGGACTACGCGACCAACCCGACCGACGGCATCCGCATCGCCTACCGGGTGACCACGCCGCCCGCCGGCGCGGAGGGCTCGACGGCCGCGGCGGGGTCGGCAACGCCGATCGTGCTCGTGCACGGGACCGCGCTCTCGCAGGCGATCTGGCGCGGGTTCGGCTACCTCAAGGCGTTGTCGCCGGGTCGGCCCGTGATCACGGTCGACCTCCGTGGGCACGGGCGGAGCGACAAGCCGCACGCCGACCATTCCTACGCGATGCCGCTGTTCGTCGGCGACGTGCTCGCCGTGCTCGACGCGCTCGGGCTCGAGCGCGCGCACTACCTCGGCTACTCGCTCGGGGCGCGGGTCGGGTTCTCGCTCGCCGCCGAGGCGCCCGGACGGGTGGCGAGCTTCACGAGTGTCGCCGGCGCGCCCGGAACCGGGGTCGGGGTGTTCGACCGCGTCTTCTTCCCGGGCAGCATCGCGGCGCTCGAGCGGGGCGGGATGCCGGCGTTCCTCGCCGACTGGGAGCAGGCATCCGGGAACGCGGTCGACCCCATGACCCGAGCGGCGTTCCTCGCGAACGACGGCGCCGCGCTCGCGGCGTACATGCGCGAGACCGAGCGGCAGCCGCGGGTTCCGGATGCGGCGATCGCCGCCTTCCCGATGCCGGTGCTGCTGGTCGCCGGCAGTCGCGACCGCCCGCGGCTCGAGGCGGCCCACCACGTGGCGGGACTCCTGCCGGGTGCCGAGCTGCGGATCGTCGAGGGCGCGAACCACGCCGACACCCCCAGGCACCCCGAGGTACTCCCCCTGGTCGAGACCTTCCTCGCCCGCCACCCCTGACCCCGAGGCGCCCGCCCACGCGTCGAGAAGTCACTTTTACGTCCACCCGAGCGGATTTGGACGTAAAGGTGACTTCTCGGCGAGAGAACGAGAGAAAGTGCCCCGCTACCCCACGAGGTTCTGCGCGAAGACGTGCGGCGTGAAACCCGTGAGATCGTTGATGCCCTCACCCTGACCCACGAGCTTGATCGGGATGCCGGTCTTCTCCTGCACCGCGAGCACGAACCCGGCCTTCGCCGAGCCGTCGAGCTTCGTGATCACGAGTCCGGTGACCCCGGCGTGCTGGATGAACGCATCGGCCTGGGCGAGCCCGTTCTGCCCGGTCGTCGCATCCAGCACGAGCAGCACCTCGGCGACCGGCGCCTGCTTCTCGATCACGCGGCGGATCTTGCCGAGCTCGTCCATCAGCCCGCCCTTGGTCTGCAGGCGGCCGGCGGTGTCGATCAGCACGATCTCGGTGCCGTTCGCCTTCGCCCGCTCGATGGTCTGGAAGGCGACCGAGGCCGGATCCTGTCCCTCGTGCTGCGGCCGCACCACGTCGGCACCCGCCCGCTCGGCCCAGGTCGCGACCTGCTCGACCGCGGCGGCACGGAACGTGTCGGCCGCACCGACGACCACCGAGCGGTTGTAGGTCTTGAGGAACCGCGCGAACTTGCCGATCGTCGTCGTCTTGCCGACGCCGTTCACGCCGACGACGAGCACGACCGCCGGGCGCTCGGTGAGCTTGAGGGTCGGGTCGTACTTCGACAGCCGCTCCTCGATCGTCTCGCGGAGCATCCGCTGCAGGTCACGAGGGTCGGTCGTGTTGTAGCGCGCGACGTTGGCACGCAGCTCCCCCACCACCTGCTCGGTGATGTCAGGGCCGAAGTCGGCCTTGATCAGGGCGTCTTCGAGGTCGTCCCAGGTGTCGGCGTCGATCGTGCGCTTCTGGAACATCCCGCGCAGCGCGCCGGAGAGCGACCAAGGGGTGCGATCAGCCATCTGAGTCCTGACTATCCAATGCGTTCGACGACCTCGCGGGCCGAGGGGTTCGTGGCGGTCGAGCCGTCGGGGAACACCACCGTCGGCACCGTCTGGTTGCCGCCGTTGACTGCGGCCACGAGCTCGGCCGTGCCATCCACCTCTTCGATGTTCACCTCGGTGAACGGAATGCCCTGAGCCGTGAGCTGGCTCTTCAGCCGCGCGCAGTAACCGCACCAGCTGGTGGAGAACATCGTGATGCCCCCGGCCTCAGGGGTGAACGTCTCGAGCGAAGCGGGCATCAGGCATCTCCATCGAACATCGTGGTGACCGACCCGTCTGAGAAGACCTCGTGGATCGCGCGGGCGATCAGGGGGGCGATCGGGAGGACGGTCAGTCTGTCCCAGTGCTTCTCGGGGGGAAGCGGAAGGGTGTCGGTGACGACGACCGAGTCGATGAACGGCGACTGCAGGATCTCGACCGCCGGGTCGGAGAACACCGCGTGCGTCGCCGCGACGACGACGCCGATCGCGCCGCTGGCCTTGAGCGCCTCGGCAGCGGCCACGATCGTGCGGCCGGTGTCGATCAGGTCGTCGACCAGCAGGCAGACCCGGCCGCTCACGTCACCGACGATCTCGTGCACGCTGACCTGGTTCGGCACCCGCGGGTCGCGGCGCTTGTGGATGATCGCGAGCGGCACGCCGAGCTTGTCGCTCCAGACATCCGCCACCCGCACCCGGCCCATGTCGGGCGACACGACCGTGAGGGTCGCGGGGTCGAGCGACTGCCGCATGTGCTCGAGCAGCACCGGCATCGCGAACAGGTGGTCGACGGGGCCGTCGAAGAAGCCCTGGATCTGAGCGGCGTGCAGGTCGACCGACATGATGCGGTCGGCGCCGGCGGCCTTGAACAGGTCGGCGACCAGGCGGGCCGAGATCGGCTCGCGGCCGCGGCCCTTCTTGTCCTGCCTGGCGTAGGGGTAGAAGGGCGCGACCACCGTGATGCGCTTGGCCGAGGCGCGCTTGAGCGCATCGACCATGATCAGCTGCTCCATGAGCCACTCGTTGATCGGCGCGGTGTGCGACTGGATGACGAAGACGTCGCTGCCGCGCACGCTCTCGCCGTAGCGGATGTAGAGCTCGCCGTTGGCGAAGGTGCGGGCCTCGGTCTCGACGAGGGTGGTGCCGAGCTCGGCGGCGATGTCCTCCGCCAGCTGAGGATGCGCCCGCCCTGAGACGACGACGAGGCTCTTCTCTCCGCTGGCCTTGATTCCGGACACCTATTCTCCGCTCTCTCCGGCCGACTGCGCCGCCGCCGTGGTGGAGGCCGAAGCCTCCGTGGTGGCGGCCGAAGCCGCCGTGGCCGCCGCCGAACCGGGTCGATTCTCCTCGACCCAGCCGGCCAGGTTCCGCTGAGGGGCCACGTTGATCGCGAGGGAGCCAGCGGGAACGTCTTTCCGGACGACCGTTCCGGCGCCCGTGTAGGCGCCGTCTCCGATTCTAACCGGGGCGACGAACACGTTGTGCGATCCGGTGCGCGCGTGCGACCCCACGACCGTGCGGTGCTTGTTCACGCCGTCGTAGTTCGCGGTGATCGTGCCGGCCCCGACGTTGGAGCCCGTGCCGACCTCGGTGTCGCCGATGTACGAGAGGTGGGGCACCTTCGAACCGACCCCGATGTGCGAGTTCTTGGTCTCGACGAAGGTGCCGATCTTGCCGTCGGCGTCGAGCACCGTGTTGGGCCGGAGGTAGGCGAACGGGCCGACGGATGCACGTGCGCCGATCACCGCGAGCGTCGCGTCGGTGCGCTTCACCACCGCATCCTCACCGATCTCGCAGTCGACGAGCGTCGTGTCCGGGCCCACGGTCGCGCCGCGCGCGATGCTGGTCGCCCCCTTGATCTGGGTGCCGGGGAGGATCTCGACGTCGGCCGCGAGGCTCGCCTTGAGGTCGATCCACGTGGTGGCGGGGTCGACGATGGTCACGCCGTTCAGCTGCCAGCCGCGCACGATCAGCGCGTTGAGCTTGGCCGCGGCCTCGCTGAGCTGGGCGCGGTCGTTGACGCCCGCGACGATCCACGGCTCGGCGACGGGCACGGCGGCCACGTCGGAACCGGCGCGGCGGAGCAGGCCGATCACGTCGGTCAGGTACTTCTCGCCCTGCGCGTTCGCGGTCGTGACCTGGGCCAGCTGGTCGCGGAGCTCGGCGAGACCGAAGACGTAGACGCCGGCATTGATCTCGCGGATGGCGAGCTCGGAGTCGCTCGCATCCTTCTGCTCGACGATGCGGTCGAGCATGCCGTCGGCGGTGCGGACGATGCGCCCGTAGCCGGTCGAGTCCTCCGGCAGCGCGGAGAGCAGGGTGGCTGCGGCGCCACCGGCGCGGTGGGCGGCGATCAGCTCGGTGAGGGTGTCCGAGTCGAGCAGGGGGACGTCGCCCGAGACGACCAGCACGTCCCCGTCGAAGTCGGCGGGGAGGGCCGCGACCGCCTGCTCGACGGCGCGGCCGGTGCCGGGGATCTCGTCCTGGTCGACGATGATGCTGCCCGGGAAGTGGTCCTCGATCACGGCGACGACCCGGTCGCGCTCGTGCCGGACGACGCTCACGGTGTGCGCCGCATCCAGTTGCCCGGCCGTGGCCAGGACGTGGCCGATCAGCGGGAGCCCCGCGATCTCGTGCAACAGCTTGGGGGTCGCGGATTTCATCCGGGTGCCCTGGCCTGCAGCCAGGACGACGATCGCGAGTCGGGTGTCGGTCATTCCGGTTCTCCTAGCTCTGGGAGCGGTCGCGGGCGTCACGCCGGGACTGCTCCGCCTCCAGGGTTCGAACCTAGACCTAACAGCTCCAAAGGCTGTCGTGCTGCCATTACACCAAGGCGGATCACCGGAACCCCGTCCCGGCGCAGTAGTCCAGTCTGCCAGACCGGGAACGACACGGGCCGACCCGGTGACGATAATGGGGGGATGGACAACAGGGACTCCCGGGACACCGTCGACGAGATCGTCGACGCGTGGATGCGGGAGCACCCCGACCTCGACTTCTCGCCGCTCAAGATCCTCTCCCGGGTCTCCCGGCTGGCCAAGCAGCTCGAGCGCACCCGCCGGGCCTCCTTCGCCACGGTCGACCTCGAGTCGTGGGAGTTCGACGTGCTGGCGGCACTCCGCCGCGCCGGCGAACCGCACGAGCTGAGCCCGAAGGCGCTGCTCGAGCAGACCTACGTCTCCAGCGGCACGATGACGAACCGGATCGACGGGATGGTGCGGCGCGGGCTCGTCGAGCGACGCACCGACCCGAACGACGGCCGGGGCGTGCTGGTGCGGATGACGGACGAGGGGCGCGACCGGGTCGACGGCGCGATCTCGCACCTGGTGCGGGCCGAGTCCGAGCTGCTGGCAGGACTCAGCCGCGCCGATCAGGACCGGCTTGCGGCGCTGCTTCGCAGGCTCTCCCTTGATATGGCCTGAGCCGTAAGCCCTAGTCCAGCTGCTCCGACAGCTCGAGCCAGCGCGTCTCGTGCTCGCCGATCTGCGCCTGAAGGGCCTGCAGCTCGGCCGTGAGCCCGCCGAGGCCGACGTAGTCGCTCTGGTCGAACTCCGCGATGCGGTGGTGCAGGGTGTCGATCTGGCCGGTGAGCTTGTTGATCTTCCGCTCGAGCGACGAGCGCTCCTTCTCGGCCGCACGCAGCTCGGCTCCCGCCAGCGCGGGTTTGCCGCCGTCGGACGCACCCGCCGCGGGGAGGCTCGACGCCGTGCCACCCGGCCCGCTCGTGCGCGCCCGCGCATCCGCGGAGCCCGCCCCGCCCTTCCGAAGGGTGAGGTACTGCTCGAGGCCGCCCGGCAGGTGCCGGAAGTGGCCGTCTAGCACGGCGTACTGCTGGTCGGTGACCCGCTCGAGCAGGTACCGGTCGTGCGAGACCACGAGCAGCGTGCCGGGGAACGAGTCGAGCAGATCCTCCAGCGCCGCGAGCATGTCGGTGTCGAGGTCGTTGGTCGGCTCGTCGAGGATGAGCACGTTCGGCTCGTCGAGGAGGATCAGCAGCAGCTGCAACCGGCGCTTCTGCCCACCCGAGAGGTCTTTGACCGGGGTCATCAGCTGGGCACTGGTGAAGCCGAGGCGCTCGAGCAGCTGTCCGGGGGTGAGCTCCTTGCCGCCCGCGACGTACGAGGTGCGGTAGCGGCCGATCACCTCGCTGACCCGGTCGTTCTGCACGTCGTCGAGCTCGGCGAGCTGCTGGGTGAGGGTCGCGATCTTGACCGTCTTGCCCTGCTTCACGCGGCCGGTCGTCGGCTGCACCGCGCCCGTGACGAGCCCGAGCAGGGTGGACTTGCCGGCGCCGTTGACGCCGAGGATGCCGGTGCGCTCGCCCGGGGCGATGCGCCACTCGACGTCTTTCAGCACCTGCTTCTCGCCGAACGAGACCGAGACGTCGAGGATGTCGACGACGTCCTTACCGAGGCGCGCGGTGGCCATCTGGGTGAGCGACACGGTGTCGCGGATGGGCGGCTCGTCGGCGATCAGAGCCTCGGCCGCGTCGATGCGGAACTTGGGCTTCGCCGTGCGGGCCGGGGCTCCCCGGCGGAGCCAGGCGAGCTCCTTCTTCATCAGGTTCTGGCGCTTGGACTCCATCGTGCTGGCCATCCGGTCGCGCTCGACGCGCTGCAGGATGTAGGCCGCGTAGCCGCCCTCGAAGGGCTCGATCAGCCGGTCGTGCACCTCCCAGGTGGTGTTGGAGACCTCGTCGAGGAACCACCGGTCGTGCGTCACGACCGCGAGCCCGCCCTGGTTCGCCGGCCAGCGGCGCTTGAGGTGCTCGGCGAGCCAGGCGATTCCCTCGACGTCGAGGTGGTTGGTGGGCTCGTCGAGGAAGATGACGTCCCAGTCGCCGACCAGGAGCGCCGCGAGCGCGACGCGGCGGCGCTGCCCACCGGAGAGGGTGCCGATGAGGGCGTTCCAGTCGATGTCGCCGAGGAGGCCCCCGATCACGTCGCGCACCTTGGGGTCGCCCGCCCAGACGTGCTCGTCGAGGTCGCCGACGACGGCCTGGGCCACGGTGAGGCTGGAGTCGACGGTGTCGGCCTGGTCGAGCATCCCGAGCGTGATGCCGCGGCGGCGGGTGACCCGCCCGCTGTCGGGCTCGATGCGGCCGGAGAGCAGCGAGAGCAGCGTCGACTTGCCGTCGCCGTTGCGGCCGACGATGCCGACGCGGTCGCCTTCGTTCAGGCCCACCGTCACCGAATCGAAGATGACCCGCGTCGGATATTCGAGATGCAGCGCTTCAGCGCCGAGGAGATGAGCCACCCGTCGAGGGTACCGGGTGCGGCTGGGCGCTCCGGCCCGGTGGGGTCAGGGGGCCAGCCGGCAGACCGCAGCGGACCTGCCAGCAGAGCCGGCTAGAAGCGCAGGATGCGCGTGCGGCTGAGCCCCACCACGACCCAGGCCATGATGCCGATGAACCCGGCGATGGCGAGGACGTACACGGCGACCGCTCCGTAGCCGCCGGGCTGCGCCGGGTCGAGGAACGGATACGGGTACCACCCGGTGATCGCCCCGCGGATCATCGTGTACACCGACCAGACCAACGGGAAGGCGATGATCGCGCCGATCGCGTTCCACTTCAGCGGCGACTTGCCCGGCGTCAGCACCCAGACGAGCACGACGTAGATCGGCGCGATCAGGTGCAGCACCTCGTTCGACCAGGCCAGCGTGCGGCCCTGTTCGAGCGTGATTCCGCGCAGCAGCAGGTTGTAGACCACGCCGGTGGTGGCCATGTAGGTCACGACCGCGGCGAGCGAGAGGTTGTACCAGGCGGGATCCTTCCGCACCCGGAAGGAGTAGACCGCCCCGACCAGGAGCGCGATCGCCGCGAGGGCGTTCGAGAGGATCGTGAAGTAGCTGAAGAAGTTGACCAGGAAGAACCCGGTGTCCGGCACGACGTCGATGCTGTAGGTCAGCTGCCCGACGATGGCCGCGATGATCACGCCCGCCGCGACGATGCGGATGAGGCCGAAGACGGTGCGCATGCCCACACACTAGCGACACGGTCGCTCTAGCATGGGAGCCGTGCCTGCCGCTGAGACGAACCCGACCGAGCCCGCCGCGAACCCGACGCCCGCCCCCGCCGAAGCCCCGATCGCCGCTGTGATCCGGCGCGGGATGACCGAGACGCCCGACTTCCCGTCGCCCGGCATCCTCTTCCGCGACCTGTCGGGGCTGTTCGCCGACGCCGAGGGGCTCCGCGCGGTCGGCGCCGCCCTGCTCGAGCGCTTCCCCGAGGTCGACGCGGTCGCCGGCGTCGAGGCCCGGGGCTTCGTGCTCGGCACCGCGGCCGCCGTCGCGACCGGTCACGGGATGCTCGCGGTGCGGAAGGCGGGCAAGCTCCCGGGCGAGGTGCTCGCCGAGAGCTACGGCCTCGAGTACGGCACCGCCACCCTCGAGGTGCACCCCGACACGCTGCCGCGCGGCAGCAAGGTCGTGATCGTCGACGACGTGCTCGCGACCGGTGGAACCCTGGCCGCGACCGTACGGCTGATGCGCCGCGCGGGCTGGGAGACGGTGGGCATCGCCGTGGTGCTCGAGCTCGACGGCCTGGGCGGCCGTGAAGCGGTCGAGGCCGTGACGGATGCGCCGATCACGGCGCTGCTGACCCTCTAGTCGCCGAGGCGGTCGGTCAGCGAAGCGCTACTCGCCGATCACGCGGGCGCCGGCCACCGGCCCGGTGACCCGCACCACGTGGTACCGCGCCGCGCTCAGCGCGATCTGCAACTCGAGGGCGCTGTCGATGTCGGCCGCGAGGAACGCGACCGTGGGCCCGGAGCCCGAGACGAGCCCCGCGAGGGCGCCGTTGGCCTCCCCCACCTCGAGCACCCGGGCGAGGCCGGGGTGCAGGTGCAGCGAGGGCGCCTGGAGGTCGTTGTGAAGCGACTCGGCGAGCATGTGCGGGTCGCCCGCCCGGAGCGCCTGCAGCACGTCGGTGTCGACGACCGGCTGGCCGCGCGCCGGGAAGATGTCCTGTGCGTGGCGTTCGCGGTGGAGGTCGAGCTCGCGGTAGACCGCCGGCGTGCTGAGTCCCTGCTCGGACAGCACGAGGAGCCAGTGGAACTGACCCTTCGCGAGGGCCGGGCTCAGCTGGTCGCCTCGGCCGGTGCCGATGGCCGTGCCGCCGAGGAACGCGAAGGGCACGTCGGCGCCGAGCTCGGAGGCGAGCGTGAGCAGCTCCTCGCGGCCGACGTCGGTGCCCCAGAGGGTGTCGCAGGCCAGCAGGGTGGCCGCGGCATCCGCCGAGCCCCCGCCCATGCCGCCCGCGATCGGCACGTTCTTCTCGATCAGGAGGTGCACGCCCTCGCGGTACCCGGTCCGGCGCGCCAGGAGACGAGCGGCCTTGATGGCGAGGTTCGAGCCGTCGGTCTCGAGGCCCGAGGTGTCGATGTGGCCGGCGAACTCGACCGAGAAGTCGCTCGCCGGCGAGGCGTGCACGTCTTCGTAGAGCGAGACGGCCTGGTAGGCGGTGGCGACGTCGTGGTACCCGTCATCCATCACCGCGCCGACCTTGAGGAAGACGTTGATCTTGCCGGGAGCCCTGACACGCACGGTCCTCGTGCCACCCCGGTTGATCATGCCTCCAACCTATCTCACGGGCAGACGGCCCTCCGCACGGGCCTCCGCGAGCACCGGCGTACTCAGCCGAGCGAGGCCTTGGCGATCGCCAGGAAGTCGTGCACCGTGAGCTGCTCCCCGCGCTCGGTCGGCGGCAGCCCCGCCGCCTCGAGGGTGCGGGCCGCGTTCTGCGAGTCGCCGAGCACGACCGAGAGCGACTGCCGGAGCATCTTGCGCCGCTGCTGGAAGGCGGCGTCGACGATCTCGAAGGTGCGCACCCGCAGCTCCTCGGTGTCGAGCCCCGAGCCGACCCGCTCGAAGCCGACGAGCACCGAGTCGACGTTCGGCACCGGCCAGAAGACCTGCCGCGAGACCTGACCGGCGGTGCGCCACGAGCCGTACCAGGCGGCCTTGACCGACGGCGATCCGTAGACCTTCGACCCGGGTTCGGCGGCCAGCCGGTGCCCGACCTCGGCCTGCACCATCACCACCCCCGAGCGGATCGACGGGAAGTGCTCGAGGAAGTGCAGGAGCACCGGCACCGAGACGTTGTAGGGCAGGTTGGCCACGAGCCGCGTGGGCTCGTCGGGAAGCGACAGGATGCGGAGCGCGTCGTCGTGCACGACCGTGAGGCGCGCATCCGGTGCCAGTTGCGACACGGTCACCGGCAGCTGCGCGGCGAGCCGGCCGTCGATCTCGACCGCGACCACCGCGGCACCGGCCTCGAGGAGGCCGAGGGTGAGGGAGCCCAGGCCCGGCCCGATCTCGACCACGGTGTCGCCGGGCTCGACCTTGGCGACCCGCACGATCTTGCGGACCGTGTTGGCGTCGATCACGAAGTTCTGGCCGAGCTTCTTGGTCGGGGTGAGGTCGAGCAGACCGGCGAGGTCGCGGATCTCGGCGGGGCCGAGCAGCGAGACCGACGAGGCCGCCGCATCCGGACCACCGGAATCGGCGGAATCCACGCCAGACGGCCCGGTCTCGCTCACGACGCCGTCACGGGTTCGTCGCTCCAGCTGCCGTAGACCAGCTCGGTGTTCGAGGAGATCTGCGCCGCGAGCATCGAGACGTCGGTGCCGAGGTGCGCCGCCATCGCCCGCAGGGTGTGCGGGATGAGGTACGGGGCGTTGGGCCGCCCGCGGAACGGCATCGGCGTGAGGTACGGCGCATCCGTCTCGACCATGATGAGCGCACGGGGCGCGACCGAGAGGGCTTCGCGCAAATTGTTCGCGTTCTTGAAGGTCACGTTGCCGGCGAACGACATGTACCACCCGTTCTCGGTGCAGATCTCGGCGAGCTCGGCGTCGCCGGAGAAGCAGTGGAACACCGTGCGCTCGGGAGCCCCGACGCGCTTCAGCGTGGCGATGACCTCGGCGTGCGCGTCGCGGTCGTGGATCTGCAGCGCGAGGCCGTTCTCCTTCGCGATCTCGATGTGCGCCTCGAACGACCGGTACTGCGTGGCCCGGGCCTCGTCGGTCGTCGTGCGGTAGAAGTCGAGCCCGGTCTCGCCCACCGCGCGCACGCGTGGCCAGCCGGCCAGCTCGAAGATCTCCGCGAGGGCGTCGTCCAGCCCACCGGCCTCGGCGTACACCGGGGCCTCGTTCGGGTGCAGGGCGACGGCGGCGAGCATCCGGGGTTCGCGGGCGGCCTGCTCGGCCGACCAGCGCGAGGTCTCGAGGTCGGTGCCGACCTGCACCACGCCGCGCACGCCGACGGCCGAGGCCCGGTCGAGCTGCTCGTGGTAGTCGAGCGAGCCTCCACCGTCGGGCTCGGAGCCGTTCGCGATCTCGAGGTGGGTGTGGTTGTCGTAGACCGGTACGACGAGCGCCTCGGGCAGGGGCGGGTAGCTATGGTCGCTGCGGTCCGAAGCCTCGCCGGGCTCGCGGGTGCGGAGGAACAGCGGCGGCTCCCCCGGCGTCTCGGGCAGCGCCGACTCGAACCCGGTCACGACGCCGTGGCCTCGAGCTCGATGCGCGGGAACAGGGCCTCCAGCGGCTCGACCCGGGCCTCGCCATTCCACTCCCAGGCGGTGCGGATGCCCTGGTCGCCCACGGCCCCCACCCCGCCGATCGCGGTCCACAGCTTCGCAGCCGCCTCCGGCACCACGGGCGACAGGAGCACCGCGAGGGTGCCGATGCCGCGCACGGCAGTGTTGAGCACGGTGGCGAGCCGGTCGGCGTTCGCCGGATCCTTCGCGAGCTTCCACGGCTCCTGGATCGTGATGTAGCCGTTGAGCTCGTCGACGAGCTCCCAGATGCGGGCGATGGCCTCGTGGATGGCGAGCCGCCCGATCGCCTCGTCCGCGGCCGCCGTCACGCGCCGCTCGGTGGCGCGGATGGCCGTCTCGGCCTCCGTCACCGCCGACTCGACCGCGTCGGGGATGGCGCCGTCGAAGTAGCGGGTGACCATGGCCACCACGCGGGAGGCGAGGTTGCCGAAGCCGTTCGCGAGCTCGGCCTGGTAGCGCGCCGCCAGGTCCTCCCAGCTGAACGAGCCGTCCTGGCCGAAGTTGATGGCGCGCATGAAGTAGTAGCGGAACGCGTCCGACCCGAAGGTGTCGGTGATCTGCTCGGGGGCGATGCCGGTGAGCTTCGACTTCGACATCTTCTCGCCGCCGACGAGCAGCCAGCCGTGCCCGTAGACCTGCCTGGGCACCTCGAGCCCGGCGGCCATCAGCATGGCCGGCCAGATGACGGCGTGGAACCGGGCGATGTCCTTGCCCACGATGTGGGTGGCGGGCCAGAGCCGGGCGAACTTCTCTTCATCCGACCCGTAGCCGGCGGCCGTGGCGTAGTTCAGCAGCGCGTCGAACCAGACGTAGACGACGTGCGACTCGTCCCACGGCACCTTGACGCCCCAGTCGAAGGTCTGGCGCGAGATCGAGAGGTCGGTGAGGCCGCGGCGCACGAACGACACGATCTCGTTGCGCACGCTCTCGGGCTGCACGAAGTCGGGCCGGGTCTCGTAGAGCTCGAGCAGCCGGTCGGCGAACTCGCTCATCTTGAAGAAGTAGTTGCGCTCCTTCAGCAGCTCGACCGGGAGGGAGTGGATGGCGCAGACCAGCTGGCCCTCGTACTGCCCGGTGCCGTCGACCAGGTCGGAGAGCTGCTTGTACTCCTCGCAGCCCACGCAGTAGTAGCCCTCGTACTCGCCGGTGTAGATGTACCCGGCGTCGTAGAGCCGCTGCAGGAACAGCTGCACGTTGACCTCGTGCCGCTCGTCGGTGGTGCGGATGAAGTCGTCGTTGGAGATGTCGATCGTCTCCAGCAGTGGCTGCCAGGCCTCGGCGACGAGCTTGTCGGCCCACTCCTTCGGAGTGACCCCGTTGGCGGTCGCGGTGCGCAGGATCTTCTGGCCGTGCTCGTCGGTGCCGGTGAGGAACCAGGTGGGGTCGCCCGCCTGACGGTGCCAGCGCGCGAGCACGTCGGCGGCGACCTCCGTGTAGGCGTGCCCGATGTGCGGGACGTCGTTCACATAGAAGATCGGCGTGGTGACGTAGAACGAGGAGCCGTCGGACATGGTGACCATCCTAAAGGCCGGGCGGACTCAGGGGGCGGCGGGCCCGCCCGCCCCGGGACGGCGGGCCGCGAGGGCGCCTTCGTAGAGGTCGCGCTTGGACAGGCCGGTGGCCTCGGCGATGTCGGCCGCCGCGTCCTTCAGCCTCCGCCCGTCGGAGACGAGCTCGAGCACCTGCGTCACCCCGGTGCCGAGATCGATCTCGAGCGCCGCGGCGCCGGCGACGACCAGGCAGATCTCGCCCTTGACCCCCTGGGCGGCCCACTCGGCCAGCTCGGCCGCCGTGCCGCGCTTGGCCTCCTCGTACAGCTTGGTGAGCTCGCGGACCACGACGGCCCGGCGGTCGGCGCCGAGCGCGGTGGCCAGGTCGGTGAGCGAGTCGGCGATGCGGTTCGGCGACTCGAAGAAGACCATCGTGCGGGTCTCGCGGGACAGCGCCCGGAAGGCGGCGAGGCGCTCGCCCTGCTTGCGGGGCAGGAAACCCTCGAAGGTGAAGCGGTCGGTCGGCAGCCCGGAGAGCGCCAGGGCCGTGACGACGGCGCTCGGCCCGGGGACGACCGTCACGTCCACGCCCGCGGCGACCGCGGCGACGACGAGCTGGTAGCCGGGGTCCGAGACCGTGGGCATCCCGGCGTCGCTGACCAGCACCAGGTCGCCGTCGCGGGCGAGCTCGACCAGTGACGCCGACTTCTCGCGCTCGTTGTGCTCGTGCAGCGGGATCAAGCGCGGCCGGTTCTCGATGCCGAGGCCTCGCAGGAGCTTCGCCGTCATCCGGGTGTCCTCGGCGGCGACCACCTCGGCGTTCTCCAGGATCTCGATCAGCCGGAGCGACGCATCCTTGAGGTTGCCGATGGGGGTGGCCGCGAGGATGAGCATGGCCCCAGTCTCCCACCAGGGCCGCACCCGTTAGCATGGCCCGGTGAGCACAGAGGTGACGACCGAGCCCCCGGCCCCGGCGTCGCCCCCGACCCCGCCCGAGTACACCGGCCCCACCGGCTCGCGCCTCGACGACTGGTGGCTGCGGCTCGTCGGCACTCCGGGCCGGCAGCGGCTCTGGCGCTGGGGCGGGCCGATCGCGGTGACGCTGCTGGCAGCCGTGCTCCGCCTGGTCGACCTCGCGCATCCGCACAGCCTCGTCTTCGACGAGACCTTCTACGTGAAGGATGCCTGGACCACCTGGAACCTCGGGTACGAAGCTTCCTGGCCCGCTGACGCCGACGCGCAGTTCAACGCCGGGGCGTACCAGATCTTCCAGACCAACTCCTCGTTCGCCGTGCATCCGCCGCTCGGCAAGTGGATCATCGGGCTCGGCATGGCGATCTTCGGCGCCGACAACTCGTTCGGCTGGCGCATCTCGGTGGCGGTCTGCGGCATCCTGCTCGTGCTGCTCACCGCGCTGATCGCCACGAAGCTGTTCAAGTCGACCCTGCTCGGCACGATCGCCGGGTTCCTGCTCGCGATCGACGGGCACGCGATCGTGATGAGCCGGGTCGCGGTGCTCGACGGGATCGTGGCGCTGTTTCTGCTGCTCGGCTTCGGGGCCGTGCTGCTCGACCGGGAGTGGCACGCCACGCGGCTCGCCGCCGCGGTCGCCGCGCGCACGACGCACCCGCCCGACCGGCCCGACGGCACGTCCCGGCCTCCCGTCGTGCCCGCCTGGGGGCCCGTGCTCTGGAACCGGCCCTGGGTGCTCGCCGCGGCGGTCGCCTTCGGCTTCGCCTCGTCGGTCAAGTGGTCGGGCGTCTACTTCCTCGCCGCGTTCGGCGTGTACCTCGTGGTGGTGGATGCGCTCGCGCGCCGTCGCCTGGGCATCCCGTTCTGGTTGAGCGCGGCGGTGCTGAAGCAGGGGCCGGTGACCGCCGTGCTGCTGCTGCCGCTCGCCCTGGTCTGTTACATGGTGACCTGGATCGGCTGGTTCTCGACCTCGGGAGGCATGTACCGCAACTGGGCCGAGGCCGCGCAGGGCCAGTGGACCGGAGGCCTCTCCTGGGTGCCGCTGTCGCTGCAGAACTTCTGGCACCTCGAGTCGGCGGTGTACAACTACCACGTCAACGAGCACTCGCCGCATCCCTACCAGGCGAACCCGTTGAGCTGGCTGTTCCTCGTGCGGCCGACGCAGATGTACGTCAACTCGGTGCCCGCCGACCAGTGCGGCGGAGACGTCTGCTACGAGAACATCACCTCGATCGCGAACCCGATCATCTGGTGGTGCGCGACCGCCGCCCTGTTCTACCTGGTCTACCGGCTGGTCCGGAAGCGTGAGTGGCAGGTCGGCCTCATCCTGATGGGGATGGTCGCCGGCTACCTGCCGTGGCTGCTCTACGTCAACCGCACGATCTTCCAGTTCTACACGATCGCCTTCGAGCCCTACATGATCCTCGGGCTGACCTTCGTGATCGGGCTCGCGCTCGGTTCGCGGGGTGATCCGCGCCCGGTTCGCACGAGGGCTCTGTGGATCGTCGGGGGCTTCTTCGCGATCTGCGTGCTGGTCTCGGCCTGGTTCTACCCCGTCTGGGTCGGGATGCCGGTGCCGGCCTGGTTCCTCAGCCTGCACTACTGGCTGCCGAGCTGGCGATGAGGCTCGTCGCCGGGCTGGCCGTCGCGGGAGTCGCCGCGCTGGTGGCCTTCGGCATCCACCTGCTGCTGCCGGCGGTGCCGATGCTCACGGCGGCCGTGGGGCTCGGGATGATCGCCGGGCAGATCCCGGCCGTGCAACGCGTGCTCGACGGGGTGCTGAAGCCCGGGCTCGCGATCGCGGCCCGGCGCCTGCTGCGGATCGGCATCGTGCTGCTCGGCCTCAAGCTCAGCCTGGTCGACATCGCCGGACTCGGCTGGGAGACGATCGTCGTGATCGTGCTGATCGTCGGCATCACCTTCGCCGCGACCCTGCTGCTCGGGCGTGCGTTGCGGCTGCCCGGGACGCAGCCCATCCTGATCGCCGCCGGCTTCTCGATCTGCGGCGCCTCGGCGGTCGGAGCGATGAGCGCCGTGACCCGCAGCAAGGACGAGGACACCGCGACGCCGGTGGCGCTCGTGACGCTCTGCGGCACGCTGGCGATCTTCATCCTGCCGGTGCTGCGGATCCCGCTCGGGATGTCGCCGGAGGACTTCGGGCTCTGGGTTGGCCTCAGCGTGCACGACGTGGGCCAGGTCGTGGCGACCGCCCAGATCGCGGGGCCGGCGGCGCTCGCGGCCGCGGTCGTCGTGAAGCTGACGCGGGTGCTGACGCTCGCGCCGATGGTGGCGATCGTGGGTCTGGTGGAGCGGCGGGCGGATGCCCGGAACGCGGCGCTCGGCGCCGGGCACCCGGACTACGTCGAGCGTCCGGCGGCGAAGCGGCCGCCGATCGTGCCGCTGTTCATCGCGGGGTTCATCGCCGCGGTGCTGGTGCGCACCTTCCTGCTGCCGTTGCTGCCGGCGTCGGGCTCGTCGGCCCTGCTCGACACCGCCGACCTCGTGCAGACGATCCTCCTGGCGATGGCCCTGTTCGCGCTCGGCTCGAGCATCCGCTTCCGAGCCCTGGCCCGCACCGGCACCCGCGCCCTCGCAGTAGGCCTCACCTCCTGGGCCCTGATCGCCCTCCTGTCGCTCGCAGCAGTAGCCCTCCTCCGCGGCTGAGTGCGGGTGAGCACGGAGTAACCCTGCAAATAACGCACACCGACCCCGTATACGCCCCCACTCTCGCCCATTTGCAGAGTTACTCGGCGTGGCCGGAGTCAATGCAGGACTTTGAGGCCGATCACACACCCCACGATCCCCAGCACCAGCAGCGTCCTCACCAGCGAGAAGCCCTCGCCGCCGAAGGCCATCCCGTAGGCGACCGTGAGCGAGGCGCCGATGCCGACCCAGACGGCGTAGCCGGTTCCGACCGGGATGGTGCGGAGCGCGAACGCAAGCCCGCCCATCGAGGCGAGCAGCCCGCCCGCGAAAATCACCGTCGGCCAGAGCTTGGTGAATCCCGCCGAGCGGCCCAGGGCCGTGGCCCAGACGGCCTCGAGAACACCGGATGCGATCAGAACGACCCAGGACATGACGACACTCCTCGTGTGGTCAGTCTTGTCGCTCTCCGGGTACTGCGCCCTCGTCCGGAGGCCGCATCGCGGCCTTGCCTCCATGATGCCGGATGGCCCTGATCACCGCCTGTGCAGGCACGGATTAGGCTGTGCCGGGTGAGCGAGCAACCCGCGGAGGCGACCGCACCGGCCGCGCCGGGCGCCGTCCCGGCGGACGGTGCCTCCCGCGATGGTGCCGACGCCCGCGCGGGCGTCCGGGTGGGGGTCCTCGGGCCCGTCGCCGCTAGGACCGCGACCGCGGGTGCCACCGGTGGCACGCTCGTCGAGGCCTCCGGGCCGCGCGCGAAGGCCCTGCTCGCGGCTCTCGCGCTCGCCGCTCCCCGGCCGGTCTCGGCCGAGCGGCTGACCGACGAGATCTGGGGCGACGACCCGCCCCGCGGAGCTCGGGCCGCGCTGCAGACCCTCGTCTCCCGGCTGCGGTCGAGCGTCGGCGACGAGCTGATCGAGTCCCTCCCGTCGGGTTACCGCCTGACGCTCGAGCCGACCGCGATCGACCTGATGGCGGCCGAGGAGCTGCTCGAGCGGGCGCGCATCGCGGTCGCCGACGGGTCGCCCGACGCCGCCACCGCACTGGCGGGGAAGGCGGTCGCCCTCTGGCGCGGCGAGCCCGGCGCCGACCTCGACGACGGAGCCCTGGCCGACGCCCTCGATGGTCGGGCAGCGCACGTCTTCGACGCGCTGCAGACCGTCGCCGCCGGCGCCGCCCTCGCGCTCGGCCGCGCCGAGACCGCCGAGGAGCTCGCCCGGGGCCTCGCCGGCCGAGCCCCCTTCGACGACACCGCGCACCTGCTCCTGATGCGCGCCCTGGATGCCCGGGGCCGGTCGACCGAAGCGGTGGCCGTCTATGCGGGGTTCCGCGAGCGGGTGCAGGACGCCTTCGGCACCAGCCCCGACGTCGAGCTGCAGGCGCTGCACCTCGAGCTGCTCGGCCGCGACGCTCCGGCGGGCGGGAGCGACCGCTCCCCCGTCGAGAAACCGCTCCCGGTTCGAAGCAGCGCCGGTCGGGGCATCGGCCGCGGCATCCGGGCCGCGCCGAACGCGCTGATCGGCCGAGAGACGGCGGTGACCGCGATCCTCGCGCTGCTCGAGATCGCGCGGGTCACCACGATCCTCGGTCCGGGCGGACTCGGCAAGACGCGGGTGGCGCACGAAGTCGCCGCGCGCTCGCTCGACCGCTTCCGCGCGGTCGCCGTCGTCGAGCTCGCGAGCGTGCGCTCCGAGGAGGACGTCGTCTTCGGCATCGCCTCGGCCCTCGGCATCCGGGACTCGGGGAACGGCCGGCGCCTCGGCGATCAGGTGGTGCGCGCCGACCTGCGCACGCGCATCCTGAACCGGCTCGGCGAGACGCGCACGCTGCTCGTGCTCGACAACTGCGAGCACGTGATCGAGGCGGCTGCCGAGTGGTGCGCGACGCTCACGGCCGAGCTGCCCGAGCTCACGATCCTCACCACCAGCCGCACGCCGCTCGCGATCTCGAGCGAGCGGGTCTTCGCGCTCGCGCCCCTCGGTGCGGGCGAGACGGATGACGCGGTCAGGCTGTTCCTCGACCGCGCGACAGCCGCCCGGCAGGACGCCGTGCTGCCCGTGGCGACGGTCGCGCGGCTCTGCGCGCGCCTGGACGGCCTGCCGCTCGCGATCGAGCTCGCCGCCGCCCGGGTGCGCACGATGTCGATCGACGAGATCGAGCGCCGGCTCTCGAACCGCTTCGCGCTGCTCGCGGGCGGCGACCGGTCGGCTCCCGAACGGCACCGCACACTGCTCGCGGTGATCGAGTGGAGCTGGAACCTGCTCGGGCGGGACGAGCAGCGCGCACTCGCCCGGCTCTCGGAGTTCGCCGACGGGTTCGGCGCGGAGGCGGCGGGGGCGGTGGTGTTCGCCGGGGCGGCGGGAGCAAGCACGACCACGGCCACTAGCGCGTCAAGTCCCGAATCCATCGAAGACCTCCTCGACGCCCTCGTCGCGCAGTCGCTCGTGATGGTGCGGGAGACCCGCACCGGCCTCCGCTACCGCATGCTCGAGACGGTCCGCGAGTTCGGGCAGCTGCAGCTGGAGCGCCAGGGCGCCCGCGACGAGGTGCGCGACGCCCTCTTTGCCTGGGCCGACGACTTCTCGCGCGCACGCGGCGCCCGGATGGACGGCCGCGAGCAGGTGCCGACCTTCCGCGAGGTCACGGCCGAGGAGGACAACCTCATCGACGTGCTCCGCCGAGCCATCGACGCCGGGCGCCCCGACATCGTCACCTCGGTCTTCGCGCTGCTGGCCTACTACTGGTCGCTCCGCAGCGCGCACTCCGAGGTCGACGCGTTCAGCCGGCCGGTCTTCGACGCGATCCGGCACTTCGAGCCCGCCCCCGACGAGGTGGATGCGCTCGCCGGCGTGCTCGTGATCATCACGGCGACCACGATGGTCAGCGACCTGCGCTTCGCGGTGCGGCCGCTCGGCCGGCTGCGGTGGCTCCTCCGCACCCGGTCGGTCCGCGATCGGCGACTGATCGCCGTCGCAGAGATCATGATGGCGGCCGGCAACGCGGTCGAGCTCGCCGCGCGCGTCGAACGGGCCATGGCGTCCGACGACCGTGCGACTGCCCTGCTCGGCACCCTGATCGCCGGCATCTCGGCCGAGAACGACGGCGACCGCGACACCGCCGCGGTGGTCACGCGAAACGGAGCGCGGCTCGCCGCAGAGCTCGGCGACACCTGGGGCGCCGCGATGGCCGCCCAGATGCTCGCGGCCCTCGCCAGCCAGAGCGCCGAGCCCGAGGAGGCGCTGCGCTGGGCGCGACCCGCGCGCGAAGGCCTGGCCGTCATCGGCGCCACCGAGGATCTGCAGCAGCTCGACTGGGTGATCGGCGTGAACTCGATCGGTGTCGGCAACCTCGCGGCGGCCCGGGACGTGTTCGAGCGGCTCGTCGCCCTGCCCGGCCGCACCGACGGTGTGGAGTACCGCTCGATCGGCCTCGCCGGCCAGGGCGAACTGCTGCGGGCCGAGGGCCGGCCGGTCGAAGGACTCGCCCGGCTGCGGGAGGCGCTCGACACCTTCGACGCGCCGCGGCTGCGGGCGTCACCGTGGTTCCGCACCGTCCTGTCGGAGACGCTGGCGGTGCTCGTGCTCGACGGTTCCGGCGGGCCGGACGAGGCCCTCAGGCTCGCCCGGCGCCTCCGGTCGCGCACGATCGCGACGCTGCGCATCAGCCCCTTCGCCGACCAGCCGGTGCTCGGCGCCTCGCTCGTCGGCCTCGCGGTCTGGCTCGCCGACCCGCGGATGCACGGGAGCCTCACGGCCGACGCCGAGCAGTCGCGCCTGACCGCCATGGCCCTCGAACTCCTCGCCCTCGCCGAGAGGATGGGCGCCAAGCAGGACGCGCCGGGACTCCACCTCGCCCCGCTCTTCGCCCGCTTCCGCGCCCAGACCTCCGACGCTGCCGTCGAGCACGCCCGCGCGGCCGCCGCCGCCCTCACCCCGACGGAAAGACCCGGACGCGCCGCAGCGGTGCTGCGGGCATCCGGGCCCTGGTCGGTGCGCGGCGCCTGATCGGCGCCCGCTCCCGGACGTGACTTCCGGGTCACGCCTTCTTCATGTACGCCCGCACGGTCAGCGGTGCGAAGATCGCGACGATCACCGCGGCGCCGAGCAGCGAGATCCACGCGTCGCCCGTCCACGTTCCGGAGTTCGCGAGGTCGCGCACCGCCGTCACCAGGTGCGAGACCGGGTTGATGTTGACGAACCACTGCAGGAAGACCGGCAGCGTGTCGACCGGCACGAAGGCGTTCGAGAGGAAGGTGAGCGGGAAGAGCACCAGGAACGAGATGCCCTGCACGCTGGCCGCGCTGCGGGCGATGACGCCGAAGAACGCGAAGATCCAGCTGATCGCCCAGGACGAGACGATCACGAGCAGCCCCGCCAGGATGACGAAGCCGATCCCGCCCTCGGGACGGTAGCCGAGCACGAACCCCATCACGAAGGTCAGGGTCGTGGCGATGGCGTACCGCACCGTGTCGGCCAGGAGCGCACCGGCCAGCGGCGCGATCCGGGCGATCGGCAGCGACTTGAAGCGGTCGAACACCCCCTTGTCCATGTCCTCCCGCAGCTGCACACCGGTGACCACCGAGGTGGTCACGACGGTCTGCACGAGGATGCCGGGGATCAGCAACGGCAGGTAGTTCGCCACGCTTCCGGCGATCGCACCGCCGAAGATGTAGGTGAACATCAGAGTGAAGATGATCGGCTGCACGGTGACGTCGATCAGCTGCTCGGGCGTACGGCGCACCTTGAGAAGCCCGCGCCAGGCCATGCTGAGCGAGTTCTGCACGGTCTGGCCGATGCTGACGTGATTCTTCAGGGTGCGCGAGACACCCGGGGCGATGGTGAGCTGGGTCATCGTGCTCCCTCCAGTTCGAGTTCGGCGCCGGGGCCGGCGGGGTCTCCGGATGCGGCGTCCGCCGCGGTGGTGTCGTGCCCGGTGAGGGCGAGGAAGACCTCGTCGAGCGTGGGCTGCTGCACCGCGATCTCCGCCACGGCGATGCCGTCGGTGCGGAGGCGGATCAGCAGGTCGGTGACGCTGTCCGGGTCGCTCATGGGAGCCGTGATCCGGCCCGCCTCGGGCGAGAGGACGGCGTCGACGTGCAGCACGTCGAGGATCGCCTGCCGGGCACGCTCGAGGCTCGCGGGGTCGGCGAGCCGGAGCAGCAGGGAGGCCGAGCCGACCGAGCCCTTGAGCTCGTCGGCCGTGCCCTCGGCCACGACGATGCCGCGGTCGATCACCGCGATCCGGTCGGCCAGCTGGTCGGCCTCGTCGAGGTACTGGGTGGTCAGCAGCACCGTGGATCCGGTCGCGACCAGGCGGCGGATGGTGTCCCACATCTGCGCCCGCGTCCGCGGGTCGAGCCCGGTGGTGGGCTCGTCGAGGAAGATCAGCGGCGGTTGTGAGATGAGGCTCGCCGCCAGGTCGAGGCGCCGGCGCATGCCGCCGGAGAAGTTCTTCAGCGGGCGCTTCGCGGCCTCGCTGAGCCCGAACTCCTCGAGCAACTCGCTCGACCGGCGCCGCGCATCCGCTCGGCTGAGGCCGTTCAGGCGCGAGAAGAGCACGAGGTTCTCGGTCGCGCTCAGCGTCTCGTCGACCGAGGCGTACTGGCCGGTGACGCCGATCAGCTGGCGCACGATCTGCGGTTCGCGCCGCACGTCGTGGCCGAAGATCGTGGCCTCGCCGCCGTCCGGCTTCAGCAGGGTGGCGAGCATGCGGATTGTGGTGGTCTTGCCGGCGCCGTTCGGGCCGAGCACGCCGTACACCGTTCCGGTGCGCACGCTCAGGTCGACGCCGTCGACCGCCCGGTTGTCGCCGAAGACCTTGACGAGGCCGTGGGCCTCGACGGCCCAGTCGGTGGATCGTGATTCAGGCATCCGATCTCCTTTCGATCGAGGGGGATGTCGTGGAACCCCTGGGGTTCTCGACCAGTGTGCGAGGGCGCGCTTGCGCGGGGCTTACACGGCGCTGACGCGGGTGTCCACCCGTGTCAGCGCCGTGCATCCTCGATCTCGGACCGGCGTCAGTTGCCCTTGACGTTCACCAGCTGCCGCAGGGTGTGACGGATGCGCACGAGGTCGCGCGCATCCTCCATCACCCGGTCGATCGGCTTGTAGGCCTGCGGGATCTCGTCGATGAAGGCGTCGGTGTCACGGAACTCGATGCCCGTCATCGCCTCGCGCAGCTGGTCGTGCGTGAAGGTCTTGCGAGCCTTGGACCGCGAGTACTCGCGGCCCGCACCGTGCGGCGAGGAGTTGAGCGCGAGCGGGTTGCCCGCGCCTTCGACCACGTAGCTCGCGGTGCCCATCGACCCCGGGATGAGGCCGGGGGCGCCGTCGGTCGCGATGATCGCGCCCTTCCGGGAGACCCAGACCTCCTTGCCGAAGTGCCGCTCCTTCTCGGTGAAGTTGTGGTGGCAGTTGATCCGCTCCTGCTCGATCACCGGCACGCCCATCCACTCGCTCGTCTGGCGGACGACCCGGTCCATCATCTCCTCGCGGTTGAGCAACGCGTAGTGCTGTGCCCACCGCAGCTCGGCGATGTACCGGTCGAATTCGTCCGTGCCCTCGACCAGGTAGGCGAGGTCGCGGTCGGGCAGCTCGATCCACCAGCGCGTCATCAGCTTCTGCGCGACCTCGATGTGGTGGCCGGCGATGCGGTTGCCCACACCCCGGCTACCCGAGTGCAGGAACAGCCAGACCGCGCCGGTCTCGTCGGCCGACACCTCGATGAAGTGGTTGCCGGAGCCCAGGGTGCCGAGCTGCTCGCGCCACCGCTTGGCGTACAGTGCCGGGTCGAAGCCCGACTCGGCGGCCCGCGCCTCGAGGTCGGCGATCCTCGGCGCCGCGGTCTCGACGACGCGACGGTTCACGCCGCCCGCCGAGAGCGGGACGGCGCGCTCGATCTGCTCGCGCAGCTCGGTCAGGCCCTTCTCGTTCGCGGTCAGGTCGTCGCGGGTGAACTGCGTCTTCACCGCGATCATGCCGCAGCCGATGTCGACTCCCACGGCAGCCGGGATGATCGCCCCCAGGGTGGGGATGACCGAGCCGACGGTCGCACCGAGGCCGAGGTGCGCATCCGGCATCAGGGCCAGATGCGGGTACACGAACGGCATCGTGGAGGTGGTGACGGCCTGCGCGCGGGCGTTCTCGTCGAGAATGCTCGCCCAACTGAACAGGCGGTCGGTGATCTTCTCCATGGTCCTTTCTCTCTTCTTGATTCGTTCTTCACGGTGCCCGTTCGGACCGGGGCCGCTCGCGCCGCGTGGGCTGGAACGACGGAAGCATGAAAAAAGCCCCGGACCTGGACGCGGTGCGGGGCGGGAGAGCTGCCCCTTCTCAGGGGCGGCGGATCAGGCCGGATGCACCACGACGGTGTACTCGAGATCGCGATTGCCCGCGAGTGCGCGGACGGGTGCGAGGGCGAGCTGTCGCTGGATGCGCTGCTGCAGCGGGTGCTGCTTCTGCGTCGTGATCGACATGGCTCGTCCTTTCTCGTGCGTGGTCTGGGGTTGTGCCGCGTGGGGTTGTGCCTCTGGGGCTTGGTCACGTTAGCGGCGCCTCGGGTCGGCACGCAAGAGTCACCGTCGTGACCGTTATGTTCACGTTACTTTCTGTTGCGATTGCCAGCCCGGACGATCGGTTCGTGGTTAGCGTGGAGCCGTGACCAGGAACAGTGCTCTCCGGGTGTCGCCGTATCTCGCCTCACCCCTCGTCTCGCCGCAGTGGCTGGCCGACCATCTCGGGTCGGACGGCCTCGTCGTCGTCGACGCGACGGTGCGGGGCGGGGCGGGGCCGGGCGGGTCGAGCGCGGGCGGTTCGGGTGCCGGCGGTTCCGGCGTCGGCGGTTCCGGTTTGGCCGGTGTCGTGTCGATCGGGCGCGGGCCGGTGTGGCTGAGCGGGCGGGACGCGCACCTGACGGGCGACCGCATCCCGGGGGCTCTCTTCGCCGATCTGCTCGACGGCTTCTCGAACCCGGACGGCGCGCACGTGTTCAGCCGGCCGGACGCCGAGCGCTTTCAGGCGTCGGTGCGGGCACTCGGGATCGACGCCGAGTCGACCGTGATCGTCTACGACGGCGCTGCCGGGCAGTGGGCCGCGCGGCTGTGGTGGCTGTTCCGGTCGTTCGGGCACGAGCGCGTCGCGGTGCTCGACGGCGGCCTCGGCGCCTGGCGCGACGAGGAACGGCCGGTCGAGAGCGGGCCGCTGAGAGCTTCGGTGGAACCGGTCCTCGCTGCCGCGACGTCCTCCGTCGGCGATGACCTGTCGGACGAGGACGAGGGCGACGAGTTCGCCCCCTTCGTCGCCGTGGAGCAGCCGGGGTACTGGGTCGACAAGGCCCACGTGCAGTCCGTCGTGACGGGATCGCGGAGCGCTCTGCTGCTGTGCGCGCTGTCGGGATCCGACTTCCGCGGCGAGACGGGGTTGCAGGCGCGTCCCGGCCACATCCCCGGGAGTCTGAACGTGCCCGCCACGGGGTTGTTCGACCGCGACCGCGCGCGCTGGCTGAAGCCGGCGGCGCTCCGGGAGCGGTTCGGACGGGTGCTCGACGCTCTCGCCCCGCCCGTCGGCAGTCGCCGTGCGGCGGCTCCCGCCGAGTCTCCGCGCGTCATCACGTACTGCAACCAGGGCATCGCGGCTTCGGCGACGGCGTTCGCGCTCGCCGTGATCGGCGAGACCGACGTCGCGGTCTACGACGGCTCGCTCGAGGAGTGGAGCGCCGATCTGCACGCTCCGCTGGTGACCTCGGCGGCCTGACGCGCAGGGTCCGATCCGAACGGAATGAGATTCCGGGGGTCTGAGTGCACTATGCACTCGAACCCCCTGTTTCTCATTCCGTTGGGAAAGAGGCTGGTGGGAAAGAGCCCGTTCGGACGGCGCAGCGGTCAGTCGGCGAGGCCGGAGGCCTTCGTCGTGGGCAGCCGGCAGACGAAGTCGAGGCATTGGTAGGCGGTGGGGGCGCCGTCGCGCGTGACGCGGCCCGCGAACAGCTCGAAGCCGGACTCGGCGAGCATCTGCGCCTGTTCCTCCGTGGCGATCGCGACGACCGCCCCCGTCGCCATGCGCACCGCCGCGCGGAGGCCGTCGGCTCCCATCCGCTCGTCCTCGGGCCCCTGCGCGGCAGAGGCGCCGTCACTCGCGGGGGCGGGCGCGAGGAGGTCGGCGGCCGGGTCCGGCTCGATCAGCACGAGCTGGGCGCTCGGCCGGGAGAGGCGGGTGAGGAGCTCGAGGGTGGCTCCGAAGGCGATCGGCTGCGAGACGGCGAGGGGCACGAGCGGCGCCAGCGCGCGGCGGGCCGCGTCGCGGTAGCGCTGCTCCGCGGTGAGCGCGTGCAGCAGCAGCGCGCCTGCCGCGCACGCGCTGGTGCCCGAGGGGTACGCCCCCTCCGAGGGATCGAGCTCGGCGGCGAGCCCGCGGCTCCGGAGCACCGGGTCGCCGCCGCCCGGCGTGCGGAAGACCGGCTCCTCGTCGACGGCACCCGACCCGTCCGAGCCCTCGGGGGCCTCGGCGCGATGCACCTCGGCGCCCGCCGCGGTCACCCCCGCGAGCTCGCCGTGGTTCAGGTCGATGCCGTCGGCGCTCCAGAGTTCGGCGTCGAGATGCCGCTCGGCGCCGTCGGCGCTCACCTCGACGTGACCCTCCACGTGGCCACCGGCCCGGCGGCCCGACTCGTCGTCCGGCAACACCGAGTCGACGAGCATCCGCCCCGCCATCGCGTACCGCGACGAGCCCGTGACCGCGGCAAGGCGCAGCACGCCCTCGGCGAGCATCCCGAAGTCTTCGAGCGTCGCCACGGCCGGTGACGCGACCCCGTCGACGGAGGCGCGCACGAGCCGGCGGTGAGAGCCCGAGAGGGAGCCGGAAGCCGGCTCCGGCAGGAGGTGCGTCGTCAGGAGGTAGTCGGCGGCGTGCTGGGCGGCCATCGCCCAGTCGTCGCGGTCGAAGACGAGGGAGGCGTGGGCGAGGGCGCCGATGGCCAGGCCGTTCCAGCCCGTGAGCACCTTCTCGTCGAGGGCGGGCGGGGTCTGCCGAGCGCGCTCGTCGGCGTCGAGGGCGTAGTAACCGCCCTCGACGCGGCGGCCGTCGACCGTGCTCTCGGAGTCCTGCGCCGAGGCGAAGCCGCCCGAGGGCAGTTGCATCACGTCGAGCAGGAAGCCCGCGATGCCCTCCGCCGCCTCGCGCGCCCAGAGCGCCGAGGGGTCGGCCGCCCAGACCGTGCTGTAGGCGTCCAGGAGGAGCGCGTTGTCGTAGAGCATGCGCTCGTAGTGCGGGTCGGTCCAGTCCCGCCGGGTCGCGTAGCGGAAGAAGCCGCCCTCGACGGGGTCGCGGAGGTCGGACGCCGCCATGGCCCGCAGGGTACGGGTCGCGAGCCTGAAGGCGCTCGCCGCGTCGCCGCCGCCCGACGGCGTGCCGTCGCCGGCGCCTGCGTCCGCGGCGCCGAGACCGGCACCCGCGCCGACAGCGACCCCGGCACCGGCACCCGCACCCGCACCGCTCGTGCCGTACTCGAGCAGGAAGCGAAGGACGGGCGCGACCGGGAACTTCGGAGCCCCGCCGAACCCGCCGAACTGCGCATCCTCGTACTGGCCGAGCTCGGCGACGACGCCCGCCACCTGCTCGGCCGAGATGCCGACAGAACCGGCACCCGGGCCGCCGGCGTCACCGCCACCCGCGCCGCGCCGCGCCTCGGCGAGCGCCGACGCGATCCGCTCCGACACCTCGACGACCTCGTCGTGCCGCGTCGTCCACGCCTCGGTCACCGCATCCAGCACCTGCCCGAACGACGGATGCCCCTCGATCGGCACCGGAGGCGAGTACGTGCCGCCGAAGAACACCTTGCCGTCGGGCGTCGTGAACACGTTGAGCGGCCAGCCCAGGTTCTGCGTGAAGGCCCCGGCCGCGGCGAGGTACGCCGAGTCGACCTCGGGATGCTCCTCCCGGTCGACCTTGACCGCCACGAACCCCTCGTTCAGCCGGGCCGCGAGCACCGGGTCGCTGAAGCTCTCGCGCGCCATCACGTGGCACCAGTGGCAGGTCGAGTAGCCGATCGAGACGAGCACGGGCACGTTGCGGGCCTTCGCCTCGGCGAACGCCTCCTCGCCCCAGGGGTGCCAGTCGACGGGGTTCTCGGCGTGCGAACGCAGGTAGGGGCTGATCGCCGTGGCCAGTCGGTTGGTCATGCTGCTTCCTTTCGGACGACCGTCTTCTCCCCCGCCCGGACCGGCACCGTCAGCCGGTTCTGCAGCGGCGGCAGCGGGCAGACGTAGAAGTCGGAGAAGGCGCAGGGCGGGAGGTAGGAGCGGTTGAGATCGACGTCGATCTCGCCGGCCCCGCCGTCGGCCCGCAGCGTGAGGAAGCGGAAGCGGTAGGTCTCGTCGCCGCTCGTCGTGTCCGAGAACACCACCTCGAGCCGGGTGAGCGGGCCTGTGACCACGAGCTCGGCCTCGACGCCGTCGATCTCGACCGTCACCGTTCCGGCGAGCGCCTCGCTCTCGACGTAGCCGTCGATCTCGGTCAGGTCGATCCGGGCGGCGTCCTCGGCGGGACGGAAGCGGCCCTTGAGCACCAGCGCCGGGTCGGGCGGATACGCGTCGATGTCGGCGACGGCGGCCCGCGAGGGCGCGTCCGGGTCGAGCACCCGCAGGGCCACGTCGTCGTCGCGACGGAAGTTGCGCAACACCCGGCCGCCCACGAGCAGCTCGCCGCCCTCGTCGATCGTGCAGTCCTCCCCGACGATCGCGGCGCCGTCGAGGTACCAGCTGCCCGGGACGCCCTCGATGGTCTGGGGTTCGGGCGAGAGCCAGTGCGTGCCGACCAGCGAGGCGAGGCCGTGCGGGGCGGTGACCAGACGCATCCGCGCCCGGTGCCAGGCGTTCCACGACTCCTCGAATTCCTGCCGACTCTCGCTCACGAAGCCGAGCCTACGCCGCCCGCGCGCCCGCCCGCCTGTCGCGGCACCCGCCTGGGCCGGCGGCATCCACACACCATCGCCGAGCTCAAGTTTCTGCTCAGCTTTTGATCAAGACGCCGTTCTCGACAGGCGTCGCGCACTAGCGTTCAGATGCCGGTGTGGGCCGCATCACCCGTGCGATCCCCCGGCGCCCACCCGAAGACGGCCGGCCCCGCGCGAGAACCCCACCCCTCTCGCGGGGTCGACCGCCGTGCTCCGACAACCGAGGGACTATGTCGAGATCGACGAGACCGCCGTCAACCAGGCGGCGGCAATGGGGATCCGAGCGCACTCGCACTCCCCTCCCCACCGTGCACCTCCGCCCGAGCGACGCGAAGATCGTGCGGGGGCGGGTGGCCATCATCGTCACCGTCACCGCCTGGGTGCTCTACCTGGTGACTACGATCGCCCGCCAGATCTTCGAGTACGGCAACCAGGACTTCCGTCTCTCGATGGAGGCGATCTTCTACCTCGTGGTCGTGACCTTCCTCACCTTCTCGGCGCTGATGTACCTGGTCGCGCGGCAGGGTGCGCTCCGCCGGTTCCGCGACCACGTGCGGGTGCCGCGCGCCGAGCTCGACCACCACTTCGCCTCGCCGCACCCCGACGGGATGACGGTGCTCGTGCCCTCGTACGCCGAGGAGCCCTCCGTCATCCGCAAGACCCTCTGGTCGGCCGCGCTGCAGGAGTACCCGGCCCTCCGCGTCGTGCTCCTCCTCGACGACCCGCCGAAGCCGAGCGACCCCTTCGTCGCCGCACGCCTCGAGACCACTAGGGCGATCACCGACGACATCGCCCGCGCGCTCGAAGAGCCCGCGGCGCGGTTCGCGGATGCCCTGCTCACCTTCGAGCACGAGCTGCTGCTGACCGGGCGGGTCTCCCTCGACGCCGTCGAGATCCTCGCCGGCGAGTACGAGGAGGCCGTGCGCTGGCTCCGCGCCATGGCCGCGGACGAGCCGCACGAGGACCACGTCGACACCTTCTTCATCGACCAGGTGCTCGGCGGTCTCGCCGACGACCTCGAGCTCACCGCCCTCGCCCTCGACGCCGCCCTGCGGGCCGAGACCGCCGAGCCCGGTTTGCACGCCGAGCCCGGTGAGCCCGGCGACCCCCGTACCCCCGAATCCCCCCTCAGCGGCGACCGGATGCTCGAACTCCATCGCCGCCTGGTCTGGATCTTCGGCGTCGAGACCGCGACCTTCGAACGCAAGGCCTACGCCTCGCTCTCGCACGAGGCCAACAAGGCGATGAACCTCAACGCCTACATCGGCCTGATGGGCGGCCGCTTCCGCGAGGAGCGCATCCCCGAGGGCGTCGTGCTCCGCCCGGTCGCCGGCGCCCAGCCCGCCGACCTCGTGGTGCCGAACGCCGAGTACCTCCTCACGCTCGACGCCGACTCGCTGCTGCTGCGCGACTACTGCCTGCGCCTGGTCTACCTGCTCGAGCAGCCCGACAACGCGCGGGTCGCCGTGACGCAGACCCCGTACTCCTCATTCCGCGGCGCCCCGACGCGCATCGAGCGGCTCGCGGGGGCGAGCACCGATCTGCAGCACATCCTGCACCAGGGCCTCACCGAGTACGACGCCACCTTCTGGGTGGGTGCGAACGCGGTGATCAGGATGGAGGCGCTCGACGACATCCTCGAGATCGAGACCTCCGGCGGCTTCGAGGTGCGCCGCTACGTGCAGGACCGCACCGTGATCGAGGACACCGAGTCGAGCATCGACCTCGGCGAGCACGGCTGGACCCTGGTCAACTACCCCGAGCGCCTGAGCTACAGCGCGACCCCGCCCGACTTCGGCTCGCTCGTCGTGCAGCGGCGGCGCTGGGCGAACGGCGGGCTGCTCATCCTGCCGAAGTTCTTCCGGCAGATGAAGGCGCGGAAGCGCGCCGGCGTGCCGGTGCGGCTGACCGAGGTCATGCTGCGGGTCAACTACATGGCCTCGATCGCCTGGGCGAGCTTCGGCCTGGTGTTCCTGCTCGCCTACCCCTACGACAGCCGGCTGCTGAGCCCGCTCGTGTTGCTTGCCGCGCTGCCCTACTTCATCGCGCAGGCCAGCGACCTCAAGGCCTGCGGCTACAAGTACAGCGACATCCTTCGCATCTACGGGTTCAACCTGATCCTGCTGCCGGTGAACCTCGCCGGGGTGCTCAAGTCGATCGAGCAGTCGCTGACCGGCAAGAAGATCCCGTTCGCCCGCACGCCCAAGGTGCGCAACCGCACCGCCACCCAGCTGCTCTATGTCGTCGCGCCCTACGGCATCGTCGCGTTCTCGGTGCTCACCGCCTGGCGCAACGTGCTCGACCAGAACTGGGGCAACGCGGCCTTCGCGGCGTTCAACGCCTTCACCGCCTCCTGGGCCATCCTCGGCAACATCGGCGTCGTCAACTCGCTCGCCGACATCTGGCTCGGGCTCACCGACTGGATGTGGGTCGACAAGAAGCGCCGCGACGACGACCACGACCAGAGCACCGGCGGCGAGTTCGACTGGCAGACCGCGCTCTATCACGGGCACGCCCCGGCCGGAGCCCAGAGCGGCTCACGGGCCGTGACGCGCCGGAACGCGCGGCCGGCGCGACCCGCCGCATCCGCACTCGGCGCATCCGCATCCACCGCCGTCGCATCCATCGCAGCGGCCACGGTCACCCCCGCCGCCGGCACCGAGCGGCCCGAGACCGGCCCCCGCCACGCAGAGAACGAGAAGCACCCCGCATGAGCACCCTCCCCCAGCCCGCCGGCCCGCACGCCGGCAAACGCCTGTCGTTCTGGCGGGTGCTGCTCGGCCTCGTCGCCGTGGCCGCCGTGGCCGCGGTCGCGGTGTTCGGCTTCCGCCTCTTCGTCGTCGACCAGGCCCGGGCCGGGGGCACCTCACCCTGGTTCGCCGGGTACGTGGATGCGACGCTCACCCCTCAGTACGCCTTCGAGACCCCCGAGACGCGCGCGCAGGGCGACGTCGTGCTCTCGTTCGTCGTGGCGGCCTCGCCGACCGACTGCACGCCGAGCTGGGGCGCGGCCTACTCGCTCGACGCGGCCGCCGAGGATCTCGACATGGACCGCCGGATCGCCCGCCTCCGCCAGCTCGGCGGCGACGTCGTGGTGTCGTTCGGCGGAGCGGTCAACGCCGAGCTCGCCACCGCCTGCTCGAGCGTGGACGACCTCACCGCGGCCTACCGCGCCGTCGTCGACCGCTACTCGCTCTCGACGATCGACCTCGACGTCGAGGCCGACGACCTGACCGACTCGGTGGCCGGCGAGCGCCGCGCGACCGCGATCGCTGCTCTCCAGACCGAGCGCAAGGCGGCCGGTCACGACCTCGCGGTCTGGCTCACCCTGCCGACCATGCCCACCGGTCTCACCCCCGACGGCAGCCACCTCGTCGACCAGATGCTCGCCGCGGGCGTCGACCTCGCCGGCGTCAACGTGATGACCATGGACTACGGCATCGATCTCGGCGACGAGACGATGGGCGATGCCGCGGTCGACGCCCTCAACTCTGTGCACGGCCAGCTCGCGCACGCCTACTCGGTGGCCGGCGACGACCTCACCGACGCGACCCTCTGGTCGAAGCTCGGCGCCACCCCGCTGATCGGGCAGAACGACGTGCCCGGCGAGGTCTTCACCCTCGACGACGCGCACCGGCTGAACGAGTTCGCCCAGCAGGTGCAGCTCGGCCGTCTCTCGGCCTGGTCGCTCAACCGCGACCGCTCGTGCGGCCCGAACTACCTCGACACGACCACCGTCTCGAACCTCTGCAGCGGGGTCGACCAAGGCGACGAGACCTTCGCCGAGGTGCTCGCCACCGGGCTCTCCGCGGGCGGGGTGGCCGGCACGCCGACCGCGACCGGGCCGGGGCAGCCGGCATCGTCGTCGTCGTCCGGCATCCGGCCGACCCCCACGGTGACCGGTGGCGGGAAAGCGACCGCCGGTCCCGGCCACGAGGGCGAGCCCCCGGCCGACGACCCCGCGACCAGCCCGTACCCGATCTGGTCGCCCGGCACCGTGTACCTCTCCGGCTCCAAGGTCGTCTGGCACGGCACGGTCTACTCGGCCAAGTGGTGGACCCGCGGCGACCGCCCCGACGACCCGGTCGCGGATGCGGCCGACACCGCGTGGACCCTGATCGGCCCCGTGCTCCCGGGCGAGACCCCGTACACGCCGCCCACCCTGCCGGCCGGCACCTACCCGGACTGGGCGGGCACGAGCGTCTACCAGGCCGGCGACCGAGTGCTGTTCCAGGGCGTGCCGTTCGAGGCGAAGTGGTGGACGCAGGGCGACAGCCCGGCCGCCACCGAGCGCGACTCCGACGGATCGCCGTGGGTCGCGCTGACGGCGGCCCAGGTCGCCGCCGTCGTCACGGGCACCGATGCGCCCGCCGCCGACTCGACCCCGGCGCCCGCGCCCTCCTCGGCCGGCTGACGCGCGGGTACGATGGAGGGCTGATGTCCCCCGACGCCCCCCTCTCCATCGTCTTCCCTCCCGAGCTGCCCGTCAGCCAGAAGAGGGGGGAGATCGCGCGCGCCATCCGCGACAACCAGGTCGTGATCGTGGCCGGCGAGACCGGCTCGGGCAAGACCACGCAGCTGCCGAAGATCTGCCTCGAGCTGGGGCGGACGAGCATCGGCCACACCCAGCCTCGGCGGCTCGCGGCGCGCACGATCGCCGAGCGCATCGCCGAGGAGCTCGGCCAGGAGGTCGGCGGCCTCGTCGGCTACCAGGTGCGGTTCACCGACCGCGCGTCGGCCGCGACCCGCATCAAGCTGATGACCGACGGCATCCTGCTCAACGAGATGAACCACGACCGGATGCTCAGCCGGTACGACACGATCATCATCGACGAGGCCCACGAGCGCAGCCTCAACATCGACTTCCTGCTCGGGTACCTCAAGCAGCTGCTGCCGAAGCGCCCCGACCTCAAGGTCATCATCACGAGCGCGACGATCGACCCGGAGAGCTTCGCCCGCCACTTCGCACGGCCGGACGGGACGCCCGCGCCGATCGTCGAGGTCTCCGGTCGCACGTTCCCGGTCGAGGTCCGGTACCGGCCGCTGGCACCCGAGGCCCCCTCCGACGACCCGGATGACGAGGACGATGAGGACGGGGCGGGCGAGGCCGCCGAGCCCACTCGCCGTGGCACCGCACGACGCGGTGGCGCCCCTCGCGACGGCGGCACTCGCGACGCATCCGACCGCGAGCCGAAAGACCTGTTCGAGGCCATCGGCGACGCCCTCGACGAGCTCGCCCGCGAGAAGGCGGGCGACGTGCTGGTGTTCCTCTCGGGCGAGAACGAGATCCGGGATGCCGAGGAGTCCCTGCGCGGCCGGCTCGCCTCGAGCGGGGCCGCGGCCACCACCGAGCTCCTCCCCCTCTACGGCCGGCTCTCCGCCGCCGACCAGCACCGGGTGTTCCAGCCCAGCAGCACCCCGGGCATCCGTCGCCGCGTGATCCTCTCGACCAACGTCGCCGAGACGAGCCTCACGGTGCCGGGCATCAAGTACGTCATCGACGCGGGCACCGCACGCATCAGCCGATACTCGGTGCGGTCGAAGGTGCAGCGGCTGCCGATCGAGCCGATCTCGCAGGCGTCAGCCAACCAGCGGTCGGGCCGGTCCGGGCGCACGAGCGACGGCATCGCGATCCGCCTGTACTCCGAGGAGGACTACGACCGGCGACCTGAGTTCACCGACCCCGAGATCCTCCGCACCAACCTCGCGGCCGTCATCCTGCAGATGATCTCGCTCGGGCTCGGCGACATCGCCGCGTTCCCGTTCCTCCAGCCGCCGGACTCGCGGGGCATCAAGGACGGCTTGGATTTGCTGGCGGAACTGGGCGCAGTGCGACCGACGAAAGGGAGCGGCCCTGAGACCACCGCGGCTCGATCGGCCTCGCGGCCGGCCGGGCTGCCGCCTTCCGCGACGCCTGGCGTCGCGCTCACTCGCATCGGCCACGACCTCGCGCGCCTGCCGATCGAGCCGCGGTTCGCCCGCATGGTCGTCGAGTCCAAGCGCACCGGCACGAGCCGCGAGGTGCTCGCGATCGTGGCGGGCCTCACCATCCAGGATCCCCGCGAGCGCCCCCTCGAGAAGCGCGGCCGGGCCGACGAGCTGCACGCGCGCTTCGCCGACCAGACGAGCGACTTCCTCACCCTGCTCAACCTCTGGAACTACCTCGAGGAGAAGCAGCGCGAGCTCGGCTCGAGCGCGTTCCGCCGGCTCTGCAAGGCCGAGTTCCTCAACTACCTCCGCATCCGGGAGTGGCAGGACGTCTACCGGCAGCTGCGCCAGCTGGCCAAGCCGCTCGGCCTCACGGTCGGTGAGCCCGCGGTCAATCCCGACGGCATCCACAAGTCGATCCTGTCCGGCCTCCTCAGCCAGATCGGTCTGCGCGACCAGGTCAAGCGCGACTACCTCGGCGCCCGCCAGACTCGCTTCTCAGTGTTCCCGGGCTCGGCACTGGCCAAGAAGCAGCCGGCCGCGCTGATGAGCGCCGAGCTGGTCGAGACCAGCAGGCTGTTCGCGCGGATGAACGCGGCGATCGACCCCGCCTGGGCCGAGCCGCTCGCGGGCGACCTGCTGAAGCGCACCTACTCCGAGCCGCACTGGGAGAAGAAGCAGGGCGCGGCGGTCGCCTACGAGCGGGTGACGCTCTACGGCGTGCCCATCATCGCGCGCCGCCGGGTGCAGTTCGCCCGGATCGACCCGGCCTACGCGCGTGAGCTCTTCATCCGGCACGCTCTCGTCGAGGGCGAGTGGGAGTCGCAGCAGGCCTTCGACCGGGCGAACCGGGCGTTCCGGCGCGACCTCGAACAGCTCGAGGAGCGCAGCCGCCGCCGCGACATCCTGCTCGACGACGAGGCCGTGTTCGAGTTCTACCAGGCGCGCATCCCCCGCGACGTCGTCTCGCAGCGGAGCTTCGAGGGCTGGTGGAAGACCGCGCGGCACGACGACCCCGAGCTGCTCACGATGACCCTCGAGACGCTGCTGCCCGAGGGGGCGCCCGAGGTCGACGAGGACGAGTTCCCGGCGCAGTGGCAGCAGGGCGACCAGCGGCTGGCCCTGCGGTACCGCTTCGAGCCTGGCAGCGCGGAGGACGGCGTGACCGCGACCGTGCCGCTGGCGCTGCTGCCCCGGCTCGACGAGGCGGCGTTCGAGTCGCAGGTGCCGGGGTTCCGGCGCGAGCTCGTGACCGCGCTCATCCGCTCGCTGCCGAAGCGGCTGCGGGTGAACTTCGTGCCGGCCACCGACTGGGCCGGCCGCCTGCTCGACGAGCTGGGTCAGGATGCGGATGACGCGCTGCTCGCCCGGCTCGCCGCGACCATGTCGCGCCTCGCGCACGTCACGGTCACCCCGGCCGACTTCGATCGCGACCGCATCCCGGACCACCTCAAGGTCACCTTCAGGGTGGTCGACGAGCGCGGGCGCACGGTCGGCGAGGGCAAGGATCTGGCGGCCCTGCAGACGTCGCTGTCGGATGCGGCCCGGGCGAGCATCACCCGCGCGTCGACCGGTGCGGCCGACGGCGGCGACGGGGCCGGGACGGGCGGCGGCGGCCGTCGTGGACGCGGGAAGGCCGGAGCCGACGGCGGGAGCGCCGCTGCGGGCGCGGGCGCGAGCTCGGGCTCGGCTGACGCAGGCTCTCCCCTGTCCCGCATCGCGGCGGCCGGTGGGGCGGGAGGCGGTTCGGGCTTCCGCGAGGTCGAGGGGCTCCGCTCCTGGACGATCGGCGACCTCCCCCGCTTCGTCGACACCCGGCAGCACGGCGGCGTGATCCGCGCCTACCCCGCGCTCGTGGCCGGCAAGGACGACGTCGCGGTGCGGCTGATGGCCACGGCCGAGGAGCAGGCCCGGGCGACCCCCGACGGTGTCATCCGGATGCTGCTCCTCCAGGTGCCGAGCCCGGCCGCCTACGTGCGCGACCACCTCACGCAGAACGAGAAGCTGCTGCTCGCGACGAGCCCGTACCAGAACGTGAACGCGCTGTTCGACGACGCCCTCCGCGCCGGGGCCGACGAGGCGCTGCACGCGCTGCACCCCGACGGCCTGCTCTGGACCGAGGCCGAGTTCGAGGCCGTGCGCGACCGCTTCTCGAAGGCCGTTCTGCCGCAGCTGGACCACACGGTGTCGACCGTCATCCGCATCCTGAACGCCGCCCGCGACGCCGAAAGGGCGCTGAAGAAGGTCACGAGCATGGCGCTCCTGGCCGCGATCGGCGACGCCCGGGAGCAGCTCGGGGCGCTCGTGCACCCCGGCTTCATCGCGCAGACCGGCCTGGCCAGGCTCGAGCACCTCCCCCGCTACCTGGCCGGCATCACCTACCGCCTCGAGAAGCTGCCCGACAACCCGGCGCGCGACCGGGCGTGGATGACCGAGGTGCAGACCGCCACCGCCCGGTACGTCGACGCCGGGGGCAGCATCCCGCTGAAGCCGTTCACCCCCGAACCGCTCGTGCGGGCCCGCTGGATGATCGAGGAGCTGCGAATCGGCCTCTTCGCGCAGCCCCTGGGTACGGCAGAGCCGGCGTCGCTGCAGCGGATCACCAAACTATTGGCCTAAGCGCTCTGTATTAGTGCCGCGCCGGTCCCTGCCCGGCGCGGGCGACATGTTCGCGTGCCGTCGCGAGGCCCGGCCTGCGGTCGGGCCTCGCGGCGACGCGCTCACGCTGGGTCATTGAGCGCGGCCCGCGGCTTCGCATTACTGGCGGGACCAGTGCGATGGGTCGGTTTGCTCGTGGGGTCGCCGGCTGCGGCTCGGGCGAGGGATCTGACTAGCCAGAAGGCGGCTAGGAGGATCAGGGCGAGGGCTAGGGCGTAGAGGGTCAGTTGGGGGTAGCCGCCCACGGCCTCGGGGCTGACGAAGAAGTAGGGGTACCACTGGGTCGAGGCACCGCGGAAGAGGGTGACCACGAACCAGCCGGCCGGGAAGACGAGCACCGGCCAGAGGCGGTACGGGCGGCCGCGCGGCGGATCGAGCATGAGATCGAGGATCGCGAACGCCGGCAGCACGAAGTGCAGGATGCGCGAGGACAGCGGCACGAGGAACTCGGCCCCCGTGTACCCCGCCGTGCTCATCAGCACCGCGAAGACCAGGCCAGACACGATCACGTAGGTCGCCACGGTCAGCCTGACGAAGCCGAACCAGCGCGGCATCCGGAACCCACTGCCCGCGAGCACGACCGCCACCGCCATGGTCACCGCGAACAGGATCGCGCTCTCGATCGTGAAGTAGCCCAGCAGGTTGCGCAGCGAGCAGGTGCCGAACACGAACGCGCAGTCGGCGCGGGAGACCAGCGCCCCCACCGCCGTGCCGATCGCCGCGAAGCGTACGAACATCAGCGCAGCGGCTCCGACCGCGCGGGCGACCGACGCGCCCGCGCCCGGGCCCGCTGCCGATGTCGCCGCCCCAGATGTCGCCGCCGCTGTCGCAGCCGCGGTCGTCCCAGCCGCCCCGGTGGTCGGTCCGGGGCCTGGTTCGATCTGGGTCATCTGCGCACTGGCCACCACATCAACACTAAACTCGTTCGGTGAGCAGCTACACCGAACTCCTGAAGACGCGAGGCGTCGCGCGCATCATCGCCGCCCAGCTCACGGCCCGCTTCCCCAACGGAATGCTGTCGCTGGCCTTCCTGCTGCACATCGAGCACACCTACGACTCCTACGGCGTCGCCGGACTCGTGCTCGCCGCCCTGAGTATCGGCCAGGCGATCGCCGGCCCCCTCACCAGCCGCCTGATGGGCGTGTGGGGGATGCGCCCGGTCATCCTGCTCGCGATGATCGTCTGCGCCCTCTCGATCACCAGCATCGCCCTCTTCCCGCTCGGGATCGCGGCCGACATGGGCATCGCGCTGATCGCCGGCCTCAGCACGCCGCCGATCCAGCCCGCCGTGCGCACGATCTACCCGAAGATGGTCAACTCCAAGCAGCTCACCCCGCTGTTCTCGCTCGACGCCTCGGCGCAGGAGATCATCTGGGTGCTCGGCCCGGTCGTCATCACCTTCGTCTCGATCCAGATCGGCACCGTCTGGGGCATCCTGCTCGCGGTCGCGTTCCTCGTCGGCGGCGGCATCTGGTTCCTCACCAGTCCCGAGCTCGGCCGCGTGCGCATCCCGCGCTCCAAGCGCAAGCTCGGCGCGGTGCTCAAGAAGCCGCCGGTGCTGCTGGCGACGGTCGTCGGCTTCCTGCTCGTCGCCACCTGTGCCGCGATCGAGGCCGGAGTCGTCTCGACCTTCGGCGAGGGCGGCGCCGAGGCGGGTCTCGTGCTCGCGCTCTTCGCGGTCGGCTCGCTGGTCGGCGGGCTCTCGTTCGGCCACCGGCCGATCAGCCCCTGGTCGCTCGCGCGCCGCATGGCGATCGTGTTCGTCGGCACCGCCGTCGCCGCCGCCTCGCTCAACGTCTGGTGGCTCGCGATCACGCTCTTCATCGCCGGCGTCGGCATCGCGCCCGCCCTCGCGGTGATGTTCGCCATCGTCTCGACGAGCGTGCGCTTCAGCGACACCGCCGAGGCCTACGGCTGGGTCGGCACCGGTCAGCTGATCGGAGCCGCCGTGGGATCGGCCCTCGCCGGCTTCCTGATCGACGGCATCGGCGCGATCGGCGCCTTCTACGTCGCCGGGGCGCTCGCGCTGCTCGGCTTCCTCGTACCCCTGCTCGGCCGGCGCTGGCATCCGGACCTGCGGGGCAAGGATGCGAGCCCGCTGCCGGACACCGAGCCGGTGCAGGCCATCACGAGCTGAGCCGCCGAGCTCGCCACCGCCTGCCCAGCCGCCCCACCCGGCCTCCCGCGATAATGGAGGCATGGTCGAAGCCTTGTCGCCCCTCCTCCCGCTGAACGACGGAAACCGGATGCCGCAACTCGGCCTCGGGGTCTACAAGACGACCGACGACGAGGCCGCCGACGCGGTCGACTCCGCCTTGCGGCAGGGCTACCGCCTGGTCGACACCGCCGCGATGTACCTCAACGAGGCCGGGGTCGGCGAGGGCGTCCGCCGCAGCGGCCTCCCCCGCGAGGAGGTCTTCGTCACGACGAAGGTCTGGTTCACCGACAACGGCTACGACTCGACCCTGCGCTCCTTCAGCGAGTCGCTCGACCGCCTCGGCCTCGACTACGTCGACCTCTACCTGATCCACTGGCCCGCGCCGAAGAACGACCTCTACGTGCCGACCTGGCAGGCCCTCCGCACGATCCGCGACGAGGGTCGCGCCCGCTCGATCGGGGTCGCCAACTTCCACCCCGCCCACGTCTCGCGGCTGATAGACGAGACCGGAGAGGCCCCGGCCGTCAACCAGGTCGAGCTGCACCCGTGGCTCCCCCAGCGCGAGCTCCGGGCCTTCGACGCCGACCACGGCATCGTGACGCAGGCCTGGTCCCCGCTCGCCCGCGGCCAGCTGCTCGACGACGGCCCGATCGCCGCGATCGCCCGGAAGCACGGCAAGTCGCCGGCCCAGATCATCCTGCGCTGGCACATCCAGCTCGGCATCGCGGTGATCCCGAAATCGGTGACGCCCGCCCGCATCCGCCAGAACATCGAGGTGTTCGATTTCGAGCTGGATGACGACGACCTCGCGGTCATCGCCTCGCTCGAGAGCGGGATGCGGACGGGCGTCGACCCGGACGACCGCAACTGAGGCGGGCGCCGGGCGGATGCTGCAGCGAGGTCAGTCGCGCAGGTCTTCCTTGTAGTCGTTCTTGGCCTTCGTGGCGTCGCGCTCTGCCTCGGCCTTCTTCACGTCGCCCTCGGCACGCTTGACCTGGGCGTCGGCCTTCGCCTCGTCGACACGGTCGCCGATGCGCTCCTTCGTGTCGTCGACGGCCCGGCCGATCTTCTTGCCCGTGGCCTCGGCCGCATCCTTCGCGTCGTCGATGAATCCCATCAGCGCCTCCTCGTTCGTGGTCTGTCCTCCCAACCTAGGACGAGCTCCCGACACCGGCCAAGGGTTTCAGCGGCCTCCCAGACTGCTCGCGCCGCCCGTCGCGATAACGACCGGATAACCATCCGGCCCTCCCCAGCCCGGACTCAGCGTGCGATCCCTAGCCTGGGCCTCATGAGACGAATGATCCTCGCTTCCGCCGCCGTCGCGGCCGTGCTCGTGCTCGCCGGCTGCTCCGCCGCGGGGTCGTCGAGCAGCTCGTCCGGCGGCGGCATCCCGCAGCCCGCCGCGCCCGGCTCGGAACCCTTCGTCCCCGGCGACGGCGCGGCACCGGACGGGCTCGGGCAGAACGGCACGGCCGAGGGCGGTGCCGCCGACGGCTCGACCCGATCGGGCCAGAGCGTCATCACGACCGGCTGGATCACGGTGACCGTCGACGACCCGATCGCCGCGACCGAGCAGGCGGTCGCCCTGGTCGCCTCGGTCGACGGGCGGATCGACTCGCGCTCCGAGCAGGCGGGGTCGGACGGCCAGCGGTCCACCTCGCAGCTGACGATCCGCGTGCCGGCCGACTCCGTCGACGACACGATCGAGAAGCTCAAAGAATTCGGCAGCGTCGACTCCGTCTCCCTCTCCTCCAACGACGTGACCCTGCAGGTGCGGGATCTGGATGCGCAGATCGGCGCCCTCCAGGCCTCGGTCGACCGGCTCCTGCAGCTGGTCGGCTCGGCGAGCAGCACGGCCGACCTGATCGAGCTCGAGACCGCGATCTCGGACAGGCAGGGCCAGCTCGACAGCCTGAAGTCGCAGAAGCAGTACCTCGCCGACCAGATCGACTACTCCACGATCACGCTCGACCTCGTGCAGAAGGGCACCCTGCCGAGCAATGCGCCCGGCGACTTCTGGAGCGGCCTCGCCGCCGGGTGGGCCTCGCTCACGGCGGCCCTGACCGGGTTCGTGGTGGTCATCGGTGTGCTGATCCCGTGGCTGCTGCCGCTCGCGGCGATCGCGGCCGTCGTCATCGCGATCGTCGTTCTGACCAGGCGTCGGGATGCACGCCGCGCGTCGACCGCGCCCGCCCCGCACCGGCCCCAGCAGCCACCGCAGCCCACACAGCCGCAGCCGCAGCAGCCCCAGCAGCCCGCCGAGCACTAGGCACTACTCGGAACCGGGCTCCGGCACCGGCCCGAGGAGCGACGTGGCGACGGTGGCGTGCGCCGACTCCCCGTCGGAGGGATGGAACATGCCGGCCACCACATCCCGGTACAGCCGCCCGAGCTCGCTCGAGTTCGCCAGCGACGAACCGCCCGAGACGCGCAACGCCTGATCGACCACGAGCCGCGCGTTCTCGGTCGCCCGCACCTTGAGCCCGACGAGCTTCGGGAACCACGCGGCCCCGTGCGGCACCCCCTCGTCGACGTCGGTGGCGAGCGCCTGGATCTGCGGCGGGATCCCGTCCTGCAGGATGCCGGCCTCGGCCACCTTCCAGCGGATGTCGGGATCGTGCGCGAGCGGACGCCCCCCGTTCTTCATCGAGGTGCGCCGGTGCGCCGCCTCGACCGCGAGCTCGACCGCCCGCTGCCCGATCCCCGTGTAGACGGCCGCGAGCAGGATCTCGAACCCCGCGAAGATCCCGAAGATCAGCGGGTCGGCGCTCGGCCCGGCCGGCAGCTTCCGGAATACCCGGGATGCGGGTGCCCGCGCCTCGCTCAGCACGGTCGTGCGGCTCTGGGTCGCGCGCATCCCGACCGTGTCCCAGTCGTCGAGGGTCTCGACGCCGGGGCCGCGGTCGAGGAAGGCGTGCACGAGGAGCGGCGCCTCGGGGTCGCTGTCGTCGAGGCCGAACACGCCGAGCCTGGTCCAGACCGGAGAGAGCGAGGTGAAGATCTTGCGGCCGGTGAAGCCGTAGCCGCCGTCCCCCGTCGGAACCGCCCGGGTGCGCGAGCCGAAGAGCACGAGGTCGTTGCCCGCCTCGCTGTTGCCGAAGGCGAAGACCTCGCCGGCCGCCGCCTCCTCGAGCAGCCAGTCGAGCGAGTGGTCGCCCTGCTTGCCGAGCAGCGTGGCGACCCCCGTCCAGACCAGGTGCATGTTGATCGCCAGCGCCGTGGCGGGCGCGGCCGTGGCGAGGCGCGTCTGCTCGCGCGCGACCCGGGCGAACCCGTAGCCGAGGCCGCCGTGCTCGACGGGCACGAGCATCCGCAGGTAGCCCACCTCGGCGAGCTCGCGCAGGTCGTCCTCCGGAAAGGTGTTCTCGCGATCGTGCGTCGCCGCCCGCGACCGGATGCGCGTGAGCAGCTCGTCATCGATGAGCGACTCGACGGTTTCTACAGCAGCGTGGTTCTGGTCGGCCATGCGGCCACCCTACCCACCGCACCCGACACCGGCGCCCGCCAGGCGCCGGCCCGGCGCCGGCCCCGCTCAGTCGACCGTCGCGACCCGGTGCTCCCCGTTCAACCGCAGGTACGTCTGCGCGTTCCGCCGGATCCCGTCGGCCTCCGCCTCGCCCAGCTCCCGCCGCACCTTCGCCGGCACCCCGGCGACCAACGACCCCGGGGGCACGATCATGCCCTCGAGCACCACCGCGCCGGCCGCGACCAGCGACCCGGTGCCGATCACGGCCCCGTTCAGCACGGTCGCGTTCATCCCGATCAGGCAGTCGTCCTCGATCGTGCAGCCGTGCAGCACCGCGCCATGACCGACGCTCACGCCGGATCCGATCGTGGTGGGCCGGCCGGCGTCGCAGTGCACGACCACGTTGTCCTGCAGGTTCGACCCCGCCCCCAGGACGATGGTGTCGGTGTCGGCGCGCACGACGGCGCCGTAGAACACGCTGGCTCCCGCGGCGATCGTGACGTCGCCCACGAGCACGGCGGTCGGGGCGATCCAGGCGGACGGCTCGACGGAGGGGGTGCGGCCTTCGATGGTGACGATCATGATCCTCCGTTGTGGCGCCGAGCCGTGCTCAGAGCCGGTTTCCGAGCCGCGAGACGATCGCGGCCTCCTGGTAGTCGAGCTGCTCGAGGAACTCCCGGGCCGCGTCGTCGTCGAGCCGGTTGCGGTCGCGCTCCTCGACCACCGCGAGCCGCTGGGCCTGGATGACCTGGCGGTAGAGCTCGCCGAAGGCGCCGCCCCAGCGCCCGGTGGCCGCCGAGTCCCCCTGCTGCTCCGCATCCCGTTCGGCCTCGCGGGCGGCCTGGTCGGCCTGCCGCTTCACGGCGGCCGTCACGCGTTCGAGCACCTCGGGCGGCAGATCCTTCGGCGGCGCGGCGAGGAACTTCTCGAACACCCCGGTCGAGGCCTTCTCGGCGATCTCGTGGGCGAGCCGGGTCTGCTCCTTGTCGTACTCGTCCTGCTTCGGGTCGCTGAGCGACAGCGAGCGGATGAGGAGGGGAAGCGTGAGGCCCTGCACGAGCAGCGTGCCGACCGCCACGATGAACGCGATCGCCTGGATCTCCGGCCGCCCCGGGAACGGCTCGCCGGACGCCAGCACGAGCGGCACACCGGCCGCGGCGGCGAGCGTGACGACGCCGCGCATCCCGGTCCAGGAGACGACGAGGCTCTCCTTCCAGTTCAGGAAGACGGGGAGCTGCCGCGGTTTCCGGCCGCGCGCGACGCGGACGGCGTTCTCGCGCTCGATCCGTTCGCGCATCCGCACGTCGGTCGCGATCTTCCTCCGCATCACCCGGTCGCTCAGCCAGTTGCGCCCGAACGACAGGAACACCCAGACCGGCCGGATGAACAGCACCACCAGCAGCACCAGCGCCCCGGCGCCGAAGACGGCCCAGACCGACTGACCGGCATCCGAGAGGTCCTGGATCACGAAGCGCAGCTGCAGCCCCATGTAGGCGAAGACGAAGGCTTCCAGCAGCACATCGAGCGACGCCCAGACCTGGCGCTCCTGCAGCCGGGTCGCGTAGCCTGCTCGCGTCGACGAGCCGCCGACCGCGAACCCGGCGGCGACCACCGCGAGCACGCCCGAGGCCTCGAACTGCTCGGCCAGCAGGTAGGCCGCGAACGGAACGATCAGGCCCAGCACGGTCTCGAGCGACGAGTCCTTCAGCAGGCGGCGGATGACCGTGGCCACGCCCGCGAGCACGACCCCCACCAGGATGCCCACCACCGAGCTGTACGCGAACAGCAGCAGGGGGTTCTGGAAGAGGGTGTGGGTGCCCGCGACGGCGGCGACGGTGATGCTGAAGAGCGTGAGCGCGGCGGCGTCGTTGACCAGGCTCTCGCCGGTCAGGATCGACATCACACGTTTGGGCAGGCCGAGCTTGCGGCCGATCGCGACCGCAGTGACCGCATCCGGCGGCGCCACGATCGCCCCGAGCACGAGGGCGGTGCCGATCGTGAGCGCGGGCACGATCCAGGCCGCGAACACGCCGACGACGAGGGCCGTGACGACCACGAGGCCGACGCCGAGCCCGAAGATGGGGCGGAAGTTGCGCGCGAACGAGAAGAACGAGAAGTTGAGCGCCGCCGAGTACAGCAGCGGCGGCAGCACGATGCCGAGCACGATGTCGGTGTCGAGCTCCAGCCGGGTGAAGCCCGGGATGAACGAGGCCGCGAAGCCCACGAGCGTGATCACGAGCGCGGGCTGGAGGCCGCGGCGCTGCGCGAGCCCCGTGACCGCGATCGCGCCCACGATGACCAGGAGCAGTTGGACGCCGTTCACGGTGCCACTCTACCCAGGGGCGATACGGTGGCTGCATGGATGATCCGGCCGCCGCAGCCTCGCTGATCACCGAGCTGTTCAGCTGGATCGGTCTCGGGCTCGGCGTCGTGCTGCTCATCGCGGGCTATCTGCGGGGCGCTTTCTTCCGCGGCTGGCGGGAAGCTCTCGGGGTCGTGGTGCTCGACGAGCAGGGCGACCTCGCCTACCGCTGGCTCGGCGAGGACGGCGCACTCTACGAGGCGCCGGCGATCGACGACGACTCGCAGGTGCTCGAGCCGGGCGAGGACGTGACGGTCTACGTGAACCCGCGCGATCCCTCGGTGGGTCGCGTCGACGACCCGGCCCACGAGGGGCGGGCGCTCCGTACGACGGGGTGGATCCTGCTGGGGCTGGGGCTCGCGGCCCTCGTCATCCAGTTCGTGCTGCTGTTCTTCTGAGCCCGGGTCTCTTCTGAGCGCGGGCGGCTCAGGTCTGGTCGGGCCGGCTCAGGTCGGGTCGGGTCGGGCTGAGCCGGGCTCCCCCTAGGCTTCTGCCATGCCCGCGAAACCTGTGCACGCCGCCGCCGGTCTGATCCCGATGGTGCGGATGCGCGCCCGCGACATCGACGAACCGAACCGGGTCTCCAGCCCGCTCGAGCTGCTGTTCGACCTGACCTTCGTGGTGGCGATCTCGTCCATCGTCGGGCAGCTCGCGCATGCGGTCGCGGAGGATCACGTCGGGCAGGCCCTGCCGAACTTCCTGATGGTGTTCTTCGCCATCTGGTGGGCGTGGCTCAACTTCACCTGGTTCGCCTCGGCCTACGACACCGACGACGTGCCCTACCGGCTGTTGACGATGGTGCAGATGGGCGGCGTGCTGGTGCTCGCCGCCGGGGTCCCGAGCGCCTTCGACGACGGCGACTTCACGCTCATCACGCTCGGGTACTTCATCATGCGGATCGCGCTGGTCGTGCAGTGGCTCCGGGCCGCGATGCAGGATCCGGACAGTCGTGCCACGGCCCTGCGCTACGCGCTCGGCATCACCGTGGTGCAGGCCCTCTGGATCATCCGGCTGTTCACGGTCGGCGGGCTGCCCGTGCCTGCCCAGATCGGAATCTTCGCCCTGCTCGCCGTCTGCGAGATGGCGGTGCCGCTGTGGGCAGAGCGGACAGGCATGACGCGGTGGCACCCGCACCACGTCGCCGAGCGGTACTCGCTGTTCACGATCATCCTGCTCGGTGAGTCGGTGCTCGCCTCGACCGTCGGGGTGCAGAGCATCGTCAGCGCCGGGTCGTCGTCGGTGGAGTTCGTGCTGCTCGCCGTGTCGGGGCTGGCCCTGCTGTTCGGGCTGTGGTGGATCTACTTCCTGGAGCCGGCGCACGAAGGCCTGGAACGCAACCGCGACCGGTCGTTCTTCTGGGGCTATGGGCACTACGTCGTGTTCGCGTCACTGGCCGCGATCGGCGCCGGGCTCGAGGTGGGCGTCGAGGCGGTCGGGCACCACGTCGAGGCTCCGCCGGTGGTGGTGGCGCTCGCGGTCGCGGTGCCGGTCGCGGTGTTCCTGGTGGCGATGCAGGTGCTCTACCGGCCGCTGAACGGCAGCACCGTCATCCCGCCGGCGGTCTCGCTCGGCGCAGCGGTCGTCGTCCTCCTGCTCGCCCTGACGGCCGGAGCACTCCCCCTCGGGGTCGTCGCCCTGCTCATCACCCTCACGATCGCGGCGGTCATCACCCTGACCATCATGATCCGGCGCCCGCGCTGATCAGCGCCGATCGAAAGCTGCTGGGCGCTCCCGAATGACCCAGGGTGACGCCGTCGCCGCGGCAGCGACCACAGCGGAACATGTCCCCCGCGCCGCAGAGGCGGCGGCGCGGAGAAAAATCAGAGCAGTTCCTTCAGCTCTCTACGGAGCACTTTGCCGACGTTCGACTTCGGCAGGTCGTCGCGGAAGATGATTCGCGTGGGCCGCTTGTAGCCGGCCAGCTCGCCCTTGAAGTAGGTCTTGAGCTCGGCCTCGGTGAGCGACGGATCCGAGGGCACCACGAAGAGCACGACGGCCTCGCCGGAGCGGTCGTCGGGCACGCCGACGACCCCGGCGTCCTTGATCTTCGGATGCGCGGTCGCGACCTCCTCGACCTCGCTCGGGTAGACGTTGAAGCCCGACACGACGATCAGATCCTTCTTGCGGTCGACGATCGTGAGGTAGCCGTCGGCCGACATCGTGGCGACGTCGCCGGTCAGCAGCCAGCCGTCCTTCAGCACCTCGGCACTCGCGTCGTCCTGGTTCCAGTAGCCCTGCATCACCTGAGGGCCGCGCACGCAGAGCTCGCCGGGCTCGTCGAGACCCACGGGCTCGCCGTCCTCGCCCCGCAGCTCGATGTCGGTCGAGGGCAGCGGGAGCCCGATGGTGCCGACGCGCGGGCTGGTCCAGGTGGGGTTCACCGCGACCACGGGCGACGCCTCGGTGAGGCCGTAGCCCTCGAGCATGTCGCTGCCGGTCGCCTCGCGCCAGGCGTTCGCCGTGGCGCTCCGCACCGCCATCCCGCCCGCGACGGCGAGCTTCACCCGCGAGAAGTCGAGGGCCCGGAAGGCGTCGCTCTCGAGCAGACCGCCGGCCAGGGTGCTGACCAGGATGAGCACGCTCGGCCGCGTCTTGTCGAGGGTGCTGATCAGGTCTTTCGTGTCGCGCGGGTTCGTCACCAGCACGTTGTGAGACCCGAAGGCGTAGAACGCCAGCGCATTCACCGTGCAGGAGAAGATGTGGTAGAGCGGCAGGGCCGCGATCACGGTCTCCTCGCCTTCGTGCAGCCGCAACCGCATCGGCGCGAGCATCTGCGCCTGGTTCGACACGAGGTTGTGGTGCGAGATGACGGCGGCCTTCGTACCGCCCGTCGTGCCGCCGGTGTACTGCAGCAGCGCGGTGTCGTCGCGGGTGATCTCGGGCAGCCCCACGCCGGCGTGCCGGGCGCCCTTCGCGAGCGCGTCGCGGAACGAGACCGTGCCTGTACGGCTGCGGAGACCGTGGGCCGGCACCATCCGTCGCACCCGCTTCACGACGAGATTCGTCACGACCCGCTTGGGCGCGGGCAGGAGGTCGCCGACCTGGGTGAGCACGATGTGCTTCAGGTCGGTCTCGTCGACGACCGACTCGAGGCGATCGGCGAAGTTCTCCAGCAGCACGATCGCCACGGCACCCGAGTCGGCGTAGACCTTCTTCATCTCGTGGGCGGTGTAGAGCGGATTCGCGTTGACCACGATCAGCCCGGCCTTGAGAGCGCCGTACAGGGCGACCGGGTACTGCAGCAGGTTCGGCATCTGCACCACGATGCGGTCGCCCTTGACGAGCCCCAGCTCGCCCAGGAGGAAGCCCGCGAAACGGTCTGACAGCTCGTCGATCTCACGGAAGCTGAGCTCGGTGCCGAGGTTCGAGTACGCGGTCTTGCCGGCGAACCGCTCGGCGGTCTCGTGCACCAGCTGACCCACCGTCTCGAACGGCGTCGAGCCGATCGTGGGGGCGAGGTCCGGGGAGTAGCTGCTCAGCCAGGGCCGGCTCTCGAATACGTTCATCGCCTTCTTCGCTGTCGACGGGATGGGTTCGCACTCACGCTACCCGCTATCGTCGAGGCATGAGCGACGACGATCAGGACGACCGGCCCGCGGGGTTCATCAGCAGGCTCGGCCGCGCACGCGCGCTGACCTGGATCGTGATCATCGGCCTCGTCGCGCTCAGCATCGGGGCGATCTCGCTGGTGGTCGTGCTGCAGAACGCCTGACGGGCGGATGCCGGCCAGACTGATGCCGGTCAGACGGATGCCGCTCAGACGGCGGGCGCGGTGCTCTCGTCGTCGGGCGTCGCGTCGTCGACGAGCTCCTGGTCCCACTCCACGATGGCCTGCTCGGCCTCGGCGCGGGTGGCGAACGGTCCGAGCGAGGGCGCGTCGGGGAAGTCGTCCGGGTTGAGGTCGGTGACCACCAGGTAGCTGATGGTGTCGTCGTCTTCGCGCTCGACGATGTGCAGGTCAGTCATGCACGAGATCCTAGCGGGCCCGATGACCGCGCCCCTGACGGGCGCCCGTCAGAAGTCGAAGCCGCCGCCGAAGTCGCCGCCGCCGAAGTCGCCGCCCCCGCCGCCGAAGTCTCCTCCGCCACCGAAGTCGCCACCGCCGCCGGACCAGTCGCCGCCGCCGTCGGCACCGGAGGCGTCGACACTGCCGTCGCCGCCTGCATCTGCCCCCGGGTCACCGCCCTGGTCGCCGCCGTTCTGGTCACCGTTCTGGTCGGCGCCGTTCTGATCGCCGTTCTGGTCGGCAGCGTTCTGGTCGCCGTTCTGATCGGCCCCGGCCTGGTCGGCTCCCGGGTCGGGCAGGAACGCGCTGACGAGCGCCGAGCCGATCACGTAGCCGGCCACGGTGCCGAGGAGCGACGAGGCGACCATGCCGCCGAAGCCCATCCCGCCACCGCCGCCGGCGCGGCCGGCCCCGGCGAACGAACGCTCCATCGTGCCGGGCTGGCGCAGCTCCGAGCGCGTCGCGGCCTGTGCGAGCGAGCGCGGGTCGTCGCCGCGGGGCTGCTCGCCGGCGGGCGCGTTCTCGCTGAGCTGGGTGAACAGGATGCGCCGCTGGTCCGGGGTCAGCTTCGTGAAGGCCTCCTCGTGCACCTGCTCGATCGTCTCGGGAGGCGCGGTGCGCAGGAGGTACCGGTAGCGCTCGACCGCGATCTCGTCCTCGCTGCGCGCGGGCTGACCGTTCGCGGAAGGGGCCGCGGACGGGGACGCGGGCTGAGCGGATGCCGGGCGCGCTGGCGCCGGTGCGGGGGCGGGCACGGCCTGCTGCGGCTCGTCCCGGCCGAGGAGTCGGTCGAGGAATCCCATGGTGATCGCTCCGATCTCAGGGCGCCCGATGCGCCGTCGCTGGAGTCCAGTCTCGCCGCGGCGACTGGCAGATCACTGAGCGCCGACGTCACTGAGCCCGTGCATCAGCTGACCCCCGTCACTGAGCGCCCAGCACGGCCTCGCTGATCGTTTCCGGGCGGAAGCCCCGCCCGATCAGCCGGGGAGCGAGCGCCCGGATGACCGGGACGGTGAGGTTGAGGCCGGCCCGCTGCAGCGCGGTCGGCGGATCGGCCAGCAGCGGCTTCCGCTCCGGCGTCGCGATCGTACGGTGCAGCCTCAGCTGCAGGGCCTGCATCGCCCGCACCGGGGGCAGCCGCCGGCGCTGCACGGCCGCGAGCAGCTCCTCCGGGGCGCCGTGGCCGGCCCGCAGCGACGCGGTCAGCAGGTTGGCGGTGGCCACTGCATCCTGGATCGCGTAGTTGACCCCCACCCCGAACGCCGGCGACATCGCGTGGGCCGCGTCGCCGATGCAGAGGAGCCCGGGGAGGTGCCAGCGCTCGAGCCGGGAGACCTGCACCGCCAGGAGCTTCACCTCGTCCCACGAGCGCAGCGCGTCGACGACCGGCGCGAACGGGCGGGCGGTGCGGGCGAGCCGCGTGCGGAAGGCCTCGATGCCCTCGGCCTCGAGCGCCGCCGCTCCGCCCTTCGCGATGACCATTCCGGCCTGGTAGTGGTCGCGGCGGTCGATCGTCAGCACGAAGGAGTCGCCCTCGACGTAGGCGATGGTCGAGGGCGGCCGGCGTTCCGGCGACGGCAGCGGGAACCAGAGCACGTCGATCCCCACGCCGTACTCGCGCGGTCGGAGCCCGGTCGCAGCCCGCACGGTCGATGAGCGCCCGTCGGCGGCGACAGTGAGCCCCGCGACGATCTCCAGCTCGCCCTCGGGGCCGACCGCCGTGACGCCCGCGACGGCGGCCCCCTCGCGAAGCACCCCCGTGGCGGCCGTGGACATCAGGAGCCGGTACGACGGCAGCGCCCGCCCCTGACCGGCCAGGAAGTCGAGGAAGTCCCACTGCGGCATCGTGCTGAGGAAGTCGTCCGGCGCCGGCAGCCGCGAGAAGTCGACCGCGTGGATCCGCACGCCGTCGACCACGAAGTCGATCGTCCGCACCTCCGTGTGCGGCAGCCTGAGGAACGCCTCGCGCAGCCCGAGCTGCCCGAGCAGCGACAGCGTCGACGGATGGATGGTGTCGCCCCGGAAATCGCGCAGGAAGTCGCCGTGCTTCTCGAGCACGACCACGTCGATGCCCGAGCGCGCGAGGAGGTAACCCAGCATGATCCCGGCGGGCCCGCCGCCGACCACGCAGACCTCGCACTCGATGCGCCGTCGCATGGCGCAACTCTAGGGGCGGCGGGCGGCGGCGACCAGCAGCAGTTCAGGCCGGCAGCAGGAACCCGTCGTCCAGCAGCGAGCGGATGCGCGGCACGAGTTCCGCGCGCAACGCCGCCTCGTCGACCTCCAGCACCTGGGCGATCGCCGCGATGATCGCCCCGGCCGACAGGTCGCCGTCGCAGGCGCCCACGAAGGCCGCCAGCCCCGTGTCGAGCGGAACGCTCCGCCCGAGCCCGCCGCCCTGCCGCAGCGTCATGACCACGGGGTCGTCGTGGCCGGGCCAGTAGTGCCGCTCCTCGGTGACGTCGGGCGCGTGCAGGAGCAGGGCGCGCTCGAGCTCCGCGTCATCCCGCGCCTCTTGCCAGTCGTGCCCGGCCAGGCTCGTCGCCAGGTGGTCGCCGAGCCCCACCGGGTTGTCGCCGAGCGCCGAGTCGACGTGCTCGTAGCGCGCGAGCGGGACGCGCGGCCCGTCGCCCGGCGGTCGCCGCAGAAGGATGTAGCCGAAACCGACCTCGGACACTCCGCGTCGCTCGAAGTCGTCGAGCCAGGCCGCGTAGAGGGCCTCGAACTCGGGTGAACCCGGGCGGGTGCCGCCGTCACGGATCCAGGTCTCGGCGTAGGTGGGCGCATCCTGCCGCTCGCGCTCGATCACCCAGGCGTCGAGCACTTCATGGGCACCGGCGCCCGCGCCCGCCCCGGACTCGACCCACCCCCGCACCCGGTCGAGCCCGCCGTGCACGGCGTCGCCCGCCACCCGGTACTCCCAGTTGCCGAGCAGTTGCGCGATGCCGCCCGGCGTGAGGTGCTCGGATGCCTGGCGCACGACGCTCTCCACCAGCGCGTCGCCGATCAGCCCGCCATCGCGGTACTCGTACTGCGGCACGCCCTCGACCCTCGGGGTGATCACGAACGGCGGGTTGGAGACGATCCGGTCGAACCGCTCCCCCGCGACGGGCTCGAACAGCGAGCCGTGGCGGAACTCGATCGAGTCGATCCCGTTCAGCCGCGCGTTCAGCGCCGCCATGGCGAGCGCCCGGCGCGAGATGTCGGTCGCGACCACACGCCGGGCGAAGCGGGTGGCGTGCATGGCCTGGATGCCGCATCCGGTGCCGAGATCGAGCACCGAGTCGGCGGGCTCGGTGATCATCAGGCCGCTCAGCGTGTTCGAGGCGCCGCCGACGCCGAGCACGTGGTCCTGGTCGAGGGCCCGGCCGAGCGCGGTCTCGCCGAGGTCGGACAGGATCCACCAGCTGCCGGCCCCCTGCCCGTCGACGAAGCTGTAGGGGCGGAGGTCGAGGCGGGCACGCAGCCCGTCGTCCTCGGGCCCGACCAGCCCGAGCTCCTCGGCGCCGAGCGAGCCGAGCGCGGGCAGGGCCGCGTCGAGCTCGTGACGGCCCACGGTCTCGCCGAGCACGAAGAGCGCACCCAGGGTCTCGACCGGCGTGACCGTGGCACCGGTGGCCCGGCGGCGGGCCAGCGCCCGCACGGCCGGGAGCGTGCGGCCCCGGAAGAGCGCGGAGGCAGCGGCGCCGCCCCAGAGGGCGTCGAGCGCGTCGACGCGGTACCGGGCCGCGGTCAGGTCGTCGCGGAGTCGGTCGATCAGCTCGGTATTCACTCCCCTATTCAACCCCTCTCGTCAGCCCCCGGCGGATGCCTCGGACAATCACCCCCGCGCTGATGCCTCCGATCGCTACAGTGGCCACATGAACCGTGTCGCGGCCGATCCCCTCATCGTCGAGACACCGTCGGGCGCCGTCCGCGGCAGCGTCGTCAAGGGGATCCGCTCGTGGCGCGGCATCCCCTACGGAGCGGCCCCCGTCGGACCCCTGCGCTTCCGGAGCCCCCGGCCGCCCGAGCCCTGGGACGGGGTGCGCAGCGCTCAGGCCTTCGGCCCGGCCGCGCCGCAGCACGAGGGCAAGGCGATGCCCCTGCCGGACGGCATCGTGCAGTCCGAGGACTGCCTCACGCTCAACGTCTTCGCGAAGGACACCGAGGCCGACACCGATCCCGCCTACGGCGGAGCCGACTCCGGTGCCGACGACTACGAGTTCGAGGGCGACGACGGGATGGATGGCCTCCGCCCCGTGATGGTCTGGATCCACGGCGGCGCCTACGTCGCCGGCTGCAGCGCCCCCACGCTCTACGACCCCGTGCACCTGATCGAGCGCGGCGACGTCGTGTTCGTCAGCGTCAACTACCGGCTCGGCGCCCTCGGCTTCCTCGACTTCTCGGCCTTCGCGACCGAGGAGGAGCCGTTCGACACCAACCTCGGCCTCCGCGACATCCTGCTCGCCCTGCGGTGGGTCAAGGACAGCATCGCCGCGTTCGGGGGCGACCCCGGTAACGTCACCGTCTTCGGCGAATCCGCCGGAGGCGGTTGCGTGACCACGCTGCTCACCTCGCCCCTGGCCGAGGGGCTCTTCCACCGCGCGATCGCCGAGAGCTCCCCCGCGACCTCGGTCTACGACGAGGTGCGGGCCGCCGCGGTGTCGCACCGCTTCCTCGACCTCCTCGGCGTCTCGCCCGACGACCCGGCCCAACTCCGCCGGGTGTCGCCGGAGCGGCTCTCGGCCGCGGCCTTCGAGCTCGTGGCCGCCGTCGCCGGCGACGCCCCGGGCTCCCTCGCGATCGCCCCCGTGGTCGACGGCGACGTCGTCCCCGTGCATCCGCTCGACGCCTACCGCGCGGGCACCCAGCTGCCGATCCCCCTGATCATCGGCACGAACCACGACGAGGCGACGCTGTTCCGCATGATGAAGTCGCCGCTGATGCCCATCACGGGCGCCTCGGTGCACACCATGTTCGCCGAACTGGCCGCGGAGCATCCGGAGGTCGCCGCCGCCGAGGCCCGCATCGAGGCCGCGTACCCCGAGTTCCCGAAGCGCACCACGCCGGCCGAGCTCGCGCGCGACGCCGGGTTCCGGATGCCATCGATCTGGCTCGCCTCGGCGCACAGCCGGCGCGCTGCGACCTGGATGTACCGGTTCGACCACTCGACGCCGATGCTCAAGATGCTCGGCCTCGGCGCCACGCACGGCACCGAGATCGCCTACGTGTTCGGCACGCTCGGCGTCAACAAGAAGGATCCGAGCTTCGACCTGGGCGGCCTCCCGGAGGCCGAGCGGGTGAGCGCCTCGATGCAGGCGCACTGGCTCGCCTTCGCGACCGGCGGCGACCCCGGGTCGTGGCCCGTCTACGAGGAGGACACGCGCTCCACCCTGGTGATCGGACACGAGGAGCAGATCGTCGACGACCCCGACGCAGCGGTGCGCCTGGCCTGGGGCGATGAGGTCATCGGGTTCATCTGACACAATCTAGGGCGGTGCACCCGCATCCGCGGGCCCTCCCGGCTCATCCGCCGAACCATCGCACCCCATCGCACACGAGGAGAACCCCCTTTGACGACGAACGTCCGCCTGGTCGCCTTCGATCTCGACGACACGCTCGCGCCCTCGAAGGCGCCGCTGGATCCCCGCATGGCCGAACTCCTCGTGCGACTGCTCGACGTCGTACCGGTCTGCGTCATCTCGGGCGGCCAGTTCGGCCAGTTCCAGTCGCAGCTCATCGCCAACCTGCCGACCACCGGTGAGGCCCAGCTCGAGCGCCTGCACCTGATGCCGACCTGCGGCACCCAGTACTACCGCTACGAGGCCGACACCTGGGTGCAGGTCTACGCCGAGACCCTCACCGACGACGAGAAGGAGCGGGCGCTCACGGCGCTCGCCGACGAGGCCAAGAAGCTCGGCCTCTGGGAGACCGACACCTGGGGCCCCGTGCTCGAGGACCGCGAATCGCAGATCACCTTCTCCGCACTCGGCCAGGCGGCCCCCGTCGACGCGAAGTCGGCCTGGGACCCGACGGGCGAGAAGAAGGAGTCGCTCCGTGCGGCCGTCGCCGCCCTGCTGCCCGACCTCGAGGTGCGCTCGGGCGGGTCGACCTCGGTCGACATCACCCGCAAGGGCATCGACAAGGCGTACGGGATGAACCGGCTCGCCGAGCTCACCGGCATCCCGCTCGCCGACATGCTCTTCGTCGGTGACCGCCTCGACGAGGGTGGCAACGACTACCCCGTCAAGGCGCTCGGCGTGCCGACCCGCGCGGTCGAGGGCTGGCAGGACACGGCGGCCTTCGTCGAGGGATTCCTCGCCGAACGCTCCTGACGGAGGGGGCTCGGGAGCACCGGGCGTTCGTGAGAGAGCGCTTCCGGGCATCCGACGATGCTGAGGATTCACCACAGTCCCCCAGTTCAGGGGTTGTGAACACCGGGGGCCTGGGGTAAACATCAGGTACCCGTTATCGGCGCACCTCGCGTGCCGCCGCTGCGCAGACGGCGCGGTCCTGACCAGACCCGCCTCGCTTCACCCGAGCGATCCGCGGCGGCTGGTTCCCCGACCCGACGGGAAGGAGCCGTGATGACGTTTGTGGCTCGTACCGACGAGCTCGAGTACATCGAGCATGCCGCCGCGTCCCCGGCCGAGACGGCGACAGTGTTCACCGGTGAGCTCGGGATGGGGAAGTCCCGCCTGCTGGAGGTGGCCCACAACCGGCTGCGCGCGCAGTCGGTGCTGCTCCGCGCGAACCCCGCCGAGGCGGCCTGGCCGCTCTCCGGGTTCTCGACCATCTTCGCCTCGATCGACGATTCGCGGGCGGTGGAGTTCAGCGGGCGATTCACCCTCCGATCCACCGAGCCGCAGTTCATGTTCGCCGCCGCGCGCGACCTCCTCTCCCTGCTGCGCGGGCTCAACCTCGACCCGCTGATGGTGTTCATCGACGACCTCGACCGCATGGATGCCGAGAGCCAGACCCTCATCGGCTTCATGGCCGGGCGTCTCGCCGGCACCGGCCTCCGCTTCGTCGCATCCGCAGCGCCGCTCACCCCCGACAGCCCGCTCGCCGGTTTCGCGCAGCGGGAGATCCCGCGCTTCGGCATCGAGGAGTCGGCCGAGCTGCTCTCCTCCGAGCTCGGCGCCGGGGCGGATGCCGGAACTCTCCGCATCCTGGCCTCCCAGGGCGACGGCAATCCGCTCGTGATGATCGACGCGGCCCGCTCGCTGAGCCACGAGCAGGCAGCCGGACTCGAGCCGCTCGTGCTGCCGGCCCGACCCCACGACGCACTCAAGGCCGCCGCCGCCGAGCGCCTGACCACCGTGCCGGAGAACCAGCGGCGGCTGCTGCAGAGCATCGCCCTGGCACCGATCATGCCGCTCACGGCGCTGCTCGGCGGACCGGACGACGCGGACGCCCTCGAGGAGATCCTCTACGCCGGGCTCGCCGTCGCCCGTGGTCAGTCGGTGCGACTGGACGAACCGCTCCTCCGCTCCTCGCTGTACTGGGAGATGAGGCCGCGACTCCGCCGCGAACGGCACCTCGAACTCGCGCGCGCCGTCGGCGAGGCCGACCCCCGGCTCTGCATCTGGCACGAGAGCTTCGACGTGGCCGGGGAGCCCTCCACCGATCCGCTGCTCGAGGCGGCTGCCGGCTTCGTCGCCGACGGCGACCCGGCCACGGCCGTCGAGCTGGCCGACCGCGCGCTGCTGCTCGCGGCCGACCTCACCGGGCACCACGACGGGGTGCTCCGGCTCGTTCGGGCGCTGACCGCGCAGGCCGAGCTGGATCTCGCGGCCCGCTACCTCAAGTTCGTACGCTTCCCGCCGGCCTCCGCCTCGCTCAACATGGCCCTCGCGGCCGAGCGGATCACGATCGACTTCGAGCGCTCCCAGTCCATCACTCCCGGCGAGGTCGACGCGGCGGTGAGCCTGTACGGCGACGACGACCCGGCCGGCGCCGTGACCCTGCTCTCCCGGGCCGCCTTCTTCCGCAGCTCCCGCTGGGAGCTCGACGAGGCGCGGCGCGGCCATGCCCTCGGCGCGCGGTTCGCCCCCCGCACCGGAGCCTCCACGATCTTCGCCCACGACGAGGCCGGCGCCCTGCTCGATGCGATCGAGGGCGTGCCGGATCCGGGGCTCAGCACCGATCGGCTGAGCGCCGACGACCTGCAACGGCTCTCGGTGTACTCGCTCGTCACCTTCGGCGAGACGCTCAGCTACCGCGAGCGGTACGGCCAGGCGAGGCGCGTGTACACGATCATCTTCCGCCGGCACTCCCATCACCGGCTCGCCAACGAGTGGGCCCGCCAGATGGCGTACATCAACGAGATGCGCGCGCAGGACTTCCACCGCGCCCGGATCGCGGTCGAGGAGTGGATGGCCGAGCCCGTCGAGTCGGTCATCAACCGCTCGACCCGCGCGCTCGCGCTCTACTGGTACTCCTCGTCGGGCGACCGCTCCGAGGATGCGGTGGGCTACGCGAAGGACTGCCTCGCACGCGCCTCGGCCGAGCACCACAGCGCGGTGCTGGCGATGCTGTTCACCCTCCAGGGAGCCGACGCGCTCCTCGCGCGCGAGCCCGAGGAGGCCGTCCGGTTGCTGCAGCAGGCCGACGTGGCGACGGGTGGGGCGGGCCCGCGCAACCCCGCGATGATCCGGCACTCCGCCGATCTCGTCGAAGCCCTGATGACCGCGGGCCGGCCGCGGGACGCCGAAGGCGTGCTGCGCCGCCTCGAGGATCAGCTGGTGCGCCGGCCCACGCAGTGGCTCGACCTGGCGGTCGCCCGATCCCGCGCCCTGGTGGCACCGGACGACCTCGCCGGAGCCCTGTTCGAGGAGGCCGTGCGCCGCGCACCGACCGACTCGCTCGGCTACGACCGGGGTCGCACCCTCCTCGCCCAGGGCGAGTGGCTGGCCCGGCAGGGCGACGCCAAGGCCGCCGACCGCGCGATCGCGGATGCCGTGACCGCCTTCGAGCGCAGCGGCGCCGTGCGCTGGGCCCGGCGGACGGATGCGCCCGACGTGCCGCGGGCGCCGGCGGAGGCGAGCGCCGTGCTCGCGATGCTCACGGCCGAGGAGCGCGAGGTCGCCCAGATGGTCAGCCGCGGGTTCCGCAACCGCGAGATCGCGAGCGAGCTGTACCTGTCGCTCCGCACGGTCGAGCTCCGCCTGACCCACATCTACCGCAAGGTCGGGGCACGCTCCCGCTCCCACCTGGCGTCCCTGCTGAACTGACCTCCGTCAGCTGACCGCCGGGACGGCCTCCTTGGGCACGCTGCCCTCCGTGACGGTCACCTCGGCCCCGCCGGGCTCCGAGCGGATGGCGCGGCGGGAGGGGCTCGTCCAGGTGCCGCTCGTGCGGCCCGTGAGCGCCACGGCGAGCGCCATCGCGCAGAGCACCGCGTCGATCACTCGCAGGATCGGGAAGCAGAGGCCGTAGAGCAGGTACACCGGCCGGCGCGCGACAACGGCCGCCATCAGCGTCAGCAGGTAGTCCGGCAGCACCACGCCGAGCACCAGCGCGAGCGGCGGCAGCAGCGTCGTGATCTCCGCGGCGGTGCCGGTCGGATCCCAGCCGAGCGCGACGACCGCGGAGGCGTAGAGCGAGAGCACGATCGAGGGCACGAGGGAGATCAGCACGACGCTCGCCATCACGAGCTCGACGATGAAGAGCGTGAGCACGAACCAGAACAGGCGGAACCGGAAGCGGTGCCGCACGACGGTCTGCCAGAACCCGGTGTTCCAGCGCTCGACCTGCTTGGCGTAGTCCGCGAAGGTGTCCGGATCCTGCGTCAGCGCGATGGCCACGTGCGGATGGAACGAGATGCGCCCGAGCTTCTTGGCGTGCAGCTCGAAGGTCATGTTGTAGTCCTCGATCTTGAGACCGGGGGCTGCGATGTCGATGTCGGCCAGGATGCGGGTGCGGTACATGCTCGCGAACCCCGGCACGATCGGCACGACGTTGGCGTGCTTCGAGGCCTGCCCGAACTTGAACAGGTACTGCATCGCGATGTAGACGCGTTCGCGGTAGGCCACCAGGATGCGGCCGATCCGCGTCGGCGAGCGCGGGTTGAAGAGCGTGGATGCGCGGCCGGCGACGGCCACGATGCCCGGGTCGGCGAACTCGCCGAGGCCGGTGTCGAAGTAGTCCTTGCTCAGCCGCGTGTCCGCATCCAGCAGCAGCAGCACCTCGAAGCGGTCGGCGATCTCGAAGTGCTTGACCGCCTCGACGATCGCGCCGGCCTTGCCCCGGTTCGGGTTGAGCTCGAGCACGGTGGCGCCGTGGCTGCGGGCGATGTCGGCCGTGGCGTCGCTCGACCCGTCCGAGACGAGGAAGACGGCGATGTCGTCGCCGACCCCTTCGAGCGCCTCCAGGGTGTGGCCGATCACGAACTCCTCGTTGTGCGCGGCGATCAGGATGGCGACGCGGTCGCGGCCGGGCGTGGCCTCGCGGCGCGCCTCATCCCGCTCGGGCGTCGACCGCAGTCTCGCCACCCAGGCGGCGATGACGCGCAGGCCGCCCGCGGTCGTCCACAGCAGTGTGTTGACCCCGAAGACGAGGATCACCACGATCACGAAGGACAGCATGGTCCCCTCCCCACTCACTCGGTGTTCCTCGCCCACGCTAGGCGACGACGGCCCCTGGACCACCCGCACGATGGCTGCGGGAAACCGCACCCCGGAGCGCGCTCCCGCAGCCCCACGCGAACCCGGCGTGGGAAACCGCACGACTCCCGGATCCGATTGATTTCGCTCTCCGGCGACGGCGACAGTGTGTCCGGGGGCAAGAGTCCGAACATCCGCTCATCTCTCAACCCGACCCGACCGCGTCATCCGGCGCCGGGATGAACGAGGCCTCACCCGGGGACACCCACTCGTTCATCCCGCAGCCGGCGACACCGTCTTTCTGACTGCCAATCGGCACCGGACATCCGAGGGAGAACGCCGTGACCACATTCGAGAGCATCACCCGTACGCACATCGACGAGGACTGGAGGCGCGGCCGCGACGCCGACGCCGATCCCGCGTCGATCGAGCGGACGCCCACCGCCGCCGAGGCGGCCCAGGCGGCCGGCTTCGAGTTCGACGTCGCCATCGTGGGCCTGGGCTACGTGGGCCTTCCCACCGCGCTGGCCTACCACGGAGCCCACACCCGTGTGCTCGGGCTCGACGTCTCGCAGCGCCGCATCGACATCATCGAGGCGGGCCAGGCCGACCTGCTCGACAGCGACCGTGCCCGTCTGTCGACCGCTCTGGACGACCCCGGTTTCGTGCTGACGAGCGACCCCGACGACCTCCGCCGCGCCGCCGCCGTGATCGTCTGCGTGCCCACGCCGGTCGACGACCACCTGGTGCCCGATCTGTCGATCCTCCGCGCCGCCTGCGCCATGGTGCTCGATCACGTGATGCCCGGCCAGATCCTGATGCTCACCTCGACCACCTACGTCGGATGCACCGACGACCTGCTGGTCACGCCCCTGATGGCCCGCGGGATGACCGTCGGCCAGGACGTCTTCGTCGCCTTCAGCGCCGAGCGGATCGACCCGGGCAACGCCTCGTTCGACCACGAGGAAGTGCCGCGCGTCGTCGGCGGCGCCACCCCCGAGTGCGAGGAGGAGGCCTCGCGCCTGCTGCTGCGCTACGTCGGACGCGTGCACCGCGTGCGCTCGCTGGCCGCGGCCGAGATGACCAAACTCTTGGAGAATACGTTTCGCGCTGTCAACATCGCCCTGGCCAACGAGTTCGCCGACATCTGCAAGACGCTCGATCTGAACATCGCCGACGTCGTCGACGCCGCCTCGACGAAGCCCTACGGCTTCATGGCGTTCCTGCCCGGCCCCGGCGTCGGCGGTCACTGCATCCCGTGCGACCCGCACTACCTGCTCTGGCAGCTGCGCGAGAACCGGGTCTCGGCCCCGATGATCACCCAGGCCATGACCGAGATCGCGGCGCGGCCCACCCGGGTCGTCGACCGCGTGCAGGAGGTGCTCTCCGGCTCCGGCCTCGGGATGCACGGCACCCGCGTGCTGGTCGTCGGCGTCTCCTACAAGCCCGACGTCGCCGACCTCCGCGAGTCGCCGGCGCTCGAGATCCTCGACCGCCTGGTGGCGCGGGGGGCGACCGTCGCCTTCACCGACGCGCATTTCGACACGATCACGCTGCCGAGCGGCGCGGTGCTCCGCAACCTCGAGGATCCGGCCGCCTTCGGCGCCGCCCTCGTCGTGCTGCACACCCGGCACACCGACAGCGACGTCGACTGGATCCAGTCGCACCAGCTGGTGCTCGACACCACCTACCGCGGGACCGACATCCCGCAGCGCTCGATCCTCTGACCCCCGACCACCACCCCTTACCCAGACCTCGATGAGTGAACAGGACTGAATGACATGCGTACCGTAATCACCGGTGGAGCCGGCTTCATCGGCAGCCACCTCGTAGAACACCTTCTCGAGCAGGGAGACGAGGTCGTCGTCCTCGACGACATGTCGACCGGTGCTCCCCGCAACCTGATGGGCTCGCTCGACGATCCCCGGCTGACGATCGAACACGGCTCGGTGCTCGACCGCGAGAAGGTGCTCGCCACCGTGCGCGGCGCCGACCGCGTCTTCCACCTCGCCGCCGCCGTCGGCGTCAAGCTCATCGTGGAGCAGCCGCTGTCGAGCCTCCGCACGAACATCCACGGCACCGAGAACGTGCTCGACGCCTGCGTCGCCACGGGGGCCTCGCTGCTGCTGGTCTCGACCAGCGAGATCTACGGCAAGAACGCCTCGGACAAGCTGACCGAGGAATCCGACCGCATCCTCGGCTCGCCGCTCAAGTCGCGCTGGACCTACGCCGCCGCCAAGGGCATCGACGAGGCCTTCGCCCACGCCTACTGGACCGAGTACGGCCTCGACGTGACCATCGTGCGGCCCTTCAACACCGTGGGCCCGCGGCAGACCGGCCGCTACGGGATGGTCGTACCCAACCTCGTGGGCCAGGCGCTCAGGGGCGAGCCGCTCACCGTGTACGGCGACGGCGAGCAGACCCGCTGCTTCTCGTACGTCGGCGACGTGGTGCCCGCGATGGTCCGATTGATCGCCGAGCCGCGCGCCACCGGTCAGGCCTTCAACCTCGGCGGCGCCGAGGAGGTCTCGATCAACTCGCTCGCGCAGCGGATCATCGACGTCACCGGCAGCACGAGCCACGTCACCCACCTCAGCTACGGCGAGGCCTACGCGGCCGGCTTCGAGGACATGCGCCGTCGGGTGCCGGACTACACCAAGGCCGCCGAGCTCGTCGGCTTCGACCCGGCGACCCGCCTGGACGACATCATCCTCCGGGTGGCCGGCGAGATGCACAGCCGGGAGCGCCGTGAGCGCGAGCCGCAGTTCGTCCGCCGCCAGGTCATCCTCGACGGCCGGAGCGCCTGATGTGCGGCATCGTGGCGTGCCGGACGGATGCCCCGGTCGCCCCGTTCCTGATCGGCGCGCTGGCCCTGCTGGAGTACCGCGGGTACGACTCGGCCGGCGTGACCGTACGGACCACGGGCGGCATCACCGCCACCTCCCGCACGATCGCGCGCGTCGAGTCGCTTTCGCACAAGCTCGCCGGCTGGTCGGGAGCAACCCTGCCGGGAGCCGGGATCGGCCACACCCGCTGGGCGACGCACGGTGCGGTGACCGAGACCAACGCGCATCCGCACCTGGACTGCTCGGGCCGCGTGAGCATCGTGCACAACGGCATCATCGAGAACGCGGAGGCCCTGCGCCGCGAGCTCGCCGCCCGAGGCCACCGTCTGATCACGCAGGTCGACAGCGAGGTCATCAGCCACCTCGTGGAGGAGGAGCTCCGCGAATCCGGAGACCTGCGGGCCGCCGTCGAGGCGACGATCGCCCGGCTCACCGGCTCCTGGGCGATCGTCGCCCTGGATGCGGACACCGGCCGGCTGGTCGCCGCCACGCACCGGTCGCCGCTCCTGGTCGCCAGCTCGCCCTCCGGGGTCTTCGCGGCGAGCGACGTGCAGGCGATCGGTTCCCGGGTCGACGGCTTCCAGGCCATGCGCGACGGCGACGTCGTCGAGCTCGCCGACGAGCTGATCTGGACCCGTGACGGGCAGCCCGCCACTCCCCCGCCCTTCGTACGCTCGTCGTGGACCGCCGTGGTCCGTGACCTCGACGGCCACCCCGACTTCATGGGCAAGGAGATCGCCGAGCAGCCCGAGACGGCGGCCCGGATCATCGACCAGCTGGCTCCCGGGATCGCGAACGGCGCGCTCTGGGACGGCCTCGGCATCCCCGACTTCCGCCGCGTCGCGGTGCTCGGCTGCGGCACCTCGCTGAATGCAGGCCGCGTGGTCGGCTCGGCGTTCGGCGCCCTCGGCCGACTGCCGGTCTCCTCCATCATCGCGAGCGAGGCCTCGGAGACCGTGCTCGAGCCGGGCACGCTCGTGATCGCGCTCAGCCAGTCCGGCGAGACCGCCGACGTGCTGCGGGCGATCGAGGATCTCGACCTCGCGGAGTCGTCGCTGCTCGCGCTCACCAACACCGCCCACTCGACACTCGCCCGCACGGCGGACTCGGTGCTCGACTGCCAGGCCGGCCCTGAGATCGGCGTCGCCGCGACCAAGACCTTCGTCGCCCAGGCGATCAGCGGAGTGGCGATGGCGCTCTCCGCGCTCGTCGCGACCGGCCGGATGAGCCGGGAGACCGCGCTGCTGCACGTCGACGACCTGCGGAGGCTGCCCGACCTGCTGGCGCACGCCATCGCGGTCTCGCACGACCGCATCCCGCCGCTGATCGACGCGCTGCACGACGCCAGCGGCTACCTGTTCCTCGGGCGCGGCTCGGGAGTCGTCTACGCCGCCGAGGGCGCGCTGAAGCTCAAGGAGCTGAGCTACCGCTGGGCCGAGCACTACCCGGCCGGCGAGCTCAAGCACGGCCCGCTCGCGCTGATCGAGCTCGGCACCCCCGTCGTCGTGATCGACTCGGGCGACCCGCGGATCGAGAGCAACATCTCGGAGGTCGAGGCCCGCGGCGGCCGCGTCATCCGTATCGGCGGCGCCGGCAGCACGATCCCGGCACTCGGCCTCAGCCTCGGCACCCCGATGCCCGGCGGCATGGACCGCTGGGGACCGCTGGAGTCGGTCGTACCGCTGCAGGTGCTGGCCCGCGACCTCGCGCTCTCCCTCGGGCGCGACGTGGACAAGCCCCGCAATCTCGCGAAGTCCGTGACGGTGGAGTGACGTGATGATCCGGACGACGATGTCCTTCCGTTCCCTCCTCGCCCGGGTGGCGGTGGCGGCCCTCGCCGCGACCGCCGCCCTGAGCGGGCCGGTGCTCACGAGCGCGGTGCCGGCTTCGGCCGCGGTGCCGGGTGCTGCAACCGGCGCTGCTGCGCCCGCCGCCGTGGCAAAGCCGCAGACCGTCATCAGCCTCACCTTCGACGACGGCAACGCCAACCAGCAGGCGGCCGCCGACCTGATGAACGCCAAGGGCATGAAGGGCACGTTCTACATCGTCTCCGGCTTCGTCGGCGCTAACGGCTACTTCACCCGCGCCGGCCTCGACGCCCTGAAGGCCTCCGGCCACGAGATCGGCGGGCACACGGTCAACCACCCGGATCTCGCGACCCTCCCCGCCACCGAGGTCAGCCGCCAGATCTGCAACGACCGCAGCACCCTGATGAGCTGGGGCTACACCGTCACGAGCTTCGCCTACCCCTTCGCCAGCAGCGTGCCCGCCAACGAGACCGCCGCCAAGAACTGCGGCTACAACAGCGCCAGGATGCTCGGCGACCTCCGCAGCCGCTTCGGCTGCACCGACTGCAGCTACACCGAGTCGATCCCGCCGTCGAAGCCGTTCTACCTCAAGGCGCTCGACCAGGTCGACAACACGTGGACCCTGGCCGACCTCAAGGCCTCGGTGACGAACGCCGAGAAGACCGGGGGCTGGGTGCCGCTCACCTTCCACAACGTCTGCGCATCCGGCTGCGACCTCAACGTCACGCCGACCGTGTTCAGCCAGTTCCTCACCTGGCTGGCCCCGCGGGCGGCGTCGAACAACACGGTGGTGAAGACCGTCGGCCAGGTCGTCGGCGGCACGGTGAAGCCCGCGGTCGCCGGACCCGTGACGGCTCCGGCCGGCCCGGGCGTGAACGCCGTGGTCAACCCGAGCCTCGAGACGGCGGGCGTCAACGGGATGCCGAGCTGCTGGATGACCGGCGGCTACGGCTCGAACACCCCCGTCATCACCACGAAGTCCCCGGCCCGCACCGGGTCCGTGGCCGGCTACGTCACCGTGTCGAACTACGTCGACGGCGATGCGAAGCTGCTGCCCGCCTTCGACCTCGGCGCCTGCACCCCGACGGTCGTCACCGGGCACACGTACTCGATGCGGGCCTGGTACACCTCGACCGTGCCGACCCAGTTCGCGATCTACCTGCGCACGACGGCCGGGGTCTGGCAGTACTGGACCTCGAGCCCGTGGTTCGCCGCGAACCCGGTGTTCTCCGAGGCGGTGTTCACGACCGCGGCGATCCCGGCCGGCTACACCGGAATCAGTTTCGGCCTGAACGTGTTCGGCAACGGCACGCTCGAGACCGACGACTACTCGCTTTACGACTCGGTCGGAGCCCCGGCTCCGACGGTGGCAGCCCTCCCGGCGCCCGCCGTGGCGCCGAAGGTCGCCGGGCCCGTCGAGGTGCACTCGAACAGCGGAACGGATGCCCCGAAGGGCACGACGGACACCGTGACTCCGCCCACGACCGGAGCGGCCGGATGACCCGACGCCGGCCGCTCCCTCATCCGCCCCGCCGGACCCCCCTCCGGCGGGGCCTCGCCGCGGCGGCCGTGCTCGGCCTCGCGGGCGGAGCCCTGGCCGCGTGCTCGGCGTTCCCCATCTGCATGAACCTGGCCGGATGCTCGGGAACGGTCGCCGGGTCCACCCCGACCCCGGGCACCCCGGGTGCCCCGTCCGGCGGCGGGTATCCCGAGCACACCGGCATCGTGGCGACGACGTTCTGGGTCGGCGAGATCTTCGACCCCTCGGCCTCCGACGGCAGCCAGGTGCTCTCGACCTTCGACTCGCTCTGGCAGGAGCACTACGGCGGCTGCGACGGGCAGATCACGGGCGGCGGCTGCGAGACCGAGCCCCGCACCGCGGGCAACGACTACTTCCCGACCGCGATCACCCCGCTCGAGAACCCGTTCTACCTCGACCTGCCCTTCGACGACATCAACGACCCGCGAGCTTTCGCGCGACGCGACTCCGTCGTGCCCTGGGCGGGTCAGGAACCCTACGTGTCCCACCAGGGCGACAACGGATTCAGCTACCTGAAGAACCGGTGGGTCGCGATCAGCTACGGCGGGGCCACCTGCTACGCGCAGATCGAGGATGCGGGGCCGGGCGAGTACGACGACGCCGAGTACGTCTTCGGCGCCGACGATGCCCGGCCACTGAACGCGCGCTACGGCGGGGCCGGAATGGATGTCTCCCCCGCGGTCGTCGGCTGCCTCGGCTTCGAGGAGCTGAACGGCGAGCAGGCCGGGGTCTCGTGGCGCTTCGTCGACGACGGCGATGTCCCGGCGGGGCCGTGGACCAGGGTGATCACGACGAGCCAGGTGCGCTGAGCCGCGGCACCCGCGTCCGCGCCCGTGCCTGCGCTCGGCCTCCGGGCGCGGTCGCTGCGCCTACTCCGCGCGCGGCCGCCCGAGGTTCAGCTCGGTCTCCTCGACGTCGATCTTCGCCAGCACGGCCTTGACCGCGCGTTCCTGGTAGCGGCCCTCCGAGCGGGCGGTGAGCACCGCATCCCGCTCGGCCGCGATCATGATGCGGCGAAGGCGCGCGTAGGCCTTGTAGGGCGGCTCGGCGCCCTCGGGGCCGGGGTTCTCGAGCGAGTCGCTCAAGAAGGTGGCGTTGATGCGCAGGCGGTCGACGACGCGCTGGTCGATCGCATCCGTCACCTCGGCCTCGAGCTTCTCGAGCCCGATGTTCTGGGCCTCGGCCATGAGCAGGTGCACCTCGGTCTGCTCCTGGGAGAAGTCAGGGGGCGGGAGCCGCAGGCGACGGATGACGAAGGGCAGCAGGGCGCCGCCGAGCAGCGTTCCGACCACGACCACGAAGGCGAGGAACTGCAGGAAGGAGCGGCCGGGCGTCTCCGGAGGCAGCAGGAACACGGCGGCCAGGGTCACCACCCCGCGGATACCGGCGAACGAGACCGCGATGCCGTTGCGCCAGCTCCACCCGCGGTTGCGCAGCCATTGCGGGCCGAACCGGTAGATCGAGGTGGTGAGCATCATCCAGGCGAAGCGGGAGAGGAAGATCGCGAACAGGATGACGACGCAGATCAGGATCGTCTGGCCGATGCTCTCGCCGCCGATCATCATCCCCTGCAGGATCGAGAACAGGCTCAGCCCGATGAACAGGAACACCGCGTTCTCGAGCAGGAACTGGATCGTGCGCCAGTTGAGCGACTCGGCGATGCGGGCCTCGGCGGTCTGGATGACCGGGGCGCGGAAGCCGAGGTAGAGACCGGCGACGACCACGGCGAGAACCCCCGAGCCGTGCAGCAGCTGGGCTGGGATGAAGGCCACGAACGGGGTGATCAGCGACAGGCTGGTGTCGAGCACCGGCGAGTGCAGGCGCTTGCGGATCATGGCCTGCACGAACCCGACGACGAAGCCGAACCCCACACCGACGACGATCGCGATGACGAACTCGAGGATGATGTTCCACGGCGTCAGCGGCTGGGCGTTCGGGTTCGAGGCGCCGATGATCGCGGCGATGGCGGCGTTCAGGGCGACCAGAGCGGTGGCGTCGTTGAGGAGACTCTCGCCCTCGAGCACGGTGACGAGCCGCCGGGGAAGCTTGAGGCGGCCGGCGATCGCGGTGACGGCCACCGCATCCGTCGGCGCGACGACCGCGCCGAACGCGAACGCGGCCGCGAGCGAGATCGCCGGGACGACGAGCCAGGCGGTGAGCCCGACGGTGACGACGGTGAATGCGACCAGCCCCACCGAGAGCAGCAGGATGCCGTCGCGCCGGGCCCGGACGTCGGCGAACGAGGTGCGGATGGCCGCCGCGTAGAGCAGGGGCGGCAGCAGCCCGTACAGGATGAGGTCGGGCTCGACCTCGATGGTGGGCACGCCCGGGATGAACGACACGACCGCCCCGACGATCACGAGCACGATCGGGGCCGAGACCCCCGCCCGCCCCGCGAGCCCGGAGACGGCGACCGTGACCGCCACGAACGAGACGATCCACACGATGGTTCCGACCGGGTCCATGCACACCATTATGGCGAGAGCGGCAGGCCTTCGCCGACCCCGGCTCCCGCCCGGCTCAGGTGCGGTAGGCGTCCCGGCGGTGGATCACGGAGACCACCTCGATGATCAGGCGACCGTCTTCGACGCGATAGAGGATGCGGTACTCACCGCGCCGGGCGGAATAGAGCGGGAAGAGCGGCTCGTCGAGCTGCTTGCCCACGCGCTTCGGGTTGTCGCGGAGGGCACCCATGATGAACTCGAACGCGGCAGCCGCCACCGACTCGGGGAGTCTCTCGGTCAGGGCACGCTTCGCCGAGCGGGTGAAGCGCACCTCGTACTGCTCGGTCACTCCGCGGGAGTTGCGGGCGCGCCGCCGGAACGCCGCTCCTCGCCGAGCCGCCGCGCCTCGACCATGGCCTGGCGCACGTCATCGGCGTCGACGACGTCGCCGGACTCTAGATCGCGGAGCCCCTCCCGGATCGCATCGAGGGTGTCGGAGTCGGCGAGGATGTCGATGGTCTCGAGCAGGACGTCGTAGTCGTCGGCTCCGAGGATCACCACGGCCCGACTCCCGTTGCGGGTGACCTCGAAGCGCTCGTGGGTGGTGGCGGCCGACTCCACAATCTTGGAGAAGTTCGCGCGGGCTTCTGCGACGGGGATGGTGGCCATGTACAGAATTCTAGCGCAACCGACCCTCGTCTCGGCCGGTGAATCGAGGCGAAACGAGGGTCGGCGCCGCAAGCGCGGTTGCGGCTAGGCGGCTAGGCCCTGGGGGTGGCGGGCGGGGGTGCGGGCGTCGTCGGCGAGGTAGTGGGCGTAGGCGGGGATGGTGAGGAAGGTGGGGAACTCGTCCTCGAGGGCGACGCGGCGGAGCACGTCCTCGGCGTCGTCGAAGCGGTCGGCGAGCGAGCGGTGGGGCAGGCTCCGCACGACCTCGTGCAGTACCTCGCCCACGTGGTCGCGGGTGATCCGCGTGCCCTCGGCCGTGGTCACCCCGAGGTGGATCCACTGCCAGAGCTGCGAGCGCGCGATCTCGGCGGTCGCCGCATCCTCCATCAGGCCGTCGATCGCTGCGGCCCCGGTCCCCCGCAGCCAGCTCTCGATGTAGCGGAGGGCGACCGAGACGTTCGACCGCACCCCCGCATCCGTCACCGTGCGGTCGATACCCGTGAGGTCGACGAGGTCGGCGGCAGAGACCTGCACCTCGGCTCGTCGCCTCTCGAGCTGATTGGGGCGTCCCGCGAGGACCGCGTCGAACTCGGCGCGGGCGGTGGGGATGAGATCCGGATGCGCGACCCAGGTGCCGTCGAACCCGTCGCCGGCCTCGCGCCGCTTGTCGTCGGCGACCTTCGCGAGCGCCCGCTCGGTGGCCTCGGGGTCGAGGCGGTTCGGGATGAACGCGCTCATGCCTCCGATGGCATATGCGCCCCGCGCGTGGCAGGTCTGCACGAGCAGATCGGTGTACGACCGCAGGAACGGCAGGGTCATCGCGATGCGATCGCGGTCGGGCAGGAGGTAGCCCGCGCCACGCTCACGGTAGGTCTTGATCAGGCTGAAGACGTAGTCCCAGCGCCCGGCGTTGAGGCCCGCGGCGTGCTCGCGGAGCTCGTAGAGGATCTCGTCCATCTCGTAGGCCGCCGTGATCGTCTCGATCAGCACGGTCGCGCGGATCGTGCCGTGCGGCAGGCGGAGGGCGTTCTCCGAGAAGGTGAAGACGTCGTCCCAGAGCCGGGCCTCCTGGTGGTTCTCGATCTTCGGCAGGTAGAAGTAGGGGCCGCGGCCGGCCTCGATCAGCGCGTGGGCGTTGTGGAAGAGGTAAAGCCCGAAGTCGACCAGGCTCGCGCTCGCCGCACGGGTGGAGCCGCCGCGGTCGGTGTAGCGCAGGTGCTTCTCGACCAGGTGCCAGCCGCGGGGCCGGAGGATGATCGTCGGCTGCTCGTCGGCCGGAGCTGTGACCCGGTACGGCCGGCCGTCGTCGCTCGTATGCGACAGCCTCCCGCGGATCGCGTCGTGCAGGGCGAGCTGCCCGCCGATCACGTTCGGCCAGGTGGGGCTCGTGGCGTCTTCGAGGTCGGCCAGCCAGGCGTTTGCACCGGAGTTCAGGGCGTTGATCGTCATCTTCGGATCGGTGGGGCCGGTGATCTCGACGCGGCGGTCGTCGAGTCCGGGGCCGGCACCCGCGACCCGCCAGGTCGGGTCGTCGCGGATGGCGGCGGTCTCGGGGATGAAGCGCAGGTCGCGGCCGTTCTCGACCGACTTGCGGCGGAGCATCCGGTCGTTCAGGCGCTCCTGCCGGCGGCCCGCGAACTGGTCGTGCAAGCGGGTGAGGAAGTGCAGGGCCTCGGGGGTGAGGATCTCGTCGAAGCGATCGGTGCCTGCGTTTGTGTCGGTGTCGGCGTGCACGGTGATCGAGGTGGGGATGGGGTGGGACATGGTCGTGGGTGCCTTTCGGAGTCGTCGGGGTGGCGGTCTAGTGGAACTGCTCGGACTCGGTCGAACCCACGAGCGCGAGGGTGGCGCTCGTCGGGTTCAGGGCCGTGGCGATCCGGTCGAAGTAGCCGGTGCCCACCTCACGCTGGTGTCGCGTCGCGGTGTAGCCGTCGGCCTCGGAGGCGAATTCGGCCTCCTGCAGCTCGACGTAGGCGCTCATCTGCCGCTCGCCGTAGCCGCGGGCGAGCGTGTACATGGAGTGGTTGAGAGCATGGAAGCCCGCGAGGGTGATGAACTGGAAGGCGTACCCCATCGCGGCCAGGTCGCTCTGGAACGTCGCGATCTGCGCATCCGTGAGCTTCGCCTTCCAGTTGAAGCTGGGGCTGCAGTTGTAGGCGAGCAGCTTGCCGGGATGCTCCGCGTGCACCGCCTCGGCGAAGCGGCGGGCGAGCTCGATGTCGGGCTCGGACGACTCGACCCAGAGCAGGTCGGCGTAGGGGGCGTAGGCGAGGCCGCGGGAGATGACGGTGTCGATGCCGGGGGTGGTTCCGTAGAAGCCCTCGGGCGTGCGGGTGCCGTCGAGGAACGGCTGGTCGCGCGAGTCGACGTCGCTCGTGATGAGGTTCGCGGCCAGCGAGTCGGTGCGGGCGATGACGACCGTCGGCACCCCGGCGACGTCGGCGGCGAGCCGGGCCGCGTTGAGGGTGCGGATGTGCTGGCTGGTCGGGATGAGCACCTTGCCCCCCATGTGCCCGCACTTCTTCTCGCTGGCGAGCTGGTCCTCCCAGTGCACGCCCGCGGCTCCGGCCTGGATCATGGACTTCATGAGTTCGTAGGCGTTGAGCGGGCCGCCGAAGCCGGCCTCGGCGTCGGCGACGATGGGCGCCATCCACTCGCGTTGGGGCAGCCCCTCCGCGAACTCGATCTGGTCGGCGCGCAGCAGGGCGTTGTTGATGCGCCGCACGACCGCAGGCACCGAGTTCGCCGGGTACAGGCTCTGGTCGGGGTAGGTCTGGCCGCTGAGGTTGGCGTCGGCGGCGACCTGCCAGCCCGAGAGGTAGATGGCCTTGAGGCCGGCACGCACCTGCTGCACGGCCTGGTTGCCGGTGAGGGCACCGAGGGCCGGCACCCACTCCTCGGTGTGGAGGAGCTGCCAGAGCCGCTCGGCGCCTCGGCGGGCGAGGGTCGCGTCCTCGGCGACCCGGCCCCGCAGGGCGATGACGTCCTCGGCGGTGTAGTCGCGCTGGATGCCGTTCCAGCGGGCGTCGGTCTTCCAGCTGCGCTCGAGGTCGGCGGCGGTCTGGGTCTGGTCCCCGGGCCGGGTCTGCTCTCCGGGCCGGATGGTGTTTCCGGTGTTCGTCTCCGTGCTCATCTGTCGGCGCTCCCTTGCGAATCGAATTACGGCGTGGGTTCGACTCTGGGCGCTCTGAACGACCTTTTCCGGGTCGAAGGCAGCAGAAGTTCGGCCGTTCTTCTGTTTTCACGAAGAAGCCGACATGAGAGGGTGTCGGCATGCCGCATCCGTTCGCCCCCGCCGCGCAGGATGGGATCATGCTCGATTCCCTCACCATCGGCCGCCGCATCCGCCAGCTGCGTGCGGAGCGCGGCCTCACCCTCGACGACCTCGGCGCGGCCATCGGGCGGGCGCCCTCGCAGGTCTCGGTGATCGAGAACGGCAAGCGCGAACTGAAGCTCGGTGAGCTGCAGCGCTTCGCCCGGGTGTTCGAGGTGTCGATCGACCAGCTGCTCTCGGCCGAGCCGCCGAGCCGGCGGGCGGCGCTCGAGATCGCGCTCGAGCGGGCGCAGCGCGGGCCCCTGTTCGCCTCGCTCGGCCTGCCGCCGCTGCCGGTGCGCAAGTCGCTGAGCGACGAGGCCATCGAGACCATCCTGGGGCTGCATCGCGAGCTCGAGCGCGTGCACAACGAGCGCGCGGCGACGCCCGAAGAGGCGCGCCGGGCCAACACCTCTCTGCGCAGGGCCATGCGCGAGCGCCACAACTACTTCGCCGACCTCGAGCAGGTCGCGGCCGGGCTGCACGCGGCCGTGGGCCACTCAGGCGGCCCGCTGTCGCAGCGCGTGGCATCCGATCTGGCGTCGCACCTGGGGTTCACGCTGCACTACGTGGGCGACCTGCCCGGGTCGACCCGGTCGGTGACCGACCTGCGCAACGGCCGCATCTACGTGCCGCTCGGCCAGTCGCCGGACGCCGACCCGCGCTCGGTCGTGCTGCAGGCGCTGTCGTCGCACGTGCTGCAGCTCGGCGAACCGCGCGACTACGCCGAGTTCCTGCAGCAGCGGGTGCAGACGAACTACCTCGCGGCCGCCCTCCTCATCCCCGAGAAGGGCGCGGTCGACATCCTCTCGGCGGCGAAGGATGCACGTGAGCTGTCGGTCGAAGACCTGCGCGACGCATTCGGCGTCAGCTACGAGACGGCGGCCCACCGCTTCACGAACCTGGCCACCGAGCACCTCGGCATCCCGGTGCACTTCTTGAAGGTGCACGAGTCGGGCACGATCTCGAAGGCCTACGAGAACGACGCCGTGCAGTTCCCGACGGATGCGCTGGGTGCGGTCGAGGGGCAGACGGTCTGCCGCTTCTGGAGCGCGCGCCGCGTGTTCGACGTCGAGGACCGGTTCAGCCCGTACCACCAGTACACCGACAAGCCGGCGGGCACGTACTGGTGCACCTCGCGCATCCAGCCCTCGTCGCGCGGGCAGTTCTCGGTGTCGGTGGGAACGGCGTTCGCGCACGCGAAGTGGTTCCGGGGGCGGGACACCGCGCACCGGTTCGCCTCCCGCTGCCCGGACGAGTCATGCTGCCGCCGGCCCCCGGTGGCGCTCGCGGCGCGGTGGTCGGGGCAGGCCTACCCCTCGGCCCGGCTCAACTCGTCGTTGCACGCGGCGATGCCGACGACCGGGTTCACGGGTGTCGACTCGACCGAGGTCTTCGAGTTCCTGGAGCGGCACGCGCCGGCGGCGCCATGAGTCCCGATGCGCGCGACGCCCTCTCGTTCACCTTCCGGCGCCTCGAGGCCTCCGACCTCCCGATGCTGGCGGGCTGGCTCGCCGAACCCCAGGTGCGGCGCTGGTGGAACCACGACCCCGCCCCGGATGCGGTGGAGCACGACTTCGGGCCGAGCGTCCGCGGTGACGAGCCGGGCGACGACTTCGTCGTGCTGCTCACCGAGTCGGGGTCTCCGCACGCGGAGGTGCCGGTCGGCCTGCTGCAGCGATCCGTCATCGACGACTACCCCTCCGAGCTGATCGAGTTCGCGTCGCTGCTCGACGCGGCTGGCCTAGGGCCGGTGCCCGCGGGGGCCGTGGAACTCGACTACCTGCTCGGCGACCCGGCCTTCCGGGGTCGTGGCATCGGCACAGCGATGATCCGCGCCGCGGTCGAGCGGGTCTGGGCCGAACTCCCCGGCACTTCCACGGTGCTGGTGTCCGTGGTCGCCGCGAACCGGGGGTCGTGGCGCGCCCTCGAACGCGCCGGCCTCACCCGCATCGCCGAAGGCCCCCTCACCCCCGACAACCCGCTCGACGATCCCCTCCACTACCTCTACCGGGTGACCCGCCCGCGCTGAGCGTCCGGGAGACCGAGACCGAGCGCTCGCATCGCCTGCAGGGCGAGCCACTGCTCGGCCCGGTCCCAGGACCAGCCGGCGTCACGCAGCGAGCGCCACGGCGCGACGCCGAAGTAGAACAGCAGAATGGTCGTCATCTCGGGCACGTCTTGGTCGTCGGCGCCACCGAGCGCCTCGATGCGCAATGCGGCCTGTTCCATCCGTTCCCGCAGATCACGGAGGGCGGCCGCGAGACGGTCGGCGATCACCGGCTCGGCTCCGGCGTTGTCGTAGAGGGCACCGAGCAGCCACGGGTGCCGCTCGGAGAGCGATCGGGTGCCGTGCGCGATCGCCAGCACCACCTCTGCGGGAGTCGTCGCCTCGGCCACGACGCGCATCGCGGCGTCGGCCACCGAATCCTCCACGGCCTCGTCGTAGAGGGCGACGACGAGCTGGGGTTTGCTCCCCACCGCCGAATACACGGTCGCCATCGAGACGCGGGCACGCTCGGCGATCTGCGGCATCGTGACGGCGGCATAGCCGTTCTCGGCGAACAGAGCGAGCGCACTCTGCAGGATGTCCGACCTCGTCCGCGCCGCGCCGATCGCCCGCCGTTCCGACGTGTACGCACGGGATGCCATGAGATCACCCTAAGTCATTACACAGCTTTGTATTCATAACATGCCCCTATATCGAATTTAACCCGAACGATCGGACACCGCGCGCCATGACCACCCCCACCGCACACCCCACCTCGAACACCGTCGTGATCGTCGGCGCCGGACCGACGGGACTCTGGGCCGCCGCCGAACTCGCTCTTGCGGGCGTCCACGCCGTGATCCTCGAGAAGCGGGTCGAGCGCTCCCCCCACGCCCGGGCCCTGGGGATGATGCCGAGGACCCTGGAGATCCTGGCGCTCCGAGACGCCGTCGAACCGTTCCTCGCCGCCGGCCGCCCGGTGCCCGCGTGGCACTTCGGCCTGCTCGAGCAGAGCGTCCGTTTCGACACGCTGACCACCCAGTTCCCCTACATGCTGCTCATCCCTCAGACCACGACCGAAGCCCTCCTCGAGCAGCGGGCACGCGGTCTGGGCGTCGACATCCGCACCGGCGCCGAGGTGACCGGGCTCGATCAGACCGACTCGACCGTGACCGTGACCTATCTGCAGGCCGGGCGGACCCACCACCTCGACGCTGCACTCGCCGTCGGCAGCGATGGCGGCCGCAGTGCGGTGCGCGAGCTCGCCGGCATCCCGTTCGAGGGAGAGGCCAGCTCGGCCTGGGGCTTCGTGGGCGACGTGCACCTCGATGCCCCGCCCGCGCCCGGCACCCGGATCGTGAGGCCGGACGGTGCGCTCATCGTCGCGCCCCTGCCCGATGGGCGCCACCGGCTCACCGGCTGGGACCCGGAGCACCAGTCGGCCGACGAGGAACTCGACCTCGAGACGCTGAGGGGGTTCGTGCAGCGGATGACCGGAACGGATCTCGGTCTCCGCGACCCCTCCTGGCTCTCCCGCTTCGGTGACGCGAATCGTCTCGCGGCCACGTTCCGGCGGGGTCGGGTGCTGCTCGCGGGCGATGCGGCGCACATCCATTGGCCTACCGGCGGGCTGGGCCTGAACGCCGGCATCCAGGATGCGATGGGGCTGGGATGGCGGGCTGCCGCCTTCGTCCGGGGTTCGCAGCCCGAGAACGTCCTCGACGACTACGCGGTCGAGCGTCGCGCCTTCGGGGAGGCGCTCCGCACCTCCACCCTGACGCAGAGTGCGTTGATCAGGGCGGCCGATCCGTCGGCCCTCGCCATCCGCGCGACCTTCAACCGATTGCTGGCGACGCCCGAGGGAAATGCCTCGATCGGGAACTGGCTCGCGGGACTGGACGACGGTGAAGTTCAGGGAAACTACTGATGTCCCGGGCCGTCCACCTATGAAAGGTTCGAAGCACGTCGTCCTGAGCACCCGGACCGCGACGGCACCGACCCGTGACGATCGACCCGACTGGAACTTCCGTGACCCTTCTTCCTGACGCCCGCACGACCCGCCTCGTCGAGAAGGCCGAGGCGGAGTACTTCCGGCGCTTCCTCGCGCGCGTTCCGGAGCGCACCGAGCGCGACCTCGGCATCCGCACGGAGGAAATCGGCGGCGGGGTGGTCACCGCCATGCGGGACGACCCCTCGGGGTACTGGACGAAGGCGCTGGGATTCGGGCCCGGCGACCCGGTCGACGCCGACCTGATCGGCGAGATCGTCGAGGTGTTCCGATCCTCCGGAAAAGAGGAGGGCACGATCACGATCGCCCCCTCGGCCCTCCCGCGCGACTGGGACGAGACGAGCCGGCGTTTCGGGCTGACACCGTCGTCGGCGTGGGCCAAGTTCGCCCGGTCGACGACGGCCTTCGCCGAGCATCCCGAACCACCTGCCGATCTCGAGGTGCGGACCCTCGTCGCCGACGACGCCCCGGCGTGGCAGCACATCGTGCGCGAGGCGTTCGGGATGGCTGAACCCGACCTGACGCCGATGCTCCGTTCGGCGATCACCGACCCCGTCGCCCGGGTGATCGGCGTCTGGGACGGCGACCTCCTCGTGGGCGCGGGAGCCGTGCACCTCATCGGCGAGGCCGCCTCGCTGAACACCGGGGGTACCCTGCCCTCCCACCGCCGGCGGGGCATCCAGCGCACGCTCGTGGCCGCACGCGTGCAGGCGGCGGCCGACGCGGGCTGCCGAGTGGTCTCGGCCGAGACCAGCGCCTCGCCCGACGACGCCTCGCACCGCAACCTCCGCCGCGCCGGCTTCGCGCACCTCTACGACCGCACGAACTGGACCTGGAGGGCCTGAGCCGGAAGGCCGGTGGCCGGAGACCCCGAAGGGCCGGCGCCTTTCGACGCCGGCCCTCGTGGGTGTCACCCGCGGGTCACACTGTGGGTCACACGGTCGGACGGGATGCGCGGCGCCGGCGCGTACGAAGCGCCACCCCGCCGCCGAGCAGCGCGAGCGCCGCAGCCGCCAGGCCGATCCTGGCGATCCCGTTCGCGCCCGTCGCGGCGAGGTTCCCCCCGTTACCGCCGGTCCCGGCAGCGGATGCCGGGCTCGACGGGTCGGCGGACGACGACGGAGCGGGCGTCGGCGACGGCGTTCCACCCACCGACGGGCCCGCGACCACGACGGCCGCGCTGGCCGCCGAGGCCGGCCCGTCTCCCACGACATTCGACGCCGTGACCGTGAACGCGACCGTCGAACCGGCGGCCAATCCCGTGACCTGGCACGAGGTGCCGGTCACCTGGCAGACGACCGAACCGTCGGCGGCGACAGCGGCGGCACTGCCGCCAGCAGAGGCAGCGCCACCGACAGCACGCACCGTGTAGCCCGTCACCGGCGACCCGCCGTCATCCACCGGCGCCGACCAGCTCACGCTGGCCGTCCCGGCTTCCGTCGACTCGGCGACCACCGCCCCCGGCGCACCGGGAACCGCGAGCACCCGCTGCGGGTCGTACATCCCGCCGTAGAGCGGCGTGACGGTGAGGCTCTCGATCTCGGCCGAGCCGCCGGTCGAGATCAGCGAGATCCCGGTCGACGACGGATCCGGGAAGATCTGGTCGCTGATCGTCGTCGACCCGCCCTGGGCGAAGGCCTGCACCGACGCGTTGTCGACGTAGACCTCGAGCTTCAGGCGACCGTCGGCGTCCAGCGCCACCGGCGCCTTCTCGACCGAGGCGAAGGTCGGGTTGAAGGCCACGTCTCCCGACGCGGTGCGGTCCAGCTGCAGGGTTCCGGATGCGGTGTCGTAGACGAGCGGTGTCGACTGCGTGCCGTCTTCCGACGTCCGCAACGCGAGCCCGAAACGCGACGCGGTGCCCGGCTTCAGCACGGCATCCACTCGGTACACCGCCCCCACGTCACCGACGGGCAGCGCGGTCTCGCCCTCGGCGACCGGGCCGGCCGGCACCGCGACCGCGGCGAACGGCTTCGACAGGCCGTCGACCTGGTCGACCACCTCGCTCACCAGCTTCGGTGTGCCGTCGACCGTCTGGAGCGACAGCTCGCGGGGCAGCGCCATGGCGCTCCGCCACTGACCGGTGGGGATCTGGTTGGCGTAGTCCCAGTTGTTGAGCCAGGCCACCATGATCCGCTTGCCGTCGGGTGCGTTGTCGTAGGTCACGCCGGCGTAGTAGTCGCGGCCCCAGTCGAGCCAGTCGTACGAGCGGATGCGGGGCGTGGCCGGCTCGTCCGAGAACACGAACTGGTCGGCGAGGATGTGCCCCCAGCCGGCGCGGTTGTTGTCGACGACCGTGATGTGCGCGGTGCGTCCGGCGAACTCCGACACGTCCCAGGAGTTCCAGTCGAGGCCCTCGCTGTCGTTGCCGGTGGTGCTGCGCACGACCTGCCCGTCGACGACGAGGTTCACCGTCGTCTCGCTGCTGCGCACGAGTGCCGGGGAGTCGGCGAGCACGACGTTGTCGAGCGTCATGTGCCCCCAGCCGCCGGTCGCCTGGTCGTTCACCCGAATGCTCGCCTGCTTGCCCTGGTAGGCCGAGACGTCCCAGCTCTTCCAGTTGAGCGCCCCGTCGTTCTCGCCCGACGCGGTGTCGACCACGGCGCCGTCGACGACGAGCTCGACCTGGAGGGTCTGGCCGCTCGCCGCGTCGCGCTTCCCGCCGCCGACGAGCATGCTCACGTAGTCCTTGTCGATCGTGAAGGCGCCCGAGGTGAGCGTGCCGGTATTGTCGTCGCCGTTCGGCCCGCCCTCCCAGGTGTTGATCCGCTTCGCGCCGATCGCGTAGTCGCCGCCGTTGGTGGAGGGGTTGCGGGCCGCCGTGAAGTCACCGGTCAAGGTCCAGCCGTGGTCGGCGAGGCTCTCGGTTCCGGGATATTCGAAGCCGTCGAAGAGCAGTTCGCTGCCCGCGGGCGCCTCGTTGCCGAGCTGGCCGCCCTCGATGTGCGGGTGCTTGCCGCCGCCGGCGAGGAAGTTGATGGTGCGCGACGAGACGGTGAAGTCGGGCGAGGTGACCGTGCCGATCGGCCAGTCGCCGTCGTTGAAGCCGTTGATCAGGCCCTCACCGATCTGGCCGGTCACGGTCTGCTGGCCGTCGATCGCACCGGCGGCCGGAGCCGATCCGAACGGACCGTTCTTCCAGTTGCCGGGCTCGTTCGCCACGGTCCAGCCGTCGTAGCTGCCGTCGTCGAAGCCGGCGAAGAGCTGTCCCGGGGGCACCGAGTCGTCCGAACGGGTGGTGTCGGAGGTGAAGGTCGTGCCGTCGAAGTCGCCGACGAAGTACTGGCCGCCGGAGCCGCCCGAGACGCCGCCCGGGTTGAGGTTCACGACCATGACCCACTTGGTCTTGGCCGGGTCGCCGTCGACCGGCAGCGGGAACAGGTCGGGGCACTCCCACACGCCACCGGTGGCGTTGGCGGGGCCGAAGTCGCTGAGGTAGGTCCAGTTCTTCAGGTCGTCGGAGCGGTAGAGCAGCACGCGGTGCTCGGTCGCCTCGACCGTCACGACCACCCAGTACGAGGTCTCGGGCGTGCCGCCGTCGTACCAGAACATGTGCGGGTCACGGAAGTTGTTCGAGTCGCGGTCGAGCACCGGGTTGCCGGCGTACTTCGTCCAGGTCTGCCCGGCATCCGTGCTGTAGGCCAGCGCCTGCGCCTGCTTGCCGGTCTTGTAGGCCGAGGTGTACATCGCGACGAGGGGCGGGTTCTCGGCGGTGCCGAAGCCCGAGGTGTTGTCGTGGTCGACCACGATCGAGCCCGAGAAGATGTCGGCGTCGGCATCCTGCGGAATCGCCAGCGGCTGCTCGGTCCAGTGCACGAGATCCGGGCTGGTGGCGTGACCCCAGCTCATGTTGCCCCAGATCGTGCCGAACGGGTTGTACTGGTAGAAGAGGTGGTAGACGCCCTCGTAGTAGACCAGGCCGTTGGGGTCGTTCATCCAGTTCTTCTCGGGGCTGTAGCCGAGGTAGGGGCGGTACGGCTCGGCCGGCGGCGCGGGAGCTGTCGCTGCGGCGAGCGCGGCGGCGGATGCGGGGCTCGCGACGGCCGGGCGCGCGAACGCGGGGCTGACGGATGCGGGGCTCGCGACGGCCGGGCTCGCGGTCGCCGGCGCGGCGGTCGCGGGGCCCGCGGCGAGCAGGCCGGCGCTCGCGAGCACCGACGCGACCACGACGGCAGCGGCCCTCGTCGTCGTCGCGGATCGCTGTCGGCGAGGCTGCGGATGGGATTTCTGATGGTGCACGTGGACGCCCTTCGATGCGCGTGTCACAGGGGTGACATCGTTGTCGGTGTGGATGTCGGCGACACTACGGACTGTCCACCGGACAATTCAAGGGGCGGTTCTGAACAACTTTTCGCGACGGTCAGACGGGGCGGATCTCGCCCGAGCCGCGTTCGATCAGCCGGGTCGGCACGATGAAGTCCTGCGCCGGCTCCGCGTTCCCGTCGAGCCGCGCGAAGATCTGACGCGCCGCGATGGCGCCGATCGCCGTCGGATCCTGGGCGATCACGGTCACCGCCGGCGAGAGCAGCGACGCCATCGGAACGTCGTCGAAACCGACCAGTGCGACCCGCTCGGAGGCCCCGTGCGCGCGGAGCGCCGTGATGACCCCGATCGTGATCAGGTTCTGGGCGCTGAAGATCGCGGTCGGCGGATCCGCCAGCGCGAGCAACCGGTTCACGGCGGCCTCGGCCTGCACTTCTTCGCCGAGATTCTCGATCACGAGCTCGGCGTCCGGGGCTACGCCCTCAAGCCGCAGAGCCTCGAGATACCCGCGCTTGCGCTCCTTGGCGGTGTAGATGTCCCCGCTGTCGCCGAGGAAGGCGATGCGGCGGTGACCCGCCCCCAGCAGGTGCCGGGTCGCGCGGGCCGCGCCATCCAGGTTGTCGGTCAGCACGGTGTCGGCGACCAGGCCGTTCGGCCGCCGGTCGACGAACACCACGGGCATGCCCTGCTCGAGCTGCGGGCCGAGATAGGCCTGGCTGGGCTGGATCGTGGTGAGGATGAGCCCGTCTACCCGGCGACGCAGGAACGCCTCGACCGATGCCCGTTCGCGCTCGGGGTCGTCATCCAGGCTCGAGGCGAACACGGCGACGTGACGATGGATGGCCGCATCCTCGACCGCCCGGTGCACGGCGGCCGAGAACGGGTTGGCCACGCTGCCGACCAGAAGCCCGAGGGTGTCGGTGCGCCGGTCGGCCCGACGAAGATTCCCGGCCTGCACATCGGGCTGGTACTGCAGCTGCTCGGCAGCCTGCATCACCCTCGCGATCGTGTCGGCCGAGACGTGCCGCTCCTGGTTGATCACGCGGGAAACCGTCTTCACGCCCACCCCGGCGAGATCGGCCACGTTCTTCATGGTCGGCCGCTTCCGAGGCACCCCAGATCCCGATAACGATGTCATAACGCACTCCCTGATTGCATCTCGGGCTTGACTCTATCGGCCGGACCCGTCTATACCTAGACACTGACATCGTTGTCGGAGGCGACAGGCCTCCCGATTGCAGAATGAGGACTTCAATGAAGAATCGCACATCGACTGCCGCCCGACTGGGCAGCTTCGCCTCCATCGCCCTCGTCGCATCCGTGGGTCTGGCCGCCTGCTCGAGCGGCAGCAGCAGCTCCGGCGGTAGCTCAGACTCGGCTTCGGGCGGCGACGTGGGCGTGACGCTCATCGTCAAGACCACCTCGAACCCGTTCTTCGTGGCCATGGAGGACGGCGCGAAGGCGGCCGCCGACAAGGCCGGCGTCAACCTCACCCTCGCCGCGGGCAAGGAGGACGGCGACGAGGACACTCAGATCCAGGCGATCGAGAACGCCATCTCCAAGGGCGACAAGGGCATCCTGATCACGCCCAACGGCCCCTCGGTGGTCGACGCCATCCAGAAGGCGCGGGATGCGGGACTGTTCGTGATCGCCCTCGACACCGCTCCCGACCCGGCCGACGCGGTCGACATCACCTTCGCCACCGACAACTTCACCGCCGGTGAGTCGATCGGCAAGTGGACCGCCGCCCAGCTCGGCGGCAAGAAGGCCACCATCGCGCTGCTCGACCTCTTCGACGACAAGGTCGTCTCGGTCGACTACAACCGCGACCAGGGCTTCCTCACCGGTCTCGGCATCGACACCGCCGACCCGGAGAAGAACGGCGACGAGGCGGCGACCGGAAAGTACAGCGACGGCGACTACGAGATCGTCGGCAACGAGGCCACCAACGGCGCCGAGGACGGCGGCCGCACCGCGATGGAGACGCTGCTGTCGAAGAACTCCGACATCAACGTCGTCTACACGATCAACGAGCCGGCGGCCTACGGCGCCTACCAGGCCCTGCAGGCCGCGGGCAAGGAGAAGGACGTGCTCCTGGTCTCGATCGACGGCGGTTGCGCCGGCGTCAAGAACGTCTCCGAGGGCGTCATCGGCGCCACCGCCCAGCAGTACCCGGTGAAGATGGCCGAGCTCGGCGTCGAGGCGATCGCGAAGCTCGCCACCGACGGCACCAAGCCCGAGACCAGCGCCGGCCTCGACTTCTTCGACACCGGCTCGCAGCTGGTGACCGACACCCCCGTCGACGGCCTGGACAGCATCACCTCGCAGGCGGCGACCGACATCTGCTGGGGTGAGTGATCCCCGGCCGGAGGGTGCGTGACCGCGCGCCCTCCGGCCCCTTCCCGTTCCCCCTCCTCAGAAAGGCTCCCGTGAGCACCAAGACACCGGCGTCGACACCGCCGACCTCCTCGCTCGATCTCGCATCCGAATTCCTCGACCGCCGCACCCCGCTCGACCGCGTCCGCGGTGTGCTGCACCGCTACCCGGCCGTCAGCCCGGCCGTGGTGCTGGTCGTCGCGATCATCGTCTTCGGCATCCTGAACGACCGCTTCCTCGCCCCCGCGAACCTCTCGCTGATCACCCAGCAGGTCGCCGTGGTCGGAACGCTGGCCGTCGCCCAGACCCTGATCATCCTGACCGCCGGAATCGACCTCTCGGTGGGTGCCGTGATGGTGCTCGCCTCGATGGTGATCGCGCAAACCGCGACCTCGAACGGGGTGCCCGCCGTGCTGGCGCTCGTGCTCGGGCTCGTCGTCGGCCTCGCTGCCGGCCTGTTCAACGGTCTGCTCGTGACGCGGCTCAAGCTGCCGCCGTTCATCGTGACCCTCGGTACGCTCAACATCTTCGTGGCGCTCACGCTGCTCTACTCGAGCGGCTCGACCGTGCGCGGGTCGGACATGCCGAGCCTTCTGCCCTGGACGGGGCAGACCTTCGACCTCTTCGGGGTGCGGGTCAGCTTCGGCGTCGTGATCATGCTCGTGCTCTACGTGGTCGTCGCGTTCATCCTCGGCAAGACCGCCTGGGGGCGCCACGTCTACGCGGTCGGTGACGACAAGGAGGCCGCGCGCCTCGCCGGCATCAGCGTGAACCGCGTGCTGCTGAGCGTCTACCTCGCCGCCGGCGCCATCCTGGCGATCGGCGCCTGGATCCAGATCGGCCGCAGCAACGCGGCCAGCCCCAACGCCGGAGCCGACCTGAACCTCGACTCCATCACCGCCGTCGTCATCGGCGGCACCAGCCTCTTCGGCGGCCGCGGTACGGTGTGGGGAACGCTGCTCGGCGCCCTGATCGTGGGCGTCTTCCGCAACGGGCTCTCGCTCGCCGGGCTCGACGTGCTCTACCAGACGCTGGCCGTCGGCATCCTGATCATCGTGGCCGTCTCGGTCGACCAGTGGATCCGAAAGGTACGCAAGTGACTCTCACCTCCCCCTCCTCCTCTGCTTCTTCGTCGTCGTCCTCGTCGGCTGACGGGCAGACCCGCACGCCGGTGCTGCAGGCCAAGCGCCTCGTCAAGACCTTCGGTCGCGTGGTCGGCCTCGACGGGGTGAGCCTCGAGCTCTACCCCGGCGAGGTGCTCGCCATCATCGGCGACAACGGCGCCGGCAAGTCGACGCTGATCAAGTGCCTCACCGGTGCCGAGATCCCCGACGAGGGAGAGCTCTTCCTCGACGGGCGCCGCGTGAGCTTCAAGCGACCTCAGGATGCACGTGGTGCGGGCATCGAGACCGTCTACCAGAACCTCGCGGTCTCGCCCGCGCTGGATGTGGCCTCGAACCTGTACCTCGGTCGCGAGAAGCGGCGGCCCGGCATCCTGGGTTCGGTGTTCCGGATGCTCGACACCGCCGGCATGCGGAAGGCCGCTCGCGACGAGCTCACGACGCTCGGCATCTCGACCCTTCAAGACGTGACGGTGCCGGTCGAGAACCTCTCGGGTGGTCAGCGTCAGGCGGTCGCCGTGGCGCGGGCCGCGGCGTTCGGTTCGAAGGTCGTGGTGCTCGACGAGCCCACCGCCGCGCTCGGTGTGCGCGAGTCGAACCAGGTGCTCGAGCTCATCCGCAACCTGCGCGACCGTGGTGTGCCGGTCATCCTGATCAGCCACAACATGCCGCACGTGTTCGATGTGGCCGACCGCATCCACATCCAGCGTCTCGGCAAGCGGGCGGCAACGATCACTCCGCAGTCGCACTCGATGACGGATGCGGTGGCGATCATGACGGGAGCGGCGACGGCATGACCGGCCCCAAGGTCTTGTTCGCGGAGTTCACCGCGCTTCCCGGCCAGGAGGAGACGGTGGCCGCGCTGCTCGCCGACCTCACCGTGCAGGTGCGGGCCGAGCCCGGCTGCGTCGAGTTCGCCCCGTCGCGGCTGGCTTCGCAGCCGTCGCGGTTCTTCGTCTACGAGGTCTACCGCGACGAGGAGGCCTTCGCGGCGCACATCGGTGCGGCGTACGGGGCCGAGTTCAACGCCCGGCTCGGGCCGCTGATCGTCGAGGACGGGTCGCAGCTGACGTGGCTCGAGCCGCTCGGCGGGGTCGCGGGCGCTGGGGCCCTCGGGGCCTGACCTCCTCCTGCCCCGCCCGATCCGCACCATCTCGACGGCCCTGCCCGCTGCACCTCGCGCGGGCGGGGCCGTCCTTCCACCCACGCCCGAAAGGCCCGATCGTGTCCCACTCCCCCACCTCCGTCGTCGCGATCGGCGAGTCGCTCATCGACGTCGTGAGGCAGCCGGGCGGCGCCGCGGTCGAGCATCCGGGCGGTTCCCCCATGAACATCGCCTTCGGCCTCGGCCGCCTCGGCCGGCGCGCGACCTTGATCACCCGCATCGGCACGGATGCCCACGGCCAGGCGATCGCCGCCCACCTCCGCTCGGCCGGGGTCGCGCTCGCGCCCGGCTCGCAGCATCCCGAGCCCACTTCGACGGCGACCGCCCGGCTCGCGGCCGACGGCTCGGCCGACTACTCCTTCGACCTCCGCTGGTCGCTCCCCGCCGGCCTCTCCGCGGCGAGCCCCCTGCTGGCCGCGGCCGGCATCGTGCACACCGGTTCGATCGCGGCGTTCCTCGAGCCCGGCGGGGCCGCGGTCTCCCGTCTTCTCGACGCCCTCGCGCACCCCGCTGCCGGCTTCCCCGTACCTCTTATTACGCTCGACCCCAACATCCGCCCCTCGATCGTGCCCGCGCATGCCCGCGTGCTCGCGCGCTTCGAGGAGCTCGCCGCCTCAGCCGCAGTCGTGAAGCTCAGCGACGAGGACGCGGTCTGGTTGTACCCCGGAGCCGACCCCGACGACGCGGCCGACCGCATCCTGCGTCTGGGCCCGTCCCTGGTCGCGGTCACGCGTGGTGGCGACGGCGCCCTGCTCGCGACCAGGTCGGCGCGCCTCTCGATCCCCGGCGTCCCGGTGACGGTCGCCGACACGATCGGCGCGGGCGACTCATTCATGAGCGCCCTGATCGACGGGCTGGCCGCGCTGCTCGACGCGGGCCTCCCGGTCGAGTCCCTCCGCACCGGCACCACCCTCGACCCCACCACCCTCGCCCGCCTAGGCGACTTCGCGGTCCGAGCCGCGGCAATCACGGTCTCCCGCCCCGGGGCGAACCCGCCCACGCGTGCTGACCTCACCCCGCGCCTCGTCGAGGCTCCGTCGATCTCCTAAGCAACGGATCCGTGCGGTCGCTCAGGAGGGGTCGCGGCCGGCGCGCAGACCGAACGGATGCGGCCCGAGCGCGTACCAGACCAGCGCGCCCGCGAACGGGGCGAGCAGGACGGCGACGATCCAGATCGACCGTTCGGTGGAGTTGAGTTCTGCCGACTTCATGACCTGCCTGATCGCGAAAACAATCGCGGCCACGTAGAGCGCCACCGCCCCCACGCCGATCAGTATCGGCAGAAGAGGAACTGTCGGTTCATACATGGGAAGCACCTCCTGTGCCTTCCAGGCTACCTGGGCACCTCAAGGAGGCTCGGGGGACGTTCTTACCGAGACCGCAGCAATCTGCCCGCCACTTCATAGAGGGCAGGGATGTCCGTTCGCGCCGTCTCCGTCACGATCGCGTGCGAGGTGTCGAAGTAGTGGTGGGCGAGCGTGTCCCGCATTCGGGCGATGTCGCTCCACGGCACCTCGGGTGCCCGAGCCGTGGTCGCGTCGCTCAAGCCCTTCACCGCTTCGCCGATCACCACGAGCCGGATGCGGACGGCGTCGAAGACGAGATCGTCCGGCGCCGCCGCTCGACTGGAGTAGTCGATGATGGCCTCACATGCGAGGGCAATGTCGCCGAGCAGGCGCTCGTCGCTCCGACTCACAGTGCGACGGCTTCGGCGAGAACGGTCTCACGGACATCGGGCTTCAGGGAGTCCTCGGGGATCACGTCGACAGCGGTTCCGAGGATCCGCTCGGCCTCCCCGCGCATCCGCGAGAGCGCGAAGAGGCCCACGCCTTCCTCAAGTTGCACGAGCAGATCGACGTCGCTGTCGGCGGTCGCCTCGCCCCGCGCAACGCTGCCGAAGAGACGGATGCTGGCCGCACCGAGAGGCGCCAGCGCCGCCTCGAGGTCGCGCCGACGTACGTGAACGAGCGCGCGGAGATCGTGAGTTTCTGGGGTGCGGGCTGGAGCGACCCGCGCTTCGAGCCGCAGTCCCGTCGCCCCGATCAGCTTCGAGAGAGTGCTGAGTGACGGCTCGCGCCGGCCGCTCTCGTAGGCGCTCACGACGCTCTGCGTGACGCCCGCCCGCTTACCGAGTTCCTTCTGCGTGAGCCCAGACGTCTCCCGTGCGCTGCGAAGAAGCTCGGCCGCCGGGGTCATGCGACGAATATAGCGGATCGTAGTTGAGGCCTCCAGTGAGCTTGGTCCCGATCGCGCCGCTAGAAGGTCGGGCGGTCCAGCATCCCGACGACGAACGGGGTGACCAAGGCGACGATCGCCACGACGGCGGCCGCGATCCACATTCCCAGAGGCACCGCCCGCCGCACCACGACGATCAGCAGAACCACGAGCACGAACACCACGAGGGCGGCGACGACTGTGCCGACCACCGCCGGCGCGAACACGGCGACGTGCGTGCTGGCGAACCCGCTGTCGTCGGGCGGGAGGTAGTACGTCACCCCGATCTGGCTCGCGACACTCACCAAGCCGAGCACGGCGATGACGAGCAGAGCGGATGCGACGACGATGCGCTGAACGCGAGACATGCTCCCAGTATGCCGACGGGGCCGTCGCACAGCAGCGACGACCGCCGATGTCGGGCGATCAGGCGTTGCGGCCGGCGAGCTCGTCGAGGTGGTCGAGTACCTCGATCAACGTATGCGGGCCACCCGCGAGCCTCGACTCCGCGACGGCGATGACGTCGGCCGATGCCCCTCCCGCGACCTCGACGCACGGGCGGCCTTCGCGGACCACCTTCCACCGGCTACCCGGCAGGCAGCGGATGACCACATCGCCGAAGTACATCCCCACCGCCCGCTCCAGCCCGCGCGGAAGCGCATCCAGCACGGCATCGAGCTCGACCAGACCCGCACGGCTCACGTCGATGTCGACGCCTCGCCGCTCCAGCGCATCGAGCAGGTCGTCGTAGCCTCCGACGTCGGTGATCGGCTCCTCCAGCCCCGAACTCCCTGACCCCTTGCCGGAAGGGACCGGCGCGTAGGTCGCGTACCGGCGGGACATGGCGGGTGGAAGCACCTGCGTGGGCTGGCGGCGGGCTCGAGTCACCGGTCCACCATCCGCCCGCCCCGCATCCGCCGTCAAGTGGCTCCCGAGGTCCGGATCAGTCGCAGATGTCGTAGGCGAAGTCCACCGTCGAGGTCTGCATCAGGCGCACGTTGCGCGTGCCGTCGGGCGACGAAGTGACCTGGAACACCAGGTACCGGCCGTCGACCGGGCCCGACGTGTAGGTGGTGTAGCCCTGGGTGTCGTCGTACTTCGAGCGCCCCACCTGGAGGTCGGGATACGCCGCCAGCAACTCGGCCTCCGACGAGCCGAGGCGGATGCCCGCCGCCGTCACCGGCGAACCCGCGAGCGGCGAGCTGGCGACTCCGCGCGTGGAGAATCTCGCGAACGTGAGCATCGGGTCGTCGACCGGGTCCGTTCGGGCATCGGCCTGCGTCAGAGCCATGGACACATCCAGAGAGTTCTCGTCGAACGTACCGATCCGGTAGTACCCCGACGGGCAGTCGATCGGCGACGGATTCGGCTCCAAGCCCGCGGCCTCGGCGAACGGCGCGATGGGGTCGCCCACCTTGAGGCTCCCCACCTGCCCGTAGTCCACCACCCACGTCCCCGGGTCGAGCGGGTCGACCACGGGCGCGGCCGGCGTCACAGGCGCGGGTGGCAGCGGCTCGGCCGTCGGAGTCGGAGTCGGCGTGGGCGACGGCGACGGCGTCGGGGTGACCGTGACGGTCACGACCGGCGCAGGCGGCGCCTCGAAGGGGTTCGGGATGAGGCCTGTCGCCAGCGCCGCTCCCCCGCCCCCGATCACCACGAGCCCCACGACGGCGAAGACGATACCCAGCGCACGCCGTCGCACGGCCGACCCGCTGGTCTTAGGCCGGGCCGCGACCAGCGCGGGCGCATCCTGAACCGCGGCGTTCATCACAGACGAACGCATCGTCGCGAGCATGCGGGCGAGCTCGTCGCCGGCGGGAGGGTCAGTTCTCATCGTCGGTCACCACCTTCCTGAGTCGCGTCCTGGATCTGAGCACGCGCTGCTTCACAGCACCGACGGTCAGCCCCAGCTGTTCGGCCGCCTCGGCATACGAGCGGCCCTCGATCAAGCACAGTTCGCACACCCGCCGGTCGACGGCGGGGAGGCGCTCGATCTCCGCCATCACCCACCGCAGCTGCTCGCGAGCATCCTCACTGTCGTCGTCGGCGCGCTGCGCACCGGATGCCGCGAGAAGGTCGTCGCGCAGCTCATCCGCGCGGTGCTTGGCCCGCGCTCGCTGCAGATTGAGATTGAGATTGCGGCAGGTCACGAGCAGCCACGGCAGTAGCGACTCCTGCGGAATCGCGGCGCCTCGCCGCCAGGCGGTGAGGAACGTGTCCTGCACCAGCTCCTCGACGTCACGCCGGTCGGCGGCGAGCGCCCAGGCGTACCGCGTCACAGCGGATGCGTGCCGGTCGAACACCGCCCCCAGCGCGTCGGGCTCACCCCGAGCCAGCCGCTCGAGCAGCACGGCATCGGTCACTCCGCTGTCATCCACAGGCACCCCCATACCCTAGAGATGTCGCAGGACGCGGAAAGGTCACACGCCAGTTCGGTCGACGACCGCCGCCGCTTCGGAGAACAGCGGAGCGAGCGCACGCTCCCACGCAGGAAGTGACACCGACAACGTCTGCCCGGTCACCTCGCGGTCGGTGATCGAGTAATGGTGAGCCAGCTTCTCGCGGTTCTTCGCCGCGTCACCCCAACTCACTCCCTTAGGTGGTTGCACGCCGCGAGCCGCGAGGGCCTTCGCCGCTTCGCCGATCTTGATCATCAGCGAATCGCCCGCTTCCTGAGCGACCTCGTCGGAGCGGTAGGCCCCCTGGCCCTTCACCACGATCGTCGCGGCCACGGACAGCCACCGCTGGATGTGCAGCAGCTCCTTCGCGACGCGCATTTCCATCAGAGGAGCACCCGGTCTCTGAGGATGTCCTGATCCAGTCGCGGGTCGAGGCCCCGATAACTGACTAGATCGACCGGCCGGCCGAAAACGGCGGAAAGCGTCTCCTCCAGACGCGTCATGTCGAACGCATCCGTGGCGGCCGGCGGCTGCACGAGGAGGTCGAGATCCGAATCGGGACGGTCGTCACCGCGGGCCGCTGAGCCGAACATGGCGACCTGGGTGAAGCCCTGCTCTTCGGCGACGTGCCGGAGCACCGACCCGCCGGCGGCCACGAGTTCACTGGGCCGCACGCCATCCGTACGCTCGCGGGCGACCTGATAACTGATCGCCGGCTGCGTCACGCCGAACCGAGCAGCGACCTCGCGTTGCGACTTCCCCTCGGCGAGCATCGCCCGGAGGAGGAGCACACGACGAAGCCGGGCGCGCTCGGCATCGCGCCCCGCATCGTCGTAGGCCTCCTGCAGATCCATAAAATGATTTTATCACCCCAGCTGCACCAGTGACCAGAGCTGTCCAGCCTCAGCCGCAGCCGCAGCCCCTACCCCGCCGACCGCGCCGCCACAGGCCGCCGCCGCATCGACGCATCCAGCACCTCAGGCCCCCGATAGACCATGTCCATCGCCCCGATGCTCTCGCCCGGCGCCACAATCGCGTCGATGCGGTCGAGGATCTCGTCCGACAGCGACACCTCCGCACCCGCGAGCGTGTCCTCGAGCTGCTCCATCGTGCGCGGCCCCGCGATCGCCGAGGTGACGCCCGGATGCGCGATCGTGAACGCCATCGCCAAGTGCGTCAGTGGGATGCCCACCTCCTCCGACAGCCCGACCAGCTCCTCGATTGCGGCGAGCCGACGCTCATCGCGGAAGTGCCGCATTCCCGTCCCCGCCCGGAAGTTGTCGTTGGCCTGCCCCGCCCGATACTTGCCCGACAGCGCGCCACCGGCCAGCGGGCTGTAGACGAGCGTGCCCATGCCGTACCGCTGCGCCACCGGCAGGATCTCCCGCTCGATCTCGCGGTCGAGGATCGAGTAGTTCGGCTGCTCGGTGCGGAACCGCTCGAACCCACGCCGCTCGGCCATCCACTGCGCCTCGACGATCTCCGACCCGCGCATGGATGACGTGCCGATTGCGAGCACCTTGCCCTCGCGCACGAGGTCGGTGAGCGCCGAGAGCGTCTCGTCGATGTCGGTCTCGGGCTCGGGGCGGTGCAGCTGGTAGAGGTCGATGCGGTCGGTGCGCAGGTTGCGCAGCGAGCGCTCGACGGCCTGCCGGATCCACCGCCGCGACGCACCACGATGGTTCACGTCCTCGTCGACCGGGCCCCAGAACTTCGTGGCGAGCACCACTTCGTCGCGCCGGCCGGCGAGCGCCTCGCCCACCACCTCTTCCGAGTCGCCGTAGCGGTCGGCGGTGTCGATGAAGTTGATGCCGCCGTCGAGTGCGCGGTGGATGATCCGCACGCCCTCCTGCCGATCAGGGTTGCCGAACGAGCCGAGCATCATGGCGCCGAGGGCGTACGGCGTCACCTGGATTCCGGTGCGGCCGAGGGGTCGATACTGCATGGGGTTCTCCTCTAGAGTTGGATGCGGAACGCCGTTCCGCTACTCATCCACTATACGGAACGTTGTTCCGCTTACGCAAGGGGCCCTGTCGTGCCGACACCGGATCCGCCACGCAAGGTGCGAGCGGATGCCCGCCAGAACCTCGACACCCTCCTGGTCGCGGCCCGCACCGTCTTCGCGCGCTCAGGGGTGGATGCGCCGGCTCGCGAGATCGCCACAGAGGCGGGCGTCGGCGTCGGCACCCTCTACCGTCACTTCCCGAACCGCGCCGAGCTCGTCGCCGCCGTCTTCACCACCGAGATCGACGCGACTGCGGCCGAGGCGGCTTCGCTGCTGGCCACGCATCCGCCCGGCGAGGCCCTCGACCTCTGGATCACCCGCTTCACCCGCTTCGTCGCCACCAAGCAGGGCCTCTCGGCGGCGCTCCGCTCAGGCGATCCGGCCTACGACGCCCTCCCAGCGCTCCTCACGAGCAAGCTGGGCCCCGCCCTGGCGTCGCTGCTCGAAGCGGCGTCGGCGGCGGGCGAGATCCGCCCCGGCGTCGACCCCCTCGAACTCCTCCAGGCGGTCGGCGACCTCAGCCACCGCGCCCCCTCCCCCGACGGCACCCCCAACCCCATGGTCCGCCTCCTCCTCGACGGCCTCCGCGCGCAATAGGTCATCTGAGTTGTCATCATCTTCAAATGATTCTCCACCCGATCACTGTCCGTCGGGAGATCCACGAGCGATGACCGGGGAGCACGTCTTCGTGGACGAGACGAAAGCGCGGAGTTACCTTCTCGTCGCTGCCGCCATCCACCCCATCGACGTCCCCGCGGCACGCTTTCTCATCCGCGACTTGACCCTGCGAGGACAGCCGCGTCTTCACATGAAGAAGGAGAGCGACTCACGCAAGCGCCAGATTCTGGACGGAATCGTGCGGCTTCGTCCCGCAGCGACGATCTACCGCGCCAGGGCACACCATCGAACCGATCTGGCGCGACGTGAACACTGCCTGCGCGCCTTGGTCAAGGAGTGTGCGCGCAGCCAGCGTCAAACGCTCGTTCTCGAGCGTGACGAGACCCTCGTCAGCCGTGACCGCCAGTGGTTGATCGAGGCGACTCGAGTCTCTGACGCGCGGGATCTCGCCTATCGGCACGAGGCAGCCTCGTCCGAACCGCTTCTGGCCATCCCCGACGCGATCGCATGGGCGTGGGCCCGCGGAGGAGACTGGCAACGACGGTGCCGCGGCAACGTAGCCCGAGTGATCGACGCCTGAACGCTGGTTAAACGCAAAACCCGAGCGCCACGACCATTCCGGACGGGTCTCGGGTTCACTTTCCACCGCTCAACGCGGCGAACGACGCAATTCTAACGCCTATGTCCTTCCCCACGCGAGCACGCCCGCCGTCCGTCGATGTTCTGGCAATCGGACACCGACACCCGCGTTGCTTAACTCCTCGGCAAGTGAAAGACTTGACCACATGGCAAGCGACTTTGACGACAGCACGACCGCCCGGCCCACCGACGCCGCCGCCCGCGACGCCCTGTCGGCCCTGGACGCCGACCGGCAGGTGCTGGCCGACCGCATCCGCACCCCCGCCTGGTACTACCCGTTGCTAGGGCTCGCCACGGCGCTCATCGTCGGGTCGCCCGGCCCGGGCGCACCGGCGCAGTTCGTGATGGTCGCGTTCGGCAGCCTCGGCATCGCCTTCCTCTCGCTGGCCTACCAGCGCATCACCGGACTGACCGTCACCCGCACGGCGGGCCCGCGGAGTCTTGCCATCGCCATAGTTCTCGGCATCGTCGTCGTGCTGCTGCTCGGCGTCTCGTTCGCCCTCGCCGCCACCGGGCATGCCCCGTGGGTGGCGGCCAGCGCGGCTGCGGCGTGCGCTGCGATGTGGGGCGGCGGCGTCCTCTACGACCGTGCCTACGATCGTGAGCTGCGGCGTGGACGCTGACGACGGGTTCGACGAACAGATCCACGCGCCCACCCGGCTCCGCATCTGCGGGCTGCTCCGCCCGGTCGACGCGGCCGAGTTCTCGGCGCTCCGCTCGACCCTCGGGCTCACGGAAGCCAACCTCTCGAAGACGCTGCGCAGCCTCACCGACATCGGCTACGTCCGCGTCACGAAGGCCTCCTCGGCGACCCGCGGCGATCAGCGCCGCACCACCACGGTGGCGCTGACCAGCCAGGGCCGGCTCGCCTTCGACCGGCACGTCGCGGCCCTCCGCCGCATCGCCGGCGGCCTCGGCGGCTGAGCAGCCTTCCGCCTCGGGCGAACCTGCGTGCCGGCGTCGGCGGCCGATCAGAGCTCGACCGGCTCCGGCGGGTCAGGCACGTGAAGCGGGCCTTCGGCGAGGATCGCAGTGACGATGCTCACGGCACGCGGAGCGAGGCTGTCGCCCGGGTAGAACTCCTCATAGAAGTCCTCGCACGCCTCCAGAGTCCGCACGCCACACAGGCCGAGGAGGAGACGGATGTCGCGGGTGTCACGACCCGGCCGGTTGGCCCGTAGCTTCATAGCGAGCAGCGCCTCCTTCGAGGCCACCTGGACGAGAATGCCATCCTGGTCGTGGATGGCTTCCCAGACGACTTCACGGCCGAGAGTCGGGAGCGCATCGGCTCGAGTGACTTCGAAGTTCAGCCAGGCCGGATCCCAGTCGTGCCGCTCGGCTACACGAGCTGCTGCAGCGGCGACTTCCTGATCACTACCGGGGCGGACGTGCAGCGAGTCGAGATCCTGAGTTGTCCCTCGGTCGAAATAGCGAAGCGCCAGCGCTGCCCCGCCGGCGAGCCGAATGCCCGCGACCTGACCGGCGGCGCGAAGCTCGGCGATGAGTTCGCGCAGGCCAGCGATGATGTCGTCCCGGTCAAGAGCAGTGGGCATGATCAGACGCTCGCGAAGGTGTCACGCCAGGCGAGAACGCCCCGCTCGGCGAACTCGTCGGGCACTTCCGAGCGTGGCGGCACCGGGTCGGCGGGGTCGACCTCGAGCATCCGCGGCACGCCGAGGAAGCGCCCCGGCTCGTCGACCCAGGCCGGCAGCGGGATGCTCTCTGCCCCGAGGCGCCACGCCACCAGTGCTGCGACCGCTGCATCCCAGACCGGATCGCCGGTCGATTCGGGCTCGGCGAGCCCGAGAACCCCGCGCACGAGACCGTGCTCGGCGAGAAGGTTGTCGTTGAGCTGCAGCAACGCGCGCAGAGCGCGATCCTTGTCGCCGCTCCGAAGCCGTCGACGGATCTCGGCAGCAGCCGTCGCCGCATCGTCCCGACGAGTGGGAGCCGAGTAAAGCCGGTGACCCGCCCCGGCCAGCAGCCGATCGATCGTGCTGTAGCCCGCATCCCGACCCCGCTCAGAGCGCGAGACGCTGGCCTGATCGAGTTGCGCGCGATCAGCGAGCTGCTCCTGAGTCAGCCGGCGACTCCTGCGGGCGGCGCGGATGAGCGTGGATGCGTCTGCCACGTCGATCACCTCCGCTCACTTTTAGCAATATGTCGCGTAAATCATAATCTTAGCGAGCATTCCCGGGCAGTGAAGCGGTCGGCCACACGATCACCGCCCCACGTACCCCATATGCACCTCGTTGTACCGATCGCCCCGCACCCCGAGCCGCGCCACGATGCCGTCGAGGTCGGCCACGTCATCCGCCGAGAGCGCCGCCCCGGTCGCACCCGCGTTCTCGTCGAGCCGCTCGAGGCGGCGGGTGCCCGGGATAGGCACGACCCACGGATGCTGCGCCAGCAACCACGCCAGAGCGATCTGCCCCGGCGTCGCACCCCGGGCAGCAGCGAGCTGCGTCACGTGATCGACCAGCGCCTGGTTCGCAGCACGGTTCTCGGCCTCGAACCGCGGGATGCCGCTCCGCACGTCGCCGGCCCCGAAGGGTGCCGCCGTGTCGACGGTCCCGGTGAAGAAGCCCTTGCCGAGCGGACTGAACGGCACGAACCCGATCCCCAGCTCGGCGAGCGCCGGCAGCACCTCGGCCTCGGGGTCGCGGGTCCACAGCGAGTACTCGCTCTGCACCGCGGTGACGGGGAACACCGCGTGCGCCTTCCGGATGGTCGCAGCCGCCGCCTCCGACAGGCCGAAGTGCCGCACTTTCCCCTCTTGCACCAGTTCGCCCACCGCCCCGGCCACGTCCTCGATCGGCACATCCGGGTCGACGCGGTGCTGGTAGAAGAGGTCGATCGTGTCGGTGCGGAGCCGCCTCAAGGATGCCTCGGCGACCCGCCTGATCTGCGAGGGGCGGCTGTCGAGCCCGACCGATTTGCCGCCCTGGATGTCCCAGCCGAACTTGGTCGCGATGACGACCTGGTCGCGCACCGGCTCCAGCGCCTCGCCGACGAGCTCTTCGTTCACGTACGGCCCGTAGACCTCGGCGGTGTCGAAGAAGGTGATCCCCCGGTCGACGGCGGCGCGGATGACGCCGATCATCTCGTCACGGTCGCCGGGGTTCGGGCCGTACCCCTGCGACATCCCCATGCCGCCCAGGCCGATGGCCGAGACCTCGAGGCCCTGTCCGAGTGTGCGTGTGTGCATCGCGTTCTCCTTCTACTTCGGTTGAGGTCAAGGTCCGGTGAGCTCTGCGCCCGCCGAGGTCTGCCGACGGTGCGGTCTACTAAAGGTGCGGTCTAGCGCCGCTGATACTCGGCATCCGTCACGTGCTCCAGCCACACGGTCGTGGCCGCGGCATCCTCCCCCATCTCCAAACACGCCAGATGCTGCATGAAGTCGCTAGGCGTAGCGCCGTGCCAGTGCTCCTCCCCAGGCGCGGTGTAGATCGTCTGCCCGGGCCGCGCCTCGATGACGGTGCCGTCGCGACTTCCGAGGAGCGCGACGCCCTCCGTGATGTGCAGGGTCTGGCCACGAGCGTGCGAGTGCCAGGCGGTGCGGGCACCGGGGCTGAACCGCACCATCGCCACGGTGGCGCGCTGGTCGTCGTTCTGGGGCGATACGATCGGGTCGACCCACACGTCCCCGGTGAACTGCTCCGGCGGGTTCTTGACGGTCGCCGGCTTCGGGATGATCCTCATTCCGAGAACACCTCCTTCGCCACTCCCATCGCCGCCATGCCCTTGGGCCAGCCGGCGTAGAGGGTCACGTGCGTGATGGCCTCGATTAGTTCATCCTTCGTCACGCCGTTCTCGACAGCACGGCCGAGGTGGAACTCGAGCTGCGCGGTGTCACCCCCGGCGGCGAGCACGGCCACGGTGATGAGGCTGCGGTCGCGGGCCGACAGCTCGGGCCGGTTCCAGACATCCTCGAACAGCACGTCGTCGGTGAGGGCGGCGAGCTTCGGGGCGAAGTCGCCGAACATGCGGCGGCCGCCGCCGATCTGCTTGGGCTGGTCTGTCATGGGGTTCTCCTTGGTGCTTATCGTTGGGAAGGGATGTCAGGCGCCGGCGCGCACGACATTGATGTTGAAGTCGAAGCTGCCCAGCCGCCCGTAGAGGGCGAAGAACAGCCGCGAGTACATCTCGGTCGCCCGGGCGGCCGTGATGTCGCCGAGGTCGATGATCGACCCGGCGGGCCAGCCGAACTGCTCGAGGATGCCGGACACCATGGTCTTCGCCGCCTCGTCGTTTCCGGCCACGAAGATCGAGTGCTCACCGGGCACCCGAGCGGGATCGATCATGACCTCGTAGTACACCGTGTGCAGCGACTTGACCACGAGCGCGTCCGGGAACGCGGCCTGGATCTGCTCGCCGAGCGAGTCGGTGTTCGCGGTGGTGAGCGTGGGCGGCAGCCCGGCGGACAGGTCCAGCGGGATCGCGAGATCCAGGAGCACCTTGCCCGAGAGCGCTGCCGCACCGACCGCCTCGAGTGCGGCCAACGCGTGGATGCCGGCCACCGCGTTGAGCACCACGTCGCCGAACTCGCCCACCTCCCGGAAGGGTCGGAGCACCACGGTCGGATGCCCCTCCTGCCAGGAGGCATACTCCTCAGAGCTCAGCGTGTCGGCGACGTCGCGCGTGCCCACGGCGACCTCGTGGCCGAGGTCGGCGAGGCGGCCGGCGAGCGCTCGCCCGACCATCCCGGTTCCCAGAACAGCGATCTTCATGATGGATCTTCTCTCTCGTGCGGTCGAATCCGAATACTCACGGCTGAAGCAGAACCTTGATGGCGCGGCGTTCATCCATGGCCTTGTAGCCCTCGGCGGCCTCCTCGAGCGGGAGGGTGAGGTCGAAGACCTTGCCCGGGTCGATCTGCCGGTTCCAGATCAGGTCGATCAGCTCGGGCAGGAATCTGCGCACCGGGGCCGGCCCGCCGTGGAGGTGCACGGCCGAGAAGAACAGCTGCTCGCCGGGGATCTCCACGTCGTGCGAGACGCCGACGAAGCCGACGTGCCCGCCGGGGCGAGTGGAGCGGATGGCCTGCATCATCGATTCCTGCGTGCCGACGGCCTCGATCACCGAGTGGGCGCCGAGCCCGTCGGTGAGCTCCTTGATCCGGGCCACGCCGGCGTCGCCGCGCTCCTCGACGATGTCGGTGGCCCCGAACTCGCGGGCGAGTCTCTGGCGCGACTCGTGGCGGCTCATCGCGATGATGCGTTCGGCGCCGAGCTGCTTCGCGGCGAGAACACCGAGCAGTCCCACCGCGCCGTCGCCGACCACCGCGACGGTCTTGCCCGGGCCGACCTCGGCGGCGACCGCGCCGAACCAGCCGGTGCCCAGCACATCGGATGCGGCGAGCAGCGACGGGATCAGGTCGGCGTCCGGCATACCCGGGGTGGCGACGAGGGTGCCGTCGGCCAGGGGAACCCGAAGCCGTCCGGCCTGGGCGCCGCCGACGAACTCCCGGTGCACGCACGACGACTGGTAGCCGGCCTGGCAGATGGGGCAGGTGTTGTCGGAGGCGAAGAACGACCCGACGACGAAGTCACCGACCTTCACGGTCGTGACGTCGTCGCCGATCTCCTCGACGACGCCGGCGTACTCGTGGCCCATCGGGGTGGGCTGGTCGACGTGGTTGATGCCCCGCCAGTCCCAGAGGTCCGACCCGCAGACGCAGGTCGCGGAGAGGCGGATGACCGCGTCGGTGGGTTTCAGGATGGCGGCGTCGTCGAGGTTCTCGACGCGCACGTCGCCGGGGGCGTAAATGACTGCTCCACGCACGGTGGGGCTCCTTTCGGGTGGTGGATGTCCAGTCGACACCCGCGCGAAGACCTCCTGAGAGGGCGGGGTTATCCCGGTTATGACAAACCCTCTCAACGGCCTTCCCCTCGGGCGTAGCGTTTTCGACATGGACAACCGCGACGACATCCAGGCGTTCCTGACCGCTCGGCGGGCACGGATCAGCCCCGAGCAGGCCGGCGTGCCGATCTACGGCGGCAAGCGGCGAGTGCCCGGGCTGCGCCGCGAGGAGGTCGCGATGATGGCCGGCGTCTCGACCGACTACTACACCCGCCTCGAGCGCGGAAACCTCACCGGCGTCTCCGACAGCGTGCTCAACGCCATCGCCGGCGCCCTCCACCTGGATGATGCAGAAACAGCGCACCTCTTCGACCTGTCCCGCACCGCGAACGCGGGCATCCGGGGCCCGAAGAAGCGGCCCGCGCAGCCGAAGCTGCGGGAGAGCATCCAACTCCTCCTCGACTCCATCTCGGCGGCACCGGCGTTCGTGCGGAACGCGCGGATGGACTTCGTGGCGGGCAACCTGCTCTGCCACGCCCTCTATTCGCCGCTGTTCGCGAACACGGAGCGGCCGGTGAACCATTCGCGGTTCATCTTCCTCGACCCGAAGGCGCACGAGTTCTACGACGACTGGGAGCGGGCGGCCAACGACAACGTGGCGATCCTCCGCACCGAGGCCGGTCGCAACCCCTACGACCGCGGCCTCTCCGATCTGGTCGGCGAGCTCTCCACCCGCAGCGACGACTTTCGCACCCGCTGGGCCGCTCACCGGGTGAGCCTTCACCACTCCGGCGTGAAGACGTTCGTGCACCCGGCGGTCGGCGGGCTCGAGCTCATCTACAACGCCCTCGACCTCCCCGCCGATCCCGGGCTGACGCTCACCGTCTACAACGCCGCCCGTGGTTCCGCGACCGAGGAGAAGCTGCGGCTGTTGGCGAGCTGGGCTCTGACGCAGACGGATGTCGCGTTCCCGACGATGGCCGCAGACACCGCCTCGTGAGCCGCACATCCCGGCCCGGCCCGCGCGCGAGCGCCGCACCGGGCCAGATCCCCCTGCCCATCTTCGTGGCGATCGCCTTCCTCTCGACCGTCGCCCCCATCGCCACCGACCTCTACCTGCCGTCGTTCCCGCAGCTCGCCGCCGACTTCGGCGTCGACGAGACGGGCGCTCAGCTCACCCTCACCGCGTCGCTGGTCGGAATCGGTGTCGGCCAGCTCATCCTCGGCCCTGCATCCGACCGGTTCGGCCGCCGCCGCCCGCTCATCATCGGTGCCGCCCTCTGCTGCCTCGCCGGCGCGGTCGCCGTCTTCTCCCCCACCCTCCCCGTGCTGATCGCCGCCCGCCTCGTTCAGGGCGCGACCGGGGCGGCCGGCATGGTCATCGGCCGGGCGGTCATCGCCGACATCGCCACCGGGGCCACCGCGGCTCGCGCGTTCAGCCTGGTGATGACGATCGGCGGCATCGCCCCGATCGTCGGCCCCGTGGTGGGAGGTTTCGTCGCCGGCCCGATCGGCTGGCGGGGTGCCCTCGTGATCGTCTTCGCGCTGACGGTCGGGATGCTCGTGGTCGCGCTGGTCGCGATCCCCGAGACCCACCCGGTGTCGCGCCGCGAGCATCTTCGTGCGCGTGCGGCCGAAGACGGCTCGGCGTTGCGCGATCTCCGCTCGCGCCTCTTCATCGGCAATGCGCTCGTCTGCGCCTTCTCGTTCGCCGGCCTGATGGCCTACGTCTCGGCCGCGCCCTTCCTCTACCAGGGCGTCATCGGGCTCGACCCCGCGCAGTTCGGGCTCGCCTTCGGCGCGAACGCCCTCGTGCTCGTGGTCGCCACGTTCATCGCGTCGCGGCTGGCCGGTCGCTGGATGCCACGCCGCATCCTCACCCTCGGCCTCGTCGTCATGGCGGTGGCTGCGGCGGCCTTCGCGGTCGTGGCCCTGACCGGGATGCCGGCCTGGTTGATGGCGCTGTGCCTGCCGCTCTTCCTGGGTGGATTCGGGCTGCTGCAGGGCAATGCGGTGGCGGCCGCGATCGGTGCTGTGCCGCGTGCGGCCGGTACCGCGTCGGCGATCATCGGGTTCAGCCAGTTCGCGCTCGCAGGAGTCAGCACCGCTACGGTCGGGGCGGGGAGCGTCAGCCTGCCGGTGTCGCTCTCGATCGCCTTCAGCGTCTGCCTCGTGGTGCTGGTCGCGGGGTTTGCGGTCTCGCGGCAGGCGCCCGCCCTCGACGGCTCGTTCAACCCCAAGGAGCGCCTCCTCGACGGCCTCCGCGTTCGATAGGCGCGGGGCTTGGCCGCAGACCGCCTAGAGCGACAGGTGAAAGCGCAGCGCGTGGTCGACCTGCTGCATCACCCAGCCGGGCGCGGCCCCGCGGGCGCCGGCGAGTCGCTCGACCGACACCGTGCGCACCTGTTCGGCCTGCACCTTCGACACACTCGTCAGGCCCATCGACTCGAGCGCGTCGCCGTCTGACACGAGCACCTGAAACTCCCCGCGCGCGTTTGTCACGTTGGTGGTCAACGGCACGACGGTGATCGTGCCCCGGCCCATCACGGTCGCCGCCTCGTTGGCGCCGTCGTTGCTGACCACGAGGCAGGGTCGGGTTTTCGACGCCTCGCCGGCTTCAGCCGGGTCGAGGCGAACGGCCACCACGTCTCCTCTCCTCATGCCCCGAGGCCGTCGGCCTCGGCCGTCTTCCACGCACGAGCCTCGCCGGAGTCGATCCACTCATCGTTCGCCAGAGCGTAATCGCTGACCGCTGCGCGCTCTCGAGCAATCCGAACGAGATCGTGAATGGCAGCCGACCGGTTGCCCGATCGAGCGCGCGCGAGCTCGTCGATGTACTCGACGTCGCTCTCGGAGAGGCTCACACTCAGCTTCATGGTCATACCGCAATACTACCGCAGTCTGACCGGACCATTCCCAGCCCGCAAGGTCGGGGATCGCTTCGGTTGGGTAGGGGCGTTCCTCTCGAGCACGAGTCCGCCGACGATCGTGGCGGCCTGGAGCGGGGCGAAGAATGGGCGGTCGCCTCGCGTGGCCGGCACCGAACACAACTCCGTGTCGGCCGCGTACTCACCCCCGGTGGCGACGCCTGGAGCAGGCTGAACGACCACGAGGATCAAAGCGGACCACGCCCAGACCGCGCGTTCGATCGAGGCAACCGCGAGAGCGACGGATCCGGCCGACATCATCGTGACCGCCGCAGCGAGTGCCCGTTGCCTGTCTCGCGGGTCGGCGAGTCGGCCAAAGGGCCAGGAGCCGAGCGGACGAACCACGAACGTCAGGGGGAAGAGCCCGCACCAAGGGCCTTCTTGGTCATGTTCTGGAGTTCGAGGAAGGCGCATTCTTCCGTTGCTTTTAGAAGAATCGGGTTGCTGATTGGTGATGCCGAATTTCGCAGCTGAGTGAGCGTGTTGTTAAAGGACCAGCGTCGCTGGTCCGGGTCGTCGAGTATGGGCAGGAGGTGGGCGACGACAAGTTCTGCAGGGAAGCACACCAGTTGTTCGAGCTCGCGTAGAGATAGAACTAAACGGGGTGTCTGTCCTATGGCCCCATATTCGGGAAGCTCGGCGTTGCCGAGGTAGAACGGCTCAGAGGTAACGATCATGCCCAGAAAGGGCTTCTCTGCCGACAGGTGAGCCAGTTCCGGGTGGCGCCCGCCATGGATCGCCTCCACGGTGGAATCGATCTGCATGTGTGCTTTCCGAAGGAGATCGGCTTCGCGCTGCAGGTCCAGCCCCGCCTGCGCACCGACGCTCATCCGGGCCGATTTGCTCTCGACTAGTATCGTTGCGCTGTCGGCAGACCAGATCCAATCAACCGTTTTCAGTGATCTCTTCCCAACGGCGTATTCGATCTCCGGCTCGACGTTTTGGCCGGCGACGATCCTCAGGTGCTCGCCGACGTAGAGCTCCGTGCGATGGCCGAGCTCGTTTGCGAAGTTCGCTTTCCACTGGCTTGCTGCTGCGTAGTACAGGCGACCGGGTGCAATTGCCCCTCGAAGTAGCATGCTGTCTGGAGCCCAAACTCCCGTATCGCCGAGATCGATTAGCGGCTTCTGCCAAAGAGGGTTGTAGCGGTATCGCTGAAGACTACGCGGTAGCACGGGAGCCACAGCGGCAAGCCCTTTGGCTTCTGCGATCGTCGCCGTCAGGTAACGGGCGTGAACTTCGACGGATTCGCGGGAAGCAATCTTCTCCCACACCTCCGAATACTCAGGGTCATCGAGGATCGACAGTCGGAATTGTCCATCGTGATGGTGTATCCATGCGCTGATGACTATGTTCGCCCTCAGCGCGTCCGTTAGCGACTGACCGAGGATATCCCCCCACGGTGGCACCTCTCCGAGATTCGGGTCCCCGTACAGGGCTTGAATGCGGGCATATTCTTCGCCAGGTGAGAGCTGGTAGGGGAACTGCTCATACATCAGCGGCCCGATGATAGCCGAGAGAGTCGGGTCATGGAGATCATCGTAGGAATCGATGAAGATCTGGCGAAGACGCTCGACGGTCCGCCCAGTGGGCACATTCGGACTCGACAGCGATCCATGAAGGATGCTTTCCCGAGCGATAGCCGCATAGACCCAGGGCTGAGTTCGCACCCACTCCCGGCCGGCACCCACCAATGGGTCATTCGCGGCACTCGCGCTCGCGAGGAGGGGAAGGAGCAGCTCAGGCCTGAACTGCTTGGCTGCCGTGATGACTGCATGATACGTGGGAGGTCTCCCAACCCGCGATAGTTCTGCCATTAGCGCCAATCAATCCCTGCTTGCGCCGACCTACCAACCCCTTGGTGATACGAATTCATCACTCACCAGCTCGACCCTAGCTGCCTATACGGAGTAGGCGAGCCTTCGCTGGCGCCCCTTCGTTCAAGATTTCTAGCCAGCACGTCCAGAAATACGCGCCTAAGTCGTCAGTGCTCCTGACGAATGGGCCGCAACGGGCGACCTCGACAGCCACCACGTCACGTCGTGGCATCCTCGCGGCAGCGCTGGAGTGGCCGCAGTTCCGGCGCTGCCGATCGAGTGCCGCAAGCCCGCGCACCCCGGTATCACCGAGAATTTCGAGAGCTCTGGAGCTCGTCCTGAGGGCCCGCGATTCAACCAAATTTTGCCCCTGTGCCTTTGGCTGGGGCGGCAATACCGCTCAGACATCTCGCACTGTTGCATCATTGGCAGACCGCTTGCGAATCTCGGCGTGAACGAGGCGCAAGATTTCACTCCTGCGTCCTCCTCCCCCCTACCGCGAGGTGCCCATTAACATGAACTTTGCAGTGGCCGACGACCGCTTTCGATCTCAATGCGGGGTGCATCCACAATCAGGGCAAGCAAACTGGGGCGTACTGGAATATTCTCCGAAAGTTGCGCTGAGCTCCTCTAGGGGAAATCGATGCTAGCCGCACTCTTACCTGGCATCCGGGAGCTCCGTGTTCCGCTCGCCGTGGGTGCAATGTGGCTCATTGCTGCGTGGCTTGCGTTTGGGCCGCTAGTCCCGACCAAGGAAGATTCCGTGGGCATCATCAGCCAGCTGTATGACGTGGCCGGGTGGCTTGGTCCGGCGGGGGTCGGGGCGGCACTGGCGTTTATTGCCTACCTGATCGGCGTTCTGACCGAACGCGTAGGTGAGTCATTCCCTACACTCTCCAATGACCTGAGGGATGAGCTACAGCCGACAACTGTAACGAATCTCGATGAGCTGATAGAGAGAACGGTCACGGACGCGAGATCTCGCAACGTTCCATCGGGCTGGGTACTGAGACCCTTCCCGCTCCTCAAGGCCGAAGAGAGAGCACACTGGACATCGGAAGCCCAGCGCGAGCTTCAGGCGGAGGCTTCGGACATCGCGGCTTTCGAAGACATAACAGTCAATGAGTACATGCAGGAGGGTTTCTGGCAATGGACCAGCGAACGCCTTCTACCACTTCTGCGCCAGCGCGTCATCGACGAAGTCGACCTCGCAGAAGTGTCGCTCCAGGCTGCAAATAAGGACCTTTACGACAAATACGACCGCCTGGATGCCGAGGCATCCTTCCGAGGAAGAATTGGCATGCCGCTCGTCGCCGTCGGTGCCGCGCTGACCTATCGGACTTACGAGTTTTTTGGCATCGGAGCACTGCTAATTGAACTCTTCGCCTTCATCGGCGCGGTCGTCTTGACCCAGAGTGCGGCTAAAACCAAGATGGCGGCTATGGAAGTCATGTTCCAGAGCATCATTGCCGGAGTTACTCAGTCTCCGACGCTAAAACTGGTCGCCGACATGCCTGGTGTGGACGAGAAGCCGAAGTAAACCTGCGCGGGAGACAAGCGACATCTCCCGCGGCACACGCATTCGGAGCGTGAGTAGTCGTCGCCGGATGGTTCTGACAAGCATGATTCAAGTTCCAAGTCAATCAATCGTTGCTTGACGAAGCAGTACCGAATGGGGCCACCTGCGTGAAGCCCCGCGCTTCGCCCACGTGCCGGCGCGCCGGGCTGCCCGCGGCAAACAGCTCGCGGGCCTCACCCCATCACTGCGTTCTCGTGGCGCTTGAAAGCTGGTCGCTTACCGCATCAAACAGCGCAGCGACTTAGCGGGAGTCTCCGCATACTCTGGTCGCGATCATCATTTAGACTCGCCGCCCTGATCGCGCATGGCAGGTTAGCGTGACGAGGAAATACGTCGCTTCAAGTGGCATCATTTTCGAGTGCCCGAACGGCCGCAGTAGTGAGGTCACCGACGAAGCGCTGCCATGACGCCAGCGAAGTCACCGCACCATCGATGTCAATTCGTTCCAAGAGGCTTGCGCGTCGAACATTGAACTGTCCCCGCTCCTTCTTGCGCCGGACGCCAGTCTTCTCGCTCGCAATAAGGCAGGCGTTCTGGAGGACTTCCTTTGGGCTCGATGTCGTCTCAATGTTTCGCAGAGCCGGTAGGCCCATTGGTGTTCGACCGCTTGGCCGTCCAACCACCGCCCTGATCGAGCCTTCATCTGTTAACAACCATGCTTCAAGTTCTTGCACTGGAACCACTGGTATCACTCGTTCGACACACCCGAGCGCGGAAGCAGCCGCGGCGATTTCCTGATGTCTCGACGAGGGATCGGCGGAATCGGAGTCGCGGTGGACGAAGATCAGGGCCGGCGGCTTCGGCTCGGCAAGCAACTGGCTGAGGCGCTCTCTAGTTGAGCCCTTATATTGACGCGCTGCACCGATTACGGCGGATGCCCCCGCCCTCAGCAAGAGCGCTGAAATGTGCGGGATCAGGCCATCGTCTGAGGTGCCCTCACGAATGAGCGCGTACTGGAGGTCGGTCATTCAGTCAATCTCTCCGAGTTCGCGGCCCGGAAAATCGAGCATCATCGGCGCATCGTCTGGGGCTGTGAGATAGTCACCGATCAGGCCCTTAGACACGCCCTCGCCGGATGCGTCCGCTCGCCACGTGTCCCACAACGGTGCGAATTTGATTGTTTGCCTCGTCTCGCCCTCGATTACGACGCTACGAGGCACGGCAAGCAACATGTCGTCGTCGTGCTGGAAAACTACAAAGCGCGGCGAGTGAGTGTTGACAATCACCTGGCGAAGGGGATTGTCCGTTCCGGGCTCTTCTTGAGGGTCAACAGCAAGATCCCGGAGGAGCGTCACCATTGATTCGATCTTCGCCGGGTGAATTCCGTTCTCAGGCTCTTCCATGCAGATCACTCCACCAAAAGCGGGATCAGCTTCTATTACGGATAGTGCAAGGAACCGCATCGTTCCATCAGACAGCACCCGCGACGGCAAAAGTGGCCCATTCCCGATCTGAGCTTCGAGAGTCAAGAGGTCGCGTTTTGGGTCGAAGTCCACACCCACATCCCGAACATCTACTAACGCAGATGCTGTCGCAGCAACTCCTGCATAGACATCCAATTGCTTGCCTTGGTCAGCCATTCGAAAGAGTGCTGCTGCGAGGTGGGAGCCATCTGACCCAATCGCCGAAGTACCCATCACGGAATCGGGGGCACGCATCGCTGACGGCTCAAGCGCGAGGTTTCGCCACTGCTGCATCTCACGCCGCGCCGCGAGCGCGGTTGGATCATCCGACGTGTTGATGGTCGACAAGACCGTGCGCGGCGCTACCGCTGACCGACGAGGCTGACCGCGACTGCCTCCGTCCTGATGGACTTGGAAGGCACCGTCCCCCCCTGTAGAGATGTAGCCGGTGCCCTTCCGATCATTTGTGATGACGCGCTGTCTGAACTTCGTGGCGTTGTTCTTCCAACGAATTCTTGTCGCAGCTTTGGATTGCGTTATGTAGTTGAGGTCTTCCCGAACTAACCGAATAGCACCCATCTGGATTGGGCCAGCATCCGTAGGAGGTGCGTACTCAAGAGTCAGTTCGTATCGAAGAAAAGTGCTCGTCGCCTTCGCTTCTTGCCCAAAGTCGTCGTGAACTACGCCTGTAACTATCATCTCCGCTGCAATCGTCATAAGCGGAGGCGGCTCGACGCCCCCCACCCAAAACAGTGTGCGCGGGTCACCCATACGACTACCGGCCGAGCGAATCTGCTGCGCAGCCTCCATGAACGGGTAGTCCATGATCAGCGAAAGAAATTCAATCGCATCAAACAGGTTGGATTTACCAAGTGCGTTTGGGCCAGCGATGCACGTGTATGGTCCGAAGTCCACCGCAATGTCGAACAAGTTTTTGAACCCGTTGACTTCAATACGCGTAAGCATGTCCCAAAGCTACTGCCTCGCTCACCACGCCGTTTCAACGAACCGTCCGTCCGACTAATAAGGACCCGATGTTTGAGCGCCAAGTGGCCGGCGCGCCGCGCACCCGAGAGTTTGAACATATCGAGGGAGGGGACTGGTGCGGATAGCGCAGTATATGCATCCTCGTTGCACTAGACGCATGCAAGAGTTCAGTCATGCCGGGAAGACCATCCTCAGCGACACTTCAGACTAGTTGCTGTAGCTTGCGGAGTCGTCCGTAGCGTCGGCGTGAGCGCGTGCCCAGAATGGAATGCCGATTCGCAGAGGCCAGCCATTACATTTGACAAAGAGCCCCAGGGCTAATCTTGAATGCGAGAGGCACGCCGTCGCCCGACCTCGAACGCAAGTTGTGATGTAGCCAAGGGTGAATCCGTGGGGGATGAATGCTTGTCATCGTTGACGCCAACGTCATTATGAAGGATGCGATCCTCCGTGATCGTAAGTGGCGGGTCGCGAAAGATGCCGTCGATGCAGACCGCTTGCGGCTTGTCCTGCCAGAAGTTGCTCGACTCGAGGCTATCGGCGGGTATCGCCGCGACCACGAGGATAAAATCCGGCAGGTAAAGGGCGTAATCCGCAAATCGACGAACCGTGCGAAGGCGGCTGCGGAGTCGTTACTCCGGGTTTATGCCGATGAAGTTGACCAATACGAATCGATCCTGAACACCCGCCTGCACGAGATCGGGTTCCTAATCGCGGAACCGCCCGATCGCACCCATATCGATATGACCGAGCGAGCAATTAACCGACTGGCACCGTTCGATGAGAGTGGTGGTGGGTATAGAGACACGTTGCTGTGGCTCACCGCCCTTGAACAAGTAGACGAACCGCCATTCGAAAATTTGGTCCTGGTGTCAGACGACAGTGTTTTCACAAAGCGAAGTAGCGATCTCACAGCGGAACTTCGGCGTGAGACCGGCGCAGAGCTAACTGTGCTGCGGTCCTTCGCCAGTTTGGAACTCCCCGGCGAATACGAGAGTGGCCAGTTCGATTTCAGTAGCCTTCACATCCATCCCATGGAGATTGAAACCCTGATCAAAGACGGTCTCCCGGGGTTGAATATCACACGCTGGAGCCCTCCCGGCCCAGACCATGCTGACGTACGGCGCGTGGGGCGGGTAGATCTCCTGGACCAGACAGCAGACGTAAAGAAGCGCTATGGCTCAGAGATATATGAGCTCAGCGTAGAAGCGATCGCAGACATCGACGCTGCGATCCTCATCATCGACGAAGGCTTCGGAGACGATGTGGACTTCAGCGAAATGTCAGCGCGCTGGAACCTGCATGTGCGGTGGCGAGGAGAAACCGCGGGCCATGAGACTCGGATCATCGGAGAGGGAACCGTAGAAGTGTTGGGGTTGGAAGAGCGAAGGAAGCCACCCCGCTGACGCTCAGGGTCCAGTGATCCGTGATGAGGCCATTGTGGGGTTGGCGATCCTGGAATGCGTTGGAAGGCGGTACTGCCTAAGGCGCCGACCACGTTCACTCACGACGGGGAGCCACTCCACGCAGATCGATTGGAGTCTTGTTTCCCCATTCCCGAGTCGGTCACATCCTGTACGTAGCGAGTGAGCGCGTCACGCACGACATCACTGACTGTCCGCCCTTCACTCGCGGCCCTTGCCTGGGCGGCTTCGTAGAGATCAGTAGGAATGCGAAACCCTCGCTTGGGTGTCTTAGGCTGATTCGGCACGTCGTCAGTCTCTCAGAAACCGAACGAGCAATCATCATTTTACACTTGTCTGGTGTGGCCACACCCTCTAGAATTGCTCTATGACAGCCAGCAAAATAGAGCTGATCGTCGGGGTTCCCGACCAGCTCGAACGGACGGCTCGTCTTATTGCCGCGGCACGAGGCGAGGACATAAATGCAGTGGTCTGCGCGGCCCTGCGCAAGTACGTCGGGGCGGTGCCGCTGTGAGTGTGCACGAGCGGTTCAGCGGCCGGCTCCGGCGCTGCCGGCAATGCGGCATCCGGGTGCCCCGCAGCGAGATGGTCTACGACCACCGCGCCTGCTCAGAGGACTGCGCCGACGACCTCTGGATCAAGGAGACGTTCGACGCTTTCGTGGACTAAAAGAAGGACTCGGCGGCACCATCCGGGTCAGTAACATGAGCGCGTGATCGCTCCCGCCGCATCAGCGCGAGCGCTCAGAGTATTCCAAGTCGTGTGGGTGCTCGGCTTCCTCGTGGGAACAACCACTCACACGGCGGATCTGATCGTCAGCGGCTTGAATGCCTACAGCGACTTCCCTTCCGGCGTCCGGCTGTTCTGGGTGTCGCTGACGATCCTGGATCCGGCCACCGCCGGGCTGATCATCTTCCGACGGCGCTCCGGCATCGTGCTCGGCATCGCCGTGATCATCGCCGACATCGCGGTGAACTGGACCGTCTTCGTTATGGTCGGCGGACTCTCGTTGTTCGGCGTGATCAGTCAGAGCCTGTTTGCGGTGCTCATTCTTCTCACGGCCCGACCCCTTTGGAGATGGTCCGGGCAATCATTCCGACGCGAACGAGCCGACTTGAGCAGATAGGAGAGTGGCGGTCGGACCGACGTTCAACGTGGGTGAATAGCCGAGACGCGACAGCGCTTTTCCTTCTCGACGTAGCACGAGCGTCCGCTGGTACCCTCGCCACAGGAGGGCACCGTGGATCTGATCGGGTACGTCGCGTCCGCCGCGGTGACGGCCGCTGCGGCTGGATTGGTCATCCTTGCCGGGAAGATGACGGACAAGATCACGGACGGTGTTGCCAAGCGCATCGACGACCACTTCAGCAAGACGCGGCGGGAAGGCCTGACGGCCGAGTTCGACATGAAATAGGCCGGAGACACCGTCATCGCGTGCACTTCGCCCTTCGTGCAGGTCGACGCTCCGGGCGATACGCTCGGGCCGTGACCAGTGATCAGCGCGTGCAGCGCAGGACGACGATCCGCCTCTTTTCGGACTACGCCCCATCCGTGGTCTGGTTCATGGGGCCGGTTGCTTACGAAAAGACTCGACTGAGCGACGAGCTCGTGACCGCGCTGCAGGAATGGGACAGCTCCTTCTACGCGTCCCTCGATCTGCAGACTCGGGGCTTCAAGAGCGAAGCGCTGGCCGGAGCTCACGTTGCGGAGGGCGAGCGACTGGCGCGACTCCTTGCGCGCGAGGTGGGTCCTGGATTCGAAATCGAGTACGACGTCTTCCGCGGCAAGGTCAGTACACGAAGTCAGGTACCTGCCGAGAACCCTGAGGCCGAGGCGTTCTTCAATGAGCTGGCGGATGCCGAAGTCGCTCAGCTCAAGCGCCTCGCCGAGCTCCGCGAGGAATCCGGCCCGGTCCGCCTCATGCGCACGAGCGAAGACGGGTCGCTTCACGAGATCATTCCGAGCGTGGACGAACCCTTCTAAGTCAGCCGCCGGACCCGATAACTAGTTGGCACCCGGCCGACTGCGAGACGACTCACCTCACGCAGATTGGTTGAGTGCGCCCACGGTGTCGAGAACGATGTCGTCGATGCGGCGACCTGCCCCCGTTCGTCCAAGAACGGCGGGCGCCGGTTTCGCCGCCGGAACGGTGTGGCCGCCGCCGTGCACCGTGTAAAAGGTGACGGGCGGGCGGCCCGGCTCGCGGTACGTTGTCTCCTCCGTCCGCGGGCGGCGGCGCATGCCGGGCGATGCCGGGACGTCCACGACCGTGGGGACGGCGGTGACGCCATTGCGACGAGCGAAGTACTCGGCCGTGGCCGGCGCGGAGAGCGCCACTCCCCCGACCTTGAATATCGCACGCGCCCACCACGCCATCCGGCCGCCCTTGTAGGGAACGATGCGATCCGCTGTGCCGGCCACGAGAGTGACGGGGATGGGGTGCTTCGTCGTCTCCGAGAAGGGGCCGAGGAAGCCGTCCCGATCGGGCATGGTCGCTGCCACGACGACCGCGCCCGTCAGGAGATCCGGTGCGTCGTGGATGAGGCGGAAGACCATCTGGCCGCCGTTGGAGTAGCCGACGCCGACGACCCGGCGCACGTCGACGCGGTGGGATCGGCGCACGGAGTCGACCACGGCACGCGCGAACGCGACGTCATCCACCTGCTCGAGGCGGGCTGGGAAGGAACTCTCGGCGCGGGCGTCGTTCCAGTTGCCGCGGTAGCCGTCGAGGTAAACGACTACCGCACGATTTTCAGTCGCGAGACGGTCGAGGGCGCCTCCCGTGAAACGGCGGTGGACCTCACCGTCCTGCTTCGAGCCGTGGAAGACCAGCACGAGGGCGCGGTCTTCGGCACCGTCGGGCTCCCCGATCACCGTGAACGAGCGGGTTCGGCCGGCGGCCGTGACAGTTGATCGCATCAGACATCCTTCGTGTTCCGGCGGATCTCGCCCGAACACCGTCACGCTAGACTCTGACATCATGTCAAGGTCAAACGCACGATGAAGATCGGCGAGGTCAGCCGGCGCAGCGGTGTGAGCGCGCGATCGCTGCGGTACTACGAGCAGCACGGGCTCATCTCTGCTCGCCGCGAGTCGAACGGGTATCGCGACTACGACGACTCGACGGTGGAACGTGCCGAGATCATCCACTTGCTCTTCGGCATGGACTTTCCGCGCGAGGTCGTGGTGTCGGTGCTGGCCTGCACCGGGGAGGCGCCGGCGGATGCGCACGACGCGCTCGCGCAACAGCTCGTGCAGGTGCGGGCGGGGCTGGCGGAGCGGATCGAGCGACTCACCGAGACGCATCGGCAGGTGAGTGCGTTTCTGGAGGAGCGGGGGCGCTGAGGTGGCTCTAAACGCCTGGGTTCGCACCGTGCGGGTCGATGAGACCCGTTACCGCCGCGATATTGCTCAGCGGAGTTCGACGAGGTCACCGGCCTCGATCATCGCCGGCGGCAGCTGAGCGTCGACGAGGAAACGCACGAACTAAGACGCGAGCAGGATCGGGTGGTCGGCCTGCGCGGCCGCATAGGCGAGGCAGGCCCGGATGTCGTACGCCGTCAGGTACGGGTAGTCATCGAGAATTTCGGCCTCGGACGCACCCGCCGCGAGAAGCGAAAGCACATCGGTCACCCGGACGCGGGTGCCGCGAACGGCCGGCCGGCCGTGCACGACCTCCGGGTTTACGACGATGCGAGCCAGCAGAGACATGAAACGAGGCTACCGCTGGGACGTGCGTTTCGGTTGGTGACGGCCGGCGCATTCCGCTAGGTAGCCAGTCCGCCGCCTGCGGGACGATAGATCAGCGCCACGGCACCAGACCGGAACTCCTGGCGATCAATGAGCTCGAGCTTCAGCCTCTCGTGGAGGCCTGCAAACAGGGTCGGGCCGCGCCCTGCGATCACCGGATGGATGACGAACGCGTACTCGTCGATCAGGCCGAGGTCGGCCAGGGCCAGCGGCAACGTGACTCCGCCGACGGACAGGCCCTCCCCCGGCTCTCCCTTGAGGCTTCGCACCGCCTGCTCCAGGTCGCCGCGCACGAGCTCGGCGTTCCAGTCGACCTCGGGCAAGGTGCTCGAGACGACGTACTTCTTCGCTGCGTCGAGGGTTTCGGCGAAGGGGATGTCCCGCTCGGTCATCCAGTCAGGCCACGCACCCGAGGCCGGCCGGCGCCAAGCCGACTCCATCATCTGGTAGGTCTCACGGCCATAGAGCACCGCATCCGCTCGGGCGATCTGGGCGGTCCAGAAGCGCATCGACTCTTCGTCGGGGGCGATGCCCGCCTCGTGATGCACGCAACCGTCTAGGGTGACGTTGATTCCGTAGCGCAGGGGTCTCATCCGTTGCTCTCCTTCGACGCGGGCGGAGTGGTTCGCCGGTGCGTTGTCAGGGTACTGGCGAGGCGATGGCGCCGGGAAGAGCACCCACCCGCTACGCGTCACTCCCCGGCACCTGGTGCGTCCGCGCCGTCGTCACGTCGCTCGACGCCATGTCGCGGTACCGCCGCGCCTGCGCCAGCGCCTCGACCAACTCGGCGCGGGTCAGCGGCACCACATACGCCGCCGTGCCGCGCTGGAAGCGCCAGCCCTCGCTGAGGGGGCCCGCATCCACGACTTCGTAGCCGATGCTCTCGATGAGCTGCGTGACGACCTCTTTCGCCGCAGCATCGTCACTCGCGACCGGGAGCGCGCGCACCGCTGCGCCACCCGGCCGCGCATCGGCTGCGATGTCCTCGGCGTAGATGCTGTTGAACGCCTTGACCACCCGAGCCGCCGGGAAGAGGGACTGAAAGCGCTCCGACGTGGTCGTGGTCTCGTCGTCGAGCTCCTGGATGTGACCCGACCAGTCGGTGTAGTAGTTGCCCGCATCCATCACGATGCGACCGTTCAGCGCCGCCGGCGGGAGGTCGGCGTAGCTGTGGAGCGGCACGGCGAGCAGCACGAGGTCGGCCCGGGCCGCCGAGCCCTCGACGGTGTCGGCCGTCGCCGACGCGCCGAGCGTCGCGACGGCATCCGTCAGCGTCTCGGGGCCCCGCGAGTTGGCCAGAACGACCTGATGCCCGGCTGCGACCGCGGCCTCGGCGAAAGCGAGCCCTACCCGACCGGTACCGATTACGGCGATGACTGACATGGTGGTGTCCTTTCTTGTTGTCGAATCAGGATGTTCGAGTAACGCAGCGAGGCCGGCTCACTCCGCCGCGAGCACGGCCCTGACCGGGCGACGCAAGGCCGAGGCCACGGGCAGCGCACTGGCCGCCGTGACCGCGAGGATGCAGACGGCCGCCGCGATCGCCGCCGGCCCGAACCCGAACGACGGCACCGTCGCGGTGATGCGGCTGAGACTGAGCGCCATTCCCACACCCGTCACGAGCTGCACGCCCACGGAGATGAGGGCCGCCGTCACGACGAGGATGACCGCCTCCCACGTCGCCCGCAGCAGCACCAGCCCACGACCACCACCGGCGGCCTGCACCAGCGCCGTCTCCTGCTCACGGGTGCGGGTCGCCATCAGCACGGTCGCCGTCGCTCCGGCCAGAGACACCAGCAGCGGGCCGCCGAGCAGGATGAGGAAGCTGCCGGGCCCAAGGGCTCCCATGGACTCGCCGGTGGATGCCGTCACGAAGTTGCCGTTCGTGGTGAACGCGGCGTAGAAGCTGCCGGGCAGGGCGATCGTGACGACGAGCGCGCTGATCGTGGCCGTGCTGCGGCCCACGCTGAACGAGGCCGCGTTGCGCGCCAGGAACCACGCGCTCGAGAACCGATCGGGGATGACCTTCGTCCACCCCCGCAGCAAGGGAGGTGCGACGAGCGGGATCGCCGAGACCGCGACCGCCGTGTAGAGAGGGCCGATGAGCAGGAGCTGCCCGGCGCCGCCGCCCGCGCTCTTGCCGACGCTCCAGGTCGAGAGGAGCGCCAGAGCCAGGGTGAGCGCGAGCAGGATCCACCGCGCGACCCCCATCCGGGCCGCTCCCCTGTCGGCATCCCGAAGCACCTCGATGGCGCGCACCTGCCCAGCGCGTCTCGACGCCTTCAGGCCTCCCAGCACGACGACCGCGGTGACGAACAGGATGACGATGAGCTGGGCGATCGGCTGGGTTCGGGGCTCGATCTCCTGCAGGCCGGACGAATCCGAGAGCCCGAAGCGGAGGATGGCGGGGATGAACGCGGCCGCGATGAGCGTGCCGAGCGCCGACCCGAGCAGGGCGACGATGGTCAGCTGTGCCCGCACGATCCACGTGACCCGCGCCGCCGAGACGCCCACGAGCTGCCAGAGCGCATAGCTTCGGCGCTGCAGGTCGACCGTCAAGCGCGCGACCGTGCCCAGGACGGCGACGATCGAGATGATCGTCAGCACGGTGGAGATCGACGCGAGGGTCGTGAGCCCCGCCAGATACACGAAGTCGAGTCCGAGACCCGAGGTGATGAGGCCGGCCGCGACCGAGACGGCCGCACCCGCGGCTGCAGTGACGACGAGCGCCCCGAGCCAGATGGGCACGTTGGTCACCAGATCGCGGAAGACCAGCCGGATCATCGCGACGCCTCATCCGCCGCCGCGGTCAGCGCCTCGAGCACCTCGCTCGCGGTGGGGCGCAGCAGTTCGCGGTGCACCATCCCGTCGCGCAGCACGAGCACGCGGTCGGCCCGCGCGGCCGCCTCGAGGTCGTGAGTGACCATCACGACCGAGCGCTCTCCCCCGGCGACGCGGCGGAGCAGCTCGAGCACCGCGGCACCCGCCTGGGTGTCGAGGGCCCCGGTCGGCTCGTCGGCGAACACGAGCGACGGGCTCGCCGCCAGAACCCGGGCGATCGCGACGCGCTGCTGCTGGCCGCCCGAGAGCTGTCCGGGGCGGAATCCCTCACGGCCCTGCAGCCCGACCGAGGCGAGCACCTCGTCGACGGCGGATGCGGAGACGGCCCGGTGCGCGAGTCGTGCGGGCAGCGCCACGTTCTGGTGAGCGGTGAGCGACGGGATGAGGTTGAACGACTGGAACACGAAGCCCACCTCGTCGCGCCGGATCGCGGCGAGCGCCTTGGGCGCGAGCTGGTCGAGCTGCCTTCCACGGAGGAGCACCCTGCCGGAGGTGTAGGGCTCCAGCCCGGCGAGGCAGTACAGCAGCGTCGACTTGCCCGATCCGCTCGGCCCGACGATGGCGACGAATTCGCCCTGACCCACGGTGAGGGAGACATCGCGCAGGACCTCGACCGATGAGCCGTCCGCCGCGGGGTAGGCCTTCGTGAGGTTCTGCGCCTCGAGCAGCAGACCGCCATCCGTGCTGCCGGCTGATTTCTGCATTGCGTGTCTCCTGGGGTCTCGAACCGGAAAGGCCCGTGCTGATCAGCATCGCGGAAAGGGCACCCGGGCACATCCGTGAGTTGACGTATGGCGCGGCTGGGCGCGGTGCGGGATCTTCGTCACTGACCCGCTGCACTCTCGCCGGGCCAGCTCACACGAAGCACCACGACCCCCTAGGGATGACCATGACGACACTCGGACTGATCGGCGCCGGAGCCATCGCCACCGCGATCGCGACTCGGGCGGCAGCGGCCGGCATCGACCGGATCACCCTCAGCAACAGCCGCGGACCGGAGTCGCTTCAGGAGCTCGCGGGCCGGATCGGCGGATCGGCGGTCGCCGGAACCGCCCAGGCCGCGAGCGAGGAGGACATCGTCGTCGTGTCCGTGCCCTGGAGTCACGTTCCCGAAGCCCTCGGGCAGGTGGACAGCTGGACCGGCAAGATCCTCATCGACACCACGAACCCGATCGAGGCGCCGACCTTCGTGCCCTTCGACCTGGGCGACTCGACCTCGAGCGAGATCGTGGCCACGCACGCTCCGGGGGCACGGGTGATCAAGGCCTTCAACACCCTCAGCCCGGCCGTTCTCGGCAGCTCACCTCAGGTGGGTCAGGGCACGAGGGTGATCTTCTTCTCGGGCGACGACGCGGATGCGAAGGCGGCCGTCGGGCAGTTCGTCACGGCGCTCGGGTTCGAAGCGATCGACCTCGGCTCGCTCCGCGACGGCGGGCGGCTCCATCAGTTCCCGGGCGGGCCGCTGGCCGGGCGGGACCTCATCCAGTTCTGACGCCGGTCGCGTCGGGCGGGAATAGTCCGGTCTCTCTCTACGTTATGCATTGATACATTACCTAAGTGATAATGTGATGATTACAAAGGAGACCATCGTGACCCACCACCCCACCCACGACCGCCCGGCCACCCGGTCGAAGGCGCTGCCCATCCTGGCGATCCAGATCATCCTGTCGGCGCTCGTCGCATCGGCGTTCGTCGGCATCTATCTGAGCCTCCAGCGCGACCCCGCGCCGCTCGACGTGCCCGTCGTCACCACCAGTCAGGAGCTCGCCGCATCCGCTCAGTCCGCCTGGGGCGACAAGGCCGAGGTGACGGTCGTCGGCACCGCGGCCGAAGCGCAAGACCTCCTGCGCAGCCAGGACGCCGTCGCCGCCTTCATCCCGAGTGCGACCGGCCTCGACGTCTACACCGCCGGCGCGAACGGCCGCAGCGTGACGATGGCCGCCACCGGCCTGATCGACGGGCTGGCGGATGCGGCGGGCCTGCCCGTGCAGTCGACCACCGACGTGGTGCCCCTCGTTCAGTACGACCGGCAGGGGCTCTCGAGCTTCTACCTGGTGTTCGGGGTGACGTTGGCCGCGTTCATCCTGGCGCAGATCCTGACCGCCATGGCGTTCTTGACCCTTCGCGCTCGGATCATCGCCGTCGCAGGAGGCGCGGTCGTCAGCGCCGCGGTCACGGCCGTCATCGCCGGCCCCGTGCTGGGCGCCGTTCCGGCCAGCCTGTGGGTGGTCATCCCGGGCCTCGCGCTGCTGTCGGCGGCCGTGTCGATCTCGACCATGGCGATCGCGGCGGCGATCGGGCCTATCGGCAACGTGATCTCGACCCTGCTGTTCACGGTCGCGGGCAACGCGACCGGCGGAGCCACGGTGAGCCCCTTCCTGATGCCGCCCGTGGTGGCGACTCTGGGTGAGCTGCTCCCCCAGGGTGCGGCCTTTCGGCTCATCGTGAGCGTGGGGTACTTCGGCGGCACCAACACGCTCGGACCGGTGCTGGTGCTCGTGGCGTGGAACGTCGCGGCCGCCGGGCTCCTGTTCGTCGCCACGCGTCGGGCTGGTCGCCGTGTCGCGCACCAGGCCGCGAGCCAGGCCTCGGGTGCGGGGGCCGCGGGCACGGGGGCCGCGGGTGCAGCGGCCACTAGCACGGTGGCCACCGACACAGTGGCCGCCGGTACAGTGGCCGAGTGACCGATCCCGTGCCCCGCGTTCCCGGCCCCGAGCGGCGTGCGCTCACCATCGACGCCGCCACGAGCGTCTTCGCCGCCCGGGGCTACTTCGGGGCCAGCACCGACCAGATCGCCCGGGCCGCCGGCATCAGCCAGCCCTACGTGGTGCGCATGTTCGGCGGCAAGGAGGCCCTCTTCATCGAGGTGATCCGCCAGTCGCTCGACCGCATCATGAGCGCCTTCCGAGTCGCCCTCGACGAGAACCCCGACCAGCCGCTCCGGGCGCTGGGCGCGGCCTACGTCGCTCTGGCCCAGAAGGAGCAGGTGCACCTCATCCTGCTTCAGGCCTTCGCGGCGAGCGCCGACCCGGCGGTCGGGCCCGCCGCCCGGGCGGGGTTCGAAGAACTGCTCGGTTTCCTGCTGCACACCGCGAAGCTCTCGGCCGACGAGGCCGAGACCTTCCTCGCCCGCGGGATGCTCATCAACACGGTGATGGCGATCGACCTCTCGACGAGCACGAGCTCGGACGCGAAGGATCTGATCTCCCGGGTTCTCGAGAAACCCCGGTCGTAGGGGGAACTCAGGATGAACGCACGCACCACACGCGAGGTCGCCCCCGGGGTGTTCTTCACCGAAGGGCCCGCGTCGAACTGGGTCGTTCTCGTCGGGGAGGGCAGCGCGACGCTGATCGACACGGGCTACCCCGCCGACGCGGACCTGGTCGACGACTCGCTGGCCGAGGCGGCCGGCGGCGCCCCGCTGCGGAACATCCTGGTGACGCACGGGCACTCCGACCACATCGGCTCGGTGCGCCGGCTCACCGAAATGGGAGGCGGCATCGGAGTCGGCACCGGAGGCGGAACCGTCACCGATACCGGAGGCGAGACGGCAGCCGTCACCGTCTGGGCCGCCCGCGAGGAGATCCCCAACATCACCCGCGCCGAGCTCCACCAGATCGGCATCGGCCAGATCGTCCCGCACCTCTGGCAGCCGCGCTACCTCGCCTGGACTCTCCACGCCGTGCGAGCCGGCGGACTGAAGGATCCCGGCGTGCGCGACGGCATCCAGGTGCTCGATCCGGATGTCCCGGTGCGGTTCAGCGGGCACACGGTCATCCCGCGCCTCACCCCGGGACACACGCCCGGCCACCTCGTGTTCGAACTGCCCGAACACGGGATCCTGGTGACCGGCGACGCCCTCATCACGGGACATCCGACCTCGACGACCTCGGGCCGGCAGATGCTGCAGCCCATGTGGCACTGGGACGCCGAGCGGGCGCGCCGAGAGGGCTACACGCTCCTGCGCGATCCGCGGATCATCCTGCCGGGCCACGGCCCCGCGGAAGGCGTCTGACCCGAACCGTACGTCAGACGACGGATTCTCCGACCGCCGTGAGCGTGCAGGCTGACCTTCCAAAGGAAGGCACCCAATGCGCGACGACTCCCCGAGCCCATGGCGGTGAAGTTCCGCGTGCCGCTGGTCGCGCGACGCATCGACGAGAGCGACCGCGCATCCTCTCCCCTCGAGCTGCTCTTCGACCTGACCTTCGTCGTGGCGATCGCGCAGGCGGTCGCCCAACTCGTGCACGGCATCGAGGAGGGAGAGGTGCAGTCGACCCTCATCCCGTTCGGGCTCACCTTCTTCGCGATCTGGTGGGCCTGGATGAACTTCACCTGGTTCTCGTCGGGCTACGACAACGACGACGCGCTCTACCGCATCACGACGATGGTGCAGATGGTCGGGGTGCTCATCCTGGGTTCCGGTGTTCCGGCTGCCTTCGAGGACGGCGACTACGCGGTTCTCATCTTCGGCTACTTCGTGATGCGGGTCGGCTTGATCGCCCAGTGGGTGCGAGCGGCCTCCGCCGACCCCGCACACCGCCGCGGTGCCGTGCGCACGATCGTCGGCTACGGCACGCTGCAGCTCTGCTGGCTGGCACGGCTCCTCGTGTCCGAACCGTGGGGGCTCTGGCTCTCGGTGGTTCTCATCGTGCTCGAGCTCGCGGTTCCGCTCTGGGCTGCGAGGGTCGGCGACCCGGGCTGGAACCCCGGTCACATCGCCGAACGCTTCGGTCTGTTCACCATCATCCTGCTGGGCGAGAGCGTGCTCGCGGCGATGACCGGCTTCCAGCGCTCGATCACCGAGAACGGACCGAGCCCGGAGCTGACGGTCGTCGCGCTCTCCGCGGTCGTGACGCTGTTCGCGCTGTGGTGGCTCTACTATCTCCAGCCGTCGGCCGAGGGCCTGGCCCTGCGCCGACGGTTCTCGTACATCTGGGCCTATGGGCACTACGTGGTGTTCGCCGCCCTCGCCATGCTGGGCGCCGGTCTCGAGGTCGCGGTCGCATCGAGCGACGGGCACAGCGTCATCCCACCCTGGGTGATGGGGGCGGCGGTCACTCTGCCGATCGCGGCCTTCCTCGTGTCGCTGTGGGGCGTCAACGCGCAACTGATGCCGGAGGGCGCCCTGCGCGCGCGGGTACTCCTCCCATCGGCGGCGATCGCGGCGCTTCTTCCGCTCGCGACGGAGCAGTTGCACCCGGTCGGCGTCGTCGCCCTCGGGGCGATCATCTGCGCGGCCACGGTGGTCGTCGCATCCCGTGACCAGCTCAGCCGCACGGCCGACGGCGGCCCGGCGAGGCGGGATGACCGGGGCGAACCAGGATGACCGGGGCGAGGCCGACCGCTCAGCTCAGGGGTGATCGTTCGGCCGCGGCAGGGTCCCGTGCTCGATGAGCTGCTCATAGACGCGCTCCATGATGCCGGCGAGCTGTTCGAGGTCTGACTCGTCGAGCGCATCCAGGAAGATCGATTTCACGAGCTCGACGTGCGACGGGGTCGCGGCGTGCAACGCCCGCCATCCCTCAGCGGTCAGCCGCACGTCGGTGGCGCGGCGGTCGTCGACACCCGTGCTGGTCTCGAGGAGCGACCGCTGCTGCATCCGCCGCACGTGGTGCGAGGTGCGGCTGCGCTCCCAGCCCAGCCGGGTCGCGAGCGCCGCGATCCGCATGGTGCCCGACGGCTCGCTCGTGAGCGCGACCAGGATGTCGTAGTCGGGAAGCGAGAGGTCGCTGTCGGCCTGCAGCTGCCGGTTCATCTCGTAGCGGAGCCGCAGCTGAACCTTCATGTAGGCGTACCAGGCCCGGATCTGCTCGTCGCTCATCAGCGAGTAGGGAGAGCCTTCAGGCGGGCTCGGTCGATCGGATGTACTCACTTGAAATATCCTCCCTCTTCGAGGGCATCCCGCAGCTGCGACCGGCTCGAGATCGCGAGCTTCGGGAAGGTCTTGTAGAGGTGCGTGCTCACCGTGCGGTGCGAGAGGTACACGCGGTCGGCGATCTCCTTGTTGCTCATGCCCCTGGCCGCCAGGAGAGCGACCTGCAGTTCCTGCGGGGTGAGCGGCGAGAGCTCGGCCGCCGCGGGACCGCGGCGCGGTGCCTCGCCCGCCGCCCGCAGTTCGGCCGCCGCCCTCTCGGCCAAGCCGGTGGCCGAGCTCGAGTCGAAGGTGTCCATCGCCCGCTTGAGGTGCGGGCGGGCCTCGACCGGCCGCCGCTCCCGGCGCAGCCACTCGCCGAACAGCAGCTCGGTGCGGGCCAGCGAGAAGGGCGATTCGCTGAACTCGCCCATCCCGATCGCGGCCGCGAAGTGCTGCTCCGCATCCTTCGCGTTGCCCTCCGCATCCGACAGCAGCGCCTTGCTGCGTGCGACCAGGGAACCCAGGAAGGGAGAGCGGTAGGCCCGAGCGGCTCCCTCCGCGGCGTCGACGCTGTCCCGCACGGTGTCGGCCCGGTCGGCCCGCACGGCCGCCTCGGTGCGGTCGGCGATCGCCCACAGGCCCCGGGTCGGGTGGACGGTCACGTGGGTGAGGTCGATGAGCGCGTCCCGGTACCGGTTCTCCGAGAGCGCGACGATCCCGGCGGCCCACCGCGCATCCGCGGTGGCCATGGCCAATGGATGCATCGCGGCGAGCTCGTGCTGACGCTGCAGGGTGGCCGCGGTCAGCTCCGAGTCGCCGAGGGTCGCGTAGCCCCGGGCGATCGTGGCGATGCACATCCCTTCGACGAGGGGCTGCGCGGTGTCCCGCGCCATCCGGGCCGCGAACTCGGCCTCGGCGAGCCCCTCCTTGATGCGGCCGCGGAGCATCAGCAGGGTCGCCTTGCCGCGCAGCGCCTGCGCCTCGTCGGCCGGGGCGCCGCGCTCGTGGAAGCGTTCGCGGGCGAGCCCCCAACAGGTCAGTGCTGTCTCGATGTCGTGCAGCGACTCCGCGGCGATCGCGAGGCTGAGCATCCCGATCGGCGACTGATCGAGCTGCGGGATGAGCTGCGGGAGCGCGGAGCGCACATCCTCGTCGACCTGACCGAGCGGGGACATCAGGGCCAGGATGATGGGCTTGAGCGGGTTCTGGGTGTGGATCGCCCGCACCTGCCGCTCGACCTTGCGCCACTCGGCCGGCGGGAGATTGCGGCCTCGGACGGTCATGGCGGCGGCCCAGAGCACGTCCATCCGGCGGTCGGCGTTCTCGGGGCCCTTGAGGCGCGCGATCGTCCGATCGATGTCCGCCGGGGAGTGCCCGGTCAAGCCGGTCGTCAGGGCCAGGCCGTTGCGGGTGGTGGCCAGGAGGGTGATCGTCTCGGGGCGGGTGGCGATCCGCTCCGCCTCCTCGACCGACTCGAGGGCTTCGGCGCCGAGACCGGCCGCGCGCGAGACGTCGGCGGCCCGCGCGAGTCGGGCGGAGCGGCCGTCGTTCGACTCGGAGAGTTCGGCGGCGCGGTGGTAGGCCGCGGCGGCCTCGACGAGAGCTCCGCGCAGCTGGGCCTGAGCCCCGGCGTGCTCCAGATCCTGGGCGACGACGTCGTCGCGTTCGAAGGTCGAGGCCGCCTTGTGCCAGGCGGCGCGGGCCGGGTCGCGAACCGTCTGCGCCAGCACCGAGTGCGCCCGCTGCAGAGCCTCGGTCGGCGAGGCGCCCAGGATGGCGGCGCGGAGCAGGGGGTGGCGGAAGTGCGGCCGCTCGTCGACCACACGCAGCATGCCGGCGGTCTCGAGCGGGGCGAGGTCGCCCAGGTCGAGCCCCAGCAGCCGGGCCGCGTCGAGCACGTCGAGCATGCGGGAGTCGTCGGCGACGGCCGCGAGCAGCAACAGCGTGCGGCTGCGCTCGGGCACGTCGACGAGCTGGCCGAGGAACGCCTGTTCCAGCCGCTGGGTGGTCGGGATGACGCTGCGGAGCCCGGTCCGCCGGGCCGGCCCGCTGACCGCGATCGCCAGTTCGCGGAGCGCCAACGGGTTGCCGCCGGCCTCGCGCAGCACGCGGACCCGCTGTGCCTCGCTGAGGTCGGGCGCCACCTCGGCGAGCAGCTCTCGTGAGGCGGCGTCGTCGAGGGGACCCAGGAGCATCCGTTCGAGACCCTGGAACCCGGGCCCGCCGTTCCACGCGGGGCGGGTCGTGGCGACGAGGGACACCTGCGAGCCGCCCAGGCGGAGACCGATGAACTCCACCACGTGCTGCGTGGACTTGTCGACCCACTGCAGGTCTTCGACCGCGATGAACAGGGGCGTCGACGACGCCACCTCCTCGAGCAGGCCCAGGGCGGCGACGCTCACGAGCAGCCGGTCGGGCGAGGAGCCGTCGGCCAGGCCGAAGGCCGATTCCAGAGCCTCGCGCTGGCGGTGGGGAAGACGGTTTCGGTGGCGGAGCAGCGGCCGCAGCATCTGGTGCAGGGCGGCGTACCCGACCGGAGAGGCTCGCTCCAAGCCCGTGCAGGTGAGCACCCGGTAGTGGGCGTCGGCGGCCCGGCTGGTGATCTCGGCGAGGAGGGAGGACTTGCCGATGCCGGCTTCGCCCTCCACCAGGACCGCGACTCCCACCGGCTCCGAGTGGATGACCGCGCCACGGAGCTCCTCGAGTTCGGCCGAGCGCCCGATCAGGGGCCCTCCGCCGGCGCGCGAAGCTATGGTGAGTGACATGTCACCATCTTAGGCGAGAGGTCTGCTCGCGTCGAGCGGTGCCGGGCTGTTGGGCTGCCGTCATGCCGCCGCGCCGCCGTGCCGCCCGTGCCGGCCTGCCCGTCTGCCACCCCGCTGGCCGAGAGGTTACGTCAGGTCACGGATGACGCCCCATCGGGCCCCTTGCGACTCTGAGGGTCACACGTCACTCGACACTGGAGGCATCATGGCCGGAAACCCGAAGAACATCGCGCTCGAACCCGCCGCGCAGGAGTTCGCCGACGCGACATCCACTCCCCCGTTCCTCTACCAGCTCACCCCCGAGGAGGGTCGCAAGGCCGTCGACTCGGTGCAGGACTCGCCGATCGACAAGCCCGAGGTTCAGGACGAGTGGATCGACATCCCCGGCGGCCCCACCGGCACGGTGAAGCTGCGGATCGTCAAGCCGCTCGACGCCCAGGGCGACCTGCCGGTCATCCTGTACATCCACGGCGCCGGCTGGGTGTTCGGCGACGCCCACACCCACGACCGCCTCGTGCGCGACCTCGCGATCGGCTCGAACGCGGCCGTCGTCTTTCCCGAGTACGACCGCTCGCCCGAGGCGAAGTACCCCGTCGCGATCGAGCAGTCGTACGCCGCCGCGCAGTGGATCGTCACCGACGGCGCCAGCAAGGGTCTGGATGCGCGCCGGCTCGCGGTGTCGGGCGACTCGGTCGGCGGCAACATGGCGATCGCGGTCGCGCTTCTCGCCAAGCAGCGCGGCGATGTCGCGATCTCGAAGCTCGTGCTCTTCTACCCGGTGACGAATGCGGCCTTCGACACGGAGTCGTACGACGAGTTCGAGGTGGGCTACTTCCTCGGCCGCGAGGGGATGCGCTGGTTCTGGGATCAGTACACCCTCGACGAGGCCCAGCGCGCCGAGATCACGGCATCTCCGCTGCAGGCGAGCCTCGACCAGCTCGCGGGCCTGCCCGACACCCTCATCATCACGGGCGAGGCCGACGTGCTGCGCGACGAGGGCGAGGCGTTCGCCGCTCGGCTGCGCGAGGCCGGGGTGCCGACCGCGAACGTGCGGTTCGGCGGGATCACGCACGACTTCGTGATGGTCAACTCGTTGCACGGCACTGAGTCGGCCAAGCACGCGATCTGGCTGGCGAACGCTTCGCTGATCGACGCGTTCCGCTGAGCCGGGCGGGCGGGC
>NZ_BCST01000006.1 GCF_001571005.1 Herbiconiux solani NBRC 106740 | reverse complement strand
TTGCGCGGGCGGCCCCGCGGGTTCGGGGGCTTGAGACCGGCCGGAGCACGCCCGGCCTTCGCGAGCGCCTGACGCAGGATCATCTCGATCTGCGCGTTCACGCTGCGCAGGTCGTCGGCGGCCCACCGGGCGAGCGCGTCGTGCAGAGCGGGGTCGATGCGCAGCAGCAGTTGCTTACGCTCGGCGCTCACGACGAGTAGAGGGTCCCGGTGTTGACGATCGGCGAGGTCGGCTGGTCGCTGCAGAGCACGACCATGAGGTTGCTCACCATGGCCGCTTTGCGCTCGTCGTCGAGCTCGACGATGTCGTCCTCGCTCAGCTTGGTGAGCGCGAGATCCACCATGCCCACCGCGCCCTCGACGATCCGCGTGCGGGCCGCGACGACGGCGTTCGCCTGCTGGCGCCGCAGCATCGCCTGGGCGACCTCGGCCGCGTACGCCAGGTGGCTGATCCGCACCTCGACGATCTCGACGCCGGCGAGCGAGATCCGCTCGGCGACCTCGTGGGCGAGCTCGTCGGCGACCTGGTCGGTCGAGCCCCGCAGCGACGTGCCGCCCGCCTCCGACCCGTCGTACGGGTGGGTGGTGGCGATGTGCCGGAGCGCCGACTCGGCCTGCACCGAGACGAAGTCGACGTAGTTGTCGACGGCGTAGGTGGCCTTCGACGTGTCGGCCACCTGCCAGACGACGATCGCCGCGATCTCGACCGGGCTGCCGTCGGCGTCGTTGACCTTGAGGCGGTTGGTCTCGAAGTTGCGCACCCGCACGCTGACGCTGCGCCGGGTCGACAGCGGCATCACCATCGACATCCCGGTGCGTCGCACGGTGCCGACGTAACGGCCGAAGAACTGCACGACCTTCGTCTGGCCGGGCTGCACGATCACAAGCGAGGTGAGTGCCAGCACGACCGCGGCGAAGAACAGGATCGAGACGACCTTCGCGCCCTCCGGCAGCAGGGCGAGCGTCAGGATGCCGACGGCCAGCAGGGCCGCTGCGAGCGCGAGCCCGACCCCGCCGGGCAGCGATGCCGCCGTGCGCTCGGTGATGTCGACCCGCACCCCGTCGTGACCGACGGGAACCGTCTCGACCGTCGTGGGACTTGTCTCGGTGCTCATGCGCATCTCCTTCGCATCGGTGAAAAGTGATATCACTTTATCGTACCCCCGACGGGCCCGACGAGACCGCCGCGGACTCACAGGAACCCGCCCCGACCGTGATGGATGTCATGGGTGGGACGTGACACTCCTCGGACGTGCCGGCGACCGGCCGCTGCCAGGCTGAGGCCATGACCTCCTCCCCCGCTCCCGCCATCGAGGCGACCGCGCTCGTCAAGAGCTTCGGCGCCGTGCGCGCCGTCACCGGCGTCGACCTGACCGTGCGACCCGGCGAGATCGTCGCCTTCCTCGGGCCGAACGGCGCCGGCAAGACCACGACGATCGACATGCTTCTCGGCCTCACGGCCCCTGACTCGGGCGATGTGCGCGTGTTCGGCATGGCGCCGCGCGCGGCCATCGCCCACGGGCTCGTCTCCGCCGTGCTCCAGAGCGGCGGGCTCCTCAAAGACCTGACCGTGCGCGAGACCCTCGACCTCACCGCGAGCCTGTTCGCCGACACCCGGCCCGTGGCCGAGGTGCTCGAGCGGGCCGGCATCATCGAGATCGCCTCGCGCAAGGTGGGTCTCTGCTCCGGCGGCCAGCAGCAGCGGCTCCGCTTCGCGATGGCCCTGCTCTCGGACCCGGGACTCCTCATCCTCGACGAGCCGACCACCGGCATGGACGTGGAGGGGCGGCGCGCGTTCTGGAACGCCATCCGCGCCGACGCCGACCGCGGCCGCACAGTGCTCTTCGCCACGCACTACCTCGACGAGGCCGACGAGTACGCCGACCGGATCGTGCTGATGAGCCGGGGCACCATCGTCGCCGACGGCGCCACCTCCGAGATCAAGAACCTCGTCTCGGGCCGGATCGTGCAGGCCACCCTGCCAGGTGCCGGAACCGACCCGGCCCTCGTCGCCGACCTCCCCGGCGTCGAGGAGGTCACGGTGCAGGGCGACCGCATCACCGTGCACACCAGCGACTCCGACGCCCTCGCCCGCCACCTGCTCACCCGCACCGCGGCGCGCGACGTCGAGATCACCCCCCAGAACCTCGAGAGCGTCTTCCTCGCCCTCACCTCAGAAGGAGCATCCGCATGACCGTCGACGCCGTCCGTCTCGACCGCCGGGTGCCGCCGTTCGGCGGGTTCACCCTGACCTATCTGCGCATCGAGCTGGCGCGCAAGCTCCGCAACCGGCGCACCCTCATCTTCACGCTGATCTTCCCGGTGACGATGTTCCTGATCATCGGCTACCCGCTCCGCGACACCCCGCTCACCGACACCCCGATCAGCGCGGGTGGTCCTTCGGTCGCCGCGTTCATCATGGTGTCGATGGCGATGTACGGCGCGATGATGTCGGCGACCCAGACCGGCGCATCCGTCGCCGTCGAACGGGCGCAAGGCTGGAGCCGGCAGCTGCGGCTGACCCCGCTGAACCCGCTCGTGAACGTGATCATCAAGATGATCGCCGGAATGCTGCTCGGGCTCGTCGCGGTCGTCGCCACCTACATCGCGGGCGCACTCAGCGGGGTCGAGCTCTCGGCCGTGCAGTGGATCTCGACCGGCCTCGTGGGCTGGCTGCTCGCCAGCGCGGTGTTCACGACGCTCGGGCTGATGGTGGGCTACCTCGTTCCCGGCGAGAACGCCGCGCAGGTGACGAGCCTCGCGATCGTGCTGCTCGCGTTCATCGGCGGACTGTTCTACCCGGTCAGCGGGATGCCCGACTTCATGCAGACCATCGCGGCCTTCACCCCGGTCTACGGCATCAGCGAGCTGGCCAGGGCGCCGCTGACCGGCGACGGCTTCGACGTCGTCGCGCTCGTGAACGCGCTTGTCTGGTTCGCGATCTTCCTGGTCGGCACGGTCGTCTTCTTCCGTCGCGACACGAAGCGGGTCTGAGAATGCGTGCGGCGGGCACGGCGCAGGCCTGCGCGATCTAGGGTGGGCGCGTGACGAAGATCCAGGAACCGCGACGGTACGGCCCGGGCTGGCCGATCAGGCCGGCCAGCGCCGGCCCCGACCCGACGACGGTCCTGCCCGCGGCGCTCACCTCGCGCCGGGCGTCCAGCTGGTACCTCGGGGCGACCTTCTCGCTGTTCTGGGTCTTCTCGATGGTGCCCGACCTGCTGCGGGCCTCGAGCTCGACCGCGTCCGCCATCGCAGGCGTCGCCCTGGTAGTGGTGTTCGTCGTCTGCTTCATGGTGGCGGCGCCGGTCGCCTGGACGCTCGGGATGCGCGGCCGCCTGCTCGTCTGCGCCGCCGTCTTCGCGCTGTCGCTCGGCTTCGTGCCCTGGCTCGGCGCCGACGTGGTCGGGCTGTGGACCTACGTCGGCGTGATCGTCGGCATGTGCGTCCTCCCCTGGGACCGCACGATCGCCTTGATCGGCGGGCTCACCGCGGTCGCGCTGCTCTGGCTGGTGCTGACCGAACCGTGGTCGGACGCACTGCTGATCCGGCCGGTCATCATCCTGTCGATCTCGCTCATGATGTCGGCGTTCGCCCGCACGATCGCGGTCGTGAACGAGCTGCGGGCCACGCAGGACGAACTCGAGGCGGTGACCGCCGAGCGGGAGCGCGGGCGGGTGGCGCGGGACATCCACGACATCCTCGGCCACTCGCTCACCGTGATCGCCGTGAAGTCCGAGCTCGCCTCCCGACTGCTGGACGTCGACCCCGCGCGCGCCCGCTCCGAGATCGACGACGTCGAGGCGCTCGCCCGCGGAGCCCTCGCCGACGTGCGGGCGACCGTGTCCGGGTTCCGGGGCACCACCGCCAGCGGCGAGCTCGTCGCCGCCCGGGGCGCGCTCGACGCCGCCGGGGTGGAGGCCGAGCTGCCGTCGACGACGGATGCGGTGCCCGCGGCGCACCGCGAACTCGTGGGCTGGGTCATCCGCGAGGGCGTCACGAACGTCGTGCGCCACGCGGGGGCGCACCGGTGCCGGATCCAGCTGTCGGCCACCTCGGTCACGATCGACGACGACGGGCGCGGACCCGCGCATCCGGCCGAGTCGGCGTCGATCGCATCGACGGGGCTGCGAGGACTCCGCGAGCGGGTCGAGTCGGCCGGGGGCCGGATGCGGGTGGGGCCGAGCGAGCTCGGCGGATTCGCGCTGGCCGTGACACTGCCCGGCGCGACCCGGCCCACTGCAGCCCGACCCACTGCGACGGGAGGCCGCTCGTGATCCGGCTGCTCATCGCCGACGACCAGGCGCTCGTACGGGGCGCCCTCGCCGCCCTGCTCTCGCTCGAGGCCGACATCGAGGTCGTCGCCGAGGTGGGGCGCGGGGACGAGGTGGTCGATGCGGCCCGCGACTCCGGCGCCGACGTCGCCCTGCTCGACATCGAGATGCCCGGGATGGACGGCATCCAGGCGGCCGCGGAGCTCCGGGCCGCCCTGCCCGCGTGCCGGGTGCTGATCGTCACGACCTTCGGCCGGCCCGGGTACCTCGTGCGGGCGATGCAGGCGGGGGCCTCGGGATTCGTGGTGAAGGACACCCCCTCGGCCCAGCTCGCCGACGCGGTGCGGCGGGTCTCGAACGGGTTCCGGGTCGTCGATCCGTCGCTCGCCGCCGAGTCGCTCGCGCAGGGCGACTCGCCGCTGACCGAGCGGGAGACCGACGTGCTCTCGGCCGCACGCACCGGCGGGTCGATCGCCGACCTGGCGCGGATCCTGCACCTGTCGGAGGGCACCGTGCGCAATCACCTGTCGGCCGTGATCGGGAAGACGGGAGCCCGGAACCGGGCGGATGCGGCGCGGGTCGCGGAGCAGAACGGCTGGCTCTAACCGCGGGGCGTCGTTCAGGGCGGCGCGTCAGGCGGACCGGCGCGTGCGGGCGTTGTGCCGGCGGACCCGGTTGCGGTTGCCGCAGTCGGCGGAGACGCACCAGAGGCGGTTGTGCCGGGGGGATGTGTCCAGAAACACCCAGCCGCACTCGTCGTCGGCGCACTGGCCCAGCGCATCCGGGTCGACCGTCGCGAGCAAGTCGACAGCCGCGAGCGCGAGCCGGCGGCGGGGCAGGCTGAGGTCGACGTCGAACCGCCACGACCAGGGAACGGCCGTCTCCAGCCGGCCGGCGCCGATCGCCTCGCCGTACTCGGCGGCCAGCTGCTCGGCGGCCAGTTGCCCGGCGGCCGGCTTCTCGGCGGCCAGCTCCTCGGCGCCCGGCTGCGCCCCACCCTCCCGTCGGCCGGCGGGCGCGGCGGGGTAGGTGGCGGCGTAGAGGGCTTCGCGGAGGCCGGAGACGCGGGCCAGCTCCCGAGCCGCCACCACGGGATGGTCGCGAGCACGCGTTCGGAGCACCTCCGCCTCGGCGGCGTCCACGAAGCCGAACTGGAGCGCCCACGCGAGGAGGTCGCCGTAGTCGATCAGCCGGTCGTCCCACCGCGTCGAGCTCAACCGCCAGGCCACGGTGTTCACGAGGTCGAGCAGCGGATGCCCGGCGATCGCCGAGTAGGTGCGCCCGGGCGCCCGGTCGGCCGTGTCTCGATCGCTCATTCTTCTACTTTAACGCGTGTTCGGCATTTCGGGCATTAGCGATTCATGTCAGTGTGTAATGCATGAGACGGAGATCAGGCATTACAGAATCGTGGCGGGGTGACTTCCGGCGGTTCTGGCTGGCCGAGGCGACGTCGCTCACGGGCGAGCAGATCCGCGAGCTGGCCGTGCCCCTCGTGGCGATCACCGTTCTGGGCTCCTCGGCGGCCGAGCTCGGGCTCATCGGCCTGGCGCAGTGGCTGCCCTTCCTCCTGCTCGCACTGCCCCTCGGCGTGCTCGCCGACCGGCGCCGCCGGCGTCGGCTGATCGTGCTGAGCCAGTGGTCACGGGCGGCGCTGATGCTCGGCGTCGTCGGCGCCGCGCTACTCGGCGGCCTCAGCCTGCCGCTGCTGCTCGCCCTCGTCGCCGCACTCGGCGCCTTCGCGGTGCTCTACGAGGTCTGCTACCAGTCCGTCGTCCCCTCCCTCGTGCCGCAGAAGGCGCTCGAGGGGGCGAACTCGCGGCTGCAGGCCACCGCATCCGGAGCCGAGATCGGCGGCCCCGGCCTCGCCGGCCTGCTGGCCCAGGGGTTCGGCGCTCCGATCGCGCTGTTGGCGACCACCGTCGGGTACGCGGTCTCGGGCATCGCGGCGGCGAGCATCCGTGCCCCCGAGCCGAAGCCCGAGCGCGCGACCGACCCGGCCGACGCGGGCGGCGAGAGCGGCGGACGCCGCCCGCGCAGCGCCCGCAGCGCCCGCAGCGCCTTCCTCGGCGACCTCCGCGAGGGCATCCACCACGTGCTCCACGACCGCTACTTGCTCGCGAACGTGGGCTTCTCAGCCCTCTACAACCCCTTCGCGCAGTGGATCGTCGTGCTGTTCACGCTGCACGGCATCCGGGAGCTCGGCCTCGACGCGGGCCAGATCGGTCTGGTGTTCTCCCTCGGCGCCGCCGGAGCCCTCGCCGCCGCCGTACTGACCCCGGCACTCACCCGCCGGTTCCGCGCCGGCCACCTGCTCGTCGCCTGCGCAGTGGTCGAGTGCGGCGCCCTGCTGGTGATCCCGCTCGTCGACGCCGGGTGGGGCGTCCCTACGATGATCGCGGTGCTCGCCGGGGTCTGGGCACTGAACGGAGCGGGAGTCGGGGTGTCGAGCGTGCTGCTCATCACGATCCGGCAGCTGCGGACCCCCTCGTGGCTCCTCGGCCGGGTCAACGCGTCGATGCGCACCGTCACCTACGGCACAGTCGCGCTGGGCGCACTCGCGGGTGGTCTCGCCGGTGAGTGGCTCGGCACGCGCGCCGCCCTCGGGCTCGGCGCGGGGCTGTGTCTGGCCACGGTCGTCTGGGTCGTGCTCTCGCCGCTCGCCCGCATCCACCGCATCGCCGACGTCGCCGGGGTCGCCGGGGCGACACCTGTCGTGCACGCCGCGGCGGCCGAAGAGGCCCGGAAGGCGCCCTGACCGGACGTCTGCCGAACACTCCCTGAACAAGTGTCGGAACATCGGATGATGCCCCCCGCCCGGCCGGTTCGCGGCGATACGTTGGGACCAACTCGCCGCCTCACCGAGGAGCGGGAATTCCCCTTAGTCGTCCGAGTGCCGCTCGGCTCGACATGAACACGGAGGTTGATCATGGCATTTGTGACAACGGATGACGGTGTAGAGATCTACTACAAGGACTGGGGCCCCAAGGACGCCCAGCCCATCATGTTCCACCACGGCTGGCCCCTCTCGGCCGACGACTGGGACGCCCAGATGCTCTTCTTCCTTGAGCACGGCTACCGCGTGATCGCCAGCGACCGCCGCGGCCACGGCCGCTCGTCGCAGGTCGGCACCGGCCACGACATGGACCACTACGCCAGCGACGCCTCGGCCGTCGTCGAGCACCTCGACCTGAAGAACGTCATCCACATCGGTCACTCGACCGGTGGCGGCCAGGTCGCCCGCTACGTCGCCAAGTTCGGCGAGCCCCAGGGCCGCGTCGCCAAGGCCATCCTGGTCTCGTCGGTGCCCCCGCTCATGGTGCAGACCGACGCCAACCCCGACGGCACCCCGATCTCGGTCTTCGACGGCTTCCGCAGCGCCCTCGCCGCGAACCGCGCCGAGTTCTACCAGGCCGTCGCCTCCGGCCCCTTCTACGGCTTCAACCGGCCCCAGAACACGCTCTCCGAGCCCGTCGTCGCCAACTGGTGGCGCCAGGGCATGATGGGCGCCGCTCTCGCCCACTACACCGGCATCGCGGCCTTCTCCGAGACCGACCAGACCGACGACCTCAAGGCCATCACCGTCCCCGTCCTGGTCACCCAGGGCGACGACGACCAGATCGTGCCCTACAAGGATGCGTCGCTGAAGCAGCACGAACTGCTCCAGAACTCCGAGCTGAAGATCTACGAGGGCTACCCGCACGGCATGCTCACCACGCACGCCGACGTGATCAACCCGGACCTGCTGGCGTTCATCCAGAAGTAGTCCGCACTGCCGGCCGCCTCACTGCGGCCGGCGTCGCTGCGCCGGAAGGTGCGCCCACGGTGATCCCGGGGCGCACCTTCCTTCGTTCCGGCCGCGATTCATCCCGAGTTCATCTGTCGACCTCGGGCGGTTCATCCAGGCTCCGTAACTTCTTGCCTCGTGCTAACTACCTCGGGGCGAAGCCCACGAACATCCCTGTCCAGCTCGAGCGGGAGAGCCCGCTGGACCACGACCCTCGCGGGACTCGCGGGCCTCGCGGTCGTCGGCTCGGCCGCCCTCGGCGGCGCGCTTCCCGCTCAGGCGGCCGACGCCGCCACCCAGACGGCCGGGGGCCAGGCCGCCGGCACCGCCGCTGCGGGCGTCACCTCCGACGACCTGCTGTCGGGCCTCGTCCTCGACGACCACGGCTCCGCCATCGTCACCCAGGCCGAGCACACCGTGATCGCACCGGGCCTTGACCGCGTGAGCCTCCGCCGCATCTCGGCCGCCGGACCGCTGCACGCCGAGATCCTCGTCGCGAAGCTCGGCGCCGACTCGGCCGTGCACGCCGACTACCTCTACCCGGGCGCCGTGTCGTCGGCCGAGACCGTGCGCGACATGCTGAGCCGCACGGGTGCGGTCGCCGGCGTGAACGGCAGCTTCTTCGACATCAACAACACCAACGCCCCCAACGGCATCGGCGTCAGCACCGGCGAGGGCGTCGTCACCGCTCCCGACGGCAGCACCGAGGGCGGCAACCCCGTCACCTTCGGCGCCGACGGCCTCGGCGCCTTCGCGCAGCTCATGCTCGAGGGGTCGGTCGACCTCGGCGCCGCCGGAAAGCTGACGGTTTCGGGCGTCAACACCGCGGTGCTGAACCCCGGTCACATCGCCCTGTTCAACTCGGCCTGGGGCGAGGGCAACCGCGCCCGAGTGCTGCAGAACGGCGCCGGGAAGGATCCGGGTGTCGAGGTCTGGGTCGTCGACGGCCATGTCACCAAGGTCACGACCGAGGTCGGTTCGGGCGCCATCCCGGCCGGCACGCAGATCCTCGTCTCGCGCGGGACCGGGGCGAACACGGATGCGCTCAGCGCCCTCGCCGTCGGAGCCCCCGCCACGATCGCCTACGGGCTGAGCGCGAACGCCGGCAACGTCGTCGCCGCGATCGGCGCGAACCAGACCCTGCTCACCGACGGCACGGTCACCGACAACGGCGACCCCTCGGTCGAGCCGCGCACCGGCGTCGGGTTCGCCGACGGCGGGCACACGATGATCCTCGCGGTCGTCGACGGCCGGCAGACCACGAGCATCGGCATGAAGCTCACCCAGTTCGGCCAGTTCTTCAAAGACCTGGGAGCCGACAGCGCCGTCAACCTCGACGGTGGCGGATCCTCGACGATCCTCGCCCGTCAGGCCGGCGACTCGGCGGCCACTCTGCTGCACAACCCCTCCGACGGGGCCGAGCGCCTCGTGCCCAACGGGCTCGGCCTCTTCGTCGCCCCGGGTTCGGGAACCGTCGCGGGGTACCGCGTGGTCACCGAGCACACGACGACGGATGCATCCCGCGTCTTCCCGGGACTCCACCGGTCGCTGACCGCCCGCGGTTATGACGAGATGTACGCCCCGGTCTCCGGCACGACGCCGGCGTGGACGGCCGACTCCCCCGCCGTGGCCGTCTCGGGTCACGACGGATCCTCCGCGACGGTCGAGGGCGTGACGCCGGGCCAGGCGACCGTGAGCGCGACGACCGGGGCGGCAGTCGGGGCGGCCCCCGCCGCAACCGGCACCACGGGCATCCAGGTGCTCGGCCCGCTGCAGCGCGTCACCGCATCCACCTCGCTCGTCGCCCTCGTCGACTCGACCTCGGCCGGTTCGCTGACCCTCGTCGGTCACGACGCCCAGGGGTACGAGGCTCCGATCGACCCGGCCGACGTCACCGTCACCGGTGACGACGGCGGCCAGTTCACCCTCGTGCCCGGCACGGACGGCACCTTCCGCATCACCTCGAACGTCGCCAAGGGCAGCACCGAGTTGCACTTCGCGGTGCAGGGGCAGACGGTCGACGTCGCGGTGACCGTGGGCGTCAGCGACGCCGCGATCTCGACCTTCGACGACGTCGTCTCCTGGCGGGTCACCTCAGCCCGCTCGACGGTCACGATCGGTTCGGACGCCGGACGCACCGGCGGCACCTCGGTGCACATCAGCTACGACTTCTCGCAGCAGCCGGGCACGCGCACGGCCAACGCCATCCCGCCGGCGCGATACCCCATCCCGGGCCAGCCGCAGAAGGTGAAGGTCTGGGTCAAGGGAACGTCCTCGATCGGCGCGAACGCCGAGACCTACCTCGGTTACCGCGACGCGAACGGCAGCACGAAGTTCTCGTACTCCACCGCACCGGCCGGCAACGGCTGGCAGCAGATCGAGTACGCCATCCCGCAGGGCACCGCGTACCCGATCGAGTTCACCCAGGTCGCGGCCTACGAGACCAACGCCGACCAGCTCTACCGCGGCGAGATGTGGTTCGACGACGCGACCGCCGAGGTGGCGCCGGACGTCGACCTGCCGATCGCGCCGCTGGAGACCAGCCACATCATCGCCGCCGACGGTGCGACCGATGACGATGCCCAGCGGGTCGCCGTGATCTCGGATGCGCAGTTCGTCGCCCGCGACCCGAACAGCGGCCAGGTGCAGGCCGCGCACCGCGCGCTGAAGGAGATCGTGGCCTCGAAGCCCGACGTGATGTTCATCGACGGCGACTTCGTCGACGAGGCCTCCCCCGCCGACTTCGCGCTGGCCAAGTCGATCCTCGACGAGGAGCTGGCCGGGGTCGACTTCCCCTGGTACTACATCCCGGGCAACCACGAGATGATGGGCACCTCCGACCTCACGAACTTCACGAACGTGTTCGGCGATCCGGTGAAGGCCGTCGATCAGGGCGGCACGCGCTTCCTCCTGCTCGACACCTCGACCGGTTCGCTGTCGAAGCGGTTCTCGCAGCTGCAGCTGCTGCGCGCGCAGCTCGACGACGCGGCGTCGAACCCGGCCATCACCGGGGTCGTCGTTCTCCAGCACATGCCGATCGACGACCCGCTGGTGAACAAGGCCAGCCAGCTGGTGAACCGGCAGGATGCGGAGCTCGAGCGGGGCTGGATCGAGGACTTCCGCGAGAGCTCGGGCAAGTCGATCGCGATGGTCAACGGGCACGTCGGCACCTTCCACTCCAAGGTGGAGGACGGCATCCCCTACGTGATCAACGGCAACTCGGGCAAGACGCCGTCGGAGTCGCCGGAGTTCGGCGAGTTCACGGGGTGGACGATGCTCGGGATCGACCCGGGGGCGGGGGTGTGGAGGGGGGCTTCTTCTTCTGCTTCTGCCGCTGATGGCTCTGGCTCTGCCGGCTCGACCGCGACCGACGGCAACGCCTGGCTCGAGGTCGAGACGCAGACCCGCGTCGACAGCCTCGCGACCGTGGCGCCCACCGGGCCCCTCGCATCCGGTCGCACGGCGGCTCTCGCCCCGACGGTCACGCAAGACGGCACCCGGGTTCGGGATGTCGCCTGGCCGATGAGCTGGGCCTGGACCGGCAGCGACTCGCTGTTCGTCGGGTCGGTGGCCGATGCGCCGAACGACGCGGTCGCGGCCCTCGACCCCGAGACGCACGTGCTCACGGGCCTGCGCTCGGGCAGCGGCCACGCGATGCTGACGATGAACGGGGTCAGCACCGAGGTGCCGTTCGAGGTGACCGGGGGCCGCGTCGCGGTGACCGGTACGCCGTCGTTCGGCAGCACTCTGACCGCCGACCTCAGCGAGTGGGATGCGGCGGCCGGGTCGTCGACGGCGTTCCAGTGGCTGCGCGACGGCTCCCCCATCGACGGCGCCACCGCGTCGACCTACCAGGCGGGTGCCGACGACCTCGGCCACCGACTGTCGGTCACGGCGACGGTCTCGGGTGCCGGCCTCACGCCGGTCTCGACGACGAGTGCCGAGACCGCGGCGATCGCCGCCATCCCGTTCCCGACGACGCCTTCGGCGACGATCGCGGGCGACGCCCGGGTGGGGTCGACCCTGACGGCGGCCGTGGGCGATTGGGGTGTCGGCGATGTGGCGGTCGGGTACCGCTGGCTCCGCGACGGGGTCGCGATACCGGATGCGATATCCGGCACATTGCTGCTGACCGACGCCGATCTCGGAGCGCGAATCACCGTCGAGGCCACCGGCACTCGGCCGGGCTACGTCACCCAGAGCGTCACGAGCACGCCGACGGCGGCCGTCGCGGCGGGCGCGGGAACGACGCCTCCGGGCACCGGAACCCCGCCCACCGGTACCCCCGCGACCCCGCCGGCCGGTGATCCCGGCACCGGTTCGGGTACCGGCACCGGCACCGGCAGCGGCACGGGCACCGGCAGCGGCACGGGTTCGGGCACCGGCTCCGGCTCCGGCTCCGGCTCGACCGGCGGGTCGGACTTGGCGACGACCGGCTTCAACGTGCTGACGGTGGCGGGCCTCTCCGCCCTCCTCCTCGCGCTCGGAGCCGCGGTGGTCCTCCTCCGCCGCCGTCGCCTTCTCGCGGCCGCGCCCTCCCCGGCCGGCCCGGCCGGTTCGGCGAAAGGTCCCGACAGAACGGACGGACTCGACAGCCTCGACCTGACCGACCGCCCCTAACCGACGCGGGCACGCCCGCGGCGCGAATCACGCGAACGGCACGAAACGGCCGGGTGGCACTCCACCCGGCCGTTTCGCATCCTCAGCCCCCGCCCACGCGGGATGAGGGTCACCAGAACTCGCGGTAGGCCGCGTGGTAGGAGTCGACGAGCACGCCGAACGAACCGAACTCGTAGTCCTCACGCGGTTGGCCCACGATGGCTGTCCAGAGCTCCTGGCCGTCGGCCGAGGGGCTGCGCGCCTCGGCGTGCTCCGCGCCCAGGTCGCGCGCCGCCGAGATCTGTACGGCGCTCAGTTGCCGGCTCCCGAAACCGAGCATCACTCTTACCGTCCCATCCACGTGTCGTAGAGGGCAGCAGCGCACGACAACGTGGGGGTGACACGCGCTGCTGCCCCGTCTTTGGGATCACAATCCACCAGGGTCCGGGGTGCAACGCGATGGCCCTGACTCTACGTCGCCACACCCTGGAGCGATAGACCCCGACCGACCCGGAAACACGTCGCGTGATCCCGCAGACCGGATCCGTCATTCGGGGAGCGTGCAACGTTTGGGGGCCGGCCGGCCAGGTACTGAGTGAGAACAGCCCTGAGTACGGAGGATGATCCTGATGGACGACACCACCCTCGACGACCTGCTCACCACGAGCGCGCCGCCCCGACGATCCCGCGACCCGCGCGTCGCCGCCGAGCTGCAGCGCGTCGCGGCCGAAGCGCGCGTGCTGGCGGGCGAGCGGCCGACCTCGCCCCGCCGCTCGCCGCACCGCCGCCGCCGGCTGTGGTGGCTCGCCGTGCCGGTGCTCGGCATCCCGGTGATCGGCCTCGTCACCACCGCCAGCACCGAGCCCCGCCTCGTGCCCGACTTCAGCATCCCGATCGCGTACACGACCGACACCGGCAAGCAGATCGCCTGCTCGATCGACTTCTACAACGGTGAGATCGACTACCGGGAGCAGTCGCTCACGGCCGTCGCCTGGCTCGAGGCCCAGGACTGGACCGGCGTCGGCCAGCGCGTCTACGACGTGGCGCTCGGGTACGAGAACGACCCGGCCTGGCTGGGCTCCGAACTGAACAGCGACCACCCCACGGATGCCGCGACCATCCAGCACCGCGCCTTCCTGACCGCGCAGGAGGACGTGATGTTCGCCGCCCTCCACGACCAGGTGATGACCGACGGCGACCACTACGGCGCCGATTCGGACTGCACCGGAGAACTGCATTGAGCTTCGGAGAGGCCGTGCGGGCGGGCCTGGGCCGGGACGCGTCATCCCGAACCGGCGACGACGTGAAGGCCGACCCGGTGGCTGCCGCGAAAGCCGACCCGGCAGGTGCCGCGAACGCAGCGCGCAGCGCCCGCATCAGCGAGCTCGTCGAACGCGAGGCCGGCGACCTGCTCGACTACTTCCTCCGCCGCACCACGACCGCGGAGGACGCGGCCGACCTCCTCGGCGAGACCCTGCTGATCGTCTGGCGCCGCGAGCGGGCGGTTCCCGACGACCCGATCCAGGCACGCATGTGGATGTTCGGGGTCGCCCGAAAAGTCCTCTCCGGCCAGCACAGATCCCGCCGCCGCCGCGAGGCTCTGACGGCGCGCCTCGCGGCCGAACTCACCGTCGCGATGCCGGCCGCGTCCACCGTCGCCGTGCCGGCCGCGCCGGGCGCCGACCTCCGCGACCTGATCGAGCGGCTGCTCGACGAGACCGACCAGGAGATCATCGAGCTCGTCTACTGGGACGGCTTCGGCCTCGCGGAGGCCGCGAGCATCCTGGGCCTCCGACCCGCGACGGTGCGCAGCCGCCACGCCCGCGCCCGGGCGAAGCTGAGGGGAGCTCTGGACACGCCCGGGATCCCGTGACCCGCCGAGCCCCTCGTCTACACTCGTGATCCATGACATCTTCGTCGGTTGATGTGAAGCTCCGCACGGCACTCGGTTCGAAAGAGTGGACCGCGGTGATCGAAGTCATCGAGGAGAACTGGGGCGTTCTGACCCAGACGAACCACGCTCTGCTGGTCGAGTCGATCAACGCCCTGCCGGCGGGCGTGCTCGCCGAGAACCCCCGGCTGGTCGCGGCGAAGACCTACGTGAACTACCTCCCGGTGAACGGCGACGCTCGGCCGCTCCGCTTCCAGCACGCGGCCACGGCCGGGCGCGGTGGTCTGCTCGACGTGCTCGCCGACCTCACGAGCCGGAGCGTCACCGCCCGGTTCCAGGGAAATCCGGCCGAGGCCGTCGCCCTCGTCCGCGAGGCGCACCAGACGATCGCCGAGGTCTCGGACGACGCGATCGCGGCGATCCGCCCGGTGCTCCCGGACATCCGCCTGCAGTGGGCGATCACGCTCGAGCTCGCGGGTGAGCTCGTCGACGCGAACCGGGCCTACGAGCGCACCTTCGACGAGGCGGTGACCTTCGACAACCGGCGGATCGCGGCCAAGGCGGCCGGTTCCCTCGCGCTCAACTACGCCCTCGGCGGCAACCGGCAGGCCGCCGAGCAGTGGCTGAACCGCCAGGAGCACGCCGGGTTCGACGTGTCGGCCGACACCCTGCAGGCCGACACCATCCTGACCACGGGCGGACTCGCGCGCGCCCTGCTCGAGACGAACGACCTGCGCTTCGCCGAGGCGCAGGCGGCCCTGGATGCGGCGCCCTCGGTCGAGATCGACCGCGAGACGTGGGCGCTCCGGCTGTTCGTCGAGTCGACCCTGGCCCGAGCCGCGGGTCACGCGCGCCCGCAGCTCGCCCGGGTCGGCGCGACGCTGACCACCCAGCCCGAGCGGCACCGCACGACCGGTCTGAACGGCTGGCTGACGGCGATGGCCACCACCGAGCTGCAGCTGGCGCTCGGCGACGTGGTCGCGGCGAACCGCACTCTGACGCAGCTCGGCGGGTCGGGAGTGCGCGTGGCCACGGATCCCCCGAGCATCCTGCGCGCCTGGACCGCTCTTCGGCGCGGCGATGCCCGCGCGGCGCTCGTGCTGGCGGCGCCGGGACTGTCGGAGCCCCTGACGAGCCCGCGCATCACGGCCGAGCTCCTGCTGATCCTGGCCACGGCGAGCCTCATGCTGGGCCAGACCGACGAGGCCCGCGAGCACTTCGCCGCTTGTCTCGATCTGATCGTCTCGGAGAAGATGGCGATCATCCTGTTGCGCCTGACGCCGGCCGAGCGGGCGACGCTCCTCGCGCCCCATCACGACGCGCTGGGTCCGCGCCTGGTCGGCCTGCTCGACTCGGGCCCGCGCCCAGAGACGGCGGCCCCCGTCGTGCCGTTGACCGAGCGCGAGCGGGTCGTGCTGCGCCACCTCGTGCAGGGCGAGAGCCTGGCGGCGATCGCGGGTGCGGAGCACGTGTCGCCCAACACGGTGAAGACGCAGGTGCGTTCGATCTACCGCAAGCTGGGCGTGAGGGATCGCGAGGGTGCCATCCGCGCGGTCACGGCGGCCCCCCACCTCCTCACCTGAGCCGTCCCGCCTGCAGCCCGCGCCGCCCGCGCCGCCCGCAGCGCTCGCAGCGCTCGCACGGTCGACGCTAATGTGAACACACGGGCCCGCGATCGAGCGTGCCCGGAAGGGGAACCGGGGGGATCCGCATGAGCAGGTCAGCGCATCATCGAGCGGCGAGGTCGTCGAGCAGGTCGTCGCTCGCCGCGATGGCCGCAGGGGCCGTCATCATCTCCCTGCTCCTCGCCGGGTGCAGCACGAGGAACAGCGAGGGGTCGACGGCTCAGGATGCGGATTCCGGCCAGACCTCCGTCACAGAACCCGAGTCCGAATCGGGCGTCACCGAGGCGGAAGGCGAAGACAGCGGGGAGGCAGGGGATGCCTCCGAACCGACGCAGACGGCGGGCTGCGAATGGATCTCGACGGATGACGCGGCCGCCGTCCTCGGCGCGCCCATCACCGCCACCGGGGCCACCTCCGGCCACGTCGGCGCGATCGACGACTGCAATTTCGGCACGGACCCGACCGCGGACGCTCCGTACGGGCGGGGCATCACCTACCAGGTGATCGACCACGGCAGCGACGACGGCGCCTCCTCCGCGCTCGTCTCGATGGGTGCGGAGGGGCCGGACGCGGGCATCGGGGACGAGTCGTTCCTGGTCGGCACAGCCGGAATCGCGGCGAGGTTCGGGCGGGTGACCAGCGTCGTCCTGATCACCGGGATGCCCGACGGGATCGACGCGGCCACGACGCTGCAGCAGCTGATCGCACCGCACGTCGGAGGTTGAACTCCCGCGCGCGGGGTGACGCAGGCATCGGGTCAGCGCGGCGGGTCAGCCGAGAATGCCGTCGAAGTCGGTTCCGTCGGGCCCGTGCACCCAGAAGTGCGCGGGCACCACGGTGCCGCCGTCGGCCACATCGAGCAGCAGGTCGGCGACCGTCGATGCATCCCGGGGGTCGTCGACATCCACGACGACGGATGCGCCCGTCTCGCCGACGGTCTCCGCCGACGTCGAGAGGGAGCTCAGCGAGGCCACCGTGCCGATCTGCTCGAGCACCGCCGCCAGCTCGGCCGAGGGCCAGGTCGGTGTCACCTCGATGGAGATGTGGTGCGCGCTCGCCTCGGCGTTCCAGGATGCGCTGACCGCCGGCACGGCTCCCTCGCCCGCGGTCAGGGCGTCGCGCAGTGCGGGGATGACCGCGGTGAGCGAGGTGGCGTCATCCACGGTCAACAGATAGGTCGAGCCGTAGACGGCGCCGTCGACCGAAGAGATGCTCGCGTCCGACCGCAGGGCGACAGCCGCCCGCACGGCACCGTCGGTGATCGCGCCGAGAGTGGTGGGTGCGGCCCCCGTGCCGCCCGGGATGCGGAGGGCGAGCCGCACGGTGAGGCCTTCGCGCCGGGCGTCGGCGAGCACGGGGGCGAGCTCGGCCGGCACGGTCTCGATGCCGGCGGCGGTGTCGGCGTCGGCCCGGAGGTCGAGGTACCACTCGCCCGGCTTGTCCTTGAAGTCGACGTCCCTGACGGTGACGTCGACGGCACGGATGCCGGGCACGGCATCCACGCTCCCGGCCAGTTCGGCGGCGGCGGCCTTCAGCTCCGCCGGAGGATCGGGCCTCAGCGAGCACCCGGCGAGCGTCGCCCCGACCACCGAGAGGCACAGCGCGGCGCCGACGGCACGGTGGGCACCGCGGACACGGCGGCTGCCGGGGGCACCGCGGCTCGAGCTCCTCATCCGCACAGCAAACCGCCCCCGCCTGCGCGAACCCCGAAAGCACCACCGGCACCGCGCCGCGCGACACCCACCGCCACCGCTACCATCGACCCATGGCGGCCACCGTGAAGAGCGTCGACGACTTCCTCGGCGCGTTGGAGCCGGAACCGCGCGCCCAGGTCGAGGATCTTCGGCGGATCATCCTGGCCCTCCGGCCGCCCGTGACCGAGCACATCAAGTGGAACTCGCCCAGCTACGTGCACGACGGCATCGACCGCATCACCGTCAACACCCGCAACAAGGCGGGTGCCGTGCAGCTCATCCTGCACTTCGACACGGCCCGCCCCGAAGACCGCGCCGCCCCGCCCCTGATGCCCGACGACACGGGCCTCATCCGCTGGCTCTCGGACATCCGCGGTGTCATCACCCTCCCGCCCGGCACCGCGGCATCCTCCCTCGAGCCCGCCCTCACCACCGCCCTCACCCGCTGGCTCGCGCTGCCCTGAGCCGCAAGCTCAGCGAGGTCAGCGAGGTCAGCGGCTGCCGCCGTAGGCGGTGGGGACGAGGTCGAGGCGCGGGGCCTGCGTGCGGATGAGGTCGAGGACCGCGACCGCGACCTGGTCGGGGGTGTCGAAGACGGCGCCCTCCGTCATGGCCTCGGCGTCGGCCCGGCCGGCACGGATGGAGCGCAAGAACTCGGTGTCGGTCGCGAACGGGATGAGGGTGGAGACCGTGACGCCCGTGCCCTTGAGCTCGTTGCGGGCGATGGCCGAGAGGCGCTCGAGGGCGATCTTGCTCGCGACGTAGCCGCCGGTGCCCGGCACGTCGCCGAAGGTCGTGCCCGAGCTGACGTTGACGATCGCTCCCGAGCCCTGCCGACGCAGGATGGGCAGCACCGCCTGCATCACCGCGAGCGGCGCCACCAGGTTGAGCTCGAGGATCGCCCGGAAGTCGTCGAGCCCGATCTGCTCGACCTCGGCCTGCAGGCCTTGGCCGGCGTTGTTCACGACGACGTCGATCCGCCCGAAGGCCTCGAGCGCGGCGTGCACCAGCGCGGACACCTGGGCCTGGTCGGTGACGTCGCAGGCCACGGCGATCGCGCGCACGCCGTCCGAGCCCGACGCACCACCCGAACCCGACGCACCACCCGCACCACCCAACTCGGCCGCGAGATCGCACAGCCGATCCGCCCGCCGAGCCGCCAGAACCACCTTCGCCCCGGCCGCCACCGCAGCGCGGGCGGTCGCCTCGCCGATCCCCGAGGAGGCTCCGGTGATGATGACGACGCGGTCTTCGATGTCCATGAGCAGGTTCCTTCAGGGTCGGGATGCGGTCGGAATCGCCGACCTCGAATAACGCTACTCTTCAGTAGCGTTATTAATCCACCTCCCCTAGGCTGATCCCATGAACCACACGGCCGACCCGCGCCCCGGCCGCCCCTACGACCGCTCACGCGACGCCCTCGTGCTGGCGACGACCCTCGACCTGCTCGCCGAGCATCCTTACGGCCGGGTCACCCTCGACGACGTCGCCGCCCGCACCGGCCGCGCCAAGACGACCCTCTACCGCCGCTGGGCGACGAAGGACGAGCTCGTGCTGGCGGCCGTGCGCTCGATGGGCCGCCCACCCGAGGACGGCGAGCTGCCCGACCGAGGATCCCTCCGCGCCGACCTGCTCGCGGTCATCGACTCCCCCTGGCTCGGCGGCCCCGACCGCCGGTCCGCCCTCTTCACCGGGCTCAGCGCCGCCGCCCGCAGCTCCGAACCGCTCGCCGCCCTCGTCCGCACCGAGGTGACCGAGCCGTACGTCGCGATCTACCGGCGGCTCCTCGAGCGGGCCGTCGACCGAGGCGAGCTGCCCGCTGGGCTGACCCCGCGCATCCCGACCCTGGCCGCCGTCATCCCCGCGATGAGCGACCTCCAGCTCGCCGGCGCCACCCGCGCCGGCACCCGCCGGGACTTCTTCGTGGCGGTGGTCGACGACGTGGTGCTCGCGGCGATCCGCGGCGCCGCGGCCTCACCCGGCGCAGGAGGACTGATCGGTTCGGTGGAAGGATGAGTGGATGCTCAATCGCCTGACACTGCCCGTCACCCTCCATGCAGCAGAGGCCCTCGATCTGCGACGCGCGAGCCGCGACGACCTCGGCGCGATCATGCGGCTGCTCTCGGACGACCCGGTCAGCGCCGGACGCGGAGACGTGGGGAGTGCGGACGACGAGCCGGCCTACGCCGCAGCGCTCGACCGCATCCTGACCGACCGAGGCAACGAACTACTGGTCGCCGCCCGCGCCTCTAGCCCAGGCGAGGTCGTCGGCACCTTCCAGCTCACCCTCATCCCGGGCATGGCCCGCCGCGGCAGCACGCGACTGCTCGTCGAGGCCGTGCGCGTCTCGAGTGCCGAACGCTCCTCGGGCATCGGCAGCGCCCTCATGCGCTGGACCACGGATGTCGCGGCCCCCGCCCTCGGCGCCTCGCTCGTGCAGCTCACCTCCGACGCGGCCCGGGTCGACGCCCACCGCTTCTACCGCCGCCTCGGCTTCGTCGACTCTCACATCGGATTCAAGTACGCGGTGCCGAGCGCGCCGTCGCCCGCCTGACGATGATCACGATCGAATCCACCCGCCCCGACTCCCCCGACACCGACCTGATCATTCGGGCGTACCTGACGGATGTCGCGTCCCGCTGGTTCGGCCGCCCGGCGACGCCTGCGGAGGTCGACCAGGCCCTGCTCGACGAACCGTTCGATGACCTCACCGGCGACACGGGCCTCTTCCTCGTGGCCTACGACGACGACCTGCCGGTCGGATGCGCGGGCGCACGCTTCACCGCCGCCGATCCCGACGACGAGACCGAGACCAAGACCGTCGCCGAGCTCACGAAGGTCTTCACCCTGCCCACCCACCGCGGCACGGGCACCGGGTCGCGCCTGATCCGGGCCCTCGAGCAGCACTGCCGCGAACGCGGCATCCGCACCCTGCGCCTCGACACGCGCGCCGAGCTCGCGGAGGCCTGCGCCCTCTACGAACGCCTCGGCTTCACCCGCGTCGCCCCCTTCAACGCCGACCCCTACTCCGACCGCTGGTACGCCAAGACCCTCACGCTGTAAGCGCGCCGCAACCCAGCGCGCGCAGCTCAGCGCCCGCGCGCCGTGTTCACCGCGTTCACGAGGTACGACCCGCGGCTCATCAGGGCGTAGCGCGCCTCGAACTGTAGCGCGGCCGGATCGCGCAGAGCGGCCTCCACCTCGGCCACGGTGACACCGGCCAGCCGCGCGAGGTTCTCGACCGACAACCGGCACTCGATCGTCAGCGACTCGAGGATGCCCCTCAGCCGCTCGTCGTCGCCGATCCGCAGCCCCTCCGTCAGCTGCGCCGCGAGCAGCCCGAGCGGCGCGCCCTCTGAGGGCGCGAGCGGCTGAGGCCCGGCGGTCATCCCCGCTCGTGCGGAGGCCGGCGAGCGCAGGAACGCGCGGATGCTCTCCCCCGGAATCCCGGTCATCGCGACCAGCGCCTCCTCCGTCACCAGCCCCTGCTCGACGAGTCGGTTGAGCTCTCCGGCGACATCGAATCCCTCTGACATGCCGTCACCCTACCCACCGGGTTGCCGGTGACGCAGCCCGCCGAGCACCCCCGCCAAATGCCCCCCGCGGAATGTATCCGGCAGGTAAATCCTCGAACGGGGTATTGACAGCGGTCTTTCGATCACTTCATCATTGTGTCCAATGACAAACACAGTCATCAGACAACTGCAATCAGAAGGCTCCTAATGCTCAATTTCGATGAAGCCCGCTTCACCAGAATCCAGTCCGGCGCGGTGGCGTTGTCCGGCCCGCTCGACGACCTCGTCGGCGACCTGCTCGAGAAGGGCGCGACCAACATCTTCTTCCTGGGCGCGGGCGGAGCCGGCGTGCTCATGCAGCCCGCCGCGCAGCTGATCAGGCGCAACTCCGACTTCCCGGCCTACCTCGAGAACGCCGCCGAGCTGATGGCCGTCGGCTCGGTCAACCTCGGCCCCGGGTCGATCGTGGTCGTCCCCTCGCTCTCCGGCACCACCAAGGAGGCCGTGCAGGTCGTCGAGTACGCCCGCGACAAGGGCGCGACGACGATCGCCCTCACCGGCCACGCCGACACCCCGGTCGCCCAGGCCGCCGACCACGACTTCACCAACTACGCCGCCGACGACACCTCGTCGGAGTCGTTCTACCTCCAGTCGCTCGAACTGGCTCTCTCGATCATCCGCCGTCGCGGCGAGCTGCCCGACTACGACGCCGTGATCGCCGAGCTGGCCCTGCTGCCCGAGCTGCTCGTCGAGGCCAAGCGCGCGTTCGAGCCGCGCGCCGAGGAGCTCGCCATCCAGACGAAGGATGTCGGGTACCACATCTTCACCGGCGCCGGCGAGGCCTGGACCGAGGCGTGGTACTTCGCCACCTGCATCCTCGAGGAGATGCAGTGGGTGCGCACCCGCCCGGTGCACGCCTCCGACTTCTTCCACGGCACCCTCGAGCTGGTGGAGCAGGGCGTGAGCGTCGTGCTGCTGAAGGGCGAGGATGCGACGCGGCCGCTCGCCGACCGCGTCGAGGCCTTCGTGCCGACCGTGACCCGCGACCTGACCGTGATCGACTCGGCCACCGTCGAGCTGCCCGGCATCAGCCCCCGGGTGCGCGCCCTGATCTCGCACATCGTGCTCGCCACGGTGCTCGAGCGCTACAGTGCGCATCTCGAGGTCGTGCGCGACCACCCGCTCACCACCCGCCGCTACTACCGCCGCCTCGACTACTGAGCCCACCCGGGGATGGAGGCCCTGCGTCTCCATCCCCGATGCACCACCCGCACCGATCCGAACCGAAAGCCCCACCCTGCACCTCTTCCCAGAACCATCGACCCCCATCGCGCGGCAAAAGCCGCCGGGTTAGGACCCCTCATGATCACCTCACTCAGCTCCAAAGCGGCCCTGCGGCTGCGAGTCGCCGCGGCCTCCACAGCCGGCCTCGCCCTGTTCGCCCTCGCCGGATGCTCCTCGAGCGGCACCGGCGCCCCCTCGACGGCGGCCGCGGGCGACGACGTCGCGGTCACCCTCATCATCAAGACCCAGGGCACCTCCTTCTTCCAGGAGATGGCCGACGGCGCGACCGCCGCGGCCGACGAGCTGGGCGTGAACCTCACGGTCGCCGCCGGCAAGGTCGACGGCGACGAGGACACCCAGATCCAGGCGATCGAGAACGCGATCTCGCGAGGCGACCAGGGCATCCTGATCACCCCCAACGGTCCCACGGTCTTCGACGCGATCCAGAAGGCCCGGGATGCCGGCCTCTACGTGATCGCGCTCGACACGGTCCCCGACCCGGCCGACTCGGTCGACATCACCTTCGCGACCGACAACTTCCTCGCCGGCCAGCTGGTCGGTCAGTGGACGGCCCAGAAGCTCGACGGCGGCGACGCCGTGATCGCGCTGCTCGACCTCTTCGACGACAAGGTGCTCACGGTCGACTACGACCGCGACCAGGGCTTCCTCGACGGTCTCGGCATCGACGTCGGCGACCCGGCGAAGAACGGCGACGAGGCCCCGACCGGCACCTACACCGGCGGCAAGGGCGGTTCGTACACGATCGTCGGCAACCTGGCCACGCAGGGCACCGAGGAGGGCGGCCGCACCGCGACCGAGACCCTGCTCAGCAAGAACCCCGACATCAACGTGATCTACGGCATCAACGAGCCGGCCTCCTACGGCGGCTACCAGGCGATGCAGGCCGCGGGCAAGACCGACGGGCTCATCACGGTCTCGATCGACGGATCGTGCGACGGCGCGCAGTACGTGCAGGACGGCATCCTGCAGGCCACCGCGCAGCAGTACCCTCTCAAGATGGCCGAACTCGGGGTGCAGGCGATCTACGACCTCGTCACCACCGGCGACGCCCCCAAGCCGGAGGACGGCAAGGAGTTCTTCAACACCGGCGTGCAGCTGATCACGAACGACCCGATGCCCGGCGTGCCGAGCATCGACGTCACGGAGGGCCAGGAAGTCTGTTTCTGATCCACTCCGCTCCGCACGACACCGGAGCGCATCGCGGGCGGGCTCCCCTCACGGGGGGCCCGCTCCTCCCCCGATCCCGACCAGGAGAAGCATCGTGACCGACGCCGCACCCAAGACAGGTTCCGTCGACCTGGCTGAGGAATTCCTCGACCGAACGACACCCGCCACCCGCATCCGGGGCATCCTCCACCGGCATCCCGCCATCAGCCCCGCGCTCGTGCTGGTCGTGGCGATCATCGTCTTCGGGCTGCTGAACGACCGCTTCCTCCGGCCCGAGAACCTCTCCCTGATCACGCAGCAGGTGGCCGTCGTCGGCACGCTCGCGATCGCCCAGACCCTCGTCATCCTGACCGCCGGCATCGACCTCTCGGTCGGCGCGATCATGATCCTCGCCGCCATGGTGATGGCGCAGACCGCGTCGACCTCGGGCCTGCCGCCCGTGCTCTGCCTGCTGCTCGGACTGGTCGTCGGCATCGCCGCCGGCGCCCTCAACGGCCTGCTCGTCACCCGGCTGAAGCTGCCGCCCTTCATCGTCACCCTCGGCACGCTCAGCATCTTCACCGCCGTGACGCTGCTCTACACGGGCGGTACGACGGTGCGGGGAGCCGAGATCCCGCCGCTGCTCACCTTCACCGGAACCACCTTCACGATCGGCGGCATCAGCCTGACCGCCGGCGTCGTGATCATGCTGCTGCTCTACGTCGTGATGGCCTACGTGCTGAACCGCACCGCCTGGGGCCGCCACGTCTACGCCGTCGGCGACGACAAGGAGGCCGCGCGCCTCGCGGGCATCAGCGTCAACCGGGTGCTCTTCTCGGTCTACCTGGCCGCGGGAGCGATCATCGCGATCACCGCCTGGATCCAGATCGGCCGCACGAACGCCGCCAGCCCCAACTCCGGCCTCGACCTCAACCTCGACTCGATCACCGCCGTCGTGATCGGCGGCACCAGCCTCTTCGGCGGCCGCGGCGCCATCTGGGGCACCCTGCTCGGGGCCCTGATCGTGGGCGTCTTCCGCAACGGTCTCGCCCTCGCGGGCCTCGACGTGCTCTACCAGACCCTCGCCGTGGGCGTGCTCATCATCGTCGCGGTCGCCGTCGACCAGTGGATCAGGAAGGCCCGTTCATGACCTCGACCGAAACCGCACCCCGCACCCGGACCCCGATCCTCGAGGCGCGCAAGCTCGTCAAGACCTACGGCCGGGTGGTCGGCCTCGACGGAGTCGGGCTGCAGCTCTTCCCCGGCGAGGTGCTCGCCATCATCGGCGACAACGGCGCCGGCAAGTCGACGCTCGTCAAGTGCCTCACGGGCGCCGAGGTGCCCGACACCGGCGAGCTGCTGCTCGACGGCCGCCCCATCACCTTCAAACGGCCTCAGGATGCGCGGGCCGCCGGCATCGAGACGGTCTACCAGAACCTCGCGGTCTCGCCCGCGCTCGACGTGGCCTCGAACCTCTTCCTCGGCCGCGAGGAGCGCAGGAGCGGGATCCTCGGCTCGGTGTTCCGGATGCTCGACGTCAAGGGCATGCGCGCGAAGGCCGAGAAGGAGCTCACCGAGCTCGGCATCTCGACCCTGCAGGACGTGACGGTGCCGGTCGAGAACCTCTCCGGCGGGCAGCGCCAGGCCGTCGCCGTCGCCCGCGCGGCCGCGTTCGGCTCCAAGGTCGTGGTGCTCGACGAGCCCACCGCCGCGCTCGGCGTGCGGGAGTCGAACCAGGTGCTCGAGCTGGTGAAGGCCCTGCGCGACCGGGGCATCCCGGTCATCATCATCAGTCACAACATGCCGCAGGTCTTCGCGGTCGCCGACCGCATCCACATCCAGCGGCTCGGCAAGTGCGCGGCGACCATCACCCCGCAGTCCCACTCGATGACCGAGGCCGTCGCCATCATGACAGGAGCCCAGACCGCATGACCCCGCCCTCCTCCCCCTGGGTCGCCGTCGTCGGCGACAACACCGTCGACCGCTACCTCGATGCCGCCGCCACCGAGTACTCGGGCGGCAACGCCTTCAACGTCGCGGTTCAGCTGGCCGCCCAGGGCGTGGCCGTACGCTACTTCGGCGCGGTCGGGCCCGACGAGGATGCCGAGATCATCCGCCGCGGGCTGCGGCGGAACGGCATCGCGGTCGACGACCTCGAGGTGATGCCCGGCGAGACCGCGATCACCCTCATCCGCGTCACCGAGACCGGCGACCGGGTCTTCGAGCGGGAGGACTTCGGGGTGACGGCGGCGTACCGGCCCGGCGACGACGCACTCGAGTCGATCTCGTCGGCCGCCTGGGTGCACATCGGCATGCTTCCGGATGCGGACGACTTCCGCGGGCGGCTGGCCGCGCGCCGCCTCACCGGCTGGCAGGGCGTGGTGAGCCAGGACTGCGCGGTCGCCTCGGGACTCGGCAACCTCGACGTCGCCTTCCTCTCGGCCGGCGAGGGGGTCGACGCCCTCGCGATCGCCCAGACGACCGTGGCGGCGGGTGTCCCGCTCGCCGTCGTGACCCGCGGTGCCGACGGGGCGATCGCGAGCGACGGCTCGTCGACCTGGAGTCAGGATGCGCTGCCCGCCGAGGTGGTCGACACGACCGGTGCGGGCGACAGCTTCATCGCCGGGTTCATCGCGGCGCAGCTGCGACGCGACGACGTCGGGCAGGCGCTGGAGAACGGTGCGCGCCGCGCGGCCGTGACGGTGTCGCATCCGGCCGGGTGGGCGCATCCGGAGCCCGAGGGCGACGTGGCTGACAGCGACGCGCGCGACGGCGACGCGGGTGATGGCGATGTTGCTGACGGCGACGCGGCCTCCCGCAGCGGCGCGCAGAGCGTCGCCGCCGACCGGTACGCGGCCGTCGACGCCGCGGTCGACGAGTTCGCCGCCGAGGCCACCGCCCTGCTGATCGAACTCGTCGCCGTGCGCAGCGTCAACCCGCTGCAGCCCGGTGTCGACGGCTCGCTCTACGCGGGCGAGGAGAAGCGCGCGAACGAGCTGCTGGCCGAGGCCTTCCGCCCGCTCGGTTTCGGCATCGAATGGGTCGAGGCGGCCGAGGGCCGGCCGAACCTGGTCGCGATCCTGCCGGGATCCGGCGGCGGGCGGTCGCTCGCCCTGAACGGGCACATCGACACCGTCTCGCCGCAGGCCGGCCGCTTCGACGACCCGTGGACGGCCGTGATCGAGGACGGCTGGCTCTACGGCCTGGGCGCCACCGACATGAAGGCGGGGCACGCGGCGATGTGGCTCGCGGCCCGTGCGCTGCAGAAAGCGGGCGTCACGCTCGCCGGCGACCTGCACATCCACTCGGTGGTCGGCGAGGAGACGATGAGCCACGAGATCGGCACCACGGCGATCCTCGAGGCCGGGTACCTGGTCGACGGCGCGATCGTGCCCGAGCCCACCTCGACCGCGCCGGACCTCCTGCGGGTGGCCAACGCGGCGGCCGGGAACTACCTGTTCTCGGTGGCCGTGCGCGGCAAGTCGACGCACTGGGCCTCGCGGAACCTCGCCATCCGTGCAGGCGGACCGGGCGACGAGATCGGAGTCAACGCGATCGACAAGATCGTGCAGGTCTACAACGCCATGCGGCAGCTCGAGGAGCAGTGGGCGTTCACGAAGACGCACCCGAGCTTCCCGGCGGGCGCCTTCATCATCCATCCCGGGGTGCTGCGGGCCGACATCGGCGTGGAGGCGGCGCCCTACTTCCCCGACCGCGCGCGGATCGACTACCTGCTCTCCTTCCCGCCCGGGTACACCTCGGCCGAGATCGCGGCCGAGATCGAGGAGCACGTGGGGCACGCGGCGGCCATGGATCCGTGGCTGCGCGAGCATCCGGTGGAGTTCACCTGGACCGACACCTGGCCGCCCGCGTTCACCGACCCGGCCGGGGACTTCGCCCGTTCGGTGATGGCCTCGCGCACCGAGCTCGCCGCCGTGGAACCGGCGGTCCCGCCGCTGGAGGAGCCGGTGACGGCCGCAGCCCAGTCGGACGCCAACTTCTACGAGGCCTACGGCATCCCGGCGCTGGTCTGCGGCCCCGGCGACGTGCGCGTCGCCCACGCGACCGACGAGCGGGTGGCGATCGAGAACATCGCGCTGGCCGCCCGGATGATCGCCCGCGCGGCCATCGACTGGTGCGGCACGGACCGGACATAGGACACATCCGTCGATCATCCGATGAATCTCATTACACTGGGAGCGCTCACGCGCTGACGTAGCCGAAAGAGGGTTGCCGTGAATGGTTCCAAGGTGCCGGGCACGAAGAAGGCTCCGCTGGCCCACCGCCTGAAGGACGATCTGCTCGACATGATCGCCTCCGAGGGCATCGGGCCGGGAGACCAGCTGCCCACCGAGCCCGAGCTCGCCGACCGGTTCTCGGCCTCACGGTCGACCGTGCGGGAGGCGCTCAAGCTGCTCGAGCAGGACGGGCTGGTCAACGCCATCCAGGGCCGCGGGCGGTTCCTCTCGGCGCTCGGCTCGATGACGATCGAGCGGCCCGTGACGATCTACGAGAGCATCACCGAGATGCTCGAGGGGCTCGGCTACGCGGTGACGAACGTCGTGCTCGGGGTGAGCGAAGACGTAGCGGATGCGCACGTGGCCCACGAGCTGGGGCTCGAGGTCGGCGACCCGGTGATCCGGCTGGTGCGGCTGCGGCTCGGCAACGACGAGCCGATGGTGTTCAGCATCAACATCATCCGTCGCGACAGCCTGCCCGGGCCGCTGGAGTATCGCGACTGGGGGGTGTCGGTCACGGGTGCGCTCGAGGGGCACGGGCACAGCATCGTGTCGTCGATCGCGAGGATCAGCGCCACGAACCTGCCCGCGGAGTACGCCGGGAAGCACGAGCTGCAGAAGTACGACCCGTGGCTGCTGGTCGAGGAGACCTGCCTGACCCGGGACGGGCAGCGGGTGCTCTATGCGCTCGACTACCACCGCAGCAGCGAGATCGCCTTCAACGTCATCCGGCGGCGCTGAGCCTTCGGTCCGGCCTCAGCCCGGCGTCAGCTTGATCGCCGACGCGAGCACGCTCACCAGCGCGCCCACGATGCTCGTCGCCCAGGTCAGCGCCCAGCCGAGCTTGAGGTCGACGGCGCGCAGCGAGTCGAAGTGCCGGTCGAGCTCGGCGTAGTAGAGCACCTTCGGGCTGCGGCGCCCGTGCGCCGAGAAGGTCGCCGTGAGGGCGACCAGCTTCTCGTCGATGGGCTTCCGGCCGTTGTCGATGTGCACCCGCACGAGGCGGAACACCTTCCACTGCGCCCAGAACCCGTCGCGCACGAAGACCGCCCCGACGATCAGGAAGGCGATGAACTGCACGATCACCGCCGCGTACCATTGCGCGGGAATGCCCTCGGCGAGAGTGAACGGCGACGGCTGGCCCTGCACGGCCAAGGCCAGCAGGATCATCCCGATCGAGATGGCCGTGCTCGCCTTCCAGAGCGCCCGGTTGAGGAACACGATCGCCGGGGTGCGGGCCGGGTTGTGCCAGTCGAGCCGCAGACTCGGCTGCTCGCCGAGCGTCGGGATGAGGCCGGCGATCCACCACAGGATCCACAGGCCGTTGACCGCGAGACCGGCGGTCACCGCCATGGTGAGGTACTCGCCGATGCCGAGCGTGAAGGCGAATTCCGACGCCAGGTTGATGCACCAGAGCAGGGCGACGCCGATCGCGGACCCGACGAGCATCCAGAACCCCTGCCACCCGCGACGGCCATAGCTCGTGCGCAGCCAGTCGGCGACGGCCCGGTTGTCCCCCGGCGCCAGCTCGAGCTGGTCGATCGCGATGCCGGCCGTGATGAGGCCGTTCCAGAGGATGGGGCCGCCGACCAGGAACACGGCGTTGATCGCACAGAGCGCGCTGCACCAGAGCCACGTCATCCACCCCGGCGAACCCCAGAGCAGTGCGGTCGCGGCCAGCACGATGAGGGGCACGAAGGCGATCAGGAGGCCCCGCCACCCGCGGGCGACGGCGCTCGTGAGGAGCGCGCGCACGCTGACGTGCCCGCTGTGCGTGAAGGCGAACCGGCTCGCCGGAGTGAGCCGCTGCCACGGCACCTGCCGCCCGCCCGCGATCACGAACAGCAGCAGCCGCTGCCGCCCCTCCACGATGGCCGGCCGCACCTGCTGCTGCCGCACCGGCTGCCGTCGAACCGGCTGCCGTCGCGCATCCGCCGTCGCCGGCCGAAGCCACCGTCCCGGCTCCCTCGTCGCCCCGCCCGCACCCGCCATCGCCGTTCCCCCCGATCGTGCTGTCGCCACGCTACCGCCCCGGCCCCGACCCGCGCACGCAGACCCGGCCACGGGCCACGGGATGCGCGGCATCCTGAGCCGGGGCCGCCACGCGGTGGACGGTGTGCACATGTGTCGACAGGTGTTGATCGTCAGTTATGCTTTTTTCATGACGATGCGCGGTAACGGTCTGGCCGGGACGGGATCCCGGATGACCCGGGGCCGGCAATTCATCCCCACGGGCGCGGGATCGGCCGGCTCGCCGGCGGCCCGGAAGCACGTCCGTGGCATCGCGCAGCAGGGTCTCCCCGTCCGGTGAGCCGCGTGCTCGACCAGGCTCCGGCCGGGGGTGCGTTCGCGCCGTCGATCGACCACGCCGTCCGCGTCCCTGCCCTCCAGTCGCTGACCGGCCTCCGCTGGATCGCCGCGTTCGTGGTGTTCGCGTACCACATCCGCAATCTGAACTACTTCAACGGCGGCGGCTACACAGCCATGAGCTACGTGTTCGGCGGCGGCTACACCGGGGTGTCGCTGTTCTTCCTGCTCTCCGGCTTCGTGCTCGCCTGGGCCGATCGGCCGGGCGTCTCCATCGCCGGCTTCTGGAAGCGCCGCGTGGCCCGCATCTACCCGCTGCACCTCGTGTGCCTCGCGGTGGCGCTCGCGCTGGCGGCGACGATCCTGCCCGGCATCGCCTCGCCGCATCCGCTCGCCGCCCTCGCCAACCTCACGCTCACCAACGTCTGGAGCGCCGAGTGGTACCAGGCGGGCAACCCGGTCAGCTGGTCGCTCGCCGTCGAGGCCTTCTTCTACCTGCTGTTCCCGTTCGTCATCCGCTACGTCCGCGTGCTGAACAACGCGGGCCTGTGGCTGCTCGGGGCCGTCGCGCTCGGACTCGTCTTCGCACTGCCGACCTTCTGGTGGCAGCTGCCCTCGCTCGTCGCCTCGAGCGCCTCGCCGCTGGCCCGGCTGCCCGAGTTCGTGCTCGGCGTCACCCTCGGCGCCCTGATGCGCCGAGGCGCCTGGCGGGGTCCGCGCCTGCTTCCGGCGGCCGTCATCGCCCTCGCCGGCTACGCCTACTCGCAGTTCTATCCGATGAACCCCTACGGCTTCGCCGCCATCACGGTGGTCGGATACGCGCTGCTGATCGCCGCGCTCGCCCGCGCCGACCTGTCGGGCCGCTTCACCGTCCTCTCCTCGCGACCGCTCGTGCGGCTCGGCGAGATCTCGTTCGCGTTCTACCTCATCCATCTCCTCGTCGTCGGGGTGATCGCCTCGGCCTGGCCCGGTGGTGCGCCGCAGGCCCCGCTCCTGCTCGGGGCGGCGCTCACGCTGCTCGCCTTCACGGTCGCTCTGGGCCTGGCCTGGATGCTGTGGAAGTTCGTCGAGATCCCCGGCCGCAACGCCGTGCTCGGGTGGGGCAAGAAGAAGCGAGCGCGCTCCGGGGCGCGGAGGGCGTCGGGCGTTCCGGGCGGCCCCGCGGCCGTCCCGGGTGCTCCGCCTTCGCGCCGCACGGGGACAGGACCGTCCCGCCGCGCCGCCGCCGTTCCGCAGACCCGTGTCGGCTCGATCACGCGTCGGCGCAAGACCAGGTACCGCCGCAACCCCGCGAGCACGCTCGGGCCGGCAGTCGGTGCGGCCGTGGCACCGTCTGGAGCATCGGGCGCGATCCCGACCGCGGCTCCCGCCCCCACCGACCTCGTGGGTTCCTGACCCGCTTCGGAGCTTCGGCAGAGCACGGGCCTCTATGCTCGTCGGTATGCGCGGGACGAGCACACGGTTGACGCGCCGACTCGGTCCGCCCTGGGCGATCCTCGCCGCGATCGGCGTGGCCCTCGTGGCGCTGATCGGCCTCGTCGCCGCGGCCTACGGGTTCGGCGCCGCGACCGCCGCGAGCGCAGGCTCTTCCGGATCGGTGGGGAGTGCGCCGTCCCCGGACTCGACCGGCGGCGGGCCGGCCGATCAGTCCTCCCCCGTGGCGGCCTTCCTCGGCGATTCGTACACCGCGGGCGAGGGGGCCGACGGCCCCGGCGACTCCTTCACCGCTCTCGCCGCGCGCGACCTGGGCTGGGTCTACGAGCCGTTCGCGATCGGCGGCACCGGCTACGTGCAACCCTCCCCCGACCTCACCTACGGCTCGCGGGTGGATGCGGTGATCGCCGCCCACCCGGACGTCGTCGTGATCGCCGGAACACGCAACGATCTCGGGGCCGACCCGGCCGAGGTGCGGTCGGCAGCGGCTGACGTGTTCTCGAGGCTCCGCGCCGGGCTCCCGCAGGCGGAGATCGTGGTCGTCGGCCCGATCTGGACGTCCCGCTCCGTGCCGGCCGATGTCTCGGCCCTCGACGCCGCGGTGGGCGACGCGGCGCGCGCAGCAGAGCTCCCGTACATCAGCGCCCTCTCCGACCCGTGGCTCGACGGCTCGCCCGAACTCATCGCGCCCGACGGCATCCACCCCACCCAGCTCGGCCACGAGGTCCTCTCCCGCCGTCTCGTGGAGGCACTGCAGAAGGACGGGCTCGTTCCCGCATCCTGAACCCCGCTGCCGCCCCGCGACGGGCGGTGGTCGGCGACGAGCGGTCGGCGACGAGCGGTCGGCGACGGCTGGGTCAGGGGGCGAGGGAGGCCCGGTAGATCGACTCGATCGAGGTGTCGAGGGTCTTCGTGAAGTCGGCGTCGCTCTGCTGCGCCGTCAGGCCCTCGAGCAGCGCCCGGCTGAAGCTCGCGATCAGGCCGTGGTTCTTCGCGAGCAGGGCGTCCGCCTCGTCGCGGTCGTACCCGCCCGAGAGCGCCACCACCCGCGCGACGCGGGCATGCCGGATGAGGTCGAGGTAGAAGTCGTTGACCGACGGCAGGGAGATCTTGACCCCCACCTTCTGCCCCTCGTCGAGCGTCTCGAGCTGCTCGAGGATCGCGGCCTTCAGCAGCACCTCGGCCTCGGCCTTGTCGGGCGCGTGGATGTCGATCTCGGGTTCGAGGATGGGGAGCAGGTCGTGCGCGAGCACGGCGCGGGCCACGTCGAACTGCTGCGCGACGATCCGCCGGATGCCGTCGGGGTGGGCCGAGTGGATGACCGACCGCTCCTTCGTGCCCAGCACCCCGGCCTCCCGGGCGCGCGGCAACAGGTCGTCGAGCCCCGGGATGTCGCGCATGAGCTGCACGCCGTCCTCCTCGTCGAGCAGGCCCTTGTCGATCTTGAGGAACGGGATGATCCCCTTGACCTCCCAGAGGTACGCGGCCGACGGGCGCCCCTCCACCTCGCGGTCGAGGGTGTCCTCGAAGAGGATCGCGGCGAGGATGCGCGACGAGGTGAACGCCGGGTCGGTGACGATGCGCACCCGCTCGGCGTGGATCAGATCGAACATCTCGGCGTCGGTCGAGTACTGCGACGCGTCGATCCCGTACTGCGCGAGCGCCTTGGGAGAGCTGCCGCCGCTCTGGTCGAGGGCGGCAAGGAACCCGCGCGCGGTCTCGAATCGGCTCAGTTTCTGCTCGTCGGGCACCGTGCGCCTCCCTCTCGGGCGGCGAGCGCGCCTCCGCCGGCGCCTCGATCTCGCTGCCCGAGCGCCAGCCTAGCCACGAAACCCCACCTCGGCAGCCACGGGATTTCCGGGAACCGGGTGCATTCGGGCGCTGGGGATCTACGCTCAGGTCATGCCCACCATTCCGCTCAACGTGAAGTGCACCCAGTGCGCCGACGGGTGGATGCACGTGCGGGGCGAATACGTCTACTGCGACACCTGCGATCCCCAGCCCGAACCGGCCACGAGCGCGCCGGCGCCCTGACCGCGCGCGTCCGGCCGAGCCGTGGTCCGATTCCCGATTCCCGCCGATCGCCCAGGGTTCGCGGGGTGGCGGCGTGGGAGGGTCGAGTATGGACCAGCACCCGCAGGGCGACCTCTTCCAGCTCGGGTACGTCGACGTGGCGGCATCGGACGTCGAGGCACCGGGTGTCCCGCTCCCCGAACTCGCCCGCGAACTCGGATTCGAGGTGGATGCGGAGTCGTCGCCGGGCCGGACCCGGTCGGGCCTGCCGGTCGAGGATCCCCCGGCCGAGGGCTGGCGGGTGCTCCACGTCCGGGATCGGAGCACGGTTCTCGGCGCGCCCGTGGACGACGACCGCCGGGTCTGGCGGGTGGCGCACCTCGAGAAAGAACCCGCGAACGCGGCGGAGGGATCGGCCGGCGCCCGGCCGAGGTTCAGCATCCACCCCGACCCTCTCCCGCTTCGCCCCGGCCGACAGGAGCGTCGGCGTGGCCTCGAGCTGCGCTGGCCGGCCGTCATGACCGAGCCGGGCGCGGCTTCGGCGGCGGGCGGCGAGTTCGCCGTCGACATCGTGAACACCGGTGACACTCGCTGGCGACCGGATGGCGACGGCTTCCTGGTCGTCGGCACCTTCACCGCACCCGGGGTCGCGGACGCCGCCTTCGGCTGGGCGGCCCTCGGGCAGGGCCGCGCCGTGCCGCTCGATCCCGGCGAGTACGCCCGCGTCCCGGTCTCGATCGACGGCGCGGCCTGGAAGCAGCTGGAGCCCGGGCCCTACGACCTCCGAGCCCTCCTGGTCGATCTGGGCTTGACGTCGGTCACGCCCCTCCGTGTCGACCTCGACGCCGAGACGATCGCCCGCCGCCGCACCCCGCCACGTCGGCGCTGACGAGCGCCAGGGCCACGTCGGTCCAGCGCCGCGCGCGCCGACGGGGGGGGCTCGGGCGCGCCCCACCGGGGTGGAGCCCGGTGCCGACTGGGGGCGTTCCGGGATTCGCCGATCCGCACCGGCTGATGGGATGGGGGCACCCGAACCGCGCCGAGAGGATCACCTCATGCCCCCACGCATCACCACCCCGTTCGATGCCCGGTCGACCGCCGACGAGGTCAGCGCGGGAGTCGATCTGACCGGACGGCGCACGATCGTGACGGGAGGAGCATCCGGAATCGGGGTCGCCACCACCGCGACCCTCGCCCGCCGCGGCGCGACCATCACCATCGCCGTGCGCAACACGGAGGCCGGCCGAGAGGTCGCCGAGCGCATCACGGCCGAGACCGGCAACGACCGCATCGACGTCCGCGAGCTCGAACTCACCGACCCCGCCTCCGTGCGCCGCTTCGTCGACGGCTGGGACGAACCCCTGCACCTGCTGATCAACAACGCGGGCGTCATGGCCATCCAGGACCGCACACTGGCGCAGCGCTGGGAGACGCAGTTCGCGACCAATCATCTGGGCCACTTCGCCCTCGCGGCCGGCCTCCACCCCTTCCTCGCCGCCGCGGGCGGATCGCGGGTCGTCTCGGTCAGCTCGTCGGCCCACCTCTTCTCCCCTGTCGTGTTCGGTGACATCAACTTCGCCTTCCGCCCCTACGACGCGCGGCTGGCGTACGGGCAGTCGAAGACCGCCGTCATCCTGTTCGGCGTCGGTGCCGCGCGGCGCTGGGCGGACGACGGGATCACGGTCAACACCCTCAACCCGGGCGCCATCCCGACCCCGCTCCAGCGGCACGTCGGGGGCGCTCTGGCGACGCCGGAGGACCAGCAGAAGACGGCCGAGCAGGGAGCCGCGACGACCGTTCTGCTGGCCGCATCCCCTCTTCTCGAAGGGGTCAGCGGGCGGTATTTCAACGACAACCAAGAGGCCGAGGTCACCGACCACCGGCCCGAGGACCTGACGATCTTCTCGACGAAGGTCGCCGACTACGCGCTCGACGAGGATGCCGCCGACCAGCTCTGGCAGGTCAGCCAGAACGCGCTGTCCTGAGCGCGCCGCGCGAGCAGCCCCGACCGAGCGGCACCACTGAGCACCCCGTTCAGCACCCCAGACCTGTACCCCCGACCGAGACGGAAGGACACCCCATGCCCGAGACACCCGACAAGCCCTCCATCGGCTGGATCGGTCTCGGCGACCAGGGCGGCCCGATCGCCCGGGCCATCGCCGAGGCCGGCTATCCGCTGCACGTCTGGTCGCGGAGCGGCCGAGTCGGGGCGCTCGGCGAGGAACCCGCCGTCGCCTACACGGCGCACCCCTCCCCGGCCGAACTCGGCCCCGTCAGCGACATCGTCGGCCTGTGCCTGAGCGAGGACAAGGACAACACCGCAGTGCTCGTCGACGGCAGGCTGCTCGACGCGCTGCGGCCCGGCACCGTGCTGATCAACCTCGGCACCGGGCTGCCCGCGGCCGCCGTCGAGCTGGCCCGCACCGCTGCGACGCGGGACGTGCAGGTGATCGACGCCCCGGTCAGCGGGGGCCATGCCGGGGCGGTCGCGAAGCAGCTCACGACGATCGTCGGCGGCGACCGGGCGGTCGTCGACTCGCTCCGGCCCCTCTTCGAGACCTACTCGACCCGCGTCGCGTACATGGGTGGCGCCGGGGCCGGCCAGGTCGGGAAGCTGATCAACAACGCGATGCTCATGGCCAACCAGAAGAACATCAGCGACCTCCTCGGCCTCGCGACGGCCGAGCACGTCGACATCGCCGCGCTCGTCGACGTGCTCCGGAGCGGCACGGGGTCCAGCCGCGCGCTGCAGTCGCTCGGCTCGGCGATCACGACCGGGAACGCCGAGCACCTGAGCCGCCTGCAGGTGATCGACATGGAGATCTTCCGCCAGGCGTTCGGCGGGCACGGGCCAGACGTCGAGGCCGTCACCGAACGCGCCTTCGCGGGCGCCCGCGACCTCCCGAGCCTGGCGGCCCTGGTCACCCGCTGACCGCAGGGGCGAGCGACCGCCAGAGCAGCGCGGCCGCGTAGGTGCGGTACGGGCTCCATGCCGCACCCCTCCGGCGCACCTCCTCGATCGACGGCACGGCCGTGAGCGAGTCCAGGCGCTGGACCGCGGTCCGGATGCCGAGATCACCGGCGGGCAGGATGTCGGCCCGGTGAAGCTGGTGGATGAGGAACATCTCCGCACTCCACGGCCCGATCCCCGTGATCGCGGTCAGCGAGTCCTCGACCTCCGCGTCGCCCACCGCGTCCAGTCGTTCGATGTCGAGCCCGCCCGACGCGACGGCCTCGGCGAGCGCGCGGAGGTACGTCGCCTTCGAGTGCGAGGTGCCGATCGCCTTCAGCTGATCGACGTCCAGGCGCAGCAGCGATTCCGGGGTGGGAGTGCCTCCCGTGGCGGCGACGAGCCGGTCGTACAGCACCAGAGCGACCCGGGTCGCGATCTGCTGGGCCAGGATGTGCATGACCATCCCGGCGAAGTTGCTCTCGGCCGTGCGCCCGCCGTCGGGGAAGTGGAACGGATCGGGCGTCCCGAGTCGCACGACCAGCTCGGCGAACCGGGGGTCGAGCCGCCCGAGTTCCCGATAGGCCGCCGCGTCGCGCTCGGCGGAAGCGGCGCCACCGGCGGGAGCGTCCGAGGCGGGGGCAGCGGCGTCGGCCTCGTGGCCATGCTCATCGATCGTCATGTCGTCCTCCTCCTCCTCCTCCTCGGGCCGCGTCGTCGGCGCGGCGCAGCGCTTGCTCCGCCCGGTGGGCTCCCCGACGCACCGACCCGACCAGCACGAGCGAGCGGATGCCGATGGCGGCGATCAGGATTGTCACGCACCCCGCGGCGACGGCGGCGACCACCTGCCACCCGTCGAAGGCCGCCAGTTCGACCCACTCGATGAGGAACGAGGCGGCGGAGGCGGCAGGGAAGGTGAACGACCAGAAGCCGAGCGAGAAGGGCAACCGCCGGTAGGTGCCGATCAGGAACAGCTGCAGCACGAACATCAGGGCCAGCATCCCGAGCAGCCCGACCGAGACCACGTCGTCGTGAGCGCCGTTCATCGCGAACCAGGCCGCACCGGCCACCCCGGGCGGGGCGAGGAGGATGGCGAGCGTCGGCACGAGCGGCCCCGGGAGCGGCGGGAAGAACGCGAGCCGTGACAGGAGCACCGTCACCAGCACGACCCAGAAGAACAGGCCGACGGCGAACGCTCCCATCGCGATCACGGGGAACCCGAGCTTCGCCGCCACCGCGGAGGCCACGAGCGGTGCCGCCACCGTCGGGAGCAGGTACGCCCCGTGGAACGCCTCCGGATTGAGGTGCCCGGTGTGCCAGTACGACAGGATCCAGCCGGCGAAGACCGTCGCGGCCGCGAAGGACACCGCCGCGAGCACGAAGCCGCCCGCCGGCCACACGAGGTACAGCTCGGCCCCCAGGAGCATCCCGACCGCAGGGACGATCGCTGCGATCGGCCCCTGAGCCGGGTGCCGCAGCTGCGACATCAGGGTGTCCGGGCTCCGGGAACCCCGCACGAGGTGGGCGACGATCAGCCAGACCCAGGCCGTCGCAGCACCCGTCCAGAGCACGACCGGGATGGCGAGCGGCAACTCGAGCGCCCTCGTCGTCGTCGACCACAGCGACGCGAGACCCGCCAGGCCGAACCCGATCGCGAGGGTGTTGAGCGGGATGCGCGGCACGAGCCGTCGGGGTGGGGCCGGTTCCGGGGTGCTCATCGGCAGACCGCCTCCAGGTGAAGTGGGCTCGGCTGCCATCGCACCACGGGATCCCCGGCCGCCGCATCCGGGAAAGACCCCAGTGACCAGACGGCGCCGCGCATCCGTCATCGGTGCCGCATCGGTGATGCGCTTGTGACGGGGGGCGAACTCCGCTATGAATGGCAGGTATCCGGCACCGAAGGACTGGTAAGCCATGTTCGGGTTGTATGGGCACCTGCTGTGACCGAACCGGAGCGCGCCCACGAATCGGTCCCCACCCGGCCGGCCCCGGCGCGCGCGGCCCCGATCCGCCCGGCCCCGATCCGGCCGGCCCCCATCCGCCCGGCCCCGACCTCGCTGATCGGCCGGGAGCCCGAGCGCCGGGCCCTCGACGAGCTCGCGACCTCCGTCGCCAGCGGCTTGAGCGGCTCCCTGGTCTTCCTCGGTGAACCGGGGGTCGGCAAGACGCGACTCCTCGAGCACCTCTCGACCTCGTCGGTCCGTGTCGTCCGGCTCGTCGGGATCGAGTCCGAGTTCAGCCTCGACTTCGCCGCCCTGCACCGCCTCCTCCTCCCCTTCCGCGACCATTTCGCCGACGTGCCGGGCCCGCAGCAGTCCGCGCTGCTCACGACCTTCGGAGCGCTGGACCAGGCCCCGCCGCCACGGTTCCTCCTCGGGCTCAGCGCTCTCGGAGTGCTCGCCGCCGCCGCACGGACCGAGCCGCTCGTCTGCGTGGTCGACGACGCGCAGTGGCTGGATCCCGAGTCGCTCGACGTCTTGAGCTTCGTGGCCAGGCGGGTCTATGCCGACAGCCTCGGCCTGGTCTTCGCCGGTCGCGAAGGTGTCGACGCCCTGGACACCCTCCGCGGTCTCCCGACCCACCATCTGCGCGGCCTGGACCGCGAGGAGTCGCACGCGCTGCTCGACACGGTCCGGCCCGGCGCGGTGAGCCCGCTGGTGGCCTCGCGGATCGTCGGGGAGACCGGGGGCAACCCGCTCGCCATGCTCGAGCTGCTCCATCAGCTCACCTCCGAGCAGCTCGCCGGGAGGCTCCCGCTGCCCCAGCAGCTGCCGACCGGCCGCGGCCTGAATGCGCACTTCCTGCGCCAGCTCGAGGTGCTGAGTCCGGAGACGCGCTCGCTCCTCGTGCTCGCCTCCGCGATGTCGACCGACGACCCGCCCACACTCTGGCGCGCCGCGGCGCTCCTCGGTCTCCCCGGGGATGCAGCCGACGACGCGCACGACCTCGACGTCATGACCATCGGCGAGACGGTGGCGTTCCGGCATCCCCTCATCCGCTCGACGGTCTACCACGCGGCCGAGCCCCGGCAGCGCCGATTGGCGCACACGGCGATGGCGACGATCGCCGAGCTCGACGGCAACGCCGACTTAGCCGCCTGGCACCGGGCGGCAGCGACGAGTGCCCCGGACGAGGACGTCGCGGCCGGCCTCGAACGCTCGGCCCAGCGCGCCGAGCGTCGCGGCGGACAGCTCGCCCAGGCCCGGTTCCTGGCGCGGGCGGCCGAGCTCTCCCCCGGCCCGCAGGAACGCAGCGACCGGATGTTCGGGGCGGCCCGGGCCTACCTCGCCGCCGGCGACGGGATCCTGGCCGAGGCCCTCCTCGACAAAGCGGCGCCGTGGCTCGACGAGGCCGGCCGGCACGTCGACGTGCAGCGGCTGCGCGCCCTGCTGGCGATGTTCCACCACCGTTATCGCGACGCGTGGACGATTCTCCTCGAGGCGGTCGAGGACACCGATCCGCGGGACGAGGACCTCATCCGCGGGATGCTCTTCGAAGCACTCCGGGCCGCCCTCGGCGCGGGCGAGAACAAGGACAGCGTCACCGCGAAGGAGATCGCCCGCACCGTCCTGGTCTACGTGCGCGACAAACAGGCGCCGGTCTCCGCGCGGGACCTGCTGCTCGAGGGACTCGCGAGCCGGGTCGCCGTGGGGTACGCCGAGGCGCTGCCCCTGCTGCGACGATCGGTCGCCGCGCTCTACGCCGACGAGGGGGTGCCGCTCGACGCCCACTCGGCCCCCGTCGCCGGCTGGTTCGCCGCCGACGAGATCTGGGACGACGAGGGGCGTCGGGAGCTGTTCGACCGGGGCATCAGGGAGGGTCGCCGTCACGGCGTGCTGAACGTGCTGCAGGTCTCCCTCGCCGGTCGGTGCCTGGCGCAGTGCTGGGCCGGCGACATGGCGGCCGCGGAGCTCAGCCGGTTCGAGGCCGCCGAGATCACGGCGCTCATGGGCATCCCCCGGCCCGCGGGGCTCGGGCCCGCCATCCACATGCGCGCCTGGCAGGGTCGCGAGAAGGAGTGCCGGGAGCTCGCCCAGGACGCCGCGACCTGGGGCCGGCAGTGGGGGTCGCTGTACATGGAGATGTTCGCCTGGTCGGGCCTCGCCGTGCTCGAGATCGGCCTCGGGAACTACCAGGAGGCCCTCGACTCGGCGCTGGAGATCGCCGAGCGCGACACCCTCGGATTCGGCAGCACCATCCTCCCGGACGTGGTGGAGGCCGCGATGCGCGTCGGCCGGCCGGACACCGCACGGGCCGCCCTCGGCAGACTCGAGGAGCGCGCGCTCGCCAGTGCGACACCGTGGGCGCTCGGGATGCTCGCACGATCTCGCGCACTGGTCGCGCCGGTCGCCGAGGCCGAGCACTGGTACCTCGAATCCATCGAGCTGCTCTGCTCGACGTCGCTGCGGGTGGAGGTGGCCCGATCGCAGCTGCTGTACGGCGAGTGGCTCAGGCGTCGCCGCCGGCGCCGCGACGCGCAGGTGCAGCTGTCCACGGCGTACCGGTCGTTCGAGGCGATGGGAGTGGGGGCGTTCGCCGAACGGGCCGGCGCCGAGCTGCTCGCCGCGGGACTCACGCCGATGGGGCTGACTCCCACCGGCACCGTCGACGCCGGGCTGACCCCGCAGGAGGCGCAGGTCGCCCGCCTGGCGGCCTCGGGCGCGACGAACTCGGAGATCGCCGTGCAGATGTTCCTCACGACCTCGACGGTGGAATACCACCTGAGCAAGGTGTTCAAGAAGCTCGACATCACTTCACGGAGGCAGCTGGCGCCGATCCTCCGGTGAGGGGCATCAGGATGCGGCTCCGTCGTCCTCGGACGGCTCCGGATCCTCGAGCACCGGCGCCGCGCGGATGCTCAACTCCTCCATGTCGATCGAGCGGAGCGCCGCGGCCACGACCGTCTCGGGGAAGCGGCGCTCGCGTCGCTTGTCGATCACGTACTGGCGCTCCGCCGCGATCATGACGCGCCGCAGCCGCCGGTAGGCGAGGACGTAGCTCTCGCCGCTGGAGGCGGAGGCGGCCTCGTCCCCGGCCCCTGCCTCGTCCTCCGAGATCCGTTCGGCCTCGTGCTCCAACGAGTCCGCGATGAGCGAGGCACTGGCGCGCAGCTGCTCGAGCACCCGGTCGTGGTCGGCGTCGGTCGCCACCGACTCCAGACGTTCCAGCCCTCGGGCCCGCGCCTCGGCCATCAGGGTCTCCCAATCCGCGAACTCGCGCGTCTCGTCGGGTGGCGCGAGGTGGAGCGCGCGGATCAGGGCCGGAAGGAGGATGCCGCTGAGCAACGAGACCACGACCACCACGAACGCCATCAGCTGCAGGAGCTCCCGCCCGGGCGTCTCCGGCGGCAGCAGGAAGATGGCGGCCAGCGTCACAACGCCCCGCACGTTCGCGGCCGAGACGACCGCCGCGTACTTCCAGCGCAGGTCCTGGGCGCGCATGTACCGGGATCCGTGCCGGAACACGGCGACCATGGCGAACACGAAGAGCGCGCGCGACAGGAACAGCGCCACGATGACGGCCGCGCAGACGCCGACCGTCAGCCAGAACCCGTCGACCTGCACCGCCGCGCCCCGCACGATCCCCGCGGCGTTCAGGCCGATGAAGAGGAAGACGGCGTTCTCGACCAGGAAGGAGACGGTGCGCCAGTTGACCGCCTCCGCGACCCGGGCTTCCGCCGACTGCACCCGAGGGGAGCGGAACCCGAGGTACAGCGCCGAGATGACGACCGCGAGCACCCCGGAGCCGAGGATCGCGTCGGCGGCGATGAAGGCGAGGTACGGGGTGATCAGCGCGAGGCTCGTGTCGAGCACCGGCGACCTCAGGCGGCTGCGCACCGTCGAGACCGTCCAGCCGACGGCCAGCCCGACGCCGACCCCTCCCACCACCGCGAGCCCCAGGTCGGCCGCGATGAGTCCCGGTCCGGTCGTCGAGACGATTGCGGCGATCGCGGTGTTCAGCAGCACGAGGGCCGTCGCGTCGTTCAGGAGGCTCTCGCCCTCGAGCACGGTCACCACCCGGTGCGGCAGCTTCAGCCGGCCCGCGATCGCGGTCACGGCGCTCGCATCGGTCGGCGACACGACCGCTGCGAAGGCGAACGCGGCGGCGAAGCCGATCGCGGGCAGCAGCAGGTAGGTGACCCACCCCACGGCGAAGGCGGTGAACACCACCAGCCCCACCGACAGCAGCACGATCGAGTCGCGCCGCGCGCCGACGTCGACCACATAGGTGCCGAACGCGGCCGCGAACAGCAGGGGCGGCACCACGCCGTACAGCACGAACTCCGGCTCGACGTGCACCGGAGGGATGCCCGGGATGAAGGAGACCGCCGCCCCGACGGCGACCAGCAGCACCGGCGCCGACCAGCCCGCGCGCCGGGCGAGACCGGTGACCACGACGGCGAGCAGCACGAACGCCACCACCCAGGCGACGACCGTCCCGGGTTCCATCGCCGCGGCCTCGCCGTTCCCGCACCTCTCCCGGGCGACCCGTCAGCGGGCGGCCGACGCGGCCTCGCCGACGAGCGCGACGACCTCGTCCGGATGCGAGATCCCGACGACGTGCGAGGCTCCTGCGACCTGCACCGTGCGGCGAGCGCCGGCGCGGTCCGCCATGATCTGGTGGGCACCGGCGGGGATGTTGCGGTCGTCCTCGCCGAAGACGAACCAGCTCGGCACCGACTGCCAGAGCGCGCCGGTGGAGAGCGGATCGTTCAGGCCCGCGCCGGTCACCGGCCGCTGCGTGACCGCCATGGCCCGCGCCTGCTCCTCGCCGAGGTCGGCGCAGAACTGATGCCAGTACTTGTCCTCGTCGATGTAGAGGTCCGCGCCGCCGGAGGCGAGCGGCACCTGGACGAGCGTGTCCGCCAGGGTGGATCCGGGCGCGAGCGCGGAGGCGGTCGCGGGACTCTCCCCCGGTGCCAGCGCGAAGCCGGCGACGTAGACGAGCCCGACGACGTCACCGGCATCCGGATCGACCGCGGTGAGCACGGCACCGCCGTAGGAGTGCCCGACCAGCAGGATCGGCCCGTCGAGTGTTCTGATCAGGTCGTTCAGCGGAGCGACATCGTAGTCGATGCCGCGCAGGGGGTTCGCATAGGCGATCACCCGGTGGTCGGCCCGGAGCGGCGCGATCACGCCGTTCCAGCTGTCGGAGTCGGCGAACGCGCCGTGGACGAGGATGACGGTGGACATGGGGCTTCCTTCGCTCGGGTGTCAGGGTTCGAGGGTGGAGACGGGTTCGCCGGTCTCGACGATGTAGGTCGACAGCATCCGGCCGGTGTCCGGGCCGAGGTCGGTGGCGTTGTGCGGCACGCCGGGCGGGATGAGGAAGCCCTCGCCGGCGTTCAGGACGACGGTCTCCCGGTCGCGCCGCTCCATCCGCACGGTGCCGGCGACGATGTAGCCGACCTCCTCGCCCGGGTGGTGGTGCCAGCCGGAGGAGACGTCGACCGGGATCTCGGTCAGCACCTGCACGATGTCCCGGCCCGGGATCGAGGAGGAGGCGTGCTGCAACTCGGTGCGCTTGAGCGTCCGGGAGAGCTGGTCGGTGTCGTCGGAGTGCGGGGTGGTCATGTTCGCGCCTTTCGATGGGGGGGGGTTCGGGTCGGGGCCGGATCACGGGCGGGCCAGGAGCAGGAGCAGCTCGTCGGCGACCTCCTCCGGCTGATCCTCGACGAGGAAGTGGCTGGCTTCCAGCCCCCGCCCGTGGATGTCGGTGGCCCAGTCGCTCCACACCTGCGGCACGTCGCCGTAGAACTTCGGCAGCGCGCCGCGGGCGCTCCAGAGCACGAGGAGCGGGCAGGTGATCCGGTTGCCGGCGGCCTTGTCGGCGTCGTCGTGCATCCGGTCGATCCCGGCGCCGGCGCGGTAGTCCTCGCAGATGCCGTGCACCACGGTCGGGTCGTCGAGCAGCTCCCGGTACTGCGCCATGAGCTCGGGCGGGTACCGGTCTGCCGCACGGCCGAGCCCCAATGCCCGCACGTGCCGGTCGAAGAACGCCCCGGGGTTCGCGTCGATCAGCTCCTCCGGCAGCGGCTCGGGCTGGGCCAGGAAGGACCAGTGCCAGTAGGTGAGCGCCAGGCGGGCGTCGGCGCGGGCCCACACCTCGCCCGTGGGCACCACGTCGAAGACGCCGGCGGCCGTGACCGCCTCGGGATGGTCGAGCGCCATCCGATAGGCCACCCGGCCGCCCCGGTCGTGCCCGGCGACCGCGAAGCGGTCGAAGCCGAGGGCCGCCATCAGCTGCACCAGGTCCTGGGCGAGGGCGCGCTTGGAGTACGCGCTGTGATCCGCGACCGTCTCGGGCCGGAACGAGCGGCCGTATCCGGGGAGGTCGGCCACCACGACCGTGCGGCTCCCGGTGAGCCGGTCGACGACGGCGTGCCACATGACATGGGTCTGCGGATAACCGTGGAGCAGCAGGATGGGCGGCCCGTCGCCGCCGACCCGCGCGAAGACCTGACCGCGGTCGACGTCGATCAGGCGGGCGCTGAAGTGCTCGAACATCCGGTCATCACCTCGTTCACTCGCTCGGTATCCGCTTGGCTCGGCATCCGCTGTGCTCGAAATCCTGTCGCCGTCGTCAGGACGGATCCGCGAGGAAGCGGAGGAGCTCGCGATTGACCTCGGCGGAGTGCGTGACGGGATTGATGTGCGGGCCGCCCTCGACCTCGATGTAGCGAGCCGCGGGCAGGGCCTCGTGGGCTCGCGCCCCCTGGCCGTCGATCGAGAGGATGCGGTCGGCCGTGCCGTGCATGATGAGCGTCGGCACGTCGAAGCGCTCGAGATCGGCGTGGAAGTCCTCGAGCCAGGTCTGGGGGCAGGCCCAGGTCGCGTACGGCGAGGCTTCGGCGCCGGCGGACCACATCGATCGCACCGTGTCCTCGCTGACAAGCGTGCCCTGGTAGTCGTCGAGGTTGAGGAAGTTGCCCATCATCCCGGTCAGCCACGCGAACCGGTCGTCGAGGATGGCCTGCTGCACACCCTTCACCCCGGCCTCGTCGACCCCTTTGGGGTTGTCGTCGCTCTGCTTGAAGGTCGGCGTCAGGCTCTCGAGCAGCACGGCGCTCGCGAGTCGCTCGGTGCCGAAGCGCCCGATGTAGCGGGCGACCTCGCCGGTTCCGAGCGAGAAGCCCACGAGCGTGGCGTCGTTCAGGTCGAGGTGGCGGATCAGGATGTCGACGTCGGCGCTGAGGGTGTCGAAGTCGTAGCCGACGGTCGGGAAGCTCGAGCGGCCGAATCCGCGGCGGTCGACGGCGACGACCCGGTAGCCGGCCTCGAGCAGCGGATGCAGCTGCGGCTCCCACGAGCGCGCGTCGAACGGCCAGCCGGCCAGGAGCACGACCGGGCGGCCGCTGCCGTGGTCTTCGTAGTACAGCTCGATCGGCGACGCGTTCTCGTCGCCCACGGTGATGGTGGCCATCGGTGCTCCTCTTCGAGTCGGAAGGTCTGGCAACAGAACCACGTCCGGGCCCGCGGCGAATCAGGGAGACACCCCAGTCCCCATCCCGGGCACCGCCTCAGCTCAGAGCTCGGCCTGACGGAGGCGTTCGTTCTCACGGGTGAGCGCGGCGATCTGCTCACGGAGCGGTCGGACCGCATCCTGGAGCTCGGCAGCGGTGAATCGGGGCGTGATGTGCTGCGGGCAGTTCCAGTCGAAGGCCTCGACCGTCACCGTGACGGCCCGCTCGACGACGGCCTCGGGATCGTCGGGATGCCGGAGCACCTCGACGCGGATCGGGTCGTCCTCGAGGCGCACCACCCGTGCCGTGCCGAAGATCTTGAGCCGGCGCCTGGTCGGGTAGTCCATCGCGATGATCGCGACCCGGGCATCCGTGCGGAGATTGCCGGTGCTGACGTGCTGCAGGTTGCCGCGGTAGTCGGCCCAGCTGAAGGAGTGCTTGTCGTCGACCCGGATGAACCCGGCCGGGCCGCCCCGGAACTGCACGTACGGCCAGCCCGTCTCGCCGACGGTGGAGAGGTAGAACGAGTCGCGGGTGCGGAGGAACTGCGCCTCGCGCGGACCGAGCGGATCCGGGTCTCGGGCGTCGGGCTCTCGGGAGCCCGCATCGCGGGAGTCGGCCCGCGTGGACACGAGGCGGCGGAAGAACTCGGCGCTCCCGTACGACTCCTGCTCGGCGTCGACGCTGTCGGTGAAGGCGATGCACCCGTAGCTTCGGCTCACGTCGTGTCTCCTCTGCTCGATGGGTCTTGCCGGTGGCTCTGCCGTGCGGCTCTCCCCGGTGGCGCCGGTCGGCGCTCACTGCAGTGGAGCACAGTGCCGGCGGATGCGAATCCGAGGTCGACCCCAGTCGTGTCGCCGGGGCGCCGCTCGGCTTCGCATCCCGGGCTCGTGACCCGCGCTTCGGGAGGGTTCGGTCAGAGGCCGGCCTGGATGGCGCGGATGTTCGCGCCGAGCACGCCCGAGGCCAGGAGGCCGGTGCCGAGGGGTCCGGAGGGGTCGGTGCCGAGGAGCGGCAGACGGCGCAGGGCCTCGCGCTGCGGGTCGGTGAGGTGGGCGAGCTGCCAGGCGATCTCGGCCGCGCCCGCGTCAGCAGAGCCGGCCTCGGGCGGAGCCAGGGCGGCGGCCTTCGCGGCGTAGGCGGCGGCGCCGAGGGCGTGCGCTCCCATGTGCGCGACGCCGGCCGCCTGACCCGCGGCCCAGGCGGCGGCCTTGGCTGCGGGGGTGCTCACGACCTGAGTCGCGCGGTTCGCGACGAAGCGGCGGCGGATCTCGCCCGCTGCATCCAACTCGCCCCGCGAGAACGCCCGGGCGCGCGCGATGGCGTCACGGGGGCGCTCGTCGTCGAGAGCCTCGGCCTCGAACAGCGGCAGCACCCGCTCGGCGCAGTCGGCCGCCCAGGCGGCGACGACCCGGCGGTCGTGCTCGCTCAGGGTCTGCGGAGACAGCATCAGCGCACCTCGTCTCGTCGTGTCACGAGGCCAGGGTCCGATCGAAGAAGGCCGCGGCGAGCGAGCCGAAGCTGGGCGCCGACTCGTCCAGGCCCGCGACGGGGGCGTCGGCCCAGCTGTGCGATCCGCCCTCGATGGGGTGCCACTCGACCACGCCACCTGCGGCGCGCACGGCGTCGCGGAGCGCCTCGCCCTGCGCGAAGGGCACGATCTGGTCGGCGGTTCCGTGGGCGATCAGCACCGGCGGCGGACTCGCCCGCACCTGGCAGACCGGGCTGATGGCGCTCAACTCGGCCGGCGTCCCGCGGTGACCGAGGAGCCGGTTCACCTCGTTGCCGGGATCGGCGGGGGTGTCGCGCAGGTCGCTCGGGCAGGCGGCGAGCGCGACCGCCCGCACCGGCGGGTGAGCATGCGGATGCGGCGATGCCCCCGGGGAAGGCACGGACGGCCCGGCCAGTGCGGCGAGCGCCGCGAGGTGCGCCCCCGCCGAGTAGCCCCAGAGCCCGATGCGCGACGGGTCGCCGCCGAACTCCGCGATGTGCTCGTGCACCCAGGCCACCGCATCCATCGCGTCGTCGAGCGGCGCCGGCCAGGTCGCCGTACCGCTCAGCCGATAGGTGGGCGCGACGGTCACGAAACCCCTCGCCGCAAGAAGCGGGGCGAGCCAGGGATGCATGGCCGCACCGCGATCTCCCTCGTGCCAGCCGCCGCCGTGCAGGAAGATCGCGACCGGCCGCGACGGGCCGGCGGTGCCCGGGGCCGCCGGCGGGGACAGCACATCGAGCCGCAGAGCACCCTCCGGCCGCATCGCATACGGGATGCCGCCGGTGAACTCCAGCGCCGCGGCCTCGGAAAACGCCATGCACCGACCCTAGACCGAACCCGCCGCCGGCCACCCATCGGCCGCGGCCCGACCCGCATGGCGAAACCGACCCACTATTCAGTCTTGCTATCTACCACTACCCGGCGTTACTATCTACTGGTAGTCAGCAACACCGAGTAGCAGAGGAGCCGCAATGGCCAAGCAGATGACCGAGATGCTCAAGGGCACCCTCGAGGGCATCGTCCTCGCCCGTCTCGCCGAGCGCCCGGCGTACGGCTACGAGATCACGGCGAGCCTGCGCGAGCAGGGTTTCGCCGACATCGTCGAGGGCACCATCTACGCGCTGCTCGTGCGCATCGAGCAGCGCGGCCTCGTGGATGTCACCAAGGAGCCTTCCGAGAAGGGCCCACCCCGCAAGGTCTACTCCCTGAACGCCGCCGGCCGCGACTACCTGGCCGAGTTCTGGGCGAGCTGGATCTTCCTCGCCGAACGCATCGACGCCATCCAGAACCGGATCGCACCCCCACCTCAGGCGCCGCAGACCGCGCCCACGACACACCCCGAAGGAGCCCACTGACATGGCCGCCAAATGGATCGAAGCCCTGACCGGATCGCTCGAGCAGAAGAAGCAGTACCGGCAGGCGATCGCCCGCACCGACGCCCTCCCCTCGCCCTACCGCGAGGCTGCCAAGGCGATCAACCGCTACTTCCTCTACTCCAGCGGCATCACCGACGGCGAGACGATGGTGAAGATGATCGTCGACAACGCCGACCTCTGGGAGCAGGCCGCCGTCGACGGCCGCTCGGTGCGCGAGATCGTCGGTGACGATCCGGTCGAGTTCGCCGAGTCGTTCGCCGCCGCCTATGCGGGCACGCACTGGATCGACAAGGAGCGCTCGCGCCTCACCGACGCGATCGACGCGGCCGACGGGGCGCCGGGTGCTGGCGGGCCCGTGGGGGCAGGCGGCGCTGACGTCGCGGCCACCGAGGAGAAGGACTCATGACCTCCCCCGCCATCCGCATCGAAGGCCTCACCAAGTCCTTCAAAGACGTCCACGTGCTGAGAGGCATCGACCTCACCGTCGAGCCGGGCACGGTCGTCGCGCTGCTCGGCTCGAACGGGGCCGGCAAGACGACCCTGGTGCGCATCCTCTCGACGCTCGTGAAAGCGGATGCGGGCACCGCCACGGTGCACGGCTTCGACGTCGCCGGCTCGCCCGCCGAGGTGCGCGAGTCGATCAGTCTCACCGGTCAGTTCGCGGCGGTCGACGAGGTGCTGAGCGGGCGCGAGAACCTCGTGCTCGTGGCCCGGCTGCGGCACCTCCCGCATCCCGCCGAGATCGCCGACGGCCTGCTCGACCGGTTCGGGCTCACCGAGGCGGGTCGCCGCCGCGCGGGCACCTACTCGGGCGGGATGCGCCGCCGCCTCGACATCGCGATGAGCCTGATCGGCGACCCGCCCGTGATCTTCCTCGACGAACCGACCACCGGGCTCGACCCGCAGGCGCGCATCGAGGTCTGGGAGACGATCCGCGGCCTCGCCGCCTCCGGCACGACCGTGCTGCTCACGACCCAGTACCTCGACGAGGCCGAGCAGCTCGCCGACCGCATCGCGATCCTGCACGAGGGCACGATCATCCAGAACGGCACGCTCGCCGAGCTGAAGCGGCTGCTGCCGCCGGCCCGCGTCGAGTACGTCGAGAAGCAGCCGTCGTTGGAGGACGTGTTCCTCGCGCTCGTCGGGCAGGAAGGCGACCGATCATGACCACCCACGCCCTCGGCGACACCGGCATCCTCACCGGGCGGTCGCTCCGGCACATCCTGCGCAGCCCCGACACGATCCTCACCACGGCCGTCACCCCGGTCGCGCTGATGCTGCTGTTCGTGTTCGTGCTGGGCGGCGCGATCGACACCGGCGCCGGCACCGCGTCCGGCACGTCACCGGGCACCTCGTACGTCGACTACCTGCTCCCCGGCATCCTGCTCGTCACGATCGCGTCGGGCATCGCGTACACCTCCTACCGCCTCTTCCTCGATCTCCAGGGCGGCATCTTCGAGCGCTTCCAGTCGATGCCGGTCGCCCGGTCGAGCGTGCTGTGGGCGCACGTGCTGACCTCGCTGGCGGCGAACCTCGTCTCGATCGCGATCGTGACCGGGGTGGCGCTGCTGCTCGGCTTCCGCAGCGGGGCCTCCGTCGGTGCCTGGCTCGCGGTCGCCGGCATCCTCATCCTGTTCACGCTGGCCCTGACCTGGGTGGCGGTGATCGCCGGACTCTCGGCGAAGAGCGTCGACGGCGCCAGCGCCTTCAGCTACCCGCTGATCTTCCTGCCGTTCGTCAGCTCGGCGTTCGTGCCGACCGCGTCGATGCCGGCGCCCGTGGCCTGGTTCGCCGAGAACCAGCCCGTCACGTCGATCGTCGACACGATCCGGGCGCTCTTCGCTCAGCAGCCCGTCGGCGGCGAGATCTGGGTGGCGCTGGGGTGGCTCGGGGGCATCCTCGTCGTCGCCTACGCCCTGGCGATCGTCGTCTACCGCCGCCGCTTCCGCTGACGGGCGGTGGAGGCCGGGTCAGCCCGCCGACCGGCTGAACGTGAGGCCGTAGACCCGGCGCGTGGCACCGGCGGGGCCGTCGTCGTCATCCGCCAGCCGGACCATCCCCACCTTCTCCGCCACCCGCTGCGACGGCCGGTTCTCGGGGTGGATGATCGCCACGAGCGAATCGGCGAGACCACGTTCGGCGGCGAATTCCCGGCAGGCGATCGCGGCCTCCGTGGCGTACCCGCGGCCCTGCAGCTCGGCCCGGACGTGATAGCCCACCTCGAGCGCCGGCTTACCGCCGACCTCCTGCCAGGTGAGACCACAGTCGCCGACGAACTCGCCCGCGTGGGTCTCGACGATCCAGAGGCCGTAGCCGTGGGTCTCGTAGTTCGCGCGGTTCCAGGCGATCCACGCTGCCGCGCCCTCGCGCGTCTTCGGAGCGGGGTAGTGGCGCATGACCGCGGGGTCGCCGAGCAGGGCGGCCATCGCATCCAGATCGCCCTCCCCCATCTCGCGAAACCTCAGGCGTTCGGTCGGCGCCGGCACCCGCCGCGAACCACCTGACCGATGCTGCTGTTCGTCGAGGTCGACGGCGAGCTGGATGCGCGTCCCGAGTCGATCGAGACCGGCCTCGGCTTCGACGGCGGCGAGCGCCCGATGGAATGGGGATGCGGGCTCCTCATCGACGAAGCCCAGCGTGCGATAGAACGGCGCGTTCCACGGAACCTCGGCGTACGTGCGCAGGGACAGCCGACGATAGCCCCGGTCGGACGCCTCCCGCATCGCCGCTTCGACGAGCGCCCGCCCGATGCCGTGCCGCGCGTGCGCCGGGGCGACCGAGAGCTGCTCGAGATGCGCACAGCCGTGGACCTCGAGAACGTGCACGAAGCCGACCACGACCCCACCCGCCCGGCCGGCCCCACCTGCCTCACCGGCCCCGCCCGCCTCGCCGACCCCGCCGTCCTGGCCGACAGCACCGACCCCGCCCGCGTCATCCACCTCGGCCACCAGCAGGAACCCGGGCTGGGCCGCGCGCTCCGCGCCCGTCGGTGCAGCACCCCAGTTCTCCGGCTTCAGGCGGTCGATGAGGATGCGATCGGCGTCGTTCTCGAGCTGCTCGAACGCCGCGAGATCGTCGGCCCGAGCGAGGCGGATGCGCGCGGTCATGCCTCCAGCGTACGAGCACCGCGGACGCCCGCCGCGCTGCGTCACCCGGCGGTCAGGTGAGGGGCTTGCGCATGCGGAAGTTGGTGAGGGTGACACCGCGACGGACCGGCGCCTGCTGCGCCTCGACCGCGAAGCCCTGGCTCTCGAAGAAGAGGCGGGCCGTGATGCTCACGTCGGCCGAGAGCTCGCTCACTCCGCGCCCACGGGCGAGTGCCTCACCGTGCGCGATGAGTGTCCGCGCGACCCCGCGCCGGAGGAAGCGCGGCGCCACGAACATCATGTCCACGTAGCCCTCCGGGCCGACATCGGAGAACCCGGCCAGCTCGGCGCCGATCTCGGCGACGAAAGCGCCGCGCGCCCGCATCGCCGCATCCCACCGCCCGAGGTCGCGCCGTTCGCGGTCGGCCCAGGCGTCGATCTCCGCGGCCGTGTAATCGGCGGCGGCCGTCTCGGTCACCGCGGCCAGAAAGAGGTCCAGCGTGCCGGGCGCATCGGCCGGGGCGTAGGCGCTCACGGCGACGGTCGGGCCATCCTGAACAGTCGCGTCATCCACCCCGACACTCTGCCACGGTTGCACCCGGGCCCGAACTCGACGAGGCCGTCACGGCGGCAGGCTGACCCTGCCGTTGCGCGTGCACCACTCGGCGAGCTCGAGTTCCGCGATGGCCACCGCCTCACCGACGCCGCGTGTCGCGCCCGTCCGGCAGAAGTGGCCCGACCGGCGTAACGTCGTTCCATGGCGACAAGCGAGAGCGACGACCTCCAGACCCGCGCCTACGGCCCCGGCCAGCCGCCCCTGACGGATGCCGAGCGAGCCGAGCTCCACCGCCGCCACGCCGCGCCCGCCGCCCGCACGGACCCCGCCGTCCGCACGGGAGAACCGCCGAGCCGCGAGCAGACCGATCCCGCCCGGCCGGCTCCCGCACACCCCGATCCCGCTGAGCCGGATCCCGACGCCGCGGGCGCCGGACAGAAGAGCGGCCCCGCGTCGAGCCCCCGATGGAAGCCCGCTGTCATCGCCCTGTCTGCGGCCGCGGCCCTGGCGGCGGTGGCCGTCATCTCGGCGGCCGCGGGCTTCGCCGCCGGTAGCGCCGACCGCACAGCCGCAGACAGCGCCCCCGCCGCCACCGACGCGGCCGCCGGCACCACCACGGCAGGCAGCGCCGGCCGACCCAGCGCATATCCCGAGGGCAACGCCGACCTCGGCGACGGCATCATCGCGGCCGATGGCACCTGGCTCCCCTTCACCGACGCCGACTGCGACCCCATCCTCGCCGTCGAGACCGCAGCCCTGGCCGGAGTCACCTGCACCTGGCCCGACGGCCACTCGGTAGCCCTAGGCGCCGACGGCTCCGTCTCCACCGACACCACAGCCCTCGTCACCCAAGACAAGGAAGACCCCTTCCGCCTCACGCCCCCCTGACGAGCGGGGAGTCAGGCGGGAACGTCGACCGGGATCACGGTCAGTCCCGGGATGCCCTGGAAGTCCCGAGGGTTCGCCGTCACGACCGGGAGGTCGTTGGCGATCGCGATGGCGGCGATCAGGGCGTCATACGCGCGAGCGGCCGGCTTCCGGCCGGCGCCCCGCAGTGCCGCGGCGACCTGCCCGAAGGCTCGCCCGGAGGCGGCGTCGAAGGGAAGCGGCTCGAAGTCGGCCTCGGCCTGCTGCAGGTGCGCCTGACGCGCGGCCCGCACGCTGTCGTCGGTCGCGACCAACGGCCCCACGCTCAGCTCGGCGATCGTGACCGTGCTGATCACAAGTTCATCGGGCAGCGCATCCGGATCCGTGATCCGCCCCAGCAGAATCACCGTCGACGTGTCGAGCAACCCACGCGCCACGTCGCTCACAGCGACGGATCGATCAGTTCGTCGATGTCGGACCGCAGGGCGTCCGCATCCACCACCGGCAACCGCCGCCGCCGCTCGATCAGCTGCCGCGTCGACGGCGAATGCCGTCGCACCGGCCGCAACTCCGCCACAGCCGCCCCATCACTCGTCACGACCAGCTCTTCCCCTCGAGCCACCCGCGCCAACACGTCCCCCCCATGATTCCGAAGCTCCCGCACGCTGACAGTAGACATACGAAGAGCGTATCACCCGTGATACACCCCCTTCCAGGGCGTCAACACCACTGATGGCCGAGCACGATCTCGAACGCCAAAGCTCCCGGCACCCCGCCGCGCGAAGCGCCGGCGATTGCCGCAGGGTCCCGGCAGCTTGCCGCGCAGAGCGCCGGCGGCCGTGGAGCGGGTGTTCCGGGCGAGCCGCAGGCATCGGGTCTGGCGGACGTCCGCGCAGCGGACGTGGGACTGCGGCTCGCCCGGAATACCCGCTCCACGGCCGCCCACCCACCCAAAACCGAGGCCCAACAACCCCAACCAAATAGGCAACAAAAAAGGCCCACCGAAGTGGACCATTGCTTGCTGGGGTACCTGGACTCGAACCAAGAACAACTGAACCAGAATCAGCCGTGTTGCCAATTACACCATACCCCACCGATCCGAGCCTCAGCCCGAGCCGACTGTTTACTTTAGCCCATCGAACCGCGCTCGCCCAAATCGCCTCAGCTCGGCGTGCCGTCGGTGGCCGGCACTAGCGTGGTGGGCATGACCAGCGTGAAGACGATCGGCATCCTGCTGTTCGAGAACGTCGAAGAACTCGACGCCGTCGGCCCGTGGGAGGTGCTCTCCTACTGGACCCGTAATCACCCCGAAGACGGCTACGAGGTCAGGATGCTCGCGGCCGACCCCGGGCCCGTCACCTGCGCGAAAGGCTTGCGGATGCTGCCCGACACGGTGCTCGCCCAGGCACCGCCGCTCGAGGTGCTCGTCTACCCGGGCGGGCGGGGCACGCGGCCACGGCTGGCCGATCCGGCCGAGCTCGCCTGGGTGCGCGCCCAGCGCGAGACCGTGCCGCTGATGACGAGCGTCTGCACCGGCTCCCTGGTCTACGCCGCCGCCGGCCTGCTCGCCGGCCGTCCCGCCACCACGCACTGGGGGTCGCTCGACCTTTTGGCCGAGCTCGAGCCGACCGCGGATGTGCGGGGCGACGACCGTTTCGTCGACGACGGCGACCTCATCACGGCCTCCGGCGTCTCGGCCGGAATCGACATGGCCCTCCACCTCGTCGACCGCCTGGCCGGTCGCGACCGTGCCGTCGAGGTGCGCCGCGGCATCCAGTACGACCCCCAGCCCCCGATCTGACGCCGCCCACTCCGCCGTCGCCGCGGCACGGGATGCTCGACGGGCCGGGACGACGGTGGGTAGCCTGGCCGCATGGTCGATCGCGCCGTCCCGAACCTCCCGTCGCGGGACTTCGATGCCACGACGGCGTTCTACGGCGGCTTCGGGTTCGAGGTCGCGCATCGGGACGACGGGTGGCTGATCCTCCGCCGCGGTGACCTGCAACTGGAGTTCTTCCCGCACCCCGAGCTCGTCCCCGAGGAGAGCTCCTTCCGGTGCACCGTGCGGGTCGACGACCTCGATGCGCTGTACGCCGCGATCCGTGCCGCCGGCGTCGACGAGCGGACGACGGGCAGCCCCCGCCTCCACCCCGTGCGCGTGCAGCCCTGGGGCCAGCGCGCCGGGTTCCTGATCGACCTCGACGGCACCCAACTCACCATCATCCAGAACCCTGCCTGACCCGGCTGCACGAGGCCGGCGGCGGACTCAGACCGGGCGGATGCCCCGGTTCTGCAGGTGCTCGTACACGACCGACGTGCGCACGTCGGCCACCTCGGGCCGCTCCGTCAGGCGGTCGATCACGAAGGCGTAGAGGCTGTCGTTGTCGGGCACGGCGACGTGCACCAGGAAGTCCTCGTTGCCCGAGGTCACAAACACCCCGAGCGTGTCGGGCAGGGCGCTGACCCAGTTGCGGAAGCCCTCGATGTTCCGCCGCGACGGCGGACGGATGCGCACCGCGATCATCGCCTGCACCGGCCGCCCGATCGAGGGCAGGTCGACCTCGAGCGCCGCCCCGCGGATCACCCCGCGTTCCCGCAGCGAGCGCGTGCGGTCGAGGGCCGTGGTGGGCGAGACGCCGACGGCCGCGGCGATGTCGCGGTTCGTGCGCCGTGCATCCGCCTGCAGTTCGCGCAGGATGGCCGTATCTAGTTCGTCGAGCATCGCCATTCGGCACCTCCAGCAGGATTAAGTACGGGACCACGGTAGCGCAGATGCATGTGTGCATAGGATTCTGTTCTCCATCCGATCGAAAGAAGACCGCCGTGCCAGAAGAGTCCCTGCCCGACATCCCCGCCTACGCCCCCGACGAGATCGTCACGAGCGAACCCACCCGCTCGGCGCGCCTGAAGTGGGCGATCGTCGTCGACAGCGCACTGCCCGCGGGCCGCATGGTCAACGCCGTTGCCTGCATCGCCGCCGCGACGGGCGAGGCGATCGAGGGGATGCAGGGACCGGGCGGCCCCGACGCGAGCGGCTACCCGCATCCGGGCCTCGCCTGGGCCGGATGCACGGTGCTGGGCGCCACGGCCGAGCGGCTCGCCAACACGCGCGCCAAGGCGGTCGCCGCCACGGGCGTGTGGGTGGCCGACATGCCACTCTCGGCCCAGACCAACCGGGTCTACGACGAGTACTTGGCCGAACTCGCCGGCACGCAGCCGGAGGATCTCGAGGTGTGCGCGATCAGCATCGTGGGCCCGCGCGAGACGGTCGACGGCATCGTCAAGAAGCTGAAGCTGCTCTGACCCGCGGCGCTGGTGGCCTCAGTCCCCGGAAGACCCCGAAGCCCCCGCCGCCTTCTCCTTCCGCGCCCGACCTCGCTGCCGCAGGTACGCCACGACACCCGACCCGACCGTGATCACGACGAGCCCGATCAGCACCCACTCCATGTACTGCTCCACGACCGTGGCCACCTCGGGGATGTTCCCGAGCGCGTAGCCGACCCCGATGATCAGCGTCGCCCAGATCGCGGCTCCCAGCGCGTTGAACCCGACGAAGTGCGAGTACCGCATCTTGCCGACGCCGGCCGCGACGGGAGCGAAGGTGCGCACGACGGCGACGAACCGCGCGATCGTGACCGCCCAGCCGCCGAACCGGTCGAAGAAGCCCTGCGTGCGCTCGACGTTCTTGCGGCTGAAGAACCCCGAGTCGCGCCGCTCGAAGATGCCGGGCCCCGCCCTCCGGCCGATCACGAACCCGACCTGGTCGCCGAGGAAGGCGGCGGCGAAGACGGCCAGGATGACCACGGGCAGCGGCAGCGGGATGGCTCCCGTGAAGGTGAGCAGGCCGGTGAAGAACAGCAGGGTGTCACCCGGCAGGAAGAAGCCGATCAAGAGGCCCGTCTCGGCGAAGATGATCGCGCACACGACGAGCAGCCCCCAGCCGCCCGCCCCCTGGATCGTCTCCTGAAGGTTGAAGAGGTCCGCATGCGCCATGACTCGACCATAAGCCCCGCACCGGCGCGAGGCCGACAGCCCTGAGGAAGACAGCGCGAGGGAGACAGCGCGAGGGCTAGAGCAGCGGCCCCAGCAGGTGCCGGTTCACCGCCGCCGCCGTCCGCGCGCCGGCCCCCGCCGCCACGATGAGCTGCTGCGACCCGGGAGGCGTGATGTCACCCACGGCGTAGACGCCGGGCACCGAGGTGGCGCCACGGTCGTCGACCACGACGTGCCCCTCGCCGTCGACCGCGAGCTCGAGGGCGTCGGCGAAGTCGAGCGGCACGCTCCAGAGCGGGCGCACGAAACCGCCGGTGCGCGGGATGGTCGTGCCGTCCTCCAGCACCACACCCGTGAGGCCCGAGCGGTCGCCCACGACGTCGGCGATCGGCCGGCGCTCGACACCGATGCCGCGACCGGCGAGCGCCGCCTCCTCGGCGGGCGTGACCGCATCCGGGGACGCGTTCGTGAAGACGACGAGATCGTCGGTGACCTGCGAGATCAGCACCGCGCGCTCGGCGAGGTCGGCGGTCGTGCCGATCAGGGCGAGCGGCTGCCCGCTCTTCTCGAACGAGTCGCACTCGATGCAGCTGTGCAGGCTCGTGCCGTAGTAAGCCCGGATGCTCGGCAGCGCCGGCAGCGTCTCGGCCAGCCCGTTCGCGAGCACGACGACGGGGGCGGTGACCACCCGGTCGGCCGAACCGCGCACGCCGCGCGAGGTGATCGTGAAGTCGTCCGCACCGGCCGAGGTCGGAGACGACGAGGAGGGCGAGGCCGCCGGTGCCGAGGACGCGGTCGGCGTCACGGAGTCGACGAGCCCCTGGTGGAACTCGGCGGTCGGGTACCCCGCGAACTCCTCACGGCCGAGCGCCCGCAGCTCGAGCGGCGAGACCCCGTCGCGGGTCAGGAACCCGTGCGAGACGAGCGTCGCCGAGTGCCGTGGCCGGTTGCTGTCGAGGATGAGCACGCGCCGGCGCGCCCGCACGAGGTTGAGGCCGGTCGAGAGCCCGGCCGGCCCGCCGCCGATGATGACGACGTCGTAGCGGTCGCCCGCCACGTCGCCGAAGCTGCCGGAGTCGCCCGACCCGCTCATCGCGCGTTCACGAGCCGGTCGAGACGCGCGATCGTCTCCTCCTTGCCGAGGATCTCCATCGATTCGAACAGCGGCGGCGACACGCGGCGACCCGAGACGGCCACCCGCAGCGGCCCGTAGGCGACCCGCGGCTTGAGCGCGAGGCCCTCGATCAGGGCCGAGACGAGCGCGGCCTGGATGGTCGCGGCATCCCACTCCGACAGCGGCACCTCTTCGAGACCGTTGATCGCGGCGGCGAGCACGAGGCCGGCGTTCTCGGGGAGCGAGGCGAGCGCATCCGGAGCGTACTCGAGCGCGGCGGCGTCGACGAAGAACGGCGCGAGCAGCTCAGGCGCCTCGCCGAGCAGCGCCATGCGGGTCTGCACCAGCGGGGCGACGGCGGCGAGCACGCCCTCCTGCGCCGAGGTCAGCGGTGCGGTCACGATGCCGGCGGTCTCGAGGTACGGCACGAGCCGGGCCGCGAAGTCCGCGACGTCGAGCAGCCGGATGTGGTCGCCGTTGATCGACTCCGCCTTCTTCAGGTCGAAGCGCGCCGGGTTGGGCAGCACGTCGACGACGTCGAAGGCCGCGACCATCTCCTCGAGCGAGAAGACGTCGCGGTCAGGCGCGAGCGACCAGCCGAGCAGTGCCAGGTAGTTGACGAGCCCCTCGGGGATGAAGCCCCGGTCGCGGTGGTGGAACAGGTTCGACTCGGGGTCGCGCTTGGAGAGCTTCTTGTTGCCCTCGCCCATCACGTAGGGAAGGTGCCCGAAGCGCGGCACGAACGTGGTCACGCCGATGTCGATCAGCGCGTGGTACTGCGCGATCTGCCGCGGGGTGGAGGAGAGCAGGTCTTCGCCGCGCAGCACGTGAGTGATGCCCATCAACGCGTCGTCGACCGGGTTGACGAGCGTGTAGAGCGGGTGCCCGTTGGGCCGCACGATCACGAAGTCGGTGAAGGAGCCGGCCGGGAAGGTGATCTCGCCGCGCACCAGGTCGTCGAACGAGAGATCCGTGTCCGGCACCCGCAGGCGGAGCGCGGGCGAGCGGCCCTCGGCACGGAAGGCGGCCTTCTGCTCCTCCGACAAGTCGCGGTCGAAGTTGTCGTAGCCGAGCTGCTTGGCCCGGCCCGCGGCCTCGTTGCGGGCATCGATCTCCTCGGCGTTCGAGAAGCTCTCGTAGACGTGGCCCGACTCGAGCAGCGCGGCGATCACCTCGCGGTAGATGCCGTAGCGCTCGGACTGACGGTAGGGCGCGTGCGGTCCCCCGACACCGACCCCCTCGTCCCAGTTCAGGCCGAGCCAGGTGAGCGCCTCGACGATCTGCTCGAAGCTCTCCTCGGAGTCGCGCGCCGCATCCGTGTCCTCGATCCGGAACACCATCTTCCCGCCCGTGTGCCGCGCATAGGCCCAGTTGAACAGGGCCGTGCGAACCAGTCCGACGTGCGGCGTGCCGGTCGGCGACGGGCAGAACCGCACGCGCACATCGGCCCCGGTGGCGTCGGAGAAGGGATGGGTCTGGGAAGAGGAAGCAGCACTCATGACCCCCCGATTCTACGGGGCGGGGCGCACCGAGCTATATTCAACAGAACGCGCATCGGTGCGGCGTAGGGGATTCGGGGGCTCACGTGCTTGAACGACGCGCGCGCGCCTGGTCGCGCACGGTTCGGCAGGCCCTCGACGCGGGCGATGTCGAGGCCGCAGCGGCCCTGGTGCGCGACGAGTGGTCGGCCCTCGTGACCACCGATCCGTCCTGCGTCCGCGAGACCATCCAGGCCCTGCCGGATTCGCTCTGGCAGGCCGACGCCTGGCTCCTGCTGGGCCTCGCCTCCTCGTCGTACGGCTCCCCGGACTCGGTCGAACGCGCCGGCGCCACCCTGTTCCTCAAGGAGTCGCAACGGCTCGTCGCGCTCGGCCGCCCGCCGGGCGTCTCGGCCGAGATCGAGCTGATGACCCGGTTCGGCTTCGCCAAGCACCAGCGGAGCATCGGCCGCTTCGACCGCGCGGCCGCCGAGCTCGACGAGCTCACCACCGCACTCGCCCTCACCGACGACGTCCCCTTCGAGTGGCGGCTGGCGATGGATGCACGACTCCAGCTCGAGCTGTCACTGGTCGACTGGCACCGGGCCGGCTTCGACACCGGCGACTCCTCGATCGGGCCCGCCCTCGCCCTCGCCGAGGACTCCCTCTATCCGGAAGAGCAGGTCGCCGCCTACGGACTCGCGGGTCTCCAGGCCGTCATCGCCGAGAATCCCGAGCGCGCCGACCTCTGGTTCGACCGGGCTCTGGCCGCCGCCGAGGCGACCGAGCTCGGGAGCGATCCGAGCGAGATCCCGCTGGCCGAGTCGACCGCGATGGCGCCGGCACTGTTCGCCCACGCCCTCACCCTCCTCGACCGGGGCCGGCTCGACGCGGCCGGAGAGGTCGTGCCGCTGCTCGAACGCCTCTCGACGGGCAGCGAGTGGCGCGCCTACACCGCGGTCTTCACCGCGACCCGTCTGCTGCTCCTCCGCCGCTACACCGACGCGCTCGAGTCGCTCCGCCTGGCGCGGCAGCTCTCGCGCAAGTGGGAGGACGCCATCCTCCTCGACGCCCTCTCCTACGGGGTGCGCCTCGGCATCGAGATCGGCCTCCGCCGCCCGCACGCCGTCGACCCCGTCGCGGGTCGGACGACGGATGCCCGCCACGTCTTCTGCTCGGGCCGTTACCTCGGCTGGCTGCAGCTCAGCCAGGGGCAGTATCAGGAGGCGATCGAGGAGATCGAGGAGTGCATCCGGCTCGGCGACGGGCATGCGCGCGGCACGCTGATCGACGTGCTGCTGATCGACACCACCGCTCGCGCGGCCCTCGGCGACGCGGTCGGCAGCGCGACGAGCCTCGACTACGCGCTCGCCCTCGGCGCCGAGAGCGGCATCCGGCGGGCCTTCCTCCACCTGCCGCTCGCCCAGCTCGTGCCGCTCCTGGCCTCGGCCCGGACGCGCCCTCAGCCCGCGGCGGTCGTGGCGCTCCTGGACGAGCTCGGCGCCACCTTCGAGTCGGCGGCCGAGCCGGTGCTGCGGCTGAGCGAGCGGGAGCACCAGATCCTGGTCGCGCTCGGCGAGGGGAGGACGGCCCGGGAACTCTCGCAGGAACTCTTCATCTCGCCGAATACGATGAAGACCCACCTCCGACACATCTACCGGAAGCTGGGCGTGGCCTCCCGGGATGAGGCGATCCAGATGGGGCATCGCCTCGGGATCACCCACCGGTCACCCTCGATCTAACCCCTCGGCGACCCATCCGATCCGGGTGAGGCCTGCGAATGTGGAACGGAGCGCTGCCATTCCCCGCAGCCCTCCCGACTGCTGTCACCCGCAGCGTCGATCTCTGATCGAGAGGACAACTTCGGCATGCCCGAAAACAATTCGACCCGACCCCCGCTCACCCGTAGAGCCCTGACCCTGGCGGCCGGCCTGGCCGTCGCAGCCCTCGCGGCGACGGGGCTCAGCCTCGCCGTGGCGAGCCCGGCATCCGCCCACACCCCCACCGTGTCGTCGACCTGCGACACCCTCTCGGTGAAGACCGCGAACTACAGCGCGAACGCCGACAACACCATCACGGTGACCATCGACGGCAAGGACGTCCAGCCGAAGACGTCGTTCGACACCCAGTTCTCGAAGACCTACGACTTCGCCGACCGCACGGTCGCGCACGACTACGTGGTCGCCATCAAGACCTCGGACGACCCGAACGGCTCGAAGGGCTACTCGGTCACAGAGAAGGGCAGCTCGACCCCGTGCGTGCCGCCGACCACGCCGCCCACGACGCCGCCGACCACGCCTCCCACCACTCCCCCGGTGCCGCCCGTCGTCACCGTCTCGAGCGCCGTCACCAGCTGTGACCCGGTGACCGGTGTCGGAAACGGCACCATCACCGTCGTCGCCGGCGGTGACGAGAAGCACGGCTTCGACGTGACCATCGCCGATGCGACCGGCACCGCGGTGCAGTCCCGCTCGCTCGACAAGCCCGGAACCGTCACCTTCGAGGGCATTCCCTCCGGCATGGAGTACACCGCGACCGTCACCGATGCCGTGACCGAGCAGACCAGCTCCGGCACCGTCTCGGTGCAGAAGTGCCTGAAGGCCGTCGTCGAGACCCCGACCCCGACCCCCACCCCCGAGGTCCCGGTCGCCACCACGCCGGCGACCCCCGCCGCCGTCGTGCCGTCGGTTCCCAGCACCCCGGCTTCGGCCCAGGTGTCGAACACGGGCGCACTGGCCGAGACCGGCTCCGAGGCGGCCCCGCTCGCCATCGGCGCCGTCGCGCTGATGATGCTGGGCGGCGTCGTCGCCTTCGCGATCCGCAAGAAGCCGGTGCGCTAGGTCCCCCACCCCAGCGCACCATCGCGTCGGCTCCTCGAGCCGGGCACCCTGAACGGCCCTCTCCGCGCGACGGAGGGGGCCGTTCCCCGTGCGCCATGCCACGCTGGAAGGATGTCGACCCCTACGAAGAACGCCGCCCGCGATGCCAGCAACAACCCGGTCTTCCAGGTGCTGGCCCGGAGCGGCTTCGCCGTCAACGGCCTGCTGCACATCCTGATCGGCGGGATCGCCATCGGCGTCGCGCTCTCCGGAGCCGGCGGCGGCAGCGGCGGGGAGGCCGACCAGTCCGGCGCACTGCGCCAGGTCTCCTCGACCCCGGGCGGGCTCTTCGTGCTCTGGGTCGCGGTGATCGGGCTCTTCGCGCTCGGCCTCTGGCAGATCGTGCAGGTGCGGCTGGTCGACGATCCGGATGCGAAGAAGAAGTGGGGGCGGCGGGCCTCCGAGGCGGGCAAGGCCGTCGTCTACATCGCGCTGGGCGTCACTGCGCTGACCTTCGCGCTCGGCGGGTCGTCGAACTCGTCCGACTCCAGTCAGACCCTGAGCGCGCGGCTCCTCGAGACACCCGGCGGCGTCTTCCTGCTGGTCGCGATCGGACTCGCGGTCGTCGGCGGCGGGATCGGCTTCGTCGTGATCGGCATCCGCCGCACCTTCCGCAAGCAGATCCACGTGCCTGCGGGACAGGCCGGGCGCGCGGTCGTCGTGCTCGGCACGGTCGGCTACATCGCCAAGGGCATCGCATTGTTCGTCGTCGGGGTGCTCTTCGTCGTCGCGGCCTTCACCTACGACCCCGAGAAGGCCTCCGGCCTCGACGGGGCGCTCAAGGCGCTCGTCGGGCTGCCGTTCGGTGTGGCCGTGCTCGTGGCCGTGGGCATCGGGCTGATCGCCTACGGCGTGTACCTGGGCGTGCGCGCCCGGCTCGCGAAGCTCTGAGCGACGTGGCCGGGCGACCGGCCGACACCGTCCCGCTCACGCCCCGCGGAGCATCCTGAGCCGCATCAGCAGGTCGGGGCCGCGCCGGTCGAGCTCGGCGCCGCCGATCCGTACGCCGACCACGAGGAACACGGCGCCGAGCACCACGCCCACGAGCAGGGTCAGCCAGCCGAGCAGCGCCGACGAGAAGATCAGGGCGCACACGGCCAGGATGGTCGCGGGCAGCGCGAGCAGCAGGGCGACGCCCCAGGTGGCGAAGCCCGACAGCGCCGTGGTGAAGCTCGCACCCGGCGCCGAGCGGAACGGGTTGTCGCCGGCCTGCGGCACCGGGATCACGATCCGCGACGACGAGACGCTGACCACCCCGAAGCCGCCGAGGAGCGCCGCGGCCGAGAGGCCGAGGAAGATCGGCAGCAGGTTCCACGACCCGGTCCAGAACATCGGCACGATCGTGCCGAGGAGCACCAGGGGCACCGCGATGATCGCCAGCGCGCCGAGCCGGCCGAGCCGGTCGTCGCGGCCGCGTACGCCGTCGGCGAGGTGGGTCGCGAACGCGGTGCCGTCGAACGAGATGTCGGTGTAGATCGACACGGCGAGGAAGAACGCGAGCACCGGGCCGGTGAGGTTGAGCAGGGCCGGGGCGTCGTTGTTGACCGAGTAGAACCACAACAGCACGGGCACCAGCGGCACGATGATCAGCTGGCGTGCGTAGCGCGGGTCGCGTCGCCAGTAGGTCAGCGAGCGCGCGGCGACGGCACCGGCCGGGGTGGCCGGCAGCACGCCGAACAGCCCGGTCTTGCCCCGGGCGGCCTGCTTGCGGGCGGCGGCCGGCGGGTTCACCTGGCTGACCGCGAGCGAGTGGCGCCAGACCAGCACGAGCAGCACGAGGGTCGCGAGGCTGATCAGCAGCTTGAGCGCGGCGGGGCCGTAGTCGCCGATCGCGACATCGGGGGCGATCGAGAACGGGGCGCCGAGCGGAGACCAGCTGAGGGCGCGCGCGAGGCCGGGCAGAGCATCCGCCGAGTCGGCCACACCCCGGGTGAACCAGGCCAGCAGCGGGCCGAGCAGCAGGATCGGGATGAAGATCAGGATGCCGCCGAGCTCGCGGAACCGCCGGCGCGACTGCAGGCTCGTGCTGAGGGCCGCGACCGTGCGCGAGGCGATGACCGCGGTCAGCACCCCGAGGATCGCGCCGATGACCGCGGCGATCGCCGCCGGCAGCGAGACCGAGAACGTGACCACCGTCGCGAGCGCGGCGATCGAGGTGACGATTCCGGGCACGCCGAGCAGGCCCACCAGGGTCAGGCCGACCAGCAGCTGGGTCATCGACATCGGGAAGACCCGCAGGCGCGCGGGATCGACCGACTGCTCGATACCGAAGGCGATCAGGGGCAGCACGATCCAGCCGAGGATCACGGCCGAGCCGGCGAGGATGACCACGGTCGTGGCGAACTCGAGCGGCGCGAACCGCAGGGCGACGAGCCCCAGCACCGCGAGTCCGAGCGCGCCGAGGCCGTAGAGGGCGCCGATGATCACGGCGACCAGCTGCCAGGCGCTGCGCTTCAGCGAGTTGCGCAGCAGCAGGAACCGCAGCTTTACGAGCGTCGCAACCATTCCGGCCCCTCTGCGTGCGTGCGACCGCCGACGAGCTCGACGAAGCGGTCTTCGAGAGTGGATCCGCCGCGCACCTCGTCCACGGTGCCGGCGACCAGCACCCTGCCGTTCGCGACGACGGCGACGTGGTCGCACATCCGCTGCACCAGGTCCATCACGTGGCTGGAGACGATGACCGTGCCGCCGTTCTGCACGTAGCCGGTGAGGATGTCGCGGATGTTCGCGGCCGAGACCGGGTCGACCGACTCGAACGGCTCGTCGAGCACCAGCACGCGCGGAGCGTGCACCAGGGCGCAGGCGAGCGCGATCTTCTTGGTCATGCCGGCGGAGTAGTCGACGACGAGCGAGCCGGCCGCCGACTCGAGGTCGAGCAGGCGCAGCAGGTCGGCGACGCGGTCGGCGACCTCGGCGCGGTCGAGGCCGAAGAGCAGTCCGTTGTAGGTGACGAGCTGCTCGCCGCTCAGGCGGTCGAAGAGCTTCACGCCGTCGGCGAGGTTGCCGATCAGCGCCTTCGCCTTGATCGGGTCGCGCCACATGTCGACGCCGTGCACGAGCGCCTGGCCGGCGTCGGGGCGGAGGAGGCCGGTGGCCATCGACAGCGTCGTCGTCTTGCCGGCGCCGTTCGGGCCGACGAGCCCGTAGAACGAGCCCTCCGGCACCGTCAGGCTCAGGGCGTCGACGGCGAGCTTCTGGCCGAAGTGCTTGGTCAGGCCGGTGAGTTGCATCGCGGCGGTGCCGGTGGTGCCGGCGGCGGGCGTGGGTGCGGGCGCTGCGGCGGGCGTCGGTGCCTGCGCGGGCGTGGGCGCGGCGGATGGATCTGTCATGCGTGGTCCCCTTCACGAGTGGCCCCTCCACTCTGGCGGCTGGGAGCCTTCTCGACAACCGACCCCGCGGTGTGGCGGCAAACTCGGCCGGTCGTACGGTGAGGTCATGGCACGATCCTCCGGAACGATCGCCGACCGCTGGCGCTCCCACCTGCTCTCCACCCTGTCCGGTCGCTCCGACGGCCGGCCCGAATGGGTGGATGCTGTCGAGCAGGGCGACGACGTCGGCTTCTTCGGCCCGGGCTCGGCTTCCTGGGCGGTGCACGGGGGCATGGCGACCATGGTCGCCGGCATCCGAGCGCTGCTCATGCAGACGCTGCATCCCGGAGCCATGGCCGGTGTGCACGACTGGTCGCGCTACAAGGAGGACCCACTCGGCCGGCTGACCGGCACCATCCGCTGGCTGGTGACCGTGACCTTCGCCGACACGGCGCTCGCCCGCCGCGAGTCCGGGCGGGTCGCGCACTTCCACGACCGCGTGCGCGGCGAGTACGTGGATGCACGCGGCGAGACCGTGCCCTACAGCGCCGGCGACCCCGAGCTGCTGAGCTGGGTGCACCTGGTCTTCACCGATGCGTTCCTCGCGAGCCACCTGCGCTGGGACAAGCCGCTTCCCGAGGGCGGAGCCGACCGCTACGTCGACGAGTGGGCGACCGCCGGCGAGCTGATCGGGGTACCCGACCCGCCCCGGAGCGCGGCGCGGTTGAGGGCGCAGATCGACGGCTTCCGGGTGGCCGGTGTGCTGAAGAGCGACGAGCGCGTCGCGGAGGCCGTGCGCTTCATCCGCCGGCCCCCGCTCGCGAAGGGCATGATGCCGGCCTACCGCGTGATGTTCGCGGGTGCGGTCGCGTCACTGCCGAAGGAGTACCGGCGGATGCTCGGCCTCCGCCGGTCGCCGCTCCCGGTGATCTGGGCGACCGGCCGGGTGCTCGCGGTGGTGCGCTCCTTCATGGGCGACGCCTCCTCGACCGAGGCGGCGGCCATGTCCCGCATCCGCCGTCTCGCCACCGAGGGCCGCTCCCTGGCCCCCGTCCCCGCCCCCTGACCCCCACGAATGTCCGCGATCCGTCACTTGTTGTCGCTATCCGAGCGCTTTGGCGACAACAACTGACGGATCGAGGACAGTCGGTCAGGCCGCGGAGACCTCGACGGGCGCGGGGACCTCGACGGGGGCGTGCAGCGGGCGCAGCGCGTCCGACCAGGCGACGAGCTGGTCGAGCATCGTGTCGACCTGCGGCAGCAGGTAGTCGTGCGGCGCGAACACGGAGAAGTTCTCGAACTCCGTCATGAGCGAGATCGCGACCTGTGCCCGCACCGTCGCCAGCTGCAGCTCCGACGCGATCAGCCGCAGGTGCTCGACCGCACGGGCGCCGCCCACTCCGCCGTAGCTGACGAAGGCCGCCGCCTTGTTGTTCCACTCCTTGTAGAGGTAGTCGAGCGCGTTCTTCAGCACACCCGAGGTCGAGTGGTTGTACTCGGGGGTGACGAAGACGAAGCCGTCGAACTCCGCGATGCGTGCCGACCACGCCTTCGTGTGGTCGTTCTGGTAGTTGCCCCAGGCGGCGGATCCGGGCTCGTCGAGGTGGGGCAGCGGGTAGTCGGCGAGGTCGACGAGCTCGAACTCCGCATCCGCCCGCCGCTGCGCGATCTCGAGTACCCACTTCGCGACCGCCTCGCCGTTGCGGCCGGGACGGGTGCTGCCGAGGATGATGCCGATCGTGGTCATGAGGTCTCCTTGCGAGGTCGGGAACTTTTCGTGCGTATCGCACGTTGTCACCCGTACTGAACCGGCCACCGGCGGAAATAGTCCCACCGACGGCCCCGCACTTCGAAGTGCGTCACGAACACGAGAGGACGTCTCGCGCCATGTCGCCTGAGCCCGCGATCACCGATGTCGGCGCCGATTTCGCACCCGGCGGCGTCTGCGCATCCGAAGACACCCGCTCGCTGGTGCGCGACGTCTTCGCGATGACCGGCGACAAGTGGTCGATGGCGGTGATCAGAGCGCTCGGCGAGGGGCCGGTGCGGTTCACCGGCCTGATGGCGGCCGTCGACGGAATCTCGCACCGGATGCTGACCCGCACCCTGCGCTCGCTCGAGCGCGCGGGCCTCGTGTCGCGCACCGCGTACGCCGAGTCGCCGCCGCGGGTGGAGTACGCCCTCACCCCGCTCGGCGAGACTCTGAGCGGACCGGTGCGCGCGTTCGTGCAGTGGACCGTCGACCACCGCGACGAGATCGAAGCGAGCCGGGCGCGCTTCGACCGGTAGAGTGAGGGTGAAGCGCGTGACCGGCACGACGTCACGCACATCCCTGAAGGAGCATGCGACGTGACGGTTGTGGTCTTTGACGAGAAGCCCGGCAAAGAGCTGGCGAAGCCGCTGAAGGGCGGGGTCTTCGTGCTGTTCTGGCTCGTCGCCATCGCACTCTGGGTGATCGCGCCGTTCATGACGAACCCGCTCTGGGGCGCGTTCCTGATCGACAGCGGCATCGTCTTCGCCTCGGTCGGCTTCGGCGTGGCCAAGCTCGGCTACCGCACCCCCTTCCGCAACGTGCTCATCGCCGGCCTCGTCGCCATCGGGCTCTTCGCGCTCGGCGACTTCCTCGAGCTCACCGCTATCAGCTACTTCCTCCGCATCCTCGTGCCGTTCCTCGCCCTCCTCTCGGCGCTCTACGGCACGGTCGGCAAGGTCAAGGTCTGGTACGACTGAGCTCTGCTGACCCACGCTGGCGTAACGGGTAGACTGATGGCCTGACCGACCCTCGGGTCGGTGTGGTCGACGTGTGCCGGCAGCCGAGCTGCCACGAGTGCGGTCGATCCGAGGCTGGAAACCTCCGGCATCCCGCATCCGCATCGAAGCCCGGAGGAATCCCATGTCCCCTGCCCGCACGCCCAATCGCTGGCTCGCACTCGTCGTGCTCGCCCTCACGCAGCTCGTCGTCGTGCTCGACGGCACCATCGTCAACATCGCCCTGCCCCAGGCCCAGCAGGAGCTCGGCCTGAGCGACGGGCAGCGCCAGTGGGTCGTCACCGCGTACGCACTCGCCTTCGGCGCCCTGCTGCTGCTCGGCGGCCGGATCGCCGACTACTGGGGGCGGAAGCGCACCTACCTCGTCGGCATGGTCGGCTTCGGCGTCGCCTCGGCCTTCGGCGGTCTCGCCCAGAACGGCATGGAGCTGATCATCGCCCGCGGGTTCCAGGGGCTGTTCGCGGCCCTGCTCGCACCCGCCGCGCTCGCGCTGCTCACCGTGACCTTCACGCACGGCCGGGAGCGCAACACCGCCTTCGCCGTGTTCGGCACGGTCGCGGGCGCCGGAGCCGCAGTCGGCCTGGTGCTCGGCGGGGTGCTCACCGAGTACGCCGACTGGCGCTGGTGCCTGCTCGTCAACGTCGCCTTCGTGATCGTCGGCTTCGTCGGCGGCATCTTCCTCGTCACCGAGTCCAAGGCCGAGGGCGACAACCGCTACGACGTGCTCGGTGCGATCACCGTCACGCTCGGACTCGGCTCGCTCGTCTACGGGTTCAGCCTCGCCGAGGGCGGCTGGGGCTCGCCGGACACGATCGGCTTCCTCGCGCTCGGCGCCGGGCTGCTCGTGCTCTTCGTGTTCATCGAGACCCGCGTGGCGCAGCCGCTGCTGCCGCTCCGGGTCGTGCTCGACCGGGTGCGCGGCGGCGCGTTCCTCATCCAGGCCATCGCGGGCTGCGTCATGATCGGCGCGACGCTGTACCTCGCGTTCCACCTGCAGATCGTGCTCGGCATGCCGCCGCTGGAGGCCGGCCTCGCCAACCTCCCGCTCACGCTCGTGATCATGGTCATCGCCCCGATCGCCACGAAGCTGCTGCCGGCCATCGGCCCGCGGCCCCTGATGATCGCGGGGCCGCTGATCGTCGCGGCCGGCCTGGTCTGGCTCAGCTTCATCACCGCCGACGGCGACTACCTCGTGCAGGTGCTGCCCGGCCTGGTGCTGATGGGCATCGGCATGGCCTTCGTGTTCGTGCCGCTGCAGAACCTCGCGCTCTCCGGCGTCGCCCCGCACGACGCGGGTGCGGCCTCCGCCACCGCGAACTCGGCGATGCAGATCGGCGGGTCGATCGGGCTGTCGGTCTTCACCGCGATCTACGCCTCGGCCGTCGCCGGCGTGCCGGTGACCGACGGGCCGTCGCAGCTCGTGGCGTTCACCACGGGGTACGGCGCCGTGTTCTTCGCCGCCGCCGTCGTGATGGTGGCGGGCGCGGTCGTCGCAGCCGTGTTCATCCGCGGGCCGAAGTCGGCGTTGCTGCCGGCCGGCGATGGGGCTGCCGCCGTGCCGGTGCACTGACGCCAGCGGGAGGCCGTTCGAACGGGCTGAAGATCGCGTCGTTGCGCGCTATATGCACGCCTGACGCGTTTCTTCAGCCCGTTCGTGCACGCACTAGGCGCGCTATCGCGTCAGCAGCGCGACCGCGGTCGCCTTGACCAGCGCGCGGTCGGTCGTCAGCGCGAACTCGTAGTCGCCCGTGGCGTGCTGACCCGGGTCCCGCTCTCGCGCGACGAGTGCTGCGGCGTAGTCGGCGGTGAGCAGCACCACGTCCCACTCCTCGGCGAGCGGATCGCCCAGCGGGATGTCGCGGTGCGTGATCGCCGACGCGAGCTCGGGCGCCGGGCCCTGCGTGAACACCGTCACCAGCGCGCCCCCGGCCGCCAGCCGCTCGTACCGGCTGCGGGTCGAGGGGATGAGGTTGTCACCGGCCTGGAACGTCGTCAGCAGCACGGCGCTGTCCCCGCCCTCCTCGGCGCGATCCTCGAGGAAACGGCTCAGCTGCACCAGCAGGGCACGATCGGCGAACCGGAGCGGGGTGTTCTCCGCGACGATCTCGAACGGCGTGTCGGTGCCGGACGGTTGGGGCGGATCAGTGGCGAACGGCACTCCGGCGGCCACCGGGCCGATCTCCGCCTCGGGGCGGCCGAACAGCCAGCCCTGGGCGTGCGTGGCGCCGAGAGCGCGTGCCGTCACCAGCTGCCGCTCGGTCTCGACCCCCTCGGCCAGCACGATCGAGCGACCGGACTCGGCGTACCCGGCGACCACGGTCATGATGCGGGCAGCGTCCCGGTCGGGCCGGCCGCGGATGAGGCCCATGTCGAGCTTGATGACGTCGGGCTCGAGCAGAGGCAGCAGCGCCAGTGACGCCGGCTGCGCGCCGAGGTCGTCGACCGCGATCCGGTGGCCCGCCGCGCGGATGCGCTCGGTCGAGCGGATGAGGGCCCCCGGCTCGCTGGTGAGAGCCCGCTCGGTCACCTCGACGACAACCCGCGGGCCACGGAGGCTCTCCGGGTCGTCGGATGCAGCCAGCGTCGCCGGCTCGAGATTGAGGAAGAGCGCGTGGGCCGCATCCAGCCCCTGCTCGGCAGCCGTGCGCCGGGCCAGCCGGGCGCAGGTCTCGTCGAGGGCCCGGGCCGTCCCGTCGCGGTGCGCCTCGGCGAAGAGGTCGGCGATCGGCAGCGAGTCCTCGCCCGCCCAAGCCCGGGTCAGGGCCTCGTACGCCACGACGGACCCCGAGTCGAGGTGCACGACGGGCTGGAAGACCGTGGCGAAACGGTCGGCGCTCCACGATCCGGCGTTCGTCATGTGTCCATCATGTCCGAACGGAGAGCGGAGCGGTGACCGCCGCAGCCCGGATGCGCGTCGGCGCCGGTGCCCTCGACTCGGTGCAGCGTCGGCGCTGCCACCGGCGGCTCAGTGCAGCGGCGGCGACGCCGGAACGGTGTGCGCGCCGGCCAGCCCCTCGAGCAGTTCGGCCAGCGCGCTCTCGGCCGAGACCGTCGGCACCCAGCCGAGCTCGGCGCGAGCCCGCTCGGTCGACATCACCGGCACGCTCGTCGCGATGTCGAGCCAGCCCGGATCGCTCGGCTGCACCCGCGCCTTCCAGGTCGCCCACATGATCGCCCGGAGCACTGCGCGGCGGAACGGCACCGGCCGGCCGCCGACCGCTCCGGCCAGCACCTCGGGGGTGACGACCGGCTCGGTGGCGAGGTTGAAGGCTCCGCCCTTCCGCCCCCGGATCGCGAGCCAGAACGCCTCGGCGACGTCGTCGGCGTGCACGACCTGCGAGATCAGCGTGGTCGGCAGTGGCACGATCGGCACCCGCAGCCGGCCGAGCAGGCGCTTCGGCACGAGCGGCCCCGCGAACAGGCGGGCGATCTCGAAGGCGGCGCCGGCCTGGAAGACGAGGCCCGGCCGCATCCGCGTCAGCACGGTGCCGAGGTGCCGGCGCTCGAAGTCGTCGAGCCGCCGCTCGTTGATCGCCTTGTGGCGGGAATAGTGCGAGGCGGGCAGACCGCCCGTCGGCCACGACTCGTCGACCCGGCGCGACTTGGGTCCGGGGCTGTATGCGCCGACCGAGGAGGCCACGAGCACGTGCGGCACGCCCGCGTCGGCGGCGGCGTCGAGAAGCGCGGCGGTGCCGTGGACGTTCGTGGTCCAGAGCGCGTGCTCGTCGTGGTTCGGCTGCAGCGCCCAGGCCAGGTGCACGACCGCGTCGACGCCCGCGAGCACGGGCGCGAGACGCTCCCGTGAGTCGGCGTCGGCCACGTCGATCTCGTGCCAGGCGACTCCGGCGTAGGGGCCCTCGGGCCGTGGGGCCCGGCGGCTCACGCCGACCACCTCGACCCCGTCCTCCTTCGCGAGCCGGCGCAGCAGCGCGGTGCCCAGGTTCCCGGATGCCCCGATGACGGCGATCTTCACGTGCCCTCCTTCGTCTCCCCCAGCCTCCCGCGGCCGGCACGATCACGCATCGGCCGGGCGGGAAGATCTGGGCAGACGATCAGGCGCGGAGCGGGCCCGCCGCGCCCGCCGCACTCGTCTCGTCGGTCACCTCGCCGACGAGCTCCTCGATGATGTCCTCGAGGAAGAGCACGCCGGTGACCGCGCCGGTCTCGACGACGTCGCCGTCGAGCGTCCGCGCCACATGCGCGCCGCTCCGCCGCATCGCCGCCAGGGCGTCTTCGAGGTCGTCGCCCCGCCGCACCGAGTCGAGCGGCCGGATGCGCGCGACCGGCACCGCGCGGTCGAAGGCCTCGCCGGTCAGGTCGAGCACGTCCTTCACGTGCAGGTACCCGGTCGGCGCGCCCGCCGCATCCGTCAGTACGTAGCGCGAATAGCCGCGCGTGGCGACCGCGGTCTGCAGGTCGCGAGGGGTCGCATCCGCCCGCAGCAGCACGAGTTCACCGAGGGGCACCTCGACGTCGCCGACCGTCTTGGCCGTGAACTCGAACGCGGCGCCTAGGGTGCCCGAGGCATCCGTGAGCGAGCCCTCGCGGGTCGACTGCGCCACGATCGTCGCGACCTCCTCGAGCGTGAAGCTGCTCGTGGCCTCGTCTTTCGGCTGCACCCCGAACGCCCGCAGCACGAGGTTCGCGATGCCGTTGAGCACCCAGATCACCGGCCGCACGAGGATCGACACGAGCACGAGCGGCGGCGCGAGCAGCAGCGCGGCGCGGTCGGGCACCGAGAAGCTCAGGTTCTTCGGCACCATCTCGCCGAACACCACGTGCAGGAACGTCACGACCACCAGCGCGATCACGAACGCGACCCCGCCGATCAGCTCGGGGCTGAGCGGTGTGAGGGCGAGCGGGTACTCCAGCAGGTGGTGGATGGCGGGCTCGGAGACGTTCAGGATGACCAGGGAGCACACCGTGATCCCGAGCTGGCTGGTCGCGAGCATCAGGGTGGCGTGCTCCATCGCCCAGAGCGTGGTCTTGGCGGCCTTGCTCCCGGCCTCGGCACGTGGCTCGATCTGCGAGCGGCGCGCGGAGATCACGGCGAACTCGGCTCCGACGAAGAAGGCGTTGACGACCAGCAGCACAACGAGCCAGACCAGGCCGGGGACGATGTCGCTCATCGGGGGCCTCCGGTCTCGCGGGCTTCAGCCGTGGTCGGCACGGCGGCGGCGCCGGGCGCTCCGTCGGCGTCCGCGTCTCCGTCCGCGTCCGCAGCCGGCACGAAGCGCAGTCGCGCGAGGCGGCGGCCCTCGAGCCGCTCGACCCGCAACATCCCGCCCTCGACAGGCACCTCGTCACCGGCCTCGGGCAGCCGGTCGAGCACGTCGATCACGTACCCGGCGACCGTCTCGTGGTCGCCCTCCCCCGGGATCCGGAGGCCCGTGCGCTCGAGCAGCTCGTCGGGCCGCAGCCCGGCGTCGAACGAGATCGCCGAGCCCTGCCGCAGCACGCCCGCGGTCATCCGGTCGTGCTCGTCGACGAGTTCGCCGACGATCTCCTCGACCAGATCCTCGAGCGTGACGACACCGGCTGTGCCGCCGTGCTCATCCGTCACCACGGCGAACTGGTAGCCGCCGCGGCGCAGGAGGCCGAGCAGCGTGTCGGTGCCCATCGACTCGGGCACGAACAGCGGTCGCACCATGAGGCTCTGGACCGTCGTGGTCTCGCGCTCCTCGAGCGGCACGGCGAAGGCCTGCTTGACGTGCACCAGCCCGACGATGTCGTCGACGGATGCGCCGGCCACCGGGAAGCGCGAGAACCCGGTGCGCCCGGCGAGGGCGAGCAGGCCCGCCGCGGTCTCGTGGGGGCCGACCGCGGTCATCCTGACCCGCGGGGTCATCACCTCGTCGGCGTCGCGGCGGGCGAAGCGCAGGGTGCGGTCGAGCAGGGTCGCGTGGTCGCGGTCGAGCACGCCCTCGAGGGCCGAGCGGCGCACGAGGGAGCTGAGCTCGTCGGCCGAGCGGGCGCCCGAGAGCTCCTCCTTCGGCTCGATGCCGAGGGCGCGGATCAGGGCGTTCGCGGTGGAGTTGAACAGCAGGATGATCGGCTTGAACACCGCCGTGAAGGCGCTCTGGAACGGCACCACGAGCTTCGCGGTCGCGAGCGGGAGCGCCAGGGCGAAGTTCTTTGGCACGAGCTCGCCGACGATCATCGAGAAGACGGTGGCGATCAGGATGCCGAGCACGGCTCCGAAACCGGGGACCACCGCGGCGGGCAGCCCGGCCGCGGTGAGCGGGCCGGCGAGGAGCGCCGAGATCGCGGGCTCGAAGGTGTAGCCGGTGAGGAGGGTGGTCAGCGTGATGCCCAGCTGCGCACCCGAGAGGTGGGTGGAGGTGATGCGGAGGGCCGCGATCGTCGGGCCGAGCCGCCGCTCACCGCGGGCCTGGCGCGCTTCGAGCTCGCTGCGATCGAGGTTCACGAGGGCGAACTCGCTGGCCACGAACAGGCCGGTGCCGACGGTGAGCACGAGGCCCACGCCGATCATGATCAGTTCGTACACGGGGCAGCCCCCTTCGGTCGAGGGGGCGTGGGTCTGTGATGCGGAGGGTCGTCCATGGTCAGGACAGCCTAGGGAGCGCGGCTGAAAAACCGCCCGGACGGGCGGGCCGGGCGGTCCGGGTCAGGGCCGCTGGGCGCGCGGGAGGCCGGCCACGACTTGGTCGTAGGAGTTCACGATGAGGTCGCGCACGAGTTCGGAGTCGGAGTCGGGCGTGAGGGTCACCGTGATCCAGTGTCGCTTGTTCATGTGGTACCCCGGCGCGATCCACGCATGGTCCCGCACGAGCGCCTCGCCGAAGGCGGGCTGAGCCTTGAGCGTGATGCTGACGACGTCCCCGTCGAGCGGCATCAGCGCGAACACCTTGCCCACCACCTTCGCGACGGCGGTCTCGGGTCCGAAAGGCCGTTCATCCGTCGTCGCCGGCAGGGCCGCGCACGCCTCGAGCAGGTCCTCCCGGCTGAGCGTCATGCAGCCAGGGTACCGCCCGGCCCCAAGCACCTCGGCACGAAAGTCCTGGCCAGCAGGCCGTACCCGACGCCCCAGGGTGAGGCCTTGGCCGCGCCAGCGACCGAGGCCGAACATGTCGCGCTGCGCCGGGCAGGGACCGGCGCAGCCCGGGATACGCGCGCGAAGCACGCGCATCCCGGCAGCTAGCACAGCAGGACGTCTTGCGGCCCTCACCTGTCGGGACGAAAAAGACCGTCTAAGCCGCCCCCACCTGCCGGCACGCAAAAGCCCGTCTTGCCGCCTTCACCTACCGGCGATCAGTCAGTTCCCGCATCAAACGCCGCACCCTCCGACGCCAGATCCGTCGCCCGCTCCAGCGCATCCGCTGCCGCCGTCGGCGACACCGTGGGGTCGAGGATCTCGCTGGCCTCGCCGACCTCGAGCTCTCCGACCAGCTCGGCGGTCGCGCCACCGATGATGCCCGCGGCGGCGTACTGCTCGAGCCGCGCACGGGAGTCGGCGATGTCGAGGTTGCGCATGGTGAGCTGGCCGATGCGGTCCTGGGGGCCGAAGGCGGCGTCACCGACGCGCTCCATCGAGAGCTTGTCGGGGTGGTAGCTGAGGGCGGGGCCGGTGGTGTCGAGGATCGTGTAGTCGTCGCCACGGCGCAGGCGCAGGGTGACCTCGCCGGTGACGGCCGAGCCGACCCAGCGCTGGATGGACTCGCGGAGCATCAGCGACTGCGGGTCGAGCCAGCGGCCCTCGTACATCAGGCGGCCGAGGCGGCGGCCCTCGGTGTGGTAGTTCGCGACCGTGTCCTCGTTGTGGATGGCGTTCAGCAGGCGCTCGTAGGCGATGTGCAGCAGGGCCATTCCGGGCGCCTCGTAGATGCCACGGCTCTTGGCCTCGATGATGCGGTTCTCGATCTGGTCCGAGACGCCGAGGCCGTGGCGACCGCCGATGGTGTTGGCCTCGAGGACGAGGGCAACCGCATCCGCGTACTCGACGCCGTTGAGGGCGACCGGGCGGCCGGCCTCGAAGCGCACCGAGACGACCTCGGTGGCGACCTCGACGTCGTCGCGCCAGGCGGCGACGCCCATGATCGGCTCGATGAGGTCGAGGCCGGCGGAGAGCTCTTCGAGCTTCTTGGCCTCGTGGGTGGCGCCCCAGATGTTGGCGTCGGTGCTGTACGCCTTCTCGGTGGAGTCGCGGTACGGGAAGCCGCGGGCGACGAGCCACTCGCTCATCTCGGTGCGGCCGCCGAGCTCGCCGACGAACGCGGCGTCGAGCCAGGGCTTGTAGATGCGCAGGCGCGGGTTCGCGAGCAGGCCGTAGCGGTAGAACCGCTCGATGTCGTTGCCCTTGTAGGTGGATCCGTCGCCCCAGATGTCGACGTCGTCCTCCTTCATGGCCCGCACGAGCATGGTGCCGGTGACGGCACGGCCGAGCGGCGTGGTGTTGAAGTAGGTCTTGCCGCCGGAGCGGATGTGGAAGGCGCCGCACTGCAGGGCGACGAGGCCCTCCTCGACCAGCGCGCTCTTCGCGTCGACCAGGCGGGCGACCTCGGCGCCGTACTCGTGGGCACGCGCCGGGACCTTGTCGATCTCGGGCTCGTCGTACTGGCCGATGTCGGCCGTGTAGGTGCAGGGCACGGCGCCCTTCTCGCGCATCCAGGCGACCGCGCAGGAGGTGTCGAGCCCTCCGGAGAAGGCGATGCCGACACGCTCGCCGACGGGGAGACTGCTGAGAACCTTGGACATGAGAAAACCCTAACGCGCCCGCAGCCCCCGCTCGCACGCCCCCGGCCCGCCCCCGACTGTCGCCGATCCGTCACTTGTTGCCGCTATCGGGGGCTCGAAGCGGCAACAAGTGACGGATGGCGGACACATAGGCGGGTCGGGCGGGGTCAGGCGCGGTGCGCCCGCCGACGGCGGAGGAGGATCGCCCCGCCGCCCAGCCCGAGCAGCACCAGCGCGATCACGATGCCGGGTGCCGCCGCCCAGCCGGTCGACGCGAGGTCGCCGGTATGGGCTGCATCCGCGCCGGTCGAAGTGCCCGGACCGTCACCCGGCGTGCCCGGGTCGACAGGCGTGCCCGGGTCGACAGGCGTGCCCGGGTTCCCGGGAGTGCCCGGCTGGGCCGGGATCCCGGGATCGGCCGGCGTCCCCGGATCGGCCGGGTCGACGACCGGCTGCAGCATCGCGAGATCCAGCGCCTGCGCATAGATCACGCGGTGCGCCGTCAGCTGCATGTCCGGGGTCAGCACCTCGTAGAACGCCCTGGTCCAGATCGGTTCGTCCTCCGGCACGGCGAGCGTGATGTCCACCACCGGCCCGACCTCGGTGACCACCGGGTGCGAGACCGCCTGCGAGTAGAACTGTCCCTGGCGGTAGCTCGTCCCGGTTCCCGCAGTGAACGAGAAGCCACCACTCCAGGCCGGGTAGCGGTTGCTGAAGGTCATCGAGATCGGCTTGCCCGGCTCGGCGGCCGACGGCACGTCGCGGAACGTCGCCCAATAGTCCTGGGTGATGTGCGGCTCCGCGGCACAGCGCGCCGGCCCGGTGTTGAGGTAGCCCGCGATGACCTTCCCGTCGGGACGGATCAGCTCGACCGAGGTGACCGCCGTCATGTCGAAGGTCGTGTGGATGTCCCTCTCGTTGGTCGGCACCGTTGCGAACACGACCGGACCGCTGCAGAGCTTGTAGCGGAGCGAGAATTCGATGCTGTCCTCGGAGGGGTTGAGGTAGACGAGATCCGCGAGGTTCGGATCGCTCGGATTCTGCGTGATCGAGACCTCGCTCGGGGCGTACGCCAGGATCGTGAACGAGTGCTGCACGTGCTGGCTCAGCGAGCCGTCAGCGCCCACCGCCCACGCATCCGCTGTCCAGACGCCTGGCGAGACCGCCACCCGCGACGACATCACGGAGTCCATCGAGAAGGTCGGGTCGACGTCGACGGGAAGCAGCTCGTCGAGCACCGTTCCCGTCGAACCCGTGACCGTCACCTTCAGCGTCCCGGTGCCGGCGACCAGGGTCTCGATCGCCACGGTGGCGGCTCCGTCCGAGTCGTACTGCGGGTTGTCGAGCTGGTAGAAGACGAGCATCGGGGCGATGGTCAGCGTGGCCCTCGCGGTGAGCCCTCGGGTCACGAGGGTCACCAGGTGGTCGCCCAGGGCGATGTCGGCCGGCAGCAGGAACGCCCGGTCGGCGGTGCCGTCGGCCGAACCGAGGCCGATTGCCACCACCTGGCCGTCGAGCGCGATCTGGTAGGGATCGCCCGGCACGATGCCGCTCGCCTGGAACCCCACGTCGGTGCCCGGCCGGGTGGTCGCGCGGTCGATCAGGATGGACGGATCGGCCGGCGCGGGTGCCGCGGGGGCACCCGGCGTCGTCACGGTCACGTTCGTGCTGGACCCGGTCTGGCCGAACCCGATCCGGCCGAGATAACTCGCCCCCGGCTCGAGACCGGTCCACGACACCTGCTCGGTGGCCGGCTGACCGAGGGTCGTCTCGAGCGTCTCCGGGTTCAGGGTGAGCGCGCCCGCGGTCGTCGACGAGCCGAGCAGGTAGCTGGTCAGCGAATAGCCCAGGTCGCCCGTTCCCGAGTAGAAGTCCACGTCGAGAACGTAGGTTCCTGCATCCATCGCCGGCACGTCGAGCTTCTCGCCGGAGTTCGGAGTGGCGCTCGAGTACAGCGGCAGGCCCGCTTGATAGTCGTAGCGCGACAGGTACAGATCGAGGTCGGCGGTCGGGTCGGCGCTGGTCAGCACGAACCGCGACAGCGTCGTGCCCTCGGGCACTGTCACGAGGTACCGATCGTGCGCGCCGCCGGCGTGACCGGTGCCGCGGACCGTGTGCCCCTCGGCCAGCCCCGCCTTGGTCAACGGGATCTCGCCCGTGGTGCCCACGCCGACCGGGATGGCGACCGAGCCGTCCGTGCCCTCTCCGGCGATCTCGCGCGGAACCGAGAGCGTGATCGGCCGCACCGCGAGCGGCGTGGTGACCGTCTGCCCGCTCGCGTCGTCCGACCAGCGCAGCACGCCGGTGACGAACTCGTCCAGCGGCGCATCCGTGCGGGTGAAGGTGACCGTGTAGTCCTGCGACTCGCCCGCCGCGCCGAAGCTCAGCGTCGAGGGCGAGACGACCACGTCGACACCGGGGATGTCGACGGGCGCCGCCGTGAAGGATCCGGCCCGCGTCGAGGTCACGGTGCGCGTCACGGTCTCGGTGCCGGCGAGGCCGCCCACGCTGATCGAGGCGAGGTTGAGCTCGGAGGGGTCGACTTTCTCGACCCCGAGGTCGAGGCCGGTCACCGCTTCGGCGTAGCCGTACCAGTCGTCCGGCCCGTTCAGGTAGAGCATCCCCGGGTCGAAGTAGCGCGTCGGGTCGATCTGGCCCGCACCCTGGGCGAACGGGTCGGTGACCGCGTCGCCCGAGGCGTCCACGGTGTCGTGGGCCGTCGTCATCATGGCCGACTTGATCTCGTCGGGCGTGGCATCCGGATGCTCGCCCAGATAGAGCGCGGCGAGTCCGGCCACATGCGGCGAGGCCATCGAGGTGCCGGAGAGCAATGCGTACTGGCCCGCCTTGCCCGGCGCGTTCGCGTAGGCGGCCAGGATCGCGACGCCCGGTGCCGCGATGTCCGGCTTCAGCACGTCACCGCCGTCGGCCAGGATCGGACCGCGCGACGAGAAGCCCGCAACCTGCGGGGTCGCCGGCGAGGGCAGCCCTGCGGTGTTGCCGTCCTCCAGCGTCACCGTGGCGCCGGCGGTCTTCGCGTAATCGTGCAGCAGACCGAACGACTCGGCGTCGACGTGCACCGTCGGCACCGAGTGGGTGTCGAGGTCGATCGAGCTGGGGGTGGGGTTCACCATCACGACGCCGATGCCGCCGGCGCGGGCGACCTCGGCCGACTTGGCGACGCGGTCGACGACCCCGCGGTCGCAGAGCACGATCAGGCCGGCGGTCTTCGCGGGGTCGAGGGAGCCGGGGCCGCAGAGCTGCGGATCCTCGGCGCCGGCCGCGGCGACAGCGGCGGCCTCGACGAGACGGCCCTTCACCGGGGCGCCGGCCGGAACGGTGATCGAGCCGCCGAGCACGACGCGTCCGTCGCCGAGGCGCACGGTGGCTTCGTAGGAGGGGATCGTCGTGGCGGCGACCGTGGTGACCCACGGCGCGGCGTTGTCGGCGGTCGACGGAGCAGCGCCGTCGTTGCCCGCGGAGGCGGCGACGAAGACGCCGACGGCCGCGGCGTTCAAGAACGCCTCGTCGGTCGCCGAGATCGTGGTCTGCGCCGCTCCCCCGCCGATCGAGAAGTTGATCACGTCGACTCCGTCGGCCACCGCGGCGTCGATGGCCGCGAGGAGGTCGCCGGTCTGGCAACCGTCGTCCGACTCGGTCGGTCCCGTCCAGCAGGCCTTGTACATCGCGATCTTGGCGCCCGGCACGACGCCCGAGATGGCGCCGAACTCGCGGCCCGCCACCGTCGCATCCACACCGGCGTCGCCGGCTGCGGTGCTGGAGGTGTGCGAACCGTGGCCGCTGCCGTCGCGGGGTGAGAGGTACTCTCCGCGGTCGCGGCCGATCGTGTCGGCCCCGTAGCTGTCGACGAAGTAGCGGGCGGTGACGAGCTTGGTCGAGCAGTCGCCCGCGTCGAAGCCCTCGCCGGTCTCGCAGGCACCGCGGAAGGTGGTGCCGTCGGACTTGTCGAAGACGATCGAGTCGCCGTCGCGGTAGGGCGCATCCCCGGCGGCGGTGCCGAGGGCGTCGCCGGCGAAGGAGGCGTTCTCGGGCGCGATGCCGCTGTCGATCACGCCTACGACGATGCCGTCACCCGCGTGCTCGACGCCGCCGGTCTGCTGCCAGACGCCGTCCGAGCCGGAGAGGCCGAGGAAGTCGGTCGACGAGGTGGCCTGCAGGTGCAGCAGCTCGTCAGGGATGACGGCGGAGACGCGCGGGTCGCGGGCGAGCGAGGTCGCCTGATCGGCGGTCAGGGCGCTCGAGAAGCCGTTGGTCGTGACCGTGTAGGAGGTCGTGATCCGGGCGCCGACGGAGGCGGCGAGCGACTGCTGCTCGGTCTCGAGGTACGAGGTGTAGTCGACCGCCCGGCGCGACTGCAGGTCGAGCTCGTCGCCGGGGGCGGGCTGCGTGGCCGGGAGCTTCGCGAGGCCGCCGCGGTAGCCGGCGACGGCGTCGTCGCGGAGGGTCACGATGTAGCGGCCGTCGGTGTAGTCGGGGGTGGGGGTGGATGCGGAGGCGGTCGCGTTCGCGGATGCGCTCGTCCCCGTCGTCGTTGCGGTCGTCGCGCTCGCGAGCGGGGCGGCGGAGGCGCCTCCGCCCCCGGCGACCGCGGCCGCAGAGGCGAGCAGGGCGACGGCGCCCGCGGCGAGCAGCCGGGACGGGAGCGGGAGGAGCCGGGAGCGCGCGGTCGTGGTGCGACGCGCGGTGCGTTGTGGTGCCGGAGGAAGCGAGTTCACGAGATCCCTTGGTCGATGGTCGGCGTGCAGTCGTCCCATTCTGTGGAACCCCGAACGGGGGGTGTTGGCCGAGATCGGCCAACGGCCGCTACCGGCCAGGCCCGGAAACGTGATCGTTACACGCGGGCAATCTGCCCCTTACAACCAGCCCCGACGGCCGGCTTCGAGACCTGCTTGGAAGCGGGTCGTCGCTTCGAGTTCGAGCATCAGCTCCTGGCTGCGGCGGCGGAGGGTACGCGGCGAGATCTGCAGCTGGCGAGCGATTGCGTCATCCTTCATCCCGACCGCCATCAGGGCGATCAGGGCGCGTTCCTCCGGGGTCGGGATGCGGGTGCGGCCGGCACCCGCGATCGACCCCTCGGGCACGACCGGCGAGAATCGTGCCGGCGCCCCCTCCGTCGTACGGTCATCGCCTGGATGCTGCGGCCGATCCTGCGGGTGGTCCTGCGCGCGAGCCTCGGCCAGCGGCAGCGAGCGGGCCCAGTGGAACTCGAACAGCTGCCGCAGCGCATCGATCAGCGGCGCCGACGAGGTGACGAGCGCCGAGATGCGCCCGGGCTCGAGGGTCAGCGAGACGAGGGCGGCGCGGCCGTCGACGATCGCGAGCTTGACGGGAAGTTCGGGCGCGATGCGGGCCTGCTCGCCCTGCTCGGCGAGTTCGGCGACCTCCTCCCAGGTGGTGCCGTCGTCGAAGCTCTCGATCGTGTAGATCGCGCGCCAGCTGACCCCGCGGTCGAGGGCGGTCGCCTCGACGGGGTCGAGCGAGGCCGAGACGTAGGGAGGCCGGTCGAAGGCGAGGAACTCGGTGCGCGCCTGGTGCTGGAGGCGCGTGTACCAGGCGGCGACCGCATCCGCGTCGGTGAGGATGCTCGTCTGGGTCTGGTCGATGCCCGTCGGCGGCACCCGCTCGAAGATCTCGACCAGGCGGGGCAGGGCGTCGCGCAGGCGCAGCACCTGGTCGCCCATCCGGTCGGCGATGGCGCGGAGCGCGTAGCCCGGGTCGACCGCGGCGTACTCGCGCTCCTCGCCCTCGAGGCGGGAGGCGAGACCCTGCACCCGCAGGTTCTCGAGGATCGCGGAGGCCGCCGGCACCCCGAGCCCGAACTTCTCGGCCGAGTGGGCGGCGCTCCCCCGGCCCTGCGCCAGCAGGTCGAGGTACACCCGTTCGCTCATCGGGTCGAGCCCGGCGCCGTCGAGCAGAAGGGGTTCGTCAGCCACACCCCCAGCGTACGTCGGCCCCCGCCCAGCCCTTCCGTCAGACGTCGAGAACCACGCGCATCCCGCGCTCGACCTCCTCGAGAAGATAGGCGGGCAGGGAGCCCGCTCGGGCGACGAGGACGGCACGATCCACGGTCGCCACCTGGGATACGTTGACGACCGAATCCCGAGGGAGCCCCGACGCGGAACTCGGTACGAAGACGTTGCCCGGGTGCCCGGCGACGCTCGTGTTCGACGTCACGGAGACGACGATGCAGGTGGCGATCGCACTGCGATTGAAGGCGTCGGACTGGATGATCAGAACCGGTCGCCGGCCTCCCGGTTCACTCCCCTGCGGTTCGCCCAGCTGCGACCACCAGATCTCGCCGCGCGCGATCACCACTCGGCGAGTTCGTCGGCATGCCGTCGGGCGTGCGCCGCGAAGTCTTTAGCCTCGCTCTCGGCCGCGTGGCCGGACCGGGCGAGCGCGTCATCGAGCCGCGTCGTCAGGTCGTCCGCCTCCAGCTCGCGCAGGTAGCGCTCTGCGGCGAGGGAGTAGAACTCGGAACGGTTGAGCCCGAGCTCGGCCGCCTTCTTGTCGACGCGGTGGAACGTCGCATCCGGCACCGAGATCGCGGTCTTCATGGGGAGAGTATAACGCGGTATAACGAGAGTCATGAGAAGCCTCCGCCGAGCAGTCCCCGCAAGGCTGCTGATGATTACTCAGCTTATCATGCCGCGACGGACTGGGCGGCGAGTTCTATGAGGAGGACGCCGCCCGCGATGAGGACGACTCCGAGGCCCATGAGCGCCGTGAGCGGCTCCTTGAAGAGGATGCGCGCGGCCACCGCGGTGAGCGCGACCCCGGTGGCGGCCCAGATCCCGTACGCGACCCCCACCTGCATCCCCTCGGCGAGCGCCCCGCTCAGACAGAGGAACGCGGCGACGTAGGCCACGGCGACGACCGGGATCCACTTCTTCTTGCGGAAGCCCTCGGACTGCCGGAGCGCCAGCGTGCCCGACACCTCGAGCAGGATCGCCCCGGCGAGGAAGAGGTAGCTCACGAGGTCTCGCCCTCTCGAGGAGCCGCGGCAGCAGCAGCCGAAGCAGCGGCAGCCGCAGCCGCCGCCTGCGCCCGCTGCGACCCGATCTCGACCAGCAGCACCCCCGCCACCACGATCACGATCCCGAGCCCCATCAGCCAGGTCAGCGGCTCCCCGAAGATCACGAACGCGGCGATCGCGGTAAGCGCGACCCCGCCCGCGCCCCAGATCCCGTACGCGACCCCGATCGGCATCCCGTGCCGCAGCACCACCACGAGCAGCCCGAACGCGGCGAGATACCCGATGACCACCCCGACCACCCACACCGGATGCTCGAGCGAGGCGCGCAGACACAGCGTCGCGGTCACCTCGGTGAGGATCGCCCCCACCAGCGCCGCCCATTTGATCACAGGCGACATCCTCGCAGAATCGACCGTCTCCCCTCTCTCGCCCATCCGGCGGGTCCGGCCCACCCGTGGGGAACTCGGCGGTTCGCAGTACCGTCGGAGCATGACCTTCAACGACAGTTCGAAGCTCGACCCCTCGAAGGTGTCGCGGCGCAAGCGCGGTGCCCTGATCGGGGGCGGCGGCGGCGCGCTCGTGGTCGTCGGCCTGCTGGTGCTGTCGCAGCTGCTCGGGGTCGACCTGACCGGGCTGGCCGGCCAGGCCGGCGGCGGCCAGGGGCAGAGCGTCGAGGAGGAGTCGCTCGACCGCTGCACCACCGGCGCGGCCGCCAACTCCGAGACCGACTGCCTGATGGTCGGTGCCGCGAGCTCGCTCGACACCTACTGGGCCGCCGAGGCGCCCGCGCTCGGGCTCACCTACCGCAGCCCCGCCGACTTCGTGCTCTTCGACCAGTCGACGAGCACCGGATGCGGTCAGGGCTCGGCCGCGACCGGCCCGTTCTACTGCCCGCCGGACGAGACGATCTACGTCGACACCTCGTTCTTCGACGAGCTGCGCACCCGGTTCGGTGCGAGCGGCGGAAGCCTCTCCCAGCTCTACGTGGTCGCGCACGAGTGGGGCCACCACATCCAGCAGCTGGCGGGGCTGAACGAGACGACCGACCGCAGCGGCACGGGCGCCGACTCCGACTCGGTGCGCATCGAGCTGCAGGCCGACTGCTACGCCGGCGCCTGGGCGGGATCCGCGTCGACCGTCAAAGACGAGAACGGCGTCACCTTCCTCGACCCGCTGTCGGGCGAGCAGATCGCGGATGCGCTCAACGCCGCGTCCGTGATCGGCGACGACCGCATCCAGCAGCAGAGCGGCCAGCAGGTGAACCCGGAGACCTGGACCCACGGCTCGAGCGAGCAGCGTCAGCAGTGGTTCCAGACCGGGCTCGAGTCCGGCGCCCAGGCCTGCGACACCTTCGCGGGCTGACCGGCCCGCACCGCCACGGCAGTACGGCAGCGCCGGCCCGCCCCGGCCTCCCGGACACCGCCGAACACGCGCCCGGACAGACGCCGACGGCGACCACCCGTGAGGATGGCCGCCGTCGGTCGTTCACGCGTCAGGACGCCCGGGTCAGTTCGCTCCGTGTGCCCGGCGACGGCGGCGCACCACGAGGAGCGCACCGAGTCCCGCCGCCAGCAGCAGGGCCGCGACCGACGCTCCGAGGAACGCCTGGCTGCCGGTCAGCGCGAGAGGCCCGTTCGAGCTGTTCGCGCCGGTCGAGCCGGAGCCTGAATTGCCCGAACCTGAGCCAGTGCCCGTTCCCGTGCCGTCACCCGCTCCGGGGCCGGTGCCCGTTCCCGGGCCCGTTCCCGTGCCGGGGCCGGTTCCGGTGCCCGGGCCGGTCGACCCGTCGCCCGGCGTGCCACCGTCCGGTGCCGCCGCGACCTGGATGGAGACGGTCGCGCTCTGCTGCACGCCGTCCGCATCCGTCACCGTGACGACCGCGTCGTACTGCCCGGCCTGGGCGTAGGTGTGCCCAGCGCTGACCGAGTACCCGGCCGCAGCCCGAGCACCGGCGCCAGCACCAGCACCACCGGCAGCACCAACACCAGCACCCGCCGCACCCACGACCGCGTCGCTGGCCGCCGTCCCGTCGCCCCACTGCACTGCCGCCGAGAAGTCGGCCGCCTCGGCGCCCGCCCCACCCGTGAAGCCAGCCAGCACGGCGTCGAACGCGACTCCGGCCGTGGCCGTGACACCCGTGGCCGGGGTCACCGTGAGCGGCTCGAACTGCTGCGTGAGCCGCAGGTCGTCGACCCAGCCGCGGAGGTACCCGTTGTCGCCCTTCGTGTCATACGCCCCGCCGGTCGAGAAGTGCAGCACGACCTGGTCGATGATCTTGCCGTCGACCGCGTCGGGGAGCACGACCGAGACGTCGTTCCAGGCATCCGTCGTCAGCGCCTGCGCCTGCTGGATGGGGTCGAGCGTCTTGCCGTTCGAGGTCACCACCCCGCTGTCGCTCAGTCGCGTGCCGTCGGTGAACAGCAGGTCGACCGCCACGTACTGGCTGGCATCCTGCACCAGCCCGGCGATCGCCGTCGCCTCCGCCTGCGGGTAGACCGCGTAGCTGAGGGTGGACCCCGCCTGCGCCCGGATGGCGTCGACGTCCAGCAGCTGCGTGGTCGCACTCGCGTCGGCCTCGGAGGCACGGCCGGAGTACACGATCGACCAGCCACCGGTGTGCGCCTTCTCCTGGTGCGGCTTGGTCTCGGGCCCGCCGATGCCGCAGCAGTACTCGCTCCAGCCCTGGCTGTCGATCACGGTGTTCGGGGTCGGGCGGGCCTGCCCGTCCTCGAAGCTCGTGTCGATCACGGGGGTGCCCTGCTCACGCACGGCGACGTTCAGCGTGCCGTCCGGCAGCGCCTTCCCGTCGGCCGTGAAGTGCACGCGCACTAGCTGGGTCCCGGCGGCCAGGTCGGCCGACGCCCGGAACACGACCGGGAGCACCGCGGTGCCGTCCGCGTCGAACGAGAACGTGCCCGTCGCCGCATCCGGGGTCAGACCCGGGGTCGGCTCGATCGAGTAGCTCGCAGTCGCCGCCGAGTCGCCGAAGCGCTGCGCGCGAAGGGTCACCGGATCGGTCGTGCCGCCTCGCACCGTGTCGGCCGAGGGCGCGACGCTCGCCAGCACCGGCTGCTCGCCGTCGCGGACCGAGGGCGGAGCATCCGCCGCCCCCGTCCCCCACTGCTGGTTCGGCGTGCTGCCGAGCTGGTAGGCCACCGTGGTGTCACCCGAGATGGCGTCGGCGTCGAGGTAGGTCGCGGTCTGCGCCTTCCCGTTCACCGACATCGACTGGATGTACTGGTTGCCGATGCTCGCCTCGGGAGCCGAGATCGTCATGGTCTCGCCGCTCGCGCGGTGGATCACGACGTCGGTGAACAGCGGGGCCGCCACCGTGAGCTCCGAGCGCGACGGGTTCTCCGGGTACAGGCCCATGGCCGAGAAGACCAGCCACGACGACATCTCGCCGAGGTCGTCGTTGCCCGGGATGCCGTCGGGCCCGTTGGGCTCGCCGTCCTTCGTGTCGAGCCAGAGCTGCTGGATCGTGGCGCGCACCGTCTCCTGCGTCTTCCAGGGCTTCCCGGCGTAGTTGTACAGCCAGGGGGCGCCGATCGAGGGCTCGTTGTCGACGTTGGAGTGCAGGTTGGTGTCCCACGATCCGCCGGCCAGCGTCCACTCACCGGGGACGCCGTTGCCGTTCTCGTCACCGATCTCGTGGAAGAAGCCGTCGAGCCGGTCGCTCGCCGCATCCGCCCCGCCCATGGCCTGGAACAGGCCCGCCGGGTCGTGCTGCACCATCCAGGTGTACTGGGCGCTGGTGCCCTCCACGAAGCCGTTGCTGGATGCCGGGTCGAACCCGGTCGTCCACGATCCGTCGGCGTTGCGGCCCTGGATGTAGCCGCCCCCGGGCGTCGAGGCCAGGTTGAACTGGTTCTGCCACGACTGCGAGCGCGTCACGAACTGGTCGTAGTCGGCGCTGTTGCCGAGGTGCTGCGCGAGGCTGGCGAGACCGTAGTCGGCCGCCGCCATCTCGAGCGTCTCGTTCGGGCAGCCCCAGGCGTTGCAGCCCTCGGGGTAGTAGCCGTGCTCGAGGAACTGGTCCAGCGACGGGCGCTGGCCGATGACCGCGATGTTCCAGCCGTCGCGCGACAGGTCGTTCGCCGTCGGCACGGTGGCCGCCGTCTTGAGCGACTGGTAGGCGCTCGCGACGTCGAAGTCGTCGCCGCCGAAGGCCACGATCCCCGCGAGGGCCACGGCCGAGGGGTCGCCGACCATCACGTGCGTGCCGCCGGAGTTGTGCGTCCAGCGGTCCCACTCGCCCCCGTTCTGGTTCGCCTGGTTGAGCAGCGACGCGGCGATGTCGCTGCCGCGCTTGGCGTCCAGCAGCGTGACCAGCTGCACCTGGGAGCGGTAGACGTCCCAGCCCGAGAAGGTCGCGTACTGCGCGTCCTGACCGGCCGGCACCGTGTGGGTCGCGAGGTCGAAGCCGGTGTACTGGCCGTTGACGTCGCTCGTCACGTTCGGGTGCAGCAGCGCGTGGTAGAGCGCGGTGTAGAACGTCGTGCGTTCCGCATCCGTGCCACCCCCGGTCTGGATGCGGTTGAGCTCGGTGTTCCAGTCGGCCTTCGTGGCCGCCTTCACCTGCTCGAGCGTGGTGCCGGCCGGGTTCTCGGCCGCCAGGTTCTGCTCGGCGTTGTCGAGGCTCACGTAGGAGATGCCGACCCGCGCGTTCACGGCGCTGCCGGCCGAGGTGTCGAAGCTGACGTACGCGCCGGACCCCTTGCCCGCCGGCGGGTAGCCGCCGGGGTAGGTGGTGCCGCCCTCGGCGTCGGTGGTCTGCGGGCGCAGCTCGCCGTCCTGCCAGGTGCCGACCGACTGGAAGTCCTTGTCGAACTGCACGGTGAAGTAGACCGTGTAGTAGCTGCGCTGCAGGATGCCGTCGCCGACGAAGCCGCCGCAGAAGTTGCCGCTCGTGACCGAGCCGGAGATGGTGCGGGTGGCGGCGTCGACGTGCACGTCGGCGTCGCTCGAGCCGACGAGCGAGTCCGAGGTGCGGACGAGCATCGAGGCCGGAGCCCCCGCGGGGTAGGTGAAGCGGCCGGAGCCGGTGCGGGTGGTCGCCGCGAGATCGACGTCGACGCCGGAGTCGAGGGCCACGTGGTACGACCCGGGCGAGGCCTCCTCGTTGTCGTGCGAGAAGGTGCTCTGGTACGGGGTGCCCGCCGCGTCGGCGGCCGAGGGCGAGGTCTGGATCGCCCCGCTGACCGGCATGAACGGGATGTCGCCGGAGAGCCCGGCGCAGCCGGCGCCCGAGACGTGGGTCAGCCCGAAACCGCGGATGAAGTCGCGGTCGTGCTCGTACCCGCTCGGTGAGGCGCTGCGGAGCGTCCCGTCGTTGGAGACGGAGCTCTGGTCGGGGCTCCACCCGAGCATGCCGAACGGCGCGACCGCCCCGGGGTAGGTGTTGCCGGCGTTCGAACTGCCGACGAACGGGTCGACGTACCGAGCCGGATCGTCCGTGAGCGGGTTGCCCGCCGCGACGGCGACGCCCGCTCCGCCGGTGACGGCGAGAGCGGCGGTGACCGACGCGACGGTGGCCGCCGCGAGGATCTCCCTGAGGGGCCGGATACGCCGGCTGCGGACTTTCTTCACTTATTCTCCGATCGACATTGAGCAGACAGCGGCCAAGCAAACACTGATGTGTCAACGTTGTCAATGGCAATGCGGCGTGTCGTTAACACAGCCGAAATATCCGCGAAACCACGCAGTGCCCGGACGTCGTTAGCGTGGGGTCTCCTGCACCATCCACGAGCGGTTCGCTCCTGGTTCGCTCCGCGGTGAGCTCCCTTCACCGACGTTCTCCACCCGGCTCCGGCGGGGTGCTCCGTCGCGCCGCGTTCTCCTGCGTTCCGAGCGCCGGCGCACCTGCCGGAGCCCCGTTCCCGACCAGCGAAAGTGGGACGACGTCCTGATGCATGAAAACCCGACCCGCCGCCGGCGGATCCGAGCGGCCGCTCTGGCCGGCGGACTCGCCCTCGGCCTCTCCTTCCTCGGCGCCCAGGCGGCCGTCGCCGCACCGGCACCCGTGCCCGTCGACCTGGATGTGACCCCCGCGGTCACCGTCGGCGCCCCCGTCGACGTCACCATCGGCCTCGCCGGCACCGCCGACGTCTTCGCCTACCAGATCGAGCTCGACTTCGACCCGGCCCTCCTCGCCTACCAGGCCGACACCGAGACCGGTCCGGCCGGCGGCTACCTCTCGGCCGTCACCGGAGACGGAAAGGTGACCCTGCTGCAGACGCGACTCGGCACCTCGCCCGCGCTCTCGGGCGACCTGGCCGCATCCGTGAAGCTGACGACACTCGCCGCCGGCGACGCGACCGTCACCGCCCACGTGACGCTGGTCGACGGATCGGGCGCCGGCACCGTCATCCCCGCGACCCCGGCCGCCGCGATCGACATCGCCGCGGCGCCGACCGTGCCGCCGACGACTCCCCCGACCACGTCGCCCACCGCGACGCCGAGCCCCACGCCCAGTGACGCCCCGACCGCCACCGCGACCCCTGCCGCGGTCGCCTCGTCGGACAGCGGCTCGCTCGCGCTGACCGGCTTCGGCGTCGGCGGTCTCATCGTGTTCGCCGTGGCGGCCCTCGCCGTCGGCCTGGTCGTGGTGCTCCGGCGCCGGGCTGCGAGCGCGCGATGAGCATCCTGCCGCCGGCCCCCGGCCATCCTTCCCGCCCCTCCAGCCCTTCCCGCCCTTCCAGCCCGAGGAACCGATCCGTGAACCCACGACGCGTCCGCACCGCGGCAGCCGCCGCCACGTGCCTCATCTCCACCCTCGCCCTCGGCACGCTCGTCGCGGTCCCGGCCGGCGCGGCCGAGCTGGGCGCCGCACCCGCCGCTGCCTCTACCGCAGCCACCGCCGCCGCCCCCGGCTCGGCGGCTCCCCTGCTGGCGCCGTTCTACACCGAGCTCGACGTCACCGGCGACCGCCAGGTGACGACCGCCGACCTCGACGTCGTCTCGGCGCACCTCGGTGCCACCGCGGCGAGCGCCGACTGGAGCGCGGTCGCCCCCGCCGACGTGGATGCGGACGGCACGATCACGGTCAGCGACCTGGCCGCCGTCTCAAGCCGCATGGTCTACGACGACGGCCCGTTCCAGCTCGTCGAGGCCTCGGCCATCGACATGCAGGCCGCGATGAACGCCGGGGTGATCACCTCGGTCGAGCTGACCCAGGACTACCTCGACCGCATCGCCGCGTACGACAAGACGGTCGTCGACGCCGGCCAGGGCGGCCGGGCGCTGAACTCGATCATCACGACGAACGCCGCCGCCCTCCAGGTCGCCGCGGCGGCCGATGCGACCCGTGCGAGCTCGGGCATGACCAGCCTGCTGCTCGGTGTGCCGATCGCGCTGAAGGACAACTACGACACCACCGACATGCCGACCACCGGTGGCTGCGCCTGCTGGAACGCCAACCAGCCGACGACGGATGCGGCCATGGTCACGGGGCTTCGCGACGCGGGCGCCGTCATCCTCGCCAAGGCGAGCCTGGACGAGTTCGCCTACGGCTTCGTCTCGGAGTACACCTCGTTCCAGGGGGTGGACGCCACCGGCAAGCAGCTGACCTCGCTGGTCGCGAGCCCGTACAACACCACGAAGACCGCGGGCGGTTCGAGCGGTGGAACGGGTGCGGCGATCTCGGCGAACCTCGCCGGGATCGGCTTCGGCACCGACACGGGCGGCTCGATCCGGGTGCCCTCGACGTACAACCAGCTCGTCGGCATCCGGCCCACCGTGGGCCTCACCAGCCGTGACGGGATCATCCCGCTCGCGCTGTCGCAGGACACCGGCGGCCCGATCGCGCGCAGCGTGACCGACGCCGCGGTGGCCCTCGACGCGGTCACCGGGGTCGACCCGGCCGACCCGGCGACCTCGGCGCAGATCGGCAAGGTGCCGGACTCCTACACGGCGGCCCTCGACCCGACGGCCCTCGCGGGCAAGCGGATCGGCTACGTCACCTCGATGGTCAGCACGAACGCCACCACGCTCCGCCTGTTCAACCAGTCGGTCGCGACGCTCGAGGCGCAGGGCGCGACGGTGGTGCCGATCACGGTTTCGACCGCCTCGACCGACCCGTTCAACAAGATCCTCAACGAGGGCAGCGGCTCGACGAACGAGTTCAAGCACGACCTGAACACGTACATCCAGAACCACCTCTCGGCGAACGTCGTGCCGCGCACGCTCGGCGACATCATCGCCTCGGGCAACTTCGTCACCTCGCGCACCTCGATCTACAACCAGCGCAACGCGGTGACCGAGGATGCCTACCAGGCGTGGGCGGGCCCTGCCGGTTCGCACACCACGCAGATCGCCACCGGCAAGGCCTACGTGACGCAGCTGATGGACACCCAGAACCTGGATGCCCTCATCTACCCGTCCGGCACGCCCTACGGCACCTACAGCACCAACATGCGGCTGAGCCCGAACACCGGGATGCCCGCGATCACGGTGCCGATGGGCCAGGCGATCGCGGCCGACAACACGGTCACCGGGGGCGGGGTGAACCTGGAGTTCCTCGGCCGTGACTACGCCGAGAGCACGATCATCGGGCTCGGCTACGCCTTCGAGCAGGCCACGCACGCGCGCACCACGCCCGCGCTGTACGGGCCACTGGGCTGAGCCGGCCGGCTCGGTCAGCCATCGCAGCAGGACGCCCGTCCCGACTCCTCACGGAGCGGGGCGGGCGTTCCGCGTTCCCGACGCTCGTCAGCGACCGACGACGTCCGAGACGACCCCCACGATCAGGGCGACGGCGGCGATTCCCAGGATGACGATCACGACGATCCGTCCGACCGGCAGCGGGCTCCCGGCCGGCCGCCGCAGCACCGAACGCAGCACGGCACCCGCGATCGCGAGCAGCAGCAGGGCGCCGGCGATGCCGAGCGCGAGCAGCACGGTGGCCCCGAGCTCGGGCGTGTGCAGATAGCCGAGCAGCAGCGCGCCGAGGTAGATGATCGCCGCGGTGAGCACGCCCGCCACCACGCGGGTCAGGATGTCGCGCCAGAACTTCTCCTCGCGCAACCAGGTCAGCGGCAGCTCCCAGGCGGACTCCCGGCGCTCCACACCCCTGTCCGCAGCATCCGTAAGCGGCTCGTCCCGTTCCCCCATGGCTCGACCCTAACCGCCCGGCGGCCCGACCGGGCGCCGGGTGCGGAACGCCTGCGCGTTCGCGAGCGCGACCCCGCCGAGCACGATCACGCCGCCGATCACCTGCGCCGCGGTGAACGGCTGGCCGGCCAGCAGGGTCAGCACCGCGGTGAAGACGGTGATCAGGTTGAGGAAGACGCCGGCCCGGGCCGGGGGGATGACGGCGAGCGCCCGGTTCCAGAGCAGGTACGACAGCACCGAGGGGAAGACCACGATGAACGCCAGCGCCCACCAGGTTTCGGGCGCGGAGGGCAGCGCCGGTCCGCCGGTGAGGAGCACGACCGGGGCCAGCACGACGGTCGCGATCACGGCCTGCACGGCGGTGGAGGTGATCGCGGGCAGCCGCGGCGCGCGCCGGCCGAGCACGGTGTAGGCGGTCCAGGCCAGGATCGCGCCCACCATGAAGACGTCGCCGATCCCGAAGCCGCCGCCCAGCAGCGTCTCCAGGCTGCCGCGGCTGAGGATGATGAGCACCCCGACCAGCGCCAGCACGATTCCCACGACCGCCGAGACGCGAAGCCGCTCGTGCAGGAACAGCACGGCCGCGATGCTGATCAGCGCCGGGTTGAAGGCGTTGATCAGCGACGCGTTGAACGGATCGGTGAACTGCAGCGCCGTGTAGAGCAGCAGGGTGTACCCGAGGAGCCCCGTGGCGGTGAGGGCGAGCAGCCACGGCCAGGCCCGGAGCACCTCGCGCCAGCGCGGGCGCTCGACCAGCTGGGCGACCGCGACGAGCGGCAGGGCGGCGAAGGCCCAGCGCAGGAAGACGAGGCTGATCGGGTCGAGCGCCGCCACCGCGGCCGCGCCGACGACGTAGTTGCCGGCCCAGAACAGGGTGGCCGCGAGAAGCGACACGGTCGCGATCACGACCGGACCGCGACCGGGGGCGCGGGGGCCGGCATCCGTCATGCCCTCAGTCTGGCATCGGGCCGGAGCCCTCCGGCACGCCGGGTCAGGGCAGGCCCGGCCTCAGGGCGCGCCCGGCGTCAGGGCAGGATCGAGTCGACGTACCCGCCGTCGACCCGCAGCGCGCCGCCCGTGGTCGCCGAGGCCAGCGGCGAGGCGAGGTAGACCACCATGTTGGCGATCTCCTCCGGCTCGATCAGGCGCTGCAGGAGCGACTGCGGGCGGTGCAGCCGCATGAACTCGCGCTGCGCCTCCTCCCAGGGGAGGGACGTGTCGACCAGCTCGTAGACGAAGTCCTCGACCCCGCCGGTGTGGGTGGGCCCGGCGATGACCGAGTTCACGGTCACGCCCGTTCCCGCGGCCGCCTTGGCGAAGCCCCGCGAGACCGCGAGCAGGGCGGTCTTCGAGACCCCGTAGTGGATCATCTCGGCCGGGATCACGACGGCCGAGTCGCTCGCGATGTCGATCACGCGTCCCCAGCCGGCCTCGATCATCCCGGGCAGGTAGCTGCGGATGAGCCGGGCCGCGGCGAGCACGTTGGTGTCGAAGTAGCGGCGCCACTCGTCGTCGGTGATCTCGAGCGCCGGGACCGCGCCGAAGATGCCGAGGTTGTTCACGAGCACGTCGACCGCGGGGATCTCGGCGAGCAGCCGGTCGACCCCGGGCTGGGTCGTGACGTCCGCGTCGATGCCCATGACCGAGACCGACGGATGCGCGTCCCGCAGCCCCGAGACCGCGTCGGCCACGCGGTCGGCCGAGCGGCCGTTCACCACCACCGTCGCGCCCGCCTTGGCGAGTCCGTGGGCGATGGCGAGACCGATGCCGGAGGTCGATCCGGTGACCAGCGCCGTCTTTCCGCTGAGGTCGAGCTGCATGGGGATCCTTTCCTCGTGGGTGTCCTTCCCGTCCAGGCTAGGCTCCTGCGCCGTCGGACGCGATGCCAGCGCCGGCTGTCAGTGCCGGTTGCGATGTCAGGGGGCTCGCGTAGCCTCGACGTGATGACGAGAACGCGATCGACCCTGGCCCTGTCCGTGACCGCCGCCCTCGCCGGCAGCCTCCTCCTCAGCTCCTGCGTCGCGATGGGCGGGGCGTCTCCGAGCCCCTCGGCGGATGCCGGGGCCGGCAGCGTGGTCACCACCGCCCCGGCCGACGCGACCACGGTGCTCGCCTCCCCCGATCCCGTGGCCGCCGCGATCGCGGCGAGCTCGGCCCTCTTCGAACGATCGCCGCTCGTGGTCGTCGCCCCGGCGGGTTACGACGCCGCGATCGCCGAGGGAGCCGAGGCGAGCGAGCGCCTGCACGTGCCCCTGCTCCTGAGCCCGGCGGGCGACGCCTCGCCGACCGCTACCCCGTCGGCGGAATCGTCGTCGCCGGAATCCTCCTCCGCGCTGGCCGACGAGCTGGCCCGGCTCGAGGTGCGCACGGTCGTCATCGCCGGCTCCGGCTCCTTCGATCCCGCCGACCCGGACATCCAGGTCGTGCCGCTCGCCGACGAGCCGTCGCTACCCGACTCGGCGCGGCCCGAACCCGCCGAGCCCCTGACCGACACCGTCGCCCTGGCCGAGGGCGCGGCCGAGACGGGAGCGGCGGCAGCCCCGGCGGCCACGGCCCGCGCGGCCGGAGTCGCGGTCACCGCGATCACCGATCCGCCCGAGCGCCTGCTCGACTCCCCCGAGCTCGTCGACGCCCTGCGGGCGAGCGACGCTCCGCACGTGCTCTTCCTCGGCGAGGACTTCGCCCGAGGCGCCGACGGCGCCACCGGCAGCCCTGAGACCGCCGCCGCGTCCGCCGCCGACTGGGCCGTCCGCGTCGCCCGATCGGGCGCCGAGGTGCCCGGCGGCGGCCTCGGCCTCTTCGGCGAGCACCGCTACGTCGCGATCTACGGCACGCCGGATGCCCCGGTCCTCGGCGTGCTCGGCGAGCAGGGCGTCGACGCGACCATCGCGCGTGCCCAGCAGCTCGCATCCTCGTACCAGCCCTACTCCGACCGGCTCGTCGTCCCGACCCTCGAGATCATCGCGACCGTGGCCGCCGGAGATGCGGGCGACGACGGCGACTACTCGAACGAGCGCGACGTCTCGGCGCTCGAGCCCTACGTGCAGGCCGCCGCCGCGGCGGGCGTCGCCGTGGTGCTCGACCTGCAGCCGGGCCGAACCGACTTCCTCACCCAGGCGAAGCTCTACCAGAAGCTGCTCGAGTACCCGGGGGTCGGGCTCGCCCTCGACCCCGAGTGGCGGCTCGCGCCCGACCAGGTGCCGCTCGAGCAGATCGGCACGGTCAGCCGGGCCGAGGTGGAGTCCGTGGCCGACTGGCTCGCCGACCTGGTGGCCGAGAAGGCGCTGCCGCCGAAGATGTTCGTGCTGCACCAGTTCCGCACCTCGATGGTGGGCGACCGGGCGTCGCTGGATCTGTCCCGTCCCGAGCTGGAGTACCTCATCCACGTCGACGGCCAGGGCGCCCAGCCTGACAAGCAGTCGACCTGGAACGCGCTGCACGAGAACGCCCCCGCCGGCATCGCGTGGGGGTGGAAGAACTTCTACGACGAGGACGCCCCGATGCTCACGCCGCAGGAGACGATGACCCAGGTGAACCCGGTGCCGGACTTCATCTCGTACCAGTGAGAACCGGCTCCCCGAAAACTCGTTGACCTGAATCAACGATCGGCATTGCCGCGGCGCACCGCGAAGAGTAGAACTGGGAATCGTGACTGACTTCGCGACCACCACCGCCGATCAGGTGATCACCCGCGCCGTCGAGGTGCAGCGGATCATGCGGTCCGGCACCATCTGGACGGCGGCGGCCATGATCGCCCCCGCGCTCGCCCTCGGGCCCCTCATCGCGTCGGGCTGGCGCCCCTTCGAACTGCCGTTCCCGATCGCGGTCGCGTTCTGGTTCGGTGCCGTGGTCGCGGGCTTCGGGCTCGCCCTGCTGGTCTGGGCCGGCTGCCCCGTGCTGGGCTTCGAACTCGACCAGGCCTACGCGCAGAAGGTGTTCAGCATCCGGGTCGGCATCGTGCTGAACCTCAGCGGCGTCACGGTCGCCGGTCTCGCGGTGCTGCTCTCGCCTGTCACCTGAGCTCCCGGTAGGGTCGATGGGGTGCTGGGTCCCCAGCATCGCGCATCACTCCGGGGGGAAACACCGTCATGTCACTCGAACAGTCCGGAACGGGCAGTCCGTCGACCGAACAGCCGCTCGTGCGCTTCGGCGACATCGTGATGACCGAGCACTGGCTGATGACGCCCCAGGGAACCGTGCCGCTGGCCGGCACCCAGATCTACATCACCGACCAGACCCGCGTCGACCGCGTCACCCCGACCTGGGCGATCGTGCTGGCGATCGTGGGCTTCTTCGTGGTGTTCCTGTTCAGCCTGTTGTTCCTGCTGGCCCGCGACAACCGGGTCTCGGGCTTCATGCAGATCACGGTGGTCAACGGCTCGTTCACCTACCAGTCTGCCGAGCCCGTCGGCTACAACCCGGCCGCCCAGCTCTACGAGCTGCAGAACCGCGCGAACTACGCCCGCGGGCTCATCGCCCGAGCCGCCTGACCCGGCTCTCCACCGAGCCTTTCGAGCCCGTCGGGCCCGTCGGTCTCGCCGAGCCCGTCGAGGAAGCGCTTCAGAAGTCCGGCCAGCTCCTCCGGCGCATCGAGGGGCACGATGTGCCCGCTGGTGCTGATGAGCCGGCTCGTGAGATCGTCTGCGATCGGGCCGAGTTGCCGGGTGGTGGCGTCACCCACCACCCCTCCGCCGACCGTGAGCGTGGGAACGGTGAGCCGATTCCGACGCACCGCCTCGTCGATCTGCCGGGCGCTCGTGGGCATCGCCCGGTAGTACTCGAAGGCGCAGCGGAGCGAGTCGGGCCTCCGGTAGGCCTCGACGAAGGCATCTCGGATGCCGGCGTCGATTCCCTTGCCGTCCGCGGTGCCGATGCGGAGGAAGAAGTCGACGTACGCCTCCTCCTGCCCCGCGAGCACCGATTCCGCGAGGCCCGGCACGGCGTGGAACCCGAACCACCACGGTGGTCCGGCGCGGAAGAACTCGTCCGCCCCGGGAAGACGCCCGATGGTCGACTCGATCAGCACGAGACCGTCTACGAGCTCCGGATGCTCCAACCCGAGAAGGAAAGCCGGCGGCCCCCCTGCGTCGAGCCCGACCACGACCGCCGACGTCTCACCGAAGGCCTCGAGGACACCGCGCATGTCCCTCGCCAGGTTGCCGGCGTCGTAGCCGTCCGAGGCGCGAGCGCTGTCTCCCAGGCCGCGGAGGTCGGGCGCGATCACCCGGTGGCCTGCGGCGAGACCGTCGAGGATCGGGCTCCACACGCGCCAGGTGTGGGGGAAGCCGTGCATCAGCAGCACGGCCGGACCCTCGCCGCCGCTCGCGACGTTGAGCGTCGTGCCGTTCGTCGTGACCGCGCTCAGCGACAGGGCCGGTGCGTTCGGGATCGGTGCGTTCACGGTGCTCCTCGGTGGTTACCATTGGTGACCAGCCCAACGATAGGGAGCGCGCGATGACGGCGGAAGACGGCACTTTCGACACACCTGGTCACCTTTCGGTGACCACCGGCGCCGACGCGCACCGCGGCGATCTCTTCAGCCGCGACTGCCCGACCCGGCAGCTTCTCGACCGGATCGGCGGCAAGTGGGTCTCGATGGCCGTCAAGGTGCTCGGCGACGAGTACCCGGGCGAGGTCAGATTCGCCGAGCTCAAGCGGCGGATGCCCGGCATCTCGCAGAAGATGCTCGCGCAGACGCTCCGCAGCCTCGAGCGCGACACGCTCGTCGCCCGACGGGTCGAGGCGACCACCCCGCCCCGCGTGCACTACCGGCTGACCGACCTGGGCTACTCGCTCACCGAACCGATCGCCGCCCTGCGGGACTGGGCCGAACTGCACATGGCCCAGATCGACGCCGCGAACGCCGGCTGAGCCCGCCCGGTGGGGCGGGCCGCTGCCGCCCTGGTGGACCGGGAGGCCTGGTGGACCGGGCTGCCTAGTGGACCGGGATGCCCTCGATCGCGCCGCCCTCGCCCGCCGCGAGCAGGCCGTCCTCGTCGACCGAGCCCTCCTTGGGGCGCTTGACGAAGAACGCGGCCACGATCCCGGCGAGCGAGATCACGGCACCGCAGAGGAACGCGGCCTGCACGCCGGCCGCCGTGGCGGTCACCTCGGCGACCCCTGCTTGCTGCTGGGTGGCCGACACCCCGGCCATCACGGCGATGAACAGCGCGGTGCCCGAGGCGCCGGCCAGCTGCTGCACCGTGCCGACGACAGCCGATCCGTGCGAGTAGAGCTTCGGCTTCAGCGAGCCCAGGCCCGCCGTGAACAGCGGGGTGAAGAGCAGGGCGAGGCCCACGCTCAGGGCGACGTGCGCGGTCAGCACCCACCAGACCGACGTGGTCTCGGTGACCATGGTCAGCCCCCAGAGCACGGCACTGACGATGATCGATCCGGGCACCAGCAGCACCCGGGGGCCGTGCTTGTCGTAGAACCGGCCGACGAACGGCGCGAGCACGCCCATCATGATCCCGCCCGGCAGGAGCAGCAGGCCCGTCGAGAGCGAGTCGAGCTGCAGCACGTCCTGCAGATAGAACGGCAGCACGATGATCGTGCCGAACAGCGAGAGCATGCTCACCGCCATCAGCAGGATCGTCACCGTGAAGGTGCTCGACTTGAAAGTCCGCAGATCCAGCAGCGCACGGTCGCGGCGCTGCAGCCGCACCTGACGCAGCACGAAGAGGGCCAGCGCGACGATCCCGACGAACAGCGGCACACCCGCGGTCATCACGGTGGCCGCGGCACCGAGGTTCGAGAGGCCGAAGACCAGGCCGCCGAACCCGAAGGCCGAGAGGATGATCGAGGCGACGTCGATCGGCACGTTCCGCGGCGTGGTCACGTTCTTGACCCGCATGATGCCGAGCAGCAGCGCGCCGAGCGCGATCGGCAGGACGAGGATGAACATCCACCGCCACGACAGCGTGCTCAGGATGACGCCGGAGATGGTCGGCCCGATCGCGGGGGCGACCGAGATCACGATCGAGATGTTCCCCATCGTGCGTCCGCGCACCGCCGGCGGTACGAGGGTCATCACCGTCGTCATGAGCAGCGGCATCATGATCGCAGTGCCGCTGGCCTGCACGACGCGGCCGATCAGCAGCATCTCGAACCCGGGCGCGGAGGCCGCGATCAGGGTGCCGAGGCTGAAGAGCGACATCGCCGCGATGAAGATCGGGCGGGTGTTGAACCGCTGCAGCAGGAAGCCGGTGACCGGGATCACGACCGCCATGGTGAGCATGAACGCGGTCGAGAGCCACTGGGCGGCCACCTCGGTGATGCCGAGGTCGGTGACCAGGTGCGGGATGGCCACACCCATGATCGTCTCGTTCAGGATGACGACGAAGGCCGAGACGAGGAGCAGGTTGATGACGAGCTTGTTGCGTCGCTCGGTGATGGCGTCGGTCATGGGGAAGTCCTGTCGTCGATCGGCGGCCGGGGATTCCGGAAGTGCACGGGTACGGAGAGAGTGAACGCGGAACCGGCCGCCGTATTCCCCCTCGGCCGCGGTCCCAATGTGAACAGCGTACACATTAGGGCGCGAAAAGACCAGACCCGCAGCGAACCGCCCGTGGGATCGGCCCACAGGATCAGCCCGCGGGGCCGGCCCGCCGGGTCAGCGCTCGACGGCCTTCTTCAGGCTCTCCAGCAGGTACTCCCACCCCGGGTCGGTCTCGCGGTCGAGCACGCTGCCCGCGACCACCCCGGTGTGGATGAGCCGCACGAGCGTGCTCTCGGCGTCGGCCACGTCGTCGACGCGGTCCAGCCGCCAGTCGACGCGGGTGCCGTCCTCGTGCTCGACCTCCTTCGACCAGACCGGCTGGAAGGTCGTCGCGAGATGCCGGGGCGGCTCGTGCACGAGCACCTCGCCGACGATGTCGGGCAGCCCGTCCTCCCCCAGGTACCGGATCGGGGCGCCGACCTCCCAGGTCGACTCGACCGTGTTCGCGAACCACCACTCGCGCGTGTACTCCGGAGAGGTCAGCGACTGCCAGACCCGCTCGACGGGGGCCTCGATCAGGATCTCGAATTCGCGCACGGTCATGCCTCCATTCTGGTCAGGTGGGCGGGACCGGTCTACGGGTGCGGAGCATCCCGAGCCCTGTGGCGGCGATCACGGCCGCCACCGCGCACATCCCGATCACCGTGACGAGCGTCGCGATCCAGCCGAGCCGGTCGTAGACCACGCCGACGGCCCAGCCGAAGAACGCCGTGCCGCCCAGCCACGACAGCTGGTAGAGCGCGGTCGACTGCGCCCGGCCGACCTGCGCCCACCGCCCGCTCAGCCCACTGGCCACCGGATGCGCGCTGAAGCACCCGATCGTGAACACCACCAGTCCGATCACGACCACCACGAGCGAGTCGCTGAACATCAGCAACAGGCCGAGCACCATCACCGCGATGCCGCCGAGGATGACCCGGAGGTAGCCGATCCGCCCGCCCAGCCCAGCCGAGACCCTGCTGGCCGCGGTGCCGGAGAGATAGGCCAGGAAGAGCAGGCTCACGAGCGTCTGCGGCACCCCGAAGGGCGCCCCGGTGAGGTGGAAGCCGAGGTAGTTGTAGACCACCGAGAAAGCCCCCATCAGCAGGAAGCCGAGACCGTAGAGGGCCACCAGCACCGGGTCGCGGAGCGAGAACAGGATGCGGGTGGAGAGTGGATGCGCCGACGCCCGCTCCCGCACGAATCCGCGCGGCTCGGGCACAAGCGCCCAGAACACGGCGGCGGCCGCGGCGCCCAGCACCGACACCGCGAGCAGCCCCGTGCGCCAGCCGACCACCTCGGAGAGGGGGCCGGCGACGAGCCGCCCGGCGATGCCGCCGATCGTGTTGCCGGCGACGTAGGTGCCGGCGGCCACGCCCACCCATGCGCCGTGCAGCTCCTCGGCGAGGTACGCGACCGCGACCGCGGGCACCGCCCCGAGAGCGAGCCCGACCAGTCCCCGGGCGACCAGCACCGCTTCGAAGCTCGGCATCAGGGGCACGACGAGCGAGAGCGCGGTCGCCGAGAGCAGCGAGAGCTTCATCGCGGTCGTGCGCCCGATGCGGTCGGCGAGGGATGACCAGGGCAGCACCGAGACGGCGAGCCCGACGGTGGTGGCCGAGACGGTGAGCGCCGCGGTGGCCGCCGGGATCCCCAGCTCGCTCCGCAGTGCCGGGAGCACGGCCTGGGCGTCGAAGATCTGCGCGAAGGTCGCGAAGCCCGCGGCGAAGAGGGCGACGACGATCCGGCGGTAGGCACGCTCGCCCCGCTCGAAGCCGCGCCACGCGCGCGTCGGGTCGCCGGAGGTCACCCGACGATCCTGCCGTAGATCGTTCATTCCCTACAAGAAGTTGGCTTCTGTGCGAGACTCGACCGTGTCCGTCACCCCCGGTACCGAAAGCCTCCTCCCGATGACCTCAGATCCCCGCACCGACCGCGCCGAGATCGCGGCACGCCTGGCACTGTCGCTGGGCCGCCTCAATCGCAGCATCCGGGCCACGAGCGAACTCACGCCCGGTCAGGTCTCCGCGCTGTCGACGATCGTGCGCGGCGGCCCGATCCGCCCCGGCGACCTGGCCCGTGCCGAGCGCGTCGCCGCGCCCACGATCACCCGGCTGCTCGCCGACCTCGAGTCGAAGGCCCTCGTCGTGCGCTCGGCCGACCCCGACGACGGCCGCTCGTTCTTCGTCTCGTCGACCCCGGCCGGCGCCGACGCGATCCTGCGGGCGCGCACCGAGCGTGCCGAGCGGGTGCTCACCCTCTTCGACGAGCTGAGCGCCGAGCAGATCGCGTCGATCGCCGGGGCCCTCGACGCCCTGGAGTTCGCGGCCGAGGTCACGCCGAAGAGCTGACCGGCTTCAGCCGGCTCGGTCCGTGAGCGGGCCGATCGGTACGCAGCGGGTCAGCCCGCCGCGTGATCGGTACGCAGCGCGCTCAGCCCGCCGGGTGCGACCCGGTCGAGTACGACACCGTCGACTCCGACCGGCTGCCGAACCGGTACTCCGCGCCGTACCCGTCGTCAGCGACCGCCTGTACCTCGTCGTCCTGCTCGACGAAGACCGTGACGGGCGAGAAGCCGTGGGTCTCGCCGATGGCGCCGAGGCGCTCGACCAGAGCGCGCCGCGCATCCTTCTCGGCGGGGAACGGCTCGTCGTAGCCCCAGAGCGTCGAGAACGCGATCAGGGCGTCCTCCCCCGCTTCGAGCCGGTCGCCCTGCAGGGTCTGGGCCGGTTTCAGCGCGGTCCAGCCGCCGCCGGGCACGGAGGCTGCGATCTCGGCCTTCATCTCCTCGAGCATCTCGTCGTAGCCGGCGACGACCTCGGGCAGCGGCGGGCGGGCGCCGGATTCGGCCGGCTGCGAGCCGGGCTGCGATCCTGACTGCGAATCGGTGGTTCCCCGGTCGGGGGCGGAGTCGTTCACGTTCGGTCCTTTCCCGCAGCCGGTCAGGGCTGCGGCGGTGACGAGCAGGGCGGCGGCGCCGAGGACGGCGCGGAGCGGGAGTCGCGTCACGGCAGCCAGCCGGTCGCGAGATCCCAGCCGTAACGGAGGTAGCGGCCGGCCTCGGTGGCGGTCTCGACCGCCGTGTCGACCACGGTGTCGACGGCGCGGTCGACCGTGCGCACGGCGTCGCCGACCGTCTCGCGCACGACGTCTCCCCCGCCGGTGTTGCCGTTCGGCGAGACGATCGACTCGTCCGGCATCCCGGCGACGACGGTGGCGATGTTGTACTGGCTGGTCGACTTGTCGGCGAGGTAGGCCGAGTGCATGAGCGAGCCGGTCATCCCGTCCTGCGGGCTCGAGCTCAGGTTCGTGACGCCGTCGAGGTGGTTCGTGTCGGGGCCGAAGTAGCCGAGGTCGGCCACCGGGTCGTACGCCGCCTCGAGCACGTAGACCTCGCCGCTGGAGGTGCGGATGTCGCCGATGTCGCCCGTGCCGATGCCCGGCGAACCGAACGCCACGAAGTCGTCGAAAGCATCCGTCTGCTGCAGGGCCATGCCGGTCGTGTACGAGCCGTAGGAGTGGCCGAGCGCCGTCAGGTGCCCGTCGGCGTTGTTCGCGCGGATGCCCTCGCCGAAGCTCGCCAGGTCCTGGCCGCCCTCGGCGCCGTAAGCGGGGTCCGCGACCTCGAGGTTCTGCGGGGCGTGGTACCCCATCCAGACCACCATCGCGGTGGTCTCCTCGCCCCGGCCGCTCTGCGCGAGTTGCTGCTCTGTCTCGCGGCGGAGGGCCGCCATCTCGGCCACCGGGCCGGAGAGCCCGTCGGCGGTGTCGGCGCGGGAGTTCATCCCCTGCGTGTAGACGCCCACGTGGTCGGCGGTGTCGACGTCGCCGAGCGCGACGGCGACGCGCACCGGGTCGCCGGAGGTCGTGTCGAGCAGGAGCAGGTGGGCATCCTGCCCCGGGGCCTCCAGCACGTCCTGGGTGTTCTTCAGCACCGCGATCGCGTTGGCGAGCCGTTCGGCGGCGGCCGCGTCGGTGGGGACGGGCAGGCTCTCGAGGCGGGCGAGCTCTTCGGTGAGGTAGAGACGGTTGGCCTCGTCGCGCACGGCCGCCGGGATGCCGTCGAGGCTCCCGATGTCGCCCGGGTGCTCCTGGATGTACTGCTGCTGCTCGGCCTCGCTCAGCGAGTCCCACCAGTCGCGCACGCTGTCGGCCGAGGCGCCGTCGGCGGGGAGGCCGGGCGTGCCGCCTTCACTGCCCGAGCCGCCGGTACCGCCGGTACCGCCGGTACCGCCCGTTCCGGTGCCGGTACCGCCGGTGCCGCTTCCGCCGTCGTCGGTGCTCGTCCGTTCCTGCTCGTCGGCGTTCTTCGCCAGCGACGACGCGCCCTGGCCGAGCAGTTGCACCGCGCTCATCAGCTGCTTGGTGTGCTGGGCGCTCCACACGACGCGGAACTGCTGCGCGTCCGGGCCGCTCCACGGGCTCGCGGCGACCTGGGCCGAGACCGTCGACCCCGCTCCGGCGAGCCGGCCCGCAGCATCGCTGAAGGTCTTCGCGAGCCGCCTCAGCTCCTCGACGTCGGCTCCGTAGACCGCCATCCGGCACCCCCTCCGTGTCGCCCCGCCGTGTCATCCCACCGTAGGGTGTCGGCGTCGCGGGGGTCGATGGGGAGAACTCCCCCGCGACCCTGGCGGGGCTCCGTGGTCGGGCATAGCGTGTGCGCATGACGGACATCGCAGACCGCCCGCGCACCGAGGCGGTCATCCTCAGCATCAACGGCGCTCTGCACGACCTCGAGCTCGACACCCGCACGACGCTGCTCGACGCGCTCCGCGAGCACCTCGACCTGATCGGCAGCAAGAAGGGCTGCGACCACGGGCAGTGCGGCGCCTGCACGGTGCTCGTCGACGGGCGGCGGATGAACAGCTGCCTGATCCTCGCCGTGCAGGCCGCGGGGTCGGAGGTCGTGACGATCGAAGGGCTCGCGAGCGACAGCTCGGGCGAACGCGACGCCGGCGGCGACAGGGGCACCGACACCGACACCGGCCGCGACCGCGACGGCGGCCTGTCCGGCGAGGCCGACACCGACTGGGCCGGCACCGACTGGGCCGGCACCGACGAGCACGATGCCGGCGAGGACGGGTCCCGCCTCCATCCCGTGCAGCGCGCCTTCCTCCGCCGCGACGCCTTCCAGTGCGGCTACTGCACCCCCGGCCAGATCTGCTCCGCGGTCGGGATGCTCGACGAGGCCCGCGAAGGCTGGCCCAGCCACGCGACGGCCGACATCGCCGCCGAGGGCGTGATCCTCGACGACGAGGAGGTGCGCGAGCGGATGAGCGGCAACCTCTGCCGCTGCGGCGCCTACGCCCACATCGTCCCCGCCATCCTGGACGCGGCCCGATGAAGACCTTCGACTACCTCCGCCCCGCCGACGCCCGCGAGGCCGTCGCCGCCCTCGCCGCGCATCCCGAGGCCCGACTGCTCTCGGGAGGCACGAACCTCGTCGACCTGATGAAGCTCGGCGTCGAACGCCCCGAACTCGTCGTCGACGTCAACCGCGTCGACTTCGGCGGCATCGAGGCGCAGCCCGACGGCGGTCTGCTGATCGGGGCCGGGGTCCGCAACAGCGAGCTCGCCGCCGACCTCCTCGTGCGCACCCGCTACCCCGTGGTCGCGCGGGCCCTGCTCTCGGCTGCGTCCGGGCAGCTCCGCAACATGGCGAGCACCGGCGGCAACCTCCTGCAGCGCACCCGCTGCACCTACTTCATGGACACCACGAAGCCCTGCAACAAGCGCGAACCCGGCACTGGATGCCCGGCTCACGCCGGCCTCTCGCGCGAGCTCGGCATCCTCGGGGTCTCCGACGCCTGCATCGCCACCCACCCCGGCGACTTCGCGGTCGCCCTCGCGGCGCTCGACGCCGAGATCCGCTTCGAAACGTCAGACGGCCCGGGATCCCTGCCGATCGAGGAGTTCTACCGGCTGCCCGGCGAGCATCCCGAGCGCGACACGACGCTGCCGGCCGGCGCCGTGATCACCGGAGTGCGCATCCCGGGCCTGCCCTACGGGGCCGTCTCGACCTATCGCAAGGCGCGCGACCGTCGCTCCTACGCCTTCGGGCTGGCGACCGTCGCGGCCGCGATCGACGTCGAGGACGGGCGGGTGCGCGACGTGCGGATCGCTCTCGGCGGCGTCGCCCACAAGCCCTGGCGGGCGCGCCGGGCGGAGGAACTGCTCATCGGCGGCGCTGCCATGCGCGAGCAGTTCGAGCGGGCGGCCGCGGCCGAACTGGCCCAGGCGACCCCGACCGAGCAGAACGCCTTCAAGGTGGGCCTGGCCGAGCGGTTGATCGTCGGCGTGCTGACTGAGCTGACCGAGCTGCGAGACGAGACGGAGCCGCCCGAGTCGACGGATACGACGGCGCCGACGGGGCCGACGACGGGAGACGACGCATGAGCATCCAGGAGCTGGCCGGCACACCGGGCGCCCTCGGCGAACCGCTGCCCCGCCTCGAGGGCCACGCGAAGGTCACCGGCGCCGCGCGGTACGCCGCCGAGCACACCCCGAGCGGCACGCTCTACGGCTGGCCCGTACAAGCCACCGTGGGGCGCGGCCGCATCCGCTCGATCGATGTCGAGGCCGCCGAGGCGTTCCCGGGCGTTCGGCTCGTCATCACCTCGGCCAACGCGCTCCGGCTCGCGGATGCGGGCGACGGCGAGCTGCTGGTGCTGCAGAGCGACCGGGTCGCCTACCGCCGGCAGGTCGTCGCCCTCGTCGTGGCCGAGACGGCCGAGGAGGCGCGCGAGGCCGCGGCAGCCCTGGTCGTCCGTTACGCCGACGAGGCTCCGGACTCCCTGCTGAGCACCACCCAGCCGGCGCTCTACGCCCCCGAGAAGGTCAACGCCGGCTTCGCCACCGACAGCGAGCAGGGCTACGTCGACGCCGCGCTCGCGACCGCCGCGCACACGGTCGACGTCGAGTACGCCACCCCGGCCCTGTTCAACAACCCGATGGAGCCGCACGCCACCGTGGCCCGGCTGGTGGGCGACCGGCTCGAGGTGATCGACTCGTCGCAGGGCACCAGCGCCGTGAAGGCGTCCTTGGCGACCCTCTTCGACCGCGATCCCGAGAGCATCCGGGTGCGCGCCGAGCACGTCGGCGGCGGCTTCGGCTCGAAGGGCTCCCCTCGGCCGTGCGTGGTGCTCGCGACGATGGCCGCCTTGATGCTGCCCGGCACCCCGGTCAAAGTGGTCTACACACGGCAGATGATGTTCGCGCTGGCCGGATACCGCACGCCGACCATCTCGCGCTTCCGGCTCGGGGCCGGAACCGACGGCCGGCTCACCGCGATCTCGCACCAGGCCTACTCGCAGACCTCGACCGTGCAGGAGTTCGCCGAGCAGACCGCCGAGGTCACCCGGCACGTCTACGCGGCCCCGAACCGGCTGACCACGCACCGGGTCGCGGCCCTCGACGTGCCGACGCCGCGCTGGATGCGCGCGCCCGGCGAGTGCCCTGGCATGTACGCCCTCGAGTCGGCGATGGACGAGCTCGCCGAGGCGACCGGCATCGACCCGGTCGAGCTGCGCATCCTGAACGAGCCCTCGGTCGACCCGGAGAGCGGGCTGGAGTTCAGCTCGAGGCACCTCGTGGAGTGCCTGCGGCGGGGAGCCGAGCTCTTCGGGTGGCCGGAGCGGCGGCGCGGAGGCCGGCCGACGGACGGGGCGCAGGGCCGCGGGCGGTTCCTCACCGGAGCCGGGGTCGCGTCATCCATCTACCCGGCGATGACCCAGGTCAGCGGCGCCACCGTCACCGCGCTCCCGGAGGGCCGCTACGAGGTCGGCGTCAACGCGACCGACATCGGCACCGGGGCACGCACGGTGCTGCTGCAGATCGCCGCCGACGCGCTCGGCGTACCGGCCGAGACGGTCGTCATCCGCATCGCCGACAGCGACCTGCCGAAGGCCTCGGTCGCGGGCGGGTCGTCGGGCACGGCGTCGTGGGGCTGGGCCGTCACGAAGGCCTGCACCCGGTTGCGTGCCCAGCTCGATCAGGGCGCTCCGCTGCCGCCCGAGGGCCTGTCGGTGACCGTCGACACGACCGAGGAGGTCGGGGCCATGGCCGAACGGGCGCGCTTCGCCTTCGGCGCGCAGTTCGCCGAGGTGCGGGTCGACCTCGACTCGGGCGAGATCGCGGTGACGCGGATGACGGGGGTCTTCGCGGCCGGCCGCATCCTGAACCCGCGCACCGCCCGATCGCAGTTCCTCGGTGCCATGACGATGGGCATCTCGATGGCGCTGCACGAGAACGGCGAACTGGATGCGCGGTTCGGCGACTACGCCAACCACGACTTAGCCGGGTACCACGTGGCGGTCTCGGCCGACGTGCCGGCGATCGAGGTGGTGTGGCTGCCGGAGCACGACGACGCCCTGGCCCCGATGGGCGGCAAGGGCATCGGCGAGATCGGGATCGTGGGTGCCGCGGCCGCCGTCGGGAACGCGGTGCACGACGCGACCGGGATCCGGGTGCGGTCGCTGCCGATCCAGCCGGACTCGCTGCTCGGCGAGCTGGCGCAGCGGGGCCGGTAGCGAACCGCCGCGCCCTTCAGCGGTTCAGCGGGTCGCGGGTCAGCGGGTCGCGGTCAGCGGCTCAGCCTCAGACGAACGGGTTGCTGAGCACACCGATTCCGGCGATCTCGATCTCGACGGTGTCGCCGGACTCCATCGGCTCGATCCCCGCCGGTGTGCCGGTGAGGATGACGTCGCCCGGCAGCAGCGTGAACACGGCCGAGGCGTAGGCGATGATCTCGGCCACCGAGTGGATCATGTCGGTCAGCGGAGCGCTTTGCTTGAGCACGCCGTTCAGCCGGGTCTCGACCGTGCCGGCGCCGAGGTCGAACTCGGTCTCGATCACCGGTCCCAGCGGGCAGAAGGTGTCGAAGCCCTTGGCCCGCGCCCACTGGCCGTCGGTCTTCTGCAGGTCGCGGGCCGTGACGTCGTTGCCGATCGTGTAGCCGAAGATCACGCTGGCGGCGTCGGCCGCGGCGACGTTCTTGGCGACCGAGCCGATCACCACGGCGAGCTCGCCCTCGAAGTCGACGCGGTTCGACTGCGGCGGGCGCACGATCCGGTCGCCGGGGCCGATCACGGAGGTGTTGGGCTTCAGGAACAGCAGCGGCTCTGCCGGCGCCTCCCCGCCCATCTCGGCGGCGTGGTCGGCGTAGTTCTTGCCGACGCAGACGACCTTCGACCGCGGGATGACCGGGGCCAGCAGCGTCGCCTCGGTGAGCGGCACGCGCTCGCCCGTCGTGTCGAACCCCGCGAACATCGGGTCGCCGTTCAGAACGACGAGTGCGTCGTCATCCACGATCCCGAAATTGATGGCCCCCCGATGACTGAACCGTGCAATCTTCATACCCCCACCCTACGGCGCACCGGTTGGCCGCAGCATCCACCCCGGAACCGAACGCAACAGGCCCCTCCCAGCCGACCCAGGGTGAGCGCGTCGCCGCGGATCACGACCGAAGGCCGCGATCCGCGACGGCACGCGAACATGTCGCCTGCGCCGCAGAGGCGGCGGCGCAGCTAGACCAGCTTCGTCAGCCAACCATGGCGGTCCGGGATACGGCCGTACTGGATGTCCGTCAGCTCCTGGCGGATCGACATGGTCAGCTCCCCCGCCGGCGCGTTCTCGTCGCCGATCGTGAAGTCGGGCGACTTGAGCGACGAGATCGGGGTGATCACGGCGGCGGTGCCGCAGGCGAAGACCTCGGTGATCTCGCCGGACTCGATGCCCTCGCGCCACTCCTGCACCGTGACGTCGCGCTCCTCCACTCGGAGCCCGCGGTCCTTCGCGAGCTGGATGATGCTGTCGCGCGTGATCCCCTCGAGGATCGTGCCGGTGAGCCGGGGCGTGACGATCGTGCCACCCTGGTGCACGAAGAACACGTTCATCCCGCCGAGCTCGTCGATGTGCTCGCCGGTCTCGCCGTCGAGGAAGAGCACCTGCGCGCATCCGTTCTCGTAGGCCTCCTGCTGGGGCAGCAGCGAGGCGGCGTAGTTGCCGCCGCACTTGGCCGCCCCGGTGCCGCCGCGACCGGCCCGGGAGTACTCGGTCGAGAGCCAGATCGACACCGGCGCGACTCCGCCCGGGAAGTAGGCGCCCGCGGGGCTCGCGATCACGTAGTAGCTGACCTTCTGCGCCGGCCGCACGCCGAGGAAGGACTCGTTGGCGATCATGAAGGGCCGCAGGTACAGGCTCGTCTCGGGCGCGCTCGGCACCCAGCCGGCGTCGATCGTGACGATCTGGCGGATCGACTCCACGAAGTCCTCCGTGCTGAGCTCGGGCAGGGCGAGCCGGCGGGCCGACCGCTGCAGGCGCTCGGCGTTCTTCTCCGGGCGGAAGGTGTAGATGCCGCCGTCGGCGTGCCGGTAGGCCTTGAGGCCCTCGAAGATCTCCTGGGCGTAGTGCAGCACCGCGGCCGAGGGGTCGAGCATCAGCGGTCCGTACGGGATCACGGTCGCGTCGTGCCAGCCCTCGTCGACGCTCCAGTCGATCCGCACCATGTGGTCGGTGAAGTGCTTGCCGAACCCGGGGTCGGCGAGGATGACCTCGCGTTCGGCCTCGGCACGCGCATCCTGGGTCGGCGTGAGCTCGAACTGGAGGGGGAAGGTGGTGCTGTCTGCGATGGTCATGATCTGTCTTCCGTCAGAGTGCTGAAGTGGGTGCGGCGGCCGTCGCGCGGGTGACGGCCTGGGCGATCGCGTCGCCGATCTCGGTCGTGGTGCGGCGGGTGCCGGCGCGCGAGGAGATGTCGGTGACGACGGCGTCGCGAACGGAACCGGCCGCCTCGTCGAGCCCCAGGTGGTCCAGGAGCAGGGCGACCGAGAGGATCGCCGCCGTGGGATCGGCCTTGTTCTGACCTGCGATGTCGGGAGCGGATCCGTGGACCGGTTCGAACATCGAGGGATACGTGCCGTCGGGGTTGATGTTGCCCGAGGCCGCCAATCCGATTCCGCCGCTGATCGCGCCGGCGAGGTCGGTGAGGATGTCGCCGAAGAGGTTGTCCGTGACGATGACATCGAATCTAGCAGGGTCGGTGACCAGGAAGATGGTCGCGGCGTCGACATGGAGGTAGTCGACGGCCACTTGTGGGAAGGTGGCCCCCACCTCGTCGACGATCCGCTTCCAGAGCCCGCCGGCGAAGGTCAGCACGTTGGTCTTGTGCACCAGGGTGAGCTTGCCGCGGCGGGCCGCCGCCCGGGCGAAGGCGTCGCGGACGACGCGCTCGACGCCGTAGGCGGTGTTCACCGAGACCTCGTTGGCGACCTCGTGCGGTGTGCCGACGCGGATCGCCCCGCCGTTGCCGACGTACGGCCCTTCGGTGCCCTCGCGGACCACGACGAAGTCGACGTCCCCGTGCTCGGCCAGCGGCGACGGGACTCCCGGGTAGATCGTGGTCGGGCGGAGGTTCACGTAGTGGTCGAGCGAGAACCGCAGCTTCAGCAGCAGGCCGCGCTCGATGTTCGCGTCCTTCAGCCGGGGGTCGCCGGGCACTCCCCCGACGGCGCCGAGCAGGATGACATCGTTGCCCGCGATCGCCGCCAGATCCTCATCGGTGAGCACCTCACCGGTCTCGAGATACCGCCCCGCCCCGAGCGAGAACGTCGTCTTCTCGAACACGACGTCGGAGGGAGTGACGGCGTCGAGCACCTTCACCGCCTCGGCGACGACCTCGGGTCCGATCCCGTCCCCGGGAATGAGTGCGATCTTGATCGTGCGAGCCATGTCCCCCAGATTACTGTCCAGACCGGCACACGACCGCAACAGGCCGTACTCAACGCCCCAGGGTGAGCGCGCCGCCGCGAACCACGACCGCAACAGGCCGTACTCAACGCCCCAGAGTGAGCGCGTCGCCGCGAATCACGACCGCAACAGGCCGTTCTCGACGACCCAGGGTGAGCGCGTCGCCGCGGATCACGACCGAAGGCCGCGATCCGCGACGGCACGCGAACATCTCGCCCGCGCCGCAGAGGCGGCGGCGCGGCATCTAATCAGTGACGTCGATCTCGCGCATGAGGTCGGCCTCGATCGTGGTTCGCACCTTCTCGAGCAGCCCGTCGGGCACGGGCGAGTCGACGATCAGCACACTGAGCGCCTTGCCACCGGCCTCGTGGCGTGCGATCTGCATGCCCGCGATGTTGACCGAGGCGTCGCCGAACTCCTTGCCGTAGACCGCGACGATGCCGGGGCGGTCGGTGTAGAGCATGACGATCAGGTGCTCGGCGATCGGCACCTCGACGTCGTAGCCGTTGATCTCCACGATCTTCTCGATCTGCTTGGTGCCGGTCAGCGTTCCTGAGACCGAGACCTGCGAGCCGTCGCTGAGCGCACCGCTCAGGGTGATGACGTTGCGGTACTCCTCCGACACGGGGTCGGTGATCAGCCGCACGGTCACTCCGCGCTGCTCGGCGAGCAGGGGCGCGTTCACGTACGAGACGCTCTCGCTCACGACGTTGGTGAAGACGCCCTTGAGCGCGGCGAGCTTCAGCACGCTCACGTCGTAGTCGGCGAGCTCGCCCTTGACGACGACGTCGATGCTCGTCAGGGGGCTCTCGGCGAGACCGGAGAAGACCTGGCCGAGCTTCTCGATCAGCGGGATGCCGGGGCGCACGTACGGGTCGATGACCCCGCCGGCGACGTTGACCGCATCCGGGACCAGTTCGCCGGAGAGCGCGAGGCGCACCGACTTCGCGACCGAGACGCCCGCCTTCTCCTGAGCCTCGTCGGTCGAGGCGCCGAGGTGCGGGGTGACGACCACGTTCGGCAGCGCGAGCAGCGGCGAGTCCTTCGGCGGCTCGGAGACGAAGACGTCGAGCCCGGCTCCGGCGATCACGTTGTTCGTCAGGGCGCGGTAGAGCGCATCCTCGTCGATCAGGCCGCCACGGGCGACGTTCACGATGAACGCGGTCGGCTTCATCTTGGCCAGCTGCTCGTCCGAGATCATGCCCGTGGTCTCGGGCGTCTTCGGCATGTGGATCGTGATGAAGTCGCTCTGCTCGAGCAGCTCGTCGAGGGTCACCAGGGTGACGCCGAGCTGCTGGGCGCGGGCGCCGGTGACGTAGGGGTCGTAGGCGATCACGTTCACGCCGAAGGCCTGCAGGCGCGCGGTGATCAGCGCGCCGATGCGGCCGAGGCCGATGATGCCGACGGTCTTCTCGAACAGCTCGACACCTGTGTAGGCCGACCGCTTCCACTGCCCCTGCGCGAGCGCGGCGTGGGCGGCGGGGATGTGGCGGGCCAGGCTCAGGATGTGGCCGACGGTGAGCTCGGCCGCCGAGACGATGTTCGAGGTGGGCGCGTTGACCACCATGACGCCGGCGGTGGTGGCCGCCTTGATGTCGACGTTGTCGAGGCCGACTCCGGCGCGGGCGACGACCTGCAGCTTCGGGGCCGCGGCGATGGCCTCGGCGTCGACCTTGGTCGCGGAGCGCACGAGGATGGCGTTCGCATCGGCGAGCGCGGCCAGCAGGGCGGGCCTGTCGGTCCCGTCGACGGAGCGCACGTCGAAGTCGGGCCCGAGGGCGTCGACGGTGGCGGGAGAGAGTTCTTCGGCGATCAGCACGACCGGCTTCGACACGAGACGGGTCCTTCGGTTCTTCGGCGGGGGAACTTCTCAACTGTAGTGCAGCGAGAATGAGGGCATGGACTCCGCAACCGGCTCTGTGACGCTCGATGTCGTCGTCACGATCCTCCGCATCCTGATCGCCGTCGTGTTCATCGGGATGGGCGTGAATCACTTCGTCCCCCGGTCGGCGCGCACCATGGCGGCGATGATCCCGCCGTGGCTCCGGCCGGACGGCCGGGTCACCCCGCTGACGCTGGTCTACCTCACCGGGGTCTGCGAGATCGCGGGCGGGCTGGGGCTGCTGTTCCCGCCGACGCGGATCGCCGCCGGCATCGCGCTCGTGCTGTTCCTGGCCTGCGTCTTCCCGGCGAACGCCTATGCGGCCGGGCGCCGCGAGAAGTTCGGGGCGCTGGCGATCCCGTTCTGGCCGAGGCTCGTCGGGCAGGTCGTGCTGGCCGCGCTGGTGCTCGTCGTCGCGTTCCTCTGACGGGCGAGGCAGTCGCTCAGGCGATCGCGAGGATGCCCAGCGAGATGACCGAGACGACCGCGAAGCCCACCACGAATACGACGGCGCGCTCCCCGTTGCGGAGCGTGCGGCCCACGAGCAGCGCCGCGGCGTAGACGACGATCGGCACGGCGGCGTAGGCGATCACCAGCGTCCAGACGCTGCCGCCCATCTCGACGCCGAAGCTCGAGAAGGTCGAGACGACCCCGACGAGGTTCGCGAGCCCGCCCCACAGGTGGTACGCGTACAGGAAGGCGAAGAGCACCGCGATCGCCCAGCCCGAGCGGCCGAAGGTCGAGAAGCCGCGCTTGGCGGGCTTCTCCTGCTGAAGAGTGGATGCGCGTCCCGCGCCCGCTGCGTCCGTCACGTCAGAATCCCATCAGGAAGGGCCAGGGCACCAGCACGAGCACGCCGATCACGAGCCAGAGGAAGCGGTAGCGCGCATCCCGTCGCTGGGTCAGGAGCAGCGTGCTGACGAACCACAGCGGCGAGGCCGCGACGGCGAGGCTCTGCGCGATGCGGTAGGTGACGACCGAGAAGTCGACGGTGATCGGGGTCTGGTAGCGCGAGAAGCTCACGATCCAGCCGATCGTGTAGAGCAGGTAGATGCCACCGAGCACGCCGAGGCCGATCAGGGCGGCGGAGCTGAGCTGGGCGCCCGCGGTCTCGGCGTCGGCGAGCTCGCGTTCGGCGGCGCGGTCCTCCGCATCCTCGGCCTCGTCGAGCACCGTGGGGCGGGCGGGAACGGTGGATGCGGTGGATGCGGCGGGCGCCGCAAGGCCATCCGTCAGCCGCGTCGGCTGCTCCGCGTCCGCCTCGCGGGCCGGCAGCCCCTCCGGGCTGAGGGTGGGGTCGTCGTCCCCGGCCCAGCCCAGGGCCTCGTCGTCGTCGCGGCGGTCGCTCATGTTTTCACCCTACTGCGCGTGCTGCCCGCCGCGCCGACCCCAGTAGGCTCGGCCCATGCCCAGCGTCGACTACTTCGTCTCCGGAGATCCCACGGCCGCCAAAGCGGTCATCACCTCAGCCCTCGACGGTCAGGGTTTCGGGGTGACCCCCGATGCTGCCGGCAACTGGGAGGTCTCCCGCGGCAGCCAGGCCATGACCGTGCTCTTCGGCGGTCTCGCCGGGTCGAGGCAGCGCCTGATCTACCGGATGCAGTTCTTCACCGCCGAGGACGGCTCGCTCGTGGCGCGCTTCTACCGCGAGTCGGGAACGGGGATGATGGGCGGCGCGATCGGAATCAGCCGCTCGAGCGCCACCTTCCTCGAGCTCGACACCGCGATCGGCACGGCGCTGACCAACGCCGGCATCCTGACCAACTTCATCCGCACTGCCTGACCCCGGCATCCGCCGCAACCTCGACAACGCCGAAGGGCCCCAGGACTCTCGTCCCGGGGCCCTTCGTCATCGCAGCGCCTGAGCGCCGCGACCGAGGTCAGCGCGCGGCGCTGCCGTCGGCGTTTGGATGCGCTCGCGCATCCGAACTGACCAGCACAGCGTCCGCGTGCGGACTACACCGATGTCAGCGCGCAGCGCTGCCGTCGGTGTAATCCGCGTCCTGCTGCTTCCACGCGAACAGCGCGCGCAGCTCCTTGCCGGTGGCCTCGATCGGGTGCGCGGCACCCTTCTCGCGCAGGGCGAGGAACTCGGGAGCCCCGGCGTCCTGGTCGTCGATGAAGCGCTTCGCGAACGCGCCGGACTGGATGTCGGCGAGAACGGCCTGCATGTTCTCCTTCACGTGCGGGTCGATCACGCGCGGGCCCGAGACGTAGTCGCCGTACTCGGCCGTGTCGGAGACCGACCAACGCTGCTTGGCGATGCCGCCCTCCCACATCAGGTCGACGATCAGCTTGAGCTCGTGGAGCACCTCGAAGTAGGCGATCTGCGGCTGGTAGCCGGCCTCGGTCAGGGTCTCGAAGCCGTACTGCACGAGCTGCGAGACACCGCCGCACAGAACGGCCTGCTCGCCGAACAGGTCGGTCTCGGTCTCCTCGGTGAAGGTGGTCTTGATGCCGCCGGCACGGAGGCCGCCGATGCCCTTGGCGTAGCTCCACGCCAGGTCCCAGGCCGAACCGGTCGCGTCCTTCTCGACGGCGACGATCACGGGCACGCCACGGCCGGCCTCGTACTCGCGGCGCACGGTGTGACCCGGGCCCTTGGGGGCGACCATGATCACGTCGACGCCCTCGGGCGCCTCGATGTAGCCGAAGCGGATGTTGAAGCCGTGGCCGAACAGGAGGGCCTTGCCCTCGGCCAGGTTCGGCTGGATGTCCGCGGCGTAGATGCCGCGCTGGTGCTGGTCGGGGGCGAGGATGACGATGACGTCCGCCCAGGAGGTCGCCTCGGCGACCGAGAGCACGGTGAAGCCCGCTTCCTCGGCCTTGGGGATCGACTTCGACCCCTCCTTGAGCGCGACGACGACCTCGACACCGGAGTCGCGGAGGTTGAGCGCGTGGGCGTGGCCCTGCGAGCCGTAGCCGATGACGGCCACCTTCTTGGACTGGATCAGGGACAGATCGGCGTCCTGGTCATAGAAGATCTCGGTCACTTGATTTTTCTCCTTCTTTGGCACGAGCGTTCGGCAGCGTGCGTCGGGGACGTGCGGGATGCGGTCAGTTCTTGAAGACGCGTTCGGTGATGCTCTTGCCGCCGCGGCCGATCGCGAGCAGGCCCGACTGGGCGAGCTCCTTGATGCCGTAGGGCTCGAGCACGCGCAGGAAGGCCTGGGTCTTGCCCGAGTCGCCGGTGACCTCGATCACCAGCGCGTCGCTCGAGACGTCGACCACGCGGGCGCGGAAGAGGGTGACGGCCTCGAGCACCTGCGAGCGGGTGACGTTGTCGACCCGCACCTTGATCAGCAGGTGCTCGCGCTGCACGGCCTGCACCGGGTCGAGCTCGACGATCTTGATGACGTTGATCAGCTTGTTGAGCTGCTTGGTCACTTGCTCGAGCGGCAATTCCTCGACGTCGACGACGACGGTGATGCGGGACAGGCCCTCGATCTCGGACTTGCCGACGGCGAGGGACTCGATGTTGAAGCCGCGGCGGGCGAAGAGGCCGGCGACCCTGGTCAGCAGACCGGGCTTGTCCTCGACGAGCAGGCTCAGAACGTGGGTGCTCATGGTCTACTCCTCTTCCCACTCGGGTGCGAGCTTCTTGGCGTACTGGATCTCGCTGTTGGACGTGCCCTGCGCGACCATCGGCCACACCATCGCGTCGGCCGAGACGATGAAGTCGATCACGACCGGGCGGTCGTTGGTCTCGAGGGCCAGCTTGATGGCCGCGTCGACCTCCTCGGCCTTCGTGACACGGATGCCCAGCGCGCCGTACGCGTCGGCCATCTTCACGAAGTCGGGCACCATCCGCGTCTCGTGACCGGTGTTCAGGTCGGTGAAGGAGTGGCGGCCGTCGTAGAACAGCGTCTGCCACTGGCGCACCATGCCGAGCGAGGAGTTGTTGATGATCGCGACCTTGATCGGGATGTCGTTGATCGTGCAGGTGGCCAGTTCCTGATTCGTCATCTGGAAGCAGCCGTCGCCGTCGATCGCCCAGACGACCCGGTCGGGCTGGGCGACCTTCGCGCCCATGGCCGCGGGGACCGCGTAGCCCATCGTGCCGGCGCCGCCGGAGTTGAGCCAGGAGTTGGGGCGCTCGTACTTGATGAACTGCGCCGCCCACATCTGGTGCTGGCCGACGCCCGCGGCGAAGACGCCCTCGGGGCCGGTGAGCTCGCCGATCCGCTGGATCACGTACTGCGGGGCCAGGAGGCCGTCGCTCGGCTCGGTGTAGCCGAGCGGGAACTCCTCGCGGAGCCCGTCGAGGTAGGTCCACCAGTCGGCGAGGTCGAGTGGCTTGCCGCCGGCCACGTCGCCGTAGGCGGTGATCAGGTCGGCGATCACGTCTTTCGCGTCGCCCACGATCGGCACGTCCGCGATCCGGATCTTCGAGATCTCGGCCGGATCGACGTCGACGTGCACGACCTTGGCGTGCGGCGCGAAGTCGGCCGCCTTGCCGGTGACGCGGTCGTCGAACCGGGCGCCGAGGGAGATCAGCAGGTCGCTCTCCTGCAGCGCGAGCACCGCGGGGACGGTGCCGTGCATGCCCGGCATGCCGAGGTTCTGCGTGTGCGAGTCGGGGAAGGCTCCTCGGGCCATCAGGGTCGTGACGACCGGGATGCCCGTGGCCTCGGCCAGGGCGAGGAGCTCGGCGGTCGCCTCGGCGCGGATGACTCCGCCACCGACGTAGAAGACCGGCTTCTTGGCCTCGGCCATCAGCTGCGCGGCGGCCTGGATCTGCTTGCCGTGCGCCTTCGTGATCGGGCGGTAGCCGGGCAGGTCGATCTTCGGGGGCCAGACGAACTCGGCGAGGTTCTGCTGCGCATCCTTCGTGATGTCGACCAGCACCGGGCCGGGGCGGCCGGTGGAGGCGATCTGGTAGGCGGCGGCGAGCGTCGCCGGCACGTCTTCGGCGCGCTTGACGAGGAAGGAGTGCTTCGTGATCGGCATCGTGATGCCGACGATGTCGGCCTCCTGGAACGCGTCGGTGCCCATCAGGTGCGAGAACACCTGGCCGGTGATCGCCAGGAGCGGCACCGAGTCCATGTAGGCGTCCGCGATCGCGGTGACGAGGTTTGTCGCGCCGGGGCCGCTGGTCGCGATCGCGACGCCGACCTTGCCGGTGGCGGCCGCGTAGCCCTCGGCCGCGTGGCCGGCGCCCTGCTCGTGACGGACGAGGATGTGGCGGATGTCGTCCTGCACCATCAGCTCGTCGTAGAACGGGATGATCGCGCCGCCCGGCAGCCCGAAGACGTCCTTGACGCCGAGGAGCTTGAGGGTGCGGAGGACCGCGCCCGATCCGGTGAGCATGAGAGGCTCGTCGGCCGCCGGAGCGGCCGCGATGGTCGTTGATGTCGGAGTCTTCTTGGTCGGCACGGGGAAAGCGTCCGTGGTCATGGTGATTCCTCAGTCAGAAAAGCACGGTTGATGGATGCGCGGAGCTACCCGGTGATCGCGCCCTCCGCAGCGGAGTGCACGAGCTTGGAGTACTTCGCGAGAACGCCACGGGTATAGCGCGGAGGAAGCGGAGCCCAGCCGTCTCGGCGAGCTGCAAGCTCTTCGGGCTCCACCAGTAGGTCGAGCGAGCGAGCTGCGATATCGACCCGTATTAGATCACCATCGCGCACGAAGGCGATGGGACCTGCGTCCACCGCTTCGGGTGCTATGTGGCCGATGCACAGGCCGGTTGTGCCGCCTGAGAATCTGCCGTCGGTCAATAGTAGTACATCCTTGCCGAGGCCAGCGCCCTTGATGGCGGCCGTGATCGCGAGCATCTCGCGCATCCCGGGGCCGCCCTTCGGGCCCTCGTAGCGGATGACGACGACGTCGCCGGCGTTGATCCGCCCCTCGGTCAGGGCGTCCATCGCCTCGCGCTCGCGCTCGAAGACGCGGGCCGGGCCCTCGAAGACGTCGGCGTCGAAGCCGGCCGACTTGACGACCGCACCCTCGGGCGCCATCGACCCGGTGAGCACGGTGAGGCCGCCGGACTTGTGGATGGGGTTGGAGAGCGGGCGGAGCACCTCGCCGTCCAGCGGCGCGATGTCCATCTCGGCGAGGTTCTCCTCGACGGTCTTGCCGGTGACGGTCATCGCGTCGCCGTGCAGGAGGCCCTCGTCCAGCAGCGCCTTCATGACGGCCGGCACGCCGCCGTGGCGGTCGACGTCGTTCATGACGAAGCGGCCGAAGGGCTTCAGGTCGCCGATGTGCGGCACCTTGTCACCGACCTTGTTGAAGTCGGCGAGGGTGAGCTCGACCTCGGCCTCGGCGGCGATCGCGAGCAGGTGCAGCACGAGGTTGGTCGAGCCGCCGAAGGCCATGCCGACGGCGATCGCGTTCTCGAGCGACTTCTTGGTGATGATGTCGCGGGCGGTGAGGCCCAGGCGCAGCATGTTGACCACGGCCTCGCCGGAGCGGTGCGCGAAGTAGTCGCGGCGGCGGTCGGCCGCGGCGGGCGAGGCCGAGCCCGGGAGGCTCATGCCCATCGCCTCGGCGGCGCTGGCCATGGTGTTGGCCGTGTACATGCCGCCGCACGATCCCTCGCCGGGGGCGAAGGCGCACTCGATGCGGTGCGCGTCCTCCATCGACATGCGGCCGGCACGCACGGCGCCGACGGCCTCGAAGGAGTCGATGATCGTGATGTCCTTCTCCGTACCGTCGGAGAGCTTGACCCAGCCCGGGGCGATGGAGCCGGCGTAGAGGAAGACCGAGGCGAGGTCGAGGCGGGCCGCGGCCATCAGCATCCCGGGCAGCGACTTGTCGCAGCCGGCCAGCAGCACGGAGCCGTCGAGGCGCTCGGCCATCATGACGGTCTCGACCGAGTCGGCGATGACCTCGCGCGACACCAGGGAGAAGTGCATGCCCTCGTGGCCCATCGAGATACCGTCCGACACCGAGATCGTGCCGAACTGCAGCGGGTACCCTCCCCCGGCGTGCACGCCCTCCTTCGACGCGCGGGCGAGGCGCTCGAGCGAGAGGTTGCAGGGGGTGATCTCGTTCCACGAGCTCGCGATGCCGATCTGGGGTTTCTCCCAGTCGCCGTCGCCCATGCCGACGCCGCGGAGCATGCCGCGCGAGGTGAGGGCTTCGATTCCATCGGTGACGGTGCGGCTCCGCGGCTTCATGTCTATTTCCGGCATGTTACGAGTTTAGAACCGACGAAGGGGTGCTCATGCACTCCCTACGGCCCGCCGCGCCGCGTCGAGCGCCGCCAGCACCGCCGCGACGTCCGCAGGCCCGTCGACCCGATGAGAAGCGCGGGTCTCGCCCTTGCCGCTCTTCAGCCCCAGGTCGCCCTCGCCCAGCGCCGCGAACCCGTCCTCGTCGGTGACGTCGTCGCCGGCGAAGAGCACGGCGGTGGCGCCGGTCTGCTCGCGCAGCCGGGCGACGGCCTCGCCCTTCGTGGTGCTGCGCACCGAGAACTCCAGCACGTTCTTGCCGCTGCGCACGGTCAGCCCGTTGCCCTCAGGGTCGGTCTCGGTGAGAGCGCGGGAGGTGGCCTCCTCGGTTCCGGCGTCGTCGGCCAGGCGGGTGTGCAGCGCAAAGCCGGCCGGCTTCTCCTCGACCCAGGCGCCGTCGATGCCGTCGGCGATCGCCTCGAGGGTGCGACCGAGCTCGTCCCGGCGCGCCCGCTCGGCGTCGTCCAGGTCGATCGCGGTGCGGCCGTCCACGCGCACCTCGACGCCGTGCGAGCCGACGAGGAGGGCCGACTCCGGCAGCCCCGTCACGTGCCGCAGGCTGTCCATCGCCCGGCCCGAGATGAAGGCCACATGGGTCGCGGGCAGCTCGAGCAGGCGCAGCACCGCATCCTGGGCCTCGGGCAGGGCGCGGGCGTCGTCGGGCCGGTCGACCTCGGGCGCCAGGGTGCCGTCGAAGTCGAGCGCGACCAGGAGCTCGGGCGTCTCGGCCAGCCGCTGCACGGCCTCACGGAGATCGGAGGGCAGCGCGCTCACTGGGTCTCCTCGATCTCGCGCGCCTCGGTGCGCTCGTCCTGCCGCGCCTCGGACCGGGTCTGCATCCTGAGGTTCGCCTTCGGCAGGGCGAGGTCGTCCGACGGGGTGGCGAGCGCGGCGAGGAAGGAGGACGACCAGCGTGCGACGTCGTTCTCCTGCACGCGCTTTCGCATCGCGCGCATCCGCCGCGAGCGCTCGGCCTTCGTCATGGCCGTAGCCTGCAGCATGGCCTCCTTGAGGCCCTCGATGTCGTGCGGGTTCACCCGCAACGCCGTGCGCAGCTCGTCCGACGCCCCGGCGAACTCGCTCAGCACGAGCACGCCGTCGTTGTCGAAGCGGGAGGCGACGTACTCTTTCGCGACCAGGTTCATCCCGTCGCGGAGGGCGGTGACGAGCATGATGTCGGCGGCGAGGTAGAGCGCCACCATCTCCTCCCGCGGGTACCCGTGGTGCAGGTAGCTGATCGCCGTGTGGCTGATCGTGGAGTAGTCGCCGTTGATGCGCCCCACGGTGAGCTCGATCTCGTCGCGCAGCGTCTGGTAGGTCTGCACACGCTCGCGGCTGGGGCTCGCGACCTGCACGAGCGTCACGTCCTCGACCTCGATGGTCTTGTCGGCGAGCAGTTCGCCGAAGGCCTTGAGGCGGTGACCGATGCCCTTGGTGTAGTCGAGCCGGTCGACGCCGAGCATCACGACCTTGGGGTTGCCGAGACCGTCGCGGATCTCCTTCGCCCGGGCCTGGATGTCGGGGCGCCGCGCGAGCTCCTCGTAGCGGGCCGCGTCGATCGAGATCGGGAAGGCCTTGGCCACGACGGTTCGGACGAGCTTGTCACCGCCGGCGCGGCCGACGCTCGAGATGCGGTGCTTCGCGCTCGCGACATCCGACTCCGCCTCGACGGGCACGTCGATCACGGTGCCCTTGGCCTGGTAGCCGAGGAGGCGGCGGACGGCCCGCGAGAAGTTGCCCGCGTCGGCGGTGCGCTGGAAGCCGATCACGTCGGCGCCGAGGAGGCCCTGGATGATCTGGGTGCGCCAGGGCAGCTGCGAGTAGATGCCGTATGCCGGGAACGGAATGTGGTTGAAGAAGCCGATCGTGAGGTCGGGCCGCTTCTCGCGCAGCATCTTCGGCACGAGCTGCAGCTGGTAGTCCTGCACCCACACGGTGCCGCCCTCGGCCGTGGCCTCGGCGGCGCGGTCGGCGAAGCGCTGGTTGACGATCACGTACCGCTCCCACCATTCGCGGTGGTACGCCGGGGGCGCGATCACGTCGTGGTAGAGCGGCCAGAGGGTGTCGTTCGAGAAGCCCTCGTAGTAGAGCTCGATGTCGGTGTCCGACAGGGCGACCGGGAGGAGGTGGATGCCGTCGTGCTCGAACGGCTCGGCGTGGTCGTCGGCCGATCCCGTCCAGCCGATCCAGGCGCCGTCCGCCTCGCGCATGACGGGCTCGAGCGCGGTGACCAGACCCCCCGGCGAGGTGCGGAACGAGGGCTCCCCGTTCTCGTCCGTGATCCGGTCGACGGGCAGCCGGTTCGAGACGACCACGAAGTCGAACTCGCCGGCGAGCGGTGCGGAGGAACTGTCTGATGAGGGCATGACTCCTCAAACTACCAGCGGCACCTGCGCGTGGCCCGGGGTAGCTTTGGACCCAACGACGTGAAGAGACGGGAACGACGTGCGCAAGTACATCCTCAACACCAGCATCATCAGCTCGGTCATCGGCGCCTTCGGCGTGATCCAGACCACCCGGAGGGGCCCCCGCGACTGGCGCCTCATCCTGATGTGGGTGAGCTGGGGCATCACGGTGGCCCTCGCCATCGGCAGCGTGCTGCAGCAGGACGAGGATGCGCGCGAGCTCGGCGACGACTGAGCAGGCTCCGCGCTAGCGGCCCCCCTGGCGCTCCTCGGGCTCGTCGTCGATGTAGCCGCCGGCCTGGATGGGCCCGGTGAACAGGCTGGCCCGCCCCTCCGCGCCCCGGTCGCCGTGGAAGAGGCCGCCCGAGTCCGGGTCGCCGGCCGTGGCACGGTGCGAGATGTCCGCCTCCGGCTCGATCATGTCGACGCGCGTGCGAGGGATCGACTGCGGGCTCGTGCGGTAGAGCCACGCGATCATCTCCTCGCGCACGTAGCAGCGCAGGTCGAACAGGGTCGGCGCATCGATCGCCGTGACCAGGATGCGGATGCGCACGTAGCCGCCGGTCGCATCCGTCACCTGCAGCACCGAGACCCTCCGGTCCCAGAGGTCGGTCCGCGCGAGGATACGGTCGAGCTCGACCCGCATCTCGGCGGGGGTGACCCGCCAGTCGAGGTCGAACTCGACCGAGCCGAGGAGCTCGGAGGTGCGCCTCGTCCAGTTCTGGAACGGCTTTGAGGTGAAGTAGGTGCTCGGCAGCACCATCCGCCGGTCGTCCCAGATGTGCACGACCACGTAGGTGAGGGTGATCTCCTCGATCCGCCCCCACTCCCCCTCGACGATCACCACGTCGTCGACGCGGACGGCGTCGCTGAACGCGATCTGCATCCCCGCGAAGACGTTGGAGAGCGTCGACTGCGCCGCGAGACCGGCGACGATCGACACCACGCCCGCCGAGGCGAGCACGCTCGTGCCCACGGCCTGGGCGCCGGGGAAGGTGAGCAGGATGGCGCCGACCGCGAGCACGATGACGATCACCATCGCGAGCCGGCGGAGGATCAGCACCTGGGTGCGCACGCGCCGGGCGATCCGGTTGTCGGGCCGGTCGATCGTGTAACGGTTGAGCGCCCCGTCTTCCAGCACCAGGGCGAGCGCGCAGACCAGCCACGCACCGAGCGCGATCGTCGCGATCAGGAACAGCTGGTCGATCACCGGCTGACCCTCGCCGAACGGGATCGTGAGATCGGTCGCGATCCAGAGCAGCACCACGAGCAGGAACAGCCGGAACGGGATGCGCGCACGGCGGATGAGGGACTTCGCCCAGCCCTGCCGACGGGCGGCCAGGCGGAACACGAGGGCGATGATCGCGGTGAGGGCGAGGGCGATCACGAGGGCCGAGACGCCGGCGATCGCGAAGGCGATCCAGCTGCGTTCGATGAGCATGAGGTGCCTTTCCGGGAGGTCGCGGAGGCGGATGGAGCCGCGGGTGACGAATTTCCAGCCTAATCAGCCCATTGGAGGGCGCGCTCCGGCGTGTCGATTGGGCCCCGGGAATGCCCAGCCCGCACACTGTTCTCACGAGGGTGACCGGAAGGACGTTGCGATGATCGGCTGGAGACGACGCGCGAAGGCTCAACGGGAGAGCACGGTGAGCGCTGAACGTCTCTACGAGCTCGTCAACCAGACCCTGATGGAGAACTTCGGGCCCCTCGGATCGTTCGCGATCACCCGTCGCAAGGTGTCCGACACCGACGACATCTTCCACACGGCTCTCGCCCGTTCGGTGGCCCGCGACATCGTCGCGAACCTCGCCGAGCACGGCATCACGGTGCGCGAGAACCTCGGGCAGGCGGCGCCGGCTGTGGCCTCGGTGTCACCCGCTTCGATCCCCTCCGCATCGATGGGTCGCTCCTCGGTCGCGCCGCTGCCGCAGCGGGCCTCGCTCGCCCCGGTCGCCGCTCGCGCCGAGCTCGCACCCGTCGAGCGCTTCGCCTCGCCCCTCGGCAAGCCCTTCGCGCCCCGCCCGGCGGCCGTGGCCTCCGATCCGCTCGAGGACGAGGCGCTTCGTTCGCTTGTCGCCCACCACCGCGAGGTGGCCGAGGCATCGGCGAAGAAGGCCGCCGAGGCCGACTGGACCGTCGCGAACTAGGTCTCGGCTGACGCTGAGTCCGGCCTGGCGTTATACCCCCGTGCCCGGCTCAGCCGATCGGAGCCCAGCCCTCGGGGCCCTCGCTGCCCGCGGGGTACTCGTCCAGCGGCACGTCTCCGGCCTTCCACGCCTCGATCACGGGGGCCAGGATGCGCCAGCCCTCGACCGCGGAGTCGCCGCGCACACTGAGCGTCGGGTCGCCGTCGAGGATGCCCGCGAGAACCTCGCGGTACGCCAGCAGCTGGCCGTCGCCGAAGGTCGCGTCCAGGCTCACCCGCTCCAGCTCGTAGGGGTCGCCGGGGCCGTTGATGTCGATCTCGAGCGACATCGCGTCCGGCGCGAGGAAGATGCGGAGCACGGACGGCGTGTTCGCTCCGGTCAGGCCCACCGGCACCTGCCGGGCGGGCGTGAAGGTCACGACGCTCTCGCGGCGCCGGGTGCCGAGCGCCTTGCCCGAGCGCAGCGTGAACGGCACGCCCTTCCAGCGCCAGTTGGCGATCTCGAGGGTGACCTCGGCGAGCGTCTCGGTCTCGCGCTCGGGGTCGACACCCTGCTCGTCGGAGTAGCTCGGCAGCTCGCGGCCGTCGATCGTGCCGGCCGTGTAGCGGGCGCGGCGGCTCGCGGTCTTCGGGTCGTCGCCCCAGAGGTGGGTCGCGCGCAGCACGAGCTCCTTGCCGTCGCGCAGGTCGTTCTGCCCGAGGGTCGCGGGCGGCTCCATGGCGAGCACGGCCATGACCTGCAGCAGGTGGCTCTGGATCATGTCGACCAGCGCACCGGCCTTGTCGTAGTAGCCGGCCCGGCCCTCGAGTCCGAGCTGCTCGTCGTAGACGATGTCGACGCGCGAGATGTGCTCGCCGTTCCAGAGCGGTTCGAAGATGCTGTTGGCGAAGCGCAGACCCAGGAAGTTGAAGACGGTCGATCGGCCGAGGAAGTGGTCGACGCGGTGCACCTGGTTCTCGGGGACGAGTTTCGCGAGCTCGCCGTTCAGGGCCTCGGCGCTGGCGACATCCATGCCGAACGGCTTCTCGAGGGCGAGCGTGAGCCCGGACGGGTAGTCGACCGACTGCAGGGCCACGACGACCTTCGCGGCGACGGCCGGCGGCAGGGCGAAGTAGATCGCCGGCGTGCCCTTCGCCATGCCGAGCAGTTTCTGCAGCTCGGCGGGATCGGTGACGTCGGCGTTCACGTAACGGGTGCTCGCGACGAGCTTCTCGACCGCGGCTCCGTCGGCCTTGACCTCGGCGAACGAGGTGGTGACGACCGAACGCCACTCCTCGTCGGTCCACTCGGTTCCACCCGCCCCGATCAGCTCGAGGCGGCGCTCTGGCTGGGAGGTGAGGAGCTGGGCGAGCCCCGGTAGGAGGAGGCGTGCGGTGAGGTCTCCGCTCGCGCCGAAGATGAGAAGAGTGTCGACCCGTTGCGTCATGTTCTTCACAGTAGTGCGCTCGAAGATCGCCGCACACGACTGGCCGGGACGACCAGAGGCGACGGGCCGGGACGACCCGTGGCGGCTGGCCGGGACGACCGCAGGCGGCTGGCCGGGACGACCAGAGGCGACCACCCGAAGGCCACCTCTGGTCGTGGATCACCGAACGCCCTCGGGCGGCCTGGGACTGACAAGTGAACCAAGCGCTGTGCAACACGAGAGCGCGTACCGGATGACCCGGCTGTGCGCCACGGTAAGTCTCCGGCATCCCGCCCCACCAGCGTGATGAGTAGTTTCTACTCGTTCTCGCCGCTACCGGTTCTGCTGAGCCGGGTAGCCCTCGTACGGCCCGTCGAGCTGGAGTTCGCTGAGCTCTGCACTCAGCTCGCGCCGCCCCGCGATCCCGAGCTTCTTGTAGATCCGGGCCAGGTGGTTGTCGACCGTCCGAACCGAGATGCCGAACTCGGCGGCGAGCTCGGCGCTCGTGCGGTGCGAGGCGGCGCCCGAGGCGAGCTGCCACTCCCGGTCGGTCAGCGGGGTGACCCGCGGATGCGACTGGCGGCGCCGGTGGGACATCGCGACCCCGGTGCGCACCGTCCACGAGTCGGCGAGCCGGTGCGCGAGCGAGGCGCGGGCGAGATCCGTCCCGGCGGTGTCGGCCGCCCAGCGCGCCGCATCGATCGCCGGCCCGAGGAGCCCGGCCTCGGCCAGCTGCTTGGCGATCGGCAGCACGTCGCCGCGGGCGATGATCGCGTGGGCGTGGGACTCGCAGAGCGGGAACGCACTTCGGGCCGCGATCAGGTGCGGCAGCATGACGGTCGCGCCGACGACCGGCTCGATCCGGATGGCCTCGTAGGCGACGAGCGCCGCGAGATACCGCTGCCCGCCGTCGGCGGCCTTGTGCAGCGCCGGCCCGAGACTGCGGATCGCGAACCCGGGCCGCCCGGTGGAGGCCGAGACCCAGGCGCGGGCGAGCGAGGCGTAGAGCTCGACCTTCGGATCGCGCACCTCGGCGGGGGTGAGCTGGTCGAGCCAGCTGCGGGCGATCGCGAAGCGCCCGGTGCGGGCCGCGATCGCCGCGGAGAGCGCATCCGCCGTGGGCAGGAGCCCGGCGATGTCGCGCCAGACCAGGTCGCGTCGGCCCTCGGAGATCAGCTTCCAGGCGCGTGCCGGCGAGCCGGTGTGCAGCTCGATCATCGCGAGGGCGAAGCGCCAGACGCCGCGGGCGCTCGGGTTGGCCTCCTCGGCCCGGGCGAGGTTGGCGCGCGCCGCGGCGCGGGCCTCGGCGAACCGGCCGGTGAACGAGAGCACGAGCACCTCGGAGAGCTGCAGGAGGTCGCGGGCGTTCGGCAGCACGTCGCGGAACCGGTCGCACTCCGCGAGCCCGCGCTCGACGGCCTCCCCGGCGAGCGACAGGTTGCCGCCCATCGTGTGCAGCGTCGCGGTCATGATGAGCAGGTTGAGGTCACCGGGCGTCTCGACCGGGCCCAGCACCGAGAGCGCCTCGAGGTCGGTCGTGATGCCCTGGCCCGCCATCAGCCGCCACTTGACGAGGTCGGACTCGACCAGGGAGCGGTGCACCGGATCGGTGAGCCGTCGGAGCACCGGCTCGACCCGGGCGAGCGCGAGGTCGGGCCGCAGCATCCGGAAGGCGAGATGATTGCCCTCGGCCTGCGCGAGCGAGGCGAGGAAGCCCTCGTCGAGGTCGCCCCCGGTCTCGGCCACCGCCGCCGCGCGCCAGGCCGCGTCGAAGTGCTCCGAGGCCTCTCGGATCCGGCCCACCTGCGAGAGCGCCTGCGCTTGCACGTACTCCCCCGCCGAGCGGAGAGTCGGGTCGGCGCCTCCGCCGGCGACGGCGTGCTCGCCGAGGCGGATCGCCGTCGTGTAGCGCTGCTCGCTCAGCTCACGCCGGGCGAGGTCGACCAGGAGCGCGGGCGGCACGGGCTGACCCGCGGCCAGCTGCAGCAGGGCCCGGCGAACCCGGTGGGCCGGGTAGCCGTCGAGCATGTCGGCACCCGCGGCGCAGAAGCTCGCGCGCCAGAGGCCCGAGACCGTCGAGAGCACCACGGCGGCGTAGAGCGGATGCGCGAGGGACACCCAGATGCGCCCGTCGTGCTGCCGCGTGGTCACGAACCCCAGGGCCTCGGCGCGCTGCGTGCCGCGCTCGGAGACGCCCGAGGTGCCCCCCTGCTCGACCGGCAGGTCGCCCGCGACCGCGAGCACCGCGAGCAGGTCGACGACGAGCGGATCGGTGTCGAGCGGATCGGCCGGGAGGGAAGCGATCACGCCGTTCGACAGGTACGGCCAGCGCTCGCGCCAGGAGGCCGAGTCGTCGCAGAGGTCCGACGCGCCGACGGCGGCGTCGACGAGTTCGGAGAGGGTGCGGGTGCTGCCCGCCGAGAGACGGACCATCTCCTCGGCGGCAACCGGGCCGACGCTGGGGCCGAGCCGGTCTTTCACGAGGGTGTGCGCATCCGATGCCGACAGGGCCGTGAGTTCGATCAGCGCGCTGGGCGCCCGGCCGGACGACCCGAGCGGGCCGGTGCTCTCCGAGCCGGTCGTGCGGGTGAGGACCACGGAGGCCACGCCCCCGTCGATGACCTGCTCGAGCACGCAGAGGCTCGCCGAGTCGAGGAGGTGGGCGTCGTCGACGAGGAGGACCACGTCGGGGTCGTTCACCGACCGGTGGAACTCGACGATCGCGGAACCGGCGGCATCCTGGACCGGCAGGACGGCGAGGGCGGGCGCCAGCGCGCCCAACGGCACGCCGGTGAGATCGGCGCGTCCACGGATGAGGTGGACCCGCCGTTCGGGCTCCAGGGCGGCTGCCAGGGCCTCCGCGAAGGCCGTCCGGCCCACGCCGGGGCGGCCTGTGACGACGACGAGCGCTCGCGCCTCGCGTCGGGCGAGGCAGGCCAGCGCTTGCTTGAACTGCCGGTCGCGGCCGTGGAGCCGTTGACCGCCGGGGAGGACGGGTGCGTTTCTGCGGGTTGTCATGCGCTGCGGGTGCTTTCTCTCGGCGCCGACAGGCGGGTGGGTCGTCGGCGACTGCGGTCCGGCGCCGCATCCGCTCTCACCGGATGCCGGGCCTTGAGTAGGTTCTACTCACTTTTTCGACCCGAATCCGGGCTCCGACCCCGGGTTACGTAGTGGCCGAGGAAGCGATACGTAGTGGCTCCCCCAGCGGCATGCGTACCCGTATCGTTGAGCCGTGAACGCTAGAACGGCCCGCCTCGTGCTGCTGCTCCGACTCGCCTACCTGATCGGCGCCGCCCTGTTCGTGCTCGACCTCCTCGTGGGCGGCGCGATCGCCCTCGTGCAGATCAGCGAGACCGGCGATGTCGACGAGCACGGGCCCGCCGCGAGCCTGGTCGAATGGGGCGCCCTGATCGCCTTCTGCTTCACCGCGCTGGGTGCCGTGATCACAGTCGTGGCGACCGTCCGCCTGACCAAGAACGGCGATCCGGGGGACGTCGTCGACCCGGTTCGCGCACCCTGAAAAGGCATGCTAATGTTGACGACTGGCTCGCCAAGAGCCGCGCACCTCTAGCTCAATCGGCAGAGCAACTGACTCTTAATCAGTGGGTTCTGGGTTCAAGTCCCAGGGGGTGCACCACTCGAACGGCCCAGGTCTGCGGATCTGGGCCGTTTTTGCGTTAACCGGAGAGTCAGCCGAACGGCCGGATCCGCTATTTACTCGCTACTTTCAAACAGGGTCTCGATGACTTCCGAGAAGTCCGAGATCGTCTCCTGCTTCTCGATGTAGTACTCGATCGTGATGTCCTCCGTGCCGTGCCCCAGCTGGGCTGCTGCAGCCTTCACACCGAGCTTCCGGTCGAGGTGCGTCGCGACGGCCTTCCGGTAGTCGCGCGGCGTCTTCCCGGCGAGCGGTGTGCCCTTCAGCGCATCCCGCCACTGCCGGCGCACGTTCGCCGGCCACCGGTACGTTCCCGTCGACGAGGGGAAGACCATCTCGTACTCGGCGTGCACGCGTCGCTCGAGCAGCATCGTGTGGACCGTGCGCGGCAAGGTGAGGCCGCGGTGGCCGGCGAAGCTCTTCGGGTGGTCCTGGCGGACGAGGCCCCCGTCGGTGATGAGGGTGCTGTTCACGAACACGCGCCCCTTGTCGAGGTCGGTGTCGGTGTCCCAGTCGAGGGCGAGCTCCTCGCCGATGCGGGCGCCGGTCGCGGTGAGGACCTGGGCGATCTCGTAGAGCTCGGAGACGTGGTGCTTGTCGTACTCGCGGAACAGGTCGCGCATGAGGCGCAGCTCGTCCGCGCCGACGACCTTCACGAGCTTCTTCGTCGCCGTGACCGCGATGACGCCGGCGGCCGGGTTCGTCTGGACGGCGCCGTGGCGGACGGCGAGGGCGAACATCTGCATGAGCACGGTGCGGGCGGTGCGCGCGGTCGCGTTCGAGCGCATGAGGCCGCGGATGAACTTATCGAGCCGCGGGGTCGTCGCCTCCCGGATGCGGAGACTGCCGAGGCCCGGCTCGATGTGGGCGCGGATCGAGTTCCGGTAGGTGTTGATCGTGCCCGCCGTGGTGCCCTTCAGCTTCCGCTCCTCGAGCCACACGTGCGCGAGCTCGGCGACCGTCGACGTAGGCGACAGCAGCGCCTCCGACGGATCCTCGGACAGGGCCGCTCGGAGCGCTTCGAGGAGGGCCCGCTCGGCCTGCGCGTGCGACTTCCCAGAGCGCTGCATCACGAGCCGCTTCCCGGTCGAGTTCCGGTAGTAGGTGACCGCCGTCGGCTTCCCGCCGACGACCGTGCGGCGAATCTTCCCCCACGTCTCGAGGGGCATCGGCGGCCTAGGCATTCGCGTACCGCGCCGACCACTGCCCGGAGCCCATGTGAGGCGACGCGTACGTCGTGACACCGATCCGCTCGAGGCAATACCGCCGGTAGTCGACGACGATCTGCGGGGTCACGTCGAGCTCCTCAGCGATGAACGCGACGTCGGTCGACATCGCCTCGGCGCGTGCGTACTCGGCCGGGTCGACGAGCAGGCCGGCCGCGTACCGGTTCGCCTGCCGCTCCCCGACCTCGCTGTCGCAGGTGTGGCAGAACTGGGCGTGCCCGAGCTCGTGCGCGACGACCTCGTTCCGCTCGGCCCGAGTCAGGTTCATGTCGACGTAGATCGTGTTCTCGTCGTGGTCGTAGAACCCGAGCAGGCCCTCCTCGATCTGATCGAGATGTGCGACGTGGATGCGGACCCCCAGCCGCATAGCCTCCCCCACCAGCTGCAACATCACTCCTCCTCGGTGTCCTTCTTCGTTCGACGCTTCGCAGCCCGGCGGCCCTCTCCGCGGGCCCATGCCTCGCGTGCCTTCTCGGTGATCTCCTGCGGCGTGGCATCAGTATCAGCGGCACCCCCGACAGTGGGCACGGCACCCTCGGCGACCGCGTCGCTCAGAAGCCCGATCACGCGGGTCATGACCCGGAGTCTGTTCGCCGGCTCGATCTGCTCGATCAGCGGCGCGACCATGGCGAGGTAGCTCTGCACGTCTGCCGCGTAGTCGCGGTGCTCGAGCTCGACGTTCAGCGCCCGGAAGATCTTGATGAGCATCGCGGCCTGACCCGCAGTCGAGCCGCCCTCGATGTTGCGGACCGTGCGCTCGGTCGTCCCGGCAGCCTCGGCGAGTTCGATCTGGCGAAGCCCCTGCTGCGTGCGCAGCTGCTTCACCAGTGGCCCGTACGACAAACGCTCTTGCTGTGTCGCGGCCTTGATCGCCTGAGATGTGAGTTCCGGGAATTTCCGGTCAGTGTCATTGGTCACGGGTAGTTATCGTATGGGTATTTCCGCTGAATAGGCAATACCGAGGCTGAATCTCGAATGTCTTTCCGAACTTAACTTGCTTAACACCGGAAAGAGTGCCTAATGTCTTTCCTATGCAGAGCACAGAATCACCCGGACAGGTCATCAGGGTCCTGCGGGACCGGGCCGGGATCACAGCAAGGGAGCTGGCGGATCGTGCGGGCGTCTCGGAGTCGTACCTCTCTCGTGTAGAGAACGGCGTCACCGAGCCGAGCGACGCGTGGATCGGTCACGTGGCTCGCATCGCCGCCAGCGCCATCGCCGAGAACGCCCCCCGGAAGGGGAAGGCGGCATGACCGCGACGAAGTGGCTCACCGAGCAGCAGTGCTCCGAGCTCACCGGCATCCCGGTCGGCACCCTCCAGGACTGGCGCGGGAAGCGCGTCAACCTCCCCTACTCACGCATCGGCCGGCTGATCCGGTACTCGGAAGCCGAGGTCGACGACTACATGAAGGCCCAGCAGGTCCCGGTCAAGCAGTCGGCCTGACCCCCCACGAACTGCCGCGTTCGCATCCCCCACCGGTACACCCACCCGGGCGGGCGCGGCATCCCCATCGAAGAGAGAAGAGAGATCGATGCACCGTTTCAAGGTGTTCCGGTACGGCGGACAGATCGTCGTCGGCCGGTACGGTTCCCGCCGAGTCATCCCCTGCGGGCCCGGTCAGGACGGGTTCCGGCTCGCCCACACGATCGTGTCGCAGATCCAGGCCGGCGTCGTGTACTGCGACTTCGAGTCGCTCGCCACGATCTGGACCGGCCAGCCGCTGGTCCCGGCCCACCCGCAGCTCCGTCTCCGCGCGGTGGCGTCATGAAGGCGCTGGCTTTGAGGGACACCCTCATCGGGATATTCATCGGGTCGGCGGTGGTGATCGTCTTCCTGTCCTTCGCGTTCGGCGTCAACGGTCTGCTCCTCGTCTTCGCGGTCGTGATGGCCGCATCCGGCGTGGCACTGTTCGTGCTCGAGGCAAAAACGGGGGTGCGACGGTGAGCGCCCTCGAAGGCGAGACGGTCCTCGCCGGGCTCGACTTCCACCCGGTCTGCACGCTCGTGAACGGCACGTGCAAGCGCCCTGCGAACTTCGCGATCCAGATGATGTGCTGCTCGGTTGTCGTGTCGATGGTCTGCCAGGTGCATAAGGACACGCTGGCCGAGCACCTCGGAGTGAAGCAGGCGGGCGGGCAGACGTCGGTCTGTAAGCAGTGCAGCACGCCCCGGCTGTCGAGCAAGTTCATTCGGTTCATCCCGATCGGCGGCCGTTCGTGAGCATCGAGGATGCGTTCCGTGAGATCGCCCCGGGTGCCGGGTTCGGCTTCCGTGACGTGGTCGGCATCGACCCGTCGCTGAGCGGCACCGGCCTGGCACGCATCAGCGTGACCGGCGAGGTCGAGACGAAGGCTGTCGCGTCCCCGTCCCGTGAGGGGTGGGAGGGCAACTGGTCCCGGGTCCGTGAGATCGCCGGTCCGGTGGCCGTGTTCACGCCGCCGGAGTCGCTGGTGCTGATCGAGGAGATGTTCGTGCCTCGGGGTGAAGCGACCGCGGGGAAGGTCATCGAGCGGGCGTGGCTGTGGGGTCGGATCTACGACCTCATGAAGCGGCGCGGCTGCGTGGTCGTGGTCGTGAACAACTCGCACCGGGCGATGCTCGCGACCGGTTCGGGGGCGGCGAAGAAGCCGCAGGTGAAGGCGCGGATGCGCGAGAGATTTCCCGAGGCGCGGGTCTCGGACGACAACCAGGCGGACGCGCTGGCCATGGCGGCCGCGGGTGCGTGGTGGGCGGGGTTCCCGATCGAGGGGCCCACGCATGCAGGGCAGAACGAGGCCATGAGCAAGGTGCCGTGGCCGACGAGAGAGAAGAGAGAGAAGTGATGGAACAGCAAGTGCTCGACATCATCTGGTTCGTGATCTGGGGACTCGTGGTCCTCGCCGGCATCGGGGTGGTGCTCTTCGTCGCCGTCTTCGTCGTGAGCCTGCTCGGGTTCCGCAACGAGACGAAGAAGATCACCCGCGGATTCGAGAGGAAGAGCCGATGACCGTGAAGTACACGTCGAAGAAGCCCGACGAGAACAAGGATGCGCTGCAGGACCTCGAGGGCGAGTGGACGCGCCCCGAGATCGAGCCGGAGCCCGTGGTCGTGGTGGCGCTTGTGAAGCGTCACGCGATCGGGAAGAACGATGGCGGCGACTGGACGGCGACGGCCGGTCTGCAGCACGTCGAGGTCCTGACGGGTGATGCGGCCGAGGAGGCGCGCGAGCTGCTCGTGTCGGCCTACCAGGTGCGTTCGGGCGAGACCGAACTCGACTTCGACGGGGGTGACGACGAATGAGCAAGCTGACAACCCGACAGCAGCACGAGGCTCGCCTCCGCTCGGCGCACCTTCAGCCGGGCGCCCGTGAGGTGTTCCCGGTGCTCCGTGAGCGTCTCCTGGCGTCACGACCGATCGTCGGCGACAAGAAGCCGCGGCATGGTGCTGACGGGATCAGGACGCCGCTCGAGCCCATCTACGGCAAGCCCACGTTCCGCAACGTGATCGAGCGCGACGACAACGGTCGCCGGGTGCACGTATGAGCGCGGCCCCGACGCTTGCACCCGACCCTCAGGCGTCGGGGCTGACCGTCGAATACAACGTCGTCGAGCTCGTCGAGGACCGTGACGGGTTGCAGACGTCGACGGTGCACGAGACGTTCGACAGCGAGGTGGCCGCGGAAGCGGAAGCCGACCGCATGAACCACGAGTTCGGGGAGCGAAGCCTGTTCGGCGCCGGCGACTCCCGCGAGTACGTCGTCGACGAGGTGTGGTCATGAGCGGCCGCGACGGCATCGTCCTCGACATGCCCGACGAGGTCTACCACGGTGGCCCCGAGCTGTCATCCACGGGCGCCCGGAAGCTGCTCCTCGCCCCGGCCGTGTACCGCCACTACGTCGAGCACCCGCAGCCCGGGAAGAAGGCCTTCGATGTCGGGCACGTCGCTCACGCGAAAGTCCTCGGAGTCGGCACCGGTGTGATCGCCTACCCGGCTGAGCATCTGACGAAGTCGGGCAACGTGTCGACGAGAGCCGAAACCGTCGAGTGGGCTGCGAAGCAGCGTGCGGTCGGTCTGGCGCCGATCAGCCCCGACGACATGGCGAAGGTCGACGCGATGGCGGAGGCGATCCTCGATCATCCCAGGGCGCGGGCGATGCTCGAGCAGCAGGGCGACGCGGAGGCTTCTGTGTTCGTCACCGACCCGGCCACGGGCGTCCGGATGCGGGCCCGCTTCGACTACCTGCCCAACGCGGCCCAGTCCGAGCCATGGACGGTCGACCTGAAGACCACGTCGAAGTCGGCGCACCCGGAGGACTTCTCCCGGACCGCAGCCAACTACGGCTACCACGTGCAGCAGGAGTGGTACCTGCACGCGCTGGGCCTCGCGACTGGTGACTTCTCCGGGCGGATGAAGTTCATCGTCGTCGAGACCGCGCCCCCGCACCTGGTCGGTGTGTATCCGCTCGCGGCTGAGTACGCCGAGATCGGCCGCGACCGCGTGAAGGAAGCCCTCGAGACCTACGCCGAGTGCACCGCGTCCGGCGTGTGGCCCGGCTACGACCTCGACCCCGATCCGATCCAGCCGCCCACGTGGCTGATGTTCAACGAAGGAATGATCGAATGAATCTCACAGAGAGCATCGTCCCGAAGTCGGACCAGCTCAACGCCGACGACCTCATCGCGGGGCCTGTCACTGTCACGATCGTCGAGGTGCGAAAGGGAACCCCTGAGCAGCCCGTGAGCGTCTTCACGGAGGAGTTCGGCAACGGACGCCCGTACAAGCCGTCGAAGTCGATGAGGCGCGTGCTGGTGACCGCGTGGGGCGCAGAGACCGACGCCTACGCCGGCCGAAAGCTGACCCTGTTCCGCAACCCGAAGATCAAGTTCGGCGGCGAAGAGGTCGGCGGGATCCAGATCTCGCACATGTCCCACATCGGGGACACCCTCAGTGTGAAGCTGACCGTCGCGAGGGGGAAGCGTGCACCGCACGAGGTTCTTCCGATCGACACCCCGCCGCCGGCCGCTTTGAAGGACGAGTCCGGTCGAGACTGGCTCACCGAACTCGCCGACGCGGCGAAGATCGACCAGGCCGCCGTCGGTGCCCTCGGCGTCGAAGCGAAGGCGGCTCACGCCGACCCTGTCGTCGTGAATCTGATCTCGAAGACCTGGTACGAACTCGCTCCCAAGACGCAGGGAGAGAGCGCATGAACGCCCGACGCTGCGAGGATTGCGGGCTGCTCCTGGGACTCGTCGGCCTCGACCGTAACGGTGAGATCTACGAGTGCTCGCTCGGACATCGCGTCACGGTCCCGACCGAGCTCGCGGCGAAATCCGAAGCGCTCGAGGTCGCACTCGGTGAGCGTGACCGTGCTCGGGAGCTCGCGGTAAAGCTCGAGGAGCAGCTGGCCCTCATCGAGGAGATCGTCGTCGAGCCAATGGACTTCGGTGTGGCAGCTGCCGGTCGAATCCTGCGCATCCGGGACATCCTCGGGGCCGAGGTGCGCGCATGACTGCCCCGACCGCCTCGGTGCGGCTCCTCACATTGGATCGTGACAACGACCGCTGTGTGGCCTGCGGTGCGCGCGGTCCGCTCGAGTTCCAGCACCGGGCCGCGGTCGGGCAGGGCGGGTCGAAGATCCCGCCGCTCGTCACCGAAGGACTGATGCTCTGCTCGAGCTGCAACGCCCGCGCGGAAGCTGACCTGCAGACGCAGGCGCTGTTCTCGGGGTGGAAGGTGCGCCGATGGGTGCCGGCACGGTACGGCGCCGACAAGGTGCCCGTCTTCTACACCCCCGAGCTGTCGTGGTGGCGGCTGACCCCGGACGGCGAGCGGTACGAGGTGTCGGCCGCAAAGGTGGCGGAGTTCATGGAGTTCGTCTACGGCGACGAGTGGGCCCGATGGTCGGCCGAGCTCAACCGGAAGCGGTGGGCCTGATGAGCGTCGACAAGGTCGCCCTGCTCACCTGGCTGGGCCAGCGGGCACAGACAGAGAACGCGGTGCACGGGGCGATCTACGACGGCCTGATAGCGCGCATCAAGCGCGGAGATTTCGACGAAGAGGAGGTGAAGGACTGATGGCGTACAAAGCGACGCACTGGGCATGGGAGCTCGACCTCCCGACGACGAGGAAGTTCACGTTGATCGCGCTCGCTGACATGGCGGACGAGGAGTTCTCCTGCTTCCCCGGTCAGGAGCGTCTCGCGCGGATGATAGGCGCATCGGTCGACACCGTGCAGCGGGCGCTGAAGTCGCTCGAGGAGGACGGATACATCGAGCGACAGGCCCGGCGCCGGGACGACGGATACCGCACCTCAGACCGCTACCGGTTGCGGGTCGGATCCTCACACCGCAATATGCGGCCTAAGAATCTCACACCGCAACCACTGGCACCTCACACCGCAAATGGCACGGATCTCACACCGCACAGTGCGGGGGTAATCACCAGTAAGAATCACCATGAATCACCAGACATGTTCGATCTGGATATTCCGGCGGATTCGACCGGTGCTGGGTCGTTCGCGGAGTTCTACATGGCCTACCCGAGGAAGGTCGGCAAGGAGGCTGCGCGGAAGGCGTTCGCTGCCGCGTCGAAGAAGACCGATCCCGCCGACATCATCGCTGGTGCACAGCGGTTCGCATCGGATCCGAACCTTCCGGAGAAGCAGTTCATCCCTCACCCCTCAACGTGGCTGAGCCACGGTCGGTGGGACGACGAACCGCTGCCGGCTCGAGCGACTGAACAGCCTGTGGCGAACCCTGACGCTTGGATGCAGTCGTGACCGGGGCGAAGGTCACCGAGCGCGACATGCTCGATGCCCTCACCCGCCGGTACACGTCGGACGGTGGCAACGGTGACCGGTGGATCCGCGCCGAGCACGTCCGCAACGGCACGGGCTTCATGGGCTATGACCAGCTCTCGGGACGCTGCGCCGGCCCGCTCCGCACTGCCGACTTCATCGCGATCGACGGATGGGAGTCGAAGCGGCACGTCGTCCACGGCCACGAGGTGAAGGTTTCGCGGTCCGACTGGCTCACCGAGCTGCGCGACCCGGAGAAGGCCGAGGCGTTCCGGCCCTACTGCGACTACTGGTGGCTCGTGGCGTCGGACGCGCGGGTCGCGAAGCTCGACGAGCTCCCGACCGGCTGGGGCCTGATGGTCCGAAGCGAATCTGGGGTGCTCCGCGTCACGAAGCAGGCCCGCAAGATCGACCGGCTGCCGCTGCCGTGGCCGATGACCGTCGGGCTCGCTCGAGCCATCCAGAAGACCGGCATCCGGACGACGGCGCGGGGGTGGCTCGCATGACCGGGTCGCGGGCCGAGCGGTCCCTCCTCGGCGCGATCCTTCTGGATCCGTCTCAGGCGCGGGCGGTGCACGGCATGGTGTCGGGCACGGACTTCGAGGATCAGCGTCTCGGCATCATCTTTGCCCGCATGCTCGAGCGTGCCGCGGCAGGGTCGCCGGTGCCGATCGGCACGGTGTCGACGAACTTCCCCGAGTGGGGAATCCGTGGCATCGAGGCCGGCGCCGAGTTCGACTGGATCGACGCGGAGATGACCGTCGCGTACGCGGCGGGCGAGTATGCGCGGACGGTGCGGACGGATGCGATGCGTCGGGCGCTGGGCACGGTCAATTCGACGATCAGCGGGCAGCTGCAGCAGGGCCGCTCACCGTCGGACGTCGCCACCAGCGTCCTGTCGCAGCTCACGAAGGTCATCGAGGGCGGCTCGTCGGGCCGGATGCTGACGAAGACCCTCCGCGAGGTCATGGAGGGCGGGACCGACGAATACGACTGGGTGATCCCGAACCTGCTCGAGCGCCGCGACCGGCTGATCCTGACCGGCGCCGAGGGCCTCGGTAAGACGACGCTCTCCCGGCAGCTCGTGATCCTGGCGGCCGCGGGCATCCACCCGATCACGTTCGCGCCCATGACGCCGGCGCGGGTCCTCGTCGTCGACGCCGAGAACACGGAGGTGCAGTGGCGGCGCGAGGTGAAGTGGATCATCGACGGCGCGAAGCACCACGGTGTCCGCGACCCGCAGGACTTCATCCAGATCAAGGCCGGGTCCCGGATCGACATCACGTCGGGCCCGGACCTCGCGGACATTCACCGGCTGGTGGACGCGCAGAAGCCTGACCTGCTTTACATCGGGCCGCTCTACAAGCTCGTGCAGGGGGCGATCACGAACGACGACGACGCCGCGCCGCTGATCGTGGCCCTCGACTCGCTCCGCGACCGGGGCCTCGCCCTGGTGATGGAGGCGCACGCCGGCAAGGCGGCCGGCGCGAACGGCGACCGGGACCTCAGGCCGCGCGGGTCGGCGGCCCTCCTCGGGTGGCCGGAGTTCGGGCTCGGGCTGAAGCCGTCGCACATCGGGAAGCCGGGGCAGGCGGTCGACGTCGTGCCGTGGCGCGGCGGCCGGGACAGGGATAGGCCGTGGCCGAAGACGCTGTGGCGCGGATCGACGTGGCCGTGGGAAGCAAGCAAATGACGAAGGGAAAGCAGATGAGTGTGATCGAACAGACCCCCATGACGATCGCGGAGGTCGAGGTGAACGACGGCTACCGGATCGAGCTGCGGCAGATCCGGAAGTGCACGGACTACTCGCCTGAGCAGGCTCAGCAACTCGCCGCGGAACTGACCGTCGCTGCCGCTGAGGCGATCGAGATGCTCGCGGAGCACAACCGGGTCGCGCAGCAGCGCATCGACGCCGCACCGCTCGCGCAGTGGGAGCACAACCTCATCGACGACCTGCCCATCGACAGGCACGCAATCGAGATCCGGGAGGACCAGTCATGACCGACGAAACCACCACCTGGCCGACGATCGGCGCCTTCGCTGACAGCGTCGACCGGGCACTCACGGAGGTGCGGGCCGTCCTGACCGTCGAGGACTACCTCGCGATGGGTATCGACGAGGAGTCAGCCGAGGTCATGGCGTCCCAGGCGGCCCGTGAGGCGGCGAACGGCACCCCGGATGCCCGGGAGTCCATTCGGGCCGCTATCGACGCCGTGGAGGCCGCTGTGGCCTCCCGGGAATGCACACTCTCCGGGCGGTGGAACTGCTCACTGCCCGCCGGGCACGATCCGGAGGTGCAGCCGTGCGTGAAGACGTGCGTGAACCACTTCTGGAAGCGCACCGGCGAGTCCGACGAGGTGTGCGGCATCGAGCCGGCGCTGGCGAAGTTCGGGCACCTGTGCGGGCCGTGCTTCGGTCGGGCGCGCCGGCAGTTGCGAGACCTCATCGAGGTGCTGCCGTTCATCCGGTCGCAGGTGCAGCCGTCGATGGAGTCGGCGCGCGGCCCCCGCGTGTCGGGGACGCGTGAGGCGCCGATCCCGTTGAACGCTCAGGCGGTCGAGGACTCCCACGACCTGTTCCAGCGGGTGAACGAGTGGATGGCCCAGTTCGACGAGTCCCTCGGCCTCGGCGCGTCGCTGGTGATGCTGACCTGGTACCGGCGGTCCGGGGAGCGGCTGCCCGACTTCTGGGCCGACGAGTACGCCGCCCGCCTCGTGATGACCGACCTCGCCGCCTGGTACGAGACCCACGAGCGCCGCATCGTGTCCGGGCTCCCGCCGCTCACAGTGAAGGCGTGGACGGAGGACATCGCCGACATCGGACGCGAGTTCCGGGGCCGCTACAAGCTCACCGCGCCCCGTGAACGGGTCGTGTCGCCCCGCCGGTGCCCCGAGTGCGAGGAGTACGCCGTCGCCGCCGAGGTGGGCCTCGGGCACCAGCTGTACGTGTGGTGCCAGCACTGCGGAACCGTCATCGACGCCGCCGAGCACGCACCCGACTTCAAGGCCGCCGAGCGGGCCGCGACGGTCACGATCTCGCTTCCCTGCGAGCAGGGCAAGCACAAGCAGTGCGGGTGGGCCGAGTGCCCATGCGACTGCCACCACGAACACCGAGCAGCCTGAGGAGGCAACCATGAACGAGAACGAAGAGAAGACCGAAGCCGAGCACGTGCATCGGATCTGGCACCCGCTCGGCGACACCCCTATCACTGTCCAGATGAGCCGCGAGCAGTTGCAAATCATCCAGGACGCACTCAACGGCGTTCACATCGCCTCACGCGGCTGGGAGACGGCGATGGCTGACGAGCTCGAGAAGGTGCTGAAGGCGTCGATGGAAGGTGATCCCTCGTGACCGCGAAATGGATGGACCTACGCGAGGTGAAGCGCTGGTCGACTCTGCGGTGTGAGCACTGCGGCCACCGGTTCCGATGGAAGCGCGACTACCGCTTCTCTTTCGGCAACCGCGACGGGAAGGTCTACCACGAGTCGTGCATCGGCTACCTGACATGGCGCACTACTGCTGCCGAACGTCTCGCAATCGTCGGCCTGGTGTCGGAGCTATCCGGCCTCACCAGCCGAGACGTGATGGTCGCCGCCGAGCTGCGGGCCAACGATGAAGACCAGCGCATAGCCGACAGCAACCGGGTCTTTCGGGTGTTCCGCGACCTAGACAAGGCTCAGGAGGCCCGCTCGTGACCGCTCTCACCCCTGACGACCTGGCCCGCATCGAAGAACTCGCACGCAGGGCGGTCCCCGGCGAATGGCGGATCGGAGAGCTGTCGGACGTGTTTCAGGCCCGCAAGCGCGCGCAGGTGGAACTTCGTGCGGCTGTCCCTGCCCTGGTGGCTGCGGTGCGGTCCCGCGACGAACGGATCATCGAACTCGAAGCTGAACTGCGGGTAGCTGAGGATCAGGCGAACAACAACGCGGCAGACGCGATCCAGGCTGAGGCCCGGGCGGCAGAAGCAGAAGCCGTCGTTGTCGCCCTCATGGAGGCCACAAGCATTCTGGGCTCGACCGATGCCGAGATGATTCAGTGGATCGGAACCGCGTTCGAGTCAACCCGATCACAGGAAGTGCTTGCTCGCGTCAAGGCCGAAGCATGGTGGGCGGGCGTCACCGCCCAATGGGAGCACCGCCCGATCGGTAACCGCGTCCTCGAGTCCGAGAACCCCTACCGGGCAGGAGGCGACCAGTGAGCTACGAACTGAAGACCGAGCGGCTTCGGCAGATCTACACGCTGAGCGCTACGAGCGGCATGCCCGTACTGAGCCGTAGCGCCGACGAGGAGAAGGCGATAGCGGGCCAAGTCTTCGATGACTGGCTTGCCAGGGTCAAGAGGGAAGCCGCAGCCGAAGCATGGCGCGAAGCCGCTGAGAGGGTGCAGGCCATGGTCGACGATCGGCCGGCGCTCACCGCGCGCAACATCCTTGGGTCGCTCCGGATGCAGGCCGACCTTCGTGCCGCCGAGATCCGGGAGGTGAAGTGATGCCGAAGCGCATCCAGATGAGCAGACAGCGCCCGTGGCGGGCCGACAACCCCGACGCGGTGATTGTCGCCCGACCGTCGAAGTGGGGCAACCCGTTCGTGGTGGGTCATGGAGCCGACGACCGAGAGCAGGCCGTGCAGTTCTTCGCCAACTGGCTCAGCAACTCCCTCCGCGACGGCCGGTACGCCGACGGGCGAACCGACTACCTCGGCGCGGAAGCCGCCGACCGCCCGAGCGTCGAGACCATCAGGGCCGAGCTCGCGGGCAGGGACCTCGCGTGCTGGTGCCCCGTGCCGGCCGAGGGCGAGCCCGACCACTGCCATGGAGCAGTGCTGCTGCGGATTGCGAACCGCTGATGCAGCCGACGCTCTTCGACCTCGACGACGACCGCCCCGCCCGGGTCGCGCTCGAGTACGCGCAGATGCCCGCACGAGCCCCGTTCTCGCGCACCCCCATGAGCGCAGAGCTCGCGCGGGACAGCGGCGTCACCTCATGGGTGCGCGCGGGGCACCGCGTCGACGAGCAGCGCCCGCTCGTGCACGGCCTGACGCTCGACCCGCCGACGGTCACCTGCGACGGCTGCGGCTACTCGGTGACCGCGCCGAGCACGGGCGTCCCGTTCAACGTGGTCATCCTGACCTGCGGCATCGTCTTCAACCCGCGCACGTACAAGGACGGCGATGCGCGCCGCCTCTGCCGCGACTGCCGCCGAACCGAGTGGGGAAACCGAGACTGATGGAAGACCGCGAGCTCTACGACATCCGGAGCGCGTCGCGCCGGGTGAAGCGCTCGCGCCGCTCGATCTACTACTGGATGCGCCACGGGATGCCGTTCCAACTGATCGGGGGCCGGCGCTACATCGCCCACGCCGACCTCCTCAAGATGCTCCGCGTGAGGATCCACAACGAACGCCTCCACCAGTTCACGAAAAAAGATTAGGTCCGCTACTTGACGCTCACGGCATTGCACAGTTTCACTACAAGGTAAGCACTTCCACACCCACCGGTTCGAGACCTTCTCCCGGTGGGTGCCGTGCATCACGAACCCGCCACCGACTCTCTCCGGTAGGCGATACAGGGCGACAACCTGGCACCTGGGGGTGCGAACTCGTCACTGGGCGGCCGGCCTGGGAGCGCATCTCTCCGGCCGCCCCCAACAGCCGGACGGATGCCGAGCTCGGGTCGTAGTGGCCTAGCCAGGGGCAGCATTGGACATGGGCGTCTGCCGAACTCGTCCACCGGAGAGCATCCGTCCACCTCTCGGCCGTGTACCTCACCCAGCCCGCCTGACACGCGGCGCGGTGACCGGAGCGGCAACCACGTCGAAGGAGACACCGATGACCACCGTGACTGTTGACGGCGAAACCCTCGAGGTCGGGGATGGACCGGTCCTGCCGAGCACGCTCATGCGCGCATCCGGAATCACTTCCCCGGAACGCTACGACCTCCTCGCGCTGCCGATGAGCAACGGCGACCACGCTGTGCGGAACGAGCCCCTGCAGCTGCGCGACGGCGCCCAGTTCATCACCGCACGCAAGAGCACCACGGTGTCCTGATGCGCCCGCTCCCGGTCCTCCTCGTCGGCCTGTTCCTCATGAAGCTCGCGGTCCTCGCCGCGCTCTACTCACTGCGACTCTCACCCGCCGACCCCGGCCCACTGGACCCCAACGACTGATGGCGAACCGCACCCAGCAGTTCCGCGACGACATGAAGGCCCAGTGGGAACCGATCAACGCCCCATGCGCTGAGTGCGGGCAGGCGACGATCGACTGGGACGGGCCGAAGAACCAGCCCGACTCCTTCGAGCTCGACCACAAGCTGCCCCGCGTGAACTACCCGGAGCTCGAGTTCGAACCCTCCAACGCACGCCCCACCCACCACAGGTGTAACCGGCACAAGGGTGCAGGGCAGACCGTCCCCGACCTCGGCATGACCAGCGAGGAATGGTGATGGGCGCCAACGACAAGCACGCAGCCACCTACCACCCGAACACAGGAGACACCGTGAAGCGCATCACCATCGAAGAGGGCCCCCTCGCCGGCAACGAGTACGACGTACCCGACGACACCACCCGCCTCGACATCAACGTCGACGGCGGCCACTACACGGTCGGCCCCAAGCACGCACCCTGGCACCCCGACGAGGAGCCCGCCAAGGCCAAGCCGCGACCGCCCCGCAAGCCGAAGCCCGATACCCCGACACCCGAAGTCGGCACTGCCGAGGTCACCGTGCTCGAGCAGCAGCCCGCGCCCACCGCCGACACCCCTGAGTAGCAGAGCAGGTTCCCACCATGCGCCGCATCGACAAGACCACGAAGACCTACCGCCACGGGTACACCGCAGGCGTCCTCCTCGGATTGCTCGTCATCACCCTGGTAGCCATCGCCCTCGTGGGCTGCATCACCACCATCACCCGCGCACTCATCAACGCCTAACCACCCACGCGGCGCTATACGCCCGCCTAAGCCACTTTCCGACCCCAAATGGGTACACCTAGGGGCAGGGGGGTCAAAATCGCTGCAGCACACCACCCAGGGCATTCCGCCGGCAGTGATTTCCCCCATCGGTGAGTGAGTTCTCCAAAACACGGTGTCCGCGTCCGCGTGAGACCCTCTTTAGACCAACCCCGTCGTCCGTAACTCAGTGGGAGAGTACGTCACATGGCGCGGCGAAGTCCCAGGTTCGATTCCTGGCGGCGGCGGGGCTCTGGGTGTGCCTCGCGGCCCTAGTGAATCCGGGAGGATCGCGATGCCGACCAGCGAAGATGAGCGTCGCGCTCGGGATGCTGAGCGCAAGCGTCGGCGGCGTGCCGAGCAGCGAGCCGAGGCGGCTGCAGTGAAGGCCACCGGACGCGTCGGCGCGGACACTCCGGACACGTCCGCGCCGACGACGATGCGCGACGAGGTCGAGGCTGCGATCGCTGCGATGAAGTGGCTGGTCGAGTCGGATCGGGCGTCGAAGGCGCAGGCTCGGATGCTCGCGGAGGACGTTGACCTGCTGCGTCATGCCGGGGAGACGACGAAGGCGCTGTCGGCGCAGCGCGCGCTGTCGCGTGTGCTCGCTGATCTGGGCGGGACTCCGACGGTGCGGATGCAGCACGAGCTGCGTTCGTTGCGTGCGACGACGAAGAGCGAAGGTTCCGATGGCGAAGGCAGCAGCGAAGGCGGGTCGTCGGCCGGCGGCAACGTCACGGCGCTCCGCCGCCCGGAAAAGCGCGCACGGTAAGCGGTTCGGCTGCCAGACTCCGCGCCTGTTCACGCCGCCGCTTCGGCCGCTGACCCCTGACACGTCCCTCGGGTTTGAGGTGATCGAGTTCTGGGACTGGATGCGGGACCGCCTCGAGGAACTGGACGCCGGTCGCACCCCGGAGGACGACACCGACTACCTGGGTCTGATCCCGCGGGCGCTCGAGTGGCAGCGGTGGCTGCTAATCCACGCGCTCGAGCTCCTCGACCGGCCCGGCGCGATCTTCCGGTTCCGGACGGTGTTGCTGCTGGTGGCCCGCCAGAACGGGAAGAGCGTCCTGCTCACCGTCCTGATCTTGTGGCGCATGTTCCAGGACCGCGCCCGCATGGTGATGGAGACGCACGCGTCCCTTGATCACGCGAAGCAGGCGTGGCTCGAAGCGGTCGCTATCGCTGAGGCCATCCCGGAACTCGCCGACGAGATCCAGAAGGTCAACGAGGGCAAGGGCTCCGAGCTGCTGTGGCTCGACGGCGGCGAGATGTTCAAGATCGCGTCGGCGAACCGTCGCGGCGGCCGCGGCTTCCGCGGGGACCTAGTCATCTTCGACGAGCTCCGCGAGCATCAGGACTGGAAGGCGTGGTCGGCGACGTCGAAGACGACCATGGCCCGGGCCCGCGCCCAGGTGTGGGGTGTCTCGAACGCTGGCGACTCGACCTCGGTCGTGCTGCGGCATCTGCGCACGGTCGCGCTGGCCGGCATCAACGGGGAAGCGCCCGAGGGCATCCCCGACGAGATCCTCGCCGAGGTCGACCTCGACTCGATCGGCCTGTTCGAGTGGTCGGCGGCCGAGGAACGCAACGGGATGCCGACGTCGAAGTGGGACCGCGAGGGGTGGGCGGAAGCGAACCCGTCGATGGGCTACTCCGAGCTCGACGAGCGCGCGATCGCTGCGGCCGCGTTCTCCGACCCGGACTGGGAGTTCCGCACTGAGGTGCTGTGCCAGTTCGTGAACATGGCCGGGCAGGGTCCGTTCCCGAACGGGTCGTGGCAGAAGACGTCCGTGCCGAGGGTGCAGCGCGACACCGCGCGGCCCGCCGCGTACTGCGTCGACCTGTCCCACAACCGGCAGATGGCGTACATCGCGCTGGCGTTCTGGGACACCGAGGGCCGACGGCGGGTGGAGATCGTCGCGAAACGCGCCGGCACCGAGTGGATCATCCCCTGGCTGCTGTCGCCGGCCCGCAAGGTGAAGCCCGAGCACGTGACCCTGCAGACGAATGGCGCCCCGATTTCGTCGATGGTCGCCGAGTTCGAGCAGGCCGGTATCGAGCTTGCTCCGTGGAGTGGCGCTGATCTGGCCCGCTGGTCCGGTGTCTTCTATGACGGCATCCGCCGCTCGATGGACGACGAGGCCGACGGCGGCGAGCTCACCCTCACGCACGGCATCCAGCCCGTCCTCGACCTCGCCGCGACCTCCGCCCGCATCAAGGCGCTCGGCGACGGGTGGGCGATCGACCGGGACAAGTCCCCCGAGGACGCCGCACCACTCGTGGCCGCAATCGGCGCCATCGGCCTACTCAACACGAACCCCGAACCGACCGTCAGCGTCTACGAGACGCGGGGGCTCGTGTTCCTCGACTGATCAACATGGAGGCCACAGTGGGCGTACGTGAAGCTCTGGCCTCACTCGTGGGGATCAACGGGACTCCGAACATCGAGTACCTCGGCCCGACGTTCCGCAGCATGATCCTCGGCCTCACCCCCGAGGAGCTGTACCGCACCCAGCCGCACCTGCGCATCGTGCTTTCGTTCGTGGCGCGAAACGTGGCCCACCTCGGCCTGCAGGCGTTCGAGCGGGTCGGCGAGAACGACCGCCGCCGCGTGCGCACGGGGCCTCTGGCGATGCTGCTGAAGCGGCCGAACGCGACGATGACCGGATACGAGCTGCTCGAGTCGCTGGTCTCCGACCTCGGCCTGTACGACTGCGCCTACTGGTTCTTCTACGAGGACGCCAACGCTGCGGCTGGATGGTCGGTGCAGCCGATCCCCGCATCGTGGGTGGTCGAGCAGCGCGGCGGCAACTTCTTCGCCCCCTCCGCATACCTCATCCAGAACCCTGACGGCACCCGCACCGAGATCCCCGCCGAGAGCATGCTCGCGTTCCACGGCTGGAACCCGGGCCGGCCGAAGCATGGCGCGTCCCCGATCGACACCCTCAAGCAGATACTCGCCGAGCAGGTGCAGGCCTGGTCCTACCGGGAGCAGATCTGGCAGCGCGGCGGCCGCGTCGGTGCGTACCTCACCCGCCCCGCCGGCGCCGCATGGTCCGATACCGCCCGGAAGAACTTCGCCGAGGAGTGGAAGAAGCGGTGGACGGGCATCGACGGCGCGAAGGCCGGCGGCACCCCGATCCTCGAAGAGGGCATGGAGCTCAAGCGGCTCGGCTTCTCTGCTCGCGAGGAAGAGTGGGTGGCCGTATCGAAGCTGTCCCTCGGGACCATCGCCGGCGTCTACCACGTCAACCCCGTGATGGTCGGCATCCTCGACAACGCGAACTTCTCGAACACCAAAGAGTTCCGGAAGATGCTCTACTCCGAGACCCTCGGACCGACGCTCGCGATGATCGAAGACCGCATCAACGCCTTCCTCGTGCCCCGCCTCGTGGGCGAGAAATCCGTTTACGTCGAGTTCAACATCGCGGAGAAGCTGCAGGGCGACTTCGAGGAACAGGCCGCCGTCATCTCGACTTCGACCGGGCGCCCCTGGATGACTGCCGACGAGGCACGTGCGCGGTTCAACATGCCGGCGCTCGGTGGAAACGCTGGCGAACTTGTGGTGCCCCTCAACGTGCTCATCGGCGGGCAGGCGTCACCTCGCGATTCGGGAACCCAAAACGAGGGCCCGAAGGATCTCGGCGAGCTGCCGCAGATCAAGGCGCCCACCCGTCGGGTGAAGGCGCAGCGGAACCCGAACCACGTAGCGAAAGCCGAGGAGGTGCTGCGCGCGTTCTTCAAGCGGCAGCGCGCATCTGTCCTGGCTCGGCTGGGATCGAAGGCGCCTGAGTGGTGGGACGAGGACCGGTGGAACTCGGAACTCTCCGACGACCTGTATGCGCTGTCGGCGACCGTGTCGCTGGACGTCGCGAAGTCGGTGCTCGCTCGCGCGGGACTCGACGCCGACCAGTACAACGCCGAGCAGACGTACGCGTTCCTTCGCGCGATCGCCGACAAGCGGGCCGACGCCATCAACGGCACGACCCGTGAACAGATCATCGCCATCCTCGACGGCGACGGCCCCGAAGACGCGGACGGTCCTGGCCATGTCTTCGACCTCGCCGAGGGTGAGCGCGCTGCGAAGGCCGGGCTCACGCTCGTCACGACCGTCACCGCGTTCTCGACGGTCGAGGTGGGCCGCCAGAACGGTGGCGCCGAGAAGACGTGGGTCGTCACCTCCTCGAATCCGCGTCCGTCTCACGCCTCCCTGAACGGGGAGACCGTGCCGATGGACTCCACCTTCTCGAACGGCGCCAACTGGCCCGGCGACTCCTCGGCGCTCGACGTCGACGAGGTCGCTGGCTGCAGCTGCGACGTCGAGATCAGCATCACCACCTGACCGAAGGGATCGGAATGAAGACCAAGCAGATGCCGGTGCGCATCAAGGCCGGCCCTGATGACGGGCTGCTCGAAGGCGAGTTCATCGTCTACCCCTCGACGTTCATCAAGGAGCCCGACTCCTACGGTGACATCGTCGCCCCGGGGGCGTTCGCCGACACCATCGCCGAGTGGACCGCCTCAGGGCTGACGATGCCCGCCCTGTACGGGCACCGCATGGACGACCCCGACTTCTTCGTCGGCGGTGCCGTCGGCGCGGACATGGCGGAAGACGAGATCGGGTGGCGCGTCAAGGGCGCCTTCGACCTCGAGTCGCCGAAGGGCCCGCAGACGTACCGGCTCGCGAAGTCGGGGCGGCTCGCGCAGCTGTCGTTCGCGTACGACGTGCTCGAAGAAGGCGCCGTGCAGCTCGACGACGGCCGCAAGGTCAACGAGCTCCGAAAGCTGAAGGTCTACGAGTTCTCGTTCGTGCCCATCGGCGCCAACCAGGACACCTCGATCGTCGCGATCAAGGCGATGGCAGAGGACTTCGCCTCCGCGGCGAAGGCGGGCCGGGTGCTGTCGGCGAAGAACGAGGAGACCCTGCGGGGTGCGATCGAGTCGCTCGACTCGACCCGCTCCGCACTCAAGAACGTCCTGTCTCAGATCGAGGCAGGCGATGACCAGGAGAAGGCCAGCGGTCAAGCCGTGACCAACGACGAGGAGCCCCAGCGGGCCAAGTCGGAGGAGTCCGGTGTCAGCCCGTCCGCCCGAGCACTGGCAGTCAACCAGTACATCCAGACGCTCTGAGGAGCGAGGAAGGGGTCACACCGTGAACCCGAAGGAAAAGCTGGCAGCCCTGCAGAAGGCGTGCCAGGACATCGTGAACGGCGCCAAGGCGGCCGAGCGCGAGCTGACCGATGAGGAAGTCACTCTCCTCGAGACCAAGTCGAGCGAGGCGCTCGAGCTCAAGGGCAAGATCGAGCGCTCGGAGAAGTCCGCCGCGCTGATGGAGTCCATCGGCGGCATGAAGTCGGACAGCGAGCCCAGCTCGACCGAACCGACCGCGGGTCAGGCGAAGTCGCTCGGTGAGCACTTCGCGAAGGCCATCGGTCAGGACGGCTTCGCGTCGCTCAAGAGCCGCGGACGCACCGTCGAGGCGCCTGAGTTCAAGGCGAACACCGATCCCAACACGGTCGGTTCCGCCTTCGGCGCGGTCGTCACCGACGTGGACCGGACCATCGTCCAGGCGTATCGTCGCCCGGTCGTGTCCGACCTGCTTGGCGTCGGGACCATCAACGGCTCCTCCATCACCTACTACGTCGAGGGCGCTGTCGAAGGCGCGTTCGCGACCGTGGCTGAAGGCGGGCAGAAGCCGCAGATCCACGTCATCAACCCGACCGCCGTCACCGACGCTCTCAAGAAGATCGCCGCGTGGTTCGACACCTCGGACGAGATGATTGAGGACGTCCCCTTCATGGTGTCGGAGATCAACAACCGAGGCACCTACCTGCTGTCCCTCGCCGAGGAAGCCCAGCTGCTCTCCGGCGACGGCACCGGTAGCAACCTGACCGGTCTCCTCAACCGATCGGGCGTGCAGGTCGTCACGCAGGCCTCCACCGGGTTCACCGGTGAGAGCGCACAGGACGCGGTCTTCCGCGCTCTGACCGCGGTGCAGACCGCTACCGGCCTCACCGCCGACGGCATCATCATCAACCCGGCCGACTACCAGGCGCTGCGCCTGTCGAAGGACGCCAACGGGCAGTACTTCGGCGGAGGCTTCTTCTCCGGCGAGTACGGCAACGGCGGCCTCTCGTTCCAGCCGCCGCTCTGGGGCGTCCCCACCGTGGTTTCCGCCGCGGTGCCCGCCAAGACCGTCGTCGTCGGCGCGTTCAAGGCGGCCGCGACCGTCTACCGCAAGGGCGGCGTGCGCGTCGAGTCGACCAACAGCGACCTCGGGAAGTTCACGAAGAACATCGTGACGACCCGCATCGAGGAGCGCCTGGCACTCGCCGCGCGCATCCCCTCGGCGGTCGTGAAGGTCGTCCTCTCCTAGCAGTTCCCACGGGCGGGGTTGCTCAAGCGGCCCCGCCCACCCTCACCCCGAAAGGAGAGCACAAATGGCTCTCAAGCAGTACGACGTCGAGATCAACGGCATCAACCACACGCTGCAGCTGTCCGACGAGGACGTGAAGCAGTACAAGAACGCCAAGGAGGTCAAGGCCAAGCAGGCCCCGGCCCCCCAGAACAAGCAGGCGCCCGCGCCCGCAACGAACTAGAGGGGAGGCGGGGATGAAGTCGTTCGCAAGCAAAGAGCAGATGGCCGACCGTTCGCGCGGCGCCATCCCCGCCGACACTCCGTTCCTCGAGCTCTCGCTCCGGGCGGCATCACGCCTGATCAGGAATAGCTGCGGTTGGCACATCGCCCCCGTGATACAGACCGTGTTCCGCTACCGCGAAGATACCGGCGGCCAGCTGCTTCTCCCGTCCCTGCACATCGCAAGCATCGACTCGCTGACCTCGCGCGGGACCCCCGTCGACCTCGACGAGAACCCCGTCACCTTCGACCCCGACACCGGGTGGTCCAACACGGCCGGCTGCGACGTCGCCATCACATTCACCCACGGGTATTCCATCCCGGACACGAACAGCGATGAAGACGACCTGGACGAGATCCCTGAGGACATCGTCGATCTCACCCTCATGATCGCCTCGCGCGCGCTCGGTGCCCCGCTCGGGTACACGCGTGAGCAGTCCGGGCAACGGTCCGTCTCGCATTCCCTGACCGCTCAGGGCGTCGCCGGCGGGACCGTGCTCCTCGCACACGAGAAGGACGCACTCGCTGAGTACCGAATCGCGAGGCTGCCGTGATCGACCGCGAGACCATCATCCGGAAGCGGTACCCGCTCATCGACGACGGCCACGGCGGCCAAGAACGCGATCGCGGCGCCAACCCAGACATCCTCCCGATCCCCGGGTGCGACGTGCAGCCCGGCGCGACTCAGGAGGACCTGCAGAACCGCGATGGCGCACTCGTGCAGTGGACAGTATTCGCACCCGGCCACCCCGACGTGACCGCAACCGACGACATCGAGTACCAGGGCGAGACGTACGCCGTCGACGGGAAGCCGGCGCGATGGCCAGGCAGCCCCGCTGTGAAGCACACCGTGATCCTGCTGAAGACTTGGGAGGGCTGATGGCCAAGGTCACCAAAATCAAGGTCTCCTCGAGCGCCGTGCGACAGATTCTCCAGTCCGACGAAGTGCAGGCTGACCTTCAGAAGCGCACTCGCGCCATCGCGAACGCGGCTGGCGGGGAACCGGACTTCAAGGCCCGCGTCGAGGTGCGTCAAGGTTCGAGCAAGCTCGGCCGCGCGATGGGCTTCGTGACTACCGCCACCCGGAAGGGTCGCAAGGCCGAAGCCGAGGATCGGAAGCTCACCCGCGCGATCGGAGCCGGCCGATGACAGAGATCATCGTCGCCGAGGACGCGGAGCTCGCAGCGGTCACCGAGTTGAAGCAGCGCCTTCCCGACACGGGCGAGGTCAACCCGATCGTGGCGACGAGCATCCCCGCCACACAGCCGCCTGAGTTCTTCCGCGTCATCGTCACAGGCGGCACCGACCGCGACCTGGTCACCGACAACCCGTCGATCACCGTCGAGGCGTACGCGCTCCGCGAGGCCCGCGCTGAGCGCATGGCCGCCCGAGCGCACGCCGTCCTCCTCGCTGCAGCCCGCGCCGGCTCGATGGGCGGCGTGCCCTGCTACCAGGCGCAGTCGTTCGCTCGCCCCGGGAACCTCCCGAATCCCCTCGTGCCAGACCGGCGCCGCTACACCTTCACGATTTCCGCTGACCTGCGAATGGCAGCGGTCTAGGTTCCCGCCTTCCCTCGCACCGACCCGACCGGGCCGGCGCTTCGTCATGCCTTCTGAAAGGGGCAACGCACATGGGTGCACCCACCAGCAAGAACGTCTTCGTCGGAGCGCCCGATCAGGCGACGACCGGCGCGATCCTCACCGGCCCCGAGACCGACACCATCCCCGCGCAGATCAGCGACTTCGTCTACACGTCGCTGCTCTCCTCCGGGTACGTGTCCGAGGACGGCGTCACGATCACCCCGTCCGACTCGAACGAGTCGATCAAGGACTGGTCGGGGGCGGAGATCCGCCGCATCCTCACCGAGTTCTCCGGCGAGCTGTCGTGGACTCACCTCGAGCTCAACGCGGAGTCCGGCGGAACCTACTTCGGGGACGCCAACGTCGCCGTGTCGGCCGCGTCCTCGACGAAGGGCAAGCAGATCCGGATGGCCCTCGGGAAGGCCGACGGCAGCGCGAAGGCCTACTACTTCAAGATGAAGGACGGTGCCCGCCGAGTCGTCGTCTTCGTGCCCCACGGTGTCATCACCGAGCGCGGCGAGATCTCGCTCGTGAACTCTGCCGCCGTGATGCTCCCGGTCACCCTCGCCGCTCTCGCGGACGCCGCGGGCAAGCACATCTACATCTACACCGACGACGGCGTGTTCTCCGCCTGACCCACGAACGACCGGGCGGCGCGACGGGAACCCGCGCCGCCCGGTCTCACTCCATACCGGTTCCCACCCAGTTGAAAGGTTCCCACCATGTACGAGGTTCCCGCATCGAAAGCGTCGATCAAGCAGAACGTCTTCGAGTTCAAAGTGCCCGGCACGAAGAAGACCTGGTCGATCCCGAAGCAGGCCTACATCAACTCCGAGCTTCTCGGACGGTTCCAGGCCGAAGCGATCGTCCTGAAGCCCATCGTCGAGGCCGGCGGCAAGCCCACGCCTGAGCAGGCGATCGCGCTGATGACGATCCAGCAGGAGATCTTCGATCACTACTGCCCGGGCGTCCGCGCTCTGGTGGACAGTGAGCAGCTCGCGCAGCTGTTCCGGGCCTGGCAGGAAGCCTCCGCCCAGGGGCAGCAGGGCGTGCAGCTGGGGGAATCCTAGGCCTCTACCTGTTCCTGATGGAGCACGGAGAGGCCGTCGCATACGACCTGCTCGAACGAGGGAAGAACCTCGACGACCTCGGCACTCAGGCGCTGTCGTGGCCGGACCTGCTGCTGATGGTGCGCCGGTGGCAGAAGATGCCCGGCACCGCCACGCAGGAGTCCGTGCACGGCATCATCTGGTCGATCGAGGCGCAGTTGCTCGCCGAGATGCTCGACACCCTGCGGCTCGCGAACTGGCAGCGCGCAGGCAAGAAGAACACCCCGAAGCCGAAGCGCACGCCGCGGCCGTGGGAGTTGAAGTCCCGCCAACAGACGATCGGCTCCGAGCCGATCCCGGTGTCGGAGTTCGACGAGTGGTGGGAGTCGCAGGACGCGGCTTGATCTGACGACCCGGGAGGTGTCCGCATGGCTGCATCCGGTGTCGAGCTCGCAACCGCATGGGTGCGCCTTACGTTCTCCGCTGAGGGCGTGCAGGATTCGGTCGCGAAGGAGACCGCGAAGGCGGCCGGGGATGCCGAGCAGTCCGGCGGCAAGGCTGGCGAGCGCTTCTCGGACGGGTTCGGAGGCGCCCTCAAGGCTCTCGGCACCGTAGTCGTCGCGGCCATCGCAGCTGCCGGCGTGAAGTCGGTGGTCGAGTCGGCGTTCAGCCAGATCAATCTTTCGGGTTCGCTCGCCGCCCAGCTGGGTGACACCGAGCTCGTCGCCGGTGCCGCCTCCGCTGCGTCCGCCATCTACCGCGACGGATGGGGCGAATCGCTCCAGTCGGTCGGCACCGACGTGGCTACCGTGTCGCGCGCGCTCGAGTCGCTCGGCTCCGACGCGGACCTTTCCGAGGTCACGAAGCAGGCGATGGTCCTCTCCGACACGTTCGGCGAAGACGTCAACGGCACCATTACTGCCGCGTCGCAGCTGGTCCGCACAGGGCTCTCCCCGGACATCGAGTCGGCCATCGACTTGATCACCGTGGGGTTCCAGTCCGGCGCGAATTCCGGCGGCGACCTCCTCGACACCTTCAACGAGTACGGCGTCCAGTTCGAGAAGCTCGGCCTCGAGGGACCCGCAGCGCTCGGTCTCCTGAACCAGGGTCTTCAGGCCGGCGCCCGGAACAGCGACCTCGTCGCGGACGCCATCAAGGAGTTCTCGATCCGCGCGATCGATGGCTCCGAGAGCACGGCGGCAGGGTTCCAGGCGATCGGCCTGGATGCGGCGTCCATGGCTGCTCAGATCGCCGCCGGCGGGCCTACCGCATCCGCGGCCCTGCAGACCACGCTCGACTCCCTGAAGGCGATCGAGGACCCGGTGGCGCGCGATGCCGCCGCGGTCGCCCTGTTCGGCACCCAGGCAGAAGACCTCGGGTCCGCGCTCTTCGCCCTCGACCCGAGCAAGGCCGCCGCAGGAATCGGGGACATCTCCACCAAGGCAGAGGATGCGGTCTCGAACTCCGCGAACCTCGAGCAGTCCTTCGTCGCCCTGCAGCGCTCCGTGACCGAGACTCTCGGCGGCGCCCTCGCACCGGCCATCACGTGGCTGTCGCAGAACCAACAGGTTCTCATCGCCCTCGCCATCATCATCGGCGTGACCCTGGTCGCTGCGTTCATCGCATGGTCGGTGTCGATCTGGGCTTCGACCGTCGCGCTGCTCGCGAACCCGGTCACATGGATCGTGCTCGCGATCATCGCGCTCATCGCCGCGATCGTGCTCCTGGTCATGAACTGGGACACCGTCGTCACGTTCCTCACGGACACCTGGAACGGTTTCATCGGCTGGATCACCGGAGTCATGAACGGCTTCGCCGGCTGGTGGAACGGCGTGTGGGCGGGCTTCATTGGCTTCGTCACCGACGTGTGGAACGGGTTCATCGGGTGGGTCACCGACACCTTCAACCTGTTCCTCCTCGGCCTGCAGATCATCGGCGCCGCAATCGCGACCTGGTGGAACGGGCTCTGGCAGGGCATCGGCGACTTCATCGGATCGATCTGGAACTGGATCGTCGGCGCGGTCGCGAACTACATCAACACGGTGTGGTCGATCATCTCCGCGGTCGGGCAGGCGATCGCCTCGATCTGGAACGGCATCTGGTCCGGGATCTCGTCGTTCTTCGGCGGCATCTGGGACGGCATCCTGTCCGTCATCAGCAACGTGCAGACGACGTTCTCGAACGTCTTCAACGCAATCGGCGACATCGTGCGCGGCGCGTTCGACGGGGTCGTCAGCACCGTGCGCGGCGTGATCAACGGGATCTCGTCTGCGGTGAACGGGGTCATCGACGGCATCAACTCTGTCGCCGGCGCGGTGGGTGGCGCGATCGGGCTGAACATCTCGATCCCGCACCTGCCGATGCTTGCCACGGGCGGCACGATCCTCCGGTCCGGCAGCGTCATCGTTGGCGAGAACGGCCCGGAGATGCTGCGACTCCCGGCCGGTGCGGTCGTCGACCCGGACATCAGCGGGGCGGGCAGCGAGAGCACCGCGCGCCCGATGCGTATCAGCGTGCAGATCGACAAGAAGGAGATCGCCTACGCGGTCGCCGATTGGAACGAGGGACTGGAATGACGCTCACCATCGGACGGTTCGGCCTCGACCTCGCCGCCGGAACTGTCGCATCCACCGACACGGACGGCGGCACCCTGAAGATCACGGGCCGCACCGCGTACTCCGACATGGAGCAGGCGCGTGCGCTCGAGCAGCAGATCCTCGGCTACGTCGATCACGCCGATGAGTCGTTCGTGCCCGTCACTTGGGACGAGACCCCGCAGATCGACGGGTTCTACCGGGTGTCGGGCGCGTCTGTCGGTGGTGTCGCCGGGCTCGCGCCGGCGGGCGTCCTGAACTTCTCCGTCACCCTCGTCCGGGTGCAGGGGTTCGCCGCCCCGCTGATCGAGGACGTCGTGCTTGGCACTGCGCGGCCGTCCGCTCTGGGCGTCCTCGCCCAGTCCTGGGTCGGGTTTCCCGCGTCGGCCCGGTCGTTCATCGAATACCGGGATGGGGACCCGGGGCTCGGTGGAGCCGCCCAGACCCGGAAGGGCGAGGATGGCCGTGACGTCGTCGTCCAAAGCGGTATCGCCGACTCGTGTGTCGTGCAGTACTACGTGGCGCCCGATCGCTACTACGACGCGGCCTCGACGCTGCAGGTTGCGAGTCGCACGGTCGCCGGCCGCCAGGTGCCTAACAATCCGACGGAATGGCTGCTCTCGAACGGCATCCTCCAGGTCCGACTCAAGGAGGGCTCGTCCTTCACTCTCGAATACCGGGCGTGGAAGACCGACGGGTGGTCTACCTGGCACACGCTCCGGATCGGCAGCTCGGCCCTGAAGTTCCCGCCGTTCTACGAGCTGTTCGAGCCGCACACCATCACGGTGCTCCGGAACTCACCTGAGATGGTCGTGATCCGGCTCGTGACAACGGCTCGGGAGAACAACATCGGATCCCGGCGTCCGGTGACCGTCGATATTGCTCTTCGCCGTGGCGCTCGCATCGCCGCGGTCCACTTTCAGGGACTCGCGAGCGTGTACCTGACCCTCAGGCTTGGCGACTTCAACGGTGCCGACGCCAAGACGGGCGGATACACGAAGACGCTCGGTCCCGGCAACGCGGGCGAGGTTCTCGTCTTCGCCTCACCGACACCGGTCATCTTCGAGGACGAGACACACCCCGCGGCGGGAGAAATTCCTGTGGACCTAGGGCCTGACGCCAACGTGAAGCCGGCCGCCGGCGGCGTCCATGTTCGAACGGACGGTTGGTCGTTCGGTTTCGGAATGTCGAATCACGCCGACGAGTTCAACTCGGACACGCTGACCTACGACCGGGCCATCCGCGAGTACTTCTGGGCGGGCACGGACAAGCAGACGGTGGTGGCGCAGTGACGGTCACCGAACGGCTCATGGGTGTCGGCCAGTGGTCCCTCGATCTCGTCGAGGACACCCCGATCAGCGTCCTCGACCGCCTCGACGTGCGCACTTCCGGGTTCGGGCACATCGTCGTCACGCCCGTCCCCGTCGACGTCGCGCTCGGCGACGCGATCCTCCCGATCGCCCGCTACACCGGCGTGTACCGCGAGCAGGACCGGGTATCGCTCGGCGGGCTCGGGCCGAACATGTGGGTCGCCGACAGCAACGGCAAGGGCCCCTTCTACGCGGAAGGGCTCTCGACCCCGGACGGCAAGTTCGCGGACTGGGTCACCCGGCTTCGGCCGGCGCAGCTGACCCCCGGGATCACGTCGACGATCGCCGGGTGGTTCCCGAAGACCTACTTCGGGACGAACCTCCGCGACCCCCTCGATGAGGTATGCCTCTACTTCGGCGCCGAGTGGCGCGTCACCCCCGCGCTGGCGTTCGACATCGGGAAGCGCGCGGACCTGTTCCGCGTCGACCCCGTCGCCGTCGTCGTGGCGAAGGAGAGCGAAGCCGGCCGCGACCTCAACGTGCAGGGCATCCCCGGCGACGTGAGCGCCCCGCGCGACGTGAAGAACATCGTGCGCCGCGTGAACCTCTACTCGGGCGACCAGGACGCACCCACGGTCACGTTCTCGACGCCGACAGTGTCGGACGCCGACTTCCCCTACCGGGGGCCCGACGGGTCCGTGCTGCGCATGGATCAGCGGTACGAGTCCTGGGATGCCCCAGTCGGGTCGGAGGCGCAGTACGCGAACAACCTGCAGAACCTGAACAAGCTGCCCCACGAGGAAATCAAGCTCACCACCCGCCAGTACGACATCGGGCAGAACGTCGAAGTCGGCGACAACCTGTGGGTGTTCGACCCGCTGAAGGGCATCCGCGACCTCAGCAACCCGGTCGACTACCGCGGCGTCACGATCTACCCCGAGATCATCCGCTGCGTGGGCTACACGTGGCCGGTGCGGCAGGGCATGGGCGTGTACTTCCGCCGCTTCGTGAAGGTCGACGGCTCCTGGGTCGTCGACTGGATCGACCTCACGAACTACGTCGAGTTCGAGACCGGTGACACGTCGGTCGAGATCGGCGACAAGCCGCGCAGCACCCGATAGGAGGACGCCGTGGACGCCACGACAGTCACGACTGAGACCAACGCGGCCGGGGTGTTCGCTGTCCCTCACGGGCTCAGCGTTCGCCCGGCCACGATCGTCCCGGACATGCGCGACGAGAACCTCGCCATGGAGTTCACCGGCTTCGACGACACCCTCGTCCGTGGCGTCCTCCGCAGCCGTGCGACGGGCGACCCGGTGGCAGACACCACGTTCACCGCCCGCTTCCTGGTGGTGCCCTAATGGGCGCGATTCCGTGGGCGCCGCAGCTGCAGAACGGCGACGTCGCGGCGAAGCGGCTGATGCTCGACTTCGACGGGCTCGGCCACTTCCTGCAGCCGGCCGCCGCCCGGTCGCTGCGTGCTTTCGCGGAGGCCTTCGAGGCGGCCTTCGGGGTCGCGTTCACGATCAGCGAGGCGTTCCGCGACATCCCCACCCAGCAGTATCTCTACAACCTGTACCGCTCCGGGAAGGGCAACGTCGCGGCGGTGCCGGGCACGTCCTCGCACGGGCAGGGTCTCGCGGTCGACATCAACTCGTGGGTGTACGGCAACGGCGGCAACACCGACCGGCACCGCTGGCTCGTCGCGAACGCGCCCCGCTTCGGCTGGTCGTGGGAGCTCGTCGGCAAACCGTCGGGCGAGCCGTGGCACTTCAACTACGTCGGCGGGTGGTCTGACTGGGCCAGCTCCGACTTCACCCCGTTCCCCGAGGAGGAAGACGACATGCCCTACACCGAAGAGCAGCTGCTCAAGATCGCCACGCAGGCGGTGTTCGACGCCTTCCTGCGCCAGGGCGCCGTCGGCCAGGACCACACGCTCGAGTACCGGCTTCGGCTGCAGATGGACCAGGCGACCACCCAGAACCCGGCGACCGGCCCGGATGGGCTGATCTTCAAGGAGATCCTGAAGCTCACGCCGGCCGCGTCGACGAACATCCTCGGATACCGGATCGACGGCACCCCGCGCCAGTGGGCAATCAGCATCGCTGACGGCTTCGTCCGCGAGCTCGTCGGGGATGAGCGTGAGCGCATGGTGAATCTCGGCCTGCTGCGCCCCACCCGGGACAACGAGTTCGGGGAGCGCGTCGTGTCCCGCGACGACTTCCTGTTCCTCGTCGACCAGGCGAACCGCACCCGCGTCGAGCACGGGCACGCGCCGATCACGGTCTCCGTCTGAACTCCTCGACCCTGGGAGGGGACACTATGCGCCGTCTGTTCGCCGCATCCATCTGGGCTCACGGGGCGATCCCCGTCGACGAGTGGAAATACCGCAACCTGAAACGGGTGTGGCTCCCGCTCTACGACCTTCTCGCCATGTGGGCAGGGGTCAACGCCGTCGTGTTCGGTTCGAGGCTCCTCAACCGGCTCCTCAGCGAAGAACTCCTCGACCTCGTGGGGATCGCGTTCACCGTGGTCGCCGCGGTGTGCCTCCTCGCGGTTGCGTTCCCGCGGCTGTGGGCGATCGAGATGGTCGGGAAGTCGCTGCTCGTCGGCATGGTCTTCGCCTACATGGCGTCCGTGATCCTCTACCCGACACCATCGCCCGACGAAACCCCGAACTGGTTCATCGTCGCGATGCTCGGCTTCGGCCTCCCGCTCGCCCTGTTCCGCCTCACCATGCTCGGCGAGGAGTGGAAGGAGCGCCACAAGGAGCAGGAGAGCGACGCGTGAACCCCGACATCATCCTCCCCGCTCTCGTCGGCGTCATCGGCACGTCGATCGCCGCAGCCCTGCTGTACCTCGGAACCCGGGGCAAGACCCAGGCCGACGCACGCTCAGCCCTCGACGCTCGGATCGACGCCCGTCTCGACGGCGAACTCGCCCGGGTCTACACCCGCCTCGACGAGGTCGAGAACGCTGCCGTGAAGCGTGCCTCTGCCTTCGCTCGCATCCTTCGCGCCATCGCCGATCAGTGGAAGGGCGACCCGCGCGGACCCAACCTCGATCCCGCCGACATTGCGGAAGTCGAAGACACGATCCCGCCGCAGTGGATTCGACGCCACCCGGAACTGAACCCCGACCTCATCAAGGAGTAACACCGTGCTCACCACCTACGCGAAGTCCATCCTCACGATCATCGCCTCGGCCGTCACGATCCTGATCGCGGCGCTGTCCGACAACGTCGTGACCGTGCCCGAGCTCGTGAACGTCGCCATCGCGATCGTCACCGCCGTCGGCGTCTACCTCGTGCCGAACCTCGACGACGGCCTGGCCCGCTACTTCAAGTTCATCGTCGCCATCCTCGGTGCCGCCCTGACCGCCCTCGCGAGTGTCCTCACCGACGGTGTGACCGGCGCCGAGTGGCTGCAGATTTTCCTCGCGGCCCTCGCCGCGATCGGTGTCGCCGTGGTCCCGAACGCGCCGGCGGAACCGTACGACGCGAAGCACGCCTGATCCTGCCCGTCCCCCTGCTGTGAGGAGCGCCTGATGGCGAAGAAGTCCCTGCTCGTGAAGTCCGTCATCGGGCCCGGCGTGGCGAACAAGAACACCACCGTCGACGTGCAGCCGGCGTACCGGTTCGTCGACGGCACGACGATCAACTGGCCGATCGCGAAGACCTTCAAGCTCGAGAACGGGCAGGTCACGATCGACAACGTGGAAACCACGTACGACGGTGACTGGCTCGTCTGGGAGTTCGCCTTCCGCGACTTCGACAGCGTGAATCGTCAGATCGGCGACACCCGTGTCGAGCTCCGCACCTTCGAGGGCGCCACGGGCACCCCCGTGGACTACTCCACGATGAAGGAGACTCAGCCGGTGCAGCCTCCGGAGTACGGACCGACCTACGCCGACCAGGCGCTCGAGGCCGCTCAGGATGCCCTCGCATCCGCTCAGGAAGCGCTCGAAGCCGCGCAAAGGGCAGAAGCCGCAGCGGTTGCTGCGGCCGCCGTCGGGACATCCTCCGACGCGCAGACCGCGAACAACGTGGGCACAGGTGCCCTCACCAAGGCTGCGCTGGGCTCGGCTGTCGGCACGCCGAACCGCGGTGGGTACATGGCAACGGAGTACGCGGAGATGCTGGTCGCCCGCGCCTACGGCAAGAGCGGCAAGAGCTTCTACGCCGACTGGATCGCCTCCTCCAGCGATACCGGCCTGGCCGCGCCCGGCACCATCTACGACCTCAAGAGCACCGAGGGTTCGGCCTGGACGCTCACCCGCGGCGGTCGGGAAGACATCAGCTCGAGCGGCGCCATCGTCGCCTCCGGCACCGGCGCGTTCGTCCGCAGCACCGGCAGCGTTTCCGACTATGAGAGCATCCTCGGCGGGCCCGAATTCGCGGTGTACGCCCGGCCCAACAACGCGAGCATGAGGGTGCAGCTCTGGCTCGACAATCAGCTCGCTCAGGAGATGTTCCTCACCAACGAGGAAGCCACGAGCACTCCCGCGCCGGGCTGGCTCCGGTTCAAGCTCGACCGAGACGAGGTCCGCCGGGTGCGCCTGACGGCCGTCAACGGCACCCTCGGCAAGCTGGCGGTCTCCGCGGGCGCGGTTGCCATGGCTCCTCCCAAGCGCCCGATCTTCGCGGTGGGCGTGGGTGACTCCTGGTGGGCGGACGGGAAGTTCGCGCCAATCCCGTTCAACTGGCCGACGATCACTGCCGAGGCGCTCAACTGGGGCCTCTCGTTCAGCGGCCAAGGCGGAACCGGTGTGCTGAACACGGGCCCCGCCGGATCGCGGAACTACCAGGACCCGGTCCGACTCACTCCGCTCATCAACGCGGTCAACGCCTCAGGCGCGACCAAGTTCATCTTCGAGCTGTCGATCAACGACATCCCCTTCCCCGCCGGCGACCTCCAGACGGGGATCGGTGTCATCCTGGACCGTCTAACCGCTGAGTGCCCAACCCTCGACACCATCTACATGATCTCGCCGCAGATCCGGTACTCCATCGGTGACCCGAACGAGGCTCGGATGGTTCAGATGGAGCAGGAGGCTCAAGCCGCCGCGGCCGGCCGCTCGATCGTGACCCAGTTCTCGCCCCGGACGCAGCAGTGGTTCTACGGGAAGTACCAGGGCAAGCGCAACAACCGCGTGCTCGACGGTTCCGTTGACTGGTTCATGTGGGACGACGGAGCGCACCCGACTTACCTCGGCGCACTCCATTACGCGATCATGCTCATCACGGAGATCATCCTCAGCCTCTCGGTCACCCAGACCGCGGCGGCCAAGAAGGGAATCCCGTTCGAGACCTACTCGATGCGCAAGTCTCCGACCACGCCGCCACCTGACCCGGACCCCACGATCTATGGCCTCGACGACTTCCATAGGTCGGACGGTTCGGGGTGGGGCTCGACTCCTACCGGCGGCTTCCCCTGGGCGTCGACCGGAAGCGGATCAACCGCCGCCATCGAGAGCAACAAGGGCAAGCTGACTGGCACCAGCGGGGTCGTGTACTGGACCTACAACGACGCCCACCTCAACGGCATCACCCGGGTGGTGGTCGCGGACCCAGGCTCAGCCGGATTTACGGGACTGTGCGAACGGATGGTCGACGGGTCCAACCTTTACTCGCTCACACGCGTGTCGGGGTCGGATCTCCACTACCGTCTGGTCAAGCGTTGCGCGGCCGCAAGCACGACCGTCGCCACTCTGGTGACGACCACCGTCACGATTGCTGCCGGTGACGTGCTCGAGTGCTACCGGAACGGCCTCGCGCTCGACTTCCGGATCAACGGAGTGAGCATCTGGACCGGCTACGACACAGTCGACGGCCTGGCCGGAGGAACGCCCACAGTCATGGCTGCTTCGACGAAGCACGGCGTGGCTCACTCCGCTGGAGTCGGCTACTACGAGAGCGTGCGCACTCTCCCGCTCGCGTGAGCGGGTAACGCGGAACCTCAGACCCCCTTGGGGCTGGCCTTCGGGCTGGCCCTGAGGGGGTCTTTCGTCGTTCCCGCGAGCGACCGGGCAACTAGCAGCAGCGCGATGGGAACCCAGAAGTAGCGGTTGTACATGCTCGGCGCTGTCATCGCGAAGACGAACGCCGACACAGCAGTCGCGAGAATCGCGGTCGTGAGGGTGGAGGGGTCGGTGCGCAGCCATCTGCCCAGGAAGGGGCGGACGATGAGCGCGAGGATGGCGATCGCGAAGATCAAGCCGCCTTGGTACAGCGCGGCGAGGAGCAGGTTGTGAGCCGGGAAGGTTCCGTCCACGATCGAGGAGGCGGGGTCTAGGCCGTAGCCGAAGGGGTTGAGGAAGGTCTTGTCGACCGCGGTCTGGTAGGTGGATGCACGGATCTCAGAGGTCGCGTACCGGCCGCCCGCGCTGAGGCCTAGGGTTTGGAGGATTCGCTGCCAGGGGTCGAGCGCGTTCGAGGTCGCCGCCTGGATGGCCGATGCGATCCAGAAGACAGCGGCGCCGGCCACGGCTATGAGGACCGCTGTGCCGGGGCGGATGGCTCTGCGAATGACGAAGATGAGGAACCCGACCGCGACTGCGATCAGACCGGACACGCTGCCACTGAGGATGAGCCCGATGCCCGCCCCGAGTGCAACTGCGGCCGCGCCGAAGCGCTGCCGTCGGGTGGTCGCGGCGATGATCAACCCGAACGCGACGATGAGCGCTGCACTGGTGATGCCGCCAGTGTCGGACACGTGCTGCGCGAAGCCGGTGTACCGGCCGGCGTTCGTGATCTCGGTGCCGGGGATCACGCCAGGTCCGAGCACGGATTGGGCGATCGTTCCGGCGCCGGTGATGCCCCCGCCGAGGGCGAACGCGAATGCGCCCCGGTAGAGGAAGCGGGTGTCTGAAAGCAGGTAGATCGCCTGCCAGGGCAGGATCACGGCGACGATGAGGATGCGGACGAGGACGAGCGCGGACCCAAGGGGGTTGAGCGCTGAGAACGTCGCCAGCAGGCCACCGATTACGAGCATCCCGGTGATGATGACCGCTCCGGGCCTCAGCGTGTAGAGGTCGCTGCGATCAAGCCTGGAGAGGATCGTGAAGACCAGGCTGGCGAAGATGAAGATGTCGCCGAAGGTGATCCCGGATTCACCGAAGCGGAGCACCGTGATCGAGACGAAGGTCAATCCGAGGTAGAGGAGCACCCGCCCGGCCTTGAGGGCGAAGTCTTGCTTCTCCATCTGCGCGACCTCGGTCGAGCGGTGGAAGGTGGTGCTCATTTGTCACGCATTCTGTCGGACACGGTCGAAGCGTAACCGCTCAGGAACAGGAGTGCGGCGATCACGAGGAACATCGCCGCCATGCTGAACCCGAGGTCGGGATCGCTGGCTGCGAAGGGGAGGAAGCAGAGTCCCAGCAGGGTTGCCGCGCCGCCGAGCCAGAACGCGGTGGAGGGCTTCTTGAACAGACGCCACCATTCGTCTCGCATCACAGGGACCGCACCTGTGTGGGAAGCGGCTGCTTGCGCGACCTCTTGACGAGGCGTCGGATGAGCTTCCGCCCCGGTTCTTCGACGAGGTAGTAGCACGCCGTCCCCGCGACGTAGACCCCCACGAAGTAGGCGACGAGCACACCGATCCTGACGACGAGCGACGACTGCTCGAAGGACTCCCAAGGGAGGAGTTTCCCGACCACCATCAGGACGATGAAGTGGGTCATGTAGAACGAGTACGAGACCTTTCCGCCCCAGATCATCACGCGCGACTGCAGCACGCGGCCGACGATGCCCGTCGCTCCGGCGCAGCTGAGCACGAAGAGAGCGATGAAGGGTAGCGCGAGGAGCGACTGGTACTTCTCGGTCGAAAAGCCGATCACGATGCCGATGGCGATGATGGATACGCCGGCGGCGATGGCCCAGCCTCGGCCGGTCTGGCGGGTGCCGAGGTAGCGCCACCCGCTGTAGAGGAAGCAGCCCATGGAGAACTCGCCAGCGATGCGGAGCCAGATCATCCCGTAGCTGGTCGGCGAGGTGTCGACGTAGGTGCCGTACAGCATGAGCGCGACGACCGTGACCGCGCATATGGCGGCGCTGAGCAGGAACCCGGTGCGCGGTGACCGCACCCCGGCGACGCCTAGGGCGATTAGTGGGAAGACGAGGTAAGCGCCGAACTCGGCGCAGATCGACCAGGCGGGCCCGTTCCATGCCTCGAACGGCGGGATGGCCTGCAGCATGAAGACGTTCGCGATGAAGTTCGGGACCGTGAACTTGTCGGCCGCCTCGAGAGAGACACCGACCGCAGCAGCCGCGATGACGAGCACACCGACCAGCAGGAGGGTCGCCAGTTGCACAGGGTAGATGCGTGCGACCCGGAGCTCGAGGAACTGGCGGTAGTTCCCCCACGTGAAGCGTCGGAAACGCTCGGCGTAGTTGTAGGCGATGATGAAGCCGCTGAGGATGAAGAAGATCTCGACGCCGAGGTAGCCGGCGTTGATCCACGGCTCGAGCGGCACGGTGCCTGGCAGTAGCGCGTAGATCGGTTTCTCGAAGTGCTCGAGGATGACCCAGGCCGCGGCGAGGGCACGGATGCCGGTCAGGCCAGCCAGCAGCGGCCGGCTCGATGTGATGATCTCCCCGCGCCCCATGGGACAGAGCGTAGCTGACGGTTGTTGCGTGCGCGTAAATCCCTGAGCGCCTCAGAGGATGTCGCGAAGGGCCGAGACTGCTTGCTCTGGGAACTCGAAAGCACCGAGCGCGAACACCCGAGCGGTCTGCGCGGAGTCATCAGCGTGACTCAGCCGGTACCCGTCCGACTCGTGCTCGACCCGCCACGGCGTCTCGACGAGCGTGCCGTCGACTTCCTGCACGATCCAGTAGTGATCGCTCTCGATGCCGCGTGCGAGGAACAGGAGCACTACCGCTCGACCTTCAGCCAGAGACGCTGCGCTTCGCGCACGGGCAGGGCGGCCAGAGCGGCGTCGTAGGTGGGCGCTTCAGTCTGGTCCTCGCGTGGTTCTCCGTCGACGAGGTATCCGGCGCGCACGATCATGCGGACGACTCTACTCACCGGATTGTCTCGTTCAGCTGCGGCCGGATGGCGACGTGCAGCGCGTACCGATGACAGGCGAACGCGGCATCGCGCAACGTGTCGAAGTAGCCGGCCCCGATGAGCTCACGCGGCTCGGACCACGTCACCGCACGGAAGGTCCACACGCGGCGGTCGCCGACTGTGACGGACAGATGCCGGATCTCAGCCAGCGGCTCGTCGGTGCCGGGCCTCGGGAAGATCCACGAGTTCGCGCGGACGGTCTCGATCGGGTGCCACTCGGCCAACGGTGCTCCTCTCTCAGGGAGCGCGCCGGCCCGCGCAGCACGATCGTAAGCACGACCCCCGACAACACGCCAAGTCAAGTGTCGGGGGCTCGCGGCATCATGAACACATGCTGACGGCCCATGAGAGTGCGATCCTCGCGTTCGAGGAGAAGTGGATAGACCAGCCCCTCGCGGGCCGGGAGATGGCCGTGCAGCGCGTCCTGGGCATGAAGCACACCCAGTACCTGCAGGCCCTCCACCGTCTCCTCGACCGTGAGGACGCGATAGCCGCGAACCCGCAGCTGCTCTACCGGCTCCGTGATCGCCGTGACCGGCGCATGCGTGAGCGCGCGACCAGGCTGATGCGGTCCGATGCCTGACCGGCGCCCGCTACTTACTCGTTACTTTCGATCCGAGTTGTTCGGAATCCGTCGGAAGTCACCGGAACCCGAAACCGGCTACTCCCCCGCGACTCCGGGCTAGTCGGAATCAGCCCTTAGTCTTCGGCACCCGCACTCGCTATCAGTGGGTTCTGGGTTCAAGTCCCAGGGGGTGCACCGAGAGAAACGGCCCGGACAAACGTCCGGGCCGTTTTCGGTTTCCGGATGCGAAATACTGGAGTCATGACCGACACCAGCGTTCGCATCGAAGCCGGCCGGCCGGCGCCCGGGTTCACCCTCCTCGACGAGGACGGCGTCTCCCGTTCGCTCGAGGACTACCGCGGTCGACGCGTCATCCTGTACTTCTACCCCGAGGCGGGCACGCCGGGGTGCACCAAAGAGGCCTGCGACTTCCGCGACAACCTCAACTCGCTGAAGAGCGCCGGCTACACCGTGCTCGGCGTCTCGCGAGACCAGCCTGCCAAGCTCAAGGGTTTCATCGACGACCAGGGCCTCAACTTCACGCTGCTGTCGGATCCGGATGCCGCCGTGCACCGCCTCTACGGAGCCTGGGGCGAGAAGTCGCTCTACGGCAAGACCGTCACCGGCGTGCTGCGCTCGACTTTCGTGATCGACGAGGAGGGCGTCGTGAGCCTGGCGCTCTACAACGTCAAGGCCACCGGGCACGTCGCGTCGCTGCGCAAGAAGCTGAAGATCGACGCCTAGTCGTGGCTGCGCGGCCCATCGGGTCGCGCGGATCTGATCGCGCCGGGTCGCGCGGGCCTAGTCGCGCCGGGTCGCGGCGACGACGGGCGGGGTGAACAGCAGCACCAGCGCGAGCACCGCCGGGACCAGCAGGTACCAGCCGACCCGAGCATCCTCGACCAGGCCCTGGAAGCAGGCGAACGCGGTCACGATCTGCAGCAGCTGCCAGACCAGGGTGGCGGCCCGGGTCCACGGCCGGGCGCGCAGGGTGTGGATCGCCACGAACGACAGGAAGACCGCGGCGACCGCCGACAGAACGAGTATGCCCAGGGCCGTCTCGATCGAGGTCTGCTGACCGGTCACGACCTCCAGCAGCAGCCAGATCGTCACCCCGATCATCACGACCGCCTCGGCGCCCACGATGAGGGCCAGCAGGATGAGGAGCAGGGGCCGACGGGGGCGCCCGGGCGTGCCGTTCGCACCGGTTTCACCGGATGTTCGCCCTGCGTTCGCCTCGTCCATCACGCCTGTACTCCGTAGAAAACCCTTGATTTGCATGTACCAGTATGCAAACATATCTGAGGTCAATGTTGCTCACAGTGACGTGAGCGGGTGCAATCTCCTCTGATTGCAGCGTCCACCGTGCCATTGACTATCTCACCCGAATCCCTTAGGTCGTTCGACCGAAGCACCCTCGCTACATAAGGAGCTCCCGCTATGGATTGGCGCGACAAAGCCGCCTGCCTGACCGCTGACCCGGAACTTTTCTTCCCCGTAGGAAACACCGGACCTGCTGTCGATCAGATCGACAAAGCGAAGGCGGTCTGCGCTCGATGCTCCGTCACGGAGGTCTGCCTCCAGTACGCCCTCGAGACCGGACAGGACTCCGGAGTCTGGGGTGGCCTCAGCGAAGACGAGCGCCGCGCCCTCAAGCGCCGGGCCGCTCGCGCCCGACGCGCCTCCTGACCTTCCCGAACACTCACGCCACGAGCCCCGATGGGCCGGCTTCCGCCGGTTGTCGGGGCTTCGTGCCGTTTCGGGACCGGTAGCGCATCTGCCCTCTATCCGGCAGCACAGCCCGATCGGCTCCTGCTCACGGCTTCTTGAGCCACCGGAACGGGATCTCGATCGTCACGACCGTGCCGCTGCCCACCATGGTGTGCCAGTCGATCGTGCCGCCGAGTTCGCCCTGGATCAGGGTGCGCACGATCTGCGTGCCGAGCCCGGAGCCGACCTTGCCCTCGGGCAGGCCGGTGCCGCTGTCGCGCACCTCGACCGTGAGCGTCTCCTCCGAGCGCGTCGCGGCGATCTCGACCTCGCCCTCCTGACCGGCGAGGCCGTGCTCGACCGCGTTCGTCACGAGCTCGGTCAGCGCGAGGGCGAGCGGGGTCGCGTACTCGCTCGGGAGGACGCCGAAGCTTCCCGTCGACTTGGGGTGCACCGTCGTGTTGTGCGCGGACGCGACCTCGGCGACGAGCAGCAGCACGCGGTCGAAGACGGTGTCGAAGTCGACCCGCTGGTTGAGGCCCTCGGAGAGGGTGTCGTGCACGACCGCGATCGCCGCGACCCGGCGCATGGCCTGGGTCAGCGCATCCCGAGCCTCGTCGGAGTGCGTGCGGCGCGCCTGGATACGCAGCAGCGACGCCACGGTCTGCAGGTTGTTCTTGACCCGGTGGTGGATCTCGCGGATCGTCGCGTCCTTCGTGATGAGCTCGCGCTCCTGGTGCCGGAGCTCGGTCACGTCACGGCTCAGCACGATGGCGCCGAAGCGGTGCCCGCGGGTGCGGAGCGGGATGGCGCGGAGCGACACCGTCACCCCCTTGGCCTCGATGTCGGTGCGCCACGGCGCGCGGCCAGTCACGACCAGGGGCAGGGACTCGTCGACGATCAGGCGGCCGGCCAGCAGCCCGGTCGTGACCTCGGCCAGCGACTGGCCCTCGAGCTCGCCGACGAAGCCCATCCGGTTGAACGCGGACAGGCCGTTCGGGCTCGCGAAGGTGACGATGCCGTCGACGTCGAGCCGGATCAGACCATCGGATGCACGGGGTGCGCCCCGGCGCGGACCGGTCGGCGCCCCCAGGTCGGGGAAGTCGCCGGCGGCGATCATCGAGAAGAGGTCGTTGGCGCACTCGTTGAAGGTGAGCTCCTGGCGGCTCGGGGTGCGCGCCTCGCTCAAGTTGGTGTGCCGGGTGATGACGGCGATCGGGCGCTCGGTGGTCGTCTGCTCGGAGACGGACAGGCGCCGGAGCACGGGGACCGCACGCACGCGGGTGGGGGTCTCTTCGTACCAGTCGGGGGCCGCGGTGTCGACGATCTGCGCGCTCTCGAACGCGTCGGTGACCTGCTTGCGCCACTCGGGCTTGATGGTCTGGCCCACGAAGTCGCGGTAGAACAGGGTCGCCGAGCTCGAGGGGCGCGAGTGCGCGACCGCGACGAAGGTGTCGTCGAGCGTGGGCACCCAGAGCACGATGTCGGCGAAGGCGAGATCGGCGAGGAGCTGGCAGTCGCTGACGAGGAGGTGCAGCCACTCGACGTCGGCCTCATTCGAGCTGCCGTGCGCGGTGACGAGATCACTGAGAGTTGACACGGTTCTAGCCTACGGGGAGTCGATCTGCGGTTCTGATGTGAGGACGTGATGCGATCAGGCCGAGCCGGCATTCGCGGGGAGCATCACGCGGCCCGCAAGGTCACTGGAGGGGGACATGACTGGCCCCCGTGATCGCGTTTCCCTACGAACCGATCACGGGGGCCGTTTCATTCCGACCGGGGTAGCGGTAGGTCGGGGGAACGGGCACCCCGGTCGGAAACTCGTGTTGTTGTGTGAGGACAGTCCATCAGCATCCGGCCCGGGGGTGTTATGAGCAATTTCCACCTAATGAGGATGGCGCTCGGTGCGTATTCCACAGGGCACAAACGCTCCTGGACAAGGATTTCCGACACTGGTTGAGTAACAGCCCTCGACACATTGCTGAGCAATGCTTACTTGCACGAGAGCTGCGCCGCGGCGAGGGCTCACCCGCACCGAAGGAGCCCCGTTGACCGCGACCTCGACCACGTTCGCCGTCCGTCCCGCTGAGGCGACCTTGCCGCCCGCCGTGGAACGCCACGAGCGACCGGACCGGCAGGGCCGGCCCGACGCTGGGAAGCGGGCGGAGCATCCGGAGTGGCCGGACCCGCGCCCGCTCGCGGAGAGTCTGGCGCGCTGCGTGGTCGAGATCCTGGCCGGAACGCGGGAGCTCGACCAGATCGCCCGGTGGCTGTCGTCGGACGTGTACGCGCACCTGACGAAGCGCGTGGTGCTGTCGCGGCGGGCGCGGCACACGCGCGGGGACTCGCCGACCCGGCCCGCGTTCACGATGGGCAGCACGGTGCTCGGCGAGCCGCGGGAGGGCGTGGTCGAGGCCGTCGTGATCGTCCACGGCCGCGCGCGGTCGCGGGCCGTGGCGATCCGGCTCGAGATGCTCGGCACGCGCTGGCGCGCGAGCGCCATCCACGTGCTCTGACAGCACATGCTCTGAAAAGAGAATCGCCCCGGCCGGAGGTGAGCCGGACCGGGGCGATCGCTACGACCTCAGGGTCAGCGCTTCTTCTTGCCCTGCGAGCGACGCTGCGCCCGGTTGTTCGATCCGCCGGAGCTCGCGCCCCCGGAGTTCTGGCCGCCCGAGTTCTGCGACCCGGAGTTCTGCGATCCCGAGTTCTGGCCCGAGGCCTTCTGGCCGCCCGAGTTCTGGCCCGAGGCCTTCTGGCCGCCCTGCTTCGGCGCGGACCCCGAGGTGCCCGATCCGCTCGACGCCGATGCACCCGCACCAGCGGCCGCTCCCCCGCGCGAGAACGCGCTGGCGACGGGCACCGACTTCTCTTCGGCCTGCTGCGCACGCGCCGTGGCGGCCTGCTCGATCTGGCCGCGCTGGTTGCGCACCTCGACTCCGCCCGAGTCGCTCGGAGCGGAGAAGCTCAGCTTCTCGGCCGGAGCGGCGTTCTGGCCAAGGCCCTTGGCCTCGACGTTAGGCGTGCCCACCTCGGTCGGCGAGGCATTGACCTCGACCTCGAGGTTGAACAGGAAGCCGACGGTCTCCTCGCGGATCTGGCCCATCATCGACTGGAACAGGGCGAAGCCCTCGCGCTGGTACTCGACCAGCGGGTCGCGCTGCGCCATCGCGCGAAGGCCGATGCCGTCCTTCAGGTAGTCCATCTCGTAGAGGTGGTCGCGCCAGCGGCGGTCGATCACCGAGAGCACCACGCGGCGCTCGAGCTCGCGCATGGCGGCCTCACCGAGGGTCTCCTCGCGGCGCTGGTAGGCGAGCTTGGCATCCGACAGCACCTCGCGGGTCACGAACTCGCGGTTGACGCGGCCCTTGCTCCCCGCCTCGGCGATGACCTCGTCGACCGAGATCGAGATCGGGTAGAGCGTCTTCAGCTCGGTCCAGAGCGCGTCGAAGTCCCAGTCGTCGCCGTTTCCGGCGGCGGCGTGCTCCGAGATGATCTCCTCGACCACGTCCTCGAGGAACCGCTGCGCGCGGTCCTGGAGGTTGTCGCCCTCGAGGATGTGCCGGCGGTCGCTGTAGATGGCCTCGCGCTGGCGGTTCAGCACGTCGTCGTACTTCAGCACGTTCTTGCGGATCTCGGCGTTGCGGCTCTCGACCTGCGACTGGGCGCTACGGATGGCGCGCGAGACGACCTTCGACTCGATGGCCAGGTCGTCCGGCACACCCGAACGGCCCATCAGGCTCTCGGCCGCGCCGGCGTTGAACAGGCGCATGAGGTCGTCGGTGAGCGACAGGTAGAAGCGGCTCTCGCCCGGGTCGCCCTGACGACCGCTGCGGCCTCGGAGCTGGTTGTCGATGCGGCGCGACTCGTGGCGCTCGGTGCCGAGCACGTAGAGGCCACCGGCCTCGATGACCCGCTCGGCCTCCTTGTCGACATCGGCCTTCACAGAGGCGAACACCTCGTCCCAGGCGGCCTCGTACTCGTCGGGGGTCTCGACGGGGCTGAGCCCGCGGGCGTTCATCTCGGCGACCGCGAGGAACTCGGCGTTGCCACCGAGCATGATGTCCGTTCCACGGCCGGCCATGTTCGTCGCGACCGTGACCGAGCCGTACCGGCCGGCCTGGGCGACGATCGCGGCCTCGCGTGCGTGGTTCTTCGCGTTCAGCACCTCGTGGCGTACCCCGCGCTTGGCGAGCAGTCGCGAGAGGTACTCGCTCTTCTCGACGCTCGTGGTGCCGACCAGCACGGGCTGGCCCTTCTCGTGACGCTCCACGATGTCCTCGACCACCTGGTCGAACTTGGACTGCTCGTTCTTGTAGACGAGGTCGGCCTGGTCGATGCGCTGCATCGGCCGGTTCGTCGGGATGGCGACGACGCCGAGCTTGTAGGTGCTCATGAACTCGGCCGCCTCGGTCTCGGCGGTACCGGTCATGCCCGAGAGCTTGTCATAGAGACGGAAGTAGTTCTGCAGGGTGACGGTGGCGAGCGTCTGGTTCTCGGCCTTGACCGCCACGCCCTCCTTGGCCTCGATGGCCTGGTGGATGCCCTCGTTGTAGCGACGCCCGGCCAGGATGCGGCCGGTGTGCTCGTCGACGATCAGCACCTCGCCGTTCAGCACGACGTAGTCCTTGTCCTTCTTGAACAGGGCCTTCGCCTTGATGGCGTTGTTCAGGAACGAGATCAGCGGGGTGTTCGCCGACTCGTAGAGGTTGTCGATGCCGAGGTAGTCCTCGACCTTCTCGATGCCGGGCTCGAGTACGCCGACGGTGCGCTTCTTCTCGTCGACCTCGTAGTCCTCGTCGGCCACGAGCTTGGTCGCGATCTGCGCGAACTCGTTGAACCAGCGGTTCGCCTCGCCCGAGGCGGGGCCGGAGATGATGAGCGGGGTGCGCGCCTCGTCGATCAGGATCGAGTCGACCTCGTCGACGATCGCGAAGTTGTGGCCGCGCTGCACCATGTCCGAGGCCTGCCACGCCATGTTGTCGCGCAGGTAGTCGAAGCCGAACTCGTTGTTCGTGCCGTAGGTGATGTCGGCCTCGTACTGCACGCGGCGCTCGGCCGGCGTCTGCCCGGCGAGGATGACGCCCGTGGTCATGCCGAGGGCACGGAACACACGTCCCATCAGCTCGCTCTGGTAGCCGGCGAGGTAGTCGTTCACCGTGATGACGTGCACGCCCTTGCCGGTGATGGCGTTGAGGTAGGCCGCGGTCGTGGCGACCAGGGTCTTGCCCTCACCGGTCTTCATCTCGGCGATGTTGCCGAGGTGGAGCGCCGCGCCACCCATCAGCTGCACGTCGAAGTGCCGGAGGCCCAGCGTGCGGCTGGCCGCCTCGCGGACCGCCGCGAACGCCTCGGGGAGCAGGTGGTCCAGGCTCTCGCCGGCCTCGAACCGCTCACGCAGTCGCGGAGTCTCGTCTTTGAGCTCCTCGTCGGACAGCGCCTGGAAGTCTTCTTCCAGCGCATTGATCGCCTTCGCGTAGTTCTGGAGTTTGCGAAGGGTTCGGCCCTCGCCGACACGAAGGACCTTTTCAAGGACTGAGGCCACGGAGTCTCTCCCACTGCATTCGGTGCTGCGCGCTCCGCGCAAGCGTAAGCCATACTAGTTGCTCACACCTGGACGTCGGCGGCGCATCCGCTGCGATCGCAGTGGGAGAGCTCCGCACCCCCGTGGCTACCCGGCGGCCTGGCCGACCGTCTCGGATTCGAGCTCCGCGAACGCCGCAGCGTTCTCGTCCAGCCCGATCACTCCGTAGTCCCAGCCCTTGCGGCGGTAGACCACGCTCGGCCGGTTCGACTCCGCGTCGATGAACAGGTAGAAGTCGTGGCCGACGAGCTCCATGTGGTAGAGCGCGTCGTCGACCGTCATCGGCGCGGCACCGAAGACCTTCTTGCGGATGACCACGGGGCAGTACTCCTCGTCGGTGTCGGTCGCGTCGACCTCGCCGGAGGCATCCACCGATCCCGCGGCCGAAGCCGCCTCGGACGAGCTCCGCAGCCGCCCGTCGATCAGGTCGGGGCTCGCGGGCTCGACGTCGATCAGACTGAAGCCACCCGTGCTCGCCTCGTGGAGCGACACGGGCCGGTGCTGACCCCGGTGCACCTTCTTGCGGTCCTTCGCCCGCCGCACGCGCTGCATGAGTTTGGCGAGGGCTAAGTCGAAGGCGGCGTACTTGTCCGACGCCGCACTCTCGGCCCGCACGATCGGCCCCGGCCCGATCAGCGTCAGTTCGACCCGGTCGTCCCCGCTCTGGGTGCCGTTGGCCGAGTTGTGCCGGCAGACCTTGATCTCGAGGGCGAGAGCCTTGTCGGACAGATGGGCGACCTTCTCCGCCTTCTCGCTCGCGTACTCGCGAAAGCGATCAGTGATCCCTAGGTTTCTTCCAGTGACATTGACTTCCATGGAGACCTCCTAGCCGTATTGATGGCGGTGGTACCGACAAGCCGGGACCGTTCGCGCCTTGTCCCCCCAAGCTAGTACGGGCACCCCCGCGAGTCACCACCCAATTACCTGCCGGACACCTTCCGTTTCACTGTGTAGGCCAGACACGCCGCGCCGACGACTGGACATCCGGCGGCGACGAGCGCACGTTCGGCCTCGATCAGGGTCGAACCGGTGGTGAGCACGTCGTCGACCAGCACGACCGGCCTGCCGGCGACGGCTCGGGATGCGCGCATCGCGCCCCGCAGGTTGGCCCGCCGCTCCTCGGCGCTGAGCTCCGCCTGGTCGGCCACCTCGCGGCTGAGGACGAGTCCCGGCCTCCGGGGCAGCGGGAACCCGGCCGCTCGGACCAGGAGATCGACCGGCCGGTAGCCGCGCCGGCGGACGGCGGACGGAGCCGAGGGCATGGTCACGAGCCGAACCCCGGGCGGGATGCCGGCCAGCAGCGCGCGCATCGCCGGGGTGAGCGGGGCCACCGCATCCGTTCGCCCGCCGTCTTTGAGTGCGCGGAGGACGCGCGCGGTGACGCCGCCGTAGTCGAGCGCGACCCGCACCGGCACTCCGAGCGCGGGGGCGCTCACGTACTCGAGCCGTGGGACGAGCTCGGCACGGCAGTCGTCGCAGACCCCGCGGTCTCGCCGGCCGCAGCCGGCGCAGCCGACCGGGGAGAGGAGGGCCGCCGCGTCGGCGATCCAGGGGTGTGGCCGGAACGAGAGGGTGATGGACATGCAGCAATGCTGGCTGCCAGGCATCCCAGACGACCGCCCACCGGCAGATCTGTGGACGGCGGACTCGATGAGCCCTCCTGTGGAGGAGCCGGCTTGTGGAGGAGCCGGCATGTGGAGGAGTAGGTGCGCCGCCGCGACTCAGTTCTGCGTAGCGAGCTTTCCGATCCCCGAGACCACGGCCTGCCAGGCGCTCCCCCGCTGCTGCAGGAGGTCGCCCGAGGAGGAGAGGACTCGGAGGCCCTCGAGGTCGTTGCCCCCGGCCATCGCCACGCCCGCGGGAGGAGCCCCCAGCGTCGTGCTGCGGCCGCCGAGCTTTTGGGCGCTCGCCCGGGTCTCCCCGGAGGGCAGCACCGCGAGCGACGCCACGGTCAGCTGGTCGACCCAGGTGGCGGCGATCGGAGTCCCCGCCGAGGTCGAGAGCGCGATCGGTTCGCCGAGCCCGCGCGGCACGCCGTTCGGGTCGCGGATCACGGCCGAGACGACGAGCTTCGGCAGCCCTCCGCTGGTCAGGTACGCCAGGGCCCGCGTGCCGTCGCGGGAGACCTCGAAGGAGGTGATGCCGGAGGCGCCGTCCCAGGTGGTCGGCACGGTGATCGGGGACCCGTTGGCGCCGGTGGCGGTGAGCGCGGTGGGCTGATCGGCGGGCACCGACCAGACGTAGCCGAAGGGATCCACGGCCGGCTCGATCAGGTCGATCCGCTGGTCGAGCAGGGTCGGCACGCCCTGCCCGCCCGAGAGGCGCACAGCGTAGACGGCGCCGCTCGCGGCCTTGACAGCAGCGGTGCCGCTGGTCTTCGAGTAGGCGACCGCCTGCGGGGCGAGATCCTGCACCGGGTCGCTCACACCCGGGATCGGGATGACCCCGGAACCCGAGAGGTAGCCGAACGACCCGTCGCGGAGGACGAGGGGCTGGGCGTCGACCCGGGGAGCGACGTTCGGCTCGGACACGTCGGAGCCCGGGATGGGGACGACGTTCTGATCGACCGAGATCGCCACCCGCGAGGCGGAGGCGAGGTCACTGAGGCTCGCGCTGAGCTGGAAGTTCATCCGCTGAAGGTCGTTGGCGTCGGCCTGGAGGACGTTGCTGGAGAGCTCGACCTGGGTCTGCCCCCCGGTCGTGACGACCGAGGAGGTCTGCGTGCCCTCGGGGAAGGCCGTCACCACCGCTCCCCCGCCGAGCCAGCTCGAGGGGCCCGCGAGCAGCGCGCGCACGATCCGCGTGCCCACCGAGGCCGAGGTGGGGAACCACCGGAGGTCGGGCACGAGATAGGTGTAGCTCGGGTCGTAGAAGTAGAGGGCGTGCGAGCTGAAGACCTGGTCGAAGAAGAGGTCCTCGATCACGATGCCGTTCGCCAGCGCGTTGATGCGCCACTCCCCGTCGTCCTGCGTGAAGTCGAAGGTGAGCGGGGCCGGAGCGCTGGAGGTGCTCTCGGTGTACGACCCGTTCGAGTCGACCGTCGCGACCGGGGTGACGCTCATCTGCAGGCGTGCGTCGCCGACCGCCGAGATCGGGCGGCTGCCGGTGTCGACCGTCGTCGACTCGTTCGGCTTCCAGGTCGCGGCGGCGTCGCGGGTGAGGTAACGGCGGGCGATCGCGTAGTCGTCCTGCGGGCTCTTGGCGGCGAGGATGAAGCCGTTCAGGATCTCCTGCTGGGTCGCGCCGGGCACAGGGTCGGCGGCGAGGAAGATGACGTCGATCTGGTCGTCGGTGCCGATCGCGTTGCCCGCCTCGACCGAGCCGGTGCGCGGGATGCCGCTGCACGCGGCGAGCGCGACGAGGAGCACGGCGGCGAGCGCGACCGCCGCGCCGCGGAGGGCGCCGCGGGAGGCACTGCGCGCACCGCGGAAGGACCGGCGAGGGGCTCGCGTCTTGGGTTCAGCCACGATCGGCCTCCCGTGAGTTCGTGGAGAGCGTGTCCCTGAAGAGCGGCTCGGCGGAGAGAGGGACCGGCTGCGCCGGCACGGGATGCGTCGGCGGTCGGAGCTCGGCGACCGCGGCGGCCTCGCCGAACGCGTCGGCGGGCTCGAGCGGCAGCGGTGATCCGCCCGCCACGAGACCGCGCACGCGCGGAAGGGTGAGCCGGAAGCAGCTGCCCGCGCCCGGGTGCGACCAGACCTCGAGCGCGCCGCCGTGCAGCGTCGCATCCTCGAGCGAGATGGCGAGGCCGAGGCCGGTGCCGCCGATCGTGCGCTTCCGGGACGGGTCGGCGCGCCAGAAGCGGTCGAAGACGCGCTCGGCCTCGGCCTCGGTCATGCCGCTGCCGTAGTCCCGCACCGACAGGGCCAGGGCCTCCTGATCGCTGTCCACGCTCACCACGATCGGCTTGCCCTCGCCGTGCTCGATGGCGTTGCCGAGCAGGTTGCGCACGATGCGGCGGATGCGGCGCGCGTCGACCTCGGCCTCGAAGTAGCCGCCCGGCGCGACCAGGCGGAGGGGCGAGCCCGCCTGCTCGGCCAGCGGCTCCATCTGCTCGATCGCATCCTCGGCCAGTCGCACCAGGCTCGTGGGTTCGGTGTTCAGCTCGGCCGAACCGGCGTCGAAGCGGCTGATCTCGAGCAGGTCGGCCAGCAGCGACTCGAAGCGCTGGGTCTGTGTATGAAGGAGCTCGGCGGTGCGCCCGGTGGCCGGCGGGAAGCTCTCGCGCTGGTCGTAGAGCAGGTCGCCGGCCAGGCGGATCGTGGTCAGCGGGGTGCGGAGCTCGTGCGAGACGTCCGAGACGAAGCGCTGCTGCACGAGCGAGAGCTCGGCCAGCTGGGTGATCTGGGACTGCATGCTGTCGGCCATCCCGTTGAAGGACCGGGCGAGCGTCGAGATCACGTCCTCGCCCCGCTCCGGGATGCGCACCTCGAGCTGGCCGGCGGCGAGCTTCTCACTCGTGTCGGCCGCCATCCTGATCGGCTGCACGACGATGCGCACGATCAGCCAGGCGACCAGGCCGATCAGGATGACGAGCGCGAGCCCGCCGAGCCAGAGCGTCTGCTGCACGAAGACGAGCGTCTGCTCTGCCTCGGCGAGGTTGTAGCCGATGTAGAGCTCGAACGCCCCGGCGCCGGGGATGGTGAGGGGCGAGCCGACGACGATACCGGGATCCGTGCCGCCCTGGTCGTCCGGCAGCTGAACCGACTGCCAGTACTGCTGCACGCCGTCCGGGTTCGAGGCCACCGCGTCCTGCAGCTGCTGGGTGATCACCGCGGAGTTCGCGAGTTCGGGGCTCGCGAAGGAGAGGACGGTGGTCGATCCCGCCGCCTGGCCCGGGGTCGCGTAGAGCGCGATCGACCGGCTCGAGGAGGAGGCGATGATGGCCGACTTGGCCGAGTTGAGCAGGGAGATCGTGGATGCCTCGCCCGAGGCGTCCGAGGAGTCGAAGATCGTCTGGGCCGCGGTGGCGGCGTTCTTCGACTCGACCAGCACCTGCTGCAGGCGCGACTGGAAGAGGTCGTTGCCGATGCTGATCGACATGTAGGTACCGGTGACGACGACGGCGATGGCCGAGAGCGTCACGGTGATGACGATCGTGCGGAACTGCAGCGATCGCCGCCACAGGCGTGCGATCTGCCGGGGCCAGTTGCGCCAACCGCGGAGGACCGCGGGGCCCAGCCGGGTCTGGCGGGTCATCCGGCCCGGGTCATGACGAGGCGCCGGCGCGATAGCCCACGCCGCGGACCGTCATGACGATCTTCGGGTTGTCCGGATCCTCCTCGACCTTGGCGCGGAGGCGCTGCACGTGCACGTTCACGAGGCGCGTATCGGCCTTGTAGTGGTAGCCCCAGACCTGCTCGAGCAGCATCTCGCGGGTGAACACCTGCTGGGGCTTCGTGGCGAGCGCGAGCAGGAGGTCGAACTCGAGCGGGGTCAGGTTGATGCGCTCGTCGCCGCGCTTGACCTCGTGGCCGGCGACGTCGAGCTGGAGGTCGCCGATCTGCAGCAGGTCGGGCGTGCTCTCGGGTGCGGGGCGCAGGCGGGTACGGATGCGCGCGACGAGTTCTTTGGGGTTGAACGGCTTCACGACGTAGTCGTCGGCGCCGGACTCCAGCCCCTTCACGACGTCGGAGGTGTCGGTGCGGGCGGTCAGCATGATGATCGGGGTGCCCGACTCGGCGCGAATCAGGCCGCAGACCTCGATGCCGTCCATTCCGGGGAGCATGAGGTCGAGGAGAACGAGGTCGGGCTTCGCGGCCCGGAACGCGTCGAGGGCTTCACTGCCGTCGGCGCAGAAGGTCGGGTCGAATCCTTCGGCACGCAGGACGATGCCGATCATCTCCGCAAGGGCCGTGTCGTCGTCGACAACGAGAATGCGAGGGTCCATGGCGACCAGAGTAGTCGAGGCCCGCTCCTGCACAGGCGCGCGCCGGGGAGGCTCCGTCCACATGCCGAGAAAACTCCGAGGGAGTGTGAAAGCATGGAGGACGTGGGACGGGGTGGGTCCCACCGGCGCGGAAGCCGGGAACGACCGATGAGCGAGATCGATGAGCGGTGGCGGCGATGAGCGATGACGGCAAGTGGGCGGCGCCCGGGAGCGATGGCACGGGGGCGACTCCGGCGGTGGCGCCGGATGCGGGAGTGAGCGGGCAGGGGGCGCCTGAGACGGGCGTGGCCGGACCCGAGTACGGGCAGTACGCACCGCCGTCGGCACCCCAGGCCGCACCCGCTGTGCCGCAGTACGGACAGTACGCACCGCCGTCGGCACCCCAGGCCGCACCCGCTGTGCCGCAGTACGGACAGTACGCACCGCCGCCGGCCCCGCAGGCGCCCGCCGCACCTGCGCAACCGCAATACGGGCAGTACGCGCCGCCGCCCGCCCCACAGGCGCCCGCCGCATCCACTCAGCCGCAGTACGGGCAGTACGCACCTCCGCCTGCCCCGGGCAGCGCACCGCAGTATGGGCAGTACGCGCCGCCGGCACCGCAGTACGGCGCTCCCCAATACGGGGTGCCGCAGTACGGGGCCCCGCAGTACGGGCAGCAGCCGTCGTGGCAGTACGCGGCCGGGCCGGCCGCCGCGCCGGGCCAGTGGGCGCCGCCGCCCAAGCCCGGGCTCATCCCGTTGCGGCCGCTCGGCTTCGGCACGCTGCTCGGGGCCTCGTTCCAGGTCGTCCGGCGCAACCCGAAGGCCACCTTCGGCAGCGGCCTGATTGTTCAGGTCGCCATCACCCTGATCACCGTGCTGTTCGTCGGGGCAGCCACCGTCTGGGCCGTCAGCCGCGCGGTCTCGGCTGCGGGCACGAGCGACGCGGCGACGATCGACTCCGGCAACGTCCTCGTGGTGCTGCTCTCGCTCGTCATCCCCCTCGTCCTCTCCCTCTTCGGCAGCGCCCTGCTCCAGGGTGTGCTGGTGCTCGAGGTGGCTCGCGCCACGCTCGGCGAGAAGCGCCGCCTCGGTGAGCTCTGGAAGGCGGCCTTCCGCCGCATCCTGCCGCTCGCCGGGTGGTTCGCGATCATCTTCGCCGCCGCGGTCGTGGGCATCGGCATCCTCGTTCTGGTCATCGCTTTGTTCGCCGCACTCGGCACCTCGTTCCTCGCACTCGGCCTCATCCTCGGCTTCCTGCTCGGGCTCGGGATGCTCGTGCTCGCCGCGTGGCTCGGCACGAAGCTCTCGGCGGTGCCGAGCGTCATCGTGCTCGAGCGCGTCGGCGTCGGCGCCGCGATCCGCCGGTCGTGGCAGCTGACCCGCGGCAACTTCTGGCGCACCTTCGGCGTGATCGTGCTGGTCTTCGGTATCTGCTACCTGGCGACCCAGATCATCAGCACCCCCTTCTCGTTCATCGCGCCGATCCTGATCACGCTCGTCGACCCGAACAACACCGGCTCGGGAATCGCGATCCTGATCGTGTTCTACGTGCTCTTCCTCGCGTTCACGATCGTGCTGAGCGCGCTGACCGCGGCCATCCAGGCCGCCACCGTCGCCGTGATCTACATCGACCTCCGGATGCGGAAGGAGGGTCTGGACATCGAGCTCGCCCGCTTCGTGGAGCAGCGCCAGGACGGCTCGGACGAGTGGCCCGACCCCTACCTCCCCCGGCCCGCGGCGCCGGTCTATGCCGAGCCCGGCTTCGCCGGCCCGGGTTACCCGCCGCCGCCTCCCTACGGCACGCAGGGCTGAGGTCGATCCATGAGTCTGTTCTCCGCCGTCGTCGGCGCGATCGTGGCCGAGGTGCCCGTCGAGCCCGGCGCCGATGAGGCGCGCGACTGGCTCGTGAACGAACTGGGCAAACCGCCCTACCAGGCGGCCAGGCCGACCTGGTTCGACCGGCTCTCCCAGGGCATCGGCGACTGGCTCGACTCCCTCCGCCTGCCCGACGGGTCGGGCCTCGGCGGTCTGGTACCGCTCATCGTCGTGATCGTGGTGGTGGCGCTGATCGTCGTCGCGTTCCTCGTCTTCGGCCGGCCCAGGCTCAACCGCCGGAGCCAGGTGGCCTCGGGCGCGCTGTTCGGCGCCGACGACTCCCGGAGCGCCGCGGAGCTGCGCGCCTCGGCCCAGCGAGCCGCCGCCGAGGGCGACTTCGACCTCGCCGTGGAGGAGGCCTTCCGCGCCCTCGCCCGTCAGCTCACCGAGCGCACGATCGTGCTGACCGCTCCGGGCACGACGGCGGTCGATTTCGCCCGACGCGCGGGCACCGCCTTTCCGGACGCCACGAACGAGCTCTCCACCTGCGCCCGCCTCTTCGACGGTGTGCGCTACCTCGAGCAGCGCGCCGGCCGCGGCGACTACGACCGGGTCGCCGCGCTCGATCGGCACCTCCAGTCCGCGCGGCCCGCGACCCTCGACCGACTCCCCGGCGAGCTAGTCTCGTGAGCGCCACGACAGCAGCACCTGCGCCCGTGCCTGCCCCCGGCGAGATCGTCGAGGCGCCGGTCGAGACCCCCCGGTTCCGCACCACGGCCCGGCGCGGGGTGTTCTGGATCGTCATCGCGGTCGTCGCCACCCTCTTCGCGATCATCAGCATCGGCCTCACCGCCTCCTCGGTGCCCGACACCGGGCGCTACTCGATCGAGAACGCCGGCCCCACGGGCAGCCGGGCCCTCGCCGAGGTGCTGCGGCAGCAGGGCGTCGACGTCGTGCGGGCCGACTCCTTGGACGAGGCGAAGTCGGCCGTCGACGCGGCGCAGTCGTCCGGCGGGCAGGCGACCCTGCTCTTCAGCGACCCCTACGGCTACCTCGACGGCTCGCGCCTCGACGAGCTGGCCGATCTCGACACCGACGTGGTGCTGCTCGAGCCGGGAACCGCCGAGCTCGACAGCTTCGCGCCGGACATCGCGACCGCCGGGGCCGCGGAGACGGCCGACGAGGTCGCGGCCCAGTGCGATCTGCCGGCCGCCGTACGGGCCGGAAGCATCTCCCAGCCCACCTCGACCTACCGGGTCATCTCCACCGACCCCGATACGACCGTCTCGGAGTGCTTCCCCTCCTACGGCGACTCCTTCGCAGTCATCACGAGCGAGTCCGGAGCCGGATCCGTCGGGACGGCCGGCACGACGGTCACCGCCTACGGCGCCGGCGACTCGCTCACCAACGACGTGATCACCAAGAGCGGCAACGCGGCCCTCGCACTCGGCGTGCTCGGCGCCAACCCGACGCTGGTCTGGTACCTGCCCACGGGGGCCGACCTCACCGCCGACGGGTCACCGGTGCCGACCCTCGGCGACCTGACGCCGGGCTGGGTGACCCCGGTCATCCTGCTGCTGATCGTCACCGTCATCGCCGCGGGGATCTGGCGCGGCCGGCGCTTCGGCCCGGTCGTCGTCGAGAACCTGCCCGTCACCGTGCGCGCGAGCGAGACCATGGAGGGCCGAGCGAGGCTCTACGCCCGCCAGAGCGCCTACGGCCGAGCGCTCGACGCGCTGCGGATCGGCACGATCGCCCGGCTCACCGGGTTGCTCGGGCTCCCCCGCCACGCCAGCGTGCTCGAGGTCAGCCGGACGGTCTCCTCACTCACCGGCCTGCCGGTCGACCAGGTGCACGACACACTGGTCGGTGCCGTGCCGCAGAGCGAGAGCGATCTCCTCGCCCTCTCCGACCGCCTCCTGCTGCTCGAGCAGCAGGTCGAGCGTGCCCGGAGGCCCTGAATATGACCCTGAACATGACCCCGACCACGGCCGCGAACTCGGCTGTGACCCAGACCCTCACCCCCACCCGCGACCCCCGCCCGTCCGCACGAGTAAGGAACCCCGCATGACCGATCAGAACCAGCCGACCGCCGACGACCTGCGGCAGGCTCTCGGCCGCGTGCGCGCCGAGGTCGGCAAGGCGGTCGTCGGCCAGGACGGCGCCGTCACCGGCTTGATCATCGCGCTGCTCGCCCGCGGCCACGTGCTGCTGGAAGGCGTGCCCGGCGTCGCGAAGACCCTGCTCGTGCGCTCGCTCAGCCAGGCGCTCAGCCTCGACACCAAGCGCGTGCAGTTCACGCCCGACCTGATGCCCGGCGACGTCACGGGCTCGCTGATCTACGACGCCAAGGCGGGCGAGTTCTCGTTCCGCGAGGGGCCGGTCTTCACGAACATCCTGCTGGCGGACGAGATCAACCGCACGCCCCCGAAGACGCAGTCGTCGCTGCTGGAGGCGATGGAGGAGCGCCAGGTCTCGGCCGACGGTGTCACCCGTCCCCTGCCCGACCCGTTCCTCGTCGCCGCGACCCAGAACCCGATCGAGTACGAGGGCACCTACACGCTGCCCGAGGCCCAGCTCGACCGTTTCTTGGTCAAGCTCGTCCTCGACCTGCCCGAGCGCGACGTCGAGGTCGCGGTGCTGCAGCGACACGCGAACGGCTTCAACCCGCGCGATCTCGTGAGCGCGGGAGTCACCCCCGTCCTCAGCGCGGCCGAGCTGAAGCTCGCGCAGCAGGCGGTCGTCGGCGTGCAGGCCTCGCCCGACGTTCTGGCCTACATCGTCGACCTGTCCCGGGCCACCCGCCAGAGCCCCTCGGTCAAGCTCGGGGTCAGCCCGCGAGGCAGCACCGCGCTCCTGGCCGCCTCGAAGGCCTGGGCCTGGCTGAACGGCTACCCGGGCGTCACGCCCGACCACGTGCAGGCCATGGTGCTGCCGGTGCTCCGCCACCGCATCCAGCTGCGGCCCGAGGCCGAGCTCGAGGGCGTGTCGGTCGACTCGATCCTGCGCTCGATCCTCACCCAGGTGCAGGTGCCGATCTGATGACGGTCTCCGGCCGGCTCGTCGCCCTGGTCGCCCTCGGCATCGTGCCGGTGGTGCTCCTCGGCGAGCTCTACGACCAGGCGCTGACCGCGCTGGCCGGCTGGCTGCTGTTCGTCGTCGTGCTCGCGGCGATCGACCTGATCGCGGCCGGGTCGCCGCGACGGGTCGCGCTCGCTCGCACGCTCCCCTCCCGGGTGCGGCTCGGCGAGACGGTCGCGAGCACGCTCTACGTGACCAACACGGGCCGTCGGATGCTGAGGGCCGTCGTGCGCGACGCCTGGCAGCCCTCGGCCGGCGCGAGCACGACCCGCTCGCCGCTCAGCGTGCCGGCGGGCGAACGCCGGGCGATCACGATCGGTCTCACGCCGTTCCGACGCGGAGAGCGGCGGAGCGACCGGGTGACCCTCCGCTCCTTCGGGCCGCTCGGCCTGGCCGCCCGACAGGCGACCCTGCAGGCGCCGGGGCGCATCCGGGTGCTGCCCCCGTTCAACGCCCGGAAGCACCTGCCCTCGCGCCTGGCGCGGCTGCGCGAGCTCGACGGCCGTGCGAGCGTGATGATCCGCGGCCAGGGCACGGAGTTCGACAGCCTGCGCGAGTACGTGCGCGGCGACGACGTGCGGTCGATCGACTGGCGGGCTACCGCCCGGCACAGCGACGTCATGGTGCGCACCTGGCGCCCGGAGCGGGACCGCCGGGTCGTGATCGTGGTCGACACCGGCCGCACGCAGGCCGCCAGGATCGACGACGAGCCTCGGATCGACACCGCCTTCGAGAGCGCCCTCCTCCTCGCCGCCCTGGCCACGCGCGCCGGCGACCGGGTCGACCTGGTGCTCTACGACCGGAGGCTGCGCGGACGGGTGCACGGGGCATCCGGGCCCGAGCTGCTCTCGCGGATGGTCGACGTCATGGCGCCGGTCGAGCCCGAGCTGATCGAGATGGACTGGACGGCCGTGCCCGGACTCGTGCGCCAGGTCACCACGCAGCGCTCGCTCGTGGTGCTCGCGACCGCGATCGACGCGCCCGGCATCTCGCGGGAGCTGATGGCCGTGGTGCCCCAGCTCGCCCGCAACCACATGGTCGTGGTGAGCTCGGTCACCGACCCGGACGTGCTCGCCGGGGTGCACCGGCGCTCGGATCGAGAAGAGGTCTACCGCGCGGCCGCCGCCGAACGGGCGCTGCTCGACGTCGCCCGGGTGACGACGGTGCTCAAGCAGTTCGGCGCCGACGTGGTCACGGGCTCGCCCGCCGATCTTCCCCCGGCTCTCGCCGACCGGTACATCGCGCTGAAGGCGGCCGGGCGGCTCTGAACCCGCCGGGGCCTGCCGGGGCCTGTCTGGGCCTGCCCGGGTCTGCCGGGCTGGTGACCCCCGCGGCTCGCTCAGCCCGCGACGAGCTGCGTGGCCCCCGCGTCGAACTCGGCCAGGTCGCCGGTCTCGCCGGCCCGCGCCGCGCGGCGCCCGATCACGAGCATGTAGAACAGGAACGCGGCCAGCACGAGCGCACCGATCGCGATCTTGGCCCAGGCCGGTAGGGCGCTCGGGGTGACGAAGCCCTCGACGACGCCCGAGACGAAGAGCACGAACACGAGGCCGATGGCCACGGTGAACAGCGAGCGGCCGTTCTCGGCGAGCGACCGGCCCCGGGTGAGGGCGCCAGGAGCGACCCAGGCCCAGAAGATCCTGAGCCCCGCGGCCGCGGCCACGAAGATCGCCGTGAGCTCGAGCAGGCCGTGCGGGAGGATGTAGAGGAAGAACTTGTCGCCCTGGCCGTACTGGAACATGATCGCCGTGCTCACCCCGAGGTTCTGGGCGTTCTGCAGGATGACGACCGGCACGTAGACGCCCAGCACCCCGAAGGCGACGCACTGCGCCGCGATCCAGGCGTTGTTGGTCCAGACCTGCCCGGTGAACGAGGCGGCGGGGTTCTCGGAGTAGTAGTTCACGAAGTCCTCGTCGGCGAACTTCTTGAGATCCGCATCCGATCCCATCGCGGAGATGACCGCTGGGTCCTGCAGGATCCAGATCGCGTAGAGCGCCGCGATCAGCACCGTCGCGACCGCGACCGCGAGGGTCAGCCAGCGCAACCGGTAGAGCGCGGCCGGCAGCTGCAGCGCGAAGAACGCCGGGATCTGGCGGAACACGTTCGCCCCGGTGCCGGTGAACCGGAGCCGCGCCCGTGAGAGCGCGACCGACAAGCGGTCACCCTGGCCCGTCGATCCGGCCACCGTCTTCATCGCCGAGAGCTGCGTCGAGCCCGACTGGTAGCGCTCGATCAGCTCGTCGGCCTCGCGCCCGGTGAACGAGCGACGGCGGCCGAGCTCGTCGAGTCGATCCCACTCGTCTCGGTGGGCTGCGGAGTAGGCGTCGATATCCATCTGCTTAGATGATATTCATGACGCAGCCGTTCGCGGGAGGATCCGGCACCGTTGTCGACGACGGTGAGCTGATCAGCGGCGAGGCGGTCGCCCTCGACGTGCGGCCGGCGAGCTTCCTCCTCCGCTCCGCCAGCGGAGGAATCGACTTCGTCGTCTACGTCGGTGGCTACCTGCTCTCGGTGCTCGCGTTCTCTGCGCTGCTGCAGAACTCCGGCATCGATCCCGCCGCCACGCAGGCACTCTTCACCTCTCTCCTCGTGCTCTGGCTGGTCATCGCACCGATCACCGTCGAGGTCGCCACCCGCGGCAAGTCGCTCGGCAAGCTCGCGATCGGCGCCCGGATCGTGCGGGACGACGGCGGGGCCGCCTCGCTCCGGCACGCCGTCATCCGCGGTCTCACGGGGGTCGTCGAGATCTACCTCACCCTCGGCGGCCTGGCCTTCGTGGTCTCGCTGCTGAACTCACGCTCGAAGCGGCTCGGCGACCTGCTCGCCGGCACCTACAGCCAGCACGAACGCGTGGCGCGCCCGGTGCCGTTCACGATCGGGGTTCCGCCCGAGCTCGCCGGCTGGGCCGAGGTCGCCGACGTGGCGAAGCTGCCGGACAGGCTGTCCCGGCGGGTGACGCAGTACCTGACCCAGGCGGGGGCGATGAACCCGGCGACGGCAGGGCGGCTGGCCGAGGAGCTGGCGCGCGAGACCGCGCCGTACGTGTCCCCGTTGCCGAACGTGCATCCGTATCTGTTCCTGGTGGCGGTCGCCGCGGTGCGGCGCGACCGGGAGTACCGGGCGCTCGTGCTCGAGCGGGAAAGGCTGGCGCGGGTGGACCCGATCCTCAAGGGCCTGCCGAACGGGTTCCCCGACCGCTGAGCCCTGGTTGGTGCCCTCTACTGCTCGGTACCTGCTACTGCTCGATGTAGGCGTGCCGCATGACCTGCCAGCCCTGGGGCGCGGAGAGCCGCTCGATGTGGCGGGCGCAGAGGTCGTAGCTGTGCGGCTCGGCGACCGGGCTGAGCGGGCCGACGACGATCAGCGAATCGGCGTAGTCGTACGTGAGCGTCACGGTGGCCTCACCGCGGCACGAAGGCCGTGAGCATTCCCTGGTCGTCATTCCTTCAACGGTACCCGCGGGGCGGCTCGGGGAGCCGTCAGTGGGCAGCCGTGTCGCCGGCCGGCAATCCCCCGTCCGCCGCGAGCCGTCCCCGTGCGCAGCCGGCCGTCCCCCGTCCGCCGTCGGCACGGCCGACTGCCGCCGTAGACTGGGGGCATGGCTCGATCCCGCCGGGCGCCGCGATCCGCGGCCATCCGGGCACGCACCCGCAATCGTCACGGACGCGACCTGCGCTCCTCGGTCGCGGGGCCGCACCTGCCGTTCCTCCGCTCCCGGATCGACCTGTTCGAGCAGACCGTGGCCTCCACCGCCGAGTACCTCCGCAGCGTCTGGCCGAACGAGCTCGCGACCGTGAGCTTCGAGATCGCGACGATGCCCCGCGAGGGCGTCGGCTCGCCCGACCACGTCGACCGGTGGGCGGTGTCGAAGAACAGGGTCGTGATGTTCCGCCTTCCGATCGAGCGGATGTCGCGCCTCCACCAGGACGACGAGGTGCACCGGCGCCTCGCGATCGAGTCGTGCGTGTTCCGTGCGGTCGCCGAACTGCTCGGCAAGGATCCGTGGGACCTGGCGCCGGACCGCTTCCGCCACTTCTGAGCTGGGGATCGTCGCCCCCGCGCGTCGAAGTCACCGGGCTGATGGCACCGCGACGACGCGCCCTGGCTGTCCCCGTCTGCCCCAGGCGGCGAAAGCCGACCGACCGGTGAAAACACCCTCGCCCGTGGGTCCCGCAGACTGACGTCGCGTTGCAGCGAGCGCCCTGCAGGGGACGCCCGCCGCAACCGCGCCTAGTGGCCGGCCGGTGCGTGACGGCGTCGACGCGACCACACGGCGGCCGCCGTGCCGCCGATCAGCACCAGGAGGGCGAGCGCAGCTGCCCGCGTCACGTCCAGCCCGGTGAGGCCCAGCGCACCCGAGCCGCCGGAACCGCCGGAAGCGCTCGACGTGCCCGACGCCCCGTCAGAACCCGAGCCCGAGCCTGCCGAACCCGAACCGGCCCCACCGGCACCCGAACCAGAGCCTGACCCCGATCCGTCGCCGCCGCCGTCGACCGGCCCGGTGCCGCCCCCGAGCGCCGCCACCGGCACCGCCCGCAGGAACACGTCCGAGCCGCCCGCGTTCGTCGCGCCGTCGACCGCGCCGTAGGTCGCGCCCTGGACCCACACCGAGCCCGCCGTATCCGCCGTCGCCGGCACGCCCGCCGAGGCGAAGAGGTTGCCCTCGTCGTACTCGTCGGCGCCGTCGCGCTGCGGGCTGCCGAACTGTGCGAAGGTCGCCGGGTCGAGAACACCGTCGGCGCCGACCTCGGCCGTGATGACGTCGACGCCGCCCGCCGGGGTGCCGAGCGCTCCGTCGGTGAACCCGGCCACGAGCATCCGGTCGCCCACGGGCACGAGAGCGGATGCGCGGTCGTCGCCCGCGCTGCCGGCTTGAGCGAGCGAGCGCGGTGTGCCGTCGGCCGCGAAGGAGGCGACGAGCAGGTCGACGCCCCCGGCCGAGGTCGCTCCGGCCGGAATCGAGGAAGCCAGCGTGCCACCGGTGTAGCCGGCCGCCACGACCCCGTCGGACGTCGCCGTCACGGCCGAGACCTGGTCGCCCGAGGTCGAGCCGAACTGCTGCAGCCAGCGCAGCTCTCCGGTGGGTGCGAGCGCCGCGACCCAGCCGTCGTAGCCGCCCACCGAGGTCGCCTGCGGCATCGCACCGGCGGCGGTTCCGCCCGCGTAGACCGTGCCGTCAGGTGCGACCGAGACACTGAAGGCCTTGTCCTCCCCCGGGCTGCCGAACTGGGTGGCCCAGTCGAGAACGCCGTCGGCGCCCACGTGGGTGACCAGTGCATCCTTGTCGCCGGCCGACGGAGTGCCGGCGGCGCTGCCCGAGGTGTAGCCGGCGAGGTAGGCTCCGCCTGCGCCGTCGGACGCCACCCCGTAGGCGCGGTCGGCCGCGCCGGGATCGCCGGCGGTCGCCGTCCAGAGCACGGAGCCCGAGGCGTCGAGCTTGACCGCGAGAAGGTCGTCGTTCTGGGCACCCGCGTGGTCGCGGCGCTGGTAGCCGGCCGTGATGACCGCGCCGTCGCCGCCGTCGACGACCCCGTAGGCCCGCTCGTTCAGGGCGGTCGCGACGGGGGTCGTCCAGGAGACGGATCCGTCGGCCGCGCGGCTCTGCACGAGGATGTCGGTGCCGCCGGCTCCGGCGTGGCCGGGCAGGTCTCCGCCGGCGTCGATCGCCTGCACGACGCTGCCGTCAGGCCGACCCAGCACGCCGCCGGCGAAGTCGTCGGCGGCCGAGCCGGTCTGCACCCCGTCGAAGGGGGCCGGGGGCTCGGTGGCGAGATAGCCGGCGATGTCGGCCATGCCCTCGCGGAAGCCGCGCTCCCACACACCCCAGTCGTGCCCGCCGTCGTAGGTGCGGAACTCGGCGGTGATGCCGGGAACGCGCTTGGCCTTGTTGTAGAGCGTGGCCGCCTCGTAGTCGAGGTCGTGGATGGCGTCGGCCGGATCCGGGTTCACGTACTCGTCGTCGCCGACCGCGATGAACAGGTGCACGGGCAGGGCCGGGTCGAAGGCCGCGAGGGCCGCCGGGTAGTTGAGCGCCTGGTATCGGGCCTCGTCGTAGAGCGAGTCGCCGACGCCGTACGCGCCGAACTCCCGCGTCGAGGAGTCGACCGGCGTGCTCGGCACGTAGACGGCGGGGCTCAGCACGAGTCCGGAGGAGAAGAGATCCTGGTGGGCGAGCGCAAAGCGGAGAGCTCCGGCGCCGCCCATCGAGTAGCCGCCGACCACGCGGGCCGAGCGGTCGTCGACCGTGCGGTAGTTCTGGTCGACGTACTGCACGAGGTCGGTCGTGAAGCCGGTCTCGACCGCGGCGCCGGGCGTGGTTCCGGGGTCGTCGCCGGTGTACTGCGAGTCGACGTAGTAGCCGCCGCGGTTGCTCCAGGGCGCGTCGGGCATGATCACGACGACCGGCGGGATGGTGCCGTCGGCGATCATCTCGTCGAGGGCGGGCGCGACCTGCTGCCAGGCCGACTGGGAGTCGCCTCGGCCGTGCAGCAGGTAGACGCTCGGGTAGCGGGTCTCGCCCGCGGGGTCGTAGCCCGCGGGGAGGTAGGCCGTGTAGTCGATCGGGCCGCCGATCGCGGGGCTCGGCGCCTCGCCGGGGACGAGGGTGCCGGCGGGGGCCGCGGCGCCCGGGGCGGCGGCGGCGAGGGCGGATGCGGTGCCAGCGGGTGCGGCGGCGGCGATGCCGACGGTGGCAGATGCCGATGCCGGAGCGGCGGATGCGGGTGCCGACCCGCCGGGCCCGGCCGCCGAAGCGGCGCCCGCGGGCAGCAGGGCCGCCGCCGCGAGCGCCGTGGCGCCGAGCGTGGCCAGGAGGGACTTGGTCGTCCACGTCATCGTGGTCTCCTTCATTGGGCGGTTCTGGGTGGTGTGGTTCGGGATGCAGAGCGGATCGTGGTGCGGTGGATCGAGAGGCGACCGGCGGGTGGGATGCGCGGGACGGCTCCGAACGCGGCCCGCTCGCGAGGGCTTCGGTGGGACTGCGGGGTGGGGCGTTGGGGGGGACTGCGGGGCGGGATTGCGCGGTGGTGCCGCCCAGCCGGACTCAGGCCGGCGAGGCGCGGCCGAGGATCGACTCGGCGCGGCCGCGCATGGCCTCGTCGACCATCTCGCCGCCCGGTAGGCGGGTGGCCGCACCCGACGAGTCGGCGAGAGCCGTGAGCACCGCCCGCGCCCACTCGACCTCCTCCTCGCGCGGCGCGAAGACCCGGGCGATGACGGCGAGCTGAGAGGGGTGGATGGCGGCCCGCCCGAACCAGCCGAGGTCGCGGCCGCGCACGGTGTCGGCGCGGAGCCCCTCGTCATCCCCGATGCCGGGGTAGGCCGAGAGCAGGGGCGCCGGCAGCCCGGCCGCCTTCGCGGCGAGCAGCAGACGGATGCGCACGTGATCGACGACCTCCGCCGACCGCGTGCCGAGTTCGCTGGCGAGGTCGGACTCGCCGAGCCCCAGCCTGGTGACGGCCGGGTGGCTCGCGATCTCGAAGGCTCGCTCGACGCCGAGGGCGGACTCGATCAGCGCCGTGACCGGAACCCCGGGCAGCGCGAGCACCACGCGGTCGACGTCGGCGGCCGACTCGACCTTGGGCAGCCGGAGCTCGAAGCGCCCGGCCGGCACGGCCTCGAGCGCTCGAAGGTCGGCCTCCTCGCCGGCGTTGACGCGGACCTGGTAGACGGGAGCACCGGCGCGAGCACCCGCATCCGCATCCGATCCCGACGACGCGTCGGACACCGCACCGGCCGTCAACCACTCCACCACCGCATCCCGCGCAGCCGCCTTCGCCCTGGGTGCCACCGCATCCTCGAGGTCGAGGATGACCAGGTCGGCACCCGTCGCGACCGCCTTCGCGAAGCGGTCGGGTCGGTCGCCGGGCACGTACAGCGCCGTGACGACAGGGCGCTCGGCCGGGCCGGTCACACGATCCCGCTCTCACGCAGGGCGGCCAGCTGCTCGGGGGTGACGCCGATCGACTCGAGCACCTCGGCGCTGTCGGCGCCGTGGCGGCGGCCGGCCCAGCGGATCGACCCCGGCGTGCCGGAGAGCCGGAACAGCACGTTCTGCATCTTGACCGGGCCCAGCTCGTCGTCGTCCACCGTCTGCACGGTTCCGATCGCCTGGTACTGCGGGTCGGCCAGGACACCCCGCACGTCGTACACGGGCGAGATCGCCGCCTGCGCGGTCTCGAAGGCTTCGACGACCTCCTCGGTCGGCCGCTGCCCGATCCACTCGGCGACCGCGCCGTCGAGCAGGTCGGCGTGCTGGGCGCGCAGGTGGCCCGAGGCGAACCACGGCTCGGTCACCACGTCCTCCCGCCCGACCAGGCGCATCACCCGCTCGGCGATCGACTGCGAGCTCGTCGAGACCGCGACCCAGTCGCCCGAGCCGGTGCGGTAGACGTTCCGCGGAGCGTTGTTGACCGAGCGATTGCCGGTGCGCGGCTGCACCGCTCCGAGCTGGTCGTAGGCGGTGATCTGACCGCCTAGCAGCATCAGGATGGGCTCGATTATCGCCATGTCGATCACCTGGCCCTCCCCGCCTGCGGACACGGCCCGGAGCCCCACCATCACCGCGTAGGCGGTCGCGAGCGCCGCGATGCCGTCGGCGAGCCCGAACGGCGGCAGCGTCGGCGGGCCGTCGGGCTGCCCCGTCAGCGCCGCGAAGCCGCTCATCGCCTCGGCCAGGCTGCCGAAGCCCGGGCGGTGGGAGTACGGACCGATCTGGCCGAAGGCCGTGACGCGCGCGATCACCAGGGCGGGGTTGGCGGCGTGCAGCGCGTCCGGCCCGAGCCCCCAGCGCTCGAGCGTGCCGGGGCGGAAGTTCTCGATCAGCACGTCGGCCGTCGCCGCGAGCTGCAGCAGCAGAGCGGCACCCTCGGGGCTGCCCAGGTCGATCGTGACGGTGCGCTTGTTGCGGCCGAGCGTCTTCCACCAGAGGTTCACGCCGTCCTTCGACGGGCCGTGACCGCGGGCGGCATCCGGCTTGCGGGGGTGCTCGACCTTGATCACGTCGGCCCCGAAGTCACCGAGGAAGGTCGCCGCGAGCGGTCCCGCGAACAGCGTCGATACGTCGAGCACCCGGATGCCGTCGAGCGGCCCGCGGCCCGCGGTGGCGTGATCCTCGTCCATCAGTTCCTCTCCTCGAGGTCAAGGTCGGATCGGTCGTCCGGGTCGGCAGGCGCGTCGGGAGCACTGTCCCACGCGAGCCGGAACCCGATGCTCGGCGACCGGTCGACCCCGAGACCCGGCAGCACGAACTTGAGCGCGAACTCCGGATCCCGCGGCCCGCCGTCGGTGTACCACTCCGAGCCGCGCGACTCGTGGTCGCTGCCGCCCTTCAGCATCACGAACCGCGTGATGCCGTCGGTGTGCTCGCTCTCGGTCCAGTTCCAGACCAGCGGATGCGCGCGCCGGAACCCCGGCAGCACGGCCGCGGCCTGCCACTCGAACTCGGTGGGCAGGCGCGCCCCCGCCCAGCGCGCGTAGGCCCGGGCGTCGTCAAGATCCACGCCGGTGACCGGACGCTGGTCGGCATCGCCGTCCGAATGCACGCCGGCCTCGCCGACCGGATGCACGGGGTCGGCCCCGCCGACCAGGAAGCGGTTGCCGCACCGCGGCTCGTACCCGGTGGCCTCCACGAATGCCACGAACTCGCCCGTGGTGACCTCGCTCGCCGCGACGTCGACGGCGCCGAGCGTCACCCGGATCGTCTCCTCCCGCGGGTCGTGCAGTCGCGGCGCGAGCGGCTTCCACTCCTCGACGTACGGGGCACCCTGATAGCTCCCGGTCTCCCGTCGGCGGTAGCGGAACGGCATCGTCCGCTCACCGGCCTCGACGTGGATGCGCGGGGTGGCGCGCGGGACGGAGTCGCTGCCAGGAGCGGGGTTCCCGACCCCGTCCGTCGGCACGAACGGCACCCGCTCGGCGACCCGCGCGGGGAAAGTCGAATCCGCCGTGATCCCGTCCTGCGACGCCGCCTCGAGCAACTCTCCGAGACCCGGCACTGCGGAGTCGAGACCGGCACCGTCTGCACCGGCTGCACCGACCCGAGAAGACGCCACCGCGAGAACCGCCGTGACGCTCCTCGCCGGAACCTCGATCGCGCCCGGCGCGGCGCCGAGCTCCCGCCCGGTACCGAGGTCGACGTACGTCCACTCCCCGGAAGCAGAAGCAGAAGCACCCGCACCACCCGCGTCCCGGAACGGCACGAGCACCTCGCCCCGATAGTCCGTCTCGCCACGGTTCACGACCGTCCAGAGCACGAGCCCCTCGTCCGCCCCCGTCCCCTCGAACCGCGAGGCGTACACCCCGGCGCCCACCGCATCCGGAGTCGCATCCGCCAACGGCGTCCACTCCCCCTGCGAGAACACGCGCGTGAAGGCCCGCTGCACCCGCAGCATCCGCCGCAGGGTCGATCGGTCGCGCTCGTTCCAGCCCACCCAGACGCCGAAGACCGTGTCCCAGACGAGCATCCCGGTGCCGTTCAGGAACGCCGACTGCAGCTCGTCGCTGTGGTCGCGGTTCCAGCGCCGGGTCGAGTGCATCATGTGCCGTCGCTCGAACCAGTGCGCCCGCATCACGCCGGGGGCCTCGGAATCGGCGAACCACTGGGCCCAGCTCAGCTGATGATCCTGGATGCGCTGGTTCGGCACCCGGGACTCCCCCTCGAGCACCTGGGGCGGCTCCGCGTCGAGCAGCGCGTGCACGAGCCGGGAGTCGCCCTCCTTCATCGTGTCGAGGAAGACGCCGTCGACACCGAGCTCGGAGACGATCAGGGCAAGCTCGTCGGCGTCGTCGTTCGGGGCACGCCGGGTGCCGGTGTCCCACGGGTTGTAGTCGACGAACACGCGGATGCCGTGCCGCTGGAAGTCGGCGACCACCTCGGCGATGCCGGGCACGTCCCGGTAGAAGTCGAACTGGTTGCGGTCGTCGATACCGATCACCGGGTAGGCGTGCCAGAGCACGACCCCGTCGAAACCGCCGTGGTCGGCGGTGCGCGCGAGGAACGCGTCGACGTCGAATCGTCCGGCCGCCCGGTCGAACAACCGTTCGTCCCAGAGCCAGACCAGGGCCACGCTGTAGCAGGAGCTGGTCCAGGATGTCTCGGGCCGGTCGTAGATCGTGCCGTGGTAGCCGAGGCGCGCCCGCGCATCCTCGCGCCAGTCGGCGAGCGCCGCGCGCCAGGCCGGCCAGTCCGCGGGGTCGGCGGGAGCCGCGAAGATCTTCGCGATGTCGCCGACGGCCGGGTCGAGCGCGCCGTCGAGCGGCAGCTCGGTCGGCAGGTCGATCGGGCGCGGGACGAGGGGGTTGAGGTTGTTGGTGTTGGCCTCGTCGATGTCGATGCCGTTGTCGATGCCGATCGCGGTGTCGATGACGCTGTCGATGACGCCGCTCCCGTCGGTGGCGCGGGCGTCCGTCTCCCCACTCACGCGCGCGCCCCCTCTCCTCGAACCGCAACCGCACCCGCAACCCCACCCGCCACCGGCTCGCCAGCACCAGCTCCAGCCGCAGCCGACCGGGCCACCGCCGCGGTGCGTCGGGCGAGCTCGTCGAACCCGATCCCGTCGAACCCGGGCACACTCGAGGCCAGGCGGTTGTGCAGGGGCTCGATCCAGCGGGCCGGCAGACCAGCAGCCCCGAGGAGCCCTCCGGCGATCGACCCCGCGGTCGCGCCCACCGAGTCGGTGTCCCAGCCGCCCGACACCGCGGTCGTGATCGTCTCCTGGTAGTCGCCCGCGCCCCGCACGAGCGCGAAGGCCAGCACGGCCGCGTTGTTCAGCACGTGCACCCAGTGCAGGCGCCCGTACTCCTCGTGGATGCGGTCGAGCGCGTCCTCGGACGACAATGCGCCCGCACCCAGGTCGGCACCCAACGCGACCGCGGCGGCGAACCGCGATCCCGTCGGCACCACGGAGAGACCGGCGGCGACCACGTCGTCGACGCCGGCGGCTGTGACGGCGGCCGAGCTCGCGGCCGCCGCGAAGAGTGCGCCGTAGAGGCCGTTGCGGCCGTGGGTGAGCCGGCCGTCGACGTGCGCGAGCCGGGCCGCGGCGAGCGGGTCGCCCGGATTCGCCCAGCCGTAGACATCCGTGCGGATCATCGCGCCGATCCAGTCACGGAACGGGTTGCCGACCGCGCCGGCGATCTCGGGTTCGTAGCCGTCGAGGAGGTTGCGGTACGCGATCCGCTCGGCGGTGAAGACGCGGCCGCCCGGGAGGTTGGCGAGCCAGGATTGCGCCACGTCGTCGGTCGTGAAGCCGGGGCCGACCCGCTCGAGCAGCTCGAGCGCGATCAGCGGGAAGTTGAGGTCGTCGTCCTCGGGCATCCCGTCGATGTTCTCGACCAGGCTGGTCGGGCGGCTCCGGCGGTTCCAGGGGTAACGCGCCGCGAGCTCGGGGTCGAGGCCGATCTCGGTGAAGTAGCCGGCGATCGGCCAGTTGCCCGTGTCCTGGGCGATGGCCCGGATGCCCTCCCGGGGGATCTTCTCGACCGGCTTGCCGAGGAGGCAGCCCGCCGCGCGTCCGAGCCAGGCGCCATGGATGCGGTCGAGCAGCAGGCCTTCCGCACCGGCAGCGCCGGACGCGGCCGCGCGCCCGCCCGGAGCACCGCCGGCGCCGTCAGCCGGTCCGCCCGGCACCCCGGGCGCCGCCGCGAGGATGTCCTCGAACCCGTCCGGCTCGGCCAGCCGCAGTGCATCCGGCACCGCCCGCTCGTCGAGCCGGTGCAGCAGGGCGCGGCCGAGCGCGCGCAGCTCCTCGGGTGCGGCGACGGGGGTCGCGCCGCTGACCGGCGCGGCGAGCGAGCCGCCGGCGGCGGTCCACTCCCCCTCGAGGTCGTCGACGTCGATCCCGTCCAGCCGCGCCGCGCGGAAGCCGTGCGGCACGAGGTCTTCGGGCTGGGTCCAGCTCAGGCGGAGCATGTCAGAAGGTTCCCTCCACCACGTCCCGGCCGGCGGGCGCGAACAGCGTCGCCCGCTCCTCGTACCGGGCGCGGTCCTTGGCCCAGACTTCGCGCGAGACCGCGGCCATGACCGGGCCCGCGGCGGTGATGTCGAGGCGGCTCGCCTCGCTGATCTCGTCGACCCAGCCGCCGGGCACCACGGCGCTCCCGCCGAGGGCTCCGGCGATCGAGCCGCCCATGACCGCGATCGAGTCCGAGTCACGGCCGTAGTTCACGGCGCCGAGCACGGTCTCGGAGTAGTCGCCGCCGGTCGCGACGAGCATCCCGAGGGCGATCGGCAGCTCCTCGATCGACTTGGTGCGCGAGGGGATGCGGGCGTCCCGCGCCGGGGCCCGGTAGTCCGGTCCCACGGTGTCGAACGGCTCGACCGCGCGGCGCAGCACGCCGAGCGACGAGCGCCAGCCGTCGAGGCCCGAGGCGGCCTGCACGACCGCCTCGACCGCATCCTTCGTCCCGTCCTTGGCGAACGCGAGGGCGACCGCCACGACCGAGTCGACCGAGGCGCCCGGCCGCATGGCCTCGGCGACGCAGGCCGCGTAGACGCCCGCGGCCTCACGGCCGTAGCTGGACTGGTGCGCTCCGGCCACCGAGATGGCCTCGTCGTACGCCGTCTGCGGGGAGCCGGCGTTCGCGATGCCCACGGGCGCCATGTACATGGTCGCGCCGCAGTTCACGATGTTGCCGACCCCCGCCTCGCGCGGGTCGATGTGACCGTAGTGCAGCCGGGCGACCAGCCACTTCTCGGCCAGGAAGATGCGGTGCAGGAGGATCGTCTCGGTCTCCAGCTCCGGGATCCACCGCCGCTCCCCGATCAGCAGGGGCACGAGGTGGTTCGCGATGTCATAGGCGTCGAGGTGGTCGCGCACCGTGTCGTAGACCGAGACCAGCGCCGTCGTCATCAGGGTGTCATCCGTGATGTGGCCGTCGCCCTTGTGGTACGGCGCGATCGGCCTGGCGTTCTTCCAGTCATCGAGGAACGGCGGCACGATCCCCTCGATGAACCCGCCGTAGCGCTGCTGGATGGCCTCGGGCGTGTTGCCCTCGGCGGCTCCTCCGAGCGCGTCGCCCACGGCGGCGCCGGCCAGGGCGCCGGTCGCCTTGTCCTCGAGCAGATCCATCTGCGTCTCCTTCATGATCGTCACGAGATCGAGTTCCACCCGTCGGTCAGCTGCTTCTTGAGCTCGTCGATGCCGATCGAGTTCGAGAAGTACTGCTGGAGGCCAGGGGTCGCGTACTGGTCCTTCCACTGCGGGTAGTTGGTGGCCTTCTGGAACGGCGCGCCCGACAGGTCTTCACCCGTCTTCAGGATCGGCGCCCACACGGGCACGTCGCTGGTCTGCTGGGCGACGACGTCGCGAGCGGGGGCCGAGGTCGGGATCAGCCAGTCGCCCTGCGCGAGCGCGGCCTGGTTCTCGGGCGACATGAAGTAGTCGATGAACTGCGCGGCCTGCTCGGGGTACTGGCTCTGGGCCGAGACCGACATGGTCTGCGGATTCGCGGCCTGCACCGGCCCTGCCGATCCGGCGAGCGGGGGCAGCACGGTCCAGTTGAAGCCCGCGGGGGCCGACTCGGAGATCTGCTGGGCGAGGAAGTTGCCGCCCACGTACATGGCGTACTTGCCGCCGAGGAAGCCGGGGAGCACATCCGAACCCGACTGGGTCAGGGTGACCGGATCCAGCGACGCGTCGTCGTAGGCCATGGCGTGGATCTTCTCGGGCACGGCCAGCTCGCCGTCACCCACGTCGATCGTGGCCGAACCGTCGTCGGAGACGTCGAAGAAGCTGCCGTCGAAGCCGAGGGCGGTGTTCATGACCGCGGCGGTGGGCTGCTTGAGGCCCCAGCCCACACCGAAGTTGCCGTTGGCGGTGAGCTTCTTGGCGTCGGCCTGCAGGTCGTCCCAGGTGAGCTGGTCGCCGTTCGGAACGGGCACGCCGGCCGCGGAGAACGCATCCGTGTTGGCGAAGACCACGTAGGTCTGCAGGAGCGTGGGGGCGGCGACGATCTTGCCGTCGGAGGTGGTCACGGTGTCCCAGACGTCGTCGCTCACGGCGTTCTTCACGTCGTCGGTGAGGTACTGGCCGATGTCGGCGAGGTAGCCCTGGTTCGCGAAGCCCATGATGTCGCTGGACTCGTCGTGGATGATGTCGGGCGCGGTGCCGCCCTGGAACTGAGTCACGAGCTGGTCGTGCACGTTGTCCCAGCTGCCCTGCACCAGGTTGATCTGGATGTCGGGGTGGTCGGCGTTCCAGCTGTCGACGATGCTCTTGGTCGCCGCGACCGTGGAGTCCTGGTACGCCAGGCTCTGGAAGGTGAGGGTGACCGGGCCGCTGGGGGTGCTGCCGCCGGTCGTGGTGCCGCCGCCGCCGAAGGCGCAGCCGCCGAGCAGTCCGGCGATGGCCACGGCGCCGATGCCGAGCAATGCCTTTCTCTTCATGATGTCTCCTTGTGTTTCCTGGTGAGGGGGTGGGGTGTGGGTGGGTGTGTTCGGGTGGGGTGGTGCGCGCCGGTGTCGAGCGGGGTGCGGCCGCGGGGGTCAGCCCTTGACCGCTCCGCTCATGAGCCCGGAGGTCAGCCGGCGCTGGATCAGCGCGAAGAACACCAGGCTCGGGATGGTCGCGAGCAGCGAGGCCGCCGCCAGCTGGCCGAGCTGCACCTGGCCCTCCGCACCGACGAAGCGGGCGAGGGTCAGAGGCAGGGTCTGCAGGTTCGGATCCTGGATGAGCACCAGGGCGAAGAAGAACTCGTTCCACGACGAGATGAAGGTGAACAGGCTCGTCGCCACGAGGCCGGGGGCCAGCAGCGGCAGCACGATCGAGCGCAGCACCCGGAAGCGGGAGGCGCCGTCCATGGAGCCGGCCTCCTCGAGTTCGACGGGGACGCCGGCGACGTAGCCCTGCAGCATCCACAGCGCGAACGGCAGCGACCAGACCGTGTAGACGAGCACGAGCCCGAACAGGTTGTTGACCAGCCCGATCTGCTTCAGCACGAGGAAGAGCGGGATGATGATCAGGATGAACGGGAAGACCTGGCTGAGCAGGATCCAGCCGGTCGCGACCCCGCGGAGCTTCGTGCGGAACCGGGCCAGGGCGTAGGCCGCCGGCAGCGAGATCGCGGTCACGATCACCGTCGTCAGCACCGCCACGAACAGGCTGTTGCCGGCCGCGTGGATGAGGTTCGCCTTGTCGATCGCGGCGACGAAGTTGTCGAAGTTGAACTGCTGGGGCAGGAACTGGGGGTCGGGCGACTGCAGCTCCTGCGGCGTCTTGAACGCCGTGATCAGGAGGAACAGCAGCGGGAAGCCGAGGAACACGATGTACAGCGCCAGGGCGATGTACTGCAGCGGGCGCGTCACGGCGCGGGTGCGCTTGGCCGACGGGGTGCCCTTGGGCTTCTGCCCGTCGGTGGGCTCGGGGAACCGGGTCTCGGGGGCGGGGGCGATGGCCTGGGTCATGAGAGTCGGCTCCTCGCCTGGCTGCGGAGATAGAAGAAGAGGAAGGCGGCGATGATGATGACCATCACGTTGCCCATGGCGGCCGCGTAGCCGAAGTTGCCGTAGCGGAACGCCTCGTTGTAGGCGAAGAGCATCGGCAGCATGGTCTGGCCTCCCGGCCCGCCGGCCGTGAGCACGTAGACCAGGGCGAAGGAATTGAAGTTCCAGATCAGGTCGAGGGTCGTGATCGCGACGATCACGGGGCGCAGGGCGGGGAGCGTGATGTGCCAGAACCGCTGCAGGGCGTTCGCGCCGTCGATCGAGGCCGCCTCGTGCAGGTCGGCCGACACGTTCTGGAGGCCGGCCAGCAGGGTGATCGTGGTCTGCGGCATCCCCGCCCAGATGCCGACGACGATCACCGCGGGCAGCGCGGTCGAGAAGTCGCCGAGCCAGTTGGTGTCGCCCGGGAGGCCGAGCGCCCGGAGCGTGCCGTTGATCGGGCCGTAGGTGGGGTTGAGCATGAGGCGCCACATGATCGCGATGATCACCGGGGGCATCGCCCACGGCACCAGGGCCAGCGTGCGGGCGAGCCAGCGCAGCTTCAGGTTGAGGTTCAGCAGCAGGGCGAGGCCGAGGGCGGCGAAGAACTGCAGGATCGTGACGCCGAAGGCCCAGATCAGGCCGATTCGGAACGAGTTCCAGAACAGGTCGTTGGTGAGGAGCTTGGAGTAGTTGTCGACCCCGTTGAAGGTGACGACCTGGTTGAGGCCGGCCTTCGCATCCGTGAAGCCGAGCAGGATGCCCTGGGCCAGCGGGTACACGCTGAACAGGAGCACGGGGATGAGGGCGGGGAGCACGAGCAGCCAGGCGTCCCGTCCGCCGCCGCCGAAGCCGCGGTTGCGGGTGCGCCGCGGGCGGTTCGGGGTCGGGGTGGGCGCCGGCTTCGTCGCCGTTGCAGCCACTGTCATGGTCTAGCCTTCCGTCGTTCGGGTCACCGAGGAGGCACGCACGGTGAGGGTCGGTTCGATGACGATCTGCTCGACCGGGGCCTGCGGATCCTCGAGGCGGCGGAGCAGGAGCTTCGCCGCGGTCTTCGCACGCGTGACCGAACCGAGGTCGACACTCGTGATCGCGGGGTTCGCGTGGTCGGCGATGTCGGTGTCGTCCATGCCGACGATCGCGAGGTCGTCGGGCACGCGGAGACCGCGGGCGGTCGCGACCTTCATCAAGGCGATCGCGAGCAGGTCGTTGGAGCAGACCACCGCATCCGGTGTGCACTGGTCGAGCAGGCGGGCGGCGGCCTTGAGGCCGGCCTTGTAGGTGAAGTCCTTGGCGCTGACCTGGGCGTCCTGGTTCAGGGGGAGGCCGCGGGCGGTGAGGGCGCTGACGTAGCCGTTGAGGCGGGCGGCGCCGGGGACGGTGTCGACGGGGCCGTTCACGAAGGCGATGCGGCTGCGGCCCTGCTCGACCAGATGGTCGACGGCGAGGGCGACTCCGGCGACGGAGTCGGCGCGGACGTTGTCGAGCTCGACGCCGGGCGGCAGGGATCCGATGATGACGATCGGCAGGCGGCTGGCCTCGAGCTGGGCGCCGAGTTCCTCGGGGACGCGGAGGGGGCTGAGGATGAGGCCGTCGGCGAAGCCGCGGTTGAGGCTCGTGAGCAGGTCGATCTGGTCGCGGGGGTCGGAGCCGGTCGAGGAGAGCACGAGGCGGTAGCCGGCCTTCGTGACGACGCGGGAGATCTCGTGCATCATGCCGACGTAGACCGGGTTTCCGACGTCGGCGACGGCGAGGGCGATCTGCTCGGTGCGGCCGGCCTTGAGGGAGCGGGCCGTGGCGTCCGGCACGTAGCCGAGCTCGTCGGCGGCCTTGCGGACACGCTCGATGATCTGGTCCGAGGCGGGGAGGCCGTTCATGACCCGGGAGACGGAGGCGATGGAGACGCCGGCGCGCTCGGCGACGAGCACGAGAGTCGACTTCTTCGTCTGGGGCATCCGCTGCATCCTTGCGTTCGGGTTTGTAAACGTTTACGGAAACGTTTACAGGCACTCTAGGACGGTTTACGGCGGTGTGCAAGCGGTGCCGTCGGCACCCGGGTCGGTGCTGCGCTAGCGGGCCGTGCACGAACGGGCTGCTGTGAGCGCCGTTGGCGCGTATATGCACGCATGGACGCTCTCAGCAGCCCGTTCGTGCATCAGCCGCGGGGGCGGGCAGGCGCCGGGCGCGGACGAACGGGCTGAAGATCGCGCCCAGGAGGTCTCTATGCACGTGTGCGTGCGATCTTCAGCCCGTTCGTGCAGTTGCCGGGGCGGAACCCCTACGGGTAGACGACCACCGGGCCCGCGGCGGGGCTCGGCGGCGAGACGGCGTAGGACGAGATCTGCCCGTCGCCGAAGTACGAGACGGCACCCGAGACCGGCGCCGAGGTGACGACGGTGTACGACTTGCCGGCCTCCAGGCCGATCGAGCGGGCGCCCGGCACGAAGGTGACCGGGAGCTGCGTGCCGTCGGTCGCGGTGAGCGTGACCTGCACGTCCGATCCGGTGTCGTTGATCAGGTGGAGACGGGGGTTGGGCCCTTGAGCTGCCGAGACGAAGAACGTGGTGTCGAGCGGCTGGGAGGCCTGGAACCACGCGAAGTCGGTGACGCCGTTCGCGATCGTCGAGGTGCGGGCCGAGGCCACGACGGGCTGGTCGGACTGCACGTCGACGAGGTAGGTGCCGTCGGGGATGTCCTGCAGCGGAAACTCGGTCACGATCTGCGGGGTCAGGCCGAGCTGGTACTGCGTCTGGGCGCCGCCGTTCCGCTCCTCCGACACCGTCACGGTGACCGAGGCCGGCTCGGAGCCGGGGGTGAACAGGCGCAGCACGCTCTGCAGGTCGGCGGCATCGGGGCTGCCGAGCCGCTCGGCGATCGACGAGGTGCCCGAGACCTGCACGCCCGAGATCTCCTGGCGGGTGGCGGGCGCGGTGGTGCTGCCGGCGAGCTCGACACCCCCGGGCTCGAGTCCGCGGACGACGCTCTGCTGCACGGCGGCCGTGACGGCTCCGACCCGGGCGACGACGTGGATGACGGGCGACGTCAGGTCCGGAGCGAGCCCGGACAGCGACAGGATGCGCGTGGACCGCGCCGGCACGTCGATGTTGCGCGCGCCGGGCGACTCGACGGCGCCCTGCTCGCCGAAGACGCTGAGGTCGACGACGGCCGAGACGTCTCCGGAGTTGATCAGGTGCACGAAGCTGGTGCGACCCACGGTCGTGGCTCCGGCGACGAGCCAGCTGTCGGCGGTGGCCTCCCCGCACGAGGTCGAGGCGAAGCCGACGAGGTCGCCCTCCCCCACGGTCTGCGACTGCGCGGCGCTGAACAGCGCGTCGGCCGTCGCGGCCTCGGCCGGGAGCGTGATGCGCTGCGGGGCGGTCGGGGCCGTCCAGTTCGTGGCGTTCGGTGACTCGAGCGCCTCCTGCACGAGCACGGCGTCCGGCAGGCCCGCGGCCGAGGTGTAGTCGGCGGTGCCGACGGTCGAGATCGCGGTGGCCGACTGCCCGGTGTCGTCCGACAGCCGAACGACCGGGCCGGGGCAGGCCCTCACCTCCTCGGCGGGCGCCGGGTCGACGGTGAAGGATGCGGGGGTTGCCGTCACCGACGGCAACGGCAGCACGAGGGCGCCGATCGCTACCGCGGCCGCACCCGCGGCCACGACGAGGCCGGTGACCACGCGGGCTCCGGTCGCGACGGCGCGCCGCTGGCCCGAGCGCCGCTCGGGCGTGCGCTTCGCCGAGGTGTCCTGCAACCGCGATCGGGGCCGGCGCATTCCGCGCCGTCCCGGGGCTGCCGGGGTGGCGGCAGCAGTTGCGATGGGTGCGGCGGTTGCGCCCGCACCGTCAACGGCGCCGGCCGGGGTGTGTGTGGATGCGTCGGCTTGATTGGTCGTGGATGCGCCGGCCGGCGTGGTGGTGGAATCCGGGTCGGCTGCGTCAGCGCCGTCGGAAGCGCCTGCAGCGGAATCCGCGGCGGCCGGCCCGCTCTGGACGATCTCGTCATGATCGTCGGCGGGGCGGGTGGGCTCGGTGGGGTCGTGATCAGCGGCCATCGGTGGGGCCCTCCTCTCCGGCGGGGCGGCGGGTGTGCTCGTCGCGCTCGATGGCGTCGCGGATGCTCAGCACGGTCTCGTCGTTGGGGTCGTAGTCGTCGATCTCCGGCGCGGGCTCTGCTCCCGCGAACTCCGGCGAGGGCTGCGCACCTTCGAACTCCGGCGCGGGCTCCGCACCTTCGAACTCCGGCGCCGATCCCGAGTCCTCTCGAGCGGGTGCGACGTCGCCACCGCGGGGCTGCTCGCGCTCCGACTCGGGCCGGAGGAGTTCAGGCTGAGCCGGCGGGATGAGCGGCCAGGCCGGCGGCGCCGGGGTGCCCGAGGTCTCGACCAGCGGGTCCACTCCGGGAGGCTCGACGGGGTCGATCAGGATCTGCGGCTCGGGATCGCGCGACGGTGCGGCGTCGAGCCCGCCATCGGAGCCGTTCTCACCGTCGGCCGGAGCCTCGGAGCGGTCGTCGAGGTACTCGGCCGCATAGACGCCGGTGGACGTCGCGACCGGCTCGGCCGCGAGCTCACCCGTGGCGGCACGGTCGAAGGGCGCCTCGACCTCACCGGTCGCCGGAGCAGACGCAGCGGCGACGGTGCCCGCCCCGGCGGTGGCAACGCCAGCCGCAACGCCAGCCGCAGCACCGGCACCGGCACGTACCGGCGCCGGCTCAGAACCCGGCGGCACCTCGAGGGCCTCGGGCTCCTCGCCGACCGGGATGTCGTCGTCGTAGGAGGTCGACTTCTCTTCGGCGATCTCCTCCTCGACCGAGTCGGCCGCGCCGACGTGGGCCGTGGTGCTGACGGCGCGGTTGCCCTGCACCTGCAACCGCCCGGCCGGAAGCGCGAGCAGCAGCGCCACCCCGAAGATGAAGCCCTGCACCACGAGCACCAGCACGCCGATCGGCGTGCCGTTGTTCGTCGGTACCGGCTCGGGAAGCGTCGCGAGGGTCCCGTCGCCGACGACCTGCCAGAGCTCCCCCGCCGAGGTGCTGCCGATGAACGTCAGCTGCGGGTTGCTGCTCAGCGCATTCGACGATCGCGCGATCGTCGTCTCGGCGGCCGAGCCTTCCCCGGCAGAAGCACCCGAGGAAGCCCCCGGCGCCGCCGAAGCCGGCTGCAGCAGCACGAACTCCACGCCGAGCGCGGTCAGCCGCGTCGCGACGTCGTCCCCGCTCACCGAGGCCGCGTTGCCCACGATCTCCGCGAGCTCGGTGCGGCGCTCGTCGGTGGTCGCCTCGGTGGAGGCGAGCGTCGACTGCTGGCTGAGCGTCGGTCCCGCTCCGTGCACGATGCTCGCACCCAGGCCGCCATCGGCCTGCGGGGTGAGCAGCAGGGTGCCGACGCGCGGCGTGTTCGAGGCCTCGGCCGCGACGTAGGCGGGCAGCTGGCGGCCCGAGCCGGGGACGATCTGGGCGGTGCCGAAGAGCACGCCGAGCCCCATCGGCAGCGCGATGATCCCGACGGCCACCGAGGCGACCACGGCGGGGACCGCCGCGAGCCGGGGCAACGAGGAGAGTCCGATGACGGCGGCTCCGACCAGCCCCAGCCAGTACAGGCTGAGCCCCGAGCCGGGCCAGATCGAGACCGACTCCGAACCGGTGGTGGCGAGCGCCAGCTGCGTGGCGCCGACCGCGGTCGCGAAGCCGAGGATGCCGATCACCACGGCGACCACCGCCCGGTACGACCCGGGCAGGAAGAGTGCGGCCAGCGCGATCACGCCGAGCGGAAGGGCCAGGATGCCGACGATCAGCAGCACGAGGCCCGCGTCGAGTCCGAGCGCCTGATCGGCGATCGACTGCCACCCGGCGAGGCCGGTCTGCGGCAGGCCGATGAGCAGGTCGATGACCGGCACGTCCGCGCGCCACACCGGGACGCCCGGGTCGGCGAGCAGCGCCAGAGGCGTGCCGCGCTGGAACTGGTCGTAGACGAGCGGCGCGAACAACGCGAGCGCGGGGATCGGCACACCGATCAGTCGCATCACGTCGCGGCGGCTCGCGACCGTGGCGATCAGCCAGATCACGAGCAGCGCGGGCCAGAGCGAGGGCGCGGCGGCCAGCACCGCGGCGAACAGGATGGAGGCCATCGCCGAGGCCGACCACGACTTCGGCGCCGCGAGCCCCGCGAGCACGAGCCAGGGAAGGAGGAGGTGGGCGATCAGCGGGCCGATCATCCCCGCATCCAGGGCCCCGAGGAACGGCGGCGCCAGCACCCAGAGCACCGCGGCGGCGCTCCGCAGCACGGGCCGGTCGGTGATCCGTGCGGCGCAGAACCAGGCGGCCAGCGCCGCGAGCGGCAGCGAGACCAGGTAGAGGCAGACGATCGCGAACGAGGGCGACCAGAAGGTGATCGAGCCGAGGATCGCGATGAGCGCGGCGAAGGGGTCGGCCGCCCCGACGAACCCGAGGCCGATGTCGCGGAACCCGGTGCCGATCTGCGCCCAGAGCGAGCCGGGCGTGCCGTCCAGCGGCAGCGCTCCCCCACCGGTGAGGGCGGCCGCGCCGAACACGGGGAGGAAGACGACGAAGCCGATCAGGGCGACGACGAGCACGGTCGCGAGACCGCCGCTGCCGACGAACTGGATGCGGTCGCGCTCGCCCCGCAGATAGGTCAGGGCGATCTCGCGCTGGAGCGAGCGACGCCGGCGGATCTCGTCCCCGGGCATCCTGAGCGGTGAGATCGCGCGCCAGCCCACGCGGCGCGAAGCCTTGAGGCGGCGCCGGGCCTCGGTGATCCGCGACCCGAAGGCGGTCTTGAAGGCGGCGGCGAACTCTCCGCCGATCGCGCCGGGCTGCTTGCGGATGAGCTGGAACAGCGAGCGCGCGACGGCCAGCGGCACGAGCGAGAGCCAGTGGAAGAGCACGGCGAACGGGGGCGCGTAGACCAGGCGGCGGTGCAGCTGGGCAGCGCGGCGGGCGGTCTGGCGCTTGCGGCGCGCCGAGCCCTTGATCGAGCGGCCGGGGCCGGAGAAGCCGTCGCCGTCGGTCGCGACCCGCGCCGAGGGGACGGCCATCACGCGGTGGCCGGCGAGGCGCACGCGGATGCCGAAGTCGAGTCCGTTGTCGGCCGTCGGCAGGGCGGGGTCGAAGCCGCCCACCTGGTTCCACACCGTGTGGCGCACCAGCAGGCCGGCGGCGCCCATTGCGAGCACGTCGCTCATCCGGTCGTGCTGGGCCTGGTCGAGCTCGGTCTCCACGAGCGGCACGCTCGCGCCGAGCGAGGTCACGGTCTCGCCGAACTCGCTGATGTAGTCGGGGTCGTTCCACTCCATCTGCTTCGGCCCGGCGGCGGCGACCGAGGGGTTCACCTCGACGGCGGCCAGCAGCGCGGCGAGCGCATCCGGCTCGGGAGCGGTGTCATGGGCGAGCAACCAGAGCCACTCGTTCTCCGAGGTCGGCGGGGGCGCGACTCCGAGGGCGTGCTGGATCGCGGTGCCGAAGCTCAGGCGGCTCGAGGCCGAGATGAAGCGCGTGGGCTGGGCGGCCGCGAGGAGGGCGGAGGTCGCGTCGGTCGAGGCGCAGTCGACGACGACGAGGGCATCCGGCGCTCGGGTCTGCGCCGCGATGGCTTCCAGGGTTCGCGGAAGGTAATCGGCTCCGTTCGAGGAGACGAGGACGGCAGTGACTCGGGCTTGCATCGCACCGACTCTAAGCGGCAGCCCGGTCGAAGCCCCCGGTCATCCCCGGCGTGCCGCGTTCTTATGAATCACGTGTGGAGGCCGGCCCCCGCCGGGCACTCACGAAGAGCACTGCTGAAGAGAGGAGTGGAACCGAAGGGTCAGGCGCGTTTGCGCAGCTTGCGGCGCTCGCGCTCGGAGAGGCCGCCCCAGATGCCGAAGCGCTCGTCGTTCTGCAGCGCGTACTCGAGGCACTGCGCCTTGACCTCGCACGAGGTGCAGATGCGCTTGGCGTCGCGGGTCGAGCCGCCCTTCTCCGGGAAGAAGGCCTCGGGATCGGTCTGCGCACAGAGCGAATCGGCCTGCCAGGCGAGCGGATTGTCGTCGACCGTGGGCTGCCGGACCCCGGGAACACCGAGGTTGATCGGGTCGACGAACCAATCGTCCGGAACGCCTGAGCGGTACTCTGACATTGCCATATCACGCTCCACCCTCTGAACCAGTCTGCGACCTGCCGAAAACCCCGTTGACTAATTACACCCGTGTAGTTCGCTCACGTCAAGTCGCAGATCGTAAACCTTAAAGCGCGCGTGGAGAGTTGCGACACGGCGCGTCGCCCCACATCAGGCTGGACTTTTCTGGCCGTTCGTCGATATCCTGCCAGCATGCTCAAGAAGGTCGTCCTCCTCGCCATCCCCGGTGTCGCCCCGTTCGAGTTCGGTGTGGTCTGCGAGGTGTTCGGCATCGACCGCACCGAGCACGGCGGCCCGGCCTTCGACTTCACGATCGCCGCGGTCGAGCCCGGCGTGGTGCCGACCAGCCTCGGCTACGACATGGTCATCCCGAACGGCCTCGAGGCCGCAGCCGAGGCCGACCTGATCGCGGTGCCGGCGCACCGCATCGACGACGAGGTGCATCCCGCCATCATCCAGGTGCTGCGGGATGCGGTCGACCGGGGCGCCTGGGTCATGAGCATCTGCAGCGGCGCGTTCACGCTCGCGAACGCGGGCATCCTCTCGGGCCGGAGCGCCACCACGCACTGGATGCACGCCGATCGACTCGCCCGCGAGTTCCCCGACATCACGGTCGACCCCGACGTGCTCTTCGTCGAGGACGGCCGCATCATCTCCAGCGCCGGCACGGCGGCCGGCATCGACGCGTGCCTACACCTGATCCGCAGCGAGCTCGGAGCCTCGGCCGCCAACGTCGTGGCCAGGCGCATGGTCGTGCCGCCGCAGCGGGCCGGCGGCCAGGCGCAGTTCATCGCCACGCCCATCCCCGAGTCGCGCAGCGACTCCTTCGCCGAGGTCACCGAGTGGATGCTCGGGAACCTCGACCAGGAACTCACGATCGACGAGCTCGCGCGCCGCGCCCTGATGAGCCCGCGCACCTTCGCCCGCCGCTTCAAGGCCGACCTCGGGGCCACCCCCGGCGCCTGGCTCAACCGGCAGCGGCTGCTGCACGCGCAGCGGCTGCTGGAGGAGACCAGCCTGTCCCTGGACTCGGTCGCCGCCGAGAGCGGCTTCGGCACGGCGGCCGTGATGCGCCACCACTTCGGCAAGTCGCTCAACACGACGCCGGCTGCCTACCGTCGCGCCTTCTCGGTGCGGGCGCTGGCCTAGCCGGGCAGCAGCCACCCAAGCCGAGCAGCAGTCCGCTAGCCCGTCAGCAGTCCACTGGCCCGCCAGTAGTCACCTAGCTCGGCAGCTGGTCGGCCGGGGCCCCGGGCGCCGCGATGAACACGGTACCCGCTCCCCCGATGACCAGCTCGCCCTCGTCCGGCGTGATGAACACCGACTCGCCGCGCACCAGCGTGAACGACCCGTCGTCGCCGGCGATCGTGGCCGACCCCGCGATGCAGATGGCGATCGCCGCACCTTGCGGGCGGAAGCGCACAGAGTTCGACGTCTCCGGCCCGAGCTCGACCCGGGCGAGCACGAAGTCCGGAACCGAGGGGGTGAACACCGACAGGCCCGGCTCGGGCTCGGACGGGACGAGGTAGGGCACAGGCAACGAGTCGAAGTCGAGCACCGCGAGCAGCTCGGGCACGTCGACGTGCTTGGGCGTGAGTCCTCCGCGTAGCACGTTGTCCGAGGCCGACATCAGCTCGACGCCGAGGCCCGAGAGGTAGGCGTGGATGTTGCCGGCCGGCAGGTAGAGCGCCTCGCCGCGGCGGAGCGACACCCGGTTCAGCAGCAGCGAGATCACGATGCCCGGGTCTCCCGGGTACTCCTCGTTCAGCCGCACCACGGTCTCGAGCGAGGGCGTGTACGGGTCGGTCATGTGCGCGTGCGCCGGGTGCAGCGCCTTCTCGGCGGTGCGGACCAGGTGGCCGACGAGTGCGTCGACCTCCTCGCCGCCCTCGAGCAGCCAGGCGACCACCGAGCGCAGGATGTCGGCGTCGCTCTCGTTCAGCGTCTCCGAGTCCTCCAGCAGGTGCACGATCGGCCCGTACAGCTCCCACCGGGGGGCGGTCGACGCGCCGTCGATCAACACGAGCAGGTCGACGATCTCGCGCACCTCGTCGAGCGGGCGGAAGCCGCAGAGCGCCTCGTAGCGCTCGCTCAGGGCGACGACGAGCTCGGGCTTGTGCAGGGGATCCTTGTAATTGCGCACCGGGGAGTCGAGCGGGACGCCCGCGGCGTTCTCCTCGGCGAAGCCCTCGCGGGCGCGCTCGAGGGTCGGATGCGCCTGCAGCGACAGCGGGGCGGCCGCGGCGAGGATCTTCAGCAGGTAGGGCAGGGTGCCCCGGCGACCGACGATCCGGGTCGGGTCGGTGGCGATCCACTCGGCGAGGTCGCGGGCGCCGTCCGTCTCGTCGGGGTGCACGATGCGCGAGGGGCTGCCCGGGTGGGCGCCCAGCCAGAGCTCGGCCTGCGGCGCTCCCGTGGAGGGCGTGCCCAGCAGGTCGGGGATGGCGGTCTCGGAGCCCCAGGCGTAGTCACGGGGGGTGTTGGTGATCTGAACGAACATGTTTCCTGTCTCATCCTCACAGCCGATCGCGGCTTCGGTTATCCGCGACCTACAAGTCACCGGTCTGACGTGATCGGCCCGTTTGGACAAAACTACCAAGCGCCCGGCCGGCTCGGAGCACGCCGCATTAAGCTCGCTGCGCCGAGCACCGATCCATCGGCACGAATCCCCCACGCAACGGAGCAGCCATGACCTTCGAGCCCCTCGCCAGCGACTTCTACGGCTACGAGAACCTCCTGACCGACCAGGAGAAGGAGGCGCTCGCCCGCCTCCGCAGCTACCTCGAGACCGAAGTGAAGCCGGTCGTCAACGAGCACTGGGAGAACGCCACCCTGCCCGAGGGCATCATGAAGGGCCTGGCCGGCACAGACGCCTTCCGCTTCGCCTGGGAGGAGACGAGCCCGTTCGAGAACTCGGCCGTCTTCCGCGGCTTCGTCGCCCTCGAGCTCGCCCGCGTCGACGCCTCGGTCGCGACGCTCGTCGGCGTGCAGAACGGTCTGGCCATGGGGTCGATCAGCGTGACCGGCTCCCCCGAGCAGCGCGCCGAGTGGCTGCCGAAGATGGCCTCGGGCGAGGTCATCGGCGCCTTCGGCCTCACCGAGCCGCAGTCCGGTTCCGACTCCGCCCAGGGCCTCCGCACGATCGCGACGCGCGACGGCGACGACTGGGTGCTGAACGGCTCCAAGCGCTGGATCGGCAACGCCACCTTCAGCGACATCACCGTCATCTGGGCGAAGGATGCGGCCGACGGCCAGGTCAAGGGCTTCATCGTGCCGACCAGCACCCCCGGCTACACCGCCACCAAGATCCTTGGCAAGCAGAGCCTCCGCATCGTGCAGAACGCCGACATCACGCTCGAGGACGTGCGCATCCCGGACAGCCTGCGCCTGCAGAACGCCAACTCCTTCCGCGACACCGCGAAGGTGCTGCGCCTCACCCGCGCCGAGGTGGCCTGGGCCGCGGTCGGAAACTCGGTCGGCGCCTACGAGGCCGCGCTCCGCTACACGAAGGAGCGCGTGCAGTTCGGAAAGCCGATCGCCAGCCACCAGCTCATCCAGGACCTGCTGGTCAAGAGCATCGGCAACATCACCGCGAGCCTCGGCATGGTGGTGCGGGTGTCGCAGATGCTCGACGACGGCGTGCAGCGCGACGAGCACTCCGCCCTCGCCAAGGCCTACACGACGGCCCGGATGCGCGAGACCGTCGCCTGGTGCCGCGAGGCGCTCGGCGGCAACGGCATCGTGCTCGACTACGACGTGGCCCGCCACTTCGCCGACGCCGAGGCGCTGTACTCCTACGAGGGCACCCGCGAGATGAACACCCTGATCGTCGGTCGCGCCCTCACCGGCTTCGCCGCGTTCGTCTGACCCGGGTCCTCCCGCCCGACCTTCCTGTCCCGTCCCGCGTCCTGACGCGGGACGGGTGAGTAGGCTTCTCCCCATGCGATACCCGACCGACGCCGCGAACCGGTGGCTGTCCGTCTTCACGGTCTTCTGCCTGTTCTCGGGCGGGTTCTGGCCCGCGCTCCTCGGGCGGTGGGGCGCGCTGGTGCTGCTGGCCGCCCTGACGGCCGGCGTCGCCGTGGTGATGACCCGGCGCCGACTCTGGGCGCGCCTGCCGCTCCGCCGCTTCCCGCGCACCCTGCTGCTGCTCGCGCTCGTCCTCGTGCTGTCGATCAGCTGGTCGCCCTGGCCGGGGTCCACGGCTCTCTCGCTGCTGCTGCTCGCGGTGCTCACGCTGCTCGGGCTGTATCTCACCACGGCGCTCAGCTGGCCCGGCATCCTGACCGCGCTCGGGATCGCCCTCACCCGCATCCTGGCCCTCTCGCTGATCCTGGAGTTCGTGGCGGCGGTCTTCGTGCGGCAGCCGATCTTCACCTACGGCGCCGTGTGGAACGAGGCCGCTCTGTTCCGGGGTGGGCCGATCCAGGGCATCGTGGGCGACGCGGGCGTCCTCGCGTTCCTCGCGGTGCTGACGGCGATCGTCGTCGGCGTGCAGCTCGCCCAAGGCCTCACCCGCACCCGGCCGGCCGTCGCCTGGCTGATCGTCGCCGCCCTGGTGCTGGCCCTCACCCGCTCGCTCCCGGCCCTGATCGCCCTCGCGGCCGCGGCGCTCCTGGCCGGCGCGCTCCTGCTCGGCCGCCGGCTGGGCACCGGCCGCCGGCTCTGGGTCCTGGCCGGCATCGCCGCCCTCACCCTCGCCGTGGTCATCACCCTCATGGCGACCCGCAGCATGCCGCTCAGCTCGCTCTGGCCGGCACTCGCCACGGAGTCCGGACCGGTCGCCGTGGTGCTCCTTGTCCTGTTTCTGGTCGGCACCGGCTACCGCACCTGGTGGCTCGCCGTCGACCCGCCGTTGGACCGCACGGGAGCCCGGCTCCCCCTGGTCGCGACGACCCTTGCACCGGCCCTCCTGCTCGGCGCCCTCGTCGCCGAGAGCGCCGTCGGCGACCAGCTGCTCGGCCCGATCGGCTGGGTGCTCCTCATCGTCGTCGGCGTGAAGACCAAGCTCGAGCTGACTGACGTCGACCTGCCGCTCACCACGCCGGTCGCCCGCGAGCACGCCGTCGCGCCGTGACGATCGACGTCCTGATGCCGTTCTACGGCCGGTTCGACCATTTTCGCGACGCCGTGACCAGCGTGCTGGCCCAGACCGACCCCGACTGGCGCCTGGTGATCGTCGACGACCGGTACCCCGATCCGGCTCCGGGCGAGTGGGCCTCGGCGATCGACGACCCGCGGGTCGAGTACCGCCGCAACGCCGAGAACCTCGGGGTGGGCGGGAACTTCCGTGAGTGCGTGCGGCTGATCGAGAACGACCGCGCCCTGCTGATGGGCTCGGACGACCGGATGCACCCGGGCTACGTCGCCCGCGTGCGCGCCCTCGTCGCCGCCGAGCCGACCGCCCGGATCGTGCAGCCGGGCGTCGAGGTGATCGACGCCGACGGGGCCGTGCACCACCCGCTGGCCGACCGCGTGAAGGGGCTGCTCCGTCTCGGCGGGCACGGCATCCGCACCGCCTCGGGCGAGCGCCTGGCGACGAGCCTGCTGCGGGGCAACTGGGCGTACTTCCCCTCGGTGCTGTGGCGGGCCGAGGATCTGCGGCGGTTCGGCTTCCGGCCCGGCTTCGAGGTCGTGCAGGACCTCGCCCTGATGATGGACATCGTCTTCGACGGCGGTTCGATGCTTCTCGACGACGAGGTGGTCTTCTCCTACCGCCGGCACGCCACGAGCGTCTCGGCCGTGACCGGCCCCGACGGCGCGAAGTTCGCCGAGGAGCGCAGGCTGTTCGACGAGGTCGCTCTGCGGGCGGATGCCCGGGGCTGGCCCCGCGCATCCCGAGCGGCCCGCCGGCACCTCACCTCGCGGCTCAACGCGCTCACCGAGCTGCCGGCGGCGCTCCGGGCCGGCGACCCGGCCGGGCGCCGCGCGCTGCTGGAGCACGCCTTCCGCTGAGCCGGCGCACGCTTTCCGCTGAGCCAGCGCGGCCGCCGGGGCGCTAGACCTGCCGAGCCCGCCGAGCCTTCCGCGCCCGGCGTACCGCCTCGGCGATCATCCGCACGAACATCACGCGGGCCCGGAGGATCGTGCCGAGACCTCGGACGCCGAGGGGTGTCTGGTTCGCGTCGTGCAGCCGGCGCTCCACCACGACCCGGTCGAGGTGATGGATGCTGCGCCGCACGTTGCCGGTGATCGCGATCCAGATGTCGTGCGACTCCACGACGAAGCCGGGCACGGGCAGGATCCCGCCGTCGATCACCTCGCGCCGGAACCCCATCGCGCAGCCGAAGTACGGCCGGTAGCCGATCAGGATGGCGAAGAGGTTGGCGAGGTGTCGCCCGGATCCGGCCGCGCGGAGCGGCGGGTACCAGAGCCGGGCGCCGTTCCGACCGAGGATGGAGTGGTTGCCGGCGACCACGAGCGCCGAGCGGAGCCCCTCGATCATGGCCTCGTGACGGCCGGGCGCCCAGACGTCGTCCTGATCCGAGAGGAAGACGTAGCGGCCGCGGGATCGCCGGATCGCGGCCTCGAAGGCCCGCACGTACCCGACGTTCTGGTCGGTCCGGGTGAGGAACACCCGCGACTCGCCCAGGCGGGCGATCGTCTCGATGATCGTCGCGACGGTGTCGTCCGGCGACCGGTCGTCGACGATCACCAGTTCGTCGTCCGGCCCCAGCTGCGCCACGATCGACTCGATCTGCTCGGCCACGTAGGCCGAGCCGCGGTAGGTGGCCATGCAGACGCTGGCCCGGATCTCGCCGCTCATGCCGCACCGCCCGCATCCGCATTCCCCGTGGCGGCATCGCTGACGGCGCGGTCACGGCGGAGGGCGGTGAGGTGGATGGCGAGCCCGGCGACGGGCCCGATCAGCAGGGCCAGCACGGCGCGCAGGTCGAGGTCGATCGGCAGCAGCAGGATCACGACGGCGAGCACGGTCGACGCGATCCAGCCGGCCGAGTAGGCCCGGTGCCGGTCGACCGCGAGACAGACCGCACCGGTCAGGGTGACGATCGCGAGCATCCCGGCGGCGAGCACGAGGCCGGCGATGATCCAGGGCCCCACCACGTATGTCGGGCCGTAGACCAGGGTGAGGAGGAACGGGCCGAGCAGCGCACCCAGCACGGCGCCCACGACGGCGATCAACACGATCAGCCGGGCGACCGGCACGAGCGCGCGCAGGCCGGCCTGCCGGTTGGCGACGAAGTGGGCGATCGCGACGCCCTGGTAGGCGTTCAGCGGGATGAGCAGGGGCGCACGCGTGAAGGTCACGGCGACCAGCAGCGGGGCGGCCGCCGCGTACGCCTCCGTGCTCGAGGTGAGGCTCAGGATGACAGGGAAGCCGACGACCAGCACCGCGCTCGCGCCCGAGGCGAGGCAGGCGTGCCCGATTCGCGACAGGAAGACCGTGAGGCCGACGTCGGCCCGGGCACCGGCGGCCTGCCGCAGCACCGGCGAGAAGGCGAGGCCGATCAGCCAGGTCACCGAGGCGACGCTCGCGGCGACCGCGAAGCCCGCGACGGAGGCGGCGACGAGGGCCGCGGCCACGATCAGGCCGATCCGGAGCAGCGAGTCGCCGATCACGAGCCGGGCATAGGTCGACCACTGCAGGCGGCCGCCGAGGATGCCGACGATGGTCGCGTGCCCGGAGAACAGTGCGATCGAACAGCTCAGCGGCAGGGCGAGGAAGGCGAACCGGTCGCCGAGCAGGATCGGCGCCCAGATCAGGCTCGAGGCCCAGAGCAGCACCCCGACGCCCAGCCCGACACCGAGACCGACCACGAGCATCCGGGGCTCGCGGCGCGACTCGGCGGGACTGGGGAGACGGTCGCTCGCGTGCACCGAGCGGGTGCTCTCCGCCGAGAGTCCGCCGAGAATCCCGAACCACGCGAAGAGGAACGACCAGAACGCCATGAACGTGCTCGTGTCCGGGATGTCCAGCATCTTCGGCACGATTATCACGACGGCGAAGCCCGCGAGAGCGGAGACCAGGGACGCCGCGCCGACGCCCACGAAGGACCGCCGACCGATGGTGGGCGAAGCCGCTTCGGTCATAAAGTGCAAGCATAGTAGGCGCCCCCGTGGATGGTCCGGGGGCAGGAAAGGCTCCCGTGAACCCGAACGAGAACCCCGACGACGACCGCAGCGCGCTGCCCGAGCGACCCCTCACGGAGCGGGTCGCCGCGATCGTCACCACCTTCCACCCCGGCAGGGCCCTCGTCCCGCTCGTGCGCTCCCTGGTCGAGCAGGCCGGCTTCGTCGTCGTGGTCGACGACGGCAGCGGGCCGAGCGCGGATGCCGTGCTCGACGCCGCCCACGAGGCCGGCGCCGAGATCATCCGGCACGAACGCAACCGCGGCATCGCCGCTGCGCTCGACACCGGGCTCGCGGTCGCCTGGGTCGGACCGGACGACGCCCCCGACTTCTTCGTGACCTTCGACCAGGACTCCTCGATCGACGAGCGCTTCATCGAGACCTTGGTCGGCACGGCGATCGCCGCCGACGCCGCCGGCATCCCCGTCGGCCTGGTCGCACCGGCGCACGTGGAGGGTCTGCCCTCGGTCGCGACCGGCTCCGTCCGCGGCTTCCCGGTGACCCGCACCCCGATCCAGTCGGGCCTGCTGATCCCCGTCGCGACCGTGCGTGACATCGGCGACTTCACCGAGGAGCTCGTGATCGACGGCGTCGACACCGACTACGGCCTGCGGGTCGCCCGCGCCGGCCGCCAGACCGTGCTCTCGAACGAAGCCACGCTCGGCCATCGTCTCGGCACCCCGTTCACCCCGAAGATCGCCGGACGTCCGGTCTCGATCGCGGGCGAGCCGCTGCGGCTCGTCGTGGGCGCGCCCTTCCGCTACTACTACCTCCTGCGCAACCGCATCCTGCTGAACCGGATGCACGGCCCGCGCAACCGCCGCTGGATGCTGCGGGCGACGCTCGCCGACCTCCGGCACTGCGTGATCGTGCTCGCGTTCGCGCCGCGCAGGCTCGCCCGCCTCACCGCCATGGCGGTCGGGGTGCGGGACGGCTGGCGCGGACGCGGCGGCCGCATCCCGGAACGCCTCGAGCGCCGCCTGGGCTGATCGGGCCCGCACCGCTCAGCCGGCCGGCTCCAGCACGTCGCAGGGAACGTCGGCGAACCACCCCGGCGGCTGGATCGGGATCTCGAGCTGCTCGGGCGGATCGGCGACCTCGCACTGCCCCTCGACCTCGTCGAGCGTGATGGGCCAGCTCGGGCCGCCCTCCCGCTGGGTCGTGGTCACGGTCGTCACCTGGAACGCGGTGAGCGCGATGCCCGCCGCGAGCAGCACGACCGGCAAGATCCGGGCGGCAGGCCGCCGCGCGCGCTGCCGGAGGACCGCCAGGAAGACCAGCACGAGGCCCGCGACGAACATGCCTGGAGCCACGCCGTAGCGGAGCACCCCGTAGGTGGACCACTCCTGCTCGCCGAAGTCCGCGTAGAAGAACTCCGGGTTCGGGTTCAGGGTGAAACCGGCCGTCCAGACGACGACGGCGCTCCAGGCCAGGATCGCAGCCGTCATCTTCTGCCGGCGCTCTCCGCGCCAGAGCACAGAGACGAGCACGACGAGCGCCGCGAGGGCGATCGGCACGGCGACCAGGGTGCCGAAGCGCAGGATCACGCTGGCGGTGTGCCGCGGGCCCGCCCACGGAGCCATGAGCGCGTTGACCACGAACCCTAGGAAGGTCGACCAGGCGTCCGGCCAGGCACCGTCCCGCCCGGTCCGCGGGCTGAGCACGGTCGTGAGCAGCTGGGCGGCGATACCGAGCGCGAGACCCGCTCGCACCGGGATGGTGAACCGGTCACGCCAGCGGTAGAACACGAAAGGCAGCACGGCGGCGGCCTGGATCTCGGTGAGCCCGACCACGAGGCCGACGACGCCCAGGAGCACGGCGCCGACGCGGGTCCGGGGCCGCACCAGGATCAGCCAGGGCGCGAGCCAGAGCAGGATGGCGTGCACGTTCGCCGCGTTGCCGAGCACCTCGAAGGTCACGGTCGGCAGCCCCACCGCCACGAAGGCCAGGGCGATCCGCGCGGGCAGCCACTCGATGACGTCGCGGGAGCACACGTAGACCAGAGCACCGACCCCGCCGGCGACGAGGCAGGTCAGCGCCGTCATCCCGATCGCGTAGCGCTCGATCGGCAGCACGGTCACGGCGAGATCGGCGAGCATCCGGGGGACGAGGTGCAGGTACCCGTCGTAGGGGGTGAACCAGTTCGCGAAGGGGGCGCCGGCCAGCCTCTCCTGCAGGAAGATCGCGCCGTCCTCGGCCCAGATCACGTTGCCGTCGCGCCACGGGATGCGGAGGAAGCCCAGCACCCCGGCGACCAGACCCAGGGCGAGCGCCACGAGCCCCTCGTGCCGTCGGAGAAACCCGCCCACACGCTCCTGCGTGCTCGACACTGTCCGATCCGGCGTCACCTGGCCCCCTCTGCAGAAACGATAGAGCACCTTCCCCGGCGGGAGCGGCAGCCGGGCCGCGGGAGGGCCCGTGGCTATGATGGGGGGCATGTCGGCCGCCCTCGAACGCACGCTCATCGTGATGCCCGCGTTCAACGAGGAGGAGGCGGTCGGCGCCGTCGTGCGCGAGGTCTACGCGACCCTTCCCGGGGTGCACTGCCTGGTCGTCGACGACGGCTCGCACGACGACACGGCCCGCCGCGCCGAGGCCGCCGGTGCCACCGTGCTCCGTCTCCCCATCAACCTCGGGGTCGGCGGCGCCATGCGCGCCGGCTTCAAGTACGCCCTCGCCCAGGGCTTCGACAACGTCGTGCAGGTCGATTCCGACGGGCAGCACGACCCGGCCGGCGTGACCGAGCTCGTCGCGGGCCTCGAGCACCACGACCTCGTGCTCGGAGCCCGTTTCGCGGGCGTCGGCGAGTACACCGTGCGCGGGCCCCGGCGCTGGGCGATGCGCACCCTCTCGGGCATCCTGAGCCGGCTCACCGGCACGAAGCTGACCGACACGACCTCGGGGTTCCGCGCGAGCGGCCCGCGGGCGGTCGCGCTGTTCGCCCAGCACTACCCCTCGGAGTATCTCGGCGACACGGTCGAGTCGCTCGTGATCGCCTCGCGCTCGAAGCTGACCGTCGCCCAGGTGCCGGTCGCGATGCGGCCGCGGGCCGGCGGGGTGCCCTCGCACAACCCGTACAAGGCGGCCGTCTACCTGGGGCGTGCCGGCATGGCCCTGTTCGTCGCCCTCATCCGCCCGCCCGTCCTCGTTCCGAAGCCGGTCGCCGCGGGATGAGCCTCGCCGTCTACATCCTCGGCATCGTCGCCGCCCTCTTCACGCTCGGCGTGGTGATCGAGTCGCTGCGCCGCCGGCACCTGCGCGAGCGCCACGCGATCTGGTGGCTCGCGGCCGGCCTCGTCGCGCTGGTGATCGGCATCTTCCCGAACCTGCTCGGGATCGTCGCGGGCTGGCTGGGCGTGACCGTCCCGATCAACCTCGTCTTCTTCCTCAGCATCGCGGTGCTCTTCCTCGTCTCCATCCAGCACTCGGGCGAGCTCACCGAGCTCGAGAGCGAGACGCGCACGCTGGCCGAGGCCGTCGCACTGCAGGAGCTCCGGATCAAGGAGCTCGAACGCTCACTCGCCGAGGCGCTCGGCCCCAAAAGGAACCCATGACCCTCGCACCACCCGGATCCCCGGCCCGCACGGCGGCCCCCGCCCGCCCGAGGTCGGTGCTGATCCTGTTCGTCCTCCCCTGGCTGCTGCTGTCGCTGCTCGGCGCGCTCTGGGCGCTGGCCACGCCGATCGGCGGGTCGCCCGACGAGCCGGCGCACGTCGTGAAGGCCGGATCCGTGGTGCGCGGCGAGTTCGTGCCCTCGTCGATGATCGCGCAGGGCGGGGTGCTGCACGTGCCCGCCGCCCTCGCCTTCGAGTACCAGCAGAGCTGCTTCGCCTTCCTGGGCGACACGGCCGCGACCTGCGCCCCCGAGTTCGCCGGCGACCCCGGGGCGATCGTCGAGACCTACTCCTCGGCGAGCCTCTACGACCCGGTCTACTACCTGCTCGTGGGCTGGCCCTCGCTCCTCTCGCCGGACGAGGCGGGCATCTACGGGATGCGCATCGTGAGCGCGCTGCTCTGCTCCTTCTTCGTCGCGGCCTGCTTCTGGATGATCGGATCCTGGCCCCGCCGCCGGCTGCCCGCCCTCGGCGTGCTGATCGGCCTCACCCCGATCGCGGTGTACCTGCTCGGCACCGTCAACCCGAACGCCCTCGAGTTCACCGGCGGCCTGGCGATCATCACCGGGATGCTCGGGATCGTGCTGCACCCGGACGAACGGCTGCTGCGCTCCCGGCTCGCCCTCGTGGTGGTGGCCTCGGCCCTGGTCGCGAACACGCGCGGCATCTCGCCGCTCTGGGTCGCCCTGCTGCTCGTGGTGCCGCTCGTGCTGCTGAAGGGCCGGGCGCTCCTGGCGCTCCTCCGCCGCCCGGCCGTCATCGTGTCGATCGCGCTGATCGCCGCGTCGGCCCTGTTCAGCGCCTGGTGGACCCTCTCGACCAACACCCTCGGCACCGCGCCGACCACCGGGCCCGAGGTCACGCCCACGGCCCCGGGCGTCGGGCTCACCCCGGTGCAGGGCTTCTTCGGCCTGATCGGGATGTTCTACCCCCAGCTGCGCCAGATGGTCGGCATCCTCGGCTGGCTCGACACCCCGCTGAGCCCGCCGGTCTACTACATCTCGTACCTGCTGTTCGCCCTCCTGGTCGTCGGCACCGCGCTCTGGGTGCGCGGTCGCGCCCTGGTCTTCGTGGTGATCATGGCGCTGCTGTTCTTCTTCCTTCCCCCGCTCATCCAGGCCGCCTACGTCACCCGCGGCGGCTACATCTGGCAGGGCCGGTACACGCTGGTGCTGCTGATGGCGCTGCTCGTGTCGATGGCGGCGTGCATCGCCGCGTCGGACCGGTTCCGGCGCCGGGAGGAGGCCGCCGGCTCGCACCGAGGACTCGCCCGGCTGCTGCGCATCCTGCCCTGGGCCGTCGGCGCGCTCTGGACGATCGGGATCGTCTGGTCGTTCGCCACGACGCTCCGCCGGTTCTCGGTCGGCTACAGCGTCGACTGGGCCGAGATGGTCGAGCCGGGGGCCTGGACCCCGCCGGTCGGCGTCGTGCCCCTCGTCGTCCTCTTCGCACTCACGGCGGCCGCCTTCGCGGTCTCCGTCGTCCTCGCCGGGCGCGATCGCGCACCGGCTCTCACCGATGAAAGGTCATGACCATGGTTGACGCACAGACCACCGAGGCGTACGACGCCCTCGTCCTCCAGCTGAGCGACGAGGACGGCGTCGCCGTCACACCCGACGGCCTGCTCGTGCACGGCAAGCTCTTCGCCTTCCTCGACGGCGACGCCCTCGTCGTCGAGCTGCCCGAGGCCCGCGCCACCGACCTGCGTGAGCGCGGCCAGGCCTTCGGCTTCACCGGCGGCGGCCACGAGCTCCGCGACTGGGTGACCATCCGCGACCTCGAGCTCTGGCCCGAGCTCGCCCGTGAGGCGCACGAGTTCGTGGGCGAGCCGGCCGTTGGCGGTCAGTCCTAGTTAGTCCCGCACCGCAGCCCTAATAGCCGCTCCGCAGCAGACGACGAAGGCCCAGGACGTCACCGTCCTGGGCCTTCGCTGTTCGAGCCGTGCGGGCTAGGCCTGCTGGGCCGCGATCCACTCCTGGAGACCCGCGACGCCGCGGTCGACGTCCCACTCAGGGGTCCAGTCGAAGGTGGCCAGGGTGTCCTCGATCGAGCACTCGGCGTGGCGCACGTCGCCGTCGCGGTACTTGCCGGTGATGTGCGGCTCCGGAGCGCCGTGGAAGCGGGCGATCGACTCGGCGAGCTGCAGGATGGTCGTGCCGACCCCTGAACCCACGTCGCGGACGAGCACGCCCGGCTCGGCGGGCTTGCCGAGCGCCGCGACGAAGGCGTCGGCGACGTCATCGATGTAGACGAAGTCGCGGGTGATCTTGCCGTCCTCGTAGATCGGGATGCTCTGCCCCTTCATCGCGAGCTGCGAGAAGAGTGAGACGATGCCGGTGTACGGGTTCGACAGCGACTGGCCGGGGCCGTAGACGTTCTGCAGGCGGAGGGCCGTGAGCGACGTGTCGCGGGCGTTGACCCACGCGGCGAGCACGTGCTCCTGGGCGAGCTTCGTGGCGCCGTAGACGCTCGTCGGCGCCGGGACGGTGCGGGAGGCGATCGAGGGCAGCGGGGTCGCGTCCGGGAAGTCCCACTGGCCGGCCTCGAACTGCGCGTGCGAGCGCTGGCCGGGGTAGTAGACCTCGCCGTCGCTCTTCTGCCAGGCGCCCTCGCCGTAGACGGCGCGGCTGGAGGAGAGGAGGAAGCGCTCGGGCACGATGCCGTGCCGGCCGAGCGCATCCGTCATCTGGGTCGTGCCGACCACGTTGACGTGCGAGTGCCGGGTCGCCTCGTCCAGAGACTGGGCGGTGCCGGTCTCGGCGGCGAGGTGGATGACGATGGTGGGCTGGATGTCGGCGAGCACCGCATCCCAGACGGCGGGGTCGGTCACGTCGCCGACGACCAGCTCGGCGGCCTCGTGCAGGTCGGCGGGGCGCTCCTGCACGGGGTGCACCTGCGGGTGCAGCGAGTCGATCACGACCCACTTCGCGACCTGGCCGGCCAGACGCTGGGAGAGGGCGCATCCGATGAAGCCGGCCCCTCCGGTGACGACGACGCGGTGCGAGGAGAGATCAGGCATGTGATGCGCTTCTTTCGTGTTCGTGATCGGGGCCGGATCGCGGCCAAGCCACCACTGTAGTACAGGGGTCCCGGCTACTTCGTGACGGTGTAGCAGCCCAGCAGGGTGTTGTCTCCGATGTACTGGTTGATCGCGTAGGCGCAGACCTGGTGGGTTCCGGGCGACGCCGGGAACTGCACGCCGTAGCCGTGGTTGGTGCCCCACGCGGCCGGGTAGACGCCGCCCAGGTCGGTGCGGCCTCCGTTGGCGGTGGTCGCCGCGGCGAAGGTGCCGTCGAGGTAGACGTGCACGTCGATCGACGCCCCGGTGTCCGGATCGGCCGCATAGCCGTAGACCCCGAGGTTGCCGCCGAACGGCCCGATGTACTCGACCTTGCCCTGCGGGTTCCCGCTGACCGTGGTGTCCATGCAGGCGAAGGCGTTGTTCGCGCCGTACCCGGTGTTCAGACCCCAGGCGCAGATCGTGTGGGTGCCCGGGAAGATCTGGGTCGTCACGCCGAAGCCGTGGTTGACGCCCCAGGCGGCCGGGATGCTCTTGTCCTTGAGGTCGGAGCGGCCCGCGTTCGCGGTGCCGCTCGCGCCGTACCGGCCGTCGACGTTGATCTGCACACCGATCGGGTCGGCCGTGTCCTTGTCGTAGCTCCAGCCGTAGACCGAGATCTGGCCGAAGCTCTGCACCATGTTCTCGATGGCACCGGTCGGCGAGCCGCCGATCTCGACGACGTTGCAGCTGAGCTCGCGGTTCTGGCCCGAGGCGACGTTGATGCCCCAGAGGCAGATCGTGTGCTTGCCGGCCGGCACGGTGAGCTTGGTCGAGAAGCCGTGGTTCGAGCCGTAGGCGTCGAGGATGCCGAGGCCGGTGCGCTTGCCGTCGGCCTTGACCGTCGTCAGGTAGTTGCCGTCGAGGTTGAACTGGATGTTGATCGGATCGACGGTGTCCGGGTCGAGTGCGTAACCGTAGGCCGTGATCGAACCGGGCGCTTCCTGGTTCAGCACCTCGACCTGGCCCATCGGCGCGCCGCCCTGGGTTACGTCGATGCACTGCAGCTCTTTGTTCTGGCCGCCGCCCGTGTTGATGCCCCAGAGGCAGATGCGGTGCGGGCCGGGAGAGGTCTTGACGATCAGGTTGAAGCCGTGCTTGTCGCCGAAGCCGGGGTAGCGGGCTGCGATGTCGGAGCGGGAACCGTTCGCCTGCACCTGGCCGCCGTAGCGGCCGTCGACGTTCACCTGCATGGTGATGGGCGACGCGGTGTCGGGGTCGAGTCCCCAGCCGAAGACGGCGAAGCCGCCGGGCTGCTGAACGATGGTGTCGATCGAGCCGGTGGGGTCGCCGCCGACCGTCACGGTCCAGCAGCCGAACTCGATGTTGCGGCCCGAGCCCACGTTGATGCCCCAGACGCAGATCCGCTGGACGCCGGCGGGGACCGCGACGTTGAGTGCGAAACCGTGCTTGTCGCCGAGCCCGTAGCGCTGGCCCACGTCGGTGCGCACGGCGTCGGCCGTGGCGGTGGTGAGGTAGTTGCCGTTGAGGTTGACCTGCACCTGGATCGGGTTGGAGGTGTCGGAGTCGAGCGCCCAGCCCCAGATGCCGACGCCGCCCGGCACCGCCTGCAGCACGTCGACGTTGCCGACCGGGGACTGCTCGACGGGAGAGCCGAACCAGTCCCAGAACATCCGCCAGAAGTTGCGGTTGCCGTAGGCCGAGCAGCCGTCGCCCGTGCCGTAGAGGTTCGCGAGCGCGGCCGCGTTCGGCTGGTACGGCGTGTAGTTGTAGAGGTTGGCCGTGGCCTGGTTCTTGATGTTGAGCGTCGTGCCGCCGCAGTCGGCGTTCGGGTGGTACTGCACGTAGGTGCTGCCCACACGGTAGCGCCACTCGCCGGGGTTCTTGGTGTACTCACGGAACTGCCAGGCAGAGCGGTAGACCTGGTTGAAGAAGCCGAAGTAGAGCGAGTTGCAGGCCGCCGTGTCCGGGCAGCCCCAGCCCATCGTGCGCTCGTAGCCGTAGGCGCTCGGGTTCGTCAGGAGCGACTGCTCCTTCTGCATCAGCACGAGCAGCACCTTCGGGCTGATGCCGCAGGCGACGGCCACCTTGGCGATGATGCGGGCGGCGCTCTCGGAGGCGGCGCCGGTGTACTGCGCGCAGTGCCCGGTGCCCTGGGCGCCCTTGGTGGGCGTGGTCTCGCGGTAGTCCTTGAGGCAGGGCACCCCGTCGCGGGGCGTGCAGTTCTGGCCCTGGATGAAGTTCTGGATGCCCTGCTCGTTCATCGACCCGCTGTCGAAGAACTGGGTGTCGCTGATGATGTTCGACGGGTCGAACGTGCCCCCGGGAGCGGCGACGGCCGGCGGGGCGGGAGCCGCGCTGACGCTGTAGACCAGGCCGCTCGCCGCGATCACCATGGCGATCGCGAGCGCGATGGTCCTGAACATCCGATGTGCAGCCATGTCGCTCCGTGTTCCCCAAATCCGATCGGTCGCCTTCAATATAGGGTTCAGACGCCATGCTGCCCTGTCGACAGGCGGGTGTCGAGACGTTTTCGATACCCTGTACGGATGCGCGCCCTGCTCGTCAACCACAGCAAGTCCGAAACCGTGCTGGGGGGCGCGGAACGATCCCTCCTCACGCTCGGCGACGCCTGGGTGACGGCGGAACCCGGTCTCGAGATCGAGGTGGTGACCGCATCCGGCACCGGACTCCTCGCCGACAGCATCCGCGAGCGCGGCTGGTCGGTGTTCGCCGTGGACTTCTGGCCGTGGGCTCTGCCCTCGCTCTACCGTGCCGGCGAAAACCGCGTGCGGAACGACACCCGCGACTCCCGGGCGGTCCTCGAGATCGCCGCGCGCATCCGCGAGACCCGGCCCGACGTGGTCGTGACGAACTCGATCGTGAACCCGTGGGGCGCGGTCGCGGCCGCTCTCACCGGCACCCCGCACGTCTGGTTCGCCCGCGAGTTCGGCGACCTCGACCACGGACTCTCGTTCAGCATCGGCGCCGAGCAGAGCTTCGAGGACGCCGGCTTCTTCTCCGACCTCGTGGTCGCGAACTCCGAGGCCGTGCGCGATCACGTCGCGCGGTTCCTGCCGGGGCGCGAGATCCTCGTGGCCTACCCCGAGGTCGCCCTCGACGCGCTCGGGCCGCCGGGAGCGCCGACGAGCGACCCCTCCTCCCCCCTCTCCCTCGTCATGGTCGGCGTCGTCGGCCCCGCGAAGCGCCAGCACCTCGCGATCCGGGCTCTGGCCGGTCTCCGCGACCGCGGTGTCGACGCGCGGCTCACCGTGGTCGGCCCGCACGACCATCCGGAGTACCTCCGCGAGCTCGAGACGTCCGCCCGCACACTCGGGGTGGCCGACCGGATCGTCTTCGAGGGCTACCACGAGGATCCGGCGCCGTTCGTCGCCGCGGCCGACGTCGCCCTCATGCTCTCCCGCAGCGAGGCCTTCGGCCGGGTCACGCTGGAGTACCTGGCGCAGGGCACCCCCGTCGTGGGCATCGGCGTCGGCGGCACCCGTGAGCTGATCGCCGACGGGCACTCGGGCTTCGTCGTCGACGAGCCGGCGGATGCCGACGGGTTCGACGGCCGGGTCGACGACCTGGTCGAGGCCATCGCCCGCTACGCCGCCGACCGCGACCTGCTCGCCGCGCACGCCGCGGCTGCGCCCGGGGACGCGGCCGCGATCGCGTCGCGCCATCCGCTCGCCCCGGTCATTGAGGCGATCGGCGAGGTCGCCCGAACTGCGCCGCGCACCCCGAAGCTGCCCCACCTCGCCGAGTACTGGCTGACCCTGCCGGAGGACGCCGAGCTCTGGCGCCGGGAGTGGACGGCCGAGCGCAACCCCAGCCTGGAGTCGACGCTCGCCCAGTTCGCGGCGAGCCGGCGGGCTCCGGCCGCGCCTGCGGTCGCTCCGGGGGCTGTCGATGCGGCTGCCGCACCCGCCCCTGTCGTCCCGCCGCTCACGATCGTGGTCCCCGTCTACGGCGACCTCGACTCGCTCGAGAACTGCCTGCGGAGCGTGCTCGACCACGGTGAGCTCGACCGCAACCACCTGCTCGTCGTCAACGACCTGGGGCCCGAGGCCGACCTGCTCGAGGAGCGGGTGCTCGCCCTGATCGCCGGCAACCCGCATGCCCGCTACGAGCGCAACCCGAGAAACCTCGGGTTCGGCGCCACCTGCAACCGGGCGGTCTTCGAGCTCGACGACTCCGGCCGGGACGTGCTGCTGCTCAACAGCGACGCGCGCCTCACCGCGGGCGCGGTCGGCGAGATGCAGGCCGTGCTCAACCTCGCCGAGAAGCACGGCGTGGTCTGCCCCCGCACGAACAACGGCACCACCGCCTCGTTCCCGTTCGTCTCCCGCCCGCACCGGGGGCCCGAGGACATTGAGCACTCGCTCCGCAAGTACGCGGCCCTCGTCGACGAGCTGCCCCGCTACACGGTCTCCCCCGTCGCGATCGGCTTCTGCTTCCTGGTCAAGCGCTCGGTCGTCGACGACTACGGCCTGTTCGACGAGGTCTTCAACCCCGGCTACAGCGAAGAGAACGACTACTGCCTCCGGATCAACCGGTTCGGCTACTCCGCGGTCTTCGCGAACCACGCCTACGTCATCCACGAGGGGTCGAAGAGCTTCGAGGAGAGCTCGATCGACACCCAGCGCCTGATCGACCGCAACGCCGCGATCGTGCGCGAGCGCTACCCGTACTTCGAGAAGGCGATCGCGGACTACCTGAAGTACGAGATGGATGCGATCGACTGGTTCGCCGACTTCCTCGACGGCGCCGACCCGCACAAGCGGGTGCTGATCGACCTGCACCAGCTGACGCTGCGCTACGACGGCACCTCGCGGAACGCCCTGTCGTTCCTCGCCCTGCTGGCCGAGCGCAACCGGAGCGGCGACCTCGACGTCGAGTTCGTGCTCTCCTCGTCGAAGGAGGCGGTCGCGTTCTTCGACCTCGGCCAGTACGGCTTCCGCACCCTGTGGAACGAGTCGGTCGAGGAGCTGTTCGACCTCGGCCTCGCCCTCGTGCCGATCACCGACGAGAACCAGATCATCAAGCTCAACCGGCTCTGCGCCCGCTGGGTGAACACGCACCTCGACGTCATCGGGGCGCGCATCCTCACCATCCTCGAGAACGACATCGCCCGCCGCGAGGTGCTCCGCGACGCGTTCCGCTTCGCCGACCGCACGGTCGTGATCAGCGAGGCGACGATCCATGACACGATCGCACTCTTCCCCGACCTGCCGGCGGATGCGCGCGCCCGGATGACGGTCGTGCACCAGGGGGCGCCGTCGGCACCCGTGCTGCGCGCCGGCCAGGGCGTCTCGGCCGTCTCCGAGCGCTACGCCCGGGCCGTCTCGACCCCGGGGTACGTTCTGGTGGTCGGCAACGTGTTCGCCCACAAGCAGCTCCCGGCGGCCACAGCCGCGCTCCGGGGCCAGGGCCGCACGGTCGTGGTCTTCGGCAGCGACGACCTCGACGACGGCGGGGACGTCGTGCCGGTGCCGGGCGGCAGCCTCTCCGACCGTCAGGTCGCGGAGCTCTACGAGGGCGCCGGACTCGTGGTCTTCCCCTCGTGCTACGAGGGATTCGGGCTGCCGGTGGCCGAGGCGGCCCGGCACGGCAAGCGCGTCGTGCTCTTCGACACCGAGGTCGCCCACGAGGTCGTCACCGGGCTGGGGCTCGAGGAGTCGGCCGACTTCTTCTCGCACTTCGACGAGCTGGCCTCCATCGTGGCGGGCGCCGCCTCGAAGGCGGCGGACGGTCAGGCGCCGGTACCCGGCACGGTGCGCACGCTCGACGCGTACAACGCCGACCTGCTCGACGTCGTGCTGGCCGAGCTCGAGCGCTCGGTCGACCTCGACCGGTTGCGGGCGAGGATGGCGCACTTCCGTGCGGTGTCGGTCTACCGCGCACGCACCGAGGAGTACCTGGCCGAGGCCGCGCACCACATCGACCGCACCAGCAAGCGCAAGGCGCTCGTCGTGATCGACAACGTCGCCGCGCGGGTGCGGGCGGCGAGGGGCACGCTCGGGGCGGCCGTGGGAGTCGTGAAGGGCTTGCCGGGGCGGCTGCGGCCGGGCCGGGACTGAGCCCGGGTCACGATCGGGTCGCTGGCCGGCCGTGCGCGTGGCGGACCGTTCGTCGCGTCGCGCGTCGCGCGGAGCCGCTCGGTCACGATCGGGTCGCGGCTCGGAGAGTCTGACCCGTGCGCGGGGGCTGCTCGCTTAGCATCCTTCCGTGCGCACGTTCTGGCTCTCCCTCAGTGCGGCCGCCTCGGTGGCCGCCGTCGTCCTGCTCAGCGGCTGCGTCGGCCCCGACACCGACCCCGTGGTGACGCCCGTGGGCTCCCCCACGGCGAGCGCGACGCGCACGGCGACCCCGACCCCGTCGGCCACCCCCACGCCCAGCGCGACCCCGACCGCGGAGCCGACCCCGGTGCCGCTGCCTCCGGCCGAGGGACAGGATCCCGCCCCCTCCGACGAGTGGACGACCGAGAACGTCTACCAGACCTGCGTCGATGCCCCGGATGCCGACCCCGCCAACCCGATCTCGGCTTACTCCCCGGTCGATCAGAGCCGGGTCGACCAGTCCGGGCCCGGGTACTGGCTCGTCGTGATCCCGGTGACCCGCGCATCCGGAGCCGGACAGCAGGTCTGCTTCATCGACGGCGACCCGGCGGCACCGAACGTGCAGGTCGCGTCCTCGCTCTGAGCGGCTGAGCGGCTGAGCGGCTGAGCGGGCTTACCGAGTCTTCCGGGTCAGCCGGCCTCGGCGTAGAGCCCGAACACCCGGCGGCGCTCGCGCGCGCTCGTCGCCCGTCGGCCGCGGAGGATCGCCGGGCCGAACCGCCGCAACGACCCCGCGTACAGGCGCCACCCCGCGCGGTCGAGGTACGGGTCGCCGCGGCGCGGGCCGAGGTCGAGCGCGGCACGGGCCGCCGAGCGCAGCACGACGGCCAGCGCGGCCCCGAGCGGTGCGTTCTTCAGCATCGTGAGGGTGCGGTTGCGCATGCTGTACGAGCGGATGAGCGGGGAGTCGTGATCGCTCGACCCCGCGTGTCGGTGCCGCACCGATGCTCCGGGTTCGTAGACGATCTCGTGGCCGGCGAGGCGCAGCCGCCAGGAGAGGTCGACGTCCTCGTAGTACATGAAGTAGCGGGTGTCGAAGCCGCCCAGCGCGGCGACCGCCGAGGCGCGCAGGAAGACCGCGCCGCCCGTGAAGGCGAACGGCGACGCGGCGGTGTCTGCCCCGGCGTGCGGCCGAGCGTCCGTCCCCGGCTGAGCCCCCGCATCCGGCTCCGCAGCCGCCACCGGCCGCAGCCAGTCGCGGTCGTAGCAGTTGCCCGAGCGCGTGAGCACGACGCCCGTGCTGTTCAGCAGCTCCTCGCCGTCATCCGCCGGCGCCCAGCGGGCCCCGTCGACGCCGCGGAGGGGCCCCGCGGGATCGGGAGCGAACCGCCCCTCGAGCACGACGCGCGCCGCGACCGCGGCGACCCGGGCCGGGCCGTCGACGAGCCGCGTCACACCCGCCTCGAGAAACCCGGGCAGCGCGACGGCGTCGTTGTTGAGCAGCACGAGCACCTCACCCGAGGCCGCCGCGATGCCGCTCGTGACCCCGCCCGCGAAGCCCTCGTTGGCGGTGTTGAGCACGACGACCGCCTCGGGGAAGCGGGCGCGGAGAGCCTCGGCCGACTCGGCCGTGCCCTCGTTCTCGACGATGACGGTCTCGACCGGGAAGGTCGTGCGCTGAGCGAGCACGGACTCCACGGCACGGGCGGTCAGCTCCGGCTGCCGCCAGTTGACGATGATCACGCTCGCTCGGGAACGGTCTGATGCGGCTGCCACGATCCCTCGATGCTACTTGGCTATAGTGAGGAAGGCCACGAGCCGCCCCACCCGTCACACGTTCGGAGCCTCACGCATGTTCTCTTCCACCGGTTCCGTCTCGGTCGTGATCATCAACTTCCGCGGTGCCGACGACACCATCGAGTGCGTCCGGCAGACCCTCGCCGTCGACTTCCCGGCCGACAAGCTCGAGATCATCGTGATCGAGAACGGCTCCGGCGACGACAGCCTCGCCCGCCTCACCGCCGCCTTCGGCGACGAGAAGCAGGTGCGCATCGTCACGAGCGCCGAGAACCTCGGGTTCACCGGCGGCTGCAACCTCGGCGCCAAGTCGGCCAAGGGCGAGTTCCTGGCCTTCCTCAACAACGACGCGAAGCCGGACAAGGGCTGGATCACGGCCGCCCTCGCGCAGTTCGATGTCTCCCCCGCGGTCGCCGCGGTCGGCAGCAAGGTGCTCGACTGGGACGGCATCGCCGTCGACTTCGTCGGCCCGGGCCTCACCTGGTTCGGGATGGGGTTCAAGCCGAACCTCGGCCGCGCCGACCGCCCCGAGTTCGACGTGCCCCGCGACATCCTCTTCGGCACCGGCTCGGCCCTCTTCGTGCGCCGCACCGTGTTCGCCGAGCTCGGTGGCTTCGACGAGCGCCTGTTCATGTTCTACGACGACGTCGACCTCGGCTGGCGGCTGAACCTCCGCGGCTACCGGGTGCGCTTCGCGCCGGACTCGGTGGTGCGGCACAAGCACCACGGCTCGATGAAGTCGTTCGGCGACTACCGCGAGGAGTATCTGCTCGAGCGCAACTCGCTCATGGTGCTCTACAAGAACATCGGTGAAGAGAACCTCGGCCGCTTCCTGGCCGGCGCCCTGGCGCTCTCCTCGCGGCGCGCGATCGCCAACGGCAAGGTCGACTCGGAGGCCTTCGACATCCGCAACGCCGGCGGGCCGGACGAGCTCGCCGAGGAGGCGAAGACCCCGAAGGGCGTGCTCTCCAGCGTCTTCGGCGTCGACCAGTTCGTCGCCGAGCTGCCGGCGCTGCAGACCGCGCGGGCCGAGATCCAGTCCACGCGCACGCGCACCGACACCGAGATGTTCCGGCTGTTCGACGGCTTCTTCTCGCCGCTGAACTTCGACCAGGGCTTCCTCGACGGCTACGAGGCCGTCGTCGCCGGTCTCGGCATCCAGCAGGCCACCCAGCGCACCCGCATCCTCGTCATCACCGGCGACGCCCTGGGCGCGAAGATGGCGGGCCCGGGGCTTCGGGCGTGGAAGATCAGCGAGGCCCTCTCGGCCGAGCACGAGGTGCGCCTGGTCACCTGGAACCGCGCGGCCCGCGAGTCCGACGCCTTCGAGGTGCACCACGTCGACCTGCAGAACGAGCGGCAGATGCGGGTGCACGAGGAGTGGGCCGACGTCATCTTCTTCCAGGGCTATGCGCTCTACCACTTCACGACCCTGCAGGCCTCGAAGAAGGTCATGGTCGTCGACATCTACGACCCGATGCACCTCGAGCAGCTCGAGCAGGGCCGCGAGCACGGGGCGGCGCGCTGGAACCACCAGGTCGCCTCGGCCACCGAGGTGCTCAACCAGCAGCTCGCGCGGGGCGACTTCTTCCTCTGCGCCTCCGATCGCCAGCGGCTGTTCTGGCTCGGCCAGCTCGCCGCGCTCGGCCGGGTGAACCCCGACAACTACGCCGCCGACGACAAGCTCGACGGCCTGATCACGCTCGCGCCCTTCGGCATGGACTCGCAGCCGCCGGTGAAGACGCGGAAGGCTCTCCGCGGCGTCGTGCCGGGCATCGGCGAGAACGACAAGATCGTGATCTGGGGCGGCGGCATCTACAACTGGTTCGACACGCTCACCCTGGTGCGCGCCGTCGGCAAGGTGGCCGAGACGCACGACGACATCCGCCTGTTCTTCCTCGGCGTCACGCATCCGAATCCGGATGTGCCCGAGATGGCGGTCGTGCAGCAGACCCGGCAGCTCGCGGCCGAGCTCGGACTCACCGACAAGAACGTCTTCTTCAACCAGACCTGGGTCGACCTCGACGACCGGCAGAACTACCTGCTCGAGGCCGACGCCGGTGTCTCGACGCACTACGACCACATCGAGACGACCTTCTCGTTCCGCACGCGCATCCTCGACTACCTCTGGGCGAAGCTGCCGATCGTGACGACGGACGGCGACTCGTTCGGCGACCTGGTGGCCGCGGAGGGCCTCGGCGTCGCCGTGCCCGAGCGCGATGTGCAGGCGCTGGCCGATGCCCTCGAGAAGGTGCTCTACGACCCCGAGGCGGCCGCCGAGGCGCGCGCCAACGTCTCCCGCGTGCGCGAGGACTTCACGTGGGAGCGCGTGCTCGAGCCGCTGCTGGAGTTCTGCCGCCACCCCGAGCCGGCGCCGGACCGCGCGCTCGAGCTCGTCGGCGGCGGTACGGCGGCCGGTTCGGCGACGGGCCGCTCGCGCGGGCGCCTCGGCCGAGTGGCGGAACACCCGACGTTCTCGGGGCCGATGACGAAGGAAGAGAAGTTCCACCGCATCGCGTCGCGCCGGCACGGCTTCCGCCGCGACCTGGCGCTCGCCCGGTTCTACGTCTTCGACGGGGGCGTGCCGATGCTCCGCGACAAGATCACCTCGCGCCTGGCCTCCACCCGCGCGTCGAAGTAGAGGCAGGCGGGGCGGTCAGGCGGCCTGGCCGCCGTGGCCGCCCTCGCGCTCCCCGGCCTCGCCGAGGGAGTCGAGGTAGGCCTGGATGGTCGGGTCGGCCTCGCCGGATGCGACCAGCTGACCCTTGTTCAGCCACGCCGCGTGGTCGCACATCTCGCGCACCATCTCCATGGAGTGGCTGACCAGGATGACCGTGCGGCCCTTGTCCCGGAACTCCGAGAACTTGCGGCGGCACTTGTCCTGGAACTCGGCGTCACCGACCGCCAGCACCTCGTCGACGACGAGGATCTGCGGGTCGACGTGGATCGCGATCGAGAAGCCCAGGCGCACGTACATGCCCGAGGAGTAGTTCTTCACCGGCTGGTCGATGAACTCGCTGACGCCGGAGAACTCGACGATCTCGTCGTACTTGGAGAGGATCTCCTTGCGCGACATCCCGAGGATCGAGCCGTTCAGGAAGATGTTCTCCCGGCCGGAGAGCTCCGGGTGGAAGCCCGAGCCGACCTCGAGCAGCGCCGCGACCTTGCCGTAGGGCGTGATGCTGCCCTTCTCGGGGTAGTAGATCTTGGCGAGGCACTTCAGCAGGGTCGACTTGCCCGATCCGTTGCTGCCGATCAGGCCGAAGGTCGAGCCCTCGGGAACGTCGAAGGAGACGTCGCGAAGGGCCCAGAAGTCCTCGTGCACCGAGCGGCGACCGCGCATGACGGTGGCCTTCAGGGTCTGATTACGCTCTTTGTAGAGGCGGAAGCGCTTGCTGATGTCGTCGACACGCACCGCGAGTTTCTGATCGGTCACAGGAGTTCAGCCAGTCCTTTCTCACTGCGCCGGAAGACCAGCACGCCGACGACCAGCGAGACGAGCGCCCAGATCACGATGGTGAGGTAGTCGTTCGGGTCGGGCCAGCGGTTGTCGTACAGCATCTGGCGGAACACGGAGACGAAACGCTCCATGGGGTTGATCTGGTACACGTCCAGAAGGGTGATGTTGCTGCCGAACAGCCCGCCGATCTCGTCCGACTGGGTCGCGACGAGCTTGATCGGGTAGACGATCGGGGTGAGGTACATCCAGATCTGCAGCAGGATGCTCACGAAGTACTGCGTGTCACGGAAGTGCACGTTGGCCACCGAGAGCATGAGAGCCACACCCGTCGCGAAGATCGCGAGGATGACCATGGTCAAGAGCATCAGCGGAATCCACGGCAGCACGAACGCGCCGGCGATGCTCAGCGCGATGACCAGCACCGCCATCTCGAACAGCCAGTTGAAGCCGATCGACCCGACGTAGGACAGCGGCAGCACGATCCGCGAGAAGTAGACCTTCTGCACCAGACCGGCGTTGATGAGCAGCGAGCCCATGCCGGAGTTGATCACGTTGGAGAAGAAGGTCCACGGCAGCAGGCCGCAGAGCAGCCACAGGGCGAAGACGTTCAGGCCGCTGGGGTCACCGGCGTCGGGCTGGATGCGGAAGATGAACGAGAACACGAAGGTGTAGACGACCATCGCCGCGAGCGGGTTCGCGAGCGACCAGAGCTGACCGAAGATGGTGCGCTTGTACTGGCCGCGGACTTCGCGAAGGGTCAGGTTCGCCAGGAGTTCCCTCGAAGCGAAGACTTCTTTCAGATATCCCATTCGTCCTCAGTCGCCTACGGTGCACGCACGGGCGCGTGGCCGCAGACCAATCTAGCCTAAAGTCTCCGCACGAAGCCTGAGGGCGCGGTCGGCGCGGTCGGCGCGGGTCTCGCGTTCCCGGGCGGCCGCCGGCAGGTAGAGCAGCGCGCCGATCACGCTGAAGGCCCCCGCGGCGACGAAGGCGACGCCGGTGCCGGCGGTCTGGGCGAGCGGGGTGAGGATGAGGAGCCCGAGGCTGTAGCTGCCGCCCGCGATCATCGAGTTGATCGAGAGCACGACCGAGCGGTTCGCGGCGCTGGCCTCGCGGTGCAGCAGCGTGCTGTGCAGCGGCCCCGCCGCGCCATGGCTGAGGTACGCCAGGCCGTAGCCCGCCAGCAGCCCGACGGGGCCGAGCGCGAACCCCATCAGCACGACGAAACCGCCGTTCAGGATGCGCGCGACGATCGCTGCCCGGGCGACTCCGATGCGGCGGCCCAGGGTCGCGCCGAGCAGGGAGCCGAGGGCGAACAGCCCCCAGGCCGCGGCGGAGGCCGGGCCGAACAGGGCCGCAGCCGCATCCTCGCCGCCGAGGAAGCCCGCGAGGCCCACCGGGGTGAGGGTCTCGAAAGCGATCATCGCGAGGCTCCAGAACACCTCGACGAGCACGAGGCACCGCAGCACCCGCGACCGCCCGAGCAGCCGCACCCCCTCGGCCACGGGCGCGAACGCCCGGGGCCCGTGGCGCGTGGCGCGGGTGCTCGTGGGCGCATCCACCCCCACCCCGTCCGCCGAGAAGTCACTTTTACGTCCAAAACGCGGATTTTGGACGTGAAAGTGACTTCTCGGCGAGGTGGGGGCGGGGGTGGGCGAGGTGGGGGTGCGCGGGCGGCGGCCCGGCTCGCGCACGAGGAGGGCCACGAGGGTGGCGTGCAGGGCGTAGAGCACGGTCGCCACCACGAACGGGAGGGCGAGCGCCGACCAGCCGGCGATCGGATGCCACGCCACGAGTCCTCCGCCGGCCAGCGCGCCCGCGGCGATCGCGAGTCCGAGCATCCCGGAGGCCCGGCCCAGACCCCGCTCGATCGGGGCGCCGGCGTCGGCGGCCTGCGCGCTGTCGACGTACCAGGCTTCGAGCGGCCCTGAGTCGAGCGCGCGGAACACGCCCTGCAGGAGCATCGCGGCCGCGAACATCCAGAAGCCCGTCGCCACCACCATCAGCAGTGCCGACGCGACGGCCAGCACGCCCGAGGCGACCAGCGGGGGGCGCCGGCCCAGTGCATCCGCGAGCCCGCCGGTCGGCAGCTCGAGCCCGAGCACGACGAAGCCCTGCACGGCGAGGAGGGCGCCGACCTGGGCGAGCGAGAGGCCGCGCTCGAGGGGCAGCAGCACGGTCAGCCCGAAGACCACGCCCACCGGCAGCCACCGTGTGGCGGTCAGCAGTATGAACCGCCGCTCGGCATGCCCGGCGCTCAGCGCGTGCGTCACTGTGCCGACTCTTCCGGCTCGGGCGCGGGCGGGGTGGGGTCGATGGGGGCGGCGTGGGTGGTGACGTGGATGCGCCGGGCCGCCGGGTCCCCCGCCCCGATCGTGCGGTACCGGTCGAACAGCTCCTCGAGTTCGTCCCGGAAGCCCTGCAGCTGCCCAGGGGTCACGGTCACGAAGGTGTCCGACAGCCCGAGCCGGTCGACCCACTCCGCCGGCCAATTCGCCAAGGCGTCCTGCCAGCGCTCGGCCCGAGCGGCGAACTGACGGATGTAGTCGCGCTGCAGCCAGCCGAGCGCGGTCTGCGCATCCTCGTCGCCGGCGAAGTCCGAGTCGGTCCAGGTGTGGAAGTCGCTCGACGCCCGCCAGAGCCGGCGCTTCCCGAGGCCCTCCCCCGTGTCGGTGACGAGCCCGACCCCCTCGAGCGCCCGGAGGTGGTAGCTCGTCGCCCCGGTGTTGGAGTCGAGCGCAGCGGCGAGCTCGGTCGCGGTCGCAGGCCCGTCGACCCGAAGGCGCCCGAGGATGCGCGAGCGCAGCGGATGCGCGAGCACCCGCACGGCGCGCTCGTCGAGTCGGATCCCGGTGTACGTCTCGTCGCCCATGCTCCGATAATGCCATGCACGCTTTCTATGCACAACTCTTCTGCACGCGTCTCCCACAGTGCATCCCACTACCAGAAGAGGATGTTCCCGGCACCGGGTCGCACTGTCGGAGGATCTGGGTACCGTTGTCGGCGGAGACCGCGACGGAAGGTGCACGATGGCGACTCTCGATCGAACTGCAGTACGGGAGGCCGCCCGAGCGCTCGGCTACGAGTCCCTGCGACCGGGCCAGGAGGAGGCGGTGACCGCCGTACTGGCAGGCCACGATCTGCTGGCGGTGATGCCCACCGGGCACGGCAAGTCCGCGATCTACCAGATGGCCGCCCTCGCGCTCGGTGGCCTCACGGTCGTCGTGACACCGCTGATCGCCCTGCAGTGGGATCAGGTGCAGCACCTCGTCGACTCGGGCGCCGACCTCACCGCGGTCGCGATCAACTCCTCGCGCACCGAGCACGAGAACGCCGCGTCCTGGGAGTCGCTCGCGAAGGCGGCGACCGCGGTCGTCTTCCTCGCCCCCGAGCAGCTGGTGAAGCCCGAGGTGCGCGAGCGGCTGACCGCCCGCGGCGTCACGCAGTTCGTGGTCGACGAGGCGCACTGCGTCTCGGCCTGGGGCCACGACTTCCGGCCTGACTACCTGCGCCTGGGCGAGATCATCGACGACCTGGGTCATCCGGTCACCGTCGCGATGACCGCGACCGGCTCGGCACCGGTGCGGGAGGACATCGTGGCCAAGCTCCGGCTCCGCGACGCCGAGATCCAGGTCAGCGGCTTCGAGCGCCCGAACCTGCACCTCGAGGTCGTGCGACACCAGCACGAGTCCGAGAAGCGGCAGGCGGTGCTCGACCGCGTGGCCGGGCTCGAGGCCCCCGGGCTGGTCTACGTGGCTACCCGCCGCGACGCCGAAGAGCTGGCCGAAGAGCTCTCCGAAGCGGGTGCCCACCGCGTTAGGGCGTTCCACGGCACGATGCCGGCGAAGCAGAAGAAGGCGGTCTACGACGAGTTCCACGCCGGCGAGGTCGACGTGGTGGTCGCGACCTCGGCCTTCGGCATGGGCATCGACAAGGCCGACATCCGTTTCGTCGTGCACGAGTCGATCCCCGAGTCGGTGGATGCGTACTACCAGGAGATCGGCCGCGCCGGCCGCGACGGCGAACCGGCCCGCGCCGTGCTGTTCTACCGGCAGGAAGACCTGGGCCTCCGCAGCTTCTTCGCGACCTCGTCGCCGCATCCGGCCAAGCTCGCGGCGATCGGCGAGCAGCTGAAGAAGGCGGAGGCGCCGCTCGAGATCGCCGAGCTCGCCGAGGGCACCGGGGTCTCGGCCCGATCGGCCACCCAGCAGCTGAACCTCTTGATCGAGGCCGGAGCGGTGAAGGAGGTCGACGGTTCGTTCGCACTCACACCCGAGGGCCGCGACCGCCGGGTCTTCGAGCTCGTCTCGCTCGCCCAGGAGGCACAGGAGCAGCGCGACAGGATCGAGCACAGCCGGATCGACATGATGAGGCTGTTCGCCGAGACGAACGAGTGCCGGCGCCGGTTCATCCTGGGGTACTTCGGCGCGCAGAGCGACCACAACTGCGGGCTCTGCGACACCTGCGAGTCCGGGGCCGCGGATGAGTACTCTGCCGCGCTGGCCGGCGGGACCTCGGGCGCGTCCGAGGGAGACGCGGATGCGGATGCGGATGCTGCGGGCACCGGCGCCACCGGGGCCGAGGAGTTCGCGGTCGACGAGAAGGTCGAGCACGAACAGTTCGGCCCCGGCACCGTCGTCAGTGTCGAGGACGACCGGATCACGGTCTTCTTCGAGAAGGAGGGCTACACCGTGCTGTCGAAGGAGCTGATCGCCGAGAAGCACCTGCTCACGGCACAGTGAGCCGGGCGGCGCACCGCGCATCGCGCACATCAACGCGCAGCCGGGCGGCGACTCAGTGGAAGAGCACTCCCCCGTTGACGTCGATCGACGCCCCCGTCACGTAGGAGGCCTTCGCCGACGAGAGGAACTCGACGGCGTCGATGATCGTGCTCGCGGGCCCGGCGATGCCGAGCGGGATCTTGGCCCACTCGATCGCCTTCATCTCGTCGAAGGTGATCCCGCGTGAGGCCGCCTCGTCCTCCAGCGCCTTGCGGTGCATCTGGGTGTCGATGTTGCCCGGGCAGACCACGTTGGCGCGGATGCCCTTCTCGGCGAGCTCGCCGGCGATCGTCTGGGTGAGGTTGATGACCCCCGCCTTCGAGGCGCAGTAGGCCGAGAAGAGCGCGTGACCCGAGCGGCCGTACCAGGATCCGATCGTCACGATCGAGGCGCCCGCGTGACTCGGCATGGCCGGGATGAACGCGCGGGCCATCAGGAAGACGCCGCGCAGGTTGATGTTCTGCGTGCGGTCCCACTCCTCGATCGGCAGTTCGGTGATCGGGCCCGCCTTCTGCACGACGCCGGCGATCAGCACGAGCACGTCGACCCGGTCCGACCAGGCGTCCACCGCCTCACGCGCCGCGTCGACCGACTCGGGAGAGGCGACGTCGCAGACCACCTCGAGCAGATCGGCATCCGGGAACTCGGCATGCAGCGCCTCGGCCACCGACGCGAGCACACCGCCGTCGACGTCGAGCAGCGCGACCCGGTCGCCGAGGCCGGCGTACCGATGGGCGGCCTCGCGGCCCATGCCTCCGCTCGCACCCGTGATCACTACGGTCCGGCCGGTTGTGGACGTCTCCATCGACACTCCTCGTTGCTCGTTCGAGGCTCTCCGCTGAGCCTGCGTTCACCTCAGCTTTACAGAATTGTTCAGCCCAGACAACCATTTGGGCCTCTTGCAAAGGATTGCACCGCCTGTTACGGTCACCGTGTCCAGCTGAATTCAACGCAGATCGATGGAGACCTGACGACATGAGTGCTGAAGACCCCACCCGACCCACCGCCCCGCCCCCGCTCCTCACCCCGGGCCAGATGGCCGTCGACTACGAGCAGCGCGTGGACTTCGACCGCCTGCGGCAGTACCGCCTCGCCCGTGCCACCGCGGCCCTCGAAGCGAGCGAGTGCGGAGCGTTCCTGCTGTTCGACTTCTACAACATCCGCTACAGCACCCAGTCCTGGGTGGGCGGAGCGCTCGGCGACAAGATGATCCGGTACGCGCTGCTGACCCGCGGCGCCGAGCCGCACCTCTGGGACTTCGGTTCGGCCGTCCGTCACCACAAGCTCTACTCGCCCTGGCTCAAGACCGACCACAACCACGCCGGGTTCCTCGGCTTCCGCGGCGCCGTGAGCCCGACGGCCGGGCTGATGGTGGATGCGGTCACCGAGATCCGCGGGCTGCTCACCGACCTCGGGCTCGAGAAGCAGCCGGTGGGCATCGACATCGTCGAACCGCCCTTCCTGTTCGAGATGGAACGGCAGGGCCTGCGGGTGGTCGACGCCCAGCAGCACATGCTCGACGCCCGCGAGATCAAGAGCGTCGACGAGATCATGCTGCTCAACCAGGCCGCGGCGATGGTCGACGGCGTGTACACCGACATCGTCGAGGCGCTGAAACCGGGCGTCCGCGAGAACGAGATCGTCGCGCTGGCGGCGAAGAAGCTGTACGAGTACGGCTCCGACCAGGTCGAGGCGGTCAACGCGATCTCCGGCGAGCGCTGCAACCCGCATCCGCACAACTTCACCGACCGCATCATCCGGCCCGGCGACCAGGCGTTCTTCGACATCATCCACTCGTTCAACGGCTACCGCACCTGCTACTACCGCACCTTCAGCGTCGGGCGTGCGACCGGGCCGCAGAAGGCGGCCTACAGCCGGGCCCGCGAGTGGATGGACACGGCGATCGCCGCCGTGAAACCCGGTGTCGGGTCGGACGAGATCGCGAGCCTGTTCCCCACGGCCGAGTCGCTCGGCTTCGACGACGAGCTCTCGGCGTTCGGGCTGCAGTTCTGCCACGGACTGGGTCTCGGGCTCCACGAGCGGCCGATCATCTCGCGCCTGAACAGCTACCGGGAGCCGGTGGAGCTGAAGGCGGGCATGGTGTTCGCGGTCGAGACCTACTGCCCGGCGACCGACGGGTACTCCGCGGCCCGGATCGAGGAGGAGGTCGTGGTCACCGACGAGGGCCCGGTCATCCTGACCAAGTACCCGGCCGAGGACCTCGTCGTCGCCAACCCGTTCTGATGGCGCAGCCCGGCCCGCCCACCCTGAAGCACGTCGCCGAACTGGCCGGCGTGCACATCGCGACGGCCTCGCGTGCCCTTAGCGACGACCGCGCCCATCTCGTCGGCGACGCGACCAGGCAGCGCGTGCGGGAAGCCGCCGACTCGCTCGATTACCGCGGCAACGCGCTCGCGCGGAGCCTCCGCACGGGGGCGACGGGCACGATCGGCTTCGTCGTGGCCGACCTGGAGAACCCGTTCGTGGTCGCGGTGCTCCGCGGGATCGAGGAGGAGTGCCGGCCGCTCGGCTGCATGCCGGTCGTCGCCGAGACCCACGACGACCCGCAGCGGCTGCGCTCGGTGGTGAGCCGGCTGCTGCTCAACCGGGTCGACGCGATCATCATGAGCGCCGCCCGGCTGGCCGACGAGGAGTTCATCCTCGAGCTGGAGAGCCGGCTCCCGGTCGTGCTCGCGGTGCGGGGTCTCGCGGCCGCGCCCGCCGGGGCTTCCGCGGCTCCGGGTGTTGCACGACACCGTGAGGTGCTGCCGGACGACGTGCGAGGGGCACGGATGGCGACCGAGCACCTGCTGGGGCTCGGTCACCGCCGTCTCGCCGAGCTGCCCGGTACTCCGGAGATCTCGTCGTTCGCCGAGCGGTCGGCGGGGTTCCGGGCGGCCCTCGCGGCGCATCCGGGCACCACCGATCTCACCCGGGCCGATCACGCAGCGCTCAGCACCGTGGCCGAGGGTCGTCGTCTCGCCGCCGTGTTGCTCGCGGCCCCCGCCGGCCGCCGTCCCACGGCCCTGCTCGCGCACAACGATCAGATGGCGGTCGGCGCGCTGGATGCGGTGCACGAGGCCGGCCTCCGCTGCCCCGAGGACGTCTCGATCGTCGGCTTCAACGACGTCCCCCTGATCGACCACCTCGACCCGCCCCTCACCACCATCCGCCTCCCCGGCCTAGACGTAGGCCGCCGAAGCGCCCGCCTCACCTTCCAGGCCCTCGCCGGCGAGGCCCCGCCCCGCACCCGCACAGTCCTGGCCCCCCACCTAGTAGTCCGAGCCTCCACCAGCCGTCCCTTACAGAGGACCTGAGCACGGGAGTGCAGGCCAACAGGCCGTACTCGACAACCCAAGGTGAGGCCTTGGCCGCGCCAGCGACCGAGGCCGAACATGTCGCGCTGCGCCGGGCAGGGACCGGCGCAGCCCGGGATACGCGCGCGAAGCACGCGCATCCCGGCAACTAGCACAGCAGGACGTCTTGCCGCCCACACCTGCCGGCACGCGAAAGACCGTCTAAGCCGCCTTCACCTGCCGGCACGAAGAAGACCGTCTACGCCGCCTCCACCTACCGGCACGCAAGAGACCGTCTAAGCCGCCTTCACCTGCCGGCACAATCACTGCGCGGTGTACCCCCCATCGATCACGAGCTCACTCCCCGTCGTGAACCGCGACTCGTCCGACGCCAGGAACAGCATCGCGTACGCCACGTCGTCCGGCTCCCCGAGGATCCCGAGCGGGTGCACCTCCTGCATCTGCTCGATGTAGCCCGGCGTCTGCCGCGCCTTCTCGTAGTTCATCGGCGTCATGATGGTGCCGGGCAGGATGGCGTTCACCCGGATGCCCTCGGAGGCGTAGGTGATCGCATCCACCTTGGTCATCGTCCGCACGGCCGCCTTGGTCGCGTGGTAGACCGGCACGTCGGCGTTGCCGATCAGCGCGTACATCGACGACATGTTGACGATGCTCTTCTGCCCGGGCGTCTGCCGCAGGTACGGGATGGCGTGCTTGGTGCAGAGGAACGGCCCGCCGGCGTTCACCCGGTAGACCTTCTCCCAGTCGGCGAAGTCGACCTGGTCGGTGGGCTCGACCGGCCCCGCGATCCCGGCGTTGTTGATCAGGATGTTCAGGGCGCCGAAGCGTTCGAACACCTGCGCGAACACGTCGCGGACGCTCTCCTCGTCGGTCACGTCGAGCACCCACGACTCGGCGGTGCCGCCGGCCTCGCGGATCTCGCCCGCCACTCGCGCCCCGCCCTCGGTCATGTCGACCAGGGCCACGGCGGCGCCCTCGCGGGCGAACATCTTCGCGATGGCCTCGCCCATGCCGCTGCCGGCACCGGTGACGATCGCGGTCTTGCCTTCGAGCCTCATACGAAGATGACCCCGCCGTTGACGTCGACCGTGGCGCCGGTCATGTACGAGGCGTTGTCCGAGGAGAGGAAGTAGATCGCGTCGGCGATCGACTTGGGCGGGCCGGCGACCTTGAGCGGGATTTTCGCCCACTCGATGTCGCGCATCTCCTCGAAGCTGATGCCGCGCTCGACGGCCTCGCTCGCGAGAGCCGCCTGGTGCATCCCGGTGTTGATGTTGCCGGGGGCGACCGCGTTGACCCGGATGCCGGATTCGGCGAGCTCCCCCGCGAGGCACTGCACGAAGCTGATGACCCCCGCCTTGGAGGTGCAGTAAGAGGAGTAGAAGGCGTGCCCGCTCCGGCCCCAGTAGGAGGCGACCGCGATCACCGAGGCGCCCGAATCCTTCGGCAGCAGCGGGACGAGCTCGCGGCTGGCGAGGAAGACGCCGCGGAGGTTGGTGTTGTGCACGCGGTCCCACTCCTCCGTGGTGAGCTCGAGCACCGAGGCGCCGACGGCCTGCACCGTGCCGCCGACCAGGGCGATCACGTCGAGCGATCCCGACCAGTCCTCGATCGCCTTGCGCGCCTCTCGGAGCGACTCCTCCGACGACTGGTCGACGGCGAGCGAAAGCATCTTCGCGTCGGGGTAGCGCTCGGCGATCTCGTCGGCGACCTTCTGCACGGCCTCGAGACTCAGGTCGGCGAGCACGACGGCGTCGCCCTCCGACACGAAGCGCTCGACGGCCACGCGGCCGATTCCTCCGGCGGCGCCCGTGATGAAGACGGTGCGGCCGGTCGTGGTCTCTGCCATGTTCTCTCTCTTTTCTCCGCTCGCGCGGTCAGGGTTTCTCCGCTCACGCGGTCAGGTGCATCCGCTCGCGCGGTCAGGTGCCCGATGGGCGCGGCGGGAGGCCGGCCATCGCGTAGGCGGCGTCGACGGCCCGGAGGTCGACGAGCGCCGAAGCGGTGTTGGTGGGGTACGGGGTGCCGTTCCGCACCGCGTCCTCGAAGGCCCGCATCTGGTAGATGAAGCTGCTCGTGCGGCCGAGCTCCTCGACGCGGCTGTCGCCGCCGGTGAAGACGAGGATGCGGTCGTCGGTGTGCACGTAGCTCAGGTTCGCCTGGTGCACGGTGCCGCGCGATCCGGTGACCGTGATCACGAAGTGCTGCGGGCCGATCAGGTTCATCTCGGCCACCGCCGGCGCCCCGTTCGGCAGCTCGTAGGTGAGCTCGGACCAGGAGTCGATCTCGGGGTGCGTGCCGTCCAGATGCCCCATCGTCGCCGAGGTGAGCGTCGGCAGACCGCCGAGATCGGCCGCGAGGGTGTGGATGACGTCGATGCAGTAGATCCCGAGATCCATCATCGCCCCGCCGGCCAGCGGCCACGACCAGCGGATGTCCGAGAGGTCCGGTACCGGCACGGTCATGACCGCGCGCACGTGCTGCACCTCGCCGATCTCGCCCGAGCGCACGATCTCCTGGAGCCGCTTGAAGACGGGGTGGTAGCGGTAGTGCAGCCCGTCGAAGACGACGAGTTCCGGATGCGCCTCGGCAGCCGCGTGCATCCGCTCGCCCTCCTCGGCGTTGCTCGCGAACGGCTTCTCGCCCAGCACGTGCTTGCCGGCCTCGATCGCCGCCAGGTTCCAGACGGTGTGCAGGCTGTTCGGCAGCGGGTTGTAGATCGCCTCGACCTCCGGATCCGCGATCAGCGCCGCGTAGTCGTCGGCCACCCGCTCGATACCGTGCTCCCGGGCGTAGGCCTCGGCGCGATCCCGGTCGCGGGCGGCGACCGCCACGATCCGGGCACCGATGTCCTCCGCCGGCGGGAACAGCGTCATGTCGTTGATCCGGGCGGCGCCGAGCACGCCGATCCGCAGGGGTTCCTTCGTCATCATCGACTCCCTCGAGGTTCTGGTGACTCAGACCATCGCGGCGACGAGTTCGACCTCGGACGGCGGGTTCGCCGGATCGATGTCGGTCGTCGTCCTGACCTGGCCGTCCTTCATGACCACGATCCGATCGGCCAACGCCAGGATCTCGGGCAGGTCGTCGCTGATCAGCACCACCGAGACCCCGGTCTCGGTCAGGCTCTCGATCAGCCGGTAGATCTCGGCCTTCGCACCGACGTCGACCCCGTTGGTCGGGTTGTCGAGCACGAGCAGCCGCGAGCCGAGCGTGGTCCACCGGGCGAGCAGCACCTTCTGCTGGTTGCCGCCGCTCAGGCTGCTGACCAGCGTGTCCGGCCCCGGGGTCCGGATGCCGAGCTCGGTGATCGCCTTCTTCGTGTTGGCGGTCTCCTTGCGGTTGTTGATCACCGGCGAGCCGATCGCCGCGCCGATCTCGGGCAGCGAGAGGTTGTGCGCGACCGACATGCCGAGCACGAGTCCGTCTTTATGACGTTCGGTCGGCACGTAGCCGAGACGGGCGCGGATGCCGGCGCGCGAACCGTCGCGCTCCGGCGCCTTCCCGTCGATCTCGATCCGGCCCTCGACGCCCTTGCCCAGCTCGAACACGGCGCGACCGAACTCGGACTTGCCCGAGCCGACGACCCCGGCGATGCCGAGCACCTCTCCGGGCATCACCCGGAGCGACACGTCGGCGAAGCCCTCGCCGGTCAGTCCCTCGACCTCGAGGCGCGGGGTCTGGGTGTAGTCGACGTGGTGGCTGCGGTTGTAGGCCTCGGCCTTGCGGCCGACCATCAGCTCGTGGATGCGCGTCTCGGAGAGGGCGTGCGGGTCGTCCTGCACGCTCACGACCTCGCCGTCCTTCAGCACGATCATGCGGTCGCAGAGCTCGATGATCTCCTCGAGGCGGTGCGAGACGAAGACCTGGGCCGCGTTGGGCTGGATCTTCCGCACGAAGCCGAAGAAGAACTCGATCTGCTCGCGGGAGAGCGCGCTGGTCGGCTCGTCGTACAGGATGACGGGGTGCTCGATGCCGAGGAGCCGGGCCTGCGCGAGCGACCGCACGATCTCGACCACCTGGCGCTCGGCGAACTTCAGCGTGCTGAGCTCGGTGTCGGTGCGGAGCTCGATCCCGAGCTCGTCGAAGATGTCCTGCGTCAGTCGGCGCATCCGCTTCGAGTCGAGCACGCCGAAGCGCGTGAACTTCGACTCCTGGGCCAGGAAGACGTTGGCCGCGACCGAGAGGTTCGGCACGAGCGCCTGGTGCTGGAAGATGCGGAAGACGCCCCGCTGCGTGGCCTCCTGGTAGGTGCGGAAGTTCACCTCCTGGCCGCCGAGCAGCAGCTCGCCCGAGTCGGGCTCGGTGGTGCCGCTGATCATGTTGAGCAGCGTCGACTTGCCGGCTCCGTTCTCGCCGACGAGGCCCAGCACTTCGCCGACCCGCGACTGGATCGACACGGACTTCACGGCCCGGACGGGTCCGAAGCTCTTCGTGAGGCTGCGCGCCTCGAACAGAGGCTGGGTGGTTCCCACTGCGGTGTCGGTCATCGGTGCTCCCTACTTGATGACGCTGAGCTTGGAGCGGTCGAGCGTGAGCGCGACGGCCAGCACGACGACCGTGCCCTGGACGATCTGCTGCAGGTACGGCTGCACGCCGAGCGTGTTGAGGCCCACCGTGAGCGTGGTGATCACGAGCACACCGAGGATCGTGCGGTGCACGCCGCCGACGCCACCGGTGAGGGCGGTACCGCCCATCACGACCGCGGCGATCGAGTCGAGGGTGAGCCGGTCGCCCATGCCGGGTGTCGCCGCTCCCACCCGCGAGGCGAGCAGGATGCCGGCGGCCGCGGCGAGGGCGCCGGAGAGGACCATCACCCAGAGCTTCATGCGCTTGATCGGGATGCCGGCCAGGCCGCTGACGGCTTCCGCGCCACCGATGGCGAAGGTGTACCGGCCGAAGCGGGTCTTCTGGCCGACGAAGGAGAAGATGCCCCAGAGGATGAGGGCCCAGATCGCGATCAGCGGGATCTCGCCGAACAGCTTGCCCTGCGAGATGCCGGTGAAGCCCTGCTCGAAGATCTGCACGGGCCGGCCGTTGACGAACCAGAGGCCGACACCGCCGACCGCGAGACTCACGCCCAGGGTCGTCAGGAAGCTCGGCACCTTCACGAAGGCGAACAGGATGCCGTTCACCAGACCGACCAGGATGCCGACCCCGAGTCCCGCGAGGATCGCGAGCAGCCAGTTGCCGCTGCCGGCGATCGTCGCCGCGACCAGGGCCGAGAGTGTCACGGTCGCGCCCACCGACAGGTCGATGCTTCCCATCAGGACGACGAAGGTCATCCCGATCGCGACCACCAGCAGCACGGAGGACTCACGCAGGATGCCGATCAGCGTGCTGAATTGGAAGAAGCTCGGCGCGAGCAGGGAGAACACGACGATGAGGATGATGATCGCCGCGATCGGGAGGAGGATTCCGCCACCCCACTTGAGCGGCCTGGCCAGTTGATTCACGAAGGGACTCCATTGTGACTCGGGTGAAGAAAAGGGGTTCCCTGCCGGCCCCGGCGAAGCGGGGCCGGCAGGGAGGGAAGTGGACGCGGAAGGATCAGTTCTTCAGCAGCTTCCAGTGGTCAGCCCACTCGGCGTCGACCGTGTCGCGGTTCGGCAGGGCGTCCGAGTAGGCCTGCGGCAGGGTGAAGTTCGCCGGCTTCGGCTCGAGCATGGTCCACATGGCCTCCATGTCGATCGTGTTCACCTCGTTCTGCGGGTCCCAGTCGTCCGGGTACGCGACGCGGCTCATCTTCACCCAGTCGTACGGGTTGTTGTCGCCCGTGTAGGTGTTGATGTAGTCGTCCACGTTGTCGGCGGTGACGAAGATGCCACCGGTGTTGAGCATCCGGTTCAGCGGGTCGACCTTGGCGCCCTTGCAGTAGTCCAGGGCCTGCACGAAGCTGAAGCCGGCCTGGAACTGCGGGATGCCCGAGAAGCTGCCGAACATCTGGCCGGCCTTGATCAGCTGCATGGTGCTGAGGTTGCCGTCGATACCGGTGATGGGGGGCAGGTCCTCGTTCGCGACACCGGCCTCGGTGAGCGCGTTCAGGGCGCCGATTCCGACGTCGTCGTTCTGGCCGAAGACGGCGTTGATCTTGTCGACGCCGACCTGGGTGATGATGCCGGCCATGGCCTGGCGGGCCGCGTCGCGGTCCCACTCGCCGGGCTGCTCGGCGATGACCTTGATGTCGGGGTACTCGGCGAGCGCGCGGTCGAAGCCGGCGTTGCGCAGCTGGTCCGGGGTGGCGCCCGGGTGACCGGTGAGGTGCACCACGTTGCCGGATCCGCCGATCTTGTCGAACAGGGCCTTGGCCACGGTGTACGCGACCTCCTCCGAGTTCGGCGTCAGGTACGACACGTACTGGTCGCCGCTGTCGAAGGGCGAGGTCCAGGTCGGCTGCTCCCAGGTGTTGACGAAGCAGACGCCGTTCTGCTGGGCGATGTCGGCCATGGCCGGGACGTTGGACGGGTCGGGCGCGGTGATGAAGATGATCTTGGCGCCGGCGTCGACCTGCTGCTGGAACTGGGCGAGCTCGGTGGCGGGGTCACCCTCGTTGGTGAGGCCGACGTACTTGCCGTTGAAGGCCTCGACGGCGCGCTGCGCACCCTGGGCCCAGCTGGCGTAGTAGTCGTTGTTCATGCTGGTGAACAGCGAGACGACGGTCTCGCCGTTGAGGTTCACCGAGTCGGGGAGTTCCGACGAGGGGGCGGACGTCGCGCCGCTCCCGCCCGAGGAACACCCGGCGAGGCCGAGCAGACTGATTACGGCGAGGCCGGCTACACCGGCGCTCAACACTCTGCGGTTCATATCACTCCTTCGTGAGACGTGCAGGACACTGTGCTTGTCGAGACACACTTTACAGATTGAGCACTACTTCACAACAGGGTTAACGCCGTGATTCCCGAAATCCGCGGTTTTCCGCCCTTCTCCCTTCCAGTCCGACGGGCTGTTGTGGTAGTAGTGGCAGCGGGCGTTAATTTGCAGTGAACGACTGGCAGAAGCCGGTTCGACGCTCGCCGGTCAACAAGGAGGCTGACTAATGGCGGATTTCCATCTCTCGGGACGGACGGTCGTGGTGACCGGTTCGGCGACGGGCATCGGGCGGGCGGCGGTCGACGCGTTCGCCGCCGAAGGGGCGCGGGTGGCTGCGGTGGACATCGAGTTCGATGTCCTCAGCCGGCACATCGAGGAGGCGGGGCTCGGCGAGCTGGTCACCCCGATCCGCGCCGATCTCTCCACCGCGGAGGGCGTGACCTCGGCGGCCGAGGAGGCCATGGCGGCTCTCGGCGGCACGCCGGACGTGCTGGTGAACAACGTGGGGGCCGGGCGGCTCAAGACGTTCGAAGAGCTCAGCGACGACGACTTCCACCGCACCTTCGAGCTGAACTTCCACTCGATGGTCCGGATGTGCCGCATCATCGTGCCGGCGATGTTCGAGGCCGGGAAGGGCGCGGTGGTGAACGTCACCTCCGACCTCTCCCGCCAGGCCGAGGACACCATCGTCGACTACGCGGCCTCCAAGGCGGCGGTCGCCAGCGTGGCCAAGTCGCTCGCCCGGGCGTATGCGCCCCGGGTCCGGGTCAACAACGTGGCCCCCGGGCCGATCTGGACCCCGTTCTGGACCGACGCCGACACCGGCTGGCTGAAGAACCTCGAAGCGGCCTATGGGGTCCAGGGCGACGCCGCGGTGCAGGCCTTCATCGAGGACCGCGGGATCCCTGCCGGACGGATGGGCACGCCCGAGGAGGTCGCGAACGCGATCCTCTTCCTCTCCTCCGACCTCGCCGGCTTCACCACCGGCAGCACCCTCGGCGTCGACGGCGGGACCGTCCGCGCCACCCTGTGACCGGCCGCGCCACTCTGTGACCGACCGCGCCACCTACCGATCTCCGCCGGCCTCGACGAGGAGCCCGGCGGCACCGAAAGGGGAATCATGATCATCAAGGACACGAACGTGCCCACCATGCTCGAGCACGGCGGCACCTGCCGCTCGTGGTTCTTCTTCCACAAGGAGGAACTGCGCGACGAGACGGAGGGCGGCTACCTGGAGTTCATCGACGAGTTCGAGCTCGCCGCCGGGGCCGCGCTCGAACCGCACTCGCACGACACGGACGAGTTCTACTACCTGCTCTCCGGCACGGCCCGGATGCGGGTCGGCGACGAGGAGCAGGATGTCGCGCCCGGCAACCTGATCCGGATCCCGCGCAACGAGATCCACAGCATCGCGGCCCACGAGGGCGAGGGCTTCCGCGCCCTGGCCTTCGCGATCAGCTACATGCCGAAGGACCGGACGGGCTACACCGCCTATCCCCCGGGCGGCGAACCGCACTTCGTGCCCAACGGCACCGACAAGTTCGAATCCGAGAGCTGAGCGCCCGGTCATGCGACTGGAAGGCAAGGTCGCGCTCGTCACGGGCGCGGCCGGGGGGATCGGGCGCGCCTCGGCGGAGCTGTTCGCCGAGGAGGGCGCCGTCGTGTACGCCGCCGACATCGCCGAGGGGCCCGCGTTCGAGCATCCGTCGGTCACCGCGGTGCACCTCGACGTCACCGACGAGGCGTCGTGGCGCTCGCTCGTCGACCGGATCGTGGCCGAGCAGGGTCGGATAGACGTGCTGTTCAGCAACGCCGGACTCGTGGGCTCGTACGAGCCCGTCGACACCATCCCGCTCGAGGACTGGCACCGCGTGCTGCGGGTCAATCTCGACGGCGTCTTCCTCGGCGCCCGCACGGTCGTGCCGGTCATGCGGGAGTCCGGCGGCGGCTCGATCATCAGCACCTCGTCCATCTGGGGGATCGCCGGCGCCGCCGGAGTCGCCGCGTACACGGCGTCGAAAGGCGCGGTGCGGCTGCTCAGCAAGAACCTGGCGCTGTCGTATGCCGGCGACGGCATCCGGTCGAACTCGATCCATCCCGGGATCATCGACACCCCGCTGATCGCGGCTCAGGATGCGGAGGTCACGGCCGGCGTGGTCGCCCAGACCCCGCTGGGCCGGCTCGGCCGCGCCCGCGAGATCGCCTACGGCGCTCTGTTCCTCGCGAGCGACGAGTCGAGCTACATGACGGGCGCCGAGCTCGTCATCGACGGCGGCTACACCACCCAGTGAGGGTGGAGCAGATGACGAGCCATCGTGTCGAGCAGGTCGCGGAGGACGACATCGGGCAGCGGATCCGGTCGGCCCGCATCGCCCAGGGCCTGAGCCTCCGTCGGGTCGCCTCGGCGATCGGCGTCTCGGCGAGCCTGCTCTCCCTCGTCGAGAACGGCCGCACGAAGCCGTCCATCGGCACGTTGACGGCCCTGGTGGGGCACTTCGGGATCTCGTTCGACGACGTGATGGGCGAGAGCGCGGACGCCGGGGCAGGAGCAGGCGGCGCGACGGAGGACTCCGGTCCGCGGTTCGGCTCGGACCATCCCTTCCTCGTGACCCTGGAACCGGGCGCGACCCTGCTCGCCGGAGGGGCCGGCCAGCCGGACGCGACGGAGTACGCCTACGTCGTCTCCGGCGAGCTGACCCTGTGCGTCGACCCGGTCGTGCACATCCTGAGGGCCGGCGACTCGCTGACCCTCGAGGGCGGGCGGCCCGCGGAGTACCGGAACGACGGGCGCGTGGCGGTGGAGGTCGTTCGGTTCCTGACCGGCGGCGCCTGACGGCGAGCGCCGGGCCACCCGGCCGCCCGGCCCGCCTTGCCCGTCACGAGTTCTGCGGCAGCCCGAGCCCCCACTGGGCCGCGGCCGGGTCGGGACGCTCGGCGAGCACCGCGGCCAGCAGCTCCTCGTCGATCGGGGCGTCGGCCGCCTCGACCGCCTCGCGGAGGTGCGCGCGATTCGTCGTCCCGACCACGGTCGTGACGGCGCCGCTCCGCTGGATCGCGTACTGGTTCGCGAGGAACGAGATCGACGCGCCGGCGGCCTCGCAGACCGCGTTCATCCGGAGCGCCGCATCCACCACCGCGGCGGGGGCCATGTGGCCCTCGGCGGCGAGGCGGTGCACGGCCGGGGTCAGCAGCCCCAGCGCGACCGCCGCCGCGTTCATCAGGGCGACCCCGTTCTCGCGCGCCACCGCGCCGAGCTCGTCCTCGAGGGAGTTGTCGAGCAGGGTGCCGTGGGCGAAGTTCAGCACCACGTCGCAGTCGGTCTCGGTGATCACCCGGCGGGCCGCGGCGATCGAGTAGCCGGTCATCCCGATGGCCCGGCACTTGCCCTCGTCGCGCAGCTCGAGCAGGGTCGTGTAGCCCTCGGTCAGCACGGGATCGAGGTCGACGAACTCGATGTCGTGCAGTTGGAGCACGTCGAGGTGGTCGGTGCCGAGCAGCCGGAGGCTCCGGTCGACGCTGGCCCGGATCGCCCGGGGGCTGAAGTCGAAGTGCTCACCCGGATTGCGGCCGGCCTTGGTGCCGACCAGCACGCGGTCGCGCTTGCCGCGCAGCGCACGCCCGAGCCGCTCCTCGGCGTCGCCGTAGTAGGGCGAGGTGTCGAAGAAGGTGATGCCGAGGTCGATGGCCTCGTCGACGGCGGCGGCGCCGACCTCCTCGGGCACGGGGCCGAACAGCTGGCCGAGCGGGGCCGTGCCGAACGAGACCGGGGTGACCTCGAGACCGGTCGAGCCGAGAGGGGTGGGGGTCATCGTCGTCCTTCCGTCGGGGTGAAGCAGGCCCGGGTCTCGCTCGCGACCACGGGCAGCGACCGGTCGATCGGTAGCGCGCGGTGCTCGTCGGAGATGATCTCCACCCCCCACGGCCCGTCGAAGCCGGTCGCCTGGACAGCGGTCACGAACGCGGGCACGTCGAAGGCGCCCCGCCCGGGGTAGCGGCGCCGGTCGACCGTGTCGTCCCAGAGCGAGCCCTCTGGCTCGGCCGCACCGTCGTCGAGCTCGACGACGAACAGGTACTCGGGTGGCAGCGCGGCGAGGTCCGCGTACGGGGTCCCGGCCCGGAACACGTGCCAGATGTCGACGCAGAGGCCGGCGGCGGGGTTGCCGATCGAGTCGAGGAGCGCCGCGCCATCGTGGATCGTGCGGAGATTGCTCGAGAACGGCATCGGCTCGAGCGCGACCCGCGTGCCGCGGCCCGCCGCCTCGGTGGCGAGCGCATCCAACTCGGTGCGGAAGACGTCGGGATCGGGGCCGCCCTCGGCCATGTCGGCCGCGACCTTCACGGTGCGGGCGCCCAGCACCTCGGCGGCCTCGAGGAGGTCGGCCCGCACGAGGTCGGAGACCTCGCGCCTCGGGCCCGTGGTCCACCAGTCGCCGAGGAACTCGAGTTCGACGAAGCGCATCCCGTTGCCGTCGAGCATCCGGGCCAGCTCGGTGAGCGGCTGCTCCTCGCGGAAGGCCACCAGGTCGGCGTGCACGAGGCCGAAGCCGTCCCAGCCCGCGGCCGCCGCGGTCTCGATCCGCTCCCGGATCGGGATCGGACTCCTCTCGTCCCCGCGCTGCGGGGCGGCATCCCCGGCCGTGGTCCAGCAGGTCGCGAGCAGCGGCACCGGCATGTGGTCTCCTCATCGTCGAGTTAATCAGCGATTAACAGGCTAGGGGAAAATGTGCGTTGGCACTGCACGGATTTCGTCCGGCGTGGGCACGCTATGTCGGTACGGCCTCCGATCGGTGTCGGCCGGCTCAGCGGTCGAGCGCGGCTTCGGCCGCCCGCAGCAGCTCGGGAACCCCCTCGGTCAGCCGGGGACCGAAGTCGTCGCCGGGTCGCTCCCCGTGCCGCCAGCGGGTGTGGATGGCCTCGCAGAACACGGCCGCCTTCCACAGGGCCAGCGCCTCGTACCAGCCGAGCTCGCCGAGATCGGCGCCGGAAGCCGCGGCGTAGCGCTCGGCCAGCTCGCGCCGGGTGAGGTACCCGGGCTCGCGGGTGACCGGGGTGAGCTGCATGATCGAGGCCGGAGCATCCGCATCCGCGTACATCGCCATCAGGTAGCCGACGTCGGCGAGCGGGTCGCCTAACGTCGACATCTCCCAGTCGAGCAGAGCCCGCACCCGAGCGGGGCTGCTGCGCTCGAACATCAGGTTGCCGAGCCGGTAGTCACCGTGGATGAGCGAGGCCCGCTGCGGCACGGGGATGCGCGCGCTCAACCGTGTGGCGAGCTCGCCGACGAGCGGCAGCTCGCGCTCGGAGACCGTCGGCCAGAGCCGGCTGAACCGCGAGACCTGTCGTTCGAGGTAGCCGTCCGGCCTCCCGAGCCCCGCGGCGTCCTCGTTGTCGACCGGCACGTCGTGCAGCGTGGCCAGCAGGTCGACCAGCTGCTCGCTCGTGCGACGCCGCTCCTCCGGTGCGCTCAGCTGCTCGGGGATGTCGTCGGTGATCACCAGGCCGTCGAGGTGCTCCATCACGTAGAAGGGCACACCGAGCAGGGTCTCGTCGGGGCAGACGGCCAGGATGCGCGGGACCGGCACCCCGCGCTCCCCCACGAACCGCTGCACCTGCGCCTCGCGCACCATGTCGTGGGTCGACCTCGGCAGGGGCGGCCGGGGGCCTCGGCGGAGCACGACCGTCTCGTCCCCGCGGCGGAGCGCGTAGGTGAGGTTCGACTGGCCATCGCCGATCCGTTCGGCCATCACCGGGCCCGTGCCGAGGCCGTTCTCGTCGAGGAACCGGGTGACGATGTCGAGCGGCAGGAGGGGGTCGGGGCCTGGGCCGGGACCTGGCGTCCGCTCCGCTGTCGGCTGCACGCCTGGGTCAGTCATCCGCGACCACCGCCCGGGCGCGCCGCCGGGCCGACGAGGCGCGGCGGGCGATCGCCCAGCGGTGCGTCTCGTTCGCTCCGTCGTAGATCCGGAACGGGCGCACCTCGCCGAGGTAGGAGACGAGCGGCAGATCGTAGGAGACCCCGTCTCCGCCGCAGAGCTGCATGGAGCGGTCGACCACCCGCACGATCGCCTCCGAGCAGAACACCTTCGCGATCGACGACAACCGGGCGCCCTCGCGCGGATCGGAGACCAGCGCCCGCGCACACGAGGTGATGAGCGCATCCGAGGCCTCGATGTCGATCGTCGAGTCGGCGATCAGCCCCTGCGCGATCCCGAGGTCGCCGAGGCGCGAGCCGAAGAGCTCCCGCGAATCGGCCCGGTCGAGGGCGATGTCGAGCGACCGGCGCGCGAGGCCCAGCCAGCGCATGCAGTGGGTCAGCCGCGCTGGGCCGAGCCGCACCTGGGCGTAGCGGAAGCCCTCGTCCGGAGCCCCGAGCACCGCCTCGGCCGGAACCCGGCAGTCGTCGAAGTGCACGTGGGAGTGGCCGCCGGCGATCGCGTTCTCGGTGGTGCGGATGTCGCGGCCGAGACGGAGGCCCGGTGTGTCGGCGTCGACCAGGAACATCGTCGCGCCGCCCGGGGTCTTCGCCATCACGATGAAGAAGCCCGCGCCCACCGCGCCGCTGATGTAGCGCTTCTCGCCGTCGATCCGCCAGCCGCCGTCGACCTCGGTCGCGGTCGTCAGCAGGGCCTCGGGATCCGATCCCGCGCCGGGATGCGGCTCGGTCATCGCGAACGCGGAGCGCACCTCGCCGCGCACCAGGGGGCCGAGGTAGCGCTCCTTCTGCTCGGGCGTGCCGATCTTCTCGAGCAGGTGCGCGTTGCCCTCGTCCGGGGCCATGCAGCCCAGCACGCTCGGGCCGATCGGCGAGTAGCCGGCGGCCTGGAAGACGGGCGACCATGCGGTCAGCGGGAGGCCCAGACCGCCGTACTCGACCGGGCCGTGCGGGGCGTAGACGCCGGCCGCACGCGCCTCGCGGCGGAGGCGCTCGAGCTCGTCGGGCTCGAGCGGTACGCCCGGCGCGGGCTCGGCGGGGATGACGACGTCACGGATGAAGGCGCGCACGCGGTCGACGAGGGCGTCGAGCTGCGTCGTGTCAGCCGTGTCCGTCGTCTCAGCCTTGTCGGCCGTGTCTGTCGTGTGGGCCGTGTCGGCCGTGCTCTGCACCGCGCCTTCTGCCGCCGTCTCCCCGCTCATGCGACGCCTCCCGCCGCCATCAGGCCGCCGTCGACCGTGAGCACCTCGCCCGTGATCCACGCCGCGTCGCGCGAGACCAGGAAGGCCACAGCACCCGCCACGTCCTCCGGTTCGCCGAGCCGGCCGAGCGGGTAGGCGGATTCGACCTCCTGCTCCTTGCCATCGTAGAGCGCGCGCGAGAAGACGGTGCGGACGACCGCCGGCGAGACGGCGTTGACCCGGATCTCCGGCGCGAGCTCGACCGCGAGGGTCTTCGTCAGATGGGCGACGGCCGCCTTGGAGATGCCGTACAGCCCGATGCCGGGCGAGGGGGTGCGGCCCGTGACCGACGACAGGTTGACCACCGAGCCGCCGTGCGATGCGAAGCCGAGCCGTTCATCCGCCAGCACATCCTGAACCCAGGCGAGCGGCGTGATCACGTTGACCTCGAAGATCTTGCGGGCCACCTCGACGTCGACGTCGACCACCGGGCCGAAGACCGGGTTCATGCCGACCACGTTGACGAGGGCGTCGACCCGGCCGAAGGCATCCGCCACCCGGTCGAGCACCTCGAGGCGGTGCGCCTTGTCCTCGGCCCGGCCGGCGACGGCGATCGCCCGCCCGGCGGGCAGGGTCGCGAGCGCCTCGGCGAGCGCGTCGGCGCGCCGGGCCGTGATGCAGACCCGGGCGCCGTCGGCCGCGAGTCGCTGGGCGATCGCGAGCCCGATGCCGCGGCTGCCACCGGTCACCAGGGCGACGCCGTCGAACCGCTCGGCGGCCACCTCAGACGCCCTGACCGGCCGGGATCAGCCGTTCGACGAACCACTCGGTCGCGGCGGTCGCGGCCCGGATGAGGAGCGACTGGTTGCTGTAGAGCGCCAGGTGGTCGGACTTGTCGATCACGACGAGCCGCTTCTTGGTGGTGGGGATGGCGTTGTAGGCGCCGATCGCCTCGTCCCAGAGCGTGATGTCGTCGTTCTCGGCCACGATCATGAGCGTCGGGGTGTCGACGATCCGGTGCAGGAACGGGCGGATGTCGTAGGACATCAGCAGGTCGACCGATTCGAGCGTCGCGTCGAAGTCGTAGTTCGGCGCCTCGTTCTGCTGGAAGGTGTGGAACACCTCGTACCCTTCCGGGAACGGCCAGGCCGAGATCTCGTTGCCGGTGTCGAGCGTGAAGTGCGGCACCATCGTGTCGCCCTCCCCCGCGAAGCGCGCACGGCGGGCCTCGAGGATCGCCTTCTCGAGGCGGCGGAAGTTGACGGTTCCGTTGGCCAGACGCATGTTGAGGTAGCCTTCGACCACCGGGATCTGCGAGACCGCGGCCTTGATGCGCGAATCGGTCGCCGCGAGGATCAGCGAGTGGCCGCCGCTGTACGACAGCCCCCAGACGCCGATCCGGCTGGAGTCGACCTCGTCGAGAGTCTCGGCGAAGTCGATCGCGTGCCGGTAGTCGGCGATCTGCATCCACGGGTCGATGTGCTGGCGGCGCGCACCGTCGCTGTCGCCGAAGTTGCGGTAGTCGAAGAGGATGGCGGCGATGCCGTTCTGCGCGAACATCTCGGCGTAGGTCGGCTGCACGATCTCCTTGACGTAGCACCAGCCGCCCGCCATCACGACCGTGGGGAACGGCCCCTCGCCCTCGTCGGGCGTGAACAGCCATCCGCGGACGGTGTCCCCTTCGCTCACGAACTCGATGTCTCGCCTCACGGATGATCTCCCTTGATCTGATGGCTTCACTGAACCGACCGGTCGGCCGGTCGAGTTGCTGCCCATTATGCAGTAATCGGCGGGATGTCGCTATGCTGAGCACGACGAGAACCGGCCCGCTGGCCGGTCGACCGACCGCGAAGGAGCGGAACGTGACAGCGATCATCGAGACGGGCGACCTCGCCCTCCCCCCGCTGCCGACCCCGCCGGTGGCCGAGCTCGAAGAGCTCTACGAGGCGGTCTGCGAGGTGCGCGCCTTCGAACTGCTCACCTCCGACCTCTACCGCGACGGCGTCATCCCCGGCTTCGTGCACGTCTCGCTCGGCCAGGAGGGCTCGGCGGTCGGCGCCTGCCACCCCCTGCGCCGGAGCGACATGATCACCTCGAACCACCGCGGTCACGGCCACTGCCTCGCCAAGGGGATGGAGCCCGAGGGCATGTTCGCCGAGCTGTTCGGCCGGGCGACCGGCTCGGTCGGCGGCCGCGGCGGGTCGATGCACATCGCCGACCCGTCGATCGGCATCCTCGGGGCCAACGGCATCGTGGGGGCCGGGCTCCCGATCGCGGTCGGCGCCGCCCACGCGGCCCGCACCCGGGGCGACGACGTGGTGGTCGCGTTCTTCGGCGACGGAGCGGTCGCGCAGGGCGTCTTCCACGAGGCCGTGAACCTCGCCGCCCTCTGGGGCCTCCCGGTGATCTTCTTCTGCGAGAACAACGGCTTCGCCGAGTTCACGGCCGCCGCCGACGGTCACCCCGCGACGCTCCGTGAGCGCGCGGCGGGCTACGGCATCCCGTATCTGGAGGTCGACGGGGCCGACGTGTGGGCCGTCGCCGAGCGGATGGCCCGGGTGCTCGACCGGGTCAGGCAGGGCGGCGGCCCGGTCGTCGTCGAGGCGATGACCGACCGCTGGCACGGCCACTACGAGGGCGACCAGCAGCAGTACCGCGACACCGACGACCTGCGCCGGGCCCGCGCCACGGATCCGGTGACCCGCGCCGAGGACCGGCTGCGTGCGCTCGGGGTGCCCGACGAGCGGATCGCAGGGCTCCACGACGGAGCGTTCGCCCGGATAGCCGCGGCGGCCGACCGCGCCAAGACCGCACCCGCGCCCGACCCGGCCGAGGCGGGGCGATTCGTGACCGCCCCGCGACCCGAGGTCGTGGAGGGTGCTCTGGAACCGGGGGCCACGCCGGTCAAATACATCGACGGCATCCGCTCGGCCCTCGCCGACGCGCTCGACGACGACCCGCTCGCGTTCTTCGCCGGCATCGACGTGGCGGCCGGCGGAGGCGTCTTCGCGGTCAGTCGCGGCCTCGCCGCCCGGCACCCGGGGCGCGTGCTCGACACCCCGATCTCGGAGGCCGCGGTGCTCGGACTCGGGGTCGGCGGCGCGATGGCGGGCCTGCATCCGGTCGTCGAGATCATGTACCTCGACTTCATCGGCGTGGCCTTCGACCAGCTGCTCAACCAGGCTGCGAAGCTCCACTTCATGACCGCGGGGCGGGCCACGATGGGCATGACGGTGCGCACGCAGTTCGGCGCCGGCCGGTCGGCGGGCAGCCAGCACTCGCAGAGCCTCGAAGCCCTGCTCGCCCACATCCCGGGCCTGACGGTCGTGATGCCCGCCACGGCCGCGGATGCCTACGGCCTGCTCCGCAGCGCGATCGACGACCCGAACCCGGTCGTCTACATCGAGAACCGCACGCTCTACGGGCGCCGGTCCGAGCCCGCCCCGCCCGGCCACCGCGTGCCGATCGGACGGGCCAGGATCGCCCGCGAGGGCACCGACGTGACCGTCGTGAGCTATTCGCGGATGGCGCTGGAGTGCCTGGAGGTCGCCGACCGGCTCGCCGCGGACGGGATCGACGTCGAGGTGATCGACCTGCGGACCATCTCGCCCTGGGATCGGGAGACCGTGCTCGCCTCGGTGCGGAAGACCTCGCGCCTCGTGGTCGTGCACGAGGCCGTGACCGATTTCGGGGTGGGCGCCGAGATCGTCTCGACCGTCGTCGACCAGGCGTTCTGGGCCCTCGACGGGCCGCCGCGCCGGGTCGGCGCGGGCTACTCCCCCGCCCCGTACGCGCCGGGCCTCGAGGCGGCCTGGCTGCCGCAGCACGACGACATCGAGCGGGCGATCAGGGCCACGCTCGAGCCCTTCGAGACGGAGACCGACCGATGAGCATGTCCACCCTCACCACCTCCGGCGAGCTGCGCCGGGCCGAGATCCTCGAGGCCGCGGCGGCGCTGTTCGACGAGCTGGGCTTCCACCGCACCACCACGGCGGCGATCGCCGACCGGGTCGGCACCGCGAAGGCGACGGTGTACCACTACTTCCGCGCGAAGCACGACATCCTGCACGCCATCCACGAGGAGTGGATCGACGAGCTGCTCGCGCTGTTCCAGGCGAGCACCGAAGAGACCAGCGACCCGGTCGAGATCGTGCGCCGGGTGATGGACGACATCGTCTCGCTGATCGCCCAGCGGCCCGGGCACGTGCGGGTGTTCTTCGAGTACTTCCGCGAGCTGCCGCCCGAGTTGCAGACCTCGGCCCGCATCAAGCGCGACCGCTACGAGGAGCTGGTCGAGGGCGCCATCCTGCAGGGCATGAAGGAGGGCTCGATCGCCTGGCAGGATCCGCGAACCGCCTCGTTCGCGCTGTTCGGCATGTGCAACTGGGCCTACCAGTGGTACCGGGCCGACGGCCGGCTCAGCCACGACGAGGTCTCGGCGCAGCTGTTCCGCATCTTCATGACCGGGGTCGCCTCGCGCTCGTTCGCCGAACGGGGTGCGGATGCCTGAGGGTGGCGCACGACGGCCGTCGCCCGACTATCTCTCCGCGGCGCGGTGGGACACGACGATCCAGCGGCTGTTCGCCGAGTCGGTCGCCGCCGACCCGGAGGCGCTGCTCGTCGTCGACGGCGAAGAGCGACTCAGCCGGGGCGGTCTCGCCGACGCGGCCCGGCGCATCCGTGTCGCCCTGACGGCGGTGGGGGTACGGCCGGGCGACGTGGTGAGCATGCAGCTGCCGAACGCCTGGTCGACCGTGGCCGCGATGCACGGCGTGTGGAGCGCCGGGGCGATCGTGAACCCCATCACGACGATCTACCGGGGGCGGGAGCTCGAGGTGATCTTCGGCAGCGCGCGGCCGCGGGTGGTGCTGGCGACGGCGCCGACCTCTGCATCCCGTTCGGGCGGGGCGCACGGGGTGGACTTCGTGGCGCAGGCGCGGGAGGCCGTCCGGGCCAGCGGCTCGGCGGCCGTCGTGCTGGATCTGGCCGCCGTGCTGGCGGGCGTGCCGGTCGGCTCAGCGATCTCCCCTTCAGAGCCCGCTCCGGCCGCGGCCGACGACGTGGCCCTGCTCATGTTCACCTCGGGCACCACGGGCCGGCCCAAGGGCGTGCTGCACTCGCACCGCAGCCTGCTCTACGAGGCGGCCTCGATCGGCGAGGTCTTCGATCTCGCCGGCGACACCGTCTTCATGCCCTCGCCGCTCGCGCACGTCACCGGGCTGCTGTATGGCATCCTGACCCCGCTCGTGACCGGAGGAGCGGTGTCGCTCCTGGACCGCTGGGACCCGGAGGTCGCGACCGACCTGATCGAGCGCGACCGCTGCGCGTTCACCGTCTCGGCCACGCCGTTCCTCCGCGGGCTCGCCGAGAGCTACGCGCGCCGCGGCAGCGCGTCCTCCCTCCGCGGGTTCGTCTGCGGCGGTGCCGACATCCCGCCGAGTCTGGTCGCCGAGGCCGACCGGGCCCTCGGCATCCGCGTGGCCCGCACCTACGGGTCGACCGAGATGCCGACGCTCTGCATCGTGCGGCCGGACGATGACGCCCCCGAGCGCCACTCCTCCGAGGGGTACCCGATCGGCGAGGCCGCCGCCCGGCTCTCGGCCGACGGCGAACTCGAGGTGCGCGGCCCTGAGCTCTTCGCCGGCTACCTCGACCCGTCCGACGACGAGGAGGCCTTCACGGCCGACGGCTGGTTCCGAACCGGCGACCTCGCCGACCTGGCGAACGACGGGCGGGTCACGATCACGGGGCGCCGAAAAGACCTGATCGTGCGCGGGGGCGAGAACATCAGCGCCAAAGAGGTCGAGGATCTGCTGCTCACGCACCCGGCGGTCTCCGATGTGGCGATGATCGGGGTCCCGGATCCGCGGATGGGCGAGCGGGCCTGCGCGGTGGTGGTCGTGGCGGCGGGTTCGGAGATCGACCTCACCGGCCTCACCGCCCACCTCGATCGGCAGTCGATCGCGCGCCAGAAGTACCCCGAGCTGCTCTGGAAGGTCGAGGCGCTGCCGCGCACCGTGTCGGGCAAGGTGCAGAAGTTCGTGCTGCGGCGGGATGTCGCAGCCGCCGTCGAGGCGGGGCTCGTGGAGGCGCGGGGCTGAGCCGCTCCGGCCTCGTCCGGTTTCCCGGTGTGCCGAGGTCCGGCGCATCCAGCTTCTCCCCAGCGCCTTGCCAGTGGTCTCCGATGAACCGGGATCCGGGATGATCCGAATCACCTTTCATGGACGGACTGCACCCGAAGACCGCCTTCACCGCGACCCCGGCGGGCTGGTACGACGACGAGACAGGCAATGACCGATGGTGGGACGGGAGCGCGTGGACCGCGTTCCTGGCCCATGACTCGGGATTCCGGAGCGTGCTCCTGGAACTCCGGGCCGAGGACGCACCCCCGGTGGTGACGACCGTGCGCGCTTCGGCGGCGGTACCACTGGAGGTGGTCGTGGAGGGACGGCACTACCGTTACGCCACCACCTCGATCCAGCCGATCGAGAACGGGCCGCGCCGGCACGTGTACCGCGCCGAGACGGCCGCGTAGGCGGCAGGGCGGCCTCAGGCCCCCGGAGCCGCCAGTTCCCTGAGCTCGGCGAGCGTTGCACCGATCGAATCGGGGAGGTCGGCTTCGGCGTCGTCCTCCACGTCGAGCCAGCGCTCGAAGCCCACCGAGAACGCGCCGACGGCGATGTCGGCGACGAGCCGGGCCGTCGGGGCGGCGACCCCGCGCTCCTGGAGCGCCGTCGACGCGGCCCCGCTCAACGTCGAGAGCTTGAGCAGCTCGCGCTCGAGCAGGCTCGGGTGGCGGGTGATCGCCGACATCCGCAGCCGGGCGTGCTCGCGCGAGACGCCGAGCTGCCGCCCGCCCTCGATGAGGGCCGCGCCGAGCACCTCGAGCGGGGAGCCGCCGGGCGGGGCCTCCGTGATCGAGGCGACCACCGCATCCTGCAGCGCGCCCGAGTTGAGGAAGAGCACTTCGCGCTTGTCGGTGAAGTGCCGGAAGAAGGTGCGCTCGGTGACGCCGGCGCGCTCGGCGATGTCGAGCACCGTCGTCTCCTCGAAGCCGCGCTCGAGGTAGAGCTCGAGGGCGGCCTTGGCCAGGCGGCCGCGCGCATCCGGTTCCCAACGTGCCATGGAGGCAGTCTACCGAGGTCTCGCAGGTGATGACAGTGACCGACATCGGCGCTACAGTCATGTCAGTCGCTGACATCCCGTCTCCGGCGTGCTGCTCGGTTCGTCGCCGGGCGAGAAGGAGAGATCATGCGTGCATTCGTCACCGGCGCCTCGGGCTTCATCGGCTCAGCGGTCACCGCCGAGCTCGTCGCCGCCGGGCACGAAGTCGTCGGGCTGGCGCGCTCGGAGGCCTCGGCCGACGCCCTGACCCGGCTGGGCGCGGTCCCGCTGCGCGGCGAGCTCGACGACGCCGCGGTGCTGCGCGCCGGGGCCGAGTCGTCCGACGGCGTGGTGCACCTCGGTTTCAAGCACGACTACAGCGACTTCGAGGCCTCGGGCCGCACCGAGCGGGCGGCCGTCGAGACGATGGGCGAGGCGCTGGCCGAGTCGGGGCGGCCCTTCCTGTTCGCCTCGGGGCTCGCGCTGATCGGGCCCGGGCGCGTGGTGACCGAGAACGACGAGTCGCCGCACTCGGGTCCGGACGCCCCGCGGGGCGGCGCCGAGCAGCTCGCCGCCGAGTACTCGGCGCGGGGCGTGCGCACGGTCGCACTCCGCTTCGCGCCGAGCGTGCACGGCGAGGGCGACCACGGGTTCGTGGCGATCCTCGCGGGCATCGCGCGCGAGCACGGGTTCGCCGGCTACGTGGGCGACGGCGAGAACCGCTGGCCGGCCGTGAACCGGGCGGATGCGGCGGTACTGGTGCGTCTCGCCCTCGAGAACGAGGCGGCGGGCAGCGCGATGCACGCGGTCGACGAGCAGGGCATCCCGACGCGCGAGATCGCCGAGGCGCTCGGCCGTGCACTCGGCGTGCCGACGCGATCCGTCGCGCCGGAGGAGGCGGCGGCGCACTTCGGCTTCCTCGCCCGCTTCTACGGCGTCGACGTCCCCGCCTCGAGCGCGCTCACGCGCAAACGCCTCGGGTGGGTGCCCACCCACCAGGGTCTCCTCGCCGACATCGAGGCCGGCTACTACGCGGTCTGAACGCGCCGCGGCGCCGCACCTCGGCGCCCGGGGTTCTTACTCCGAGTCGTCGTCGACGGTCAGCGCCTCGATCAGGTAGTCGATCGCGGTGACGAGGTTGTGCAGCGCCTGGCGCTCCACGGTGTCCTCAGGCAGCTTCTGGATGTCGTAGCTCGCCGCGCTGGCGGCCTTCCGCGCTTCGGAGAGTGCTGCCTGGACTTCGAGGTCGGCCATGATTCCACCTTCGTCTCATGCGGATGCCCGCGTCGGGATGCTCCTCCGCACCTCACCGGGTCTCCGGCCGAGCGGATGCCCTCAGGCTAGTCAGCCTGCACCCGCGGGGTCCAGACCCCGTTGCGCCGAGTCACCGCTACTTCACCGCGACATCGAGCCTCCCGGCGGGTGCTGGCCTGCGGGGCTCGGACGCGGAAGACTGGGTGGGATGAGCGACTCCCCCGACTCCCCGGCTTCTCCCGACTCCCCGGACTCCCCCCACCTCGACGCCACCGGTGGCCTCGCCTCGCGGCTGGGCCTCGGGCTCGCGGCCATCGGCCGCCCCGCCTACATCACGGCCGGACGCGACGACGACCTGGGCGACAGCGCAGGCCGCACGGTCGAGGCGATGCGCGAGCGGGCCCATGCGCTCCTCGACGGAGCGTGGTGGCTGGGCATCCGCTACTTCGACGCGGCGCGCTCGTACGGGCTGGCCGAGCAGTTCCTCGGGTCGTGGCTCGCGGCGCATCCGGGCCGTCGCGACGAGCTCACGATCGGCTCGAAGTGGGGGTACGAGTACGTCGGCGACTGGCAGATGGATGCTCCGGTGCACGAACGCAAGGAGCACAGCCTCGCCCAGCTCGAGCGCCAGTGGCCCGAGACGCTGGAGGCTCTCGGCGGGGCGCCCGATGTCTACCTGATCCATTCGCTCACCGTCGACAGCCCGGCGCTCGGCGACCGGGCGCTGCTCGACCGGCTGCGGGGGCTCGCCGCCGAGGGCGTGCGCGTGGGCTTCTCGACAAGCGGGCCCGAGCAGGCCGCCGTGATCGACGCGGCGCTCGCCCTCCCCGACTCGCCCTTCAGCGCGGTGCAGTCCACCTGGAACCTGCTCGAGCCCTCGGTCGGCCCGGCACTCGAGCGCGCGAACGAGGCGCGGTGGCTCGTGGTGGTGAAGGAGGTGCTGGCCAACGGACGCCTCACCCCGCGTGCCGCACCGGCGGCGGCCGCGGCTCTCGCCGAGGCCGACGGGCAGCCGCTCGTGGGGCTCGCGATCGGGGCGGCGGTCGCGCATCCGTGGGCCGACATCGTGCTGAGCGGAGCGGTCACCCGCCGCCAGCTTCGCGAGGCCACCGAATCCCGCGTGCCCGCCCTCCCCGAGGAGCGCCTGGCCCCCTTGGCCGAGCCCCCCGCCACGTACTGGGCCACCCGCACGTCCCTCCCCTGGACCTGACCCCGCCCGCGCACCCTCCCCCATTCCGCCGAGAAGTCACTTTTACGTCCAAAATGCGGGGTTTGGACGTGAAAGTGACTTTTCGGCGAGGTGGGGGTGGGGTGGGGAGCGCGGGGTGAGTGCGCGCGAGGGGGGCGGGGGCTAGGACGCGCCGCCGCGCGGGAGGGGCTGCACCCCGAAGGCCCGCGCGAGCTTGTCGATCTTCTCGGCCCGGCCGAGCCGCGGCAGGTCGCTGCCGTCGCGGATGACCCGGCCACGCGCCTCGAAGTCGTCGAGGAAGTCGCGCGCCCACGTCACATCCGACTGCGTGGGGCTGATGACCTCGTTGATCACGGGCAGCTGCTCCACGTCGAGGCAGAGCTTGCCGGTGAGCCCGAGCGCCACGGCCACGGCCGACTGCTCGCGAAGGATGGGGTGGCTCGACGAGACCGTCGGTCCGTCGATCGGCCCGGGCAGGTTGCCCACACGGCTGGCCACGACCAGGCGCGACCGCGGGTACGCCATCGCGATGTCCTCGGCGCTCGTGCCGGTGTCGCGCCGGTAGTCGCCGCTGCCGAACGCGAGCCGGAACGCCCCACGGGCCCGGGCGATCGACACGACCTCCTCGATGCCGAGCGCCGACTCCACCAGCACGAGCACCGGGGTGCTCCCGCCCAGGCGGTCGAAGGTCTCGGTGACGTGCGCGCCCGACTCGGTCTTGGCGAGCATGACGCCCTTGAGGCCCGGAAGGCCCTTCAGCTGGTCGACGTCGTCGCTCCAGAAGTCGCTCAGGCGGTCGTTGATGCGCACCCAGCCGCTGCCGCCACCGGCCAGCCACGAAGCGACCCCGTCGCGCGCGGTGGCCTTGTGCTTCGGGTCGACCGCGTCCTCGATGTCGAGCACGATCTGGTCGGCCCGGGAGCGGGCGGCCGAGTCGAACGCGTCCGGGTGGTTCGCCGACACGAGCAGCCACGAGCGCGCGATCTCAGCGGGAACCCCCGGACCGTGAGATCCGGGGGCGGGGTTCGACGCGGTTTCCGTGCCGCGCGGCGCGGCAGCCGAAGTGGTGGTCTCTGGGGTCTCGGTGGTCAACGTCGCCTCTCCTGCGTCTGCATCTCCCCCACGATCGCAGCGATGGCCGCGGTCGAGGGCCGCGCTTCCCGCTCGACCTCCGCGGTCTCCTCGGCATCGAGGTGATCGTCGGCGCTCATGGTCGTCTCGTCGAACGGACGCGAACCCGAGAGTACCGCAGTCAGCTGTTCGCGATCGACCTGCCGCGTCCAGGTTCCGACCAGCAGGGTGGCCACCGCATTGCCCGTGAAGTTCGTCAGCGCGCGCGCCTCGGACATGAACCGGTCGATACCGACGATCACGCCGACGCCGTCGACGAGGTCGGGCCGATGGGCCTGGAGACCGCCCGCGAGGGTGGCGAGCCCGGCCCCCGTGACCCCCGCCGCGCCCTTGGATGCGATCATCATGAACACCAGCAGCGAGATCTGCTCGCCGAGCGCCAGCGGGGTGCCCATCGCGCTGGCGATGAACAGCGAGGCCATCGTCAGGTAGATCGCGGTGCCGTCGAGGTTGAACGAGTAGCCCGTCGGGATCGTGATGCCGGCGACCGGTTTCGAGACGCCCACGTGCTCCATCTTCGCGATCAGCCGGGGCAGCACTACCTCGCTCGAGGAGGTCGAGACGATCAGCAGGTACTCCCGGCCCAGGTACTTCATCAGGCGGAAGATGTTGACCTTCGCCACCAGCCACAGCAGCGTGCCGAGCACGACCACGATGAACAGGGCGCAGGTGATGTAGAAGGCGATCATGAGCGTGCCGAGCCCGATGATCGCAGCGAACCCGGTGGCCCCGACGACCGCGGCGATCGCCCCGAAGGCGCCGATCGGCGCGACCCACATGATCATCGAGAGGATGCGGAACACCAGCGCCTGGATCTGCCGGATCGCCCCGAGGATCGGCGTGCCCTTCGCCCCCATCTTCTGCAGTGCGAAGCCGACCAGCAGCGCCACGAGCAGCACCTGCAGGATGTTGCCCGCGGTCAGCGACGACAGCAGCGACGTCGGGATGATCCCGAGCAGGAACTCGGACGTGCTCTTGGCCTCGCCCGTCCCCGCCTCGTACGTCGTGCCGCCGATGTTCAGGCCCTCGCCCGGGTGGATCAGGTTGCCGACGACCAGCCCGATGCCGAGCGCGAAGGTCGACATGATGATGAAGTACCCGAGGGCGAGGCCGCCGACCTTGCCGACGGTGGCCGCCTTCGCGACCGAGCCGACGCCGAGCACGATCGTGCAGAAGATGATCGGTGCGATCATCATCTTGATCAGGCCGACGAACGCGTCACCCAGGGGCTTGAGGTTCACCGCGAACTCGGGGGCCGCGAGGCCGACCACCGCACCCGAGAGCACCGCGACGATCACCGCGATGTAGAGGTAGTGCGAAGAGCCGATCCGGCGCTTGCGGCCGGCGTTGCCGCCGTCACGGCTGCCGGTCCCGGTTCTGCGTTCTGGGTGTGAGTGGAGCGCCATTGCTTCCTTCTTCCGTCGACGTCGTCGTGTGGTGGGAGCAACTCTCGCCCGGCACCGCCCGGCGACCGGGGTTGTGTTCATAGTGTTCGCGGCATCCAGCACCCCGCCCGCGCCCCGGCTGTCTACGCTGGGGAGGACGCCGGACGCCCGGAGCGGCCGGGGTCGTCGACGACGCGATGGAGCGGGACATGATTCGAGGGTTTCGGCGGTGGAGCATCGCGGCGAAGCTGTTCGCCCTGCAGTTCATCGTCGTCGTCGCCCTGACCGCGACCGCCGTGGCCATCAGCTGGGCCGACGCCCGGGCCGACGTCGAGCGCGACGCCGCCGAGCGGAGCCTCGCCGTGGCCGAGACCCTGGCCCAGGATCCGTTCGTGATCGAGTCGGTGCAGACCTCCGACCCGACGGCGGCCCTCCAGCCCTACGCGGTCTCGGTGATGGATGCGGCCGACATCGACTTCATCACCGTGATGTCGCCGGATCGAGTCCGCTACACCCACCGCGACCCGGCCGAGATCGGCCGGCGCTTCCTGGGCAACATCGACCGCGCCCTCGCCGGCCAGTCGTTCACCGAGACCTACACCGGCACCCTCGGCCCCTCGGTGCGGGCCGTCGTCCCGATCGAGGACGACGGCCGCGTGGTCGCGCTGGTCTCGGCCGGCATCACGGTCTCGAACACCCAGGTCGCCCTGGGCGGCCGGATCGGCACGGTGCTCGCCGCCGCCGGGATCGCCGTGCTGCTCGGCGGCCTCGCCTCGTGGGGCCTCAGCCGCTACCTGCGGCGGGTGACCGCGGGGCGCGGCGCCGAGGAGATGAGCAGGATGTTCGCCTACTACGAGGGCGTGCTGCACGCGATCGGCGAGGGACTCGTGCTGCAGGACACGTCGCGCGGGCTCGTGCTCTACAACGACCGCGCCGCCGAGCTGCTCGGCCTGCCGCCCGCCGGCGTCACGGCCGGCGAGGTGGTGGCGCTGTCGTCGCTCGAGGCGCCGGCCGTGGAGCCCGCCGTGCTCGAGCTGCTCGCGAGCGCCGAGGTGACGGTCGACGAGATCGTGATCACGCCGACCCACGTGCTGGTGGTCGACCGCGACCGGGTGGTCGCCCGGCGCGGCGCCCGCACCTCCGGCCCCTTCGCCGGAACGGTCACGATCGTGCGCGACCACACCGAGTTGCAGGAGCTCACCGGCGAGCTCGCGACGATGACGACGCTCTCGGATGCCCTGCGCTCTCAGGCCCACGAGTTCGCGAACCGGCTGCACACGATGATCGCCCTGATCGAGCTCGACCGGGCGGGCGAGGCGGCCGAGCTGGCGAGCTCGGAGCTGGAGCTGAGCCAGCAGCTGGCCGACCGCATCCTGACCGCCGCCGACGAGCCGGTGCTGCTGGCGCTCCTGCTCGGCAAGTCGGCACAGGCGGCCGAGCGCGGCCTGCGGCTCGACGTCGACGTGCCCGAGCACCTGCCCGGCGGAGCCGTGCCGCCGCGCGAACTGATCACGATCGTCGGCAACCTGATCGACAACGCGATGGATGCGGTGGCCGGCCTCGACCCCTCCGCCCAATGGGTGCGCGTGGGCGTCGAACCGCGCCACGACGGTGGTCTGCGGATCGCGGTCGAGGACGGGGGCACGGGGCCGGGCGGCGCAGGGCTCGACAGCTCAGGGCCGGGCGGCGCCGGTGCGTTCGAACTCGGCGCGACGACCAAACCCCTGGCGACCGGCGCAGGCTCCCCCGAGCTCGGCGGCGGGCGCGGCATCGGGCTCGCCCTCGTCCGTCAGGCGGTCGGCCGGCTCGGCGGCACGATCGCCGTCGACGGCTCCCGCTTCACGGTCGACCTGCCGGCGCGCGTGACCGATCCGCGCCCGGAGGCCGTCCGATGACCCCCACGCTCCCGCCCCTGCGGGTGCTCGTGGTCGAGGACGAGCCGCTCACCGCCGAGGCGCACGCCGCCTACGTCACCCGGCTCGACGGGTTCACGGTCGCGGGGGTCGCGCACACCGGGTCGGCCGCACTCCGCGAGCTGCGCGACGCCGCGCATCCGATCGACCTGATCCTGCTCGACGTGAACCTGCCGGACACCACGGGCATCGAGCTCTGCCGGCGCCTGCGCGCGGCCGGGATCGAGACCGACGTGATCGCCGTGACGGCGGTGCGGGATGCGGCCGTCGTGCGCTCGGCGGTCTCGCTCGGCATCGTGCAGTACCTGATCAAGCCGTTCGGCTTCGCCGCCTTCGCCGAGAAGCTGAACGCCTACCGCGACTTCCACGACCGGATCGCGGGATCGGCCGTCACCGACCAGCACGACGTCGACTCCTCCTTCGCCGCGCTCCGCCGCGAGTCGTCGACGCAGCTGCCGAAGGGCCTGACCGCCGAGACCCTCGACCAGGTGCGGAGCGCCGTGCGCCAGGCCGCACCCGCGGGCCTCTCGGCGTCCGAGCTGGGCGCGTCACTCTCGCTCTCCCGGGTCACGGCCCGCCGCTACCTCGAGCACCTCGCGGCCATCGGGGTCGCGCAGCGGGCCCAGCGCTACGGGACACCGGGGCGGCCCGAGGTGGAGTACCGCGCGACGCACGCGGGCTGAGCGGGTCGGCGCCGCCGTCGGCTGCGGAAGTTAGGATTACGCAGGCAGAACCGCACAGCCGATACCGCACCGCCCAGAACCGCACGCCCCAGAACCGAGGAGAAGACCGCCCGTGTCCGACGCCCCTCGTGTCCTGCTCGATGCGACCTCCATCCCGCCGTCGCGCGGCGGCGTCGCCCGCTTCATCGCCGGCCTCGCGGCCGGACTCGAGCAGAACGGGCGGCTCATCGACATCGTCGTGAAGGCCGACGACCTCGACTTCCTCACCGCGGCCGCTCCCGGCCACCGCTACCACGTGGCCCCGGCCCGCCTCTCCCGCCGCCCCGCCCGCCTGCTCTGGGAGCAGCGCGGCCTCCCGGCCCTCGCCCGCCGGCTCGGCTGCACGGTCATCCACTCCCCCCACTACACGTTCCCGCTGCTGACCCGCGCCCGCCGGGTCGTCACCGTGCACGACGCCACCTTCTTCAGCTCGCCCGAGGCCCACTCGCGACTGAAGGGCGAGTTCTTCCGCCGCTGGATCCGGCTCGCCGGCCATCGCGCCGATCACCTCGTCGCGGTCAGCGAGGCGACGGCCGGCGAGATCCGCCGGGTCGTGCCCGATCTCCGCCCCGACATCACCGTGGCCTACCTCGGCGTCGACACGAGCGTCTTCCACCGCCCGGATGCCGCCGCCGTCGAGACGGTGCGCGGCGAACTCGGCCTCGCTCCCGGCGAGGAGTGGATCGCCTTCCTCGGCACCATCGAGCCGCGGAAGAACGTGCCCGCCCTGATCCGCGCGGTGCGCGCGCTGCGGGCGAGCCGGCCGGATACCCCGAAGCTCGTGCTCTCCGGCTCGCGGGGCTGGGATGAAGATGCGCTGCGGCTCCTCGACGACCCTGCCACCGCATCCGACGTCGTCGAGGCCGGCTACCTGCCCCTGGAGTCGCTCGGCGCCTTCCTCGGCGGAGCCCGGGTCGTCGTCTACCCCAGCCTCGGCGAGGGCTTCGGTCTGCCCGTGCTCGAGGCGATGGCCTCCGGCGCCGCCGTGCTGACCACGAGGCGGCTGTCGATCCCTGAGGTCGGCGGCGACGCCGTGGCCTACGCGGAGCCCGACGCCCTGTCGATCGAGAAGGCCCTCGCCGTGCTCCTGTCCGACTCCGAGGAGCGCCTCGAACTGGCGGTCGCCGCTCTCGCGCGCAGCAGCCGCTTCACCTGGGCCGCGTGCGCCGAGGTCTACCAGCACGCCTACGACGGCACGAGCGGAAGCGAGGCTCCGGCCCGATGAGCGAGCACCCCTACATCGCGGTCGTGACCGTGAGCTACGCCTCCGAGGACGAGCTCGTCCCGTTCCTCGAGTCGCTGCCCGAGGCCAGCGCCACCGAGCTCGTTGTGGTCGTGGCCGACAACAAGCCCGACCAGCACTCCCGTGTCGCCGGCATCGCGGCCGAGCACGGGGCCGAGTACGTCCCGCTCCCCGACAACCCCGGCTACGGCGGCGGGATGAACGCCGCCGTGGCGACCCTGCCGGCCTCGGTCACCTGGATTCTGATCTCGAACCCCGACATCGTGCTGCACGCCGACGCGATCGACCGGATGGTGGCGGTCGGCATGTCGGCACCGGACATCGGTTCGGTCGGGCCCCGGGTGCTCACCGACGGCGTCACCTATCCCTCGGCGCGCGCGATCCCGTCGCTCCGGATCGGGATCGGCCACGCCCTGTTCTCGAAGATCTGGAAGACCAATCCGTGGACCAGGCTCTACCACGCCGGCACCGCCGGTGACACCGCCGGCGAGGTCGACGTGGGCTGGCTCTCCGGCTCGTGCCTGCTGGTGCGACGGGCGGCGTTCGAGCAGATCGGCGGCTTCGACGAGGGCTACTTCATGTACTTCGAAGACGTGGATCTCGGCTACCGGCTCGGCACGCACGGCTGGCGCAACCGCTACGCGCCGCACGCGGTCGTCGAGCACTCCGGCGGCCACTCGACCGAGGGCGAGTCCAAGCGCATGGTGGAGGCCCACCACGCGAGCGCCTACCGGTTCCTGTCGCAGAAGTACTCAGGGCCCTTGCTGCTACCCTTGCGCCTGGTACTTCGGGCGGGACTGGGCATCCGCACGCGCCTGCAGAACCGAGGTTGATCGCATGACCACCAGCATCCCCACCGCCCTCCGGAGCCGAGCCGAGGTGCTCGCGAAGCGGGTCATCCGCCGCCGCATCCTGGGCGGACACTACCGCAGCACGCGCGTGCACTACGGCGCGGGCACGGGCACCGCCGCCGCCGCCGAGCAGACCGTCCCCGTCTTCATGTGCCTCTGGAACCGCCCCACCCGCCTGATCGACATGCTCGAGGCGCTCGACGGCCAGACCGGCACCCCCGGCATCACCTTCCACATCTGGAACAACAACAAGGCCGACCACGACCACTACCTCGACGTGGTTCGGAACTTCCGCCCCCGCGGCGCGCTCCGCGAGGTGCAGCTGGTCAAGACGCCGTACAACCTCGGCTCGATGGGCCGGTTCTACCTCGCCCGCGACCACGCCCGGGCCCACGGTGCCGGCCCCGCGATCGTCGTCGACGACGACGAGAACCTGCAGTCCGACTTCGTGAGCACCGCCCTCGCGGCCTACGCGCCGGGCACCGTCTCGGCCTGGTGGGCCTTCGAGGTGGGCCGCAACTACTACGACCGCCGCCCCGCGGTGGTGGGCGGCCCGGTCGACCATGTCGGGCCGGGCGGGATGATCACCGACTCCGCCGTCTTCCTCGACGACGGCTTCTTCACCGAGCTGCCCGAGAAGTACTTCTTCGTCGACGACCTCTGGTTCACCTACTACGCCGCCCGCCGGCGGGGCATGACCCTGAAGAAGCTCGGCGTCGACATCGAGTTCGTGATGGATGAGACGAACCAGTCCTACGGGCTGGTCGACCTCAAGCTCGCCCTGTTCGAAGAGCTCTACCCCGAGCGTGCGACGATGCCGCCGCAGTTCGAGTTCCCCGAGGGGTAGCCGGCCTCAGGCGCGGTAGCCGGACTCAGGCGCGGTAGCCGGCCCCAGGCGCGGTAGCCGGCCCCAGGCGCGGCAGCCGGCCTCAGGCGCGGACGAGCCCCAGGATGCCGTTCCACGGCGTCTCGGCGTACGTCTCGTCCGGGCTGGTCAGCCGCTCGTGCGCGATCTCACCCGGGCGCGGGCGCTCGACCCGGTGCTCCAACTCGTTCCCCGCATCCGCCGCGACCCGCTCGAGCACCTCTGCCAGGCTGAGCTGCACGGCCTCCGAGACCACGAAAGTGGTGCCTGCGGCCGTCTCGCGATGGGTGGCGAGCAGAAGAAGGATGCGCACGGTGTCGTAGACCGACTGGTAGTAGCGCGTGGTCTCGGGCCCGAAGAGGGTGACGGGCAGGTCGAGGGCGATCGACTGGCGCCAGAGCTCGATCACCGAACCGCTCGAGCCCCAGATGTTGGGCAGCCGCACCGAGGAGGCCGCGAGACCGCGCACGGCGGCCGCGGCCACCTCGACCTCGGCGTCGTACTTCGTGCGGCCGAGCACGTTGACGCGCGAGGTGGCCTTGTCGCTGGAGACCAGCACGAACCGGGTCACGCCGCGCAGGGCGCTCTGCTCGAGCAGGATGCGCGTGGCGTCGACGTTGATGCGCTGCGCCAGCCGCGGGTTGGCCTCGCACGTGCCGACGTGCTTGACCGCCGCCGCGTGCACGACGACCTCCGCGGCGATCCGGTCGAAGACCTCGTCCATCTGATCACGGTCCGAGACGTCGGCGACGACGACCTGGAGGTTGGCGGACATGCCGAGCGCGGTCACCCAGTTGCTCAGGGCGGCGACGCCCCGTTCGCTGGTGTCGATCACGATCACGGGCGCCGTGCGGTCGGGGTCGGTGATCAGGGCCACGGCGAGCGCCCCGCCGATGCTGCCGGCTCCCCCTGTGACGACCACGCGCTTGCCCGAGAGCGGCGCGCGCAGCTCCTCGATGGACCCGAGGTGGCCGAACGTCTCGTCGACGAGCGGAGCCGCGAGGTCGCCGCCGAGGATAGTCATTGCCAGGTCGGGAGTGATCACGGGAGCCCATCGGGTGCAGAAGTCGATACAAGCTCACCATAGCGGTGAGGGCGGACACGGCGAAATCGCCTGCACCAGTCTACGAGGCGCAGGCTGAGAGGTTCTGCACCTCGGGAGCGAGCGTGGCTGTTCCCCCGATCAGCACGACCCGGCCGACCCCGAGGGAGGTGAGGGCCGCCAGCACCGGGCGCGGCACGCAGGTGCCGGGCACCACGAACAGCGGGGCGTCCTGCGCCCCGGCGAGGGCCGAGCCGGAGAGGGCGTCCGGGAAGCTCAGTCCGGTCGCGAGGTAGGCCGTGCTGGCGGAGCGGTAGGCGTCGAGGTTGACTGCCACGGCCCCGGCGTAGCGGTCGGCTCCGGCGAGGCGCTGCACGGGGGCGACCATCGAGAGCGAGGTCGCGACGCCGCCCGAGACCGAGTTCGGCCCGCCTGCGATCTTGACCGACGAGGGGTGGAGCGCGAGCAGGGCCGCGTTCGTGGCGCTGTCGGTGCCGTTCGCCGTGCCGTCGACCAGCAGCACCGGAGAGTCGGCGTGCCCGCCGGCGGCACCCGCGGCGAGCGCGTCGGGGAAGTTCCAGCCGGTCGAGATGTACGCCGTGGGCGCTCCGTGCGTCCCTCCGGCACCGAAGGCGTAGTCGACCAGGGCGCGCGACCCGGAGAACCGGTCGGGCCCGGCGACCCGCACGACGGAGGGCACGAGTCCGCGCAGCTGCGCCTCGACCGCGGGCGAGACCGAGGCGGTGCCGCCCACCACGACGGCTTTGGCGGGCTTCAGCCGCCCGAGCTCGCTCACGACCACGTCAGGCAGGCTGTCGGGCAGCGTGAGCAGGAGCGGGCCGCCCTGCACGGCCGCGGCGGGGCCGGCGCTGAGCGCATCCGGATAGTTCGTGCCGGTCGCCACGTAGACCACCGGCGCCCCGTCAGGGTAGCCCGACACGGAGAGGGCGACGGCGCCGCTGTAGCGGTCGGGGCCGGCCACCCGGTCGACGGTGAAGGGAGTCGTCACCGCGGTGGTCGCGGCGCTCGTCCGCGATGCCGAGGCGTAGCCCGAGCGCGAGCCGGTGATCGTGACGGTGATGGGGCGCCCGACCGTCGTCTGGTCGGGAAGGTAGGTCGAGCCCGTGGCGCCGGCGAGTGCCTGGCCACCCGCGTTCCACTGGTACGACAGCGAGACCTCTCCCGGGCCCCAGGCGCCGGGGTCGGCGGTCAGCACGCTCCCCACCCGGGGCGTGCCGGATATCGTGGGCGTTCCGGGCGTCAGCTGACCGACCGGCGCGGGCGGGTTGCTGTCGTAGCCGCCGAAGATCTGCACCCACATCCCTCCGCGGTTGCTGGCGACGTAGCCGACGCCGATCCGGGTGTAGCTGCTGTTCAGGATGTTCGCGCGGTGCCCCGGCGACGCCATCCAGTCGCTCATCACCTGGTCGGCGCTCACCTGGCCGACGGCGATGTTCTCGCCATTCGTGCGCCAGCCGGGCGGGATCTTCGAGGCGCGCCAGTCGTTGGGGCTGTGCGTGAGCGGATTCGCGAGGGTGGTCATGTAGTTCGCCCACTCCTCGGCGGCCGCCTCGATCGTCGCGTCGCGGAGGAGCGGCGGCAGGCCGTTCGCGGCACGCTGCGTGTTCACGCGGTCGAAGACCTGGTCCTCCTGCGCCGCGAGCACGACCGCCGACGGGGCGGATGCCGAAGCGGATGCGGCGGATGCGAAAGAAGAAGCCGATGCCGCCGCGGGCACCGAAGCCGCCGCGGGCAGCACACCGATCCCGGCCGGTACGAGCCCGGCCAGCAGGGCGATCGCCGCGCCGGCGCGGCCGATCAGTCGCCGGCGCCCATCACCCATTCGATCCCCATCACGAACATGAGGCCAATTGTTCCACCGAAGCGGTCAAAGAAACAGGTCCGCCGAGAAGAACGACGGTCGAGGCGCGCAGGTTCACGATGTCGGTGAGCACTCCCCGCGGCACGCAGTTCGTCGGCACGATGTAGAGCGGGGCGTCCCGCACCCCGGCCAGCACACCGCCGGCGAGGGCGTCCGGGAAGTTGTAGCCGGTGGCGATGTACACCGTCTGGCTCGAGCTGAACGCCGCGCGGTTGATCGCGACCGAGGCCTCGAACCGGTCGACGCCCGCCTGCCGGTCGACCCCGCCGGGCAGCAGCGAGGCGAGCTGCGAGCGGATGCCCTCGGTCACCGAGTTCGGCCCGCCCGCTATCGTCGCGCGCTGCACCCCGAGGGCCGAGAGCGTCGCCCGCGTCGGGTCGTCCAGGGTCGAGGCCGATCCCTGGACCAGGAGCACCGGGATGTCCGAGGAGCCCGCGGCCGCACTCGCCGACAGGGCGTCCGGGAAGTTCTGGCCCGTGGCCACGTAGGCGCGGGTGGCACTCGGGAACGCGTCGCGCACGACCAGCTGCGAGGTCTCGTACCGGCCGGATCCCGCCAGTCGGCGCACCGAGGGCACGATCGCCCGCACGGCGTCGGCGACCGACTCGCCCACGGAGTTCGCTCCGCCCACGATCACGACCTCCGAGGGCCGCAGGCGGCGGAGCTCGTCGGCCACACCGGCGGGGAGCTGGTCGCCGAGGGTGAGCAGGAGGGGGCCGCCGCGGTGCACGGCGGCGGGCGCGGCGCTCAGCGCATCCGGGTAGTTGCCGCCGGCGGCGAGGTAGACGACGGGCGCGGTGCCCGGGAAGGTCTGCCGCGAGATCTGCACGGCGACGTCGTAGCGGTCGGGGCCGGAGATGCGCTGCACCGTCGGCCGCGGCTTCAGCGAGTAGGTGCCCGACACCGTGCCGGAGCCGGAGATCGTACCCCAGCCCGCGTTGACCGTGTAGCTGTGGGTGCCCGAGGTCAGGTTCGAGGGGATGGGCACCGACCAGGCGCCGCTCGCATCCGGGGTGACCGCGTAGGGGCTGCCGTCGATCACGACGCGCACATAGGTGCGGGGGTTGACGTTCGCGACCGTGCCGCGGATGGCGTCACCGACGAAGGTCGGCGGGTTGACGACCGGGGTCGCGACGTCGACGGTCAACTCCCAGTCCGGCAGCGAGGTGGTGATGCTGGGCGTGCCGTCGGTGGTGATCATCGGGAAGAAGGCCGAGATCGCGTTCGGCTGCGACGACCGGTCGCAGTTGCCGACCCAGTCGCCCGCCGTGCCGAGGCCGAAGGCGGCCGTGCCGATCACCGCGGCGGATCCGCTGTCGCCCGAGCGCATGCAGACGTCGGTGAGGGTGAGGTTCACGTACCGGGGCTGGCTGGAGTGGTTGTAGACCGGGAAGGACTCGTTGACGACCAGGATCTGACCGCACGTCCATCCGGTGGTGCGGCCCGACTTGCAGATCGGGGCACCGACGATGCCCGGGGTGTAGTCGGTGACGCGGATGGGGTTGCCGTCGGTCAGCGCTCCCTGCCCGCCGCCCCAGGTCGAGACCGCGGGCTGCGGGTTCCAGCCGCCGGCGGTGATGACCGGCCCGACGTCGGCGCCGTTGCCGAACAGGAACAGGCTGTCGATCGGCGACCCGATGACCGCGGCGCGCGACGGCGAGGCGCCGGCCGATGACTGGCGCGACTCGTAGAAGTCGGTGCCGAAGGTGCGGTTCGGCTCGATGCAGTGACCCGAGGTGATGAACTCGTGCAGGTGGATGCCCGACTTGGTGCGGCCGTTGAAGCCCACCGAGCAGACGAAGGTGTACTCCTGCGTGGTGAACGAGAAGCCCTGGCCGCCGACCAGGTCGCCGAGCGCGTCGAGGGTGGCGCCGGAGTAGTCGGGCGTGACCGGTTCGCCGAGCTCGGCGCGGGCGCCGACCGCCTCGACGGCGGGGACGTCGTCGGGCGAGGCCACGTTCACGACGAGCTCGGTGCCCTCCAGGCGCGAGCCGAGGAGGCCCACGCCGTCCTCGGTCAGGTCGCCGACCACCGCGGCGGCGTCGACCGCGGCGGCGGCACGGGCCAGGTAGTCCTCCGTCGACTCGCCCAGGTCGCGCTGCACGGCCTCGCCGAGCTCGGCGGGCAGCTGCTCGGCGAGCGCCTGGAAGTCGGCCGCGTCGTAGCTCTTCATCGTCGCCGGCGGCGCGGACGGGTCGACCGGGGCGCCAGGGTCGGTCTGGTCTGCAGGGGCGGTCGTCGCGCCGGGGTTGGTCGGGTCCGTCGTCTCGGTCGCAGCCCCGGCCGGTGCGGTGCCCAGCGCGTTGCCCGGCACGGTCGCAGCGGCGGCAGGCGCCGCGGCTCCGGCGGCCACCAGCGCCAGCAGAACGGCGCCCGTCGTCAGGGCACGGACGTGTCGGGCGAGGTACGGAGCGCGCATGCCTCCACGCTAGGTGACGGCCGCTACGCCGACCCGGCGCGACGCGCGGGCGCGACTACGGGGTCGCGACTACGGGGTCGTCGGGGGCTTCGAGGCGACCGTCGCCGTGCGCCCGGCCTTCGCCGCCGAAGCCGCGCCGGCACCCGCAGAACCCGCGCCGGCCGTGCCGGCCGAGCCGCCGGCCTCGGCGAACGCCTGCCCGGCGGCCGCACCCGTGGCGCGCCCGGTCACGATCTCCGCGATGTCGATGCCGACCAGGTCCTTCACGATCTGCATCGACGAGGCGAGCTGGCTCGCGACGTTGCCGCTGACCTGCTCGGTGCCCTGACCGTCGCTCGAGATGATCGTCATGTTCGAGATCGCCGACAGCGGCTCGGATGCGGCGCGCACGATGGCGGGCAGCTGGCCGATCACCTGCTGCCGCAGCAGGTCGTCGGCGCGCTCCTCGAGGGCGTCGGCCTGAGCCCGGGTCGCCTCGGCCTCGGCCGCACCCTTGACGCGGATCGAGTTCGCCTCGGCCTCACCCTCGGCCCGGAGCGCCTCGGCGGCCGCGATACGGCGGTTCTTCTCGGCCACCCCCTCGGCCTCGGTCGCCTCGGCGGCCGACCGGCGCCGGTTGCGCTCGGCCAGACCCTCGGCCTCGACGGCCTCGGCGACGGCCTTGCGTCGATCGCGCTCGGCGTTCGCGGCGGCGACGGCGGCCGCGGCATCCGCCTGCGCCTTCTTCTCGAGCGAGTACGCCTCGGCGTCGGCGACCGCGCGGATCTCGGCGTCGAGCTCCTGCTTGCGGAGGCCCACCCGCTTGCCGGCGGTGATCTCCTGCTGCGCGATGACCTCCTGCTGCGAGATCGCCTCGGCGAGCGGGCGCGACGCGGCGGCCTCGGCGCGGGCCTTGTCGGTCTCCTTCTGGATCTCGGCGTTCCGCAGGTCGAGCTTCCGTTGCTGCTCGGCCACGGCCTGGTCGGCCTCGATCCGGGCCTCCTCGGAGGTGCGGCGGGCCACCGACTCGGCGACCTCGGCGACCTGCTTCACGCGGGCGGCTTCGGCACGACCGAGGTCGCGGATGTAGCCGTTGTCGTCGTCGATCTCCTTGATCTGGAGCGTGTCGATCTGAAGACCCTGAACGTCCAGCGACTCGCGCACCGCGTCGAGCACCTGGCCCTGCAGCGCCTGGCGGTTCGTGATGATCTCGGTGACCGTCAGCTGACCGACGATCGACCGCACGGATCCGGAGAGCACCTCCTCGGTGGAGGTCTCGATCTGGTCCTGCTGGTTGAGGAACCGCTGGGCGGCGGCACGCACCATCGACTCCGAGCCGCCCACCTTGACGACCGCGACCGCGTTCACCTTGATCGTGATCGCATCCTTGGTCTGAGCCGTGGCCTGCACGTTCAGCTGACGGCTGCGGAGGCTGAGCTTGAAGTACGCCTCGACGATCGGCTTGACGAACACGCGCGAGCCGAAGACCACGCGCTGGCCGGCGTTCTCGGTCTCCTCGAGCGCGGTCTGGCCGAGCGGCGGGTGCCCCTCCTTCACCGGCTTCTGCCGGGAGGTGACGATGATCGCCTCGTCGGGCTTCGCGACCTTGATTCCCCTCAGCAGCACGATCAGGACGATCAGTGCGACGAGGACCACGACCCCGACGATCACGACGGTGAGGATTGATTCGAACGAGAACAGGGGCGGCATGACGGCCTTTCCGCGAGTAGGGGTTCTGCTAGCAGTATGCCCTACACGTGTCTCCGCCCGCGCGGCAGCCCGTTACTCGGCGTCGGCGGAGGCGACCAGCGTCTCGAGGTAGGCGCCGTAGCCGCTCTTCACGAGGGGCTTGGCGAGCTTCGCGAGCTGCACGGTGTCGATCCAGCCCGCCCGCCACGCGATCTCCTCGATGCAACCGATCTTGAAGCCCTGACGGTCCTCGATCACCCGCACGTACTCCGAGGCCTGCATCATCGACTCGAAAGTCCCCGTGTCCAGCCACGCCGTGCCCCGGTCGAGCACCTGCACGTGCAGGGCCCCCTTCTCGAGGTACCGCTCGTTGACCGTCGAGATCTCCAGCTCGCCACGCGCCGAGGGCTCGATCGACTTCGCGATCTCCACCACGCTGTTGTCGTAGAAGTACAGGCCGGGAACGGCGTAGTTCGACTTCGGGTTCTCCGGCTTCTCCTCGATCGAGAGCGCCGTGAAGTCCTCGTCGAACTCGACCACACCGTACGAACGCGGGTTCGACACGTGGTACGCGAAGATCCGCGCCCCGTCCAACGCCTCGTTGTTGCGGAGGGAGGACCCGAGGCCCACACCATGGAAGATGTTGTCGCCCAGCACCAGCGCGACCGAGTCGTCGCCGATGAACTCCTCACCGATGATGAACGCCTGCGCCAGCCCGTCCGGCGAGGGCTGCACCGCGTACTCCAACCGGATCCCGAGCTCGCTGCCGTCGCCCAGCAGGGCACGGAACTGCTCGTTGTACTCCGGGGTCGTGATGATCAGGATCTCGTTGATGTCGGCCATCATCAGCGTCGACAAGGGGTAGTAGATCATCGGCTTGTCATAGATCGGCATCAACTGCTTCGAGATGCCCTTCGTGATCGGCCACAACCGGGTGCCCGACCCGCCCGCGAGGATGATGCCCTTCATCGGGCGCTCTTCCCGGCAGCAGCCTCGTTCAGCGACGCGTAGAACGCGCGCGCCTCGTCCCACGTCGGCAGCAGACCCGACGCGGCCGCCTCGGACAGCGACGGGGCATCCGTGTCCTTCGGCGACAGCAGCAGCTCACCGGCGGACTCCGGGAACACCAGACCCACCTCCTCGTCGAGCGGGTTGATGCCGTGCTCGCGGTCGGCCGCGAAGGTCGAGGTCACCAGGTACGACACCGTCGCGTCATCGGTCAACGCCACGAACGCGTGACCCAGGCCCTCGGCGATGTAGATGCCCCGACGGTCCACGTCGTCCAGCAGCACCGAGTCCCACTGCCCGAAGGTCGGCGACCCGACCCGGATGTCGATCACGAAGTCGAGCACCGCACCGTGCGTGGCGGTGACGTACTTCGCCTGCGACGGCGGGATGTCGGCGAAGTGGATGCCGCGCACGACACCCTTCTTCGACACCGACGTGTTCGCCTGCGCGAGGTCGATCGAGTGACCGATCTCGGCCTCGAGCTTGTCGAAGCGGTACCACTCGAGGAACACGCCCCGGTCGTCACCGAACTGCTTCGGCGTGATCTCGTAGCTGTCTGGGATGCTCAGTTCGCGAAATTGCACGCGCCGAGTCTACCCGTAGCCGGGCCCCGACCCGATCGGCCCCTGTTCAGGCGAAGGTCGTCGACTCCGCGACCTTCTCCAGCCGCGAGGCGAAGACCTTCGCGCCGCGGCTCTCGAGGGAGGTGCAGCAGAACGACTTCGTCATCCGCATCGAGTTGATCGTCGACAGGCTGCGCACGACCGTGGTCTGGTCGCGGTCGTCGAAGCTGTAGCCCAGCTGCGACTCGAGCGTGTCGAGGTAGACCTTCTTGTTGGTCTTGCCGAGCCGCGCCGGCAGGCCGCCGTAGTAGTACGCGTCGAAGGCCCGCAGGTAGGCCTCGTGCGCCTCACCGGTCTGGTGGGTCTGCGAGCTGCGGCGGACGAGCGTGGTCGGCTCTCCGAGGTCGACGAACGCCGGCGCGAAGAACGCCCGGTCGACCCCGACCACACCGGCCCAGAGGTTGAACGGCAGCTCGGTGGTCTCGTCGAGCATCGAGGTGAGCGCGAGGTCGTCGAGCAGCGACGCCTTGAGCAGGAAGTGGTCGAACACCGGCCCGGGCGAGGGCACCAGGGCGTCGCCGTTGAGCTCGCGGGCGATCGCGGGGAAGCCGCGCTCCTCGAGGCAGCCGCACTCGCGGGCAGCGACGGGCCAGTCGAACTCGGGCTGGAACACCGACCAGGTGCTGAGCACCTGGACCGCGTCGTCGTCGGCCTTCGAGGCGGCCAGCGCCAGGAAGTCCTCGGACAGCCAGACCGCACCCGTGTCGGGCTCGCCGAGCGACTCGGGCTGCACGTGCACCCACGCCGACAGCGACTCGTCGCCGAGCGTCCACCAGCCGAACACGGTGCCGCCCAGACGGAACGATCCCGCACGACTCGGCGACACCGCGGAGGGTGTCGTCCCGGTCATCTCAGCCTCGGCCAACTCAGGCCCTCCCTCGGATGGTCGCGGCGTACCGGCCGCGGGTGATGATCATGTCGAAGTGGTCGACCCACGACGAGCCCACGTTCACCAGGCGCTCCAGGCGGGCCGGGGTGAAGGTGGAGTAGGCGTTCGCCTCGGTCAGGAAGTAGGCGTCGAACCCGGCCGACTGGAACTGCCGGATGGCGGCCAGGATCTCGCGATCGTCGCGCCACTGCGAGGGCGTGATCTCGCAGAACAGCGTGAGGTTGCGGGGCAGCTTGCCGCTGACGTCGAGCGAGCCGAGCACATCCTTCTCCATGCCCTGCACGTCGATCTTGACCACGTCGCTGCGGAAGTGGCGCACCAGGTCGTGCAGGGTGGCGGTCGTGACGTGCGGGGCGATGCTGCCGGCGACCCGGTCGACGCCGACGCGCGTGTTGCCGCGGTTGCCGTCATCCGGAACCACCGACCACGCCAGCTCGGGCGAGTTCGTGACGGCGCCCTCCAGCAGCAGGGTGTTGTCGAAGTTGCTCAGGTTGAGGCTGGCGAGCTCGAGGTTCGCGCGCAGCGGCTCGACGGCCACGACGGTACCGCGCGGGATCTTCTTGGCCACGACGGTCGAGAAGTACCCGACCATGGCGCCCACGTCGAGGAACGAGCTCGTGGGGCTCAGGCTGTCGAGCACCGCGGAGAGCACCGTGCCGTCCCACTCCCGCTTGCGCTTCATGTACGGGGTGACGACCTGATCGGCCGAGGGCACGAGCACCTCGATGCCGTGGGCGCGCACCCAGGTCGCGGGCTCGATCGGGCCCGCGGGCTCGAAGGTCGGAAGGGGCTGCGTGTCGGTCTGACGCGGACGCATCACTCGAACATCCGCCCCACGACGCGCTTGAGCGCCGTGCGCCGGCGGCTGCCCACCGGGAACACGACGACCGACTGGTCGAGCAGGCGGCGGCGCACCGAGACGCCGCCGGTCGCGATGACCTTGCTGCGCAGGCGCTCGTCGAGCCGGAACTGGCGGTGCCGGAGCAGGCTGTCGAAGGCCGCGGTGACGACCCGCTGCGCCGAGTCGGTCCACTGGTACTCCTGCACCTTGGCCGCCCACAGCTCCTGCTGCTTCTGGCGTGCCGGCAGGTCGGTGACGAGCTCGAACAGCGTCTGGGCGTCGGCGGCGTCGTCGCGGAGGCTCAGGAAGCGCGCGCCCTCGGGAGCGATGTCACCGAGGCCACCGCCCTGGGAGGAGATCGGGGTCGAGCCGTACTGGATCGCCTCGGACGGGATCATGCCCCAGCCCTCGGTGATCGACGGCGACGCCACGAGGGTCGCGCCGCTGATCAGGCGCGCCTTGTCGCTGTCGCTCACCCGGCCGAGGAAGTTGAAGCAGTCGGCGTCGGAGAGGCGGATGAGGTCGTTCTGCAGCTGCGACGAGTCACCCGTGTCCGGGGTCGGCCCGGCGAACACGAACTGACCCTCCCAGCCCAGCGACTTGAGCCGGAGGCCCACGCGCATGAGCCACGGCACGTTCTTGTGCAGGTAGTTGGTGCCGAGCACGAGGATGTAGGGCGAGTCGCCGAGCGACTCGATGCCCGGGTTCTCCAGGTTCCAGTTCTGCGTCGCCGCGGAGGACTCGGGCGAGCCGTTGGGCAGCACGAAGACCTTCTCGTGGTCGCTGGTGCCCGAGTAGTACGCGGTGAGCGTCTTCTCGACGTGCGGGGTGAGCACGCCGATCGCGTCGGCGTTGTCCCAGCCGCGGCGGGCGACGATGTTCTTGGCCGAGAAGTCGGCGTAGTCGTCGGCGTAGTGCGGGTTCTGCAGCGCGATCAGGTCGAGCATCCAGATGATGTTGCGGCGGGCGTAGCCGGCGAGCGCCGGCCAGGTGGCCCCGGTGAAGTCCTGGTACGGGCGGAACGCCACGTCGATGTCGACCCGGCGGGCGTACAGGTCGCCGAGCGTCGTGACCTCGATCGTGTCGACCTTCGCCTCGCGGAGCATCGCCCGGAGCGGATGCACGCGGTCGGGTGCCGCGACCCAGATGACGCGCTGCACGTCGGGGTGCAGGGCCAGCTTCCGCGACAGGGCGAAGCTGCCCTCGAAGGTACCGGTGAGGTTCGGATGGATGAGCTCGGCGTCGATCGCGATCGTCAGACCGTGGATGGTCGCGTAGGTGTGGCGGCGCACCCGGTCCAGCGGCGTCGACTCGTCCGCGGCGAACTCCGTGATCCAGTCGTACCAGAAGCCGAAGCGGCGGTTGACGAGCTCGTCGTTGTCGATCTTGCGCCAGTTCAGCGACACCTCACCGAAGGACTCGCCTGTGGCGTGGTAGGCGTAGACGTCGTCGACGGCGATGTGCGTGAAGCCGTAGGCGACGCAGCGCAGCGAGTAGTCGACCTCTTCGCCGTAGCCGGGGCTGAACTCCTCGTCCAGGAGGCCGACGACGTTGAGCGCGTGACGCGCGAAGAAGGTGCAGAAGCTCGTCGCGACGGGCACGAAGGGGCGCACCTGCTTCGAGGCGGCCGAGACCTTGGTCGCGATCTGGGCGAACTCGCCCACGCTCGGCGGCTGCAGCTTCCACGACTCCGGGCCCTCGACCGTGAAGATCGTGGCGTTCGCCGAGAGGGCGGTGGCGGTGGCGATGTCCGTGCGCGAGCGGGCCGCGGCGATCAGCCGGGTGTCCCACTCGGGGCCGACGATGATGTCGCTGTTCAGCACGATCACGTCGGCGGGTGCGAGCTTCTCGAACGCGGTGTTGAGGTTGCCCACAACGCCGCGGTTCTTCGGCTGACGGTAGTAGAACACCTGGCGGCCGGCGGTCTTCTCGATCTCGGCGAGCTCTTCGACCGCGATCTCGCTGGGACCGGCGTCGTCGAAGACCACGATGGGGGTCTCGGTGCTGGTGTGCTCGAGCAGGCTCGTGACGCAGAGCGCCCAGGTCGAGCCTCCGGAGAAGAGGGTGAGGGCGGCGACCACGTCGCCCACCTGGATGGGCCGACCGAACAGTTCGTCGGTGTCGGTGAGAGCGAAAATCGTGGAGCCCTTCGTCGTTTCCTAAGTGCGGCTCATGATATTAGACCATGCCCGGCTGAACCCCCGGGTCCGCTGTTCGTCAACTGTTACTGTGTAGCGGTGATCAAGACCTTCGGCAACTCCTTTGTGGGCCGCGACAACGCACTCGGCTTGATCCGGCTGATCCTCGCCGCCATGGTCATCGTGTCGCACGCTTTCCCCACCGGGGGCCTCGGCGACGACCCCTTCGGGCCGTGGGCGCACAACCAGACCAACCTCGGCGGAGTGGCCGTGGCCGGCTTCTTCGTGCTGAGCGGCTACCTGATCACCAAGAGCGGCAAGAACGCCGACGTCGTGCAGTTCGTCTGGCACCGCTTCCTCCGCATCTTCCCGGCGTTCTGGGTGGTGCTCCTGGTCGGCGCGTTCATCGTCGGCCCCATCGTCTGGCTGTCGAACGGCGGCACGCTCGGCACCTACTTCACGACCGGGCCGCTCAACCCGTTCGGCTACTTCTACAACAACTGGAACCTGACGGTCACCCAGTACGGCATCCACGACATCTACGTCAACGACACGCCCTACGGCGCGATCACCGGGTTCAGCATCTTCAACGGCTCGCTCTGGACCCTGGCCTACGAGTGGTCGTGCTACCTGATCATCGCAGCCTTCGTGCTCTTCGGGGTGCTGAAGAAGGCGCGCGCGCTCGTCCTCATCGTCACCGGTGTGTTCTTCGCCCTGCAGGTCGCCAAGAACCTCTCCCCCGACAGCTTCGGCGGCCTTATCCCGCTGCTGTCCGACCCGCGGCTGGTGAACCTCGCGCTGGCGTTCCTGGTGGGCGCCTGCTTCGCCCTCTACGCCAACGAGATCGTCTTCGACTGGCGCCTGGGCATCGGCGGCCTGATCGTCGTGCTGGTGAGCCTCCACTACGGCGGCTTCGAGATCGTCGGCTACCCGGCGATGGCGTACTTCCTGCTCTGGCTCGCGGCCGCGCTGCCGTCGCCCTTCCGGCGGATCGGGCGGGTCAACGACTACTCCTACGGCATCTACCTCTACGGGTTCCTGCTGCAGCAGTTCCTGGCGTCGTTCGGCGTCGAGAAGCTCGGCATCGTGCCGTTCATCCTGATCGTCTTCGTGCTGTCGCTCGGCTGCGCCTGGCTCAGCTGGCACCTGATCGAGAAGCAGGTGATGAAGCTGAAGAACCGGGGCCCCGGTCAGGGCATCGCGTTCTGGGTCAGCCGCGCGCGGCAGTGGCGGCAGTCGCGGCGGGGCGGTACGACCGAACCCCGGCCAGCACCCGTTCCTGCTGAGAATCACTGAGCCCCGCGTAGAGCGGCAACCGCACGAGGCGCTCGGAGAAGTCCCGGCTGCGGTCGAGCGGCCGGAGCGTGCGGCCGAACCGGCGTCCCGCCGGGCTCGCGTCCAGCGGTACGTAGTGGAACGCGGCCCGCACGCCCTGCTGACGCAGGTGCGCGATCAGGCCGCCTTGGGCCTCGTGGTCGGGCATCAGCACGTAGAAGAGGTGCGCGGTGTGCTCGAAGGCCGGTGCATCCGACATCAACCGGGCCCCGACCCCGTCGGCCCAGTCGCCGAGGTTCGCGGCGTAGGCGTCCCAGACCCGGTGGCGTTCGGTCTGGATGCGGTCGAACGACTCCAGCTGCGAGTCGAGCACCGCGGCGTTCAGCTCGCTGAGCAGGTAGCTCGACCCGGTGTCCTGCCAGGTGTACTTGTCGATCTCGCCGCGGAGGAAGCGGGCGCGGTTCGTGCCTTTCTCCCGGATGATCTCGGCCCGCTCCATCAGAGCGGTGTCGTTCACGAGCAGCGCTCCGCCCTCGCCGCAGTGCACGTTCTTGGTGTCGTGGAAGCTCTGGGTTCCGAGGACGCCGACGGTGCCGAGCATCCGGTCGGAGCCGTCGCCGTGCGTGAGGCCCGAACGCCCGCCGACCCCGTGCGCGTTGTCCTCGACGACGGGGATGCCGAGCGGCTCGGTGACCGCCAGCACGGAGGCCAGGTCGACGGGGACGCCGCCGTAGTGCATCACCGCGACCGCGCGGGTGCGTTCGGTGATCGCCTCGGCGACGAGGGCAGGATCGATGTTGCCGGTGGCCGGATCGATGTCGACGAACACCGGCGTCGCCCCGCGCAGCACGACCGCGGTGGCCGCGGAGGGGAAGGTGAAGCTCGGCATCACGACCTCGTCGCCCGGGCCGATCTCCAGCAGCAGGGTCGCCATCTCGAGCGCGTGCGTGCAGGAGGTCGTGAGCAGAGCATCCCGGGCGCCTTGGATGGCCTTCAGCCGCGCGGTGGCCGAGGCGGTGAACCGACCGTCACCGTGGGAGTGGTCGGAGTCGAGCACCGCTTCGAGGTTCGTCAGCTCGCCGGGGGTGCGGAAGGGGCGGCTGAAGACGATCTCATCGAGCACCGGGTGCGGGATCCGTTCTGTCGGGGCGAGGGGTGGCGGGCGCGGCGACCTGGCCGTCGTCGGGCATGATCGTCTCGGGGTTGTCGACCACGAGGTAGAGCGGGCGGCCCATCGCCACGTTCAGCGAGACGCCGATGTACTCGGCGATGATGCCGAGCGACACGAGCACGGCTCCCGAGCAGAGCAGCAGCACGACGATCGTCGACGCCCAGCCCGCGGTCTCGCGGTCTTGACCCACCTCGGGTGAGACGATGATGTAGACCGCGATGGCCAAGCCGATCAGGGCGATCACGCCGCCGAGCACGCTCACCGCGCGGAGGCCCGCCGTGCCGCTGGTCAGCACCATGCGCCAGAAGTAGGCGAACAGGGCCGGCAGCGAGTAGCCGGAGACCCGGCCGTCGGCCGAGCGCAGCCGGGTCGGCACGGTCGCGACGCGGTTGGTCACCCAGGAGAGCGCGACGTCGAGGTAGACGCCGGTGGCGGCGAACTCGGCGAGCTTCCGGCCCATGTCGCCACGCACGAGGCGGTAGCTCTGGAACTGCGAGGCGTCGGGCAGGTGGAAGGCGGCCCCGAGCATCCGCTTCGAGCTCTTCGAGGCGGCGCTGCGGAACAGGCCGTGCGGGCGCTCGTTCGTGAAGCGGGCGTAGACGACGCCGGCGCGTTCGCGGATCGCGGTGTCGAGGAAGGCGCCGATCGAGGAGGGGTCGTGCTGGCCGTCCTCGTCCATCGTGAGGATCCACCGGCCCGTCGAGATCGCCATTCCCGCGATCGTGGCCGCGTGCTGCCCGAAGTTGCGGCTGAGCCACAGGATGCTGACGAAGGGGTACTGCCGCTCGAGCGCCCGCATCACGGTGTCCGAGTGATCGGGCCCGTTGTCGTGCACGAGGATGACCTCGGAGATGCGGTAGCGCACGCCGTCCGGCGTCACGGCCCCCTGCGTGAGCGGCGCGAGCTCGGAGACGACGGCCGTCAGGGTGCGCTCGCCCTGGTAGACGGGTACGACCACGGAGATGGTGTACTCGGTCACGTCGCGGATCGCGTCGTCGTGGGGCACAACACGGGAAGCTATCACTTCCGCATCTCCAGGAAGTGGAAGCGGCCGTCGGGCGAGTCGAACGAGGTGGCGCCGGGCTGGCCCGTCTGGCCTCCCGACTGCTCGCCGAGCTGCTGCTCGAGCTGGCCGATGAGCCCGGCTCCGTCATCCGCGAACGCTGCACGATCGACGACGATGCCGCAGCTGTCGATGCCCTGGAGCGCGGTCAGCATCTCGGGCACGGGCAGCGAGCCGTAGGCGCCGACCTGGTCGATCGGGGCGCGGCCCTTGATGCCGCCGCCGGACCAGCGCAGGGTGTCGGAGTGCAGGAACATCCGGAGCTGCTCCGAGTCGGTCACGCCGTTCACGGGCGCCGACTCGGGGAAGGCGATGTAGGGCAGCTGGTAGATCAGGCAGCCGGGCTCGACGTCGGCCTCGATCTGCTGCACGAAGCTCTGGTCGGAGTCGAAGCTCGCGACGGTGGCGGCGCGGGCTGGCGGGTCGATCGGCGGGATCTGGTCCCAGACGGCGACCACGAGGAGGAGGGCGGCCAGCGGCACTGCGACGACGGCGCGGCGGGATGCGGCGGGGCGGGCTCGGCGGGCCGCATCCGGCTGCACACCGGGGCGCGTTCCCTCCGGCTGCCCGTCGGGGCGCGTCGCCACCGCGGCGCGGCGGCGCTTCGACACCCACCGCACGAACCGGTCGAGCAGCAGCCCCACCGCGGCGAGCGCGATCATCGCGATCAGGATGGCGATGCGGTTCCACGAGCGGATCGGGAAGTCGATAAACGAGAGCAGCGTCGAGAGCCCGCCGACCGTGCCGAACAGGAAGGCCACGAGCACGAGCCCCGCGAGCACGACGAGCGTGTTCACGGTGCGCTTCGGCATCGCCCAGCGGGTCTTGCCGGCGGTGAGCAGGTAGTAGACGGCGACCACGACGAGGGCCACGAACCCGGCGGCGGCGATCAGGCCGAGGGCCGGCTCCTCGGAGGGCAGCGGGTAGTGCGCGTCGTACAGCTGGCGCAGCGTCGCGAACGGGCCGAAGCGGTGCCCGGGCACCGGCAGCAGCAGCGCCGACAGCTTGAAGGAGTAGAGCTCGGCCTCGGGCGGGCTCCGCACGAGCACCGCCTCGTTCACGCCGTTCGCGAGCCGGTACAGGATGCTCGGGGTCAGGTTCACGAGCATGGTGCCCGCGATCACCAGCCCGGCCGCCGCGGCGCCGAAGAACCGGCGCCAGCCGTGCGTCTGCCACAGCTTCGCAAGCCCCACCACGGCGAGCACCAGGGCGACGAAGACCGAGTAGTAGCTGGAGGCGGTGCCGAGGAGCACCAGGATTCCCACGGTCGCGAGGTTGCGGCGCGAGAGCACCTTCCGCGACCACAGCGGCATCCCTCGGGCGGCCCGGTACACGACCCCGAGCGCGAGCGGCACGACGAAGTAGGCGGCGAGGAAGAGGTGCCCCTCGCCCTTGATGAAGTGGTACGGCGCGATCGCGAAGGCGACGGCGAGTGCGACCGAGAGTGTGCGGCTCACCCCGACGAGCCGCAGGAACCACACCGCGGTGATCGCCGCGAGCGGGAAGCCGATCACGAAGTAGACGTTCATCGCGACGCCGAAGTCGTTGGTGAACAGGCGCAGCACGTCGGCTGCGATGAAGTGCAGGTTGTCGGCCTGAGGATAGTCGCTGTAGAACTGGCCGTACGGCGCCCCGAGGGCCGGTTGCTGGGTGAACCAGCCGGTCTCGATGATCGTCTTGAAGTGCGAGGCCACGGCGAGCGCGTCGCCGGAGTAGTAGAGCGGAACGCGCCAGTCGAGGTTCCAGAGGTCGAGCCCGTACCAGACGGCCACGAGCGAGAGCACGGCGGCGGCGGCGTAGGGCAGCCAGCGCCAGCCGGTCAGGCGCGCGATCACGAGGCCGCCTTCATCCGCCGGCTGTTGATCGTGTAGTAGGCGCGGCGGGCCAGGGCCATCGCCTCGGCGCGGCGGTTGCCGATCCAGACGTCCCGTTCGGTGATGGTGTCCGGGGCCTGCTCGCGGCACCAGGCGTGGTACGCCTTGGCCTGGGAAGACTGCTCATCCATCAGCGCGACGCTCCACTGCCCCTGGTTCACCCGGAAGCCGGCGAGGGTGCGGTCGACCGGCAGGTAGTCGCCGCGGAGCAGCACCGAGGTGTAGGTGGTCTGGTCGATCAGGTACGGGAACCGGGCGTCCCAGCCGCCCGCCTGCTCGAGCTCCGCGCGGCGCATCGTCACGCATCCGGGTTCGCCGAACACGTTCGTGCCACGGCGCACCGTCTGCCGCACGGCTTCGACCCCGGGCTGCACCCGGCGGGGCACGCCCTGCAGGCCGCGATTGGGGATGGTCACGGAGCCGCGGGCGTCGAGGATGTCGCGGGGGCTCGAGACGAGCACGACCTCCGGATGCGCGTCGAGTGCCTCGGAGTGCGCGGTGAGCGCCCCCGGGTAGAGGAGGTCGTCGCCCGGGAGGAGCTTGAGGTACTCCCCCGTCGCGGCCTCGGACACCCGGCGCCAGTTCGCCTCGGCGCCGCCGCCGGTGGGGGTGGTCAGGATGCGCAGCCGCGGGTCGCCGACAGCCGCGCGCTCGATCTCGGCGACGGTCGCGTCGGTGGAGGAGTGGTCGGCGATGACGAGCTCGAAGTCGGGGTGGTCCTGGTCGAGCACGGAGCGGACGGTCGCGGCGATGAAGTCGGCGTTCTGGTAGCTGGGGATGACGACGGAGAGCTTGGGCATCAGTGCTTCCTCCGCGCGTCGTCGGGCCCGTCGGCCTCGTCAATTCCGGCTGCCTCGTCGATCCCGGCTGCCTCGTCGGCGGGGCGGCGGAAGGAGAACCCCTTGTGGCCGAACCAGCTGATCGCGACGGTGATGACGAGGATGCACAGCTGGGCGAGGATGCGGTTCCAGCCCAGGTTCACCAGGATCGGCAGGATGACGGCGTTGATGCCGATCGAGACGAGATAGACGCTCTCGAAGCGGGCGAGGTCGCGCCAGACGTGGCCGCGCACGCGGAAGACGAAGCGGCGGTAGAGCACGAAGGCGATCAGCACGCCGATCACGTGGGCGCAGAACAGTGTGGCCAGTGACCCGATCGTCTCGTTGACGGCCCGGTCGAGCCAGGCACCGACCGTGAGGTCGAACAGGATGAACAGCACGAATCCGAAGCCGGTGTTGAACCCGCCCACGAGCAGGAACGCGAACTTCTGGTCCTTCACGACCCGCAGCAGCAGCCCCGGCTGAGCCTCGGAAGTCTGACCGTCCCGGCCGCCCTGGCCACTGACCCGGCTGCCGTGGCCGCTGACCCGGCTGCCGTCTCGCGCCCCGCTGCCGTCGCCGGCGCGCTCGGCGTCCACCGCGCCGTCCGAGTTGCCCGGCTCTGTCACGTGCACACTCTAGGCCCCCCGCCTGGCGAGACCGCCCCGCGACACCCGCCAGCTAGAATCGGTGGCGACCACATCGCGAGGAGACCTCCCCACATGAAGATTCTTGTCACCGGCGGAGCCGGGTTCATCGGCTCCAACTTCGTCCGCCGCACGCTCGAAGACGCCTACCCGGGCCTCGAGGGTGCCGAGGTCGTGGTGCTCGACGCACTGACCTACTCGGGCAACCTCGACAACCTCCTCCCCGTGGCCGAGAACCCCCGCCTCACCTTCGTCAAGGGCGACATCCGCGACGGCCAGCTGCTCGACGACCTCTTCCCCGGCCTCGACGCCGTGGTGCACTTCGCCGCCGAGTCGCACGTCGACCGCTCGGTGCGCGACGCCTCGATCTTCGTCGAGACCAACGTGCTCGGCACCCAGCAGCTGCTCGACGCGGCGCTCCGCAACAACCTCCCCCGCTTCGTGCACGTCTCCACCGACGAGGTCTACGGCTCGATCGCCGAGGGCTCCTGGGCCGAAGACCGTCCGCTCGAGCCGAACTCGCCCTACTCGGCGTCGAAGGCCGGCAGCGACCTGCTCGCGCGCAGCTACCACCGCACGCACGGCCTGAACGTCTCGATCACCCGCTGCTCCAACAACTACGGGCCCTACCACTTCCCCGAGAAGGTCATCCCGCTCTTCGTCACGAACCTGATCGACGACAAGCACGTGCCGCTCTACGGCGAGGGCAACAACATCCGCGACTGGCTGCACGTCGACGACCACACCCGTGGCATCGCCATGGTGCTGGTCGGCGGCCGCGCCGGCGAGATCTACAACATCGGCGGCGGCACCGAGCTCACCAACAAGGAGCTCACCCAGCTGCTCCTCGACGCGACCGGCAAGGACTGGTCGTATGTCGACCGCGTCGCCGACCGCCTCGGCCACGACCTGCGCTACTCGGTCGACATCTCGAAGATCCGCGACGAGCTCGGCTACGAGCCCCTCGTGCCGTTCGAGCAGGGCCTGGCCGACGTGGTGCAGTGGTACCGCGACCACCGCACCTGGTGGGAGCCGCTCAAGGCCCGCGCCGCCCTGGTCTGAGCCGACCGGCCACCCCGCCGATCCGCCACATCCGCGGGTCCGCCCATCCGACGATCTGAAAGACGCTGACATGCCGCGCTACCTCATCACCGGTGCCGCCGGGATGCTCGGCCACGACCTGCAGGCCGCTCTCGCCGGCCGCGACGTGGTCGCGCTCACCCGCGCCGAGCTCGACATCACCGACGCCGAGGCCGTGGCCGCCGCGGTCGCCGGTGTCGACGTGGTCTTCAACGCGGCCGCCTACACGGCGGTGGATGCGGCGGAGACCGATGAAGAGACCGCCCACCTGGTGAACGCGGTCGGCCCCGCGACCCTCGCCGAGGCGACCGCGGCGAACGACGCCAAGCTCTTCCAGATCTCGACCGACTACGTCTTCCAGGGCGACGCCACGACGCCCTACCCCGAGGACGAGCCCCGCGATCCGCTGAACGCCTACGGCCGCACCAAGGCCGGCGGCGAGGAGGCCGTGCTGCGCCTGAACCCCGCGGGCGGCTACGTCGTGCGCACGGCCTGGCTCTACGGCGCAGCCGGCCCGAACTTCCCCGCGACGATGCTGCGCCTGGGGCGCGAGCGCGACAGCGTGAGCGTCGTCAACGACCAGGTCGGGCAGCCCACCTGGACAGCCGATCTGGCCCGCAAGCTCGTCGAGCTGGCCGACTCGGATGCTCCGGCCGGGGTCTACCACGGCACCAACTCGGGGCAGGCATCCTGGTTCGACTTCGCCCAGGCAACCTTTCAGGAAGCCGGACTCGACCCTGATAAAGTCAAGCCAACGGACAGCTCGCAGTTTGTTCGTCCCGCCCCGCGGCCCGCGTATTCCGTACTCGGGCACGACGCGTGGTCCCGAGCGGGATTGGAGCCCATGCGAGACTGGCGTGCCGCTCTGCACGAGGCGGCGTCCTCGGGAGTTTTTGGAGAGTAATGGCCACGCTGCGGGTGATCGTCGACCAGCTGGTCGCACCCGTCCCCGGCGGCATCGGGCGGTACACGCTCGAACTCACCAAGCAGCTGATCGCCACCGCGCCGCGTAACTGCGACGTCGAGGGCATCGTCTCGGCGATCTCGAACGAGAAGGCCGAGGAGATCGAGACGCGGCTCCCCGGACTCGCGGGCCTGCACCGCGCCACGCTCCCCCGTCGTGAGCTCGCCGCGGCCTGGCAGCACGGTGTGATCGGCTCGTCCGGCTCCGGGATGGTGCACGCCACGAGCCTGCTCGCCCCGTTGCGGAAGCACGATCGCCGCGCCGACCTCGGCACGCAGACGGCCGTGACCATTCACGATGTCGTGCCGTGGACGCATCCGCAGACCCTCACGCCGCGCGGGGTGACCTGGCACAAGGCGATGGCCAAGCGGGCCGCCCGCTACGCCGATGCGATCGTCGTGCCCACGCACGCGGTGGCGGAGGACCTGTCCAAGTACTTCAACTTCGGCGACCGCGTTCGGGTGATCGGCGGCGCGGTCAGCGAGCTGCTGCGCCTGCCCGCCGAGCCCTCGGCCCGCGCGGCCGAGCTCGATCTGCCGGCCCAGTACATCCTCGCCGTCGGAACGCTCGAGCCGCGGAAGGGCCTCAGCGCCCTCATCCAGGCGCTCGCGCACCCCGCCACCGGCGACCTGCCGCTTCTGATCGCTGGGCCCGATGGCTGGGGCGAGTTCGACGTGGCTTCGGTCGCGGCTGCCGCCGGAGTGGATGCGTCGCGCATCCGCGTTCTCGGATTCGTCAGCGACAGTGACCTCGCCCTGCTCGTCGACCGGGCCACGGTGTTCGTCTACCCCAGCCTCGCCGAGGGGTTCGGGCTGCCGCTCGTGGAGGCTTTCAACTTCGGCACCCCCGTCATCCACGCCGACGTGCCCGCCCTCGTCGAGGTCGCGGCCGGATCGACGTTCGTCGTCACCCGCACCACCGCCGACGCCTACGCGGGCCAGCTCGCCGAGGCCATCGGCGCCGTCGTCACCGACTCCTCGCTCCGCACCCGTCTCTCGATCTCGGGCCTGGACCGAGCCCGAGCTTTCTCCTGGCGCGACTCGGCGGACAAGGTCTGGCAGCTGCACGCTGATCTGTAGCTAGTTGCCGCGCCGCCGCCTCTGCGGCGCGGGCGACATGTTCGCGTGCCGTCTCGCGGCGCGGCCTTCGGTCGTGCCGCGACTCGACGCGCTCACCCTGGGTCGTCGAGTAGGGCCTGTTGCGTTTGTGTTCCGTGCCGACCGACTGTCCTCGATCCGTCAGTTGTTGTCGCTAAAGGGTGCGTATAGCGACAACAAGTGACGGGTCGTGGGCCTTGGTGCCTTCACCTGCCGGGGCGTGAGAGACCATTTTGGGGCCTTCACCTGCCGGGACGTGAGACGCCGTTTTCGGTGCCTTCACCTGCCGGCAGCCAGATGTCAGCCGGCGGTGTCCGTGCTGGGGGTGGGGTTCAGCGCAGCCTGCACCGTCGTCCGCACGAGGTCCCAGTCCGGGTCCTCCGGGTCGATGAGCGGGGGCGTGAGGTCGATGCGGTCGATGGGCTGCGACTTGGTCTTGAGGGCCAGGTCGAGGAAGTACGAGAGGGTCGACTGGGGGATGTCGGTCTGCACCACCTGCGTGCCCGCCTCGACGATGCCCTGGAACTTCGTGAGCACGTTCACCGGCTGGAACTGGTTCAGGATCGCGGTCTGCAGCTCGCCCTGGCGCTGCATCCGGTCGTAGTCGCTCGTGGTGTGCCGCGAGCGCGCGTACCAGAGGGCCGTGTAGCCGTTCATGTGCTGCTCGCCGGGCCAGATCCAGCCCTCGATCTCGTTGCCGTCCTCGTCGCCGCCCATCGGGAGCTTCTCGGTGACGTTGATGTCGACGCCGCCGAGTGCGTCGATCAGGTCGGAGAAGCCCTGCATGTCGATCATCACGTAGTACTGGATGGTGATGTTGAGGGCCCCCTCGACCGCATCCTTCGTCGCCTCGACGCCCGGGTTCGACCCCTCGGCGTCGGCGTTCGGGTAGAGATCCTGATCGAAGGCCTCGACGCGGGGGTAGAGGAAGCTGATCTGGCAGTCGCTGCCGCAGTCGTAATTGCCGTCGGGCGCGTAGTCGGTGCCGATCAGCGGCGAACCCTCGCGCAGCGGAACCTGCTCGAGGTTGCGCGGGATGCCGATCATGGTGGCCTTGCCGGTGTCGGCGTCGATGCTGACCACGGTCATGCTGTCGGGCCGCATCCCGTCGCGGTCGGGGCCGGCGTCGCCGCCGAGCAGCAGGATGTTGTAGCGGCCGTCGACCGGAGGCTCGGCCGCGGCCTGGGCCGAGAACACCGAGCTGAGCCCGGACTGCGCCACGTTCGCCAGGTACGCGGCGCCTGCGGCCCCGCCGGACGTGACGACGAGCAGCAGCACCGAGAACAGCGCGAGCGCCGGCCGGGCCCGGGTGCCGACGTTGACCAGGCGCACGAGCCGCAGCGTGTCGAGCGTGAGGATGACCCAGAGCACCGCGTAGGCGACCAGGACGCCCTGCACGATCGTGAGCGGCACCGGGTTCGTGGCGACCGAGAAGATGACCTGCGGCCAGATCAGGTAGATCACGATGCCGAGGATGGCCAGGATCCAGAGCGCGAACGTGAAGTACAGCCCGAACCGCCCGAGCTTGCGGTTGCCCGCCAGCACCTGGGCCGAGCCCGGGATCAGGAAGTTGAGCACCACCAGCCACCAGCCCCTGACCGTCATGGCCTTCGGGGAGCTGGTGTCCGGGTAGCGGATCGGGCTCGCGGTCGAGTTCGCGGTCATCGTGGTCATAGGCGGGTCTGCAGGTCTGCGTTCTTCTGTTCGACGAGCTCGGTGAGCCCGGCGCGGTAGGCGTCCAGCGCGTCGGCTAGCTCACCATCGGCGGTCGAGAGAATGCTGACAGCCACCAGCGCCGCGTTCTTCGCGCCGCCGATCGAGACGGTCGCGACCGGGATACCCGCGGGCATCTGCACGATCGACAGCAGCGAGTCGAGGCCGTCGAGCCGGGCGAGAGGCACAGGCACCCCGACGACCGGGAGGGTCGTGACGGCGGCGATCATGCCGGGCAGATGCGCCGCACCGCCGGCACCGGCGATGACGACCTTGAGGCCGCGCGACCGGGCACTGCGCCCGTACTCGATCATCTTCTCAGGGGTGCGGTGGGCGGAGACGACCTGCACCTCGAAGGGCACACCGAAGTCACGGAGAACCTGCACGGCGTCGCTCATGACCGAGAAGTCGGAATCCGACCCCATGACGACGCCCACGAGCGGCTGTTCGGAGGGCATGACGCCCATGCTAAGTGCGCCCTCCCCCAGATCCGGTCAGCGGCACGCGCGTCGTCCCGCACTCTCGCCCGGGTACGGCGCTCACCTCGTCAGGTACCTGCCCAGTTCAGCCACGACGCGATCCGTGACGGTGTTCGGCCCCCCCAGGACGACGATGCGGTACGGCGCGAGCCGACGGAGTTCGAGCGCGACGGACGAGGGGATGCTGTCGCGATTCACCAGCAGGACAGGTGCGCTGTTCGCGATGGCCGCCGGAGCGCCGGACAGGGCATCGGGGAAGACCTCGCCCGAGGCGATGTACACGGTGTAGACGCCGTGTTCGAACGACCGGGTGGAGGCCGCCGCCGAGACGGCGAAGCGGTCCGGACCATCGATCCGGATCACCGGCGCGATCGTCTCGATCGCTTCGGCGACAGGCGGGCTCACGGTGTTCGGCCCTCCCACGACGATCACGTACGAAACAGCCAAGCGGCGGAGTTCAGTCGACACGGCTGCCGGCAAGGTGTCTTTCTGCGTCAGCAGCACGGGGCCTCGCTCGAATCCGCTCATGGGAGAGGCGGACAGGGCATCGGGGAACGTCTCGCCCGAAGCGATGTACGCCATCGACGCTCCACCGGCGAAGGCCATCTGGGAGATTGCGGACGACACGGCGTACCGATCCGGTCCGGCCACCCTCGTCACGCTCCGGCTGAATTCACCGAGCGCCACCTCCACGGACGCAGCGATCGTCGCCTCACCGCCCAGGACGATGATCTTCTGGGGGTTCAGTCGACGGAGTTCTTCCGCGGTCGACGCCGGTACGTCGTTCTTCCTGACCAGCAACACCGGACCGCGTCTGACGCCGGCGGCCACCGAACCGGAGAGCGCATCGGCGAACCCTTCGCCCGAGGCCACGAACACCACCGGCACTCCGGGAGCGAACGTATCCGCCGACGCCGCGGCCGCGACCACGTACCGGTCCGCGCCCCCGAGCCGCTCGACCGACGGGGCAGGGTTCACCGTCGGGTGATACCGCGAGATCAGAGTCTGAGCGTCTCTCCGCGCGAAGTAGAGATCGTGAGTCTGCGGATCGATCGTGATCTCGGGAACCCATAGTTCCGTCACGCTGAAAGGTTGATCGACCTCGAGCGTGATCAGATTCAGCGTCTCGATCGAGGGCTTGCCGAAGTCGAACTGGATGACATAGACGATTTTGAGGGCTTCATCGATCGCGATTCCGTTGATGTTGTTTTCGAGCGCTGTCGAACGGCCGGTCGGTGAAAGGTCTGCGGTGTCGAATCGCTCGAGGTGGTGCGTCGGCGTACTGAACCCGACGAACAGCTGTCCTGCGCCCACTGCGAGGCTTACGGGCAAAGCCTCGGTGGGCGACGTCAGGAAGGACCCGTCCTCTCCGACCACAGCGATATGAGCGGGCATGTAGCTCGCAATGAATGCCTTGTGACGTTTCGGGTCCACCACGATGTCGACCGGTCGCGACCCTGTTTCAGCCATCCGGCGCTCGCCCGAATCGAGATCGATCACCGCGACGTTCATGGAGACCGAGTTGGCGACGAAGAGCATGTTCGCCACCTCGTCCACCGCCATCATCGTCGGCCGGCTTCCGCCAGTGGGCAGCTTTTCGAGCACCCGATAGGCCGTGGATGACGTCGGGTCCCCGTCGATCACGGTGACCTCCGCCTGCAGAGAATCAACAAGGAACAATCGATGGGTGACACGGTTCACTGAGAGCGCCGCCGCATCGGAGCTCGTTGGAAGAGTCGTGACCAGGCTCAGCCCGTTGCCGGTGGTGTCGTAGACGAATAGCTTGTCGTTCTCGGCGTCGAGCGCATAGGCGCGCTGCGTGAAATGGTCCAAGACAAGGCCTTGGGGTATCCCCGCCGGCTGGCCGACCTCGGCCACGAGCTCAGCCGAGATCGCTCGACTGCGCGTGGGCGCCGCATTCGCAGCCGGGAGGATGGTCGCTTGAAACGTAATCAAGAGCGCGATGCCCGTGAAGAACGCAAGAACACGCCGAATATGCTCACTCATGGAATGAGCATAGCTCAGCTTCGCGAGAAAAGCTCAGCCGGCGAAGAAGGCGGCAGCGGCACGCGCTCGGAAGACGACGTCGTCGAGATCGTCGCCGACCGCCGTGACGTGCCCGATCTTGCGCCCGGGCCGCGGCGACTTGCCGTAGAGGTGCAACTTGACCGTGGGCTGGTCGGCGAGGGCCCGGGCGGCGGGGCCGTCGAGGTCGCCGTCGGCCGGGCCGCCGAGGATGTTCACCATGACCGCCCAGGGCTCCCGGATGCCGGTCGCACCGAACGGCAGGTCGAGCACGGCCCGCAGGTGCTGCTCGAACTGGCTGGTGGTCGAGCCGTCGATGGTCCAGTGGCCGGTGTTGTGCGGGCGCATCGCCAGCTCGTTGACCAGGATGCGGTCATCCGTCGTCTCGAAGAGCTCGACCGCGAGCACGCCGGTGACCCCGAGCGACTCGGCGATCGTGGTGCCGATCTGCGCCGCCATCTCGGCCAGGCGGAGCGACGCCCCCGGAGCCGGGGCGATGACCTCGGCGCAGACGCCGTCGCGCTGGATCGACTCGACCACGGGCCACAGGGTCAAGTCGCCGCTCGGGCGGCGGGCGACGAGCTGGGCGAGCTCGCGACGGAAGTCGACGAGCTCCTCGGCGAGCAGTGCTCCGCCGTTTCCGTCTTCGTCGAGCGCCCGGAACCAGTCCTCGGCCTGCTCGGCCGCCGTCACGACCCGCACGCCCTTGCCGTCGTAGCCGCCGCGGGCCGTCTTCACGACCGCCTGCCCGCCGTGATCGGCGAGAAACGCGTCGAGCTCGTCTGCATCCGCGACCCTCGCCCAGTCGGGCATCGGCACGCCGAGCTCACCGAGCCGCTCGCGCATGGCCAGCTTGTCCTGGGCGAACTGCAGCGCATCCGGACCGGGCTGAACGCTGATGCCCGCATCGACGAGCGCACGGAGCACGGTCTGCGGCACGTGCTCGTGGTCGAAGGTCACCACGTCGACGTCGCGGGCGAACCCGAGGACCGTCGCCGCATCCGTGTAGTCACCGACCTCGGTGGCCGCGATCGCGGCCGACATGCCCTCGGCCTCGGCCAGCACGCGAATGTCGATCCCCAGCTCGATCGCGGGAGGGATCATCATCCTCGCGAGTTGTCCGCCACCGATCACACCCACACGAGAAGTCACGGCACCAGCCTACCGGCGCCGTAGTGCGGCGTCGCGGGGGTCGGATGCTCGGTCAGCTCCCCGAGGAGCGCCGCCACCAGCCGCGCGCTCGGCACGTCGCGGAGCACCAGCGTCAGGTCGGGCCCGGCGACCACCCGCACGTCGCCCGAGCCCGCCATCGCCTGCAGCGGCCCGCGCCGCAGCCGCACGTCGGTCACGCGGGCGAGATAAAGGTCCTGCCGGTGCCGGACGAGGAAGCCGCTGCGCGCGATGATCCGCCGATCGGTGATCGTGTAGCGGTGGCCGAGCCAGGCGAAGAAGGGCACCAGGGTGCAGAAGAAGAGGAGCGCCGCGGCGACGCCGAGCGCCAGCCAGTTCTGCCACTCCTCGGCGAACCGGCCGCCGAACCAGCCGAACGCCGTCACGGTCGCGAAGAGCACGAGCACCGGCAGCACGAGCCGGCGGGCGTGTGGGCGTACCCGCAACAGGATGCGCTCGGGCGCCGCGTCGCGCACCCGCTCGACGTTGGTCGTGTAATCGGTGTGACCGGCGAAGCCGTAGGGCTGGGGGGTGCCGCCGAGCAGGTCGTCGAAGGCGGGGGCACCGGATGCGGGTGCGCCGGATGCGGCGGGCCCGCCGGGCGTTCCGGGCGCGCCCCAGCCGAAGCGCTCCGTCTCGTCGTTCCGCCTGGCCATGTGCACATTCTCACCGGTCAGGCCCGGAATCAGCTGTCGCGATGCCGGAGATGCGTCACATCGCCCGCCGCGACCACGAGCTCACCCTCGTCCGTGTCGACCACGAGCCGCCCCCCAGGATCGATCGTGCGGGCCGTCCCCGTGCGGAACGACGGACCGGGCAGCTCCACCCGCACGGCCCGGCCAAGGGTCGCCGACTCCCGAATCAGCGCCGCCAGCAGGCCGCTCGCCTCGGGGTCGCCGCGGTGCGCCGCCCAGTCGTGGATGAGCTGGGTGAGTTCGTGCAGATAGGCCGCGAGCACCGCATCCACGGTCACCGCCGCCGGGTCGGCACCCGCGAGCACGAGCGAGGTCGCGGCGGGGGTGGGCAGCTCGTCGGAGGTGAGGGAGAGGTTGACGCCGGCGCCGATCACGATGCCCGCGGCATCCGGCAGCAGTTCGCCGAGGATGCCGGACACCTTGAGGCCACCCACGAGCACGTCGTTCGGCCACTTGAGCGCGACCGCGCCCGCGCCCGCAGCGCCCGACGCTGCCGCGCCGCCGCGCGCACCGCCACCGCCGACCGCATCTGAAGCCGCGCCAACGCCGCCCGCGCCCGCCCCTCCCGAACCCTCCGGCACGAACCCCCGCACCGCCCGGGCCATCGCCAGCCCCGCGATCAGCGGCACCAGCCCCCACCGATCCCGGTCGATCTCGACCGGCGGCCGCAGCAGCACCGACACGGCAAGCGAGCGCCCCGCCGGCGCCGCCCACACCCGCCCGAGTCGCCCGCGCCCCGCAACCTGGTCGTCGGTCGCGACGACGGAGAGGTCGGGCCAGTCCGAGCCCGTCGGCCCGGTCGCGGCCTGCGCGAGCACGTCGTTCGTGGAGCCGGCCTGCGCCATCCAGACCAGCTTGGGCGTCAGAGGAGCGGAGAGCGGCAGATCCATGGCCCCACGCTACTTCGTGACAAGCCGCGCCGCCGAGCGTGGCGGGTGCCGATTCCGCCGGCCCGGCGGTCTGGTGACCTCGCCGGCCCGTCAAGGCGACCGACCCGTGTCGATGGCGGCGCCAGCGAACCCGGGCTCAGCCTCAGTACGCCGTCAACTTCGATTCCAAGGCCGCGAGAACGGCGTCGCTGACGGTCGCCTCGCCGCCCAGCACGACGATCCGATACGGCTTGAGGCCATCGAGGGCTGTCGAGACGGCCGGCGGGATGGAGTCCCGGTTGACCAGCAGCACCGGCGCCGAGTGTGCCACCGCTGCCGCCGCCCCGCTCAAGGCGTCGGGGAAGACCTCGCCCGAGGCCACGTAGACCGTGTACGCCCCGTGGGGGAAGGTCGACGAGGCGACGGATGCAGATACCGCGAAGCGATCCGATCCGTCGATCCGCTCCGTGACGAATTCCGACCGCAGCGTGGTCAGCACGCTTTCGGCGATCGTGTTCGCCCCGCCGAGCACGACGACCTTCAACGCTCCGAGTCGTCGGAGTTCCGCCAGGATCGCCGCGGGGACCGCGTCCTTCTGCACGAGCAGCACCGGGGAACCGGCGCGGCCCGCGGCTGCGGAGGCCGAGAGCGCGTCGGGGAAGACCTCGCCCGAGGCGAGAAAGGCGACGGGAGCGCCGCGGGAGAACGCCGCTTCCGAGACCGCCGCGGACACGGCATACCGGTCGACGCCCGCGATTCTGCTGACCGTGGGCGAGAAGGTGCGGAGGGTCGCCTCGACACCGGCCGTGACGGACGCGAGCCCGCCGAGCAGCACGATCGACCGGGGCTTCAGCCGCTTGAGTTCGGCCGCGGTGCTCGCCGGGACGGAATCGTTCATCACGAGCAGCACCGGCCCGCCTCGAGCCCCGGCCGCTGCCGAGCCGGAGAGCGCGTCCGGGAACTTCTCGCCGGAAGCCACGTAGGCGACCGGCACCCCGGAGGAGAAGGTGTCGGCAGACGCGGACGCTGCGACGGCGTACCGATCTGCTCCGCCGATGCGGTCCGCGGACGGGACCGGGCTCGCGTGGATGTCGTAGAGCGCGAGATGTGAATTCCGCGGCGAATCGAGCCAGCTGACGAAGAGACGGTGGGTGACGGGGTGGACCGCCACTCCGGAGTTCTGCGCGGAGAGCGGTTGAACGGTGTCCGGAACGAGCGTGTCGACTCGGAGCGTCTGGACCGCAGAAGGAAGTGCCAGATAGACCACCCGTCGACTGTTATCGATCGCGATGTCGACGGGAACGTCCGGCAGCAGAGGTGATGACCCGACCAGATCCATCGTGTCGAGGTCATAGGTCTCGACCCTCCGCGCACCCGAGACCTGCATCCCGAGATAGAGCAGCCCCCCGGAGATCGCGGAGGCGCCAGCGCCCGCGTCGAGCGGAAACACCACGGACGAGCCGTCGGCACGGACGACGGTGACCTCCTGCCGTCGGGTGCTCGTCACGAACGCGCGGTGGCCGACCTCGTCGACGGAGACGGAGACGGGCGACCATCCGGTCGCGACGAGACGCGTCGCGCCGGTGGCCAGGTCGACGACGGTCGTGTTGTCGCTGCCCTGATTCACCACGTAGGCCGTGTTCGTCGAGGCATCCACTCCGACATCGACCGCACCCATTCCTCCTGTGGGGATCGATCGGAGGACCCGGTTGACCGTCGCGGAGGCGGGGTTCACGTCGACCAGACGCACCATCTGGCTGGCCGCGGCATCGACGACGACCAGCACGTGGGTCCGCCCGTTCAGCGCTGCGGCCACGGGCCGGTCGATGTCGTCGGTGATGGTCGCGAGGCTGGTCATCGCGCCACCGGAGATGTCGAAGGCATCGACGCGGCCCTCGTCCCGTGTGGTCACGTACGCGCGGTCGGTGGCGGGATCGACGACCACAGGACCGACCGCATCCGACCCGTAGCTCAGTTCGTGAAGTCGGTCGAAGGTGATCCGCCGGGGCGCTTCGGTCGCCGAAGCCCCCGCCGGAGCGACGGCGACGCCGGCGAGCAGGACGGCCGCGGCGAGACCGGCGAGAGGCAACCGGCGCAGTGCTGAAGAAGTCATGGAGTGAGCATATCTCAGGTTAGTGCACTCAGCGCAACGCTACCGACGAAAGCGGCCGAGCAACGGTCGAGGAGGTTCTGACTGAGATCCGGCCGCGGTTTTGTAGGGTTTCATCAACGAGGTGGCCTCTGGACTGGCCGGTAGAGTGAACGGCGTGAGCGACGACCAGACGACCGAGCCCGGCACGACCATTCCCGACATGATGACGACGGCGGGAAAACTGGCCGATCTCAAGAACCGCTATCACGAGGCCGTGACCGCCTCGGGCGAGGCCGCGATCGAGAAGCAGCACAAGCGCGGCAAGAAGACCGCGCGTGAGCGGATCGAGCAGCTGCTCGACCACGGCTCCTTCGTCGAGATCGACGAGTTCGTGCGTCACCGCACCCACGCCTTCGGCATGGAGAAGTCCCGCCCCTACGGCGACGCGGTCGTCACGGGAACCGGCACGATCCACGGCCGTCAGGTCGCGGTCTACGCGCAGGACTTCACGATCTTCGGCGGCTCGCTCGGCGAAGTCGCGGGCGAGAAGATCATCAAGGTGATGGATCTGGCGCTGAAGACCGGCGTGCCGATCATCGGGATGCTCGACTCGGGTGGCGCGCGCATCCAGGAGGGCGTCGTCGCGCTCGGCAAGTACGGCGAGATCTTCCGCCGCAACACCGCCGCCAGCGGTGTCATCCCCCAGATCTCGATCATCATGGGCCCGGCCGCGGGCGGCGCGGTCTACTCCCCCGCCCTCACCGACTTCGTGATCATGGTCGACAAGACCAGCCAGATGTTCGTCACCGGCCCCGACGTGATCAAGACCGTCACCGGTGAAGACGTCGGCATGGAGGAGCTCGGCGGCGCGCTCACCCACAACAAGATCTCGGGCGTCTCGCACTACCTGGCCAGCGACGAGGACGACGCGCTCGACTACGCCCGCGCCCTCCTCAGCTTCCTGCCCGACAACAACCTCGCCGAGCTCCCGGTCTACGACAGCGCCGTCGAGCTCGAGGTGACGGATGCGGACCGCAAGCTCAACACGATCATCCCGGACTCGCCGAACCAGCCCTACGACGTGCACACCGTGATCGAGCACCTCGTCGACAACGGTGACTTCCTCGAGACGCAGCCGCTGTACGCCCCGAACATCGTCGTCGGCTTCGCGAGGATCGAGGGCCGCAGCGTCGGCATCGTCGCGAACCAGCCGAGCGCCATGGCCGGAACCCTCAACATCGAGGCCGGCGAGAAGGCCTCGCGCTTCGTGCGGTTCTGCGACGCGTTCTCGATCCCGATCCTCACGCTGGTGGATGTCCCGGGTTACCTGCCGGGCACCGACCAGGAGTGGACCGGCGTCATCCGCCGCGGCGCGAAGCTGCTCTACGCGTACGCCGAGGCGACCGTGCCGCTGGTCACGGTCATCCTGCGGAAGGCTTACGGCGGCGCGTACATCGTGATGGGCTCGAAGCAGCTCGGAGCCGACATCAACTTCGCCTGGCCGACGGCCGAGATCGCGGTGATGGGTGGCCAGGGCGCCGTCAACATCCTCTACCGCGGCGAGATCAAGCGGGCCGAGGAAGCCGGTGAGGATGTCGCGGCGGTGCGCACCAAGCTCGCCAACGAGTACACCTACAACGTGGCCTCGCCCTTCCTCGCGGCCGAGCGCGGCGAGCTCGACGGCGTGATCGAGCCGGCCGCGACGCGGGTCGCGATCACGAAGGCCCTGCGGGCCCTCAAGACGAAGCGCGCGAGCCTGCCCCCGAAGAAGCACGGCAACATCCCGCTGTAGGGTCCGCCTCAGCGGCGCGGGACGAGGGCCCGCGTCAGCGGCGCGGGATGAGGGTGCGCACCAGCGAGACCGCCTCCTTGCCGCTCATCGACGGCAGGTAGGCCTTGCCGATCGCCCCGCCGATCGTGGGCAGCGCGAGCGGGTTCGGGTAGGCCATGTAGATGGTCGAGTAGGTGGGGTTGAACTTCGCCTTGAACTTGAACAGCGACGAGAAGCCGTAGGCCGGCTCGAGCGCCTTCGCCAGGAACTCGGCGAGCCCGGTCATCACGGTCGGCGCCGGCGGCTCCTCGCCCTTGGGCACGGGCGCGACCGCGAGCGGTGCCCCGGAGAGCGAGAGCACCTCGACGCCCTCCTCCTTCATGTGCAGCGCCGAGGAGGCGATCAGGAACTCCATCGTGCCGCCCATCGAGCCGTCGGCCCGACGCATGAAGTCGAGCGTGTAGCCGACCGGCACACCGTCACGGAACTCGGGCAGCCAGCTGGTGACCGCCGCGATCCGCCCCTCGGCATCGATCGCGAGCATGAGCTTGACGTCCGGATCCTTGATCTCCTCGAGCGCTCCGAGGGTGAAGCCCATCTCGGGCAGCTCCTTCTCCGAGACCCAGGCCTCGGAGATCGCATTGATCTGCGAGATGTACGAGCGGGAGAGCTCGTCGTAGGTGGTCCAGACCGTGGTCATGCCCTCGCGGACGCCGCGGTTCAGCGACGAGCGCACGTTCTGCCAGGACTTGCCCGTCATCTCGAGCGACTGCGGGTGCATCAGAGTCTCCTCACCCACGGACATGTACTGCCACTCGAGTTCGTCGAAGACCGGCAGGAACTGCTCGTGCACGCTGTAGAAGACCGGGATCCAGCCGCGGGCGTCGCAGAACGCCACGAAGTCGCGCACCGTGCGCCCCTCGTCGCCCGGCCGGCACACGGGGTCGCTCATCGTGATGGCGACACCGTTGATGACCCGGTAGGCGACCGCCGCATCCCCCGCCTCGTTGAACCAGTAGACGTTGCCGGGCCAGGTGGCCATCCAGCCGAGCGTCCCGCCACCGCCACGGCGCAGCAGGGCGCGGATGCGCTGGTGATCGCCGACGGTCACCGACTGCTCCATCGAGGCGAGCAGCTGGAAGGAGGCCACTGTGAAGACGGCCCAGAAGACCGGGCCCATCCACTGGAAGAGGAACAGCGTCACCCCGGCCGAGGGCACGACGACGTCGCCGGTGACCCCGATCATCGTGACCGGCAGGAAGCGCCGCGGGAGGTCGAAGACGAGGTCGACGATCGTGATCCCGCCGGGCGTGAACTGCCCGATCGTGATGCCGCCGGCGACGAGGTAGACCAGCGACAGCGCGAGGAAGCTCCCGATCACGATGACGGCGAAGCGGATGACGGCCTCCCGCGGCGCCCGCACGGCGAACCGCTTCCGCGCGATCACGAGGAGGATGGCGACGGCCAGGGGAACGAGCACCGTCGACCCGCCCCAGACGATGTACTCGCCGATGTCGACGGCCTGCAGCTCGCTGGTGTCGCCGTCGACGAGCGGGACGAACGAGGCGGCCAGACCGAGGAAGACGAAGGCCAGCACGATCTGCGCGATGTTCGTCAGCACGGCGAGCCAGAGCGCGAAACGCCGACCGCGGCGGAGGCCCCACGCGGCGACCAGAAGCAGCGCGAGCGGGACGAAGGTCTGCACGATCGGGCCGATGCCCCCGAGGGCGGCGAGCCGGCGCATGTCGTCGCAGGCCGCGGAGGTCGCGGTGTCGCAGAGCTCGTTGATCGCGGCGGCGCTCGGGAAGATGTCGCCGTAGAAGCTGCCGGCCAGCCCGAAGGCGCCGTTGCCGTCGGGGTTGAGGAGCGAGACCAGGGGGCCGACGGCGGTGATCAGCACGATCGTGGCGATCAGGAGGCGCACCTCGCCGAACGAGCTCTTGAGGAACACGACCCGGTGCGCGCGGCCGGAGAGGAAGTGGCCGATCACGAGCCCCGCGATGCCGGCGATCAGGCGGTACACGGTCGAGGTGTCGCCGTCGTAGAGGGCGAACATGATCAACAGGCCGAACGCGACCAGCCGGACGCGGCGGCGCCAGAGCGCGGTCATGAACGCACTCGCGGTGAGCAGCGAGCCGACGATCGGCGTGAGCGGATCCATGGTCAGGTCGGCGCTCGTGCCCGCGGCCCACCACTCGCCGAAGAGCGAGCCGGCCCACTGCACCACCACACCGAGCCCCACCCCGAGGAGACCGGTCGCGAAGAACACCGGCACCAGGCGCCGGCGGCCGAGGTGGCGCTCGGCGACGCCGAGCAGCACGAGCGAGCCGACGATGCCCCAGACCAGCTGGAACGGATCCCACGGGATGAACAGCGCCGTGAACACCGACCACCAGGTGCCGAGGTCGACGGTCGTCGTGACCCCCGCAGCCCAGGCGGCCTGCGTGTCGGCCGACGCGGTGCCGAAGAACGTCCCGGCGACGAGCGCGGTGACGAGGATGATCGCGGCGAACGCGATGCTGAAGGGCACCGTGCGCAGGTACCTCCCCGCGAAGTCGAGCGTGTTCTTCATTCCCCGGTCCCCTCTGCGGGCCGGGTTTCCGCCCCGTTCCGCTGGCCTGCTGCGGCCTGGATCTAATGTAGCCTCGACCCTGTGGACGAGACGACGGATGCCACGCCCCTGCGCGTGCTGACACCAGCCCTCTCCCCCGATGAGCTCGCGGCCGTGGTCGCGGTCGTCGAGGCCGCCGTGGAGGAGGAGCTCGACGAGCTGCACTCCGGCGTCAGGATCAATCCCTCCGCCTGGGAGCGCAGTCAGCGCACCGTGCGCGCGCCGCTTCAGCCGGGTGCCGGGCAGTGGCGGGGCTTCAGCGCCTGAGCTGTCCCATCCATCTGGATGCTGGTTGGGCGCTGGCTGAGAGCGCCCGCGAAAATGTCCTCCGAAAGACCGACTGTGCGCTTGCATCCGGATCATCAGAATAGGTATCGCAAGGTGTCTCTCTTCTGGAGGGGCACCGCCGGAACGGGTCGACTAGGGTAAGCGGGCTCGTTTCCGGGGGCGAGTCAGGGCGATATTCGGGTTGTCGTCCTGACTCGAAGACTCGCCGGGGGTCGACGTCAGTCGGCCCCCGGCACTTCTTCGTCCGGGGCCCGTCCGGACGGTTCGGCAGTGTGCGGCTCGGCCGTGCGCGGCACCTCCACCCAGAGGGCGACCTCGGGATCGTCGGCCGCACTCTCCGCCGTGGCCGTGAGCCCCACGATCGTCACCGCGACCGTCTCGTCGTCGTGCGCTGTGCGCACCACCACGCGATCGGCCGTCGTCCCGCCGATCTCCCGCGCGATCGCGGCGGTGACCCGGGCGTGGTCCTCCCTGTCGAGCTCGTCGATGCCGCCGTCGTCCAGCAGCGTCACCTCGACACCACGGCGCCGGGCGAGCATGACCTCGGTGCGCACCCGGTCGTCGAGCAGCCGCCGGCCACGGATCTCGTCCCGCATCGCCGCCTCCAGGTGCAGGCACTCGCGGCGTTGCTCGTCGTCGAGCGCACCCTCCGAGGTGACGATCGTGCGGAGCATGGGCTCGACCCGGCGGTTCATCTGCGCCAGCCGCATCCGTCGTTCGAAGAACTCGGCCTCCTCCTGGGCCTGCCACTCAGCCGCACGCTGCTCGGCCTGCTCGAGCAGTCGGGCATCCCGGGCGGCACGCGCGATCGCGACCGAGGTGGCGTGCGCGACGCCCACCCACACCGGGCCGCCGATCGCTCCGAGTGCCGGCAGCTCGAGGATGTTCCGCGACCAGATCAGCATGGCCAGCAGCATCAGGGCGATCCCGGCCCAGGCGAACCAGGGCCGCTGCCGCACGGCCGTGATCGTCATGAGGGTGCCGACGGCGCCGACGATCCAGGTGGCATAACCGTTCTGCTTCCCCGGATCGAGCTGGGTCAGCACCAGGATCAGCCCGACCGAGATCACCGCGATGTTGGCGGCGGCCATGCCGGCGGGCATCCTGACCCGGCCGGAGGGCGCGAGGCTCACGACGGTCGCGGCCGCGTAGAGCACCATGGCGACCACCGCGGGCCATGGCGAGTCGGGTGCGTCGAGGGCCGAGATGCCGAGGACGATGTGCAACCCCGAGAACAGGGCCGCCAGGCCCACCAGGATGGCGCGGGGCATCGCGATCACGCGTGGACCCCCTCGTCCGGCCACTCGAGGATGACGGAGGTGCCGGCGCCGGGCGCCGAGCGGACGTGGGCTGCTCCCCCGACGGCGCTCAGGCGTTCGCGGATCGAGATGCGGAGACCGAGCCGGTCGGCCGGCACCGCATCGACGTCGAACCCGGCTCCGGTGTCGGCGATCACCACGGTGAGGCCGGCGACGCCCCAGCCGTGCATCCGGATGCTGCGGGTCACGCGGCGAGGGCCGGCGGGGGCGAGGGGGACGGTGTCCTCGATGTCGAGGTGGGCGGTGGTGTCAGCGGGGCCGACGTTGCCGGCGGGGGCTGCGGGGGCCGGACGCTCGTCGGGGTCGGCGTGCCGGATGCTGTTGACCACGGCCTGCACCGCCGCCGCGTACATCCCCTCGAGCACCCGCGCTGGCAGGACGCCGCCGAGGTCGCCCTCCTGCTCGAAGGCGATCTCCGCGTCGAGGGTGCCGCTGAGGGCGCGAAGGCGCTCGACCAGCACCACGACGGGCTGGTCGGCCGCGCCGTCGGACTCGGCGTCGGCGCTGTGCAGCGCGACCAGCGCCTGCTCGGCCATCTGCACGGCGAGAGTCCGGTCGGCGGGGGTGGCGGCGCGGGCCGCAGCGAGCAAGGACGAGAGCACGCGGTCATGGATGACCGTGTCGACCCGGGTGCGTTCCTGCTCGGTCGCGTGGCGCTTCGCGGCGTCGGCGTAGCGGCGCGCGGCCAGCGTCTGCGCCGCATCCACCTGGGACGCCGCCGTCCGCAGCGTGGTGATGACGATGACGACGAACGAGCCGAGCACGAGCGCGTAGACCGCGTCGAGCCCCGCGAGCTCCCAGCCGACGCCACCACCCGCGGGCAGGATGCGGAGCACCGCGAACATCGCCGGGACCGCGACCGTGTAGACGGCCGCCCACCTCGTCGGGAACGAGATGCCGGCCGCTCCGATCGCGACGATCACGATGTACCAGAGCCAGGGCTGGACGCCGAGCGCGGCATCCGGCGTGCGCACCGCGAGCGGCCAGAGCAGCAGGGTGAGGACGAAGAGCAGGGCGACGAGGGCCATGCTGATACGGATGCCGCGACCGACCAGCGAGCAGGCGAACGCCACGGCGATCGATCCGAAGGTCACGATCGCCACGCCCCAGGCCCACTCGGGCTTGAGCGTGTCGAGGGAGGCGCTCAGCACCGGGAGCGACAGCAGCGCGAACCCGAACCCGAACAGGCCCTCGAGGCGCGCGAGGGTGCTGTCGATCTGGGCCCGGCTGAAGCGCGGGCGACTGAGCGGGGGGCCGGCTTCGGTCGACATGGCGCCGGTCAGTTCTGCCCTGTGTCGTCCAGCGCGAGGATGCCGTCTTCGACGGCGCGGCGCAGCAGCTCGACCTTCGACCGGGCCGGGCGGCCGACCTCGACGTACTTCGCGCGGATGCGGTCGAGGTACTCCTTGGCGGTCGAGGTCTTGATGCCGAGCTTCAGCGCGACCTGGGAGAGCGGGAGGCCGGAGGCGTACAGGTGCAGCACGTCGCGCTCGCGCTGGGCGAGCTGGGCCTTGCCGAACTCGCGGTCGGCGTCGATCGCGCTCGCCCACTCGAGGTTGTTGAGCACGTCGCCCCGGGCGACAGCCGCGACGGCACCGATCACCGCGCTCGTGGCGGCCGACTTCGGGATGACGCCGGCGGCGCCCGCGGCGAGCGCCTCGCGCACCAGCCCGACCCGGTCGGCGATGCTGTGCACGAGCACGGCGGCGCCCATCGAACGGGCGTGCTGCACGTTCTCGGTGACGCTGAACCCGTCGCCGAGGCTGAGGTCGAGCACGACGACGTCGCACTGCTTCCCCGCGAGCGCCACCCAGAGCTCGCTCACGGATGCGGCGGCCGCGACGACCTCGAAGCCCGCCTCCTGGCAGGCGGCGCGGATGCCCAGGCGCACGGACTCGTGGTCGTCGACGATCGCAACGCGGACGGGGGTGGTGGGTGGGGTGGGTCCGTCGGTTCGCGCATCCGTCGTCTCCACGTGCACCGTCACCCCTCGTCGACCTGCGCCTATCCTACGACCGTGATATTTTCGACGAATTCTCAGGAAAGTCGTGCTTCTCGACACCTGCAGTGATATTTTCTCAGGTATGACCCGACACATCAGATCGCTCGCCGGTGCGATCACCTTCGGGGCCCTGGCGGCCCTGCTCACCGGTACGCCCGCGGCCCACGCCGCGCCTCCCGCCCTCGGCGGGATCCAGTCCGTCGATCAGACGCTCGTCCGGAGCGGAGAGGACGGTCGTGGTGCCGAGCGGATCAGCGGCACCGATAGGTACGAGACGGCGAACGCACTCGCGTACGAGATCTTCCGCGACCCGGTCAGGACGGTGTTCCTCGCGTCCGGCGAGACCTTCCCCGACGCCCTCAGCGGATCGGTCGCCGCGGGGGCCGCGAACGCCCCCGTGTTGCTGACGCAGCGGGACTCGATCAGCGACAACACGCTCGAGCGGATCTCGCGGATGGGGGCCGATCGGGTTGTCATCCTCGGCGGGCCCTCGAGTGTGAGCCCTGTCGTTCAGAACGCACTGCTGGCCCGCGGGCTGACGGTCGACCGGATCGGAGGCGCGGACCGGTACGAGGTCTCTGCCGCGATCGCTGGGGCGACATTCAACACCGCTCCGGTGGTCTTCGTCGCGTCGGGCGAACTCGCCGCGGACTCGCTGAGCGCCGGGGCAGGCGCCGGAAAGGACTCGCCGGTGCTGCTGACGCAGAAAGACACGGTGCCTCAGGTGGTGCTCGATCGCATCCGCGCGCTTCAGCCGGGCCGGATCGTCGTGGTCGGTGGGGTCAACACGGTGGCGGAGACCGCCGTACAGCAGTTGAATGCGGTGGCCACAGTTGTACGGGTCTCCGGGGCCGATCGGTACGCGACCTCGGCCGCCGTCGCCGATCTCGCCTTCTCGGGTCAGCGGGGCGGAACCGTCTACATTGCCTCGGGCCAGCAGTTCCCGGATGCGCTGACCGCGTCGGCTGCCGCGATCAGACAGGACTCACCGGTGCTGCTGGTGCAGGACCGGGCGATTCCGTCGTCGGTCGCCGCGACACTCGAAACGCTGGAGCCGGATCGCGTGATCGTGCTGGGCGGTCCGCTGACGATCTCGGACGACGTCGTGGATCAGCTCTCGCGGTACGAGGTGATCCGCACGCGCTAGGCGGGCAGCCGCGCCTCGACGACCGGCCTATACCGGTCGTCGGGGTCCGTGCGTCCGGTCAGGCGCGGACGAGGGTGCCTACGGTTTCGAAGTGGTGGGTGTGCGGGAAGAGGTCGAACGCACGAAGGGCGTCGAGCTCGTAGCCCGCCTCCCGGAAGGTGGCGAGGTCGCGGGCGAAGGCGACCGGGTCGCAGGCGACGTAGACGACCTGGGCGACGTCGAGACGGGCCAGCGACTCGACCACCTGCCGGCCGGCCCCCGAACGCGGCGGGTCGATCACGACGGTGGCCGCGGCCAGGCGGCGGCGGTCCTCGGCCGAGCCGGCGGCGGTGCGCTCGAGCTCGGCGAGGTAACGGTCGACCCGGCCGGTGACCGCCCGAGCGCCGAGCCATTCGGCGAGGTTCTCGGCGGCGTGATCGGTGGCCATCGGGTCGCTCTCGACACTCGTGATGCGGGTCGCCGGGCCGAAGCGGTCGGCGATCGCGGCGGCGAGCAGGCCCACTCCGCCGTACAGGTCCTGGTTCGCCGCGCGCGGGTCGAAGAGGTCGGCGCGGGTCTGCGACTGCACCACCTCGGTCAAGGTGCGGGCGGCATCGACGTGCACCTGCCAGAACCCGTTCTCCGCGAGGCGGAACTCCCGGTCACCGACCCGCTCCACGATCGTGGCGGCCGTCTTCGGCGCCGAGCCCTCCGAGCCATCGCGGTCCGAGGCGCCCGCACCCGAACCGGCAGAACCGGAGCGTCCCGCATCCCGTCGCCCCCGCCCGCCGGCACCATGAGCCGACGCCCCACGACCACCGGAGCCACGAGCCCCTCGGCCGCCGCGCCCGGTCTTCGACCGCTCCTCGGCGACCTCGAGCACCCGCACCTCGCCCTCCGAGGTCTCCACGATCTCGATCGCCGCGGCATCCACATCGTCCATCCGACGCCCGAAGGCCACGGCCTCCTCCACCGCAGCGGTGGCCAGGGGCAGGTCCTCGACCGGCACGACCGTGTGCGAGCGAGCCGCGTACGGCCCGAAGCGTCCGTCGGCCCCGCGGTGCAGGCGGATGCGCGAACGCCAGCGCGTCCCGTCCTCGCGCAGCGCGCCGCTTCCGATCGGCTCCACCTCCACCTCGAGCGGCACCGACCGGTCGAGCCCGCCGAACCGGTGCAGCGCATCCGTCAGCACCTCGGCCTTCAGCGCCCGCTGACGCGGAAGCGAGATGTGCCCGAACTCGGCACCCCCGGCACGAGCCCGCGGGTCACGCTCGATCGACGCGGCCGACCACACGTGCGGCACGCGGTCCGGCGAGGCGTCGAGCACCTCGACCGTCTCGGCGCGCCAGAACGAGCTCTTGCCGTCGTCGGTCACCCGAGCCAGCACCCGCTCGCCCGGGATCGCGTCGGCCACGAAGACGACCCGCCCGTCGAGACGGGCCACGGAGACTCCGCCGTGCGCGATCGAGTCGATCTGCAGTTCGACGGGCGACTCGACCGACGGGGCGGACGACGAAGCGGACGACGAAGACGAGGAGGAAGACGAGGAGGAAGAGCGTTGTTCGGCCATCCTGCGAGCATCCCACACCGCGATCCGAGACTCCCCTTAGGCTGTGCGCGTGCGCCTCTACCTCGCCTCGACCTCGCCCGCCCGCCTCGCCCTGCTGCGCCAGATCGGCATCGAGCCGGTCGTGCTGCCCTCCGAGGTCGACGAGGATGCGGCCGTCGAGCGCGCGGTCGCCGAGCGCGGCCCGCTGACCACCGCCGAGATGGTGCAGCTGCTCGCCGAGGCCAAGGCCGAAGCGGTGGCCGACGCCGTCGCCCGAGCGGGCGGCTACGTCCCCCACCAGGGCGCGGCCGACTCCCTCGCGGCCGACCCGCAGCCCGTGGACGGCTTCATCCTCGGCGGCGACTCCGCGTTCGAGCTCGACGGAATCGCCTACGGCAAGCCGCACCGTCCTGACGTCGCCCGCGAGCGCTGGATCGGACAGCGCGGCCGCACCGGCGTGCTGCACTCGGGGCACTGGCTGATCGATCACCGGGGCGGACAGCGGCGTGGGGCCGCCGGTCGCACCGACCACGCCGAGCTCACCTTCGCCGACGACATCACCGACGCCGAGATCGACGCCTACGTCGGTTCGGGCGAACCCCTGCTGGTGGCCGGAGCCTTCACCATCGACGGGCTCGCGGCCCCGTTCATCCGCACCATCACGGGCGCCCCGTCGGCGGTGATCGGGATGTCCCTGCCAGTGGTTCGCGACCTCCTCCGCGAAGCCGGCGTCGACTGGACCGACCTCTGGAACCGGCCCCGCGAGCACGGTTCGTTGTAGACACTGCGAGCAGTGACGGCGGCATTTTTGTCGCCACATGCCAAAAGGGTTATGCACCGCGGCAATAAGCTTGAGATTATGCCTCGTATCTCCAAGGTCCTCATCGCCAACCGAGGCGAGATCGCCGTCCGGGTCATCCGGGCCGCTCGCGACAGCGGAATCCTCTCCGTCGCCGTCTACGCCGACCAGGATCGGGATGCGCTGCACGTGCAGCTGGCCGACGAGGCCTACGCCCTCGACGGCACGACCAGCGCCGAGACCTACCTCGTGATCGACAAGATCCTTTCGGTCGCCCGTCGCTCCGGCGCCGACGCCGTGCACCCCGGCTACGGCTTCCTCGCCGAGAACGCCGACTTCGCCCGCGCAGTGATCGACGCGGGCCTGATCTGGATCGGCCCGAGCCCCGAGGCGATCGAGAAGCTCGGCGACAAGGTCTCGGCCCGTCACGTCGCCGAGAAGGTCGGCGCTCCGCTCGCTCCGGGAACGATCGACCCCGTGAACGGCGCCGAGGAGGTGCTCGCCTTCGTCGCCGAGCACGGTCTGCCCGTCGCGATCAAGGCGGCGTTCGGCGGCGGCGGCCGCGGCCTCAAGGTCGCCCGCACGATCGAAGAGGTCCCCGAGCAGTTCGAGTCCGCCACCCGCGAGGCGATCGCCGCCTTCGGCCGCGGTGAGTGCTTCGTCGAGAAGTACCTCGACCGCCCCCGGCACGTCGAGACCCAATGCCTCGCCGACGCGCACGGCAACGTGGTCGTCGTCTCGACCCGCGACTGCTCGCTGCAGCGCCGGCACCAGAAGCTCGTCGAGGAGGCCCCCGCGCCCTTCCTCTCGGACGAGCAGAACGCGCTGCTCTACTCCGCGTCGAAGGCGATCCTCAAAGAGGTCGGCTACCTCGGCGCCGGCACCTGCGAGTTCCTCGTCGGCAAAGACGGAACGGTGTCGTTCCTCGAGGTCAACACCCGCCTGCAGGTCGAGCACCCGGTCTCCGAAGAGGTCACTGGAATCGACCTGGTGCGCGAGCAGTTCCGCCTCGCCGAGGGCGGCGTGCTCGACTATGACGACCCCGCGCCGCACGGCCACTCCTTCGAGTTCCGCATCAACGGTGAGGATCCGGGTCGCTCCTTCCTCCCCTCCCCCGGCCCCGTGCACGTCTTCAAGCCCGCCGGCGGTCCCGGCGTCCGCGTCGACTCCGGCGTGCAGGCCGGCGACGTGATCTCGGGCTCGTTCGACTCCCTGCTCGCCAAGCTCATCGTGACGGGGTCGTCGCGAGAGGATGCGCTGGAGCGCTCCCGCCGCGCCCTCGACGAGTTCGAGGTGGCCGGCCTGCCCACGGTGCTGCCCTTCCACCGCGACGTGGTGCGCAACCCGGCCTTCGCGCCCGAGGAGGGCACGCCCTTCTCCATCTACACCCGCTGGATCGAGACCGAGTACGACAACCCGGCCGAGCCGTGGAGCGGGTCGCTCGAGGATGCGGCTCCCGCACCCGAGCGCCGCACCGTCGTCGTCGAGGTCGACGGCAAGCGCGTCGAGGTAGCCCTCCCGGCCCGCCTGCTCGCGGCCGGCGCCCGGTCGGGCTCGGCGTCGTCCGGCGGATCCGCCACCTCGGGCGCGGCCCCCACCCGTCACGGAGTCTCGTCGGCCTCGTCCAGCAGCGCCAGCGGCGACGCGGTGAAGGCCCCCATGCAGGCCACCGTGGTGAAGCTGGCTGTCGCCGAAGACGACACGGTCGTCAAGGGCGACCTCGTGCTCGTGCTCGAGGCCATGAAGATGGAGCAGCCCATCACCGCCCACAAAGACGGCGTGGTCACGAACCTCGCCGCCACCGTCGGCGCCACGGTCTCGTCGGGCCACGTACTGCTGACCATCACCGGCTGACCGTCGCCGGCGTGACCATCACCGCCTGACCATCATCGGCTGAGCGGTCGTCCGCGGGCGCGCGGCGGAGCGCCACCATCACGACGAACGAGGGATGACCATGGATCCGCAGCAGCACCACGACGAGCGCCCCGAACCGCGGATCGGGATGATCGGTGCCGGCTTCCACGCCACCACGAACATCCTGCCCGCCCTCGGCCTCGCCGGGGTGTCGCTCGCCGCGCTCGCCACCCGCGACGCCGCGCGCTCGGCCGAGGCGCTCATCCGCTTCGGCGCCCCCGAGGCCACGCCCTACGGCTCGGCCGCCGAACTGCTCGCCGACGACTCGCTCGACGGCGTGATCGTGGTGGCGCAGGCCGCCGATCAGGCGCGGCTCGCGCGGGAGTCGATCGCCGCGGGCCGCCCCGTGTTCGCCGACAAGCCGCTCGGCTGGAACGCCGCCGAGGCCCGCGTGATCGCCCGCGAGGCCGAGGCCGCCGGAGTGCCCGTGCGGGTCGGCTTCATGAAGCGGCACGCTCCGGTGTACCGGCGACTGCGCGCCCTGCTCGACGACGGCGAGCTCGGCACCCTGTGCTCCTTCTCGGTGCACTTCGCCTGCGACAGCACCCCGTTCTGCCGCGACGAGGAGGATTACCTCAAGTTCGCCGCCATCCACCTCGTCGACCTGGTGCGCTACCTGTTCGGCGAAGCCGTCTCGGTCAGCGCCGTGAACTCGGGCGAGGGCGCCAACGTGGCCCTCTCGATCACCCTCCGCTTCGCCTCGGGCGTGGCGGGCACCCTCGACCTCACCGGCCTGCCCAGCCGCTCGAACGAGACCGAGAGCCTCCGCGTCTCGGGCGATCGCGGCTTCGCCGAGACCCAGGATGCGGTGGAACTGCGGGTGCACACGACACCGGATGCGCCTTCCGCGGCCCCCGGCTGGCAGTCGCTGCCCGAAGTCGTCACCGTGCACCGCCCCGCGGAGAGCGCCATGTCGGGCATCGGTCGCGACCTGTACCTGCGCGGCTTCGTGGGCGAGCTGCGGGCCTTCGCCGACGTGGTCGCCGCACACGCGGGCGCCGAGGACGACACGACATCCACCGCCGGCACCGGTACCGACGCCGACGACGACCGGCCCAGCGACGCTTGGGACAACGTGGGCACCATGCAGCTCGTGGACGACATCCTGGCCGCCTCAGCGGCCGCCGCCGCCCACACCGACCCGTCGACGCTCGAACGGCTCGAGTTCGGCACGCCCGGAGCCTTCCGCGACCAGCTCGTCGACCTCATCCTGAGCGGCCGCAAGACCGGCTCGACCACCCTGCGCGTCGCCTACGAGCTGCACGATCGCGCGCAGCCGGTGCCCGTCGTCGGCGAGCGCCGCGCGCTGATCGGCTCCTCGGGCGAGCCCGTCGCGGTGATCGAGTACCTCGAGGTGGCCGACACCACCCTCGGCAGCATCACGCTCGACCTGGCCTCGCACGAGTCCTCGTCGCTGGACGACTGGCGCGCCGCGCACGTCGCCTACTTCGGCACTCTGACGGAGGCCGTGCGCGACCACCTCGCCGACCCGGAGTGGACGGCGACCGATCCGGGCCCGCTCGTGACGACCGTCTTCCGGGTCGAGACGATCCTCTAACCGGCCGACGGTCGACGCCCAGCCACGCGGAGCCGCTAGAGCACGATGTGCATGGCCCGGGCCGCATCCGAGATGCTGCCCGAGAGCGACGGGTACACCGTGAAGGCACGGGAGACCTGGTCGACCGTGAGGCGGTGCTCGACCGCGAGCGCGATCGGGAAGATGAGCTCGGAGGCGTTGGGCGCCACGACGACGCCGCCGATGACCGTGCCCGAACCGGTGCGGGCGAACAGCTTCACGAAGCCGTCCTTGATGCCCATCATCTTGGCGCGCGGGTTCGACGAGAGCGGCAGCTTGTAGATGTCGCCCTGGGCGATGCCCTCCTCGATCTGCCGCTGGGTCCAGCCCACGGTCGCGATCTGCGGCTGGGTGAAGATGTTCGACGCGACGTTGCGGAGCTCGGTCGGGTTCACCGCATCCCCCATCGCGTGGAACATCGCCGTGCGGCCCTGCATCGACGCGACCGAGGCCAGCGGCAGGAACGTGGTGCAGTCTCCGGCGGCGTAGATGTTCGGCGCGCTCGTGCGGGCGACGCGGTTCACGCGGATGTGCCCCGACTCGGAGAGCTGGATGCCCGCCTCCTCCAGGCCGATGCCCCGCGTGTTCGGGATCGAGCCGACCGCCATCAGGCAGTGCGAGCCCTCGACCTTCGTGCCGTCCGACAGGGTGGCGACCACTCCGGTCGCGGTGCGCTCGACCGAGTCGGCGCGGGACTTCGAGAGCACGGTCATCCCGTTGCGCTTGAAGACGTTCTCGATCACGGCGGCGGCATCCGCATCCTCACCCGGCAGCACCTGGTCGCGCGAGGAGATCAGCGTCACCTGCGAGCCCAGCGCCCGGTAGGCCGAGGCGAACTCGGCGCCGGTGACACCCGACCCGACGACGATGAGGTGCTCGGGCACGTCGGTGAGGCCGTAGAGCTGGGTCCAGGTGAAGATCCGCTCGCCGTCGGGCATGGCGCTCGGCAGCAGTCGCGGGCTCGCGCCGACCGAGACGACGATCGTGTCGGCGTCGATGTGGTCGAAGTCGACGCCGTCGGCTCCGGCGCCGGTCGAGACGATGATCGAGTCGGGGCCGTCGAGGCGACCGTGGCCGCTGACGATCTTGACGCCGGCACGGATGAGGCTGGCCCGCATGTCCTCCGACTGCTGCCGGGCGAGGCCGAGCAGCCGTTTGTTGACCTGCGCCAGGTTGACGGCGACCTCGGGGCGAACCGGCCGGCCGGTGGTCTCGTTGCGGGCGAAGAACTGCACGCCGAGGTCGGCGGCCTCACCGATCGCGTTGGTGGCTTCGGCCACGGCGATCAGGGTCTTCGAGGGCACGACGTCGGTGATGACGGCCGATCCGCCCACGCCGACCTGTTCGATCAGCGTGACCTCGGCCCCGAGCTGCGCTCCGGCGATCGCGGCCTCGTAGCCCCCGGGGCCTCCCCCGACGACGGCGACCCTCTGCTTGCGCTCGAATGCATTGCCCATGCCTCCATTGTCCTGTGTCGGCGGAAGCCCGCAAAACCAACGGATGACGAACGATCCCCGGGCACCGCGCGCGCGTCCGACTGAATAGAGTGGATGGATGTCCTCCACGACCTCGAATCCCCTGGATCTGCCCGACACCGACCCCTTCGAGGTGGCCGACGCCGCCGCGGCGCAGATCGCCGAGCTGACGGGCGTCGAGCGCCACGATCTCGCCCTCGTGCTCGGCAGCGGCTGGAGCAAGGCCGCCGACCTGATCGGCGAGACCGTCGCGACGATCCCGGCCACCGAGGTGGTCGGCTTCGGGATGCCGGCCGTGCCCGGCCACGTCGGCACGCTGCGCTCGATCCTGCTGCCGACCGGCAAGCACGCCCTGGTGATCGGAGCGCGCACCCACTACTACGAGGGCCACGGCGTGCGCCGGGTCGTGCACGCGGTGCGTACCGCGGCCGCCACCGGAGCCTCGACGTTGATCCTCACGAACGGCGCCGGCGGCATCAAGGAGACCTGGACCCCGGGCACCCCCGTGCTGATCAGCGACCACATCAACCTGACCGCCGACTCCCCGCTCGAGGGCGCCACCTTCATCGACCTCACCGACCTCTACTCCACGCGCCTCCGCGACCTCGCCCGGAGCGTCGAGCCGTCGCTCGACGAGGGCGTGTACGTGCAGTTCCGCGGCCCGCACTACGAGACGCCGGCCGAGGTGCAGATGGCGAAGGCCATCGGCGGCCACATCGTCGGCATGTCGACCGCCCTCGAGGCGATCGCGGCCCGCCAGGCCGGGATGGAGATCATCGGCTTCTCGCTGATCACGAACCTCGCCGCCGGCATCCAGAAGACCCCGCTGAGCCACGAAGAGGTGATCGAGGCCGGCCGCAATGCCGAGGCCGCGATCGGCGGGATGCTCGCCCGCGTCGTCGGCGCGCTGTGACGGCCGCCCGACGGCCCCTGCAGAAGGAGATGCGATGAGCGAGAACGCCGAGGGCCAGAACACGGAGGGCCAGAACACTGAAGCCCCCCACGCCGGTCCCGAGTCGCGCAACGACGTCGAGGTGCTCGTCGACGCCGCGATGGCGTGGATGGCGCAGGATCCCGATCCCGAGACCCGCGACGAGCTGGCCGCACTGCTCCGCCGCGTCGGCGCGAGCCTCCCCGGCGCCGCCGACGACCTCCGCTCCCGCTTCGGCTCCCGGCTGGCCTTCGGCACCGCGGGCCTCCGCGGCGAGCTGGCCGCCGGGCCGAACCGGATGAACCGGGTGCTGGTCTCGCAGGCGGCCGCCGGGCTCGCCGCGTTCCTGCTCGAGCGCGCGCATCCCGACACCCGCCCGTCGATCGTGATCGGCTACGACGGCCGCAAGAACTCGCGCGTCTTCGCGATCGACACGGCCGAGATCATGGCGGGCGCCGGCATCCGCGCGGTGCTCTTGCCGCGCCTGCTGCCGACCCCTCTGGTCGCTTTCGCCGTCCGGGATCTCGGGGTCTCGGCGGGCGTCATGGTGACGGCCTCGCACAACCCGCCCCGCGACAACGGCTACAAGGTCTACCTCGGGGACGGCGACGACGGCTCGCAGATCGTGCCGCCGGCCGACGCCGAGATCGCCGCGCAGATCGACCGGGTCGCCGCCACCCTCGACGTGCTCGAGCTGCCGCGATCGGGCGAGTACGAGATCGCCGACGAGAGCCTCGTCGAGCGGTACGTCGAGGCGACCGCGGCCGTCGCCACGACTCCCCGCGAACTGCGACAGGATGCGGGGGCCGGCCTCACGGTCGCCTACACGGCGATGCACGGCGTCGGCTGGGAGACCTTCTCCCGCGTGCTCGACCGCGCCGGCTTCGCCCGCCCGGTGATCGTGGAGGCGCAGATCGAGCCGGATCCGGCGTTCCCGACCGTGGCCTTCCCGAACCCCGAGGAGCCGGGTGCCCTCGACCTCGCGTTCGAGACCGCCCGGGCCGTCGGCGCGCACCTCATCGTCGCCAACGACCCCGACGCCGACCGGCTGGCCATCGCCATCCCGGACGGCTCGTCGGCCAGCGGCTACCGCTCGCTCACCGGCAACGAGGTCGGGCAGCTGCTCGGCTGGCGCGCGGCCGAAGCGGCTGCCGGAGCATCCGTCGAGCCCGGTGACGACCTCCTCGACGAGGAGCCTTCGGCCACCCTCGCCTGCTCGATCGTCTCGTCGCCCGCGCTCGGCGCCGTGGCCCGGGAGTACGGCCTCGGCTTCACCGAGACGCTCACCGGGTTCAAGTGGGTCTCCCGCGCCCCCGGCCTGGTCTTCGGGTACGAGGAGGCGCTGGGCTACCTGGTGAACCCGGCGACCGTGCGCGACAAGGACGGCATCTCGGCCGCGATCGCACTGCTCGACCTCGCGACCGAGCTCGCCGCCTCCGGCCGCACGATCGCCGACCGGCTCGACGAGTTCAGCGGGCGCTTCGGGCACTACGGCTCGGCGCAGATCTCGCTGCGGGTGACCGATCTGGCGCAGATCGACGCGGTCATGTCGGCGCTCCGGGAGGATCCGCCGGCCGAGCTCGGCGGCCTGCCGGTCGAACGGATCGACGACCTCAGCCGCGGCGACGGCGGGGTGCCGCCGAGCGACGTGCTGCGGATCGTGCTCCCGGGTGCCCGGGTGATGGTGCGGCCGAGCGGTACCGAGCCGAAGCTCAAGATCTACCTGGACGCGTGGAACGACGACGGCAGCCTGGCCGACCGTCGCGACGCGGTGGTCGAGCTGCTTCAGAAGCTCGAGGGCGGGATGCGGGACCGGCTCTCGTAGCGGGTGCCGCTCTCAGGTGGGCGGTTCGACTGTTGACGGATGCGAAGCATCCGCCCCGGCCGTAGATTCGATGCATGAGCACAATCGCTGAGAAGATCGTCGACGTCATCGCCGAAGCGGGAGTGGAGCGGGTCTACGGTCTGCCGGGCGACTCGTTGAACGGCTTCACCGACGCCATCCGCCGCCGGGACTCGATCTCCTGGCAGCACGTCCGTCACGAGGAGGCCGCCGCCTTCGCCGCCGCGGCCGACGCCGCCCTCACGGGCGAGCTCGCGGTCTGCGCCGGCAGCTGCGGCCCCGGCAACCTGCACCTGATCAACGGTCTCTACGACGCGAACCGCAGCCGGGTGCCGGTGCTGGCGATCGCCGCGCACATCCCGGCGAGCGAGATCGGCACCGGGTACTTCCAGGAGACGCACCCGCAGGAGCTGTTCCGCGAGTGCAGTGTGTACGTCGAGATGGTGAGCACCCCCGAGCAGCTTCCACGCGTGCTCGAGATCGCGATGCGCGCGGCGATCGAGAAGCGCGGGGTCGCTGTCGTGGTCATTCCGGGCGAGATCTTCCTCAAGGAACACGAGGGCAAGGGCCGCTCGGCCCCGATCGTCGCGACGCGGAGCATCGTGCGGCCGGCCGACGACCAGCTGGCCGAGGCCGCGGCGCTGCTGAACGGTACGAAGAAGGTCACGATCCTCGGCGGGGCGGGCACCGAGGGCGCGCACGCGAAGGTGATCGCACTGGCCGAGACGCTCAAGGCGCCGATCGTGCACGCGCTCCGCGGCAAGGAGTTCCTCGAGTACGACAACCCCTATGACGTGGGCATGACCGGCCTCCTCGGCTTCGCGTCGGGCTACCGCGCGATGGAGAGCTGCGACGTGCTCCTGATGCTCGGCACCGACTTCCCGTACCCGCAGTTCTTCCCGTCGAAGGCGAAGGTCATCCAGGTCGACCTCCGCGGCGAGCAGATCGGCAAGCGCACCCCGGTCGACCTCGCGCTGGTCGGCGACGTGGGTGACACCATCGACGCCCTGCTGCCCCTGCTCGAGACCAAGACGAACACGCGGCACCTGGACGCGAGCACCGAGCACTACGCCAAGACGCGCAAGGAGCTCGACGACCTCGCCGACAACGACCGCAACCGCACGCCCATCCACCCGCAGTACGTGGCCCGGCTGGTCAGCGAGCTGGCGACCGAGGACGCGGTCTTCATCCCGGATGTCGGTTCCCCCGTCGTGTGGGCGGCCCGCTACCTGAAGATGAACGGTTCGCGCCGGCTGATCGGCTCGTTCAGCCACGGCTCGATGGCCAACGCGCTGCCGCAGGCGATCGGGGCGCAGACGGCGTTCCCGGATCGCCAGATCATCGCCCTCTCCGGCGACGGCGGGCTCGCCATGCTGCTCGGCGAGCTGCTCACCGTGCGCCAGAACAAGCTGCCGGTGAAGATCGTGCTGTTCAACAACTCGTCTCTGAACTTCGTCGAACTCGAGATGAAGGCGGCCGGGATCGTCAACTTCGGCACCCAGCTCGACAACCCTGATTTCGCGGCGCTGGCGAACGCGATCGGCATCCACGGCCAGCGGGTCGAGAAGCCGGATGACCTCGAGGGCGCGCTCCGTGCTGCGTTCGCGCACGACGGGCCCGCGCTCGTCGACATCGTGACCGCGCAGCAGGAGCTGTCGATCCCGCCGACCATCACGGCCGAGCAGGCCAAGGGCTTCACGCTCTACGCCATCCGCACCCTGCTGTCGGGGCGTGGCGACGAGCTGATCGACCTGGCCGACACGAACGTGTTCCGGCGGCTGTTCAGCTGAGGGTTCAGCTGCGGGTTCCGCTGAGGGTCAGCCGACCGCGATCTCGAGCTTGGCGGTGATCTCCTCGAGATCGAAATAGTTGTCGATCACGACGACGTCGGCGTTCGTGCGGCCGATGGCCGAGACGAGCTCGGCCGACGAGAGGATGACCTGGGCGTCGGCCGCAGCCACACCCACGCTGCCGACGTCGGTGGCGCTGACCTCGGCGTCGATGCCGAGCCGCTCGAGGGCGCGCACGGCGTTGATCCTCAGGATCTCCGAGGTCCCGATTCCCGCTCCGCAGATGGCGACGATCTTCACGGGTTCAGGATAGCGGCTGGGGACGCGGGGGCGTCGAGCCGGGTTCCGCATTCCATCCGCCTTACGGGCACGAGCTGCTTCATGCGCCCGATCCGCATCACGCGCCTGACCCCGCACCGGTGGCGGCGAGCAGCGCCCGCACCTCATCCCGGGTCGTGGCGGCGGCGAGCGCCGGGACGACCGACTCGTCGTTGAACACGTTCGCGAGGGCGGCGACGGATGCCACGTGCTGGTCGGCCTCGGTCGCGGCGAGCCCGATCACCACCGACACCGGGTCGTTGTGGGCGTGCCCGAACGCGACCGGCTCCGCGAGCGTCACGAGCACCACCCCGGGGGCGTGCACGTCGGGCCCGGGCCGCGCGTGCGCCATCGCGAGTCCGGGCGCGATCACGATGTAGGGCCCGTACTCCTCGACCATCGCGATCATCCGTTCGCCATAGGCCGCGTCGGCCGACCCCGAGGCCTCGAGCGCCGCCGCGGCGGCACGCACGGCCGAGCGCCAGTCCGGTGCGACCGCCTTCAGTGCGATCGCCGGATCGGGGAGCTGATCGAGCGGGAGGATCTGGGACATCTCCTCGACATCATCTCAGTCCGCGCCGGGTGCTACCGGGGAGTTCGCTGCACCTGTGCTCGCGGTCGTACCCGCACCTGAGCTCGCACCCCCACCTCGGCTCGCACCCGCACCTGGCTTCGCGCCCGCATCTGCACGCGCACCCGCGCCTGCACTCCCACCCGCTGCACTCGCGTCGCGCATCCTGGCCGCCGTCGCCCGCACGTGGGCGAGCAGCTCGTCGTCGCCGTGCAGCGTGTACTCCAGGTCGGCCGGGATCCAGGGCAGCCAGGCGGCGAGCGCGGCCACCGTCTCGCCGTGGATGGGCCAGACCGTCGTGTCGGCATCCAGGCTCCAGGCATCGTCGCCGTAGCGGCCGAAGCGTTCACGCATCGCGGCGAGCGGAAGCCGCAGGTGCACCTCGGCGGTGCGCCGGCGCCGCAGACCCTCGACAGCCGTGCGCACGAAGGCAGCAGCGTCGTCGGCGGGCAGCGCGCGCGGATGGGCACGCACCCGGGTGCCGGTGAGCCGGCTCATCCGGTCGACGCGCAGGGTGCGCCAGGCATCCCGCCCGAGGTCCCAGCAGACCAGGAACCAGACCTGCCCCGACGCGACGAGCGTGTGCGGTTCGACCTGCCGGTCGGTCTCGCTGCCGTCGGCCGCGGTGTAGTGCAGCCGCACGCGCTCGTGGTCACGGCAGGCGAGGGCGAGCGCGCCGAGCAGTTCCTGAGGAACGGGCGGCGGCGGCGAGCCCGTGTTCCAGGCTCCGGGACGCGGACCCTCGGGCTGGACGTGCCCGGCGAGCGCGTTGACCCGGCGGCGGAGCTCGGCGGGCAGCACCTGCTCGAACTTCGCGAGGGCGCCGAGCGTGGTCCGCTCGCCGTCGACCACACCCTGCATGGCGGCGAGCCGCAGGCCGATCGCCATCGTGACCGCCTCCTCGTCGCTGAGCAGCAGCGGCGGCAGTTCGGATCCGGCCTCGAGCCGGTACCCGCCCGCCGAACCGCGGCTGGCCGTGACGTGGTAGCCGAGCTCGCGCAGGCGTTCGATGTCGCGGCGCAAGGTCCGCTCGGTCACCTCGAGCCGGCGCGCCAGCTCGGGGCCGGCCCACTGCCGATGGGTCTGCAGCAGGTCGAGCAGGCTCAGGATGCGGGACGCCGTCGTCGACATACCCCGATTCTCTCGCCAATCAGGACGAGAAGCGTCCTGATTGACTTCTACCGTGGTCTAGAAGTCACGACACCGTTGAGAGGACCCATCATGATCGAGAACTGGAAGATCGAACTCATCGCCTTCCCCGTCGCCGACATCGACCGCGCGAAGGCGTTCTACGTCGAGACGCTCGGCTGGACCGCCGACCACGACGCCTCGCCCACCGAGGAGATCCGCTACGTGCAGGTCACCCCGCCGGGGTCGGCCTGCTCGATCGCCTTCGGGAAGGGCGTCTCGGAGATGACGCCCGGCGCGCTGCGAGCCGTGCAGATCGTCGTGCCCTCGGCCGACGAGGCACACGCCCACCTCGTCTCCCGCGGCGTCGAGTGCAGCCCGGTCACCGACCTCGACTGGGGTCGCTTCGTGTACTTCAGCGACCCCGATGGCAACTCGTGGTCGCTGCAGGAGCTGCCGCACCGCTGAGTGGGGCGCGCATCAGCGCCGTGCGTGCATCAGGCCGGAGCGCGCATCCTGACGGAGTGCGGGCATCCGGCCGGCTCGCCGGAGATCAGAGGGCGTCGAAGCCCTCCGAGATCGCGTCGGCCAGATCCTCGCGGTCCTCGACCGGGAGGAACGCGGCGGCGGCGGCGTTGAGCTGGAAGACCTCGATGTCGGCGAGGTCGTAGCCGAACGCATCCGTCAGCAGCGCGAGCTCGCGGCTGATCGAGGTGTTGCTCATCAGGCGGTTGTCGGTGTTCACCGTGACCTGGAAGCCGAGCTGGTAGAGCAGGTCGAACGGGTGGTCGGCGAGCTCGTCGCCCCACTCGGCGATGGCGCCGGTCTGCAGGTTCGACGACGGCGAGAGCTCGAGGGCGATCTCGCGATCCTTGACCCACTGCGAGAGCAGCCCCAGCGAGACGTAGGTGTTGTCGTCGTCCTGGCGCTCGATCTCGATGTCCTCGGCGATCCGCACACCGTGGCCGAGGCGGAGCGCACGGCCGTCGAAGAGCGCACCGCGGATGCTGTCGAGCCCGTCGGCCTCGCCGGCGTGCACCGTGGCCGGCATGAAGTTCTGGGCGAGGTAGTCGAAGGCCGCGAGCTGGTCCTTGGCCGGGTAGCCGAGCTCGGGGCCGGCGATGTCGAAGCCGACGACTCCGGCGTCGCGGTGACGCACCGCGAGCTCGGCGATCTCGAGGCCCCGACGCTGATGGCGCATGGCCGAGAGCAGCTGGCCGACCCGGATGCTTCGGCCCTCGCCGCGCGCGTCGTCGGTGCCGAGCTCGATGCCCTCCTGCACGGCCTCGACGACCTCGTCGAGCGAGAGTCCCTGGGTGAGGTGCTGCTCGGGAGCCCAGCGCACCTCGCCGTAGACCACTCCGTCGGCGGCGAGGTCGGTGACGAACTCCCGTGCGACGCGGATGAGGCCGGCGCGGGTCTGCATGACTCCGATGGTCAGGTCGAAGGTCGCGATGTAGTCGGTCAGCGAACCGGAGTCGGCGTTCTCCTCGAACCAGTCGGCGAGATCGAACTCGTCGGTGGAGGGCAGTTCGAGCCCGATCTCGTCGGCGAGCTCGATGATCGTGGAGGCCCGGAGACCCCCGTCGAGATGATCGTGGAGCGACACTTTCGGAAGCGAGTTGAAGCTGATTGCGGTTCCGGGGACGAGGTATTCCTCTGGCGCTGCGGTCATGCTCCCACCTTAGGTGCCGGGGTGCCCCGGCGTCTCGGATGCGCCGAGCACAAGGGACCGACAGGTGTTGTTCAGCGCCTCTAGGATGAGGGTGCCGCGACAGCACGCGGCGGAGAGTGTGCGTGGGGAATGAGCCAGGAGGCGCCCGGTTCGGGCCTGCCCGGAAGCGAGTCGGGGCAGGGGCCGGAGGCTCCTGCGGCAGCGGTTCCGTCGTCGGAGGCGTCTGGGTCGACCGGGATGTCGCCGGAGGGGCCTGTGTCGGCCGGGTCGCCATCGGTGGCGCCTGTGGCAGCGCGGCCGGCTATGGCAGAGCCCGTGGCATCGGGGCCGGCGTCGGCAGAGCCCATGGCAACGCGGCCGGCTATGGCAGAGCCCGTGGCATCGGGGCCCGCGTACGGAGTGCGCGTCTTGCAGGAGCCGGCGTTCGGAGTGCGGGTGCCGGAGGGGCCCGCGTTCGGGGTGCGCGTATCGGAGGGACTGCCGCCGAGCGAGCCGCACCGATCGCGATCGCGGGCGCGACGTCCGCTCGCCGTCATCGGGATCTCGCTGGGGGCGATCGTCGTGCTGGCCGGCGCCTTCTTCGGGTGGAGCGTGCTCGCCGAGACCCAGCTCCGGGGCGCCGACGATCGGCTGGTCTCAGCTGTCGACGAGCACGACTCGGCCGAGCGCGCCTTCGAGGCCCGGATGCGCAGCGTCTCGACCCTGCTGGCCCGCGTGCGCACGGTCGTGGCGGCGCCGCAGTTCGCGGCCGACGCCTCGCCCGAGGCCGAGCCCTTCCGCGCGGCGGTCATCGCGCTCGAAGCTGCCGGGCAGACGACCGCGCCCGTCCCACCACCCGCGACCGCCTCTGTGGAGGTGGCGGCGGCCATCGGCACGGCGTCCGTATCCGTCGACGACGGCGGCTACCGATTGCCGTGGGACGTGCAGGCCGCCGCCGCCGAGGCCGACGACCTCGCCCGCCAGACCCGCGCGGTCACCGCGCTCCTGGAGGACTCGGCCGAGTCCGCCGCGACCTCCGAGAAGACGGCCGAGGACACCGAGGGCGCTTACTTCGCCGCCCGCGCCGACCAGGCCGAGCAGACGATCGCGGCCAATCCCCTGTCGACGAAGTCGTCCCAGGTCGACCTCACCCGTCAGATCGAGATCGCGGAGGACAGCACGGCGAGTGCCTCCCGCGACGGAGCCTTCGTCGCAGCATTCGCGGCCGCCGAGCAGGCGGTGCGCGACTCGCAGGTGCAGCTGGCCGCCGAGCAGGACGACCCGTCGCTCGCAACCCGCCACGAGATCGAGGCCTACGCGCGGTCGATCAGCAACGGCATCACGCTCGACTTCGTCTGGGCGCCCGAGGTGAGCGGACTCGGCGAGGGCTGGCTCTCCGGTACCGCGCAGACCTGGGATTCCGACGGCGGCTGGGCCATCATCAGCCTCAACTTCCCTGTCGAGGAGGAGTGGGGCAGCGACACCAATCCTCAGGCCGTCGTGACGCACGAGGTCGGCCACACCCAGGTCTACCGCGAGAACTGCTGGCCCCTTTTCTCGGGCCCGGTGTTCTCGGAGGACCACGAGATGTGGGCCACAGCCTGGGCGATCAGCCAGGGCTTCGACGTCCCGGGCTCGGGCATCGAGGCCTACGGCCGCCCCACCGACGAGCAGATCGAGGTAGCCGGCCAGTGCCGCTGACCCGTCGACTCCGCAGCTGCGCCGACCGCCGGCCCGTGCCACTGACCCGCTGACTCCGCAGGCGCGCTGGCCGCCAGCCAGTTCCGCTGACCCGGGGACCCGCTGGCTCCGCAGGCACGCTGGCCGCCGGCCAGTTCCGCTGACCGTCGACCCCCCGGACGCCGTGGGTTCGCGCCGCCAGCCACTCGCAAGCTCCCGGAAGCGACCACACGTGAATCCGCTGAGCCGGCGGCTCGTTCCCACTTCGGCGACACAGAGCAGCTCGCCCTAGAGGCCCAGGGCGGCGCCGATCGCCGCGGCCGCGCGGCCGGTGAGGTCGCGGACGCGATCGGCGGGAACCGTGCTGAAGCTCGTCGCCACGTAGGGCACCGTGAGGGCCGCGAGCGCGACCCGTTGCCGGTTGAGCACCGGGAAGACCAGGTCGGTGATCGACGGCTGCAATGAGTCTGACCGCTCGAGATGCCCGTCGGCACGGATGCGCGCACGCGCATCCGCAACCGCTCCCGCATCCGCGCCGCCGTCGCCGGCGAAGGCCGCGAGCACGGCACCCGTCGCCGTCGTCTCGAGCGGGAACAGCGCCCCCACCCGCACCCGGAAGCCGAAGTCGGCCGGGCTCTCGACCTGCGCCACGACGCGCACTCCGCCGCCCTCGCGCACGCTGAGGTTGCACGACTGACCGGTCGCCGCCGCGAGCTCGCGCATCGGCCCGAGTGCCGCCTCCGTGAGCGACCGCAGCGGCTCCTGCCGGTGGGAGAGGTCGAACAGGCGGAGCGACAGGGAGTACGCGCCGCTCTGCGGGTCGCGGTAGAGGTAGCCGCGGCGCTCGAGCGTGGTCAGCACGCGGAAGATCTGGCTCGGCGACCGGTCGACCGCCAGCGCGATCTCGAGCTGGCTCATCGCTTCGGGGGTCTCGGCGAGCGTCTCGAGGATGTCGAGGGCCTTCTCCAGCGCCGGGACCGCGTACTCCGGCGGCATGGCTACTCGGCCGCGTTCATCGCCGCGAGCATCCGCCGGGCGATCGTGCGGTCGATGTCGTCGGGCACCGGCTGGGCGCCGGGGACCAGCGACTCCGCATCCGTCGCCACGCGCTCGAGCGAGAGGGTCTGGAGAAGGAAACCGAGATCCATCGACTCGAGCGAGTTGCCTTTGGGCTCGCGCCCGGCGAGGTTGAACATGCGCCCGCCCGCGAGCAGCACCACGTGCCGGCCGTTGGGCAGGTCGATGCGCTCGACCGCGTCGACGATCTCGCGGCTGCCGGTCGCGGCGGCACGGAGGCCCGCAACGTCGATCTCCCAGGGGAAGTGGCCGCAGTTGGCGAGGACCGCTCCGTCGTGCATGAGCTCGATCGCGTCGACCGTCAGCACGTCGGCGTGCCCGGTGGCGGTGATGAAGACATCACCCCAGGGCGCGAGGTCGAGCGCCGTCGACACCCGGAACCCGTCGAGCGCGGCCTCGAAGGCCTTGAGCTCGTCGATCTCGACGACCGCGACCTTGCCGCCGAGCGCGCGGAGGTAGTGCGCGACACCTCGGCCGCACCAGCCGTAGCCGAAGACCACGAAGCGGCGCCCCGGCACCATCAGGTTGGTGATGCGCATGAAGCTCTCGACGACCGACTGGCCGACCGCGTGCTTGTTCTCGCCGATCGCCTTGAGCAGGCTGTCGTTGATCACGATCATCGGGAACGGAACGGCCCCCGCGAGGCCGCCGCGCAGGCGGTCTCCGCCCGAGGTGGTCTCCTCGGTGCCGCCGAGGATGCTTGCGGTGGCGCCGCGCGCCACGACCCCGGCCGCGAGGTCTCCCCCGTTGTCGAGCAGCATGTCGGGCTCGGCGTCGAGCACGCGGGCGATGTTGGCGTGGTGCTCGTCGAGCGTGTCGTCTCGGCGGCCGAACAGCGTCATCGGCTGGCCGGCCTCGGCGGAGGATGCGCGGAGGAACTCGACCACGTCGTCTTGGGTCGACCCGTGGTTACCGGTGCCGACGATCTCGGCGCCGCCCGCGGCGAGCGTCTCGAGCAGCACCGCCGTCTTCGGCTCGATATGCAGGGACATGCCGATCCGGTGCCCGGCGAAGGGACGGGTGCGGGCGAGCTCCTCGCGGGCTGCGGCGAGGAGGGGCATGCGGGAGCGGATCCACTCGACGCGGGCGGCCCCCGCGGCGGCGAGGTCGGCGGAGATGGCGAGATCGGTCATGATCCGAGTATCGCACAGATGAAACTCGATTTCATCTGTGAAAAGTCGTATAGGCTCAGTGGCATGCCTCAGAAGATCATCCTCGACTGCGATCCGGGTCACGACGACGCGATCGCCATCCTGCTCGCGCACGGCAATCCCTCGATCGAGCTGCTCGCCGTGACGACCGTCGTGGGCAACCAGACCCTCAAGAAGGTCACCCGCAACGCCCTCTCGGTGGCGCGGGTCGCGGGGATCAAGGGCATCCCCTTCGCCGCCGGCTGCGCGCGGCCGCTCGTGCGCACGGTCGAGGTCGCGCCCGACATCCACGGCGAGTCGGGGCTCGACGGGCCGGTGCTCCCCGAGCCGACGCTCGAGCTCGACGAGCGGCACGCCGTCGACCTGATCATCGAGACGATCATGAGCCACGAGCCGGGCACGATCACGCTCGTGCCGACCGGCGGCCTCACGAACATCGCGATGGCGGCGCGCAAGGAGCCGCGGATCGTGCCTCGCGTGAAGGAGGTCGTGCTGATGGGCGGCGGCTACGCCGGCGGCAACTGGAGCGCGACGAGCGAGTTCAACATCATCATCGACCCGGAGGCGGCGCACATCGTCTTCAACGAGTCCTGGCCCCTCACCATGGTCGGGCTCGACCTGACGCATCAGGCGCTGGCGACACCTGAGGTGGTTGCTCGCATCCAGCAGATCGGCACCGGCCCCGCGCAGTTCGTGGTCGAGCTGCTGCAGTTCTTCGCGTCGACCTACCTCGAGGCACAGGGCTTCCTGCACCCGCCCGTGCACGACCCCTGCGCCGTCGCCCGCGTGATCGCCCCCGACGTCGTCTCGGCCCGTCGCGTGCCGATCGACATCGAGCTGACCGGAACCCTCACACTCGGGATGACGGTGGCCGACTTCCGCGCTCCCGCTCCGGCCGACTGCCACACCCAGGTCGCGGTCGACCTCGACCACGAGGCCTTCTGGGCGCTCATCGTCGACGCCCTCGAGCGCATCGGCGACCCCGCCTAGCCCCGCCCCACCCCACCGAGAAGTCACTTTCACGTCCAAAACCCGCGCGGTGGACGTAAAAGTGACTTCTCGGCGGGGTGGGTGAGGATGCCAGGGCTCGGGCGCGCGAGGCTCGGCGCGCGGGTGCCAGGTGGGATGGGCCAGGCAAGGGGCGCGCGCGGCGGGGTCAGCCGCGGACGTCGTGGAGGTGGTGGACCGGGTCGTGGATGAAGTAGCGGGCGAGGGTGTCGACCGTGAAGGCCGAGCCGTCGCCGCGGAAACCGCGCCGGTCCCACGAGTCCGCCGGGACCCGCTCGAACGCCTGCGCCAGCGTCTCCGCGGCGGCCGTCAGCTCGGCGGCCACGACGGCCGGGTCCTGCTCCGAGTACCGCTCGGCGACCGCCGTCGCATCCTGATCCCAGTTCTCGAACTCGGGATCGTCCTCGTCGAGCATGAGCGCGAGCCGCCCGTCGAAGATCCGGAACACGTCCCGCACGTGGGCGCCGTACTCCAGCGCCGACCAGGTGCTCGCATCCGGCCGCTCCCGCACGTCGGCGCGGTCGAGCACGGTCGGCCAGGCCGCCGCGTTCTCACGGATGAGGGCGGGCACCGAGCTCGCCGACGTCGCGGAGGAGTCGAAGCCGCACTCCTCGCAGCGGCGCTCGAGCACCCAGGTCCAGTTCTTCTCGTCGGGAACGATCGTCATGCCCCGAGCCTGGCATCACGCCCGAGGCGATCACCACAGCCCGGCTGCCAACCCGCCCGCACTTCCTGCCACGAACAGCGATGACGCCAGCCGGCGAGCCGAAAGCCGACCACCCAGCCAGCCAGCGAGCCGAGGTCCGACCACCCAGCCCTACGAGATCCGCTCCGCCACCAACGGCGCCTCGCCGAAGTAATCGCTCGCCGGCCCGATGCTCCACGCACCCTCCAGCGACTCGAGCGCCCGCTCGAACCGCGCCGGGTCGTCGCCGGACAGCGTGAACAGCGGCTGCCCCTCGACGACCGTGTCGCCCGGCTTCGCCAGCAGGTCGATCCCCGCAGCGTGCACCACCGGGTCGGCCGCCCGGGCACGACCCGCGCCGAGCCGCCACGCGGCGATGCCGAACGACAGCGCATCCTGCCGCAGCAGCACGCCGGACGACGGCGCCGTCACGGTCATCGTCTCGCGCGGGGTCGGCAGCGCACCGTCCGGGTCGCCGCCCTGGGCCTCGATCACCCGGCGCCAGGTGTCCATGGCCCGGCCATCCTTCAGCGCGGCGGCCACGTCGGCATCCGGCTGCCCGGCCAGGCGCAGCATCTCCGAGGCCAGAGCCAGCGTCAGCTCCACGACATCCGCGGGCCCGCCGCCGGCGAGCACCTCGACCGACTCGCGCACCTCGTTGGCATTGCCGATCGCGAGCCCCAGCGGCACGTGCATGTTCGTCAGCAGCGCCGTGGTGCGCACGCCGGCGTCGTTGCCGAGGTCGACCATCGTCTGCGCGAGCTCCCGCGAGAGCGCGATGTCCTGCATGAACGCGCCCGAGCCGAACTTCACGTCGAGCACGAGCGAGTCGGTGCCCTCGGCGATCTTCTTCGACATGATCGACGACGCGATCAGCGGGATGGCCTCGACCGTGCCCGTGATGTCCCGTAGGGCGTAGAGCTTCTTGTCGGCCGGCGCGAGCCCAGACCCGGCGGCGCAGATGACCCCGCCCACCGATGAAAGCTGCGCGAAGATCTCGTCATTGGTGAGGGACGCCCGCCAGCCCGGGATCGACTCGAGCTTGTCGAGCGTGCCCCCGGTGTGCCCGAGCCCGCGGCCCGAGAGCTGCGGAACCGCGACGCCGAACGAGGCCACGAGGGGCATCAGCGGCAGCGTGATCTTGTCGCCCACTCCGCCGGTCGAGTGCTTGTCGACGGTCGGCTTGCCGAGCGACGAGAAGTCCATCCGCTCCCCCGAGGCGATCATCGCGAGCGTCAGGTCGCGCACCTCGTCGCGGGTCATGCCGTTCAAGGTCACGGCCATGGCGAAGGCGGCCATCTGCTCGTCGCCGACGTAGCCGCGGGTGTACGCGTCGATCAGCCAGTTGATCTCGGCGGTCGTGAGCGAACCCTTGTCGCGCTTCGTGCGGATGAGGTCGACGACATCGAACTTCTCGGCCATGAGCAGGTGGTTCCTAACTGTTGCTGAGCCGCACCGCCTACTCGGCGAGCGACTCCTCGCGGTACTCGACGAGCGTGCGCGGCCCGAACGCATCCGGGATCACCTCGTCGATCGTCTTGATGCCGGAGACGGTCTCGAGCAGCATCCCCTCGGCCGAGTGCTCGAACAGCAGCTGACGGCAGCGACCGCACGGCATGAGCGCGCCGCCGTGGCCGTCGACGCAGGTGAACGCGACGAGCTTGCCGCCGCCGGTCATCATCAGCGTCGACACCAGCGTGCACTCGGCGCAGAGCGTCAGGCCGTACGAGGCGTTCTCGACGTTGCAGCCCGAGATGGTCCGCCCGTCGTCGACGATCGCCGCCACTCCCACGGGGAACTTGGAGTACGGCACGTAGGCCTTCTCCATCGCCTCGAGCGCGACGGCGCGCAGCGAATCCCAATCGATCTCAGCCATCTCTGCCTCCTACGACCCGATGTACGGCTTGCCGGATGCGGCGGGCCCGCGGACCCGCCCGACCAGCCCCGCCACCGCGAAGATCGTCACGACGTACGGCAGCATCAGCATGAACTCCGAGGGCACGGGCGACCCGATCACGCCCAGCACGTTCTGCAGGTTCGACGCGAAGCCGAACAGCAGGGCGGCGAGCGTGGCACGGATGGGATCCCACCGGCCGAAGATCACCGCGGCCAGGGCGATATAACCCATGCCCGCGGTCATCTCCTTGTTGAACGCACCCACCGAGCCGAGCGTGAAGTACGCGCCGCCGAGGCCGGCGATCGCGCCGGCGAGCGACACGGTCCAGAACCGGGTGCGGTTGACCTTGATGCCCACGGTGTCGGCGGCCTGAGGATGCTCGCCCACGGCCCGCACACGGAGCCCCCAGCGGGTCTTGAACAGTCCGTAGAACACCACGGCGACCGCGATGTACATCAGGTACACGATGACCGTCTGGCGGAACAGGGTCGGCCCGATGACCGGGATCTCGGACAGCAGCGGGATGTCCCACCGGTCGAACCGCGGCGGCGAGTTGAGCACCGCGGCGTTGTTCGTGAGCACCTGCGAGTAGAGGAACGAGGTGAGCCCGGTGACGAGCACGTTCAGCACGACACCGACGATCACCTGATCGACCAGGTACTTGATCGAGAACGCGGCGAGCACGAAGGAGACGAGCACACCGGCGACGATCGCGCCGACGAGCCCGACGAACGGGTTGCCGGTGACGGAGGCGACGACCGCCGAGACGAACGCGCCTCCCAGCAGCTGGGCCTCGATCGCGACGTTCACGACGCCGACGCGCTCGGAGATCACGCCACCGAGGGCACCGAAGATCAGCGGCACGCTGAGCGAGACGGTTCCGATCAGGAGGCCGGGCACCGGCAGCGTCTGGCCAGCCGAGGCCCACGCCAGGAACGCGATCAGGAAGAGCACCGCGAACACGGCCATCAGCCAGATCCGCACCTTGCGGGCCCGGGAGACGAGCCAGACCGAGTACAGCGCGAGGAGCACCAGCACGAACGAGATGACGAGCCCGGTTCCGCGCGTCGGCAGCACGACCTCGGGCAGCTGGATCAGGTCCGAGTCGGTCGACAGCCGGAAGGTCGAGTCGCCGTCACGCCCGAACACGACGAAGAGGATGATCGCACCGAGCGCGAAGATGCCGAACGCGATCGGCGCCTTCCAGCTCTTGACGAGAACCCGCGCGAGCCCGGAGTCCGAGTCGGGGTGGTTGTGCTCGGTCGGCGGCAGGCCGGCCGAGGAGGCCAGGTTGTTGGTCGACACGTTCTCGCTCATTTCGCGGCCACCGCCTCACGGGTCACAGCCGGTCGAGGCGACTTGGGCGCCTTCGGCTTCTTGGGGTTGGCCGGATCCGGCAGGCGGAACACCGCGCGCACGAGCGGCGGGGCGGCGATGAAGAGCACGATCAGCGACTGCACGACGAGCACGATGTCGATCGGGATGCCCTGCGAGGCCTGCATCGCGAATCCGCCGGCCTTGAACGCACCGAAGAGGATGCCGGCGATGAAGATGCCCCACGGCTTCGAGCGGCCGAGCAGTGCGACGGTGATCGCGTCGAAGCCGATGCCTGCGTCGATGCCCGAGCTGAAGCCGGTGGTCACGGTCCCGAGCACCTGGAAGACGCCGGCGAGACCGACGAGCCCGCCCGAGATGAGCATCGCGTAGACGTACATGTTCTTCACGTCGATACCGGCGACCCGGGCGGCGTTCGGGTTGAGGCCCACGGCCCGGAACTTGAAGCCGAGCGCCGAACGGTTGAGCAGCCACCAGACGAACACCGTGGCCGCGATCACCAGGATGAACCCGAGATGCAGGTTGAACTGCGGGCCCAGGATGTCGGGCAGCACCGCGGTCGGGTCGATGGGCGGCGACTTCGGGTTGTTCGATCCCGGCGCCTGCAGCACCGGGGTGCGGAGGAGGTAGGAGACGAGGTAGAAGGCGACGTAGTTGAGCATGATCGTGACGATCACCTCGTGGGCGCCGGTGCGGGCCTTCAACAGACCCGCGATACCGCCCCAGATCCCACCGCCGACGACGCCGGCGATGATGGCGACGACGAGGTGGATGCCCCAGGGCAGGTGCAGGGTGAAGCCCACCCAGCCGGCGCAGGCCGCGGCGATCAGCATCTGGCCGCGGCCACCGATGTTGAACATGCCTACGCGGAACGCCAGGCCGACGCCGAGACCGGCCGCGATCAGCGGAGTGGCGAAGGTGAGCGTCTCGGTGATCGGCTTGATCACGTCGACGAAGTCCTTGCGGTTCGGGTTGAACACCGAGCCCTGGAAGAGGGCGACGTAGGCGCCCGAAACGGCCTTCCAAATCTCGGCGAAGGTGTCACCGGGGCGGGCGAAGAAGTAGCCGGCCGCCTTCTGCACGTTCTCGTCGGTCACGGCGATCAGGATGCCGCCGGCCACCATCGCGAGCACGACCGCGAGGATCGAGATCATCACGGATCCGCCGATGATCTCGTTGAACGCCAGGCGCCAGCGCGACGGCGGCTCCGCCGGCTGTCCGGCGGCGGGCTGACCGGAGACGGTGGCACCCGTGGGCGCGCCGGCCGGGACCGTCGCCGGCGCCGGGATGGCCGATCCGGCGGGAGCCTGAGGGTCGGGCGTGTTCTCGGTGTCGCTCACGCGGCCGATCCTTCCAGTTCGATTCCAGCCGGGATCTCTCCGGCCATCATGAGTCCCAGCACATCGCGCGAGGTGTTCCCGGGCACGATGCCGACGATCCCGCCGCGGTACATCACCGCGATGCGGTCGGCGAGCGCGACGACCTCGTCGAGCTCGGTCGAGACCACGATCACCGGGATGCCCTCGTCACGGGTCGCGACGATGCGCTTGTGCACGAATTCGATCGAGCCGACGTCGATGCCGCGGGTGGGCTGCGCCGCCACGAAGAGGCGCAGCTCACGCGACAGCTCGCGGGCCAGGACGACCTTCTGCTGGTTACCGCCGGAGAGCCGGCCGACCTCGGTCGTGATGCCCTGCGAGCGCACGTCGAACTCGCGCGACTTCTCCTCGGCGAAGGTCGAGAGGTACGAGAGCTGGAGCGAACCGCCCTTGACGAAGGGCCGCCCCTCCGAGCGGTCGAGCATGAGGTTCTCGGAGATGGTGAACTCGCCGACCAGCCCGTCCTCCTTGCGGTCCTCGGGCACGAAGCCGACCCCCGCGTCCAGCACCTTGCGGGTGCTGAGCCCGGCGAGCGGTCGCCCGTCGAGCGAGACCGTGCCGGTGACCCTGTCCTGCAGCCCCATCAGGGCCTCGGTGAGCTCGGTCTGGCCGTTGCCCTGCACGCCGGCGATGGCGAGGATCTCCCCCGCCTTCACGTCGAAGGTCACGTCGTTGACGACGACCTGGCCGCGCGCGTCGATCACCGAGAGGTTCTCGACCTGGAGGGCCGAGGCACCGAGCGTGGCCGGGTCTTTCTGAACCGTGAGCTCGACCGAGCGCCCGACCATGAGCGACGCGAGCTCGGCGTTGGTCGCGGTGGGCGAGGCCTCGCCGACGACCTTGCCGAGACGGATGACCGTGATGCGGTCGGCGACCTCGCGCACCTCGCGCAGCTTGTGCGTGATGAAGACGATCGAGGTGCCGCGCTCCTTGAGGAGGCGCATGATCTCCATCAGCTCGTCGGTCTCCTGCGGCGTCAGCACCGCGGTGGGCTCGTCGAAGACGAGCACCTTCGCGTCGCGCGACAGGGCCTTGATGATCTCGACCCGCTGCTGCACACCGACGGGGAGGTCGTCGACCAGCGCATCCGGATCGACGTCGAAGCCGAACCGCTCGCTGATCTCGCGCACCTGCTTGCGGGCGGCGGCGAGGTCGAGGCGGCCGGCGAACCCGGTCTTCTCGTGACCGAGCATCACGTTCTCGGCGACGGTGAAGACGGGGATCAGCATGAAGTGCTGGTGCACCATCCCGATGCCGGCGTTCATGGCGTCGCCCGGGCCTGCGAAGTGCTGGACGACGTCGTCGAGCACGATCTCGCCCTCGTCGGCCTGGTACAGGCCGTAGAGCACGTTCATCAGGGTGGACTTGCCGGCACCGTTCTCGCCGAGGAGACAGTGGATCTCGCCCGGCTCGACGGTGAGGTCGATGTGGTCGTTCGCGGTCAGGGCACCGAAGCGCTTCGTGATGCCCCGCAGTTCGAGCTTCATAGAGGTAATCTACCTACTCCACGATCCAGGCCCGCACCGAGCCGCATCCAATATAAGGGTGTCATTTAAGTGAAAGAGGTCGGGGGAACCAGCATGGCTGGTCCCCCCGACCGATCCGCGTTCGTCGAACGCGTGGGTGTTACGGGGTCGAGGGCGACTCGACCTTGATGCTGCCGTCGATGATGCCGGCCTTGATCTTGTCCAGCTCACCCTGCAGGTCGCTCGAGACCTTGCTCTCGAAGTCGTGGAACGGGGCGATTCCGACGCCGTCGTTCTCGAGCGTGCCCACGAACGGGGTGGCGTCGAACTTGCCGTCGGCGGCGGTGTCGGTCACGTCGACCACACCGGCCTTGACGCCCTTCAGCACCGAGGTGAGGAAGAGGTCCTTGAGGTCCGGAGCGGTCTCGTAGTTGTCGGAGTCGACACCGACGAGGGCGATGTTCTTGCCCGAGTCGCGAACGGCCTCACCGGCGGAGAGGAAGATCGGTCCACCGACGGGCAGGATGACGTCCGCGCCCTGGTCGATGAGCGACTGAGCGGCGGTCTTGGCCTCGACGCCGGCGGCGAAGCCACCGGTGAACGAACCGGTCTGGGCTGCGACGTCCCAGCCGATGGCCTTGACGCTCTTGCCCTTCTCCTGGTTGTAGTAGTTGACGCCGTCGACGAAGCCGTCCATGAAGATGGTGACCGACGGGATCTGCATGCCACCGAAGGTTCCGACGGTGCCGGAGGTGCTGTAGCTGGCGGCGGTGTAGCCGGCCAGGAACGCGGCCTGAGCGGTGTCGAAGACGATCGGCTTGACGTTCGGCAGGTCGATCGACGAGTCGTCGATGATCGAGAAGCTGGTCTCGGGGTTCGCCTCGGCCGCGGCCTTGGTCGCGTCGGCGAGGAGGAAGCCGACCGAGATGATCAGGTTGCAGTCCTGCGAGATGAGGTTGTCGATGTTCGGCGCGAAGTCGGTGTCGGCCGAGGACTCGACGGTGACGGCCTTGACGCCGAGGGCGTCAGCGGCGTCGTTGATGCCCTCGTAGCCGGCCTGGTTGAACGACTTGTCGTCGAACCCGCCCGAGTCGGAGACCATGCAGGGGATGAAGTCGCCCCCGGCGGCGGCGCTGCCGGTGGACGCGGTGTCCGACGGAGCGGACGCGCATCCGGCGAGAAGGGCGGCCACGCCCAGGGTGGCGAAGCCGGCCACGCTGACGCGGCGCAGGTTGATGCTCAAGATGTCCTCCAAGATGCTGCCCTGCCTCAGAAGCGCAGGGGCTGTGTGACTGAACACGTTACCGAAAGTTACGCCTCGGGGCAGGGCGAGGACGGCATCGGGTCGGAAGCGTTACAAAGCCGCGACCACGTTGTAATCTGCGCGAAATGTCCAGGCCCCCGCGCTGGAACGCGAAGGCATCCGCAATGCAACGCGGAGGCCTCCGCAGGGGAACGCGAAGGCCTCCGCGCCGTGACGCGGAGGCCTCCTCAGCCGGATCTCCTGCGCCTACGGCGTGCTCGGCGACTGCACCGTGATCGACCCCGCGGTGATCTGCGAGGACAGGTCGGCGATCTCGCTGCTGAGCTCGGTGGGGACGTTCGACTCCTGGTCGTGGAAGGGCGCGAGCGCCACTCCCCCGTTGCCCAGGGTGCCGACGAACGGCTCCGGCGAGAAGTCCCCGCCGATGTCCGCCCCGACGATCTCGACGACCGCGTCACCGGTGTTCTTCATCACGCTGGTCAGGAGCAGCGGCTTGTACTCGGCCGGGAGGGTGTCGTAGCCGTCGTTGTCGACCCAGATGATCGAGACGCCCGAGTTCTCCAGGGCCGCGGCGGCCGCGCCCTCGCCGACCTGGCCGGCGACCGGCAGGATGATGTCCACGCCCTGGTCGATGAAGCTCTGCGTGACCGTCTTGCCCTTGTTGATGTCCTCGAAGTCGCCGGTGAACACGCCGTCCTGGGCGTTCTTGTCCCAGCCGAGCGCCTGCACCTGCGTGCCGTGCACCTCGTTGTACTTCGCGACGCCGTCGACGAAGCCGTCCATGAACAGGGTCACCGGGGGCTGGTTGCCCCCGCCGAAGGTCGCGACCCTGCCGGTCTTCGTCACCCCGGCGGCGAGGTAGCCGGCGAGGTAGGAGGCCTGGGCCGTGTCGAAGAGGATGGGCTTCACGTTCGGGGCCTCGACGGTCTCGTCGACGATCGCGAAGTGCGTGTCCGGGTTGCTGCCGGCCTCGGCGAGCGTCGCGTCGGCGAGCTCGTAGCCGACCGTGAGCACGAAGCCGCATCCGCTGTCGACCGCCTGAGACACGTTGGGCGCCAGGTCGGTCTCGTTCGTGGAGACCAGCACCTGCGCGTCGATCCCGAACTGCGACTGGGCCTTCTCCAGGCCCTCCCAGCTCGACTGGTTGAACGAGCGGTCGTCGAGGCCGCCGGAGTTCGTGACCATGCGGGCGCAGTAGTCGCCCGCGGCGGAGGTGGCGGAGTCGCTGCCGGACGGGGCCGGCGCGTCCGCGCATCCCGTGACGAGCAGGGCGAGGGCGCCGAGCAGGGCGCCGGTGCGGAGGATCCGGGAGGTCGTCGAGGTCGCCATGATCTACAGCACGTCCCCCGAGCCGCCGGCGCGCAGGGCGTCGACGACCGACTTGACCCGCTGGGCGTGCTCGCTGGTGGTCACCAGCAGCGCATCCGGGGTGTCGACCACGACGATGTCGGTGACGCCGATCAGGCTGATCACGCGCTTGGACTGCGAGACGACGATGCCGCTGGACGAGTCGGCGAGCACGCGGGCGTTCTTGCCGAGGATGGCCAGGTCGGTGCCGCGGCCCGAGCTGTGCAGCTTGGCGATGGAGGCGAAGTCGCCCACGTCGTCCCAGTCGAAGTCGCTCGGGATGACGGCGAGGGTGCCCGCGGCGGCGGCCGGCTCGGCCACCGAGTAGTCGATCGCGATCTTCTTCAGCGTCGGCCAGACCTTGTCGACGACCTCGCCGCGCCGCGGGGTGTCCCACGCGTCGGCGAGCTCGAGCACACCGGCGAGCAGTTCGGGCTCGGAGGCGCCGAGCTGCTCGAGCAGGCGGTCGGCGCGGGTGATGAACATCCCCGCGTTCCAGAGGTAGTTGCCCGCCTTGAGGTAGCGCTTGGCGGTGGCGAGGTCCGGCTTCTCGACGAAGTTGTCGACGCGCAGAGCGCTGGGGGCGCCCTCGACCTGCATGGGCTCGGCGCAGCGGATGTAGCCGAAGCCGACCGCCGCATCCGTCGGGGTGATGCCGATGGTGGTGATGTAGCCCTGGTCGGCCACGATCACGGCCTGCGCGACTGCGGCGCGGAAGCGGTCGGGGTTGGTGATCACGTGGTCGGCGGCGAACGAGCCGATGATCACGCCGGGCTCGCGGCGCTCCAGGATGGCGGCGGCGAGGGCGATGGCCGCGGTGGAGTCGCGCGGCTCGCTCTCGAGCACGACGTTCACGTCCTGCAGCTCGGGCAGCTGCTCCTCGACGGCGGCGCGGTGGGCGCGGCCGGTGACGACCATGATGCGGTGCGATCCGGAGAGCGGCGCGAGCCGGTCCCAGGTGTCGCGGAGCAGGCTCTGACCGGAGCCGCTCAGGTCGTGCAGGAACTTCGGCGCATCGGCCCGGGAGAGCGGCCACAGCCGGGAGCCGATGCCTCCGGCGGGGATGACGCTGTAGAGCCGCTCGAGCGGGGAGGAGGGGGAGTTCATAGGCCACAGCCTAACCGCCGACCCCCGCACCGTCCCCGCCATCATCCGCTCACTCCCCCGCCACGTCCTCGACACCATCGGTCCACCTCTCCTTCCTAACCTTCGAACGTGGCCGGTTGAGGCCGTACGGCGACTGCGGAGGCACGTCATGCGCGTAGCGATCATCAGCGAGAGTTTCCTACCCACCGTCAACGGCGTCACCAACAGCGTCTGCAAGGTGCTCGACCACCTGGCCGACCACGGGCACGACGCCATCGTGATCGCCCCCGCGGCCGGTTCCCCCGCGACCTACCGGGGGTTCCCCGTGCACCAGGTGCCCGCGGTGGCCTACCGTCAGTTCCCGGTGGGCATCCCGAACGCCCAGGTCGCGCGGCTGCTCGCCCGCTTCCAGCCGGATGTGCTGCACGCCGCGTCCCCCTTCCTCCTCGGCGCGCAGGGCATCGCCGCGGCCAACCGCCTCGGCATCCCGTCGGTGGCGGTCTTCCAGACGGATGTCGCCGGCTACGCCCGCCGCAACAAGCTCGGCTCGGCCTCGCGGCTCGCCTGGCGCTTCGTCAAGTGGATCCACGACGGAGCCGACCTGACGCTCGCCCCCTCGCAGGCGTCGCGCCGCGACCTCGAGCGGGCGGGCGTCGACCGCATCCGCCTCTGGGGGCGCGGGGTCGACCTGACGCGCTACCACCCGAACCACCGCGCGCGTCCGACCGCGCAGGCCCTCCGCACCCTGCTGTCCCGGAGCGGCGCCGACACAGTGGTCGGGTACGTCGGCCGGCTCGCACCGGAGAAAGGGCTCGAGCGCCTGCGCGCATTGCACGGGATGACCGGCATCCATCTCGCCATCGTCGGCGAGGGTCCGAGCGACGACCACCTGCGCGGGCTCCTCCGCGGGATGCCGGCGACCTTCCTCGGCCGGCTCTCCGGCGACGACCTCGCCGACGCCTACGCGAGCTTCGACGTCTTCGCGCACACCGGCACCGAGGAGACCTTCGGGCAGACGCTGCAGGAGGCGCACGCGGCGGGCCTCCCGGTCGTCGCCCCCGCGGTCGGCGGGCCCCTCGACCTGGTCGAGCACGGCGTCGACGGCTACCTCTTCGACCCCGACGACCCAGACGACTTCCGGATGCGCGTGGGCGGCCTCGTCGCCGATCCTGCGCTGCGGCTCCGGATGGGCGAGGCGGGGCGCCGGGCGGTGCTCGGCAAGTCGTGGGCGACGCTCTGCGACGAGCTGCTCGGGCACTACCGATCCGTCGCCGCCCCCGTCCTCCTCGTGCGCAAGCGCACTCCGGCCGGCTCACACTCCTGAATACATCGGGGTATTCAGAAGCCGTTCCGCCGCATGATCCCGCGGATCGCCTCGAACGGGGGCCGTGTATACAACTAAGGCCCTCCTAATCCCCGCTTCGGACGAACAGAGCATAGACTGAAGAAGGTCGTCGACCGGATCCGCACCCCTTCCACGTGCGAGCGGCACGATTCGAATGAAGCCAAGGAGGGTTGTTCATGCCTGAGAATTCGGCAGGAACGATGACGCCGAGGCGGCCCGCTGGCACTCTCTATCGCGGCCGTGAAGGCATGTGGTCGTGGGTTCTGCACCGCATCACCGGCGTCGCGATTTTCTTCTTCCTACTCGTGCACGTGCTCGACAGCTCGATGGTGGCCGTCGCTCCCGGTGCGTACAACGCGGTGATCGACACCTACAAGAACCCGATCATGGGGCTCGGTGAGACCGCGCTGGTCGCGGCCATCGTGTTCCACGCGTTCAACGGAATCCGAATCATCCTGATCGACCTGTGGTCGAAGGGTGCCAAGTACCAGCGGGTGATGTTCTACGTCGTGATCGGACTGTGGGTCGTGGCGATGCTCGGCTTCGCGCCGCGCCACCTGATCAACGTGTTCAGCGAGATGGGGCACTGATGGCGACGACGATCGAATCCCCGCGCACCCCGTACTCGGTTCCCCGCAAGCGCGGCGTGAACTGGGAGAAGTGGGGATGGATCTACATGCGCGCTTCGGGCGTGCTCCTGATCATCCTGATCTTCGGCCACCTCTTCGTGAACCTCCTCCTGGGCGAGGGCATCAAGGGCATCGACTTCGGATTCGTCGCCGGCAAGTGGGCGAACCCGTTCTGGCAGGTCTGGGACCTGTTGATGCTCTGGCTCGCGTTCATCCACGGCGGCAACGGAATGCGCACGATCGTGAACGACTACGCGACGCGCCCCCTGACCCGCAAGATCCTGCTCGGCGCCATCCTGTTCTCGGTCGTGGCCGAGATCGTGCTCGGCACCGTCGTGATCTTCGCGTTCGATCCGTGCCCCGCGGGCTCGCCGGCCGATCTGCTGCCGTCGTTCTGCCCGGTCAACCAGTAGTCCCTATCAAGATCAGGCCAAGTATCAGCGTGAGTGAATCTGTGATGCAGTTCGAAGACGGTGCCGTGATCGACGGCGTGCACTACCACCAGTTCGACATCGTGATCGTGGGTGCCGGCGGTGCCGGCATGCGCGCCGCGATCGAGGCGGGCCCCAAGGCCAAGACCGCCGTCATCTCCAAGCTCTACCCGACCCGCTCCCACACCGGAGCGGCGCAGGGCGGCATGGCCGCCGCCCTCGCGAACGTCGAGGAGGACAACTGGGAGTGGCACACCTTCGACACCGTCAAGGGCGGTGACTACCTGGTCGACCAGGATGCCGCCGAGATCCTCGCGAAGGAGGCCATCGACGCGGTCATCGACCTCGAGAACATGGGCCTCCCCTTCAACCGCACCCCCGAGGGCAAGATCGACCAGCGGCGCTTCGGCGGTCACACCCGCGACCACGGCAAGGCGCCCGTGCGCCGAGCCTGCTACGCGGCCGACCGCACGGGTCACATGATCCTGCAGACGCTGTTCCAGAACTGCGTCAAGCTCGGCATCAACTTCTTCAACGAGTACTACGTGCTCGACCTGGTCATGACCGAGGTCGACGGCGTCAAGAAGCCCTCAGGCGTCGTGGCCTTCGAGCTGTCGACCGGCGAGATCCACGTCTTCCAGGCGAAGGCCGTCATCTTCGCCACCGGCGGCTTCGGCAAGATCTACAAGACCACCTCGAACGCCCACACCCTCACCGGTGACGGCGTCGGCATCATCTGGCGGAAGGGCCTGCCGCTGGAGGACATGGAGTTCTTCCAGTTCCACCCGACGGGCCTCGCCGGCCTCGGCATCCTCCTCACCGAGGGAGCGCGAGGCGAGGGCGCGATCCTCCGCAACGCCTCGGGCGAGCGGTTCATGGAGCGCTACGCCCCCACGATCAAAGACCTCGCACCCCGCGACATCGTCGCCCGCTGCATGGTCCAGGAGGTCGCCGAGGGTCGCGGCGCCGGCCCGCACAAGGACTACGTGCTCCTCGACTGCACCCACCTGGGCGCCGAGGTGCTCGAGACCAAGCTCCCCGACATCACCGAGTTCGCCCGCACCTACCTGGGCGTCGACCCGGTCGTCGAGCCGGTGCCCGTGATGCCGACCGCGCACTACGCGATGGGCGGCATCCCGACCAACATCAAGGCCGAGGTGCTCTCGGACAACGACACCGTCGTGCCGGGCCTCTACGCCGCCGGCGAGTGCGCCTGCGTCTCGGTGCACGGCTCGAACCGCCTCGGCACCAACTCGCTGCTCGACATCAACGTGTTCGGCAAGCGCTCGGGCAACAACGCGGCCGACTACGTGCAGACCGTCGACTTCACCCCGCTGCCCGTCGACCCGGCCAAGGCCATCGTCGACCTCGTCGCCTCCCTTCGGGCCGGCACCGGCACCGAGCGGATCTCCGCGATCCGCAAGGAGCTGCAGGACGAGATGGACAAGAACGCCCAGGTGTTCCGCACCGACGAGTCGCTCGCCTCGGTGACGGCGACGATCCACCGCCTGCGCGAGCGCTACCGCAACATCCAGGTGCAGGACAAGGGCAAGCGGTTCAACACCGACCTGCTCGAGGCCATCGAGCTCGGGTTCCTGCTCGACCTGGCCGAGGTCGTCGTGTACTCGGCGCGCAACCGCCAGGAGAGCCGCGGCGGTCACATGCGCGACGACTACCCCAAGCGCGACGACGAGACCTACATGAAGCACACGATGGCGTACCTCTCGGGTGATCCGCACTCGAGCGACGCCGCCGACCACATCCGGCTCGATTGGAAGCCCGTCGTCGTGACGCGCTACCAGCCGATGGAGAGGAAGTACTGATGTCGATGGTTATCGACGAGGCCCCCGCGGGCGGCCCGGCACCCGAAGCGCCCATCGAGGCGTTCACCGTCACCCTGATCATCCGTCGCTTCGACCCCGACACCGACACCGAGCCGCGCTGGCAGGACTTCGACGTCGAGATGTTCGCGACCGACCGCATCCTCGACGCGCTGCACAAGATCAAGTGGGAGCAGGACGGGTCGCTGACCTTCCGCCGCTCCTGTGCGCACGGCATCTGCGGCTCGGACGCGATGCGGATCAACGGCCGCAACCGGCTGGCCTGCAAGACGCTGATCAAAGACCTCGACATCTCGAAGCCGATCTACGTCGAGGCCATCAAGGGCCTGCCGCTGGAGAAGGACCTGATCGTCGACATGGACCCGTTCTTCGAGTCCTTCCGTGAGGTGCAGCCCTTCCTGCAGTCCAACTCGGCGCCGCCGAAGGACAAGGAGCGCATCCAGTCGGTCGCCGACCGCGCCCGCTTCGACGACACCACCAAGTGCATCCTCTGCGCCGCGTGCACCTCGTCGTGCCCCGTGTTCTGGACAGACGGGCAGTACTTCGGCCCCGCCGCGATCGTCAACGCGCACCGCTTCATCTTCGACTCGCGCGACGACGCGGCGCAGACGCGGCTCGACATCCTGAACGACAAGGAAGGCGTGTGGCGCTGCCGCACGACCTTCAACTGCACGGATGCCTGCCCCCGCGGCATCCAGGTGACCCAGGCGATCGCCGAGGTCAAGCAGGCCATCATGCGCGGCAAGCCGTAGCGGCTTCCCCTGCGTGCGGCCCGCTCTCGGGCGCTGACGACGGAGCCTCGGTCCCCTCCCGGACCGAGGCTCCGTCGTTTTGGGCCCAGCCGCGGGGCGGAGGACGGGCGGGCGCGGGCCGACCGTTCTAGGCTCGGGGCATGAGCGATCAGGGGCGCGGCGGCACCGCCGTGAAGGACGACAAGGCCACGACCGAGAGCAGCGTCGCCGGCAAGCCCACGATCGAGGTCGAGAAGAAGACCGAGGTCGAGAAGCCAAAGACCGGCATCCAGAAGTTCATCGCCTGGGTGATGGCGCTGCGGCCGGTGCGGGTCTTCCTGCGCTTCGGCGCGAGCGGCGGCGAGATCATGGCGTCGGGCATGTCGTTCCAGGCCGTGTTCGCGATCTTCGCGGGTATCTGGGTCGGTTTCTCGATCTTCGGGATCGTGCTGGCCGGAAACCCGGATCTGCTGAAAGCGGTGGTCGACCAGCTCGGCAGCGCCATCCCGGGACTCATCGGAGAGAACGGCGCGATCAAGCCGGAGGCGCTCTCCGAGGCGCGGATCCTCGGCTGGACCGGCGCGATCGCCCTGGTCGGTCTGGTGCTCACCGCGGTCGGCTGGCTGGCATCGACCCGGGACTCGGTGCGGCGGATCTTCAAGCTCGACCCGCCCAAGACCAATCCGGTCGTGCTCAAGCTCAAGGACTTCGGTCTCGCTCTGGGCTTCGGCATCGCGATCGTGCTCTCCTCCGTGGTCAGCCTGATCAGCAACCAGGGCCTCTCGCTCGCCTTCGACCTGCTCGGGATCGACACCGACTCCCCCTTCGCCGGCTTCGTCGGCTGGCTCGTCGGCGTGCTCGTGGTGTTCGTCTTCGACAGCCTCGTGCTGGCCGCGGCCTTCCGCGTGCTCTCGGGCGTCAAGATCCCCCGCAAGCGACTCCTCGCGGGAGCCGCCATCGGCGGTGCCGCGCTCGGCGTGCTGAAGATCCTCGGCAGCCAGCTCCTCGGCGGGGCCACCTCCAACCCCCTGCTGGCCTCGTTCGCGGTGATCATCGGGATCATGATCTTCCTCAACCTGGTCTGCCGCGTCATCCTGATCTCGGCGACCTGGATCGCCGTGGGCATGGACGACGCCGGCATCGACGCCCGCGCCCTCACACCGGAGCAGCAGGAGATCGAGCGCGAGAAGCGGGTGGCGGATGCGCGCGACACCCTGGTCGCGGCCGAGCGCGAGCGGCTCACCGCCGAGCTGGCCACGACCCACGGGCTCGTGCACCGCCGGATCCGCAAGAAGCTCGAACGCCTCGAGCGGCTCGACGAGGCCCGCGCGGTGGAGCTCACCAAGAAGCGCTAGGCGGCGAGGGCGGGGGCGCCGAGGGCCGGCAGCCTCGCGCGGCCCGGTGTCGGAGGCCCCCGATACAGTTGAGTCATGCCCAGCAAGCCCCTCAGAATCGCCTCCGTCAACGTCAACGGCATCCGCGCCGCCTTCCGCAACGGGATGGCCGACTGGCTCGACGGGCGAGGTGTCGACATCCTCGCGCTGCAGGAGGTCCGGGCCCAGACGGAGGACATCGAGGCGCTGGTCGGCGACGACTGGAACATCCTGCACGACCCGGCCACGGCCAAGGGCCGCGCCGGGGTTGCGCTGCTCAGCCGCGACAAGGCGAACATCCACCGGGTCACCCTCGGCCCCGACGACTTCGACAGCGCCGGGCGCTGGCTCGAGGCCGACTACGAGTGGGGCGAGAAACTTGTCACCGTCGTCTCGACCTACGTGCACTCGGGAGAAGACGGCACGCCCAAGCAGGTCGAGAAGTACAAGTTCCTCGACGCGATGGAGGAGCACCTGCCGAAACTCCACGCCCACAACCCGTTGTCGCTCGTCGTCGGCGACCTGAACGTCGGGCACCGGCGCATCGACATCCGCAACTGGCGCGGCAACCAGAAGAAGGCGGGCTTCCTGCCCACCGAACGCGCCTATTTCGACCGCTTCGTCGGCGCGGAGGACGACCCGCAGTACAACGCGGGTGCCGGCCTCGGCTGGGTCGACCTGCATCGTCGCTTCGAGGGCGAGGTCGAGGGCCCGTACACCTGGTGGTCGCAGCGCGGCCGCGCCTTCGACAACGACACCGGCTGGCGCATCGACTACCAGCTCGCCACCTCCGAGCTGGCCGCAACGGCCACCTCGTACACGATCGACCGCGCCGCCTCGCACGAGGCCCGGTGGAGCGATCACGCCCCGGTCGTCGTCGACTACGACCTGTAGTCGAGTTCTACCGGTAGTCCCCGACAGGTCGTGGCCGACCACGACCTGCGGCCGGCCACGACCTGTAGGCGCACCGCCTCACGGTCGCCGCCACCGAACCTCCCCGGGCGCGCCGCCGCTTCTGCGACGCCGCGCACCACGACTACGCTCGGAGATGCCATGACTGAACCGAAACCGCGCCTCCTCTCGGGCATGCAGCCCTCCGCCGACTCCCTCCACCTGGGCAACTACATCGGCGCCCTCCTCAGCTGGAAGGCCCTGCAAGAGACGCACGACGCCTTCTTCTTCCTCGCCGACCTGCACGCGATCACCGTGCCCCAGGAGCCCGAGCTGCTGCGCGCGAACACCCGCCGCACCACGGCGCAGTACATCGCGGCCGGCATCGACCCCTCGCGCTCCACACTCTTCGTGCAGTCGCAGGTGCCCGCCCACGCCGAGCTGGCCTGGGTGCTGAACACCCTCACCGGCTTCGGCGAGGCGTCGCGGATGACCCAGTTCAAGGACAAGGCGGCCAAGCAGGGCCAGGAGGCCGCATCCGTGGGCCTGTTCACCTACCCGATCCTGCAGGCCGGCGACATCCTGCTCTACCAGGCCGTCGACGTGCCCGTGGGCGAAGACCAGCGGCAGCACATCGAGCTGACGCGCGATCTCGCGGGCCGCTTCAACTCGCGGTTCGGCGACACCTTCACGGTGCCGAAGCCCTACATCCTGAAGGACACGGCGAAGATCTTCGACCTGCAGAACCCGTCGTCGAAGATGTCGAAGTCGGCCGAGTCGCACGCCGGCCTGATCTGGCTGATGGACGAGCCGAAGGTCACGGCGAAGAAGATCATGCGCGCCGTCACCGACACCGACGGCGAGGTCCGCTACGACCGCGAGGCGAAGCCGGGCCTGGCGAACCTGCTGACGATCTTCGCGATCCTCGACAACCGGTCGATCGAGTCCGTCGTCGAGGAGTTCGCGGGCGGCGGCTACGGCGCCCTCAAGAAGGCGCTGGCCGAGGTGGTCGTCGGCACGCTCGAGCCCATCCGCGCGCGTACCCTCGAGCTGCTCGACGACCCGGGCGAGCTCGACCGCATCCTGGGCCTCAACGCCGAGCGCGCCAACGAGGTCGCCCAGCAGACGCTCGACACGGTCTACGACCGCGTCGGGTTCCTCCGCCGGGTGCGCTGAGTCGAGCCCACCCCGCTCCGGTCGTCACCGGGTCTCGTCGATCGCCCCCACGATCTCTTCGCGCACGCGGCGCAGGTCTTCCAGGAGCGACCCGATCAGGATCCAGTGGGCCGGATCCGGCACGATCGCCTTCAGCGGCGCCGTGAGAGCGGGTTCGTCGGCGACGGCGGCAGCAGCGTCCGCGGCCGCCTGCCCGCCGTTCTCGTCCGCCAGGACCAGCCGGAGGTCGTGCGCCGCCCGCCGCAGCTGATCCGCGATGCCGATCGCCGTCGGCTCCTCGTGCAGAGTGTCGTCGTAGTGGTCGTTGAGCGCGCGGGCCATGCCCAGCACCCGCTGCACGACGATCACGAGCATCGCCTGGCGCTCGAGGTCGGCCTTCAGCAGGTCACGATGCCCGGTGCGCCGCGGGTTGAACCGCAGGCTCTCCTCGGCCGCATCCAGGAGCCCTTGCGACTTCGCCTGCATCGGGCGCAGCAGCCGCGCCTCGACGAGCATCCCGGTGCGGTACGCCCCGTCGGTCGGCTCGCTGAGCACCGTCGCCAGTGCGTCCATCGTGCGGGCGACCTCCCGGCCGAGCGCATTGACCGCGTCGTGCGCCGGCTGCAGCGCCACCGGCGGCACGATCAGCCAGTTGACGACCACGCCGATGATCGCCCCGATCACGGTCTCGATGATCCGCTCGACCGCGTAGCCGGGGGTCTGGGCGCCGATCGAGAGCACGAGCATCGCGCTGATCGGGATCTGCACGGTCGAGGACTGCGGGAACCGCAGCGCCCAGCCGACGAGCAGCGAGATGACGATGGCGGCGAGCACGAGCCAACTCGGGGCTCCGAAGACGAGCGCGGCGAGGTACGCCACCACGACCCCGACGATCACGCCGATCGAGCGCTCGATGGCCCGGCTGAACGACTGGTTGACGCTCGGCTGCACGACGATGATCGCGGCGATCGCGCCGAACACCGGCACCTGGCCGGGGGCGATGAACGAGCAGAGGATCCAGGCGATCACCGCGGCCGCGGCGGTCTTCAGCACCTGGAGCAAGGGCGTGCGCTGCTGGGCCTGGAACGCCCGGGCCGGCGCGAGCGTGGCCTTCGCGGCGGCACTCCACCGCGACCGGGCGCTCTCGTTCGACCTCACCCTCTCCACAGTAGGCTGAAACCGGCCTGGAGACCGGCCGCAGGATCACCGCGGGCCCACCCCAGGACCACCGCGGGTCCACCGCAGGACGGTCGACGCGCGGGCCGACCGCATCGAGGAGGATGACGTGCTCAAAGGGATCGATCCGCTGCTGAACGGCGAGGTGCTCCGCATCCTCGACCTGATGGGCCACGGTGACGAGTTGGTGCTCGCCGACCGCAACTTCCCGGCCCACGCCGGCGGCAAGCCGGTGCTCTGGATGGGCGAGTCCGGCGTGGTCCGCACGGCCGAGGCCATCCTGAGCGTCTTCCCGCTCGACACCTTCATCGAGCAGCCGCTGGCCCGGATGCAGATCGGCGACGACCCGTCGGCCGAGAACGACACCCAGCGCGCAGTGGTCGACGTGGCGAGGACGACGAACCCGCACGTGACCGGCTTCGAGGTCGTCCCCCGCTTCGATCTCTACGCCCGCGCCGCCCGCGCCTTCGCGGTGGTGCAGACGCTCGAGACCGCGCCCTACTGTGTCTTCGTCTTGACCAAGGGCGTCGTCTGAACCCGGTGCGGCCCGAACACCCACACCCGGTAGAGCACGAACCGGAACGCGGCGCCGAGGATCAGCCCGATCACGTTTCCCGAGATGTTGTCGGCCAGGAGCGACCGGTAGCCCAGCACGTAGTGCGAGACCCACAGGCACGCGAGGCCGATGCCCATTCCGGCGATGCTCACGGCGAAGAACTCGACGCTCTCGCGCAGGACGTCGTGCCGGCGGCGGTCGCGGAAGGTCCAGAACCGGTTGCCCAGCCAGTTGACCAGGATGGCCAGCGCGGTCGAGATCAGCTTGGCGATGACGGGCCCGCCGTGCATGTTCTCCGGGTCCATCACCGTGGTGCGCAGCAGGTTGAACACCCCGAAGTCGACGACGAAGCCGATGCCCCCGATCAGGCCGAATCGGATGAACTCCGTGGCGAGGACGCGGAGTCGCGACCTCGGTGCGGGAGCACTGCTCATAGAGGGACTACCGTTTCCGACCGATGCGTGAAGCTAGGGACTTTTCGAATCTTGCGAGGCAATGCTGAGCGTTGCTGGGGAGCGAGAGCAGAAAGCAACGATACGCTTTTCCCCGGCGCTCACTCTCGCGGCCATTGAATGATAGAGGAAACTGTGGCGAAAACCGTCGTCGTGATACCGACCTACAACGAGATCGGCTCGATCTCGAGCGTGATCGAACGCATCCTGAACACGGACGCCGCGGCGAACGTTCTCATCGTCGACGACAACTCGCCCGACGGCACCGGCGACCTCGTCGACCGGATGGCGGCCGACGACGAGCGCATCCACGTCATCCACCGCACCGAGAAGAACGGCCTCGGTGCCGCCTACGGCGCCGGCTTCCGCTGGGCGCTCGAGCACGGCTACGACTTCATCGTGGAGATGGACGCCGACGGCTCGCACCAGCCCGAGGAGCTGCCGCGGCTGCAGGCCCTCCTCGCCGACGGCTGCGACATGGCGATCGGCGCGCGCTGGATCCCGGGCGGCGTCATCGTCAACTGGCCCTGGTACCGCAAGGCGATCTCCCGCACCGGCACCTTCTACTCGCGCCTCATGCTCCGCTCGAAGCTGCACGACCTGACCAGTGGGTACCGCGGCTTCCGCGCCGAGTCGCTGCGTGCGCTCGACATGAACGCGGTCGACTCGCAGGGCTACGGCTTCCAGGTCGAGATGGCCTGGCTGTTCGAGCGCTCCGGCGCGAAGATCGGCGAGTTCCCGATCACCTTCGTCGAGCGAGCCGAGGGCGTGTCGAAGATGTCGACCGGCATCGTGATCGAGGCTCTGCTCAAGGTCACCGGCTGGGGCCTGTCGAGCCTCGTCGGCAAGGCGCCCGCGCGCCTCGCCCTGCCCGCCCGCCGCTGAAGCGGCCTTTCGACCGACCATTCAACGGCCCGCCCGCCGCTGAGCGCCCGCCCCGGAATTATCCGGTGCGACGGCTGGTTGAGGTATAACTGAGAGATCAGTAACGTGCTCCGGGGTCAGTGAGAATCTGAACCGGCGGTGATAGTCCGCGAACTGACGAGACACTGCCTGCAGTGCTTCCGAGGTTGATCCGGTGAAATTCCGGAACCGACGGTGATGGTCCGATCGAAAGACCGGATCGAGTCCGGATGGGAGGATGCACGGGTGGTGTCGCGCGAGCGATCCCACCGGCACTTCTGTGCGCACCCCGGAGCCCGTCGAAGGACGAGGACCGGATGAACGTAGTTCTGAGCGAGACCGACGCGATGCGTCGCGCCCTCGGACTCGCCCTCCAGGGCCCCCGCTCCGGCGTCAATCCGCAGGTGGGCTGCGTGATCCTCTCCCCCGCCGGCGAGCTCCTCGCCGAAGGCTGGCACCACGGCGCCGGCACCCCGCACGCCGAGATCGAGGCGCTGACCCGGCTCGCCGAACAGGGCGGCAGCGCCGAGGGCGCGACCGCCGTCGTCACCCTCGAACCCTGCAACCACCACGGCCGCACCGGCCCGTGCAGCCTCGCGCTGATCGAGGCTGGAATCGCCCGCGTCGTCTATGCCGTCGCCGACCCGGGGGTCCGGTCCGCGGGCGGTGGCGAGCGGATGCGCGAGGCCGGCGTCCGGGTCGAACACGGCCTCGAGGCTCCCGCGGTCGAGGAGGCGATCCGCCCCTGGCTCACGTCGGTGCGGCTCGGACGCCCGTTCGTGACGGTGAAGTGGGCGTCGAGCCTGGACGGCCGGGCCGCGGCCGCCGACGGCTCGAGCCGCTGGATCACCGGACCCGAGGCCCGCGCCGACGTGCACCTCCGCCGCTCCGAGGCCGACGTGATCGCGGTCGGCACCGGCACCGTGCTCGCCGACGACCCCGCGCTCACGGCGCGAGCCGCCACCGGCGACGACACCACCGGCAGCAGCACGCCCGCCGGCACCGGCACCGACGCCGGCACGCACACCGACACCCCTGACACCCTTTACCCCCACCAGCCCGCCCCCGTCGTCATCGGCGAGCGCCCCGTGCCCGCCGGGTCGCGCCTGCACGCGCATCCGCTGCCCCTCCGCCACTTCCCCACCCACGACCTCCACGCCGTGCTCGACGAGCTCTACCGCGACGAGGTGCGCTCGGTCTTCGTCGAGGGCGGGCCGAGGCTCGCCAGCGCGTTCGTCGCCGCCGGGCTCGCCGACGAGGTGCTCGTGTACCTCGCGCCGACCCTGATCGGCGGCCCCCGTCTCGCCGTCACCGACCTGGGGATCACCCGGATCGACGACCAGCGGCGACTCGACATCCATCACCTCGACCGGCTCGGCCAGGATCTGCGGATCATCGCCCGGCTGCGCGACGAGGCGACCCCCGGCTCGGCGGAATCCTCCGCCCCCTCGAAGGAGTAGAACCGATGTTCACCGGAATCATCGAAGAACTGGGCGACGTGATCGCCCTGACCGAGACCGCGGATGCCGCCGTCATCACCGTGCGCGCACCCCTGGCGGTCAGCGACGCCCGGCACGGCGACTCGATCGCCGTCTCCGGCGTCTGCCTCACCGTGGTCGACCAGACCGAGGACACCTTCACGGCCGACGTGATGAGGCAGACCCTCGCGATGAGCACGATCGGCGACCTCGCCGTCGGCGACCGCGTCAACCTCGAGCGCGCCGCCCGCGTGGGCGACCGGCTAGGCGGCCACATCGTGCAAGGTCACGTCGACGGCACCGGCACGGTGCTCTCGGTCACCCCCGGAGAGGCCTGGAGCGTGCTGCGTTTCTCGCTCGACCCGGAGCTCGCACCCCTGGTCGTCGGGAAGGGATCGATCTCGGTCTCCGGCGTCTCCCTCACGGTCTCGGACGTCGGCGACGACTGGTTCGAGGTCTCCCTCATCCCCGAGACACTGAGCGCCACCACGCTCGGCACCCTCGTCGTCGGCGACCGGGTGAACCTCGAGACCGACATCCTCGCCCGCCACGTCGAGCGTCTGCTGACCCTCAGGAGTGGATCATGACAGCCTTCTCCCCCATCCCCGAGGTGCTCGAGGCGCTGCGCGCCGGGCGCCCCGTGCTCGTCTCCGACGCTGCCGACCGCGAGAACGAGGGCGACGCGATCATGGCCGCCTCCCTCGCGAGCACCGAGTGGATCGCCTGGATGGTGCGCAACACCTCCGGCTACCTCTGCGCGCCGATGCCCGCCGAGCTCGCCGACCGGCTGGCCCTGCCGCCGATGGTCGTGCAGAGCGAGGACAGCCGCCGCACCGCGTACACGATCACCGTCGACGCGGCCTCGGGCGTGACGACCGGCATCGATGCGCACGACCGCGCGCGCACGCTGAACGTGCTGGCCGACCCCGACTCGACGCCCGCGTCGCTCATCCGCCCCGGGCACGTCATCCCGCTGCGGGCGGTCGACGGCGGGGTGCGCCGCCGCGCCGGCCACACCGAGGCCGCGGTCGAGCTCATGCAGGCCGCCGGGCTCCCCCCGGTCGGCGTGATCGGCGAGATGATCGGCGAGGACGGCTCGGCGATGCGGATGCCCGACCTCCAGCTCACCGCCGCGCGCGACGGACTCGCCATCACGACGATCCAGCTGCTGATCGAGTGGCTCGACGAGCAGGATGCGGCCGCCGGTCTCGCGGTCGCGGCGACCGTGGCCGACGCCCCGCCGCTCGACGCAGCCGAGCTCGCCGCCGCCCAGACCGCCT
>NZ_BCST01000005.1 GCF_001571005.1 Herbiconiux solani NBRC 106740 | reverse complement strand
GGCCGGGTGCGAGCGCGGCGCGGCGCACGGGCGCCGCCGGCGGGGCGGCGGAGGACAGCGCGGCCGCCCGATCCGCCACGGCTGGCACGACTGGCCGCACCGGCACGACCGGCCGCACCGGTACGACCCGGGTGCTCCTCGGCGACCTCACGCTCCTGCACGACGCCGGCGGGCTCCTGCTGCCGCCCGGCGAGACGCGGCCCCGGGTGCAGCTGATCGTCGGTAACGACGGCGGCGGAACCATCTTCGACGGCCTCGAGGTCGCCTCGACCGCCGAGCCCTCCGCCTTCGATCGGGTGATGTTCACCCCGCAGCGCGTCGACCTGGCCGCGCTCGCCGCCGCCTACGGATGGCAGCACCGCCTGGTGACCACCCGCGGCGACCTCGACTCGGCGCTCGCCTCGCCGCCTGCGGGCACGAGCATCCTCGAGGTGCCGCTGGACCGGTGATCGTGCGGGGGTGCGCGCCCCACATCGCCTTCTGCACAGGGGTCCCTTCCCGTCGATCGGCTCACAGGTTGGGGGAGCGCGGCCGTGGTGTCGGCCGGGCGAACTAGGCTCGTCTCGTGACCCAGACATCCGCATCCGTGGCCCTCGACACCCTCAGCCGGGTCTTCGGGTACGACTCGTTCCGCGGCGACCAGGCCGAGGTCATCGACCACGTGATCGAGGGCGGCGACGCCGTCGTCCTGATGCCCACCGGTGCCGGCAAGTCGCTCTGCTACCAGGTGCCCTCGCTCGTGCGCCCCGGCACCGGCGTGGTCGTGTCGCCGCTGATCGCGCTCATGCACGACCAGGTCGAGGCGATGAAGGCCGTCGGCGTCAAGGCGGCGTTCCTCAACTCGACGCAGGATGCGGCGGAGCGCGCCGAGGTCGAGTCGGCCTACCTGGCCGGCGAACTCGACCTGCTCTACGTCGCGCCCGAGCGGTTGTCCTCCGAGGCCACGAAGCGGTTCCTCGAGAACGGCGAGATTGCGCTGTTCGCGATCGACGAGGCGCACTGCGTGTCGCAGTGGGGGCACGACTTCCGGCCCGACTACCTGGCGCTGGCCGAGCTCGCCGAGCGCTGGCCGACGGTGCCGCGTATCGCGCTGACCGCGACGGCGACCGAGGCGACGCACAAAGAGATCACCCAGCGCCTCTCGATGGGCAAGGCGCGGCACTTCGTGGCGAGCTTCGACCGCCCGAACATCCAGTACCGCATCGACCCGAAGAACGAGGTGCGCAAGCAGCTGCTGTCGTTCATCAAGGGCGAGCACTCCGGCGACGCCGGCATCGTCTACGCGCTCTCGCGCAACACGGTCGAGAAGACCGCCGAGTTCCTGGCCGCGAACGGTGTCGACGCGATGCCGTACCACGCGGGTCTGGATGCACGGGTCCGCGCGCGCACGCAGGCTCGCTTCCTCCGCGACGAGGGGGTCGTCATCGTGGCGACCATCGCGTTCGGCATGGGGATCGACAAGCCTGACGTGCGGTTCGTCGCGCACATCGACCTGCCCAAATCGGTCGAGGGTTATTACCAGGAGACGGGACGTGCGGGCCGTGACGGCCTGCCGTCGACAGCGTGGATGGCGTACGGGCTGAACGACGTCGTGCAGCAGCGCCGCATGATCGACGAGTCGCCCGGCGACCTGACGCACCGCCGTCGGCTCTCGGCGCACCTGGATGCGATGCTCGCCCTTTGCGAGACCGTGCACTGCCGCCGGGTCAACCTGCTCGCCTACTTCGGTCAGAAGAGCGAGCCCTGCGGCAACTGCGACACCTGCCTCACCCCGCCCGAGTCGTGGGACGGCACGGTCGCGGCCCAGAAGCTGCTCAGCACGGTGGTGCGCCTCGACCGCGAGCGCAACCAGCGGTTCGGTGCCGGGCACCTCGTCGACATCCTGCGGGCCAAGCGCACCGACCGGGTGGCGCAGTGGGGTCATGACACGCTGACCACGTGGGGCATCGGCTCCGACCTCGGCGAGCAGCAGTGGCGCGGGGTCGTGCGGCAGCTGCTCGCGCAGGGGCTGCTCGCCGTGAACGACGACGGCTACGGCACGCTCGTCATCACTCCGGAGAGCGGGGCGGTGCTCTCGGGCGAGCGTCAGGTGTCGCTCCGTCGCGAGCCCGAGCGGCCGGCGCGGTCGGGTTCGGGTGCGGGTTCCGGCTCGTCTGGTGGGCGTGGCGGCCGTTCGGCGGCCAAGGCCGAGCTGTCGGATGCGGATGGCGAGCTCTTCGAGGCGCTGCGGGCGTGGCGTGCGGCCACGGCTCGCGAGGCCGGGGTGCCGGCGTACGTGGTGTTCCACGACGCGACGCTGGCGGCGGTGGCTTCGTTGCGGCCCACGAGCGTGGACGGTCTGGTCGGGATCCCCGGCATCGGCGACCGCAAGCGCGAGTCGTACGGCGAGGGCCTGATCGCGACCATCGCTGCCGGTGAGTACGTGGCGGCTGAGGGCACGGGAACGGGCTCCGGTGCTGGTGCAGCGCCTGGCTCGTCGCGATCGCCCGCTTTCGCGGCCTCCGGGGGAGAGGGTTCTTCGGGAGGATCCGGTCGGTCTTCTGGCGGCTCGGGCCGTGGTTCGGGTCGCGGTGGGTCGTCGGCCGGTCGCGGTCGCGGCGGCTGTTCGGTCCGCAGTTACGACGAGGAGGGCCCGTCCTTCCCCGTCGACGCGCCGCCGGACGACGAGGCGCCGCCCTACGACGAGTACCCGCCGTTCGACGACGTCCCGCCCTACGACGACGCCGACGCGCCTCCCGCCCACTCCTGACGCGTTCCCGCCCGCCGTGCGGGCTAGGCGGGGAGGGCGTCCAGGAGGGACTGCATGTAGGTGATCTCGCCCTGCTGCGCGAAGACGATCGAGTTCGCCAGCGACAGCACCAGGGGGTTCGTGGTGCGCGCGATCGCCGCCTGGGCCATCTCGACTCCGCCCTGGTGGTGGGCGATCATCAGCTGGAGGAAGAGGCGCTCGGCGTCGACGCCGGTGAGCTCACCGAGCCGGGTGAGGTCGGCATCCGTCGCCATTCCGGGCATCGGCTGACCGGGCACCATGTCCGCGGGGGTGCTGGTGCTCGCTGCGGCGCTGCCGGCAGTGGTGCCGGTGGTGGTGCCATTGGTGGCGCCAGCGGACGACGCGTCGCCCGCCGCCGAGGCCGCCGGAGCAGGCTGGCCCATGTGGCCGTGGCCGTCGTCGGATCCGTCGAGGACCGGCTGCAGCATCCACGTCATCTCGGGCTGCGACGAGGCCTGGGGCAGGCCCCAGAGGTTCAGCCACGCGAACATCTGCCCCGACTGCTGCGCCTGCGAGGTCGCGATGTCATAGGCCAGCTGACGGATCTCGGGGTCGTCGGTCTGCGTGCGGATGATCATCGCCATCTGCACGGCCTGGTCGTGGTGCGTCTGCATGTCACGGGCGAATCCCGCCTCGACGCTCGTGTCGGAGGGAGTGGCGACGCGCGGGGCGGCGAGCCAGCCGGCGGCGAAGGCGCCGACTCCGAGCAGCACCGCGGCGACGATCGCCGCGAGGACCGTGCGGCCGCGGTTAAACGTCCGGCCGCCAGAGGCGCCCGCGCCGCCCGCGACGCCCGACCCTTCCACGCCATCCGCCCCCGAAGGGCTCACGACGCTCAGGAGACCTTCCCGGGCCCGTCGACCCCGCCCGTGCAGGCGGCGCCGGGCTCGGGCGCGTCGTTCGAGCGCCAGAACTTGGTCACGAATTCATCCAGCCGGGTGTCGTCGACGCCGTCGAGGAAGACCTGGTTGCCCCAGGCCGACGCCACCACGGGCGCCCCGATGCCGGGGTAGGGCGACAGCACGATGTAGGTGCTCGGCAGCTTGGAGCGCAGCGTCTTCACGCCGGCCTCGTCGACCAGCGCCGGGTCGTACGTGACCCAGACGGCCCCGTGCTCGAGGTCGTGCACGGCGTTCTCGTTGGGGACCGGCTCTGAATAGACGCCGCAGTTCATCCAGACCCCGGCGTGGTCGCCACCGGCGGGCGGGGTCATCGCGTAGTCGACCGTTCCGGTGACGTGGTTCGCGGTGAGGTCGGGGTAGGTCTTGAGGTCGCCGATCGAGATCGACGCCGGGTCGACCTTCGGCGCCGCGCTCGAGACCACGAACGTGATGATGAGGCCCACGGCGAGCACCGCGGCGGCCCCTCCGCCGATCCAGGCGATGCGGCGGTTGCGCGTCTGCTTCTTCTGCTGGGCGACCATCAGGGCGACCTTCTCGGCCCGGCGCGCGTCGCGCTCCTGCTTGACGGTGAGCTTCTTGGCCTGATCCTTCGCCTTGGGGGGGATCGGCGAGGAGTCAGAGGGATCGGAACGCGGAGACACGCTTCTCATTTCGATAGGAGGGTTGACGCTACAACTATTGCCAGGATGCCTGGAAGATCCATGTGCGCGCAACGAGGCGCGCCCACGCCGCGCGCATAGCCCGAGACGCATACGTCCCGTGTGAAGATCGGTGGATGCTCAAAGCAGTGGCGAAGACGCTGGCCCGGCCCCTGGCGAAGGTCGTCTACCGCCCGACGGTGATCGGCCGCGAACTGATCCCGCGCACCGGTCCCGTGCTCTTCGCGAGCAATCACCTGAGCTTCATGGACAGCGTGGTCATCACGGTGATCGCCCCGCGCGACGTACGCTTCCTCGCCAAAGCCGAGTACTTCACCGGCACCGGGGCGAAGGGCCGCGCCTCGAAGGCGTTTTTCGAGGCGATCGGCGCGATCCCGGTCGACCGCGAGAGCACCACGGCCGCGCAGGACTCGCTCGAGAGCGGCCGCGAGGTGCTGGAGGAGGGCGGCGCCTTCGCGATCTACCCCGAGGGCACCCGCTCGCGCGACGGCCGGCTCTACAAGGGGCGCACCGGCGTCGCCTGGCTCGGGCTCACGACCGGCTGCCCGATCGTGCCGGTCGCGCTCACCGGCACCGAGGAGTTGCTGCCCGGCGACGCGCGCGTGCCGCGGGTGCGGCCGGTCACCGTGCAGTTCGGCGAACCGATCGACTCCACGACCTTCGGCGACGCGGCCTCCGCGCGCTCCCGCCGTCGGCTGACCGACGAGGTGATGACCGCGATCGGCACGATGTCCGGCCAGGAGCTCGCGAACGCCTACAACGAGCCCCCGGCGGCGAACGTGGTCGAGCGGATGCGCCGGGTGCTGCACCGCAACGACCCCGCCTGACCCGCCCGACCCGTCGCCGCCCGACCCGCCGCAACCGCCCGACCTGCCGCGGTTGCGGGCCGGAACTCCGCGCCCTACGCGCTGAGCCGCGGGTAGTCCGTGTAGCCCTCGGCACCCGAGGCGTACACCGTCGCCTGGTCGACGTCGTTGAGGTCGTGCCCACCGCGCCAGCGCTCGACGAGATCCGGGTTCGCGATCACCGGGCGGCCGACCGCGACCGCATCCGCGACATCGTCGTCGATCAGGGCGTGGGCCTCGTCGGCCGTGGTCACCTCGCCGAAACCGCTGTTCACGATGACCGTGCCGCCGAAGCGCGTCCGCAGCTCCTGCACGAGCGAACCCGCGGGCTCGGCGTGCAGGATGCTGAGGTAGGCCAGGCCGAGCGGCGCGATCGCGTCGACGAGCGTGCCGTAGGTGGCGAGCACGTCGGCGGGGTCGGTCTCAAGGACGTCCTGGATGTTGTGGCTCGGCGAGATGCGGTTGCCCACCCGCCCGGCCCCGACCTCGGCCGCCACGGCCTGCGCGACCTCGATCACGAAGGCCGCACGTGCCGCGGGCGAGCCGCCGTAGGCATCCGTGCGCGTGTTCGAGGCGGGGGAGAGGAACTCGTGCAGCAGGTAGCCGTTGGCCGAGTGCAGCTCGACCCCGTCGAAGCCGGCGTCGATCGCCCGGCGGGCCGCGGCCACGAACTCGTCCTTGACCGTGGCGAGCTCGTCGGTGGTCAGGGCGTGCGGCAGGCCGTAGCGGGCCTTCGAGCCGTCGGCCAGCCGGGTCTCGCCGTCGATGGCGATCGCGCTGGGTGCGACGATCCGGTCGGTGCCGGTGATCCCGGTGGTCGTGACGCGTCCGCCGTTCATCAGCTGCATGACGATGCGGCCGGATGCGGCGTGCACGGCGTCGGTGACGAGGCGCCAGCCGGCGGCCTGCTCGTCGTCGGTGATGCCGGGCTGCCCCGGGTAGGCGCGCGACTCGGCGCTCGGGAAGACGCCCTCGCTCACGATCAGGCCCATGCTCGCCCGCTGGGCGTAGTGCTCGGCCATCAGGGCGTTGGGCACCCCGCGCTCGTCGGATCGCAGTCGCGTCATCGGCGCCATCACGAGGCGGTTGGCCAGTTCGAGATCGCCGGCGGCCAGAGGGGAGAACAGCTTCACAGGATTCCTGTCGTCGTGGGAAGGCCGCGACGGATCGGCGGCCCCAGAACGGAACCGCGGATGCGCGCCGTTGATTCCGCGGTTCAGCCGATTCCCACGGGCGCAACGGGGACAGCGGGCGCTCCCGGGGGCGCCCCGGCCCCAGCCCCGGCGTCCGTTGCGACAGCCCTGCGCCGGAAGCGCACCTCCGCCGGCTCGCGCGCCGCACCCGCCTCGTCGACGAAGCGCAGGCCCAGGCCCCGGCCCTCCGCATCCTGCACCCGCCACCCGCGCCCGCTCTCGACGGGCGCGAACTCGTCGCCCCACTGCACCATCGCGGCGAGCACGACCGACAGGCCCTGGCCGCTCTCGGTGAGGTGGTAGCTGAAGCGCTCGCGGGAGCCCGCCTCGCGGTAGCCGCGCTTCTCGAGCACGCCCGCGTCGACGAGCTTCGCCAGGCGGGCCGAGAGGATGTCGCGGGGCACGCCGAGGGATTCGCGGAACTCCGAGTACCGGCTGCTGCCCCGGAACGCGTCCCGGATGATCAGCAGCGACCACTTCTCGCCGATGACGTCGAGCGTGCGCACGACCTGGCAGTGCATCGGCTTCGGCGCCGCGGGCTGGCTCGTCATGACGTCATCCTACGCCCTGGGTTGGAAAATCCAATCCAGACCCGTAAGGTCGTGCCATGACCTCCTCCTGGCGCTTCGCCCGCCGCGGTACGTTCTGGTCGGCCTCGGCCGTCCTCGCCCTCTGCCTCTGGGCGAGCGGAGCACCCAGCGTGCTCTACCCGGTCTACGCCGCCGAGTGGCAGCTGCCCTCCGTGGTCACGACCTCGGTCTTCGCGACCTACCCGGTGGCCCTGCTGATCGTGCTCCTGGTCTTCGGCGGCCTCTCCGACAGCATCGGCCGCCGCCGCGCCATGCTGCTCGGCATCGCGCTGATCGGCGTCGCCGCGCTGGTCTTCGCGGTCGCGCCGAACGTCGGCTGGCTCTACGCCGGCCGCGCCCTGCAGGGCATCGGCACCGGCTTCGCGCTCGGCGCCGCGAGCGCCGCGCTGGTCGAGAACAACACCTCGTCGAACCCGCGCGTGGCCAGCACGCTCACGACCGCCTCGACCGCGACCGGCCTGACCGCGGCACTGCTGATCTCCGGGGTGCTCGCACAGTACGCCCCGCTACCCCTGACGCTCTCCTTCGGGGTGCTCTTCGTGCTCTCGGCCGTCGCCTTCGTCGCCGTCTCCCTGACGCCGTCCGACACCGCCGGTCTCGGCCGGCCCGACTGGCGGCCGCGCGCGCTCCACCTGCCCGGCGGCATCCGGATGGCGTTCGCCGCCGCCGCGGTGTCGGTCTCGACGGCCTACAGCGTGGGTGCGATCTTCCTCGGCCTCGGCTCCCAGATGGCCCGCGAGCTCACCGGCACGAGCGACCTGTTCGTGATCGGCGCCCTGCTCGGGGTCTCGTCGATCGTGATCGGCGTCACCGCCGTGTTCCTCCGAGGAGTGCCCGCCCACCTCTCCATCGTGATCGGCGGGGTCGTCTCGCTCGGCGGCCTGGGGCTCATGGCCGCCGCCGCGGCGACTGGGTCGATCGTGCTCTTCCTGGCCTGGTGCGTGGTCGGTGGGGTCGGGTACTCCTTCGCCTTCAGCGGAGGGCTCGGCGTGATCAACGCGGCGGCGCCGCCCGAGCACCGCGGAGCATCCCTCTCGCTGGTCTACCTCGTGTCGTACCTGCTGCAGGCGGCCACGGCGGTCGGCGCCGGGGCCCTGGCGACCGCGCTCGGCCTCGGGCCGGCGGTCGACATCGCTGCCCCGGTCGTGGGGGTGCTGGCCGCGGGCGCCATCGTGCTGGCCGCGGTCGACCGCCGCCTCCGCCGTTCCGCCACCGCTACGGCCTCGCCCTCTTTGTCGCCCTCGGCAGTGGTTTCGCGGCCCTGACTGTGGGATGTCCACAGCCGTCGCGACACCGTCTCGGCTCTGGTTTGTAGGCCGGTCACGGGCCGTTTCCGCCCCGTGGAGTCCCTTCTTATCGTGGAATGACACGACGACGAGGACGACAGAGGACCACCAGATGACGGACACGATCGACACCACGAACCCGCGCGACGACGAAGCCCGCGACGACGAGACCTCCGAGGCCCAGGCGATCGAGAAGGACCTCGACGCCTCGGCCCAGCTGCCCAAGCGCGCCGGGTCGAGCGGCCCGAACCGGATGACCGGCAACGGCGTGGTCGTCGCGCGCACCGACGTCGAGCAGCTCGGCCGTTACCTGCTCGGCACCTGGGCCGACGTGCGGCTGGCCGCCCGTGAGCTGACCGCGAAGCCCGAGATGCAGCGCATCGAGGGGCAGAGCGTCGAAGAGCACCGCGAGCGGGTCTTCGGGCAGCTGAAGCTGCTGGTCGAGAACGGGCAGGTGCACCGCGCCTTCCCGAAGGAGCTCGGCGGCGACGACGACCACGGCGGCAACATCGCGGGCTTCGAGGAGCTCGTGACGGCCGACCCCAGCCTGCAGATCAAGTCCGGCGTGCAGTGGGGGCTCTTCGGCGCCGCCGTGCTGCACCTCGGCACCCGCTACCACCACGAGACCTTCCTCCCGGCGATCATGAGCCTCGAGGTGCCCGGCGCCTTCGCGATGACCGAGACCGGCCACGGGTCGGATGTCGCCGCGATCGGGACCACGGCGACCTACGACGACGAGACCGGCGAGTTCGTCATCCACACCCCCTTCCGCGGTGCGTGGAAGGACTACCTCGGCAACGCGGCCGTGCACGGCACCGCCGCCGTCGTCTTCGCCCAGCTCGTGACGAAGGGCGTCAACCACGGGGTGCACGCCTTCTACGTGCCGCTCCGCGACCCGGCCACCGGCGCGTTCCTACCCGGGATCGGCGGGGAGGACGACGGCCTGAAGGGCGGGCTCAACGGCATCGACAACGGCCGGCTGCACTTCGACGCCGTCCGCGTGCCCCGGCTCAACCTGCTGAACCGCTACGGCGAGGTGGCCGAGGACGGCACCTACTCCAGCCCCATCCAGAGCCCCGGCCGCCGCTTCTTCACGATGCTCGGCACCCTGGTGCAGGGCCGGGTGTCGCTGGACGGCGCCTCGGTCGCCGCCGCCAAGATCGCCCTGACGATCGCGGTCACCTACGGCAACCAGCGCCGCCAGTTCACCGCGGGCAGCGACACCGACGAGGAGGTGCTGCTCGACTACCAGCTGCACCAGAAGCGCCTGATGCCCAAGCTCGCCACGACCTACGCCGCGAGCTTCGCGCACGAGCAGCTGCTGACCAAGTTCGACGAGGTCTTCTCCGGCGCCCACGACACGGATGACGACCGTCAAGATCTCGAGACCCTCGCCGCCGCCCTCAAGCCGCTCAGCACCTGGCACGCGCTCGACACCCTGCAGGAGGCCCGCGAGGCCTGCGGCGGAGCCGGGTTCCTCGCCGAGAACCGCCTGGTGGGGCTCCGCGCCGACCTCGACGTCTACGCGACCTTCGAGGGCGACAACCACGTGCTGCTGCAGCTCGTCGCCAAGCGCCTGCTCTCGGACTACGGGCGCAAGCTCGCGAAGGCCGACTTCGGGGTGCTCGCGCGCTACGTCGCCGGCCAGGCCGCCGACCGGACCATGAACGGCTCGGGGCTCCGGTCGCTCGCCCAGACAGTGGCCGACTTCGGCTCGACGGCCCGCTCGGTGGGTCAGCTCCGCGACTCCTCGGCCCAGCGCCAGCTGCTCACCGACCGCGTCGAGACGATGGTGGCCGAGGTCGCCGCGAAGCTCCGGCCGGCGTCGAAGCTGTCGAAGAAGGCGGCGGCCGACCTGTTCAACCTGCACCAGTCCGAGATCATCGAGGCGGCCCGGGCGCACGCCGAGCTGCTCCAGTGGGAGGCCTTCACCGAGGCCGTCGACGGCGAGCAGGGCCTGGCCAGCGGGATGGACGACGGCACCCGGGTGGTGCTGACCTGGCTGCGCGACCTGTTCGGGCTGGGCCTGGTCGAGAAGCACCTCGCCTGGTACCTGATGAACGGACGTCTCTCGCCCACGCGGGCGCGGGCCGTCGGGCTCTACACCGAGCGCCTCTCGGCCCGGCTCCGCCCGCACGCGCAGGATCTGGTCGAGGCCTTCGGCTACGGCCCGGAGCACACCCGCGCGGCCATCGCCTCCGGCGCCGAGAAGGCCCGCCAGACCGAGGCCCGCGAGTACTACCGTGCGGCGCGCGCGGCCGGCACCCTGCCCGAGCAGGAGAAGAAGCAGGACGCGAAGAAGCGCGACACCGCGAAGCCCCAGCACTGAGCCGCGATATCCCGGGGTGGTACTGCGGTACCACCTCGGGAGGCCGGCGCCGGCGTAGAGACGGCACCGCGGGCGGATGGCCCGGCGAGGCGGTCTCCGTAACGTGAGGGGTGCGCAGAACGCGCGTCAGCCCACGCTAGGAGAACCGATGATCGAGGCCACGTCGTTGACCAAACGCTATGGAGCGAAAACGGCGGTCGACACCGTCAGCTTCACCGTGAGGCCCGGGCACGTCACCGGCTTCCTCGGCCCGAACGGCGCCGGCAAGTCGACGACCATGCGCATGATCATGGGGCTGGACCGCCCGACCAGCGGGCGCGTGACGGTGAACGGCCGTCCGTACGCCGAGCACCGGTCGCCGCTGCACGAGGCCGGCGCCTTGCTCGAGGCCAAGGCCGTCCACACCGGCCGGAGCGCCCGCAACCACCTGCGCGCGATCGCGGCGACCCACGGCATCCCGAACCGGCGCGTCGACGAGGTCATCGACCTGACCGGTCTGCGTTCGGTGGCCGGCAAGCGGGTCGGCGGCTTCTCGCTCGGCATGGGCCAGCGGCTCGGCATCGCGACCGCGCTGCTCGGCGACCCCGCCACCCTCATCCTCGACGAGCCGGTCAACGGCCTCGACCCGGAGGGCGTGCTCTGGGTGCGCGGCTTCGTGCGGCAGTTCGCCGCGCAGGGCCGCACGGTGCTGCTCTCCAGCCACCTGATGAGCGAGATGGCGCTGACGGCCGACCACCTCATCGTGCTCGGGAAGGGCCGGGTCATCGCCGACGCCCCGGTGTCGGACATCGTCAACTCCACCCAGACCTTCGTGCGGGTGCGGAGCCCCCGGATCGACGACGTCGCCCGCCGGCTCTCGCAGCCCGACGTCGACGTGACCCAGCTCGGCGACGGCGTGATCGAGGTGCGCGGGCTCACCGCCGAGGTGATCGGCGACACGGCCCTCTCGCTCGGCGTCGCCCTGCACGAGCTCAGCACCGTGAGCGGATCCCTCGAGGACGCCTACATGAACCTGACCCGCGACGAGGTGGAGTACCGCACGGTGGTCACGCCCGGCGCACCCGGCGGCCCCGCATCCGGCGGCCCCGCATCCACCGGCCCCGTGGCCGCCGAGAACACCCAGGAGGTGGCCCGATGAGCGCCGCGACCGAGACCCCGACCCGCGCCCGCGCCTCCCACCAGCCCCTGCCGCCGTCGCGGCTGCGGTTCTCGGGAGTGCTGAAGAGCGAGTGGATCAAGCTGACCACCCTGCGCTCGACCGTCTGGGCCTACTTGATCGTCGTGCTGCTGCAGATCGGCATGGCCGCTCTCTTCGCCCTGACCGTCAACATGGGGACGACCGGCCCGGGCGGCCCCGGCGCTCCCGGTGGGGGAGCCGAGGCCGCGGTCACCGGCGCCGCGGCCGCGCAGACCGCCGTGCTGACCGCGTCGCTCGGCGTCATGCTCGGGCAGCTCGTGGTCTCGGTGCTCGGCGTGCTCGTGATCAGCGGCGAGTACGGCACCGGGCAGATCCGCTCGACCTTCACCGCGGTGCCCAAGCGACTCCCCGTGCTCTGGGGCAAGGCGCTCGTCTTCGCCGTGTCGACCTTCGTGGTCGGCCTGATCGCGGTCTTCGCCGCCTACGCCGTGACCTGGGGCATGCTCGACGCCCGCGGCGTCACCAGCGACATCACCGACCCGGATGTCTGGGGTCGCCTGGTCGGCGCCGCCGGCTACCTGGTGCTGGTCGGCCTGATCGCCTACTTCCTCGGCGCCATCCTCCGGGTCACCGCCGGCGGGATCGCGGCCGCGGTCGGCCTGGTCCTGGTCGTCCCCATCGTCCTCGGCTTCGTCAACGCCGAGTGGGCGAGCGTGCTCGGCCAGTGGCTGCCGAGCAGCGCTGGGCAGACGCTCTTCCTGGGCGGCGGGGTCTTCGAGCCCTGGCAGGCGGTGCTGGTTATGCTCGGGTGGATCGCGGTGTTCGTAACGACTGCCGCCGTGCTGCTCAAACGGAGGGACGCCTGACGGTCTCGACACCCGGCCCCGACGGGCCATCCGGATCCACCACGGCCCCGGCGGCACCCCCGCCGGGGCCGTCCGGACCCGTCCCCTCGGCGCCGGCGGCCCTGCCGTCCGGCGCCGAGGACCTCCGTCTGCCCAAGCCCCCCGGGTTCATCCGGGCCTACTTCAATCGCCACCCCTGGCTGCTGGACGGCTTCATCGCCGGGTCGTACGCCGTGCCGATGGGGTCGGCCGCCCTGTTCGCGCTGGTCGGCTCGTTCTTCGGGTTCTCGCCCTACGACGGCGACCCGCTCCGCGGTTCGCCGGTCTTCGCGGTGCTGCTCTTCTACGTCACCGGGGCGGTGACGGTCGGCCTCCTCTTCCGCCGCCATGTGCCGGTGATGACCGCGGCGATCTGCGCGGGATCCCTGTTCGCTATGCCGAGCGCCCCGCAGCAGCTCGACGCGGTGCCGATGATGTTCGCGCTGTACGCGCTCGCGGTCTACCGCTCGTCGCGCTCGGCCTGGCTGTGGACGGGCATCGCCGTCGCCTGCGCGGTCGCCTCGATGATCATCGACGACCCGTCGAACCCGGTCGCGATCGTCGGCTTCGCGGTGCTCTTCGGCCTGCTGATGGTGGTCGCCACGCTCGTCGGCATCACCTTCGGCAACCGCCGCCGGTACATCCAGGCCCTCCTCGACCGCGCGTCGCAGCTCGCCCGCGAGCGTGACCAGCAGGCCCGGCTCGCCGCGGCCGGCGAACGCGCCCGGATCGCCCGCGAGATGCACGACATCGTCGCCCACAGCCTCACCGTGATCGTGGCCCTGAGCGACGGCGCCGAGGCGAGCCTCGATCGTTCGCCGGAGGCCGCGCGGGAGGCCGTGACCCAGACCGGGGTGACAGCTCGGCGGGCGCTCGCCGACATGCGCCGGGCCCTCGGCGTGCTCGCCGAGCCGGAGGAGGACGGGGCCACGGGCAACTCGGGCGACTCGGGTGCCGCGGTCGGTGCCGCGATCGGTGCCGCTGGGGGCGCCGGGTACTCGGCTGCGGCGTCGCCCGGCCTCGCCCCGCTCGCACCCCAGCCCGGCCTCGACGAGCTCGGCGAGCTGATCGCGGCCACCCGGGCCGCCGGACTCCCGGTGCGCTACACGACGAGCGGACCACCGCCCGCCGACCCCGTGCTGCAGCTCACGGTCTACCGGGTGGTGCAGGAGGCGCTGACCAACGCCCTCCGCTACGCGGTGCAGGCCACGGTCGTCGACGTCGTGGTGCGCTTCGACGCCGAGGGCGGCATCACGATCGACGTCGTCGACGACGGGATCGACCCGGGGCGCGGCGCCGAGAGCCTCGGCTCCGGGCGGGGCCTGATCGGGATGCGGGAGCGGGTCGGCGTGCACGACGGCACCGTCAGCGCGGGGCCGGCCGGCCCGAGAGGATGGCTGGTGCACGCCCGGATGGAAGGACAGAGATGACCGACGAACCCGTGATCCGGCTGCTCCTGGTCGACGATCAGCAGCTGATCCGGTTGGGGATGCGCATGGTGCTCGACGCGCAGCCCGGCTTCGAGGTGGTCGGCGAGGCCGGCGACGGCCGCGCGGCCGTCGATGAGGCCGCCCGGCTGAACCCCGACGTGGTGCTGATGGACGTGCGGATGCCGGGGATGGACGGGATCGAGGCGACCAGGGCGATCGTCGCGGCCAACCCGCGCAGCCGCATCCTCATCCTCACCACCTTCGACCTCGACGAGTACGCCTTCGCGGGCCTCGAGGCGGGAGCCAGCGGATTCCTGCTGAAGGACGCCAGGCCCGCCGAGCTGGCCGCCGCCATCCGGGCGGTCGCCTCGGGCGACGCCGCGGTCTCGCCGCGCGTCACCCGCAAGCTGCTCGAGCTGTTCGGCCCGCAGCTGGGTGCGTCCGCCGGGCAGACGCCGGGCACGGATGCGGGGGCCCATCACGCGCCCCGCGCCGGGCAGGCCCCGAATGCCCTCGGCACCCTGACCGAGCGCGAACGCGAGGTGCTCGTGGCGATGGCGGAGGGGCTGACGAACTCCGAGATCGCCGCCCGCTTCCACCTCTCGGAGTCGACGGTCAAGACGCATGTGGGACGGGTGCTGATGAAGCTCGAGCTGCGCGACCGGGTGCAGGCCGTGATCTTCGCCTACTCGGCGGGGCTGGTCTGAGCGGCCGCGGCCCGCAGCGTGGCCGTCGCGGCGGCAGCGGCAGCGGCAGTGGCGGCGGCAGTGGCGATGGCCAGGCCGCTCGGCACCCGCACGGCGACCGGCCAGGAGCACCGGGTACGATCGGCCCCATGAGCACGCACCGACCCGCCCGCCCGCCGCGGGTCGCGATCACGCTCGGTGCGGTCCTCGCTTCGGGTGCGCTCGTGCTCGGTCTGGCCGGCTGCGTGCCGGCCTCGGACCCGGTCGACTCCGGCGGCTCGTCCTCACCCTCCGCCGACGCGGCGACCGGCGCTCCGACGCCCACCCCCACCCCGACGCCCACCTGGGCCCCGGGCGTGGTGAACACGCTCCCCGCCGATCCGGTCTTCGACTACCAGCTGGGCGGCGCCTACGATCCTCCGCCCGGGGTCACCGTCGTGACGCGCGACAGCTCGGCCGATCCCGTCGAGGGCGTCTACTCGATCTGCTACGTCAACGCCTTCCAGAGCCAGCCCGACGGCTACTGGCCCGAGTCGCTCAAGGTGCACGACAGCGACGGCAAGACGGTGAACGATCCCGCCTGGCCGGACGAGAGCATCCTCGACATCTCGACCCCCGACAACCGCCAGGCGATCGCCGACCGCACGGCCGTGACCGTCGCCGGCTGCGCAGGCAAGGGGTTCCAGGCCGTGGAGTTCGACAACCTCGACGCCTACAGGCGCTCCGAGGGCGGCACCACGCTCTACGACACGATCGCCTACGCCCGCCTGATCGTCGAGTTCGCGCACAGCTCGGGCCTCGCCGTGGCGCAGAAGAACACCCCGGAGCTCGAGGCCCGCGGCAAGACCGACATCGGTTTCGACTTCGCGGTCGCCGAGGAGTGCCAGCGCTTCGGCGAGTGCGGCGCGTACACCGAGGTGTACGGGGCCGCCGTGCTCGACATCGAGTACGCCGGCGCGCTGAGCGCGGCCTGGTCTGATGTCTGCGCCGACCCGGCGCTGCCCGCCGGCACCGTGCAGCGCGACCGCAAGCTCGTGCCGGCCGGCGAACCCGGTCACGTCTACGCCCGCTGCTGACGGGCGTTCTTCACCCGCCGTTCACCGGGGGTTCGCGTGCCACGTCGCACTGAGGCCGTCCGGCCCCCGGATGATGGATCGGACTACCCCGCCGCCGCGTGTCCGCTGATCCGCGCCGCCGGGGCCGAGCGGATGGGGCGATCGGTGACGAGCGACGTGGATCGGCGGATCACCGCCCCGGGGCTGCCTGCCCTGCTCGAGCACACGATGGTGCTGTTCGACTGGAACGGCGCGGTCGTGATCGACGCCGACCGGGCACGGGCCGCGGTCAACACGGTGCTCGTGCGTCGCGGCCTTCAGCCGCTCGGCGAGACCGAGTTCTCGGTGCGCTTCCGCCTCCCGCTCTCCGAGCTGTTCGAGCAGCTCGGAGTCGCGCCGGAAGACCGTGACGACGCCGAGCGGGAGTGGAGCGAGGCGCTCGCCGGCACCCGCGCGCACCTCCGCGACGGCGCCGCGGCCGCGCTGACGGCGCTGGCGGCCTCGGGCGCGTGGCTCGGCGTGGTCTCGGCCGCCTCGGCCGCCGCGGTGCGCTTCGATCAGCGGGCCCTCGCGGTGCCCGCAGTCTGGAACTCGGTCGACGTCGCCGTGCCCGACAAGTTCGAACTCCTCCTCCGGCACCGGCCGCTCCGGGCGAACGCCTACTTCGTCGGCGACTCCACGGCCGACCTCCGCTGCGCTTCCGCGGCGGGCTACACGGCCATCGGCGTGACGGATGCGGTCGCCTGCGACCCCCGCACGCTCCGTGCCGCCGGCGCGGTGCACGTCATCGCCTCGCTCGACGAACTGCTGCCGCTCGTCTCCTGAGCCGGCGCACGCCTGAGCCGGCGCCCTTCCGGGCCTGTGCCCTCCTGAGCCCCCGCGCTCCCGAGCCCGTCCGCGCCGTCCGGGCGGGCTTCCGCCCTTGCCATCCGGAGCATTCAGATGTAGCGCAACTACCGGGAATGGTCGATACGACCGAGCAATTTGCCATTTCCGGAGTCTCATACATACAATCGCGTAGTATCACTACACGCCTCGCGGCAAGATGTGCGCGCAAAGGAGCCCACCGGACATGACCGATCCGTCATCGACGAAGACCGTCGCCTTCGAGGCGGTCGACGTCTCGAAGAGCTACCCCGGTGTGACCGCACTGGACGGCGTCTCGCTCACCGGCTACGCCGGCGAGGTGCTCGCGATCTGCGGCGCGAACGGTGCCGGCAAGTCCACGCTCGCCCGGCTGCTGGCCGGCCAGGAGCAGCCCACGAGCGGGTCGATCCGCATCGCGGGCTGGGACAAGCCGATCAACGGGCCCGCGGATGCGCAGGACGCCGGCATCCTGCTCATGCACCAGGAGCCGATGATCATCGACGACTTCACCGTCGCCGAGAACGTCTTCATCAAGTGCATCAGCTCGGCCGGCTCGGTGCGCGGCTGGAAGACGGTTCCGCGGAAGCGCGCCGAGGCCACCCGGGAGGTGCTCGCCGCCGTCGGCCTGCACGGCGTCTCGCCCGACCGCCTCGGCCGTGAGCTCGGGCCCGGCCTCCGCCAGATGCTCGCGCTCAGCCGCACCCAGGTCAACGAGCACACCGTCCTCCTGCTGGACGAGACCACCGCCTCGACCACCGAGGAGCACTTCAAGGACGTGCTCGCCCTGGTCGACCGCGAGCGCGCCGCCGGCGTCTCGGTGATCTTCGTCTCGCACCGCATGCCCGAGGTCTTCTCGATGGCCGACCGGATCGCCGTGCTCCGGAACGGCCGGCTGGTCGACGTCGTCACGACGAGCGAGACCACCCCCGCCGAGGTCATGACCCTGATGATCGGCGAGGCGGTGAGCGCGATCGAGGCCCCGGCCCCGGTGGCGACGACGACCCGGCCGGTGCTCGAGGTCTCGGGCCTCAGCTCGGGATCGGCGACCGACGTCTCATTCGAGGTGCGCCCCGGCGAGGTGCTCGGCATCTACGGCCTGGTCGGCAGCGGGCGCAGCTCGATCATCCGCTCCATCTCCGGCAACCAGACCCGCGACGCGGGCGTGGTCACGCTGAACGGTCAGGAGGTGCACCCGAAGAGCCCCGGCGAGGCCGCCGCCAAGGGCATCGCCTACCTCACCGAGGACCGCCGCAAGGAGGGCTTCGTCAAGGACTTCACCAACGGCGAGAACATGACCCTCGCCACGATCAAGAACTACTCCCGGCTCGGGGTGGTGAACCGGCGCAAGGAGAACAAGCGCATCGGCGAGCTGATCTCCGAGTACCAGGTCAAGGGCGGCCCGTCGACCCTGACCAGGACGCTCTCCGGCGGCAACCAGCAGAAGGTCGTCATCGCCAAGTGGCTCGAGGCCCGGCCCGAGGTCGTGCTGCTGGACGAGCCGACCAAGGGCATCGACGTCGGTGCCCGGATGAACATCTACCAGATCGTGCACGGACTGGCCGACGAGGGCAAAGCCGTCGTGGTCGTCACGAGCGAGGCCGAGGAGGCGCTCATGCTCTGCAACCGCATCCTCGTTCTCAAAGAAGGCCGCTTCGTCGGCGAATTCACACCCGCAACCAGCACGACAGACGACCTGATCCGGGCGTCCCTCGCAGGAGTAACCGCATGACTCAGACATCCACCACCACCGCACCGACCGGCCGGGCCGGTCTCGACTGGGGGCGCGTCGGCGCCTGGGCGAAGGAGCAGTACCCGCTCTACATCCTGATCCTGCTGCTCGTCATCGCAGGCATCTCGACGAGCGCCTTCTTCACCCCGCAGAACCTGACCAACCTGGTGCTCCAGGCCTCGGTGATCGGCATCGTGACGCTCGCGCAGTTCCTGGTCGTGCTCACCGGCGGGATCGACATCAGCGTCGGTTCCGTGGTCGGGCTCGCGGGAGTGCTCGCCGCCGGGCTGTTCTCGGGGGCGAGCGTGCCGCTCGCCATCCTGGTCGCGGTGCTCACGGGCGCGGCGATCGGCGCGATCAACGGCTGGCTGGTCGCCTTCCGCGGGCTCGAGGCGTTCATCGTGACGCTCGGGATGCTCGCGCTGGCCCGCGGACTCGTCTACGCCTACACCGAGGGCGTGCCCGTCACCCCGCAGGCCGAGGACTTCCGGGGGATCGCCTCGTCGACGCTGTTCGGCTTCCCGGTCATCGGCATCCTCTGGCTCGTGCTCGCCGCGGCCGTCGCCTTCCTGGTGCGCCGCACGGTCTTCGGCCGCCGGGTCTACGCCTCGGGCAGCAACAAGGAGGCCGCGCGGGCCGCCGGCATCCCGGTGCGCTCCACCCTGTTCCTGGTCTACGTGATCGCGGGCGTGCTATCCGGCTTCGCCGGCTTCCTGCTCGCCTCGCGGGTCGGCGTCGGCACCCCGACCGCCGGCACGGGCTACGAGCTGAACGCCATCGCGGCCGTCGTCATCGGCGGCACGAGCCTGGTCGGCGGCAAGGGCCGCGTCTTCGGCGCCCTGGTCGGCACGCTGATCTTCGCCGTGATCAGCAACCTGCTCGTGCTCCTGAACGTCTCCACCTACCTGCAGGACGCGTTCCGCGGCGCGCTCATCCTCGTCGCCGTCCTGCTGACCACCATCCAGTTCGCCAAGAGGAAGAAGGCGCGCCAACTCACCTGACGCATCACATCACCCGTTCCATCACAGCCACACACCACCATCCGTAATCACTCTCGAATGAGGTCAATGATGACAATGAAGAAACGAGTCCTCGGGGCAGTCGCAGCGGCGGCGGTCCTCTTCTCCCTCGCCGGCTGCGGCACCGTCGGTGGCAGCACCTCGGGCTCCTCCAGCACGGAAGCTGCTGAGACCAAGGACGTCAAGGATCTGACGATCGGCTTCCTGCAGCGCCAGCTCGACGCCCCCTACTACTCCGCGATGCAGTCGATGGCCGAAGACCTGGCCGACAAGGAGGGCTTCAAGCTCCTCTTCCAGAACGCCAGCGGCGACCCGGTCACGCAGCTCGACCAGGCCCAGACCATGCTGTCGCAGGGGGCCGACGTGATCGTGGTCAACGCGATCAGCCCGGACACCGAGAAGGAGCAGCTCGCGCAGATCGCCGAGCAGGTCCCGCTGCTGTTCATCGACACGGGCATCCCGGATGTGGGCGTCACCTCGGTCTCCTCCGACAACTCGGCCGTCGGCTCGCTCTCCGGCGAACTGACCGCGAAGCGCTTCACCTCGGGCCAGAACATCAAGATCGGCGTGCTGAACGGCGGGCCGAACGACGTGATCGTCGGGCCGGCGCGTCAGCAGGGCTTCCTCGACGGTCTCACCAAGGCCGGCGTCAAATTCGACGTCGTCGCCGAGACCGAGGCTGACTACGCGCAGGACAAGGCGGTTCCGGCCACCGAGTCGATGCTCGCGGCGAACCCGGACCTCGACCTGATCCTGGGCCTGAACGACTCGATGGCCCTCGGTGCGCTGACCGTGCTGAACGACCAGGGCAACACGAAGACCCTCGTGGCGGCCTCGGCCGACGGCCAGAAGCAGGCGCTCGAGCAGATCATGAAGGGCTGCGACGCGCAGTACGTCTCGACGGGCCTCAACTCCCCGTCGCTGGCGACCGAGCGCGCTTTCGAGATCGCCGTGCAGCTCGGCACCGGTGAGAAGGCCGCGAGCGACTTCGAGCCCAACGAGTACACGGAGGCGGCCGGCATCGACTGCAACAACGTCGCCGACTACTACGACGCGAACAGCATCTTCTGATCCGTCGGACTCCGATCGGCCGGCAGCCCCTCTTCCGGGACTGCCGGCCGATCCCGTTCCACCCCCTATCCCTCCCCTTACTCCTCCAGGAAAGGAACGCCGATGAGTGAGAGCACCCGTCGCCGCGTGATCGTCTCCGCCCCCGGGCAGGTCGACGTGGTCATCGAAGCCGTGCCCGAGGTCCGTGCCGACGAGGCCCTGGTCTCGCTCCAGGTGGCCGGGGTCTGCGGATCCGACATCCACGGGATGCACGGCACGCATCCGACCATGAAGCCGCCGTACTACCCGGGCCACGAGGTCGTCGGCGTCGTCGAGGCGCTGGGCGCCGACGTGACCGGGCTCGCGATCGGTCAGCTCGTGACGCCGGAGCCCCCGCTGCCCTGCGGTCACTGCAAGATGTGCACCACCGGGCGCTCCAACATCTGCGAGAACCTCGAGTTCTTCGGCTGCGGTTTCCGCGAGGGCGGCATGGCCGACCTGTTCACCGTGCGCGCCGACCGGCTGCACGTGGTGCCCGAGGGCTTCGACCTGCGGATGGCGTCGCTGATCGAGCCCTTCTCCACCCCGCTGCACGCCGTGCGGCTCGCCGGGGACATCGCCGGGAAGGCCGTGGCGATCATCGGCTGCGGCACGATCGGCCTGCTCATGCTCGCCGCGGCCCGCGCCAAGGGCGCCCGCCGGATCGTGATGACCGACGTGCTCGAGGCCAAGCGCCAGGGTGCGCTCGAGCTCGGCGCCGACGCGGTCGTCGACTCGGCGGCCCCGGATGTCGCGGCCCTCGTGCGCGCGGAGCTGGGCGAATCGGCAGACGTCGTCTTCGACTGCGTCTCCATCCAGCCCACCGTCACCTCGGCGATCGAGATGGTGCAGCGCGGCGGGACCGTCGTGATCGTCGGGGTGCCGTCGAAGCCGATCGAGGTGCCCGCCTTCATCCTGCAGGACCGCCAGGTGCGGCTGCAGGGCGCGGCCACCTACCTCAGCGAGGACTACGCCGACGCGATCGCGATCATCGCGGCCGGGGGAGTGGACGCCGGGCACATGATCACCGCGAGCTTCCCGCTCGAACAGACCCCCGCGGCCTTCGCGGCGGCGGCCGGAGGCGATCAGATCAAGGTGCTGCTGACCGGCGCGGGAGTCGAGCTCGACTGACCCGGCCGGACGGCGATGAGCCGGGAGCGGGCGGCCTGTGGTGGTGTCGCCCGCTCTCCTGTCTCGGCGGACTCGTCGGCCGCCTCGGTCGGTGGTCGTCCGATCCTTCAGACCCGGTCGTTGAGGAGCGCCACGCGCCGCCAGGCGGGGCGGGTCTGCGCGGCGTCATGCGCCGCGGGAGCCTCCGAGAACGGGAAGGTCGCGCGGATGGGCATGGTCGCCGCGGGCCGCCCGCCGGAACCGGCGATCGTCGTGAGTCCGTGATGGCCGGTCGGCTCGCCGGCCAGGGACCCCCGGGTGAAGCGGACGCCGTGCTCGGCGGCGGCCGGGTCGGCGATCGTGACGACCCGCTCGGGGCCTCCGGCCGCGGCGACGAGGGCCGGGAGCGCGCCTCCTCCCCGGGCATCCAGTGCGGCATCCACCCGGTCGATGCCCCCGTCGCGGAGGGAGCGCATCCAGCCCTCTCCGCTCGGTACCGGCGTGACGCCCGCCAGGGCGGCGACCACGGGCAGCGACTCCTCGCGGGCCGTGCCGAACACCCGCGCTCCGCGGGCGACGGCGAGCTGGGCGGCCATCGATCCGATGCCGCCTGCCGCGCCTTCGACGACGACGGTCTCGCCGGGGACGAGGTGGAGCAGGTCGAGGGCGCGGGTCGCGGTCTCGAGGGCCGAGCCGGCGGCGGCGGCCTCCGCCCAGGACCACTCGGCAGGCTTCCGCCCCAGTGGTCGAGCACGGCGTACTCGGCTGTGGCTCCGCCGAAGTCGGAGAGCAGCACCGTGCCGAACACCTCGTCTCCGAGGTGAACACCCGAGACGCCCCGCCCGAGCTCGGCCACGGTGCCGGCCGCGTCGATGCCGGTGACGTGGGGGAAGGCGAGCGACGAGCTGAGCGCCGAGGTGCCGGCACGGAGCGACAGGTCGATGGGGGAGATCCCGGCCGCCCGCACGTGCATCAGGATCCGCCCCTCGGGAACCGCGGGAACCGGCCTCTCGCCGAGATGGAGCACGGAGGAGGGACCGGGTCGGTCGAACTGGACGGCGATCACGTCGCACCTTTCGCTGGGGGATGATGCCGTTACCATCGCCCGCGAGGCGGGGATGGGCATCGCCACCGCCTACCGGCACTTCCCCACGAAGAACGAACTCGTCGAGGCCGTGCTGGCGACCCAGGTCGACCTCTGCAGTCGTGCCATGCGGTCGGCCCTCGCCGAGCCCGACCCGTGGGAGGGCCTCCGTTCGGTGATCGACTGGTTCACGCAGGTGCAGATCGCGCACCCGGGGCTGCTCCGCGTGCTGCTCGACGGCACCGCCGACGGAGCGCCGTTCACGCAGGCCCGGCGCGAGCACGCCGAGGCCCTCGACCGACTGGTCGGCCGAGCCCTCGAGGCCGGCGCTCTGCGACCGGGGGTGACGGCTGGCGACGTCCGGGTCGGGATGCTCGCGATGACGGCGTTCTCTGGCGGGCAGGGGGCATCGTCCGCGACCGCGGTGCGTGCCCTCAGCACGATCCTCGTCCATGGCATCTCCGGCCCGGGATGACCCGCTCGCCCGGTGTCGGACGCCCGGCGCCGGACAGCGCGGTCAGCCGTTGCGGCGGAAGCGGGCCAGGCCCTCCTTCATCGACGTGAGGTTCTCCATGTGCTCCTCGCCGCGGCGCAGCGCGACCGAGGTGGCGAGGATGTCGATGACCACGAGCCCGGCCAGGCGGCTGACCGTGGGGGTGTACATGTCCGTGTCCTCGATCGTCTTCACGATCAGCGGGATGTCGCAGTGCTCCAGGAGCGGGCTGTCCTCGCCCGAGATCCCGATCACCGTGGCGCCCCTCTCCTGAGCCGTCTGCGCGACCTGCACCACCTGACGGGTGCGCCCGGTGTTCGAGATCGCGACGATGACGTCGGTGGAGCGGGCGGTGGAGGCGGCCATGAACTGCTGGTGCGGGTCGGAGGGCGCCGTGGAGGGCACGCCGAACAGGGCGGCCTTCTGCTCGGCGTCGAGCCCGATGATGGCCGAGGCGCCGAGACCCGCGAAGGTCAGCGAGGTCGACTTGAGGATGGCCTCGACCGCCCGCTCGATCTGGGCCGGGTCGAGGAACCGCCGCGCGCGGTCGAGGCTCGAGATGGTGTGGTCGAAGATCTTCGTGGTCAGCACCTCGATCGAGTCCTCGCGGCCGATCGTGGAGAGCGTCGCCGGGATGCCGAGGGCGAGGGTCTGCGCGAGCGAGATCTTGAACTGCTGGAACCCGCCGAAGCCGAGCGAGGTGCAGAACCGCATCACCGTCGGCTCGCTGACCCCGGCCGCGTCGGCGACCCCCGCCATGGTCGCGTTCATCACGAACGAGGGGTTGTCGGCGACCAGCTGGGCGACCTTGCGCTCGGAGTTGCGCAGCGTGCCGATCACGTTGCTCAGGTGTTCGAGCAGCGGGGCGTTCGTGGGCGAATAGCTCTCGGGCTTCATGGGCGCATCTCCCCGCCGCGCCACGGTGGCGCGATTACAACCCCAGCGTAGCGATCAGGTTGGCCACCGACTGCTCCGTGGCCCGCCGCGTGCTCGCGCCGGTGAAACCGCCCAGGTGCGGGGTGAGGATCGTGCGCTCGTGCCGGAGCAGCGGGGTGAGCGCGGGGGGCTCGGTGTCGAAGGCGTCGACCGCGTACGAGGAGAGCCGGCCGGACTCGAGCGCGTCGAGCACCGCGCCGTCGTCGACCAGGGCCGAGCGGGCCGTGTTGATCAGCACCGCATCCTGTCGCATGGTGGCGAGCACCTCGGCGGTGACGAGCGGGGTGCCGTCGGCCGGGGGCGGGCTGTGCAGCGAGACGACGTCGCTGAGGGCGAAGACCTCAGCGAACGAGGCGCTCTCGGCGCCGGAGGCCGGCTCGACCTCGGCGAAGGCGTCGTAGGCGAGCACGCGGGCGCCGAGCGCGCCGGCCAGACGGGCGACGATGCGGCCGATCGCGCCGAAGCCGACGAGGCCGACCGTCACATCCGGCATCTCCCGGCCGAGCGAGCGCGACCAGCCGCCGGCCTTCATGGCGGCGTCAGCGCGCGGGAGGTCGCGGAGGCTCGCCAGCATGAGCAGCACGGCCAGCTCGGCGACCCCGCGGGAGTTCGCGCCGCGCGCGAGCTCCACCCGGATGCCGCGGGCCTCGGCGGCGGCCACGTCGACCGCATCCGCTCCGACGCCGTTGCGGCTGATCACGCGCAGCCGGTCGGCGGCATCCAGCACCCGGACCGACACGGTCTCGACGCCGGCGAGCCAGCCGTCGATGCCGGGCACCAGGGCGAGCAACTCCTCTTCGCTCGGCAGCCGGCCGGCCGGGCCCGCCACCAGCTCGGCCCCGAGGTCGCGGAGCGGCTGCAGCTCGGGCACGGCGTCCAGGCCCTGGGCGGTCATCGAGCGGGGGGTGACGAGGATGCGCATCGGTCAGGCCCTCGTGCGCGCCGCGATCGCGGACAGCTCGTCGAACACCGGTCCGCTGGTGGGGATCGTGACGTCGAAGACCTCGGCGATCACCTGGGTCCAGCCGTGGATGAAGTAGATCCAGCCGTCCTCGACCTGCAGCGAGCGCTCGGCCTCGGCCGCGCGGGCCTGGTCGAGGAAAACCAGGTCGCCGCGGTAGTTGAGATCCCAGACGACGGCCCGCTCGGGGAAGACGACGGCGTCGGAGAGCGGCGAGCCCGGGGCATCCTTGCCGAGGCCGGTCGCGTTGACCACGACGGCCCGCGCGCTCGCGGAGGCGAGCACGGCGTCGTTGTCCTCGGCCGTCGGGGCGAGCGCCGTCTCGAGCGGCACCTCGGCCGAGGCCTCGTCGTGGATCGCCCGCAGGGTCTCGAGGCGGCCGCCGCTGCGGTTGGTGACGACGATCCTCGCGGGCCGGTCGGCGCCCCGCTCGGGCCGGGAGAGGTACCAGTCGATCGCGATGGCCGAGCCGCCGGCACCGAAGACGACGACGTCGGTCGGGGCCTCGGCGAAGTAGCCGGCCGGGAGGAAGGCGTCCAGCGCGAGCCCGGAGGAGATCGGATCCTTCGCGTGGGCGCGGAACCGGCCGTCGCGCTTCGAGAGGCAGCTCACCTCGTCCATCAGCTCGGCGAGCGGGTCGATCTCGTCGAAGAGGTCGCGGGCGGCCCGGTAGAGGTCGATCTTGTGGGTCGTGACGAGCGCGCCCAAGCTCAGCGGGTCGTCCTTCAGGAACGACACCACCGTGCGGTACTGCTCCTCGGGCGCGTGCAGGGGCAGGTCGATCCCGACGAGCTCGACCTCACCCAGCCCGAGCGCCTCCGCCCAGGCGGGGAACACCGTGCGGATCGACGAGCTGCCGGTCGTGACGCCGATGAAGTAGAAGGTGGGGATCGACGCCGGCTCGAGGGTGTCGGGGGTGAAGGTGCGAGGCACGGGGTCTTCTTTCTCTGTGGTCTGGGAGTGCCGGGGTCTAAAAGCTGCCGGCTCAGGCGCCGTAGGCGGCGACCGTCGCGACGGCGGTGCGGGCGGCCCGGCCGATCTCGTCGAACCGGCCCTCGGTGATCTGGTCGCGCGGGGCGATCCAGGTGCCGCCGATCGCGAAGACGGTGGCAAGGCCCAGGTACGCGTCGAGGTTCGCCGGGCGCACGCCGCCGGTGGGCATGAAGCGGATGCCGAGGGCGGCGAACGGGGAGGCGAACGCGCCGACGGCGGCCGCTCCTCCCGACTGCTCGGCGGGGAAGAACTTGAGGTGCGTGTGCCCGAGGTCCGCGGCCGCGAGGATCTCGGAGGCGGTGACGGCGCCCGGCACGAACGGCAGACCGCGGTCGGAGGCGGCTCGGGAGAGCTCGGGAGTGAACCCGGGCGAGACGCCGAAGTGGGCGCCGGCCTCGGCCGCATCCTCGACCTGGGCCGGGGTCAGCAGCGTTCCCGCGCCGACGAGGAAGCCGGGCACCTCGTCGGCGATCGCGCGGATCGCCTCGAGGGCTGCCGGGGTGCGGAGGGTGACCTCGGCGACCGGCAGGCCGGCCTCGACGAGGGTACGGGCGAGTTCGACGCCGCGGGCCGGGTCGGTGATCTCGACGACGGGGACGATGCGGGCGAGCGTCAGGCGCTCGAGGGGCGAGCCGGTCATGCCGAGGCCTTCCGGTAGCCGCGGTGGCGGGGGTTGGGGATGGTGGTCCAGCCGGCGTCGCCGTCCGAGACGACGAGGGTCTTCATCCCGCCCGCCTCGGCGATGATCGCGTAGTCCTGACCGGCGTCGGCGGCATAGGAAAAGAGGGTGACGAAGGGCTCGTCGCCGACGTTGACGCTGCGGTGGATCCAGTGGCCGGGCACGTTGACGGCCTTGCCCGGCGTGAGCTCGACGGCGGCGGTGCGCCCGTCGACGGTGTCGAGCAGCATGACGCCGCGGCCGCTCAGGCAGTAGTAGAGCTCGGCGCGATCCGAGATCGCGTGCAGGTGGCCGCGGGTGACGGCGAACTCGTCGCCGTAGGAGCCGGGCAGCAGTGTGCTGGTGCCGACGATCAGGGCGCCGGGGCCGTCCTGGTACTTCTGCTCGTCGACCGAGTAGATCAGGGTCTCGGCACCCTCGCGCTCGACCGCCGACGTCCAGGCCCGCTCGTCGAGGTAGACGCCGGCCATGTCGCCGAGCTGCTTCTCGTAGTGCCGGGTCGCCCCCGTGAGCTGCCCGGTGGGGGCGATCTCGATCAGGGTGGGTTGGTCGATGGCCGTGGCGGCGGATGTCATGCGTCTCCTCCTCGAGAGTCGGTAGTCATACTACAAGCATCGTGCCATCCCGTCCCCTCGGAGGCGAAATCGGGGGTCGATATGCCTGGATGCGGGGGTCGGGATGCATTGCACGGCCGATTTGATGTAGTTTTACTAGGCAGCGCCTCGCAACGCTCGCGGACTCAATGGAGAATCAGGGAGGACAACACCCGTGGACACGACTCGTTTCACCGGCCGTCGCGTGGCGGTCACCGGAGGTGCCGGAGGAATCGGCCAGGCGATCGCCCGCCGTCTCGTCGCCGAGGGCGCGGAGGTCTACGCCCTCGACCGCGCAGGACTCGACACCCTTCCCGAGGGCGTCCGCGGCTTCGAGCTCGACCTCGCCTCGCCCGATTCGGTCTCCGCGGTGGTCGCGGCGCTCTACGCCGACGACGACCGGCCGGTCGACCTCGTCACGAGCGCCGGGATCGTGGAGGACGACGTGGCCGTCGTCGACATGCCGGTCGCGCAGTTCGACGCGGTGCTCGGGGTCAACCTCCGCGGCGTCTTCCTGACCTGCCAGGCCTTCGGCCGCGAACTGATCGCCCGCGGCGGCGGCGCGATCGTCAACATCGCCTCGATGTCGGGCAACGCCGTCGTCAACTACCCGCAGAAGCAGGCCGCCTACAACACCTCCAAGGCCGCCGTCACCGCCTTCACGAAGTCGGTCGCCGTCGAGTGGGGCACCGCGGGCGTGCGCGTCAACGCCCTCTCGCCCGGGTACGTCGACACCCCGCTCAACCACCTGAAGGCGCACATGCACGACACCTGGAAGCGGGATGTCGTCGTGGACCGGTTCGCGACCCCCGAGGAGGTCGCCGCCTCGGTCGCCTTCCTGCTGAGCGACGACGCCCGCTACTACATCGGCGCCGAGCTGCTCATGGACGGCGGCTACTCGCTGCGCTGACCCGCGGCCGACCGCCCCACCGCCCTGCCCGCTCCACCTGCTCGATCCGCTCGACCCTCGAAGGACTCCCCGTGATCATCTCCCACGACCTCGGCACGACCGGCAACAAGGCGACGCTCGTCTCGAACGACGCCCGGCTCATCGCGGCCGTCTCGGTGGGCTACGGCGCCGACTTCGGCCCCGGCGGCCGCGCCCAGCAGGATCCGCACGACTGGTGGAACGCGATGGCCACGGCCAACCGCGAACTGCTCGCCAAGGGCGGGATCTCGAGCTCGGAGATCGACGCGGTCTCCTTCTCGGGTCAGATGATGGGCGTCGTGCCGGTGGATGCGGCGGGCGAGATCGTGCGCCCCGCGATCATCTGGGCCGACACGCGCTCCGGCGCGCAGTGCGACACCCTGATCGAGCGGGTCGGCATGGATCGGGCCTACGCGATCACGGGTCACCGGCTCAACCCCACCTACTCGCTCTCGAAGGTGATGTGGCTCCGGGACACCGAGCCCGAGGCCTTCGCCCGGATCGACACCGTCCTCCAGGCCAAGGACTACCTGGCCTACCGGCTCACCGGCGTGCGGGTCACCGACCCCTCGGACGCGTCGAGCACGAACGCCTACGACCAGGTCGCGAAGGGCTGGTCCGAGGAGCTGATCGAGGCGGCGGGCCTGGATCGCGGCCTCTTCCCGGAGATCGTCGAGTCGACCACTGTGATCGGCACGGTCACCGCGGAGGCGGCCCGCGAGACGGGCCTGTCCGAGGGCACTCCCGTCGTGATCGGCGGTGGCGACGGCCCCATGGCGGCCCTCGGCGCCGGCATCATCGACGCCTCCTCCGGCGCCTACGCCTACCTCGGCTCGTCGTCGTGGGTCTCGGTGAGTGCGGATGCACCCCTGCACGACCCCCTGATGCGCTCGATGACCTTCAACCACGTGATCCCCGGCCGGTTCGTGCCGACGGCCACGATGCAGACCGGCGGCGCCGCGCTCTCCTGGGTCACCTCCCTGCTCGCGCCGGGTCAGGACGACCGGTACGAAGAGCTCCTCGGCGCTGCGGTCACGGCCAAGGCGGCCGAGGACGGCCTCTACTTCCTCCCGCACCTGCTCGGCGAGCGTTCGCCGTACTGGAACCCGGCCGCCCGCGCCGCTTTCGTGGGCCTGCTCATGCACCACGGGCGAGGCGAGCTCACCCGTGCGGTGCTCGAAGGCGTGGCGTTCAACCTCTACACGGGGCTCCGCGCCTTCGTCGAGAACGGCACCCGCATCGACTCGATCGACGCCATCGGCGGTGCCGCCAACTCGGGGCTGCTGCTCGACATCTTCGCCGACGTCTGGGGCGTGCCGGTGAGCGCCCGCGACCTGGTCGACGAGGCGAACGCCATCGGCGCCGCGGTCGTGGCCGGCGTGGGCACCGGGATCTTCGACGACTTCGATGTCGCTCTGCGCTTCTCGACCCGCACCGAAGAGCGGCAGCCCGACCCCGCGCGGCACGCCCGGTACGGCCGGGAGTACGAGACCTTCCTCGACGCCTACCGGCGCCTCGAGCCGTGGTTCGACGGGCTGGAGCGGTGACGGCGGACGTCACCCGCCCGCCCGGCGCCACCGACGCGGCCTCCCGCGCATCCGCCGCCGCCCCGGCGCCCGGCTCCGTCGTCCGCACCGTCCTCGGTGACGTGGAGCCCGGCCGACTCGGCGTGCTCGACTACCACGAGCACCTGTTCCAGGTCTCGCCGCTCCTCCCGGGCGACGAGCTCGACGACGAGGAGCTCTCCGGTCTCGAAGCCCGCTCCCTGGCCGAGGCCGACGTCGGCGCGATCGTCGACGCGACCCCGACCGGGCTCGGCCGCGACGTCGAGGCGACGGCCCGCATCAGCGCGGCCACCGGACTCGCCGTCGTGCACACCACGGGCGCCCACCACGGCGGCCATTACGGCTCCGGGCATCCGCTGCTCGGCCGGTCCGTCGAGCAGCTGACGAGGCTCTTCACCGACGACGTCCGGGCCGGCTTCCGGCTCGACGGCGGGGCGGCGGCGACCGCACCCGACGGCTCCGCCATCCGGGCCGGCATCGTCAAGGCCGGCATCCGCTACTGGGCCATCGGCGACTTCGAGTCGCGCGTGCTCGAGGCCGCGGCCGCGACGAGTGCGGCGACCGGATGCGCGGTGATGGTGCACCTCGACTTCGGTTCGGCGGCCCACGAGGTGCTCGACCGGCTCGACGCCCAGGGTGTCGCCGCCGGCCGGGTCGTGCTCGCCCACGCCGACCGCAATCTCGACCCGGGGCTGCACGCCGAGCTCGCCGCGCGCGGCGCGTACCTCGGTTACGACGGGATGGCGCGGCACAAGGACGCCCCGGACTCCGCGATCCTCGACTGCCTCGTGCGGGTCGTCGAGGCGGGAGGGGCTGCGCGCCTGCTGCTCGGCGGCGACGTCGCGCGCCGCACCCGGTACCGCGCCTACCGCGGGATGCCGGGCCTCGCCTACCTGCCCGAGCGCTTCCTGCCCCGCGTCCGCGCCCTGCTCGACGACGACGACTACCAGCTCATCACCATCGCGAACGGCCGACGGCTGCTCGCCATGCCCGCCTGACCCGAAAGGCCCCTCAGAACATGAAAGCCATCGTCTACGACGAGCCCGGCCGCTTCTCCCTCGCCGAGATCCCGACCCCCGTCCCCGGCCCCCGCGAGGTGCTGATCCGCGTGATCGTCGCCGGGGTCTGCGGCACCGACCTGCACCTGCACGACGGGGAGTTCGGGCCGACCTACCCGCTCATCCCGGGGCACGAGATCGTGGGCGAGGTCGTCGAGCGGGGTGCGGAGGTGGCCGGCCTCGAACCGGGCGACCGCGTCACCTTCGACAACACCGCGGCCTGCGGGCACTGCGACGAGTGCCGCCGGGCCCGCCCCGCGTTCTGCCGGTACCTGCTCGCGCAGGGCGTCAACGCCCCGGGCGGGTTCGCCGAGTACGTGATCGCCTCGGCCGACCGGTGCTTCGTGGTGAACGACCTCGACCCCGAGGTCGCCGTCTTCGCCGAGCCGGCGGCGTGCGTGGTGCACGGCCTCGACGTGCTCGCGCTCACGCCGGGCGCCGACGTGCTGCTGTTCGGCGCCGGGCCGACGGGACTGCTGCTCGCCCAGCTGCTCAGGGCCTCCGGCGCCGGATCGGTGACCGTGGCCGCTCCCACCCGGGCCAAGCTCGAGTTCGCCGCCGCCCACGGCGCCGACCGCACGGTGCAGGTGGAGCGCGGCACGGATGCGACCGCCGACCTCCTGGCGCTCTCAGGCGGCGTCGGCTTCGACGTCGTGATCGACGCGACCGGCGCCATCCCGGTGCTGCAGCACGCGATCGAGCTGACCCGCACCGGCGGCACGATCTTCGTCTACGGGATGACCGGCGAGAACGCCGAGCTGCCGATCCTGCCGTACGAGGTCTTCCGGCGCGAGTTGACGATCAAGGGCTCGTTCGCGCAGCAGTTCTCGTTCGACCGCTCTCTGGCGGCGCTCCGCAGCGGGCGGATCGACACCGAAGGCATGATCACGCACACCTTCGACCTCGAGCACTACGCCGAGGCGCTCGCCGCCGTCGCCGACAGCGGCTGCATCAAGGCGGTCATCCGGCCGTAGGGGTGGCGATCTAGACCGCGAACACCGTCCACGACCGGGTCGCGGTCGCCCCCGGCTCCAGCACGATCAGGTCCTCAGCCGAGTTGAAGGCGTCCGGCGGGCAGGTCATCGGCTCGACCGCGAGCCCGCGGCGCCCGGCCCCCGGCCCCTCGTCCGGCAGGTCGGCGGTGTGCACCTGCACCCAGGGGAGTCCCGTCTCCCAGCGGATGCCGGCGCCCGACCCCGCGCGATCGGTGACCGTCACCGTGGTCACGCCGTCCGCATCCGGTTCGAGGCCGCCGAAGGCGTGGTCGATGAAGGTCGTGCCCACGGGGCGCGGAACCCGGAAGTCGAGTTCTCCGTCCCCCTCGCCGACGCTTCGTGTGCGCCCGGGCAGCAGGCGCTCGCCGACGATGTCGACCACGATCCGCGCCGGCAGCCGCAGGGTCCAGTCGTCGACGCGGCCCTCGCCGCCCACGAGATACGGATGCGGCCCGGTTCCGTACGGGGCCGGTGCGTCGCCGACATTCGTCGCCGAGACGACGGTCGTCAGCCCATCGGAGTCGAGCCGGTAAGCGACCGAGACCTCGAGCGGGAACGGGTACCCGGCCTGCGCGGGGATGCCGGTGCGGAGCGTCACCGCATCCGGAGCCGTCTCGACGACCTCGAACTCGAGCCAGCTGACCAGCCCGTGCAGGGCGTGCCCACGCGAGGGCTCGGTCAGCGCCAGCTGGTGGTCGACCCCGGCGAACCGGTACCGGCCGTCGACCACCCTGTTGGGCCACGGCGCCAGCACGGCACCGCGGTAGTTCGGCCGCAGCTCGTCGGCCTCGAACGGGAGCACGAGGTCGCGCCCGTCGTGGCTGAGCCGCCGGAGGGTGGCCCCGACGGTCGCGACCGTGGCCCGGTACCCGTCGGAGACGAGTTCGAGCTGGTCGCCGGAGAGCGGCCGAGTCACTCAGAACCCCTGGGCGAGACGGTAGTAGGCCTGGTTCCAGCGCACCTCGTTCTGGAAGCCGCGGAGCGTGGTGTCGGCGTCGATGCGCAGCAGCTCGGTCTTCGCGATGGCCGCGAAGTCTTCGAACACGTCGATGCCGACCGCGGTCGACATCACCGTGTGGTGCGCGGCGCCGGCGGTGAGCCAGGCGGCGGCCGAGACGGCGAACGAGGGCTCGGGTCGCCAGACCGCGCGGCCGACCGGCAGGTTCGGCAGCGGTGCGCGGGGCTCGACGACCTCGACGACGTTGGCGACGAGGCGGAAGCGGTCGCGCATGTCGCTGAGCGCGACGACGACGGCCGGGCCGGGGTCGGCCGTGAAGACCAGGCGCACCGGGTCGTCCTTGCCGCCGATGCCGAGCTCGTGGATCTCGAGCGTCGGGCGCGCGGTCGTGAGCGACGGGCTCACCTCGAGCATGTGCGCGCCGAGGATCGTCTCGGCACCCTCGACCAGGTCGTAGGTGTAGTCCTCCATCAGCGAGGCGCCGCCGGGCAGGCCCGAGCCCATCACGTTCGCCGCCCGCACCAGGATCGCGGTCTTCCAGTCACCCTCGGCGCCGAAGCCGTAACCCTCGGCCATCAGGCGCTGCACGGCGAGCCCGGGCAGCTGCTTGAGCGACCCCAGGTCTTCGAAGCTCGTGGTGAAGGCGCCGAAGCCGCCCTCCTCGAGGAAGGAGCGGAGGCCGAGCTCGATCGCCGCGCCGTCGCGGAGCGACTGGTGGCGCTCGCCGCCCGCGCGGAGCTCGGGCACGACGTCGTACTGCTCCTCGTACTCGGTGACGAGGGCGTCGACCGCCGCGGTGTCGCCCTCGAACCGGGCCACCGCATCCGCCAGCTCGTTGACGCCCCAGGTGTTGACCTGAACGCCGAACCGCAGCTCGGCCTCGGTCTTGTCGCCCTCGGTGACGGCGACGTAGCGCATGTTGTCGCCGAAGCGGGCGAGCTTGAGCGTCTTGGTGGCCTGCCAGCCGGCGGCCGCACGCGACCAGTCGGCGATCTGCTTCTGCACCAGCGGGTTCGTGGCGTGACCGACGACGGTCTTACGCGCGACGCCGAGCCGGGTCTGGATGTAGCCGAACTCCCGGTCGCCGTGCGCGGCCTGGTTGAGGTTCATGAAGTCGAAGTCGATCTCGGCGTAGGGCAGTTCGACGTTGGCCTGGGTGTGCAGGTGCAGCAGCGGCTTGGTGAGCGCGTCGAGACCGGCGATCCACATCTTCGCGGGGCTGAAGGTGTGCATCCAGGCGATCACGCCGATGACGCGGTCGTCGGCGTTCGCGTCGAGGGCGGCGCGGCGGATGGACTCGCTGTCCTTCAGGACCGGCTTCCAGACGATCCGCACCGGCACGGCGTCGGCGGAGTCGATGGTCGAGGCGATCACCTGCGACTGCTCGGCGACCTGGCGGAGGGTCTCGTCGCCGTAGAGGTTCTGGCTTCCGGTGAAGAACCAGATCTCGTAGGGGCTGAGGTCGGTGCTGAGCGTGCTCACGTGAGGGATCCTGTCGGCTCTTGTCCGTAGACATTCTGGTAGCGGTTGAAGAGGGAGTCGATGGCGGCCGGTTCGATCGGGGCCGGGGTGCCGAGCTGGCGCGAGTAGTGCACCGAGCGGGCGACGTCCTCGACCATCACGGCGGCCTTGACGGCGTCGCGGGCGTCGCGGCCGATCGTGAACGGTCCGTGGTTCTTCATCAGCACGGCGCGCGAGCGGTGGCCGGAGAGCGTCTCGACGATGCCGCGGCCGATCGAGTCGTCGCCGATGATCGCGAACGGGCCGATCGGGATGTCGCCGCCGAACTCGTCGGCCATGGCGGTCGTGACGCAGGGGATCGGCTCGCCGAACGCCGCCCACGCCACGGCGTAGGGGGAGTGCGTGTGCACGACCCCGCCCACCTCGGTCATGTTGCGGTACACGTAGGCGTGCGCGGCCGTGTCGCTCGAGGGGGAGCGCTCCGAGCCGGGGGTGCCCTCGACGACCTGGCCGTCGAGCGTGCAGAGGATCATGTTGTCGGCGCGCAGCTGGTCGTACATCACGCCGGAGGGCTTGATCACGAAGAGATCGGCGCCGGGCACGCGGCCGGAGACGTTGCCGCCTGTCCAGACCACGAGCCCGTAGCGGACGAGCTCGGCGTGCAGGCTCGCGACGTCTTCGCGCGTGCGCTCGATGGCGTCGCGGAGCTCGGGCGAGGTGAGGTCGGCGGTGACGGCGTCGGCGGTGCCGGTCGCGGGGTCGCCGGGGCTGTCGGCGCGGGGGGCGTCGGTCACGAGGATGCTCCTTCCAGGGGCAGGGCGAGGACGGCGGCGCGCTCGACGGCGAGCCCGTCGCGGTAGCGGTCGAGGTAGGCGGCGAACCCGGCGACGTCGGCCGGGTCGGGGTCGACGACGGTGGAGTCGGCGCGCACGAAGACGGTCTCGTGCAGGTAGCGGTCGAGGCTCGTGGCCGAGCCGGATGCGGGGGCCGAGCCGGAAGCGGCTGCGGCGTCGGCCTCGGCGGACTTCGCCGCCGCGAACCCGGCGAGCACGGCCATGCCCCACGCCCCGCCCTCCGAGGCGGTGCGGTTCACGGCGACCGGAGCGCCGAGCGCACCGGCGAGGAACCGCTGGGCCACGCCCGCGGTGCGGAAGAGGCCGCCGTGGGCGAACATCCGGTCGAGGGCCACGCCCTCGGAGTCGAGCACCCGCATGCCGAGGGCGAGCGTGCCGAAGACGCCGTAGAGCTGGGCGCGCATGAAGTTGCCGAGCGTGAAGCGGCTGTCCGGCGTGCGGACGACGAGGGGCCGGCCTTCGTCGAGGCCGGCGATCGGTTCTCCCGCGAGGTGGTTGTAGGCGAGCAGGCCGCCGGCATCCGCGTCGCCGGCGAGGGCCTCGCGGAACAGGATGTCGAAGACGGCGTCACCGTCGGCGACTGCAGACCGGTCGCCGTGAGCCGAGCCTCCGGAGGCCGCCTGCCCGGCGCCTCCCTGCCCGGCGCCCTCCCGCCCCACCTCCACGAACCGGGTGAACAGCCCGGCCCACGCGGCCAGCTCGCTCGCGCCGTTGTTGCAGTGCACCATCGCCACCGGGTCTCCGGCGGGGGTGGTCACCACGTCGATCTCGTCGTGCGGGCGGGAGAGCGGATGCTCGAGCACGACCATCGCGAAGATGCTGGTTCCGGCGCTCACGTTGCCGGTGCGGGGCGCGACCGAGCAGGTCGCGACCATCCCGGTTCCCGCATCCCCTTCGGGCGGGCAGAACAGCGATCCGGGGCGGAGGAGCCCAGACGGGTCGAGCAGCAGCGCGCCCTCGGCGGTCAGCTCGCCGGCCGCCTCGCCCGCGACGAGCACGTCGGGCAGCAGTGCGGCGAGATCGAGCCCGGGGGCGCTCGACGCAACGAGCTCGTCGTAGCGCGCGATCAGATCGGTGTCGAAGCCGCCGGTCGCGGGGTCGATCGGGAACATCCCCGAGGCGTCGCCGACCCCGAGCACGCGCCGGCCGGTGAGTCGCTCGTGCACGTACCCGGCGAGGGTGGTCAGGTGACGGATGCGCGGCACGTGCGGCTCGTGGTCGAGCACGGCCTGGTGCAGGTGGGCGATCGACCAGCGCAGCGGGATCGAGACGCCGAAGAGGGCGCCGAGCTCGGCGGAGGCGGGGCCCGTGGTCGTGTTGCGCCAGGTGCGGAAGGGCACGAGCAGCTCGTCGTCGCCGTCGAAGGCCAGGTAGCCGTGCATCATCGCCGAGATGCCGATCGAGCCGTAGCCGGTGGGGCGCACGCCGTACCGCTCCTCGGCGTCGGAGACGAGCGCCGCGTGCGCCGCCTGCACGCCCGACCAGACGTCGTCGAGCGAGTAGGTCCAGGTGCGGTCGACGAAGTCGTTCTCCCAGTCGTGGCTGCCGACGGCGAGCACCTCGGCGTCGGGGCCGATCAGGCAGGCCTTGATGCGGGTCGAGCCGAACTCGATGCCGAGCGCGGTGCGCTCCTCGAGGATGGTCCAGGCCGCGCCGCTCCGAGCCGGTTCGGCGGGCGGCGAGCCCAGGGGAACGACAGGCTCGCTCATGCGGCGGGACTCCTTCGGCTCGACATGTGAGCGATCACATGATCGATCACAACGGAAGTGTACGACACCCGCGCCCGTCTGTCATCCGACGGGTCGGGTCAGGGCGCGGGCGGCGCCGTCGATCCGCGCACGATCAGCACCGGCTCGACCGAGGGGGCGACCTCGCTCTCGCCGAGCAGCAGGGCGACCGCCCGGCGCCCCGCCTCGGAGAAGTCCTGCCGCACCGTCGTCAGCGCCGGCCGGTAGAACGCCGCCTCCGGGACGTCGTCGAAGCCCACGATGCTGAGCTCGGCCGGCGGTTCGAGCCCGGCCTCGGCCGCGGCCGCGAGGGCACCGAGCGCCATCTGGTCGTTGCCCGCGAAGATCGCGGTCGCGCCGCGCTCGATCAGCTCCCGCCCCGCCCGGTGGCCGGATGCCGCGCTCCAGTCCCCGGTCGCCAGCAGATCGTCGTCCAGCCCGCGCGATGCGAGCTCCTCGCGGAAGCCCCGTACCCGCTGCGCCGCGTCGATCCAGTCGGCCGGGCCGGTGATGTGCCCGATTCTGCGGTGGCCCGCCTCGGCCAGGTGCGCGGTCGCGAGCCGCGCCCCGATGACCTGGTCCAGGGGCCGCCCGTGGCCGACGGGCGCGACCGATCCGACGCCCCCCTCGTGCGGGGAATCCGGGTCGGCGACCGCCTGCAGCGTCACCCACGGGATGCCGAACGAGCGCTTCGAGAGCGTCTCGAGCACCCGGGTCTGCGGCGCCACGACGACCAGGCCCTCGGCCGAGAGGGCGGCCAGGTGGTCGACGGCCTCGTCGATCGAGGCCCGGGAGAGGCCGTCGGCGTTCGCGATCGTGACGCTGTAGCCGCGCGCCCGCGCCGCCGACTCGACGGCGGCGACGCTCGACGCCGGGCCGTACTCGCCGGCGGCCGTCGAGAGGATGCCGATCATCCGCGACCGGTTCGACGACAGCGCCCGGGCGGCGGCGTTCGGGCGGTAGTCGAGCTCGGCCATCGCGTCGAGCACGCGCTGCCGGGTGCCCGGCCGCAGGCTCGGGTGATCGTTCAGCACCCGCGAGACGGTCTGGTGCGAGACGCCGGCCGCGCGGGCCACGTCCATCACGTTCGCCGGGCGCTGACGCCGTGCGGGGGCCGGGGGAACGGGATCTGCAGTCATCTGATGATTATCGGGGGACGGGGCCCCGCCCGTCAGCACCGCCCCGCGAGCCCGCATTCGCGCTCGCCGCCGACGGGCGACATAATCGACTCACGAACGCGATGTGACCGTGCACATGACTGGTCCGCGCTCGTCACGCAAAGGTGCGGGCGGTGCTCCGCCGCACGGCGGGAGTGGAGCGGGCAGATGGCGGAAGACGACACCCGGGTGACCCGGGCGCCGAGCATCCGCGACGTGGCCCGGATCGCGGGGGTCTCGCACCAGACCGTCTCCCGCGTGCTGAACAACCACCCCAGCATCCGGGTCGAGACGAAGGCCCGCGTGCAGCGGGTGATGGACGACCTGCAGTACCGGCCGAACCGGGCCGCGCGGGTGCTCGTCACCAGCCGCTCCCGCACGATCGGGGTGGTGGCCTACCAGGCGGCGCACTACGGGCCGGCCTCGAGCATCCTGGCCATCGAGCAGGCCGCGCGCGCCGAGGGCTACTTCGTCAACACCGTGAACCTCGAGGCCACCGACCCCGAGTCGATCGGGCAGGCGCTCGGCCACCTGCTCGACCAGGCCGTCGAGGGTCTGGTCATCCTCGCCCCGCAGGTGCGCGTCTTCGAGACCTTCGACGAGCTGAACCTCTCGGTGCCGTTCGTCACGCTGCAGAGTGCGGGTGCGTCGCGCAACACCCTCTCGGTCGACCAGGTGACCGGGGCGCGGCTGGCCACGCGGCACCTGATCGATCTCGGGCACCGGCACATCCACCATCTCGCCGGACCCCAGGACTGGATCGAGGCGGAGGCCAGGATGCACGGCTTCCTGACCGAGATGAGCGATCGCGACCTGCCGGCGACCGCGCCGATCCTCGGCGACTGGAGCGCCGACTTCGGCTACCACGCGGGGCGCGAGCTGCTGAGGGTGCGGGACTTCACGGCCATCTTCTCGGCCAACGACCAGATGGCGCTCGGCTTCATCCACGCCGTCCGCGAGGCGGGCCTGGATGTGCCCCGGGACGTGAGCATCGCCGGGTTCGACGACATCCCGGAGGCGGCGCACTTCTGGCCGCCCCTGACCACGGTGCGGCAGGACTTCCCCGAACTCGGGCGCCGCGCGGTCGCGCTGCTGCTCGGCCGGCTCTCGGACGACGACCGCCCCGAGGTGGGCCTCGTGCCCGATCTCGTGGTGCGCGGGAGCACCGCCCCGCCGCCGTTCTGACCCGATCCGGTGACGATCCGGTGCCGATCGGGCCCGCCCGGAAAAGTCGGGTTGACATTTTTCGGGATCGTGAGGCACCATTGCCCAAGTCGATGTGACCGTTCACATTCAGCTCGAACCAAACGAAGGAGTTTGACGCGTGTCCCTCTCAGCCGCCCGCATCGCCGTTCTCAGCACGGCATCCGCGGCCCGGGGCCGACACGACCGCGACTGATGGAGAACCGGGGCGTCACAGTCTCCCCGATTCCGCTCGCCTCGGGCGAGGACGTCTGACCCTTTCGCCGCACCACCTGCAGACAACGAAGTCATCACACACAGAAAAGGACACACCGTGAAGAAGAAAATCGCACTCTCGCTCCTGGCCGCCGGGGCCATGGTCGTCTCGCTCGCCGGCTGCGCGGGCGGCTCGAGCAGCTCGGGCGACAGCGGATCCAGCGGCGGCGGGGACGGCAGCCTGATCGGCGTCGCCATGCCCACCAAGTCCTCCGAGCGCTGGATCGCCGACGGCGACAACATCAAGAAGCAGCTCGAGGACGCCGGCTACACGGTCGACCTCGAGTACGCCGAGGACGACATCCCCACGCAGGTCAGCCAGATCGAGAACATGATCACCAAGGGCGCCAAGGCCCTGATCATCGCGTCCATCGACGGCACGACGCTGACGAACACGCTCCAGAACGCCAAGGACAACGACATCCCGGTCATCGCCTACGACCGCCTGATCCGCGACTCCGACAACGTCGACTACTACGCCACCTTCGACAACTACAAGGTCGGCGTCGAGCAGGCGACCTCGCTCCTGACCGGCCTCGGCCTGGTCGACGCGAGCGGCGCGAAGACCGGCACCAAGGGCCCGTTCAACATCGAGCTGTTCGCCGGTAGCCCCGACGACAACAACGCGACCTTCTTCTTCAACGGCGCGATGGACACCCTGAAGCCCTACATCGCCGACGGAACGCTCGTCGTCAAGAGCGGCCAGACCGACTTCAACACCGTCGCGACGCTGCGCTGGGACCCGGCGACCGCCCAGGCCCGCATGGAGAACATCCTCACCTCGACCTACTCGGACGGCTCGAAGGTCAACGGCGTGCTCTCGCCCTACGACGGCATCTCGCGCGGCATCATCTCGGCGCTGACCTCGGCCGGCTACACGACGGCCGACATCCCGATCATCACCGGTCAGGATGCCGAGCTCGACTCGGTCAAGGCCATCGAGGCCGGCGAGCAGTACTCGACGATCTACAAGGACACCCGTGAGCTCGCCAAGGTCGCGGTCGACATGGCGACGGCGCTGCTGACCGGCGGCACCCCGGAGACCAACGACACCGACACCTACGACAACGGCAAGAAGGTCGTGCCCTCGTACCTGCTGCAGCCGGTCGTGGTCACCAAGGCCGACATCCAGAAGGTCCTGGTCGACGGCGGCTACTACACCGACGCCCAGGTGAACGGCTGATCCGCACTCCGCTGCGGATCACCTGACGGGTCTGCCCGGTCGCCTCTCGGTCGACCGGGCAGACCTTCGGCGGTGGCCCCCCACCGAACCTCGTCCCTACTTTCACGTCCACCCACTCGCAGGAGAGAGATCGTGACCACCAACATCCTGGAAATGCGGCACATCACCAAGACGTTCCCCGGCGTCAAGGCACTGCAGGACGTGACGCTCGACGTCGCGCGCGGTGAGGTCCACGCGATCTGCGGCGAGAACGGGGCGGGCAAGTCCACGCTCATGAAGGTGCTGAGCGGGGTCTACCCGCACGGCACCTACGAGGGCGACATCGTCTTCGAGAACGAGACGATGGAGTTCCGCGACATCCGCGACAGCGAGGCCAAGGGCATCGTGATCATCCACCAGGAGCTCGCGCTGAGCCCCTACCTCTCCATCGCGGAGAACATCTTCTTGAACAACGAGATCAAGGGCCCGCTCGGCCTGATCGACTGGAACAAGACCAACATCGAGGCGTCCAAGCTCCTCGCCCGAGTGGGCCTGCGGGAGAACCCCACCACGAAGGTGCTCGACCTCGGCGTCGGCAAGCAGCAGCTGGTGGAGATCGCGAAAGCGCTGTCCAAGCGCGTGAAGCTGCTCATCCTCGACGAGCCCACTGCGGCCCTGAACGACGAGGACAGCGCGCACCTGCTCGACCTGATCCTGTCCCTGAAGGGCCAGAACATCACGTCGATCATCATCAGCCACAAGCTCAACGAGATCAAGAAGATCTCCGACACCGTCACGGTCATCCGCGACGGCAAGGCGATCGAGACGATCCCCAAGCTCGAGGTGACCGAGGAGCGGATCATCAAGGACATGGTGGGCCGCGACCTCGAGCACCGCTATCCGGACCACACGCCGCACATCGGCGAGGAGATCCTCCGCGTCGAGGACTGGACGGCCTACCACCCGCAGGACCCCACCCGCGTGATGGTCGACCACGTCAACCTCAACGTCAAGCGCGGCGAGATCGTCGGCATCGCCGGCCTCATGGGCGCCGGGCGCACCGAGTTCGCGATGAGCCTCTTCGGCCGCTCCTACGGCACCAGGATCTCGGGCCGGGTGTTCAAGAACGGCGTGGAGATCAAGACCCGCACCGTGTCGGAGGCCATCGACAACGGCCTGGCCTACGCCACCGAGGACCGCAAGTTCTACGGCCTCAACCTCATCGAGGACATCAAGCGCAACATCTCGATGGCGTCGCTGAAGAAGCTCGAGCGGGGCGGCCTCGTGAACGACAACGAGGAGTACAAGGTCGCCGACAGCTACCGCACCTCGATGAACATCAAGGCCCCCTCGGTGCTGGCCAAGGTGGGCAAGCTCTCCGGCGGCAACCAGCAGAAGGTCGTGCTGAGCAAGTGGATCTACTCCGATCCCGACGTGCTCATCCTCGACGAGCCGACCCGCGGCATCGACGTGGGCGCCAAGTACGAGATCTACACGATCATCAACCGGCTCGCGGCCGAGGGGAAGGGCGTCATCGTCATCTCCAGCGAGCTGCCCGAGCTGATCGGGATCTGCGACCGCATCTACGCGATCGCCGAGGGCCGCATCACGGGCGAGGTGCCCATCGCCGAGGCCACCCCTGAAACGCTCATCAAGTTCATGACCATGGAAAAGGAACGATCTGATGTCTGATCTCGAGACCAAGCCGGGCGCCGACACGGCCGCCGGAGGACGGGTCGAGCCCGCCGACAACCGCTTCACGCGCGCTCTCAGCCACGTCATCTCCGACCTGGGGAAGAACGGCATCTTCATCGCCCTGATCCTCGTGGTCGTGGTGTTCGAGATCCTGACGAACGGGGTGCTCCTGCGCCCGCAGAACGTCTCGAACCTGATCGTGCAGAACGGTTACATCCTGATCCTCGCGATCGGCATGGTGATGGTGATCGTCGCCGGCCACATCGACCTGTCGGTCGGTTCGGTCGCGGCGTTCGTCGGCGCGGTGTCGGGTGTGTTCGCGGTCAACATGGGGATGCCCGCCTGGCTCGCCGTCGTGCTCTCGCTGCTGATCGGCGCCCTGGTCGGCGCCTGGCAGGGGTTCTGGATCGCGTACGTCGGCATCCCGGCGTTCATCGTGACGTTGGCCGGCATGCTGATCTTCCGTGGCCTCACGCTCGTGGTGCTCGGCAACCAGAACATCGGCTCGTTCCCCGACTTCTACCGCGCACTCGGCAACGGCTTCATCACCGACGTCTTCGGTGCGCTCGACATCGACCCGCTGACCATGGGCGTCGCGATCATCGCGATCGTCGCCCTGATCGTGCAGTCGGTGCGCACCCGCCGTGGCCGCCAGAGCTACGGCCAGGAGGTGGAGCCCGCCGCCTGGTTCGTCGGCAAGCTCGTCCTGGTCTCGGCAGTGGTACTGCTCTTCGCCTACGCCCTCGCGACCTTCAAGGGCATCCCGGTGACCCTGATCGTGCTGGCCGTGCTCATCCTGATCTACGGTGTGATCATGAACCGCTCGGTGTTCGGCCGTCATATCTACGCGATCGGCGGCAACCTGCACGCGGCGGAGCTCTCGGGCATCAAGACCCGCAACGTCACCTTCTGGCTGTTCGTCAACATGGGCTTCCTCGCCGGTCTCGCCGGACTCGTCTTCACCGCGCGACTCAACCTCGCGGGCCCGAAGGCCGGTGACGGCTTCGAGCTCGAGGCCATCTCGGCCGCCTTCATCGGCGGCGCGGCGGTCACGGGCGGCGTCGGCACCATCGGCGGCGCGATCGTCGGTGGTCTGATCATCGGCGTGCTGAACAACGGCATGTCGATCATGGGTATCGGCATCGAGTGGCAGCAGGCGGTCAAGGGCCTCGTGCTCCTGCTCGCGGTGGCCTTCGACGTCTACAACAAGCGCCGCTCGGGCGGGCGGTAGCCCGTGGCGGCCTGACGGCCTGATGACTGACGAGCGGATGCCGGGAGCACGCGCGACTCTGGAACTCGACCACGTGTCGGCCAGGTCGGGAGCGGGCACCGGCATCCGCTCGCTGTCGTTCGGGGTCGGGGCGGGGCGGGTGCACGGGATCCTCGGCGGGCCGCGCTCCGGCGCCTCGGAGGCGCTCGCCGTGATCGGCGGGTACCTGCGGCCCGAGGCCGGGCGGATCGAGCTCGATGGCGCCGACCTCGCGCTCACCGTCGCCCGCCGGGAAGACGCGGAGGCTCTGGGGATCGTCGTGCTCCGGGGGGAGCCGGCGATCGTCCCGGGCCTGTCGGTCGCCGAGAACGTCACGCTCGGCAACGAGCGGCCGGTCGCCGGGCTGATCCGGTTCGGCAGGATGTTCGAGCGGGCCGCCGAGGAGCTCGCCCGGGTCGGGCTGGAGTCCGTCGACGTGCGCGCCCGCGGATCCTCGCTCGGTCGCGCCGAGCGGCAGGTGGTCGGGTTCGCCCGGATGCTCGCCTCGGGCCGGAAGATCGTGCTGATCGACGAGCCGTTCCGCGACCTGGAGCCGTCCGAGACCGACGTCGTCGTGCGGGGGATCGTGGGGCTCGCGGCGGCCGGCCTGATCGTCGTGGTCGCCTCGGCGCGGGTCGAACCGCTGCTGCGGGCGGCGGATGCCGGGACGGTGCTGGCGGGCGGGGACGCGTCGGGGACGTGGGTGGCAGGGGCTCCGGCGGATGCGCTGGGTGACGCGGGTGCGGCGCCGGTGGATGCGCTGGGTGACGCGGGTGCGGCGCCGGTGGATGCGCGCCAGATCTCGGGTGAGGCGCCGGGTGAGGCGGGCCGGCTCGTCGAGGCGATGGTGGCGGACGTGGTCGTCGACCGCGGCGAGGGCCGCCCGTTCGGCACCGTGCAGGCGGGCGCCGCCGGGCGGGAGCCCGCGCTCGAGGTGCGGGGGTGGACCGCGGCGCATCCGCTCGATCCCGGTCGCGCCGTCGTGCGCGACGCGAGCCTGACCGTGAGCGCCGGCGAGATCGTGGGCCTCGCGGGCCTCGAGGGTTCCGGCGCCGGCGAGTTGCTGCTCGGCCTCTTCGAGAAGACCGCGGGATCCCGCGTTCAGGGCGACGTGCGCCTGGCCGGTGTGCCGCTGACCGCCCGCAACCCCACCGAGTCCATCGCGGCCGGGCTCGTGCTCGCGACCGAGCGCACCACGACCTACGACCTCGGGCTGATCGGCGGTGTGCCTTCGCGGATCTCGCCCGGCATGCTGGGCCGGCTCGCCCGCCTCGGGGTCATCGACCGCGACCGCAGCTACCCCGAGGCCGCTCCGGTCGCGGGGCTCGGCGGGATCGCGGCGCTGTTCGCGGGGCGCGGTCGCGGTGGCGGGGGCGCTGCTGCAGCGCCGAGTGCGTCGGCGACGGGGGAGCCGGCCGGCACGAGCATCCGCAACGCCCTGGCCGGCTGGCTGGACGGCGACGGCACCCGGCCCACGGCGGTGCTGCTCGATCACCCGACGGCGGGGGCGGCGGATGCGCTCGCGCAGGAGATCCACGGCCTGATCCGGCGGCTCGCCGACGCGGGCGCCGGCATCCTGATCGCCTCGGACGACCTCGGCGAGATCCTCGGGGTGGCGGACCGCGCCTACGCGATGCGGGACGGGCGGATCACGGCCGAGCTGCCGGTATCCCGCCCTGCGACTACGACGGCCGCGGAGCTGATGGCCCCGATGGTGCTCGCGGATCGTCGCTGACGACCCTTTCGGGTCTCAGCTGCCGCCGGTGATGATCCCGTAGATGCCGCTGCCCAGGAAGTAGAGGGCCACGGCGCTCACGCCGATCCAGACCGCGATGCGGCCGTTGGACGGGCGGTTGCGGCGGTTCGGGTCGTTCGGATCCTTCGGTTCGGAGGGGCCGGGCGGAGGTGAATAGCTCATCCCCGGCCTCAGGTGTAGCTGCCGTAGGTCATCGAGGTGCCGAAGATCGTCGCGAACAGCGAGATGCTCCAGATGATGCTCACGATGATGCTGAGGGCGCAGAGGCCGATCGACACCCACATCGGGGCGATCCCGCGGCCGGAGCGGCGGCGCACCACGACCGAACGGCCGATCGGGTAGACGATCGAGAGGAACGCCCAGGCCCAGTGGAACGGCTGCACGTAGCCCTGGCGGACGAGCCACTTGTGGTCGAAGTACGCCAGCACGACGATGGCGGCGTAGAGCACCAGGCTGATCAGGGAGCCGACCGCCTGCAGGCCGAGGAAGGACATGCTGCCGCCGTAGCGGTAGGTCGTGGTCACCGACTGCTCGATGGCGCTGGAGTAGAGGGGGAGGATCAGCAGCGACACCACCGGGAGCACGGTGAGGACCCAGATGAAGACGTTGTAGACCGGGGTGCCGGGTGCGACGGGCGGAGGGGCCTGGGTGGCGTAGGCCGGGGAGTATGCGGGGTGCTGCTGCTGGCCGTACTGCTGAGGCTGCTGGCCGTACTGCGGCTGGGCCTGCTGCTGGCCGTACTGGGGCTGCGCCTGCTGCTGCGTGTGTGCCGCCGGCTGCTGCGCCTGCGGGGTGGCCTGCGTGTGCTCGGTCCAGCGAGTGCCGTCCCACCACCGCTGCTGCGGAGCACCCGACGGATCGGCGTGCCAACCGGCTGGCGTGGACTGGTTCCCGTTCGAATGGCTCACGGAGCCCCCTTCTCGTTTGATAGGGCAAGCATACGGTCGCGCGGTATCCTCGATGGGGGAAATCGACGGGAAGCGCATGACCACTACAGCCGAGAACGCGCCCGTGCTCGACGACTCCGTGAGGGTCGAGGGCGGCGTGGTGAGGATCCTCGACCGCCGGGTGTTCCCCGAACGCGTCGAGTGGGTCACCGCGCGGGATGCGGACGAGGTGGCCACGGCCATCCGCGACATGGTCACACAGAGCTCGGGGCCCCTGTTCGCCGCCTACGCCGGGCTCGAGATCACCGCCGTGCAGTCGGCGGGGCTCCCGCCCGAGGAGGCGCGGCAGCGGATGCGCGCGGCCGGCGCGGTGATCGAGGCCGCGCGGCCCACGAACAACCACCCCCGCGAGGCCGTCGGGCGCGTGCTCGCGGCGGTCGACGCGGTGGCGGATGCGGCAGAGAGGCCGGACTCCGCGACGACGGCCCGGATGATCGAGGCGGCGCTCGAGGCTGCGCGCACGGGCGCCGAGCTCTACCGGTCCCGCAGCCACCGGCTGGCCGCTGAAACCGTCTCGCTGCTTCCCGACGGCGGGCGCATCCTGACCCACTGCTGGATGGACACCTACCTGATCGAGCTCGTGCGGGCCGCCCGGGTGGCGGGCAAGCGGTTCGACTGGGTCGCGACCGAGACGCGCCCCTATCTGCAGGGCGCCCGCCTGACCGCGCACACGCTCGCCGAGATGGGGGAGCGCGTCACGCTGATCACCGACTCGATGGGAGCCGCCGCACTCGCCCCGGGGTCGACCATCGGCCCGATCGACGCGCTCGTCACGGCGGCCGACCGGGTCTCGCTCGACGGCAGCGTCGTCAACAAGGTCGGCACGCTCGGGCTCGCGGTCGCGGCCTCGGCCTTCGGCGTGCCGTTCTACGCTCTCGTGCAGGCGCCGGACGACGAGGCGCCGACGGCGGCCGACATCGTGGTGGAGGAGCGGGATCCGCTCGAGGTGCTGCACACGCTCGGGCGCCGGACCGCCTCGGAGCGGGTGACGGATGCCTGGTACCCCGCCTTCGACGTGACCCCCGCCCGCTTCGTGACCCGGATCGTCACCGATCGCGGCGCCTTCGAGCCCGGCCGGGTCGCCGAGTACTACGGCATCGACGCCGCGGTCGCCGCCGCCTCGGCTGCGCTCGGGCCCGAGGGCGGTGCGCGGTGAGTGAGGACGAGACCACCTATGAGCTTCTGGTGACCGGCGACGACGTGGTCGCGTACCTCTCGTCTGCCGGGCTCCTCGACCGCGTGGCCGCGACCCCCGGCGAGGTGGGGGTGACCGAGGTGACCGCGGGCAACATGAACCGCGTGTTCATCGCCCGCGGGCCGCTCGGCAGCCTGGCCGTCAAGCAGGCGCCGCCGTGGGTGCAGGTCGTGGGGCCGGAGTGGCCGGTCGACCCGTCGCGGATCAGGTCCGAGGCGCGCACCTACGAGCGGCTCGCCGAGCGGGTGCCGGATTCGATCCCGGCGATCCTCGCCTTCGACGAGTCGCGGTACGTGCTGGTGATGGAGGATCTGTCGGATCTCGACGTGCTGCGCGACGTGCTCGTCGCCGAGCTCGCGCCGGGGTCGGCCGCGGATGCGGAGGGTGTGGCTACGGACTCGGGCGCGTTTGCCGCGACGGCCGGCATCGACTTCGCGGATCTGGGCGCGGTCGTGGGCCGGTTCGTGGGCGAGCTCGCCGCATCCACATCGCGTCGTGCACTCGGTGACGAGGGGCACGACGCCCTGATCGAGCTCGCGGCGAACCCGGAGCTCTGCCGCATGACCCTCGACGTGGTGCTCGACGAGCCGTACCGCGCGCATGAGCACAACCACTGGCATCCCGCGCTCGAGGAGCGTGTGCGCGCGTTGTACGGCGACGAGGATGTCGCGGCGGCGGTCGCCGGCGTGCGTGAGGTGTTCGAGACCCGGCACGAGGCACTGGTGCACGGCGACCTGCACAGCGGATCGGTCATGCTCGGCCGGCGCGACGGGGCGCAGACGGTGAAGGTCTTCGACCCGGAGTTCAGTTTCGTGGGGCCGATCGGGCTCGACCTCGGGCTGTTCTGGGCCAACCTCGAGCTCGCGGCGATCGCGGCCTCCGCTTTGGGCCGGCACGACGTGGCCCGGGAGCGGTACTCGGCCGTTCGCGCGTGCTGGGACGCCTTCGCGCGGTCGTGGGGCGACGACGCGTCGCTCGCCGCGATCGAGGCCGACGCCTGGCGCTTCGCCGGTGTCGAGCAGCTGCGCCGCGCGGTCGGCTTCTCGCACGCGGCCGACATCGAGACGCTGCCCGAGCCGGCGCGGGCTGAGGCCTCCGCCCGCCTTTTCGACGCGGCCCGGTACCACCTGCTGACGGGGGAGCCGACCCCGTCCGCGCCGGCCGCACCCGTCGGCTCCCTGGCCGACCCCGCGCATCCAACGGACCAGCACCGCCCCGACCAGCACCGCCCCGAATAGCGCGCAGCGACGCGCCCGCACCACCGCCCCCACCACCGACGACCGGAGGACACCGTGAGCACCGAGACACCCGCCCCCGCCCCCACGCCCGATCCGCTCGCCGTCACCGCGCGCTACCTGGTGGTCGACCTCGAGGGCACGACGAGTGCGGCCGGGTTCATCCTCGGCGACCTCTACGACTACGCGCGCCCCCGACTGGCCGGCTGGCTCGACGAGCACGCGGCCGACCCCGCGATCGCCGAAGCGCGCGAGCAGGTCGTACACGACGCATCCCTCGCCACCGACGCGTCGACCGACCAGATCGTCGCCGTGCTGCACGAGTGGATGGAGCGCGACGTCAAGGCCACCCCGCTCAAGACCATCCAGGGTCAGATCTGGGCCGAGGGCTTCGCGCGCGACGAGATCTCGTCGCACTTCTTCGACGACGTGATCCCGCGGCTACGCCAGTGGCACGAGCACGGGGTCGGGATCGCGGTGTTCTCGTCCGGATCCGTCGCCTCGCAGGTGCCGTGGTTCCGGCACTCGCCGGACGGCGACCTGACGCCGCTCATCACCGACTACTTCGACACCGTGAAGGCCGGCCCCAAGAAGTTCGCGTCGTCGTACGAGGCGATCGCCACGGCGCTCGACGTGCCCGCGGCCGAGATCGTCTTCTTCACCGACAACCCCGGCGAGGTCGCCGCGGCGCTCGAGGCCGGTTGGCAGGTCGTCGCGTTCTCGCGCGAGGGCGAGCCGTTCTTCGAGGCCGACTTCGGCGGAGCATCCGTCGTCTCATCGTTCGACGAGGTCGAGGTCGTCGCTCCGTGAGCACCGGCACGGGTGACTGGGCGCCGAACGTGTTCTCGCCCTCGGGTGTCACGGCCGCGGCGGTGACCGAGGCAGGGGCGCAGCTGGCCGCCGAGTCGGCGCGCTTCGCGGCGCGCGGGTGGATGCCGGGCACCGCGGGCAACCTGTCGGTCACGCTCGGTCGCGACCCGCTGCGGCTGGCCGTCACGGCCTCGGGCCTCGACAAGGGCGAGCTGACCGCGTCGGACGTGGTGCTCGTCGACGGCGAGGGGGAGTGGATCGGTTCGCGGGTCGATGGCGGGTCTGACGCCGTTCCCGGCGCCGATCCCGGACTCGATCTCACGGATGCGCTCGGCCTCGCGCGGAAGCCGTCGGCCGAGGCGGGGCTGCACGCGCGGATCGCGCGGGTCACGGGTGCCGGGGCGTGCATCCACGTGCACGCGCTCACCGCGGTGAGGGCCGGGCACGCCTGGCCCGAGGGGGTCGAGCTGCGCGACCTCGAGATGCTCAAGGGCATCGGCCACAGCGCCCACGGCGAGCGGGTCGTCATCCCCGTCGTGCAGAACCACCAGGACATGCGGGTGCTCGGCGACGACTTCGAGCGCGTCTACCAGGGGTGCGCCGCCGACGTCGGCGAGGTGCCGGCCCTGATCGTGGCGAGCCACGGCATCTACGCCTGGGGCTCCGACCTGCGGCAGGCGCGGTGGCACCTGGAGCTGGTGGAGGCGTTGCTGCAGATCGCACTGGCTACGCGCTAGCTGCTGTGTTAGCTGCCGGGATGCGCGTGCTTCGCGCGCGTATCCCGGGCTGCGCCGGTCCCTGCCCGGCGCAGCGCGACATGTTCGGCCTCGGTCGCTAGCGCGGCCAAGGCCTCACCCTGGGGCGTCGAGTACGGCCCGCCGCGTGCACTTCCGTGCCGGGCGCCGTGGGGGTGGGTCAGGTGGGGAGGCCGAAGGACTTCTCGAGGAGGGTGGTGGTGAAGGGGGCGTCGACGGGGAGGGGGCGGCCGTCGAGCTCGCGGACGGGCGCGATCAGGCGGCCGCTCGAGAGCAGCCAGAGGCCGTCGGCGGAGGCGAGGTCGGCGGGGGAGAGGAGGGCCTCCTCGGCCGCGAAGCCCATCGCGTCGAGCGTGTCGAAGACCGCGGCCTGGGTGGTGCCGGCCAGGATGCCGAGGTCGGTGCGCGGCGTGCGGAAGCGGTCGCCGTGCCGCACCAGCACGTTGGCGGTCGGGCCCTCGAGCACGACGTCGTCCGAGCTGACGAAGATCACGTCCTCGGCCCCGCGCCGCGCCGCCTCGCGGAGGGCGGCCTTGTTCAGCGCGTAGGAGAGCGTCTTGGCGCCCTGCAGCAGCCACGGCGAGGTCTGCGCGATGTCGTGCCGGTAGCCGCGGTCGAGCGTGACCACCCGCACCCCCTCGCGCCGGGCGGCCGAGTGGTCGGGCCCGGTGAGCACCTGGATCCACCCGCTCGGCACGTCGTCGCCCTCGATACCCCGGCTGTACAGCAGCTTGACGAGCAGCTCGGGCTCGGGGCGGTGCGCCGCGACGCCGCGCCGGGCCGCCGCCTCGAACGCCTCGAGGTCGGGCTCGGGCAGGTCGAGCATCGCGGCCGAATGTGCCAGGCGCGCCAGGTGCCGCTCGAACTCGATGAAGCGCCCGTCGATCACCCCGATCGATTCGAAGATGCCGTCGCCGCGGGTCACCGCGAGGTCGGCCACGTTCACGGCGGCGGAGGCGAGGGGAACCGGGACGCCCTCGTCGAGGAACACGACCAGGTCGCCGAACGACCCGTCGTCAGGAGCAGTGTCAGTCACGCCTTTCACAGTACCCAGGTCTGCCCCGACTGCCGTGCCGCCCGCCCGCTGGCCCGCTGGTCGGGCGGGGCGGGTTCCGGCGCCGAGCGCCTCGCGCCCTATCCCGCGGCGGGGCGCTGCGCGTCGTCGAGGATGGCGGAGACGACAGTGCAGGCGTCGTGCTCGCCATCGCCCAGGTGCAGCCCCGCGGCGGCCCGCTCGAGCAGGGTGCGGAGCGCAGCCGCATCGGCGCCTCCGAGGCCCGGGAAGAGGCCGGACTCGGCTTCGGCGACCCGCCCGCGCAGGTCGGCCAGGCGCCGGGAGCCGGCGGCCGTGAGTGCGAGCCGGCGCACCCGCCGGTCACGTGCATCCGGCCGCCGTTCGACGAGCCCCGCCGTGGCGAGGTCGTCGATCACGTAGGTGAGCACGGTGCGGTCGATGGCGAGGTGCATCGACAGCTCGGCCTGGGTCGGCGGATGCTCGGTGGAGGCCAGCGTGTTCAGGATCTGGAAGCCGCGCGGCCCGTGCGGCAGTGCGCCGACGGCCTCGGTGACAGCCGTCTGCCAGGAGCGGAAGAGCACGCCGAGCGCCCAGCCGAAATCGAGGTCGTCTGCCATGCCCGAAGTCTACCGGAATAGGTTGCGGGTAATATATGTTGTCTGACAGACGATCTGCGATACCGCAGAACGCTTCGACTCGATCACGGAAGAGCACGATGGACTACGGTCACCCCCTCACCTTCGGCACCTTCATCACCCCGACCGCCGCGAGCCCCGCGGCTCCGGTGCAGCTCGCGAAGCTCTCGGAGAGCCTGGGCTACGACCTCGTCACCTTCCAGGACCACCCGTACCAGTCGTCGTTCCTCGACACCTGGACGTTGCTGTCGTTCGCGGCGGCGTCGACCGAGCGCATCCATCTGGCGCCGAACGTGCTGAACCTGCCTCTTCGCCCTGCTCCCGTCACGGCCCGCGCCGCGGCATCGCTCGACCTGCTGAGTGGAGGGCGGTTCGACCTCGGCCTCGGCTCCGGCGCATTCTGGGACGCGATCGAGGCGATGGGCGGGCGCCGGCTCACCCCCGGTCAGGCCGTCGATGCGCTCAGCGAGGCCATCGACGTCATCCGCGGCATCTGGGCCGTGGGGGAGCGCGGTGTCCTCCGGGGCGGCGAGCACTACCCGCTGAACGGGGCGAAGCGCGGCCCGGCGCCCGCCCACGACATCCCGATCTGGCTGGGCGCCTACAAGCCCCGGATGCTGCGGCTCACCGGGCGGAAGGCCGACGGCTGGCTGCCGAGCCTCGGATACCTTCAGCCGGGGGATCTGGCCGCGGGCAACGCGCGCATCGACGACGCGGCCCGGGATGCGGGGCGCGACCCGGGCGAGATCCGTCGCCTCCTCAACATCTCGGGCACCGAGAGCGCGGCCCAGCTGATCGAGCTGGCGCTCGGGGACGGCATCGGGACCTTCATCGTGGTCGGCGACGACCCGACCGCCCTAGAACGCTTCGCCGACGGCACCATGCCCGCGGTCCGCGAGGCCGTGGCGGCCGAACGGGCGCGGCGGGGCACCTCGCGGCCCGGGGGTGCCCGCTCGGCGCGTGCACTCGCGGCCCGCCGGGAGGGGATCGCCTACGACGAGCTCCCCGAGAGCCTGCGGGAGCGGGCGGTGGAGCCGGGCGACTTCGCCTACCCGAAGGTGCGCTCCACCTACATGAGGGGCGGGGCGCCGGGGCTGGTGCTGCGGCCCCGCACGGTGCCCGAGGTGCAGGAGGCCGTGGCGTTCGCCCGGCGCCACCCCGGCGTGCCGCTCGGCATCCGGAGCGGCGGTCACGGCATCAGCGGGCGCAGCACCAACGACGGCGGCATCGTGATCGACCTCGGAGCGCTCGACTCCATCGAGGTGCTGGACGAGGCGACCGGTCGCGTGCGGATCGGACCGGGGGCCCGATGGATGGACGTGGCCCGCGCTCTGGAGCCGCACGGGCTCGCGATCTCCAGCGGCGACTACGGCGGCGTGGGTGTCGGCGGCCTGGCGACGGCCGGGGGAGTGGGGTTTCTCGGGCGGGAGCACGGGTTGACGATCGACCACCTCGTCGCGGCCGACGTGGTGCTCGCGGACGGGAGCCTCGTGCGGGCGAGTGCCGACGGCGACGACTCAGCCTCAGCCGATGCCTCTGCCTCTGCCTCTGCTTCTGCCGATGCCGACGTCTCTGCCGATGCCGCTTCCGGCTCGGCCGACCTCCTCTGGGCGGTGCGCGGCGCCGGCGCGAACGTGGGCGTCGTGGTCTCGTTCGAGTTCGAGGCCGACCGGGTGGGCGACGTGGGCTGGGCGCAGCTCGCCTTCCAGGTCGACGACGCCGCCGTCTTCCTCGAGGAGTTCGGGCGCGTGATGGAGGCGTCGCCGCGCGACACGACCCTGTTCCTGCTGATGAGCGCCGGGCGGCCCGCCGAACCAGCCACCGCCCAGCTCTACGGGGTCGTCGACTCCGACGATCCCGACACGATCATCGCGCGGCTGCAGCCGTTCGCCGAGCTCGCCCCGCTCATCGGCCAGCAGGTGCAGCTGCTGCCCTACGCGTCGGTGATGGCGAACGCCTCCCACGTCGCCCACGACGGGCAGGGCGAACCGCAGTTCCGGTCGGGTCTGGTCGAGCACCTCGACCCGGCGACGGCGCGCGCCGCGGCCGCTCTCGCCACCTCGGGGGCTGCACCCTGGTTCCAGATCCGCTCGGTGGGCGGCGCCGTCAACGACGTGGCCCCGGATGCGATGGCGTACGCCCACCGCTCCGCCAACTTCTCGATCACCTCCGTGGGTCGCTCCGCGCGGTTCGAGGCGCTGTGGTCGGCGCTCGCCGAGCACTTCGACGGGCTCTACCTCAGCTTCGAGAGCCGAACCGGGGAGCGCATGATCGAGCAGGCGTTCCCTCCGGCGACGCTCGCGCGGTTGCGGGCGGTGAAGAACCGCGTCGACCCCGACGGACTGTTCCGCGACAACTTCGGGGTGCGGGCCGAGCCCGACGCCTTGGGGTGAGGCGGGTGGCCAGAGTCCGGCGCTGACCGGGGAAGCGGGAAGCGGGTCAGCGCGTGGTGCGGAGGATGGCGAGGGATTCGGCGGCGAGGGCCTCGACGTCGCCGATGCCGTGCCGGGTGAGCGCCAGGGAGCGCCCGGCGCGGAGGACGCTCCGGGCCGCACGCTCGCGGAGCACCGGGTCGAGCGTCTCGATGTCGCTCGCCTTCGCGAAGCCCACGATGCGACGGATGGCCTTGGCCGCCGCGAAGATCGCCGCGTCGTCGCGGATGCCGGCGAGCAGCCCCTCGAGCACCTCGTCGCCCCAGACGCGCGGGTCGATCCGCGTCGGCCAGAGCGCGCGGTACTCCCGCTCGAACGCGGCCCAGAGCCGGCCCGGGAGGGTGAGGATGAGCTCGGCCCGGTCGGGCTCGCCCAGCGCCTCGGCCCGCGCGGCCGCGATGATGAAGTTGGCCCAGAGGGCGCCGAGGTCGAAGCCGGTCGGCCCGACGAAGCCGAACTCGCTGTCGAAGGCCCGCACCGACGCGGGGGTGCCGCCCCGCGCATCCTGAGCAGACGCAGACGCAGACGCAGACGCGGACCCGGACGCCGGAACGGCCGCCCGCACGAAGACCGACCCGGTGTGCAGGTCGCCGTGGATGAGCGACTGCGCCGTGGTCATGAACCGCCACTTCGCCAGCCCCATCTCGCGCACGAGGGCCGTGTCGGCCTGCAGCTCGGCGACATCCACCTCGTTCGCGGGCAGCACGGCGTTGTGCTCGTGCGCGATGTACGGCTCGGTGAACACGAGGTCCTCGGTGATCTGGGCGAGCTCGGGGTTCACCGCGCGGGCGATCAGCCGCTTGTGCTCGAGCGGATCCATGCCGAGCGGCGAGGTCGCGAAGGCCGTGCGCGCCACGTAGACGCCGAGCTCGTCGGCGGCGTAGTCGTGCGCGCGCCCCTCGTTGAGCTCGTTGCGCCAGACCCGGTGATCCGACAGGTTCTCGATCGCCAGCACGTAGTGCACGGGGTCGTAGTCGTAGAAGGCGGGCACATGACCGGGGTCGGCGAGCACGTGCTGCCCGAGTACCGTCGCCTCGCGGGCCGAGCGCTCGCGGGTCATCGGCCACGAGGGGTCGGTGCGCACGTGTGGCAGCGACTGCTTGAGAACGACGGATGCGCGCACCGCGTCGTGGATGATGAACACCAGATTGAGGTTGCCGTCGCCGACCTCGCGCACCGAGGCGATGCGGGCCGCGTCGATGCGGGTCGCGAGCGCCGGCCGGCTGGCCAGATAGGCGGCGACGGTGTCTGCCCGGAGCTGGGTGAAGTCAGGCCCCCCAAGTCTCGACGAACGGGATTCGGTCATCGCAGCCCCCTACGAGCTCGAGGTGGTCGATCCCGCGGTCACGACCGTGCGCCGCCGCGAGAACGTGAAGCTGAACAGCAGGGCGATCAAAAGCACGATGCCCTTGCCGAAGTCCTGCGCGTAGTACGGCAGCCCGAGCATCGTGAAGCCCGTCACCATCACCGCGATCAGCACCGCGCCGAGCGCCGTGCCCCACGCGTTCGGCCGGCCGATTCCGAGCACCGAGACACCGACGAGCGCGACCGCCACCGCATCCAGCAGCAGCGAGTTGCCCGCGCTCACGTCGCCCTGCCCGATCCGGGCCGCGAGCAGCAGCCCGGCCACCGAGGCGAGGAGCCCGCAGCCCATGTAGGCGGCGGTGCGGTACCACTGCACCCGGATGCCCGACAGCCGCGCGGCCTCGGAGTTCGTGCCGACCGCGAACAGCGCCCGGCCCCAGCGCGTGCGCTCGAGCAGGAACCACAGCAGCACCGTGATCACCAGGAAGATGATGACCGGCACCGGCACCGGCCCGATGCTCCCGCGGTCGAGCCAGAGGAAGTCGGCCGTGAACTTGCCTGGCGCGGTCGTGCCGTTCGACAGCGTCATCTGCGACGAGATCGACTTGCCGTCGACGATGATCAGCTTGAGCCCGACGATCACGAACATCGTGGTCAGCGTCGCCAGCAGATCCGGGATGCGCGCGATCACGATCAAGAACGCGTTCAGCGCCCCGATCAGCAGCCCGCAGACCAGCACCACCGACACCGCGACACCGCCGACCTGGTTGCCGATCACCATCGTCCAGGCCGCGATCGAGACCGCGAAGCCCGCCGAGGCGCCGACCGAGAGGTCGATGCCGCCGACCGTCATCGCGAGCATCACGCCGAGCCCGGCGATCGCCGTCGGCGCGATGAACTTGAGCATGCCGAAGATGTTGTCGACGGTGCGGAAGTTGGGTTCGGTGATGACGAAGAAGAGGATGAGGGCCACCGTCACGCCGACGAAGCCCCACTTGACCACGAAGGCGGAGATGCGCTCGCCGGGAGTCGATCTGACCGCGACCACACTAGGGCTGGACATTCGAGGGCCTTTCGGGAGAGGGCTCGGGTGCAGGGGAAAGGGAAGAAGAAGGGGAGGGCGACGACGAGACCGTCTGCCCGAGGAACGCCCCGATCACCGCTGCCCGGTCGACCTCGTCGGCGTACCGGTCGAGCTCGACCGCACCCCCGACGAGCACGACGATGCGATCGGCGACCTCGAGGATCTCGTCGACGTCGCTGGAGAGCACGACCGCGGCGGCGCCGTCGGCCGCGAGCCCCGCCAGCCGGGCGCCGATCTCGCGCCGGGCGGCGATGTCGACCCCGCGGAACGGCTCGTCGAGGATGGCCAGCGTCGGCCCGGCGGAGAGCCAGCGGCCGACCACCACCTTCTGCTGGTTACCGCCGGAGAGGTCGTCGATCGAGGCCTCGGGGCCCCGGGCCACGACCTGCAGCGTGTCGATCACGGTGTCGGCGCGCGAGCGCTCGAAGCGGCGGCGGACGAGCCCCGCGACGCTCGACTCGCGGAGGAAGGGGAGCGTGATGTTGCGGAGCACCGACCACCCGGGCAGGATCCCCTGGCGCTGCCGGTCCTCCGGCACCAGCACGACCCCGGCGGCGATCGCATCGCCCGGCCGGCGCGGCGCGTAGTCCTCGCCCCGAAGGCGGAGCGACCCGGCGAGCGGCTTCGCGAGCCCGCCGAGCAGCTCGGCGATCTCGGTCTTGCCGGCCCCGATCAGTCCGAGCACCCCGAGCACCTCACCGCGCCGCACCTCGAGGTCGACCGGAGCCGCCTCGGGGAACAGCCGCACCCCGCGCAGCTCGGCGACGACCTCGGTGCCGCGCTGGGTGCCGCCCCGGTCGTGCTCGACGTCGGTCGCGCGGCCGAGCATGTCGTGCAGGATGCCGTGCCATTCGAACGGACGCACCGACTCGCTCTGCACGATCCCGTCGCGCAGCACCACGACCCGGTCGGCCAGCGCCTCGATCTCACCGAACCGGTGCGAGACGTAGACGATCGAGAGCCCCCGGGCCCGGAGCCCGCGGAGCACCTCGAACAGCCGCTCGGCCTCGGCCGCGGTGAGGGCCGAGGTGGGCTCGTCGAGGATCAGGAGCTGCGGCGTGCTGCGGAGCGCCCGGGCCAGCACGAGCAGCTGGGCGTCGGAGATCGCGAGGTCGGCCGCATCCTGCCCCAGCACCGAGTCGGGCCAGTCGAGACCCAGGGTCGCGAGCGCCGACCGCGCGTCGACGGTCGCCTGCCGGCGATTGCGGAGCGGATGCCGCGAGGCCTGAGCGAGGTCGTCGAGCGTGAGGTTCTCGGCCACCGTGAGGCCGGGCACGATGCCGTCGGCGACCTTCTGGTGCACCGCGGAGATGCCCTGCTGCCGGGCTGCGACCGGGGAACCGAGGTGCACAGGCGCCCCGCCGATCCGGATCTCGCCCGTATAGCGGGAGTTCGCGCCCGACAGCGCCTTGATCAGCGTGGACTTGCCGGCCCCGTTGGCGCCGAGCAGCGCGAGGATCTCGCCGGCCCGGAACTCGAGGTCGACATCGGTCAGCACCACGTTCGACCCGTAGGCCACGGAGACGCCGACGAGGGACACGACGCTGGCGTCGCGCCCCTCGACCGGACGAGCGGGAACAGAGGTCATTCGGAGACCGCGGGCAGCCAATCCGCGACCACGACGTCGTCGAGCTTCAGGCTCGGCTGGGCGGTGCGCAGTTCGGAGACGTTGGTGACCGAGTTCTCGGCCAGGAAGTCCTGCGTGATCGTGATCGCCGGGAACTGCACGTCGGTCTCGTCGAGCTGACCGGCGAGGCTGAGGGCCAGGGATCGTACGACGCCCGCGCCCACGGCGGCCGGGTCGGTCGCCGAGGTGGCGACCCAGGGGCTGCCGTCGGCCGTGATGACCTCGAGGTCGGCGTTCGAGATGTCGATGCCGTAGACCTTGACCTTGCTCTGCAGGTTGTTGTTGATCACAGCCTGAACAGTACCCTTGGTGATCTCGTCGTACGGGGCGAAGATCGCCTGCACATCGGGGTTCTGCTTCACCGCCGCATCCACCAGCGGGATGTTGTCGGTCGCGGTGGACTCGCTGACCTTGCCGGTCGAGAACAGCACGTCGAGCTTGTGGTCGGTGACGTACTGGTTCCAGACCACTGCGCGGCGATCGAGGGCGGCGAAGCCCTCGGCCGAGACGTAGCCGACCTTCGCGCCGTCGCCCACGTCGTCGATCAGCTGGTCGAGCACGCCGCTGGCCATCGACTCGTCGGACTGGCTCGTGGTGATCACCCCGGTGGGGTCGGTGAGCGCGAGGTCGTAGACGACGACGGAGATGCCGGCTCCGACCGCCTCGGTGATCAGCGGCTGCAGGGTGTCGGTCTGGCCGTGGTCGACGATGATCGCCGCGGGCTTGGACGCGATGGCCTGCTCGAGGTCGCTGGCCTGCTTGGCGTTGTCGTTGCGCGCATCCGTCACCTGCAGGTCGATGTTCGCGAACTTCGCCTGCGCCTGGGCGCCGGCGCCCCAGGCCTCGAAGTAGTCGCCCGCGCCGCTCTGGCGCACCAGCGCGACCTTGACGGGTTCGCCGTCGAAGGGGGCGGGCAGGGCGGCGGATGCGGTGGGTGCGGCCGCGGACGAGCCGGCCGACGAGGAACCGCCGTCGGACTGGGCGCAGGCGCTGAGCGCGAGCACGGAGGCGGCGGCGAGAGCGGTGACGACCGCGGCTCTGCGGATGAGGGCCATGAGGGATCCTTCGGGATGAGGAGAAGACGTGCGGATGCGTGTGATCGCGTTCTGATTCAACCCCGCGCGCGGGCGGGCGGCCGAATCATGTGTCGCTCTGTTACTCGTTCGGAGCCCGCCGCCGATTGTGCAGGAGTCGAGGTCTACCATGTTGGTCATGACCCTCCTGACCGTGTGGAACGACAACGACCCCTCGACGCCCGAACTGCAGACGCGGGATGCCGACACGATCCGCGAGGTGCTCGCGGGCCTCGGTGCGCGCTTCAGCCGCTGGGAGCTCCAGGAGCTCTCCGAGAACCCGACCCAGGACGAGGTGCTCGCCGCCTACCGCTCCGAGATCGACGCGGTGAACGCCGAGCACGGCTACACCCTGGTCGACGTGGTCTCGATCACGCCGGAGGACACCGACGAGTACCGCGAGGCCTCGGCGACCGCACGTCAGAAGTTCCTCAGCGAGCACCAGCACGACGACGACGAGGACCGCTTCTTCGCCCGCGGCTCCGGCGTCTTCTACCTGCACGTCGACGGCAAGGTGCACGCCGTGTTCTGCGAGGCCGGCGACCTGCTCTCCGTGCCGAAGGACACCACGCACTGGTTCGACATGGGCACCCGCCCCGACTACGTGTCGGTGCGCTTCTTCCACGACGACGACGGCTGGGTGGGCAACTTCACCGGCAGCGACGTCGCGACGAAGTTCGCCACCTACGACGAGCTGGCGTCGGTCTCGGCGTAGCCGCCGGGGCTGGGCTGGGCCTGGCCTGGCCCGGCCGGGCCTGGGCGCTCGCTAGCCGATCGCCGTGCCGAAGAGCAGCCCGAGCACGTACGTCACGGCCGCCGCGCCGAAGCCGATCGCGAGCTGCCGCAGCGCACGCCTGAGCGGCGGGCCGCCGGAGAGCAGCCCGACGACGGCACCCGTGCCGAGCAGCGCGAGCCCGACCAGGCCCGCGGCGATCGCGATCGCGACGCCGCCCGAGAGCCCGAACGCGTAGGGCAGCACGGGGATGATCGCGCCCGAGGCGAAGAAGAAGAACGACGAGATCGCGGCCTGCCAGGCGGTGCCGATCTCCTCGTGCTCGTCGCCGTCCGGAGAGTCCCCGCCCGCACCGCCCCCGACGATCTCCGGCGCGGTCACGCCGGCGTCGCCGACCCGCACGATCCTGATCGCCGAGGTGGTCGTCGACACCCCGCCGAACACGTCCTTGGCGCGGGCGTCGGCCTGCTCCTCGGTCATCCCGCGCGCCCGGTAGACCAGTGCCAGCTCGTTCGCGTCGACGTCGAGGAGCGGCACGGCGGTGTGGGCGTCCGGGTCGGGGGTGGATGCGGCGAGCAGCTCGCGCTGCGACCGCACCGAGACGAATTCCCCCGCCCCCATCGAGAGCGCGCCGGCGAGCAGCCCGGCGACGCCCGAGGCCAGCACGACCGTGTGAGAGACGCCGGTCGCGCTCATCCCGAGCACCAGGGCGAGGTTGGAGACCAGTCCGTCGTTGGCGCCGAAGACCGCGGCGCGGAAGGTGCCGGAGAGGCGACTGCGGCCCCGTGCCGCCAGGCCCCGCACGACCTCACCGTGGATGCGCTCGTCGGCCGCCATCGCGGGCGTCGCATCCACATCGGTCTCGTAGGGCGAGCGCGCCTCGGCCCGCTGCATCAGGGCGAGCACGAACACCGAGCCGAAGCGGCGGGCGAGCACGCCGAGCATGCGGGTGCGGAGGTCGGCCCGACGGGGCTTGCCGACGTCGTCGCCGAGGAGCTCGAGCCAGTGGGTCTCGTGGCGGCCTTCGGCGTCGGCGAGGGCCGAGAGGATCTCGCGCTCGGAGCCGGTACGCCGGGCCGCCAGCTCGCGGTAGACCTTCGCCTCGGCCCGCTCGTCGGCCAGATACTTCCGCCAGCGGCGCAGCTCGCTGCGAGTGGGTTCCATGACCCCATTCTCCCATCCCGCCGAGCGCGACCCGCCTCGTGGGCGTGTCACGCCGCGCTCGCCGCGGGCTCCGGTGGCGCCTACGCCCGCCGAGCCCGGCCAGCTCGGCCGGCCCGGCTCAGCTGTAGCCCGAGGGCTCCGGGTACGCGCCGGTGAGGGCGTTGTCGCCCACCTCCTGCGCCTTGTATGCCACAGGATCGTGCAGCGTGATCGTGCGGGCGTTGCGCCAGAACCGGTCGTAGCCGTAGGCCTCGCCCGTGGCGCGGGCGCCGGTCAGCTCGAACAACCGCGAGGTGACGTCGAGCACCGTGCGGGTGCTCACGACCTTCGCGGCGGCGATCTCGACCGCGACCTCGCCGCGCTCGGCATCCGTCAGCGCCCAGCGCTTGTCGGCGGCCGCGACCAGCGCGTCGGTGGCGCGCCAGGTCAGCGCATCCGCCGCCCGGGTCGCCGCGGTGAGCTCGCCGATCAGTTCGCGGATGTACGGGTCGTCGACCGCGCGCGCGAGCCCGCTGGTCGACCACGGCTTGGTCGTGCTCACGACGTACTGCGAGGCGGCCTCGAGCGCTCCCTCGGCGAGCCCCACGTGCAGGTGGTCGAGCGCGAGCTGGAACAGCAGGATCGACAGCGACGAGTACGGCTTGTACTTCGGCCCCGACTGCTCGCCGTAGCCCAGCACGTGCTCCTCGGGCACCGCGGCGGCATGGAACGACACCGAACCCGACGCCGACAGCCGCTGCCCGATGTTCTCCCAGTCGTCGTGGTGCACGACCCCGGGCCCGGTGGCGTCGATCACGATCGCCAGCTTCTCGCCCGTGTCGACCCGGGTTCCCGACGCGGTGACCCGGTCGGCCACCTGGGCTCCGGTGGCGAAGAACTTGCGGCCGGTGACCGTGAACCCACCGCCGGCGACCGGGGTGAGCTCGAGCCCCGCGTCCCGCGGATTGCCCGCGCCGCCCCAGAACAGGTGCCGGGCCGCCAGCTCGCGCTGGAGGTCGTCGATCCGCGGCTGGTACTCGTTCAGCTGCAGCCGCCAGGAGTTGACGAAGTGGTACGCGAAGACGTGGCCGAGGCCCGCGTCGGCACGGATGACGGGCCGCAGCCCCTCGAACACGGTGTGCCAGTCGAGGCCGCCGCCGCCGAACTCGCGGTCGACCAGGGCGGGCAGGATGCCGGTGGCCCGCAGCGCGGCCACCTCGGCGAACGGCGCCGTGCCCTCCTTGTCGCGGGCGACGGCCACCCGGGCGAAGTCGTCGGCCAGCCCGGCGAGGGCGTCGAGCGCGGCGGCAGGCTCGGTGATCACAGCGGGTCGGGTCACGCTGCTGCTCCTCTCCAGGGGCGGGTCAGAGGTGGTTCGTGCTGGTTCGGGCGGTCTCGCGGGTCATTCGGCCCAGGGCGTGCGGTTCCACGACCGCAGCACCTGGTTGCCGTGCTCGAAGCCGAGCACGCTGATCGAGGCGGTGTCGAGCACGAGCAGCTCGCCCGCGGCGATCGGCAGGCCGAGCCACGTCGCCGACAGGGTGCGGAGGAAGTGGCCGTGCGAGAACAGCAGCACGTCCTTCCCCTCGTTGAGCGTCGGCCGGGCACGGTGGATGATCGCGGTGTTGCGCGCCAGCATGTCGGCCGCCTGCTCGCCCCGGCCCTCGGCGTCGGGCTCGATGCCGTCACGCCACAGGTTCCAGTCGTCGCCGTAGACCTCGGCGATCTGCGGGCTGGTCAGGCCCTCGTAGGCTCCGTAGTCCCACTCCGCGAGATCCGGATCGACCACGACCTGGTCGCCGTAGCCGGCGATCTCGGCGGTGTGGTGCGCGCGCACGCGCGGGCTGGAGAGCACGAGCCCGAAGGAGCGGCCGTCGAGCACGCGACCGACCTGGGCGGCCTGCTCCTCACCACGGGCGGTGAGCGGGATGTCGGTTCGGCCGGTGTGCTGGCCGCTGAGGCTCCACTCCGTCTCTCCGTGGCGGACGAGCACGATCTGCGGGGGGCGGGTCATGGCATCCAGAATATCGGCCGCGCGAGCGGGTTAAACGCGCTGTGCAAACTGCCGAAACCTCGCCGCAATGTGCAGGAGTGATGATGGCGACATGAAGCTGCTCGTGGTGAACGCCGTGATCCTCCCGATGTCCGACGGAGCCGACTGGTTCCGCGGCTGGCTCGCCGTCGGCGACGACGGCCTGATCGAGGCGATGGGGGAGGGCGAACCGCCCACGGATGCCGGCGGCATCGGGGCGCGTGCGGCCGGTTCCGCGGCGATCGGCTCCGGCGAGGTGCTCGACGTGGGCGGCGCCTTCGTCGCCCCCGGCTTCATCTCGGCGCACAGTCACATCTTCACCTCCGGGATGCGCGGGATGACCCCCGGCGACACCCTCTATCCCTGGGTCGGCGAGCAGAGCGCGTTCATCTCCGGCGCCGACGAGGAGGACGTCTACTGGTTCACGCTGCACGGCTGCCTCGACTTCCTCGGCAACGGCGTGACCTCGGCCTACAACTTCACCGACTCGCGGGTCGTCGGCAGCTACGACGCCGAGACCGACAGCCGGGAGATCTACGCGATCCGCCCCGAGGGCTACCTCCACCGGCAGATCGACGCGGCCCGGGATGCCGGGCTCCGCACGATGAACGCCATCCGACTCGACAGCGAGTTCCAGCCCGTCGAGGAGGCCTTCGAGGTGTTCGGCCGCGCGATCGACCACCTGAAGACGACGGTCCCCGCCGAGCTCGACCTCGGCGCATCCGTCTTCGGGGCGGTGCAGTGGTCGGCCACGCCGCAGGCCGCGCGCGACGAGGTGCGGGCGATGGATGCGCACGGCATCGGCAACCAGGCACACTTCCTCGAGACCTGCGAGGCGCTCGACCAGCAGCGCGAGAAGTTCCGCTGGTACGAGCAGGCGGGGGCGCTGCGGCCCGGGTTCCTGTTCGGCCATTTCGTGCATCCGGACAGCTACATGAGCCGGGTGGTCGCGGAGAAGGGTGCGGGGATGGTCTGGCAGCCGACCTCGAACGGCCGGCTCGGGTCGGGCGTCGCCGACATCCCGGGCTATCGCGCGCTCGGCATGCCGATCGGTGTGGGGCTCGACGACCAGTCGTGCACCGACATCTCCGACCCTTTCCAGAACCTCCGGATCGGCGCCTACACGCAGCGTGCCGTGAACCAGGACGCCTCGGTCGTGATGCCCTACGACATGATCCGGATGCACACCCTCGGTTCCGCCGAGGCGCTCGGCCCCGACGTGGCGGCCCGGATCGGCTCGCTCGAGGTCGGCAAGCACGCCGACTTCATCGTCGTCGATCCCGCGAGCCCCGACACCGGGCCGGTCTGGGACGTCTACGCCCACTACGCCTTCGCCTGCGGCCTCCGCAATCTCACCCGCGTGTACTCGGGAGGCGACCTGATGAGCGAGAAGGGCGTCAGCACGCATCCGCTCGCCGCGCGGGCCTCGATCGAGCTGCACTCGCGGGTGCGGGAGGTCGCCTCACGGGTCGCCTCGCGCAGTTCCGAGCGGCTCGCCTGGTAGCTCCGAACCGGTTGCCTCGCGCAGTTCCGAGCGGCTCGCCTGGTAGAACGCCGGTACGTGCTCCCGGGCTCTGGTGCACGGCGCATCCGCGGCGCTACCGTGAGCACAGAGCGCAACAGCGCGCTCGTGGACGCGACACGGTGCACCGCCGGCGGCAGTTCCGGCAGGGCCCCGCCCGCAGCGGGAGGAACTGAGATGTCCGAGACCACCACCACCGATCCGTTCGCATCGGCCACCGGGCCCGAGGGCCGCTCGATCGCCGACTGGACAGACCTCGGCCGCGAGATGTGGTCGTACCTCACCGGCCGTGGCGCGGCCGTGAACTACACCTTCGTCGACATGACCGTCGAGGTGCCTCGTGACATCGGTCCGGATGCGCCGCGCGCGGTCTGGAAGATCGACGGCACCCTGCGCGTCACGACCAGCGACGACCAGGCCCCCGGCTCCGATCCGCTCCGCCGCAGCTGAGGCGGATCCCGCCATGGTGCGCTTCGACATCGACCTGTCCTTCTCGGCCGAGGTCGAGGGGAGCCCGGACTTCACCGGCACGATGACCGCGGCCGGGCCCGAGATCCACATCGAGGTCTCCGATCCCTCCCGCCTGCCGGGCGGCCGCCGTTCGCTCGCCGACCTGCGCGTGTTCGCGGCGGCGCTCGCCCGCCGCGGGGTGATCGTCTCGCTCGACGGGCCGGCCGGTTGCGTGGTCCGCTTCGGGGCGGTCAAGGCGACCGGGCTCGGGCGCCTGCTCACCGGGTCGCCCCACATCCGCCTCGGATCGCCCTCGGCGGTCTGGCCGATGATCCGGCGGAGCCGCGCGCGCTCGGACGAGCTGCGCATCCCGGCGCCCCCGGCGACGCCCTTCCCGCTCGCCCCGACGGTCGCCCGCGTGGTGCGACGCCGGGTGACCACGACGCACTACACGCCGGGCTCCGGTCGCCCGCGGCTGATCTTCGTCATCGGCTCGGGGCCGTGGGACGGCCGGCCGCCGCGCGAGTTCGACCTGCTGCCGGGCCGCACCACGATCGGCTCGGGGCCGGATGCCGACCTTCGGCTGCCGGGGCTCGGCGACGTGCATGCCGAGATCCGGCACACCGAGGACGACGAGTACGTGCTCTACGACATCGAGCCGACCGGGGGCGGGGTCGACACCGGGGTGCTCGGGGTCGCGGACGGCCGGACGGCGGGTCCGGCTGGCGCGGGTGCAATGGGGCGCGCGTCGGGACGAGCACCCGGGCGCGTCCTCCGCACCGGTGCGCGGATCGATCTGGGCGACTGGAAACTCGCGTACTTCCGGGAGGAGTTCGCCGACCACGGGCGGCCCTACGGCGGGCGGGTCGGCGGCGAGCTGTCGGTGCAGAAGCGCCAGGCTCCGCGGCCGGTGCCGCCGGGCGCGCGGCGGCGGACGACCGACCACCCGAGCTGAGGCGCGCCCGCCGAGCGGCGGACGTGGCCGCCCGCTACTGTGTGCACCATGACGCTCAGGCTGCAGGCGATGGACGAAGACGCGCTCGCCGGATTCATCGCGGCGAGCAACGCGGGCTACCGGCAGGAGCGGATCGACTCCGGCGACACCGAGGCCTACGCCGACGAGCGCGTGGCCGAGGCCAACGCCCAGTACTTCCCCGGTGGACGGCCCGCCGAGGGGCAGCTGATCTTCGAGGTGCTCGACGACGACACCCCGGTCGGCACGCTCTGGATCGGTCCGCTGTCGGACTCGCGGCCGGGCGAGTGGTGGGTCTTCGACGTCGAGATCCGCGAGGAGCACCGGGGCAAGGGCTTCGGCCGCGGCGCCATGCTGCTCGCCGAACAGGAGGCGAAGGCGCACGGGGCCGAGAAGCTCGGGCTCAACGTCTTCGGACACAACACGATCGCCCGAGGCCTGTACGAGTCGCTCGGCTACCTCGTGACCGCGCAGAACATGGCCAGACCGCTCTGAGCCTGGCTCGCCCTTCGCCGGGGCGAGCCAGGCAGATCCGGCGGGCGACGACGAAAGGGAGATCCCGATGACCAAGCACCCCCACGCGTGGAGCGACCGACTGCGCCTCGGCGCACCGGGCACCCCGCTCGACCTCTCCCGGCGCGACACCGGCGCGACCAAGGGCGCCGCCGACAAGACCGCGGGCGAGGGGCTGTTCGACGCCACCGCCCGCTCGCTCTCCACCCTGCAGGAGAAGCTCTTCGCCAGCAGCGTCGCCGGCGGCACCCGCTCGGTGCTCGTCGTGCTCCAGGGGATGGACACGGCCGGCAAGGGCGGCGTCGTCAAGCGCGTCGCCGGCGCCATGGACCCCCAGGGTCTTGCGCACCACGCCTTCAAGAAGCCGACCGAGGAGGAGCTCGCGCATCCGTTTCTCTGGCGGGTCGAGAAGCAGGTGCCCGGCCCCGGGATGATCGGGGTCTTCGACCGCTCGCACTACGAGGACGTGCTCGTGCCGCGGGTGCACCAGAGCATCAGCTCGGAGGAGCTCGTGCGCCGCTACGACGAGATCAACGCCTTCGAGAAGCGGCTGGTCGACGCGGGCACGGTCGTGGTCAAGGTCTTCCTGCACCTCGGCAAGGACGAGCAGCGGAAGCGCCTGCTGCGCCGGCTCGACCGATCGGACAAGCACTGGAAGTTCAGTGTCGGCGACGTCGACGACCGCGCGCTCTGGCCCCTGTTCCAGGATGCCTACGAGGTCGCGCTGCCGGCCACGAACACCGAGCACGCCCCCTGGTACGTCGTGCCCGCCGACCACAAGTGGTACTCGGCGCTCGCCGTGCAGCAGCTGCTCGAGGAGGCGCTCGTCTCGCTCGACCTCGAGTGGCCGGCCGCCGACTACGACGTCGAGGAGCAGCGCGCCCGCCTGCTCGCCGGCTGACACCGGGAACACCCCGGGCCGGAGAGTAGGGTGCAGACGTGGGCACCCTGCAGACCCTCTCGCTCCCCGACGGACGCACGCTGGCCTTCCGCGTCTACGGCGACCCCGACGGCTTCGTCGTCGTGAACTGCCACGGCGGCATGATGAGCGGTCTGGATGCCGAACTCTCCGACGACGCGGCCCGGGCGCGCGGCCTCGCCATCGTCTCGCCCGACCGGCCGGGGGTCGGCGGCAGCTCGCGCCGCGAGGGCCACGGGATGCTGACCTGGGCGCGCACGGACCTCTCGTCGCTGCTCGACCACCTCGGCGCACGCGGCTTCGCGGTCGACCGGTTCGGGGTCATGGGCTGGTCGGAGGGCGGGCAGTACGCGCTCGCGATCGGTCACGTGCATCCGGAGCGGGTCACGGCGATCGCCCTTGTCGCAGGAGCGCTGCCGCTGGACGACTCGGGCACCTTCGCCGAGCTCAACCACACCGACCAGCGGCTCGGCCGGCTCGCCGAGCGCGCACCGCTCGTGGCCCGCGCCGGGTTCGCGGCTACCCGGGTGTTCACCCGCGCGCTGCCGCGGCTGGCGGCGCGGATCTCGGGGTCGGCGCTGGATCCGCGCGACGCCGCTGTGATCGAGGGCCGGCACGACTGGTTCTCGCGCACCGTGGTCGCGGGGCTGCGGGACAGCCGCGGAGCCGTGGATCAGTACCGCGCCTTCACCGGGCCGTGGGGGTTCTCACCCGAGGAGGTGCCGGTGCCCGTCGTGGTGCACCAGGGCGGCGCCGACCGGATGGTGCCGGCCGCCTGGGCCGAGACCTTCGCGCGGCGGCTGCCGTCGGCGAGCCTCCGGCGGTACCCGGAGGACGGGCACTTCATCTCGATCAGTCGCGGCGGAGAGGTGCTCGACACGTTCAGTGCGCGGTGAGCGCCCGCACGCTGCCGGTCCCGTGCCGGTGCGCGCTGGGGGTCAGTGCGCGGTGAGCGCGAGCGGGCTCCAGCCCCAGGCCGGGGCGACGTGGCGGGCGATGTTCTCGAGCAGCGCCGCGTTGTAGTCGACGCCCAACTGGTTCGGCACGGTGAGCAGCACGGTGTCGGCGGCCTGGACGGCCGCGTCGTTGCGCAGCTCCTCGGCGATCGCATCCGGTTCGCCGGTGTAGCTCTTGCCGAAGCGCGCCGTCACGCCCTCGAGGGTCGCGACCTGGTCGTACGCATCCGAGGCGCGGCCGCCGAAGTAGGCGCGGTCGAGGTCGGAGACCAGGGGGATGATGCTGCGGCTGACGCTCACGCGCGCTTCGCGCTCGTGGCCCGCCGCTTTCCAGGCCTCGCGGTAGAGGGCGATCTGCTCGGCCTGGAGGTCGCCGAACGGCACTCCGGTGTCTTCGCTGAGCAAGGTCGAGCTCTGCAGGTTCATGCCCTGCTCGGCCGCCCAGACGGCGGTCTGCCGGGTTCCCGAACCCCACCAGATGCGGTCGGCGAGACCGGGGGACTGCGGCTGGATCGCGAGCGGGACGGACTGCCCGGTCATCCGCGGGTCGGAGACCGCGACGCCGGCACCGGAGATCGCGGCGCGGAACAGCTCGGTGTGCCGGCGGGCGAGATCCGCATCCGTCTCACCGGCCTCGGTGTCGGCGCGGTAGCCGAACGACTCGGCCCCGCGGAAGGCCGTCTCGGGTGAACCGCGGCTGACGCCGAGCTGCAGGCGGCCGGCGGCGATGAGGTCGGCGGCGGCGGCGTTCTCGGCCATGGCGAGGGGGTTCTCGTAGCGCATGTCGATCACGGCGGTGCCGATCTCGATGCGGCTGGTGCGGGCGGCCATCGCTGCGAGCAGGGGGAACGGGCTCGCCAGCTGGCGGGCGAAGTGGTGCACCCGCACGTAGGCGCCGTCGATGCCGAGGTCTTCGGCGGCCTGCGCCAGGTCGATCGACTGGAGGAGTGCGTCGGCGGCCGTCTGGGTGCGTGACCCGGGGACGGGCTGCCAGTGGCCGAAGCTGAGGAAACCGATGCTCTTGTGCATACTTGTCTCAGCGTCGGCGGGGCCTGCGATATTCCGTGCGGCCGGGCGCGGTAGCGAAGGGACTGCTCATGGCTCAGAAGATCTGGTTCATCACGGGGACGTCGCGCGGGTTCGGCCGCGAATGGGCGATCGCCGCCCTCGAACGCGGGGACAGTGTGGCGGCCACCGCGCGCGACACCGCCTCGCTCGGCGACCTGGTCGACCGGTTCGGCGACCGCATCCTGCCGATCCGGCTCGACGTCACCGATCGCGAGGCCGACTTCGCCGCGGTCACCGAGGCGGTGAACTACTTCGGGCGCCTCGACGTGGTCGTGAACAACGCCGGGTACGGGCAGTTCGGGTTCATCGAGGAGCTCAGCGAGCAGGAGGTGCGCGAGCAGTTCGAGACCAACGTCTTCGGCGCGCTCTGGATCACGCAGGCCGCCCTGCCGTACCTGCGCGAGCAGGGATCGGGGCACATCATCCAGGTCTCGTCGATCGGCGGGATCTCGGCCTTCCAGAACATCGGGATCTACAACGCCTCGAAGTGGGCGCTCGAGGGCTTCTCGCAGGCGCTCGCCCAGGAGGTCGCGCCGTTCGGCGTGAAGGTGACGCTCGTGGAGCCCGGTGGGTTCGACACCGACTGGGGCGGAGCCTCGGCACGGCACGCGACCCCGCTGCCCGAACTGGAGGCCGTGCACGCGGCCGCCGCCGAGGCGCGCAAGTCGAGGGTCGCCGACCCCGGCGATCCGAAGGCGTCGGCGGCCGCCATCCTGCGCGTCGTCGATGCCGAGGAGCCGCCGCTGCGCGTGTTCTTCGGGAGCACGCCGATCCAGGTCGCGAAGGCCGACTACGCGTCGCGGATCGCGGAGTGGGAGAAGTGGCAGGACGTGTCGGAGCTCGCGCAGGGCTGACCTGGGCCGTTGTCGGCGTGAGCGCCGATAACGTCCGGAATAACGAGGACCGACGCCGTATATGGGGTCGGTCCTCGTTATTTCGGACGTTACTGGTCATCGTTGGCCGAGTAACCCTGCAAATGCGGGAGAGCGACCCCGTATAAGGCGTCGGTCGCCGGGATTTGCAGGGAAACTCCGTTCAGGCGGCGGCGGCGGCGGTGGTCACGGTACCGGCGTCGGCGACGGCCGCCAGCGCGAGACGCGTGTCGTCGGCCACGAGGTCGGCGTTGATCATGGTCGCCGCCATGACTCCGCCGGCTGCCGCGACGATCACGAGCGCCCCCGGGTTCGCCGAGTTGCCGGCGACCCAGACGCCCGGAACCGAGGTGCGCCCGGTGGGGTCGGACTCGACCCACTCGCCCATCGGTCCCGCCGTGCGCGCGGCTCCGAGCTGCTCGAGCAGGTCGTCGTTGGCCGTGGGTCGCGAGCCCACGAAGAGCGCGTCGAGCTCGACGACCGAGCCGTCGACCAGGCGCAGGCCGGTCAGCACGCCGTCGGCGTCTTCGAGCACCGCGGCCGCATCCGTCTCGATCACCTTCGTGCCGCGTGCGGCGAGGCCGGCCCGCACCTCGGGGTCGAACTCGGCTACCGCGCTGCTGACGACCGTGACGTCGGCCGACCACTGCCGCACGAGCATCGCCTGGTGCACGCTCATGGGGCCCGAGGCGAGCACGCCGATGCGGCGGTCGCGCACCTCCCAGCCGTCGCAGTACGGGCAGGCCACCGCGCCGCGGCCCCACTGCTCGGCGAGTCCGTCGAGCTCGGGCAGCACGTCGCGGAGGCCGGTCGCGACGACGAGCCGCCGCGCGTGCACGGCGCGGCCGTCGTCGAGCACGACCTCGAAGTCGCCGGCCTCGCCCGTGACCGTCGTCGCGCGCGCCTCGACGATCGTCGCCCCGTAGCCGAGCACTTCGGCGCGGCCCAGTTCGAGCAGTTCGCCGGGCGGGAATCCGTCGCGGGTGAGGAAGCCGTGCATGTGCGCGGCGAAGCGGTTGCGCGGGAGGCCGGCGTCGATCACGAGCACGCTCCGGCGCGCTCGGGCGAGCACGAGGGCCGCGTTCAGGCCGCCCGCACCGCCGCCGACGACGACCACGTCCCAGTGCGATCCGTCGAGGGGTGCGTCGGTGTTCTCGGGGGTGGTGTCCTGCATGTTCTCGTCCATGTTCTGGTCCATGGGTCAAGCCTCGCGGCGGGGGTACCGAACTGCAAACAAGTGTGCTGGAATGGCAAGATGGATGATTCGCAGGGCGTCCGGATCGGGGCGCGACTCCGCGCCGCCCGCACCTCGCGCGACGTGACGCTCGCCGCGCTCGCCGCCGAGACGGGCATTTCGGCGAGCACGATCTCGCGCCTGGAGGCGGGGAAGCGGCAGCCGAACCTCGAGCTGCTGATCCCGCTGACGGCGGCGCTGGAGATCACGCTCGACGAGCTGGTGGCCGACGTGGTGCCCGACCCGCGCATCCGGTCGCGGTCGAGTCACCGGGCGGGGCGCGAGATGCAGCTGCTGTCGAAGGAGAACTCGCCGATGCAGACCGTGCGGATGGTCATCACGCCCGTCGGCGAGGAGCCGGTGCAGCGCACCCACGACGGCTTCGAGTGGCTGTACGTGATGAGCGGGCGACTGCGGCTGCTGCTCGGCGACCACGACCTGGTGCTGAAGCCGGGGGAGGCGGCGGAGTTCGCCACGCGCATCCCGCACTGGGTGGGCAACGCCGACGACGATCCGGTGGAGCTGATGGCGATCTTCAGCCGCGACGGAGAGCGGATCCACGTGCGGGCGCAGACCGAGCCGGGCCGGAGGGTCGGGCGATGAGCGGAGGTTCTGGCGTGAGTGGTGGTTCTGGCGTGGGTAGTGCTTCTGGCGTGGATGGTGGTTCGGGTTCGGGTGCGGGTCTGTTGGGGCGGTCGGTGCGGTTCTCGGGGCGGATCGCCGGGTTCGGCACCGCGTCGGGCACCCGGATCGTGGTGGGCATGTGGCAGCGGTCGCCGTTCGGGTCGTTCGCCGATCTGATGGTCGAGGATGCGACGGGTCACCGCACCCTGTTCGCGCCGACTCCCGAGACCGCGGACTTCATCGCCTCGACCTACCGCTTCGACGAGGTGCGGGTGGTGCCCGTGCGCCTGCGGCGCGTCGCGGGCGGCCTGGCCGTCGACGCCGACTCGGGCGCTTCCGGCGACGGGATGCTGGCGGTGCGCCTCCGGGTGGGGGAGGTGTCGGGGCTCGGGCGGTTGCTGCGGGCGGTTCCGCAGGTGGTCGCGACCTCGCCGGTGTGGTTGTCGGCGATCGACCCGATCGCGCGAAGGGTGATGGCCGGTGTGCGCACCGCGGGCACGGCCGGCGGCGGACGACGCGAGTTCTACGGGGTGACGGTCGTGCGCCGCATCGCGTGGGCCTCGGCGACGCTCGACGGTGTCGACCTCGGGGCGTTCGCCCCACTCGACCCGCCGGTGCGGTTCGGCTTCGGCTCGGCCCCCTCCGAGCCCAGCATCGTCGACGTCACGACGACCATCCGCCCGGCCTGAGGTGACTCGGGCGGGACGCGCCCCGTCAGCCCGCGAAGACGTACACCCAGGCCTCCTCGCCCGTGTCGAGCGGGACTCGGACCCGCACGTAGTCGTCGACCTCGTACTCGTCGGCGGCATCCAGCTCGGCGGGCGTGACGCGGAAGACGGTGCCGGCCACCGACCCTGTCGCCGCATCCGGGGCGGCGCCGTCGGCGAGCGGCACGAGGAGGGGGTGGCGATCGCTGCCGCTCGTGGCGATGACCGCGGGGTCGGTGATCGTGAGCCACTCCAGCCGGAACCCCACCACCGCCGTATCCCGCCCCTCGAGCAGGCGGCCGAAGGTGGCGAGCTGCACCTCGGGCTGGCGGAGGGTTCCGTACGAGAAGAGGAGGACGTCGGCCGCGTCGGTCATGGCTTCAGCCTAGGGAGGACCGCGCCGAGGCACAGTGTCAAGGGGTTGAGCTCGGCGGATGGGCATCCCCTGTCAAGGGGTTGGGAGGGCGGATCGAGGGGAGTTGGGTTGACAGCAACTGTTCCGGGCCGAGGGGTCCGTTCGAACGGGCTGCTGAGGGCCGCTTCGTGTGCACAGTGCACGCATGACCACTCTCAGCAGCCCGTTCGTCACAGACCCGGGCCGTTCGCGCGGGTCGGACGGAACGAGAGCGGATGGTGACGATGGAACGCGCGGCTGTGACACTCGACGGGCGCGACGACTCCCGCCTGACCGCCCTGTACGACGAGGCGGTCGCGATCGGGGTGCGCGCTGACGCGCCGGGTGGATCGGCGAGTGACGACGACATCGTCGATCCCGCGCTCGCCCTGGCGAGCCGACTCGGCGCCACGACTCCGCGGCCCACGACCGGCATGGCCGGCTACCTCGAGGCCCTCGCCACCCTCGGATCGGCCGACGTCACCGTCGCCCGCATCGTCGAGCCGCACCTCGACGCACTCGCGATCCTCGACGAGTGCCCCGATCCGGTCGATCTGGCGACGATCGGCGCCGGCCCCGACAGCACCTGGGGCGTGTTCGCGGCCGAGGGGCCGGGGGTGCGGTTGACGGCGGTTCCGGATGCGCGGGGCTGGCTCCTCGAGGGCACCAAGCCCTGGTGCTCCCTGGCCGGGCGACTGAGCCACGCGCTGGTCACCGCGCACGTCGACGGGGGTCGGCGACTCTTCGCGGTCGCGCTCGGCGTGCCCGGAGTGACGGTGCACGACGAGGCGTGGGTGGCCCGCGGGTTCCCCGAGGTTCCGAGTGGGCCGGCCGACTTCGATCGGGTGCCCGCGGTTCCGGTCGGGGCGACGGGGTGGTATCTCGAACGCGCCGGCTTCGAGTGGGGCGGCATCGGCGTCGCCGCCTGCTGGTTCGGCGGAGCTCTCGGCGTGCAGCGCCGCATCCTCGACGCGGCCGTGCGCAAGGCCGACGACCTCTCGGCCCTCCACGCCGGCCGCGCGACCGCTGCCCTGACGGCGGCCCGTGCTGTCCTGGCCGCGGCCGCCCGCGCCGTCGACCTCGCCGGCGTGCCCACCGCCGGGCGCACGGATGGGGCATTCGCGGCCGCCGCCGCCGCGCCCGCCGCGATCGCCCTCAACCCCGGGGACGTGCCCGTCGCAGCCGGGGCGCCCGCTGCCCTCGACCGCGCGGAGGCGCCCCCAGGCCTGGACCGCGGGGAGGCCGCCGTGCTCGCCCAGGTCACCCGTACGGTGGTGCGGCAGGCCGCCGAGACGGTGCTGCGCGAAGCCGCCCGCGCCCTCGGCCCCGCCCCGCTGGCGACCGACGCCGGGTACGCCGCTCGGGTCGCCGACCTCGAGCTCTACCTCCTCCAGGATCACGGTGCCCGCGACGAGGCCCGCCTCGGCCGCCTCCTCGTCGAGGCCGAGAACAATGCCGCCCGGGGTTCCGCAGAAGACGGGGGAGCGCGATGACCTTCCTGCACCAGGACGAGGGGACCGCCGAGGCCGACTGGGCCGCCGCGATCGAGCGGATGCGCGGGGAGCTCCGGCAGATCGGCGCGGGGTTCTTCGCCGAGGTCGCGCACCTCGTGGTCGTGTCGGCGCATCCGGACGACGAGACGCTCGGCGCCGGCGGACTCCTCGCGACCGCCTACGCCGCCGGAGTGCGCACCACCGTGATCGTGGCCACGTCGGGAGAGGCCTCGCACCCCGACTCGTCGACCCACCGCCCCGACCAGCTCGCCCACCTGCGCGAGGCCGAGACCCTCGCCGCCGTGGAGGCCCTCGACCCGGGCGCGCAGGTGCACTTCCTGCGCTTCCCTGATGGCCAGGTCAGCGAGCCGGAGCACCTCGCGACCCTCCAGGATGCGATCGCCACCGCGGTCGGCACCCCCTCCGGAGCCGACCCCGACACGACCTTGGTGGTCACCCCGTGGTCGGGCGACCGCCACCCCGACCACGCCGCCGCGGCACAGGCCGCCCAGGCGGCAGCCCAGCCGGCCCGGGCAGCCCAGCCGGCCCAGGCGGCAGCCACCACAGGGACGGGTGACGACCGCACCCCCGCCGCCGTGCTCGTCTGGGGCTACCCCGTCTGGGCCTGGCACTGGGGCGCGCCGAGCGACCTGCCCTGGCAGGACGCGGTCGTCGTTCCGCTCGCCGAGAGCGCGCTCGGCGCCAAGGAGCGCGCCCTGACACTCCACGCCACCCAGGTCGAACCGCTCAGCGGCCTGCCCGGCGACGAGGTTCTGCTGCACGAGGGGATGCTCGCGCACTTCCGCCGCCCGCTCGAGGTCTTCTTCGACGCCCAGCCCGGCATCCGGCCCGCCGAGTCGCAAGCCACCCGAGCCACCCGAGCCACCCGAGCAACCCAGGACACCCAGGACACCCCAGGCCCCGCCACCCACGACCCCGCCGCCCTCGACGCCTGGTTCGAGCAGCTCCACACCCGCGCCGACGACCCCTGGGGCTTCGAGACCCGCTGGTACGAAGAGCGCAAACGGGCCGTGCTGCTGGCCTCCCTGCCCGACCGCGACTACGGCTCGGTGCTCGAGCTCGGCTGCTCCACCGGGGTGCTCTCGCGCGAGCTCGCCGGCCGCACGCGCGACCGTTTCCTCGGCGTCGACGTCTCCGAGCGCGCCCTCGACCGGGCCCGCGCCCGCAACGCCGACCTCCCGAAGGCCCGCTTCGAACGGATGCACATCCCCGCCGACTGGCCCGACGGCGGCTTCGATCTCGTGGTGCTCTCCGAACTCGGCTACTACCTCGAACCCGCCGAACTCGACCTGCTGGCCGAGCGGGTCGCGCGCATCCTGCCACCCGGCGGGGCGTTCGTGCTCTGCCACTGGCGGCATCCGGTCGAGGGCCGGCCCTTCTCCGGCGACGGCGTGCACGCCCGGTTCGCCGACCGCCCCGAGTTCGACCGCCTTGTGCGGCACGAGGAGGAGGACTTCGTGCTCGACGTGCTCGTGCCCCGCCCCGCCGTCTCGGTCGCCCGTCGGGAGGGGATCGTATGATCGCCGCCGTCGACGTCGTCATCCCGGTGCGCAATGAGGAGCAGCGCCTCGAGTCGACCCTCGAGGCCGTGCTCGCGAGCCGGCGTGCGCTGCAGCGGCACGCCCCGGTCTGCAGCCGGGTCGTCGTGGTGCTCGATGACTGCACCGACGCCTCACGCGAGATCGCCCTACAGTTCGCCGCCGAAGACCGGATCGACGTGATCGAGGTCGACGTGCAGAACGTCGGCCGTGCCCGCGCCGCCGGGTTCGCGCGCGTGCTCGAAGAGGTCGAGAACCCCGGCGAGCACTGGATCTGCAGCACAGACGGCGACAGCCTCGTGCCCCAGTCGTGGCTGCTCGACCAGTACGAGGCCGCGAAGACCGGGGCGCTCGTCGCCCTCGGAGCGGTCGAGCCCCAGGGCGACGGCGCCCCCCGTTCGGTGCTCGAGTCGTGGCGGCACGCGCACGTGCGCGGCGCCCGCCATGTCTACGGCGCGAACCTCGGGGTGCGCGCCGACGCCTACCTCGCGGCCGGCGGCTTCCCGCCTCTCCGCGACGGCGAGGACGTGGCGCTGGTGCGCGCGATCGAGACGATGGCGGCCCAGATCGCGCCGACACCGAGTACGGATGCATCGGCACCCGTGATCGCCGACCTAGGCGACTCCGTCGTGATCACCTCGTCACGCCTCACCGGCCGCACCCCCGGCGGCTTCGCCGGCTACCTGCGCAACCTGGTCGAAGAAGCGACGTCCGCCTGAAGCGCTACGGCGTCGCCATCGACGACCCCGAGCTCGCATCCGGGATCGCCGGGTCGACCTCGTTCAGCATCGCCTTCACGATCTGCTCCCAGTCGCTGCCCTCGACGTTGCCGATCGTGCCGTCGGGCAGCCGGGTCGTGTAGACGGGCTCGCCCTCCTCGCCCGCGACCGAGCGGATCACGAGGTACCCGAACAGCACGCCGTCACGCCCGATCGCCCACTCGGGGGCTCCTCCGCTGAGGGTGTACTCCAGGCCACGGTGCGGCAGCACCAGGTCGTCGGCTTCGAGAGCCATGATCGTCTCCTTCGTCGGAACTGCGGATGCTCCCTCCAGCATGCGACCGACCTCGCGAGCCCGCACCGGGTGCCCCGCGAATTCCCGGGCAGGGGTTGCGGGATCCCGGGAGCGGGGTAAGCCGGGAGTATGAGAGCACTCACCTGGCAAGGCACGATGAAGGTCCGCGTCGACGAGGTCCCCGACCCGGTGCTGCAGGATGCGACGGATGCGATCATCCGCGTCACCTCCACCGCGATCTGCGGTTCCGACCTGCACCTCTACGACGTGCTCGGGCCGTTCCTCGACAAGGGCGACGTCCTGGGACACGAGCCGATGGGCATCGTCGAGGAGGTCGGCTCGGGCGTCACCTCGCTGTCGGTCGGCGACCGCGTCGTCATCCCCTTCGTGATCGCGTGCGGCTTCTGCTACATGTGTCAGAAGGGCCTCACCACCCAGTGCGAGACCACCCAGAACCGCAAGTCGGGCACGGGCGCGTCGCTCTACGGCTACACCGAGCTCTATGGATCCGTCCCCGGCGGGCAGGCCGAACTCCTCCGGGTTCCGTTCGCCGACTTCAACGCGCTGAAGGTCGGCACCGAGCTGCCCGACGAGCGCTACCTCTTCCTCTCCGACATCCTCCCCACCGCCTGGCAGGGCGTGCAGTACTGCGAGCTGCCGGAAGGCGGCGTGCTCGCGGTGCTCGGCCTCGGCCCGGTCGGGCAGTTCGCGTCACGCATCGGCAAGTACCTCGGCCACCGCGTGATCGCCGTCGACCCGGTGCCCGAGCGCCGGGCCATGGCCGAGCGCCACGGCATCGAGACCTTCGACCTCACCGACGACATCGCCGACCGCCTGCGCGAGGCCACCGAGGGTCGCGGGCCCGACGCGGTGGTGGATGCGGTGGGCATGGAGGCGCACGGCAACCCCGTCGCCGCCTTCGGCCAGTTCGCGACCGGCCTGCTGCCCGACGCCCTGGCCAAGAAGGCCGCCGAGACCGTCGGCGTCGACCGGCTCGCCGCGATGATGCTCGCCTTCGACGTGGTCAAGCGCGGCGGCACGGTCTCGCTCAGCGGCGTCTACGCCGGCGCGGCCGACCCGGTGCCGTTCATGACCATCTTCGACAAGGGCATCACGCTCAAGATGGGCCAGTGCAACGTGCACCGCTGGCTCGACGAGCTGCTGCCGCTGGCCGAGGACCCGGCCGACCCGCTGGGCATCGACGACCTCGTGACCCACCAGGTGCCGCTCGAGGACGCGGCCCGCATGTACGACGTGTTCAAGAAGAAGGAGGATGGCTGCATCAAGGTCGTCCTCAAGCCGTGAGCGCGGCCGATCGCGAAGGGAGCACCGCATGTCCGTGAAGCTGAACACCACCGCCGTAGGCCAGGCCCGCGAGCTGATCGAGGCCGGGAAGGTCGTGCGTGACGAACGCGACGACTGGAGCGAGGCGGCCCCGACCTCCGAGGAGGAGAACGCCTTCATCGAGAAGCGCGGCTGGGGCGAGTACGCCAAGTGGCACCTCGGCGTCGATTCGGAGAAGTCCGAGGAGACCAAGGGGCGCTACAGCTTCCCCTACGGCGACTTCTCGAAGGTCAGGCGCGGTGGCATCATCTCGCTCGAGAGCCGCGCCGCGCAGTTCGGGCACGACGACATCGCCAAGGCGAGCAAGAAGCTGCTCGAGCAGATCGACGACTGAGTTCGGGATGCGCCGCGCCGGCTCTCAGGGAGCGGCGCGGCGCATCCTGTCGTTCGCCTGAGGCCGGCCCGGCCGATTCAGCCGTAGAACGCGGAGAGTGCCGCCGAGTAGATCAGGCCGCTGAGCACGCTGACGAGGGTCGCGGCTCCGAGGGCGATCCCCGCGGCGGCGAGCGTCTTCGACAGCCCGCGGCGGGTGACGGCGACGATGCCGAGCACGATGGCCGCGAGAGCCAGGATGGCGGAGAGCACCGAGCTCAGGCCGTTGATCGCGCCGAGCGCCTCGGTCTCGCCGCTGCGGAGGACGGCGGCCTGGGCGATCAGGAAGACGATGCCGAGCACCGAGGGCACGGCCCCAGCGATGAGCGAGGCCAGGCCCATCGGGTTGCTGCCGGCCGCCGGCGCCGGCTGCCCGTACTGAGGCTGGGCACCGTACTGCGGCTGCGCTCCGGGATGCGACGGCGACTGCCCCTGCTGACCGTAGCCCTGCTGCGGTTGCCCGTACGGCGGCTGCTGCGGCTGCCCGTACCCCTGCTGCGGCTGCTGCCACTGGCCCTGCGGCGGCTGACCGTTGTCGTGCGGCTGGCTCATGAGGATCCCTTCGCGATCTTTACTCATGCCTACCGCATCCCGGGGCGTCTGACACTGCTTGCAGGGGAGGTGTTCGGCTCAGGCGATCGGGTCGGGGGTGATCGGCTCGGGCAGCGGAGGCTCGCGCTGCAGCCGCACGAACACCACGCCCGCCACGATCAGTGCGCCGCCGAGCGCCTGCACGAGCGTCGGCACCTCGCCGAGCAGCAGCCAGGCGAACAGCACCGCGAAGAGCACCTCGACCAGCCCCACGAACGAGGCCACCCGCGATCCGAGGCGGAGCGCCCCGAGCAGCCCGGCCAGGTACGCGACCGCGGTGGCCACCACGACGACCACGCCCATCGGCACGAACCACGGCACCTCTCCGAGCCACGGCAGCGCCACCGGATCGAACGAGACCGAGAGCGGCACCAGCCCGGTCAGCCCGACCAGCGTGAGCGCCACCGCGCCGACGACCAGACCGACGCTCACGAGCGTGACGGGCGGCAGGCCGCCGGTCGGCAGCGCCGAGATCAGGTAGTAGCCGGCCAGGCAGACCGCGGCGGCCAGGGCGAAGACGACCCCGAGCACGTCGAGCCCCGCGGTGCCGGACGGGTTGATCACGAGAGCGAGCCCGGCGATGCTGAGCACCGCTCCGATGATCGTGAGCAGGGCCGGGGGGATGCGCGTGCGCGCCCAGGCCAGCAGCACCAGCAGGATGGGGGCGCTGTACTCGATCAGCAACGCGATACCGACGGGGAGCCGCTCGATCGCGGCGAAGTAGAAGACCTGGGCGCCGATCACGGCGATGAGACCGTAGGCGAGGACGAGCTTCCAGGCCGCGGCGAGCTTCCGGAACCGGCCCCGCAGTGCGATGAGAGCGAACGGCAGCAGGAGCAGGCCGCCGGCTCCCGCCCGCACGGCGACCGCGGCGGCGGGCGACCAACCCGCGTCGAGCAGGGGTTTGATGAAGGGGCCGCTCGTGCCGAAGGCGGCGGCGGCGAGCAGGGCCAGCGCCAGGCCGGACGCCTTGTGCGAGGCCATGGCTGACGGGAGCCGTCCGGCCGCATCCGCGCCTGTGACGCCCGTGCCGTTCGTACCGCCGGTGCCGGGCGTGCCGCCGACGGTGGACCGTGCCGGAGCGCTCATCGGGTGCCTTCTGCCTGTCAGGAGTGAAATGCCGTTACGCTGATGACACTATCCGCCCGGTCTGTCAGGAGTCAACATGGTCTTTGCCTATGACACCGAGGCGACGCTCGCCTTCACCTCCGCGCTCGTCAACACCGGGGAGCGGGTCTCCAACTCGACCGTCGACACCCTGGCCGACACGGACGCGCTCCGGGCGCTCCTCGACGAGAACGACTACTCGGGCCGCCGTGACGGCGACGCCGCCGAGCTCGAGGCCGTCCGCGCGCTCCGGCCCCTCTTCCGGCGCTTCTGGGAGCTCGACCGCGACGACTCGGTCGCGCTGGTCAACGGCATCCTCCGCGACGCGAACGCCCTGCCCCAGCTCGTGCGGCACGGCGACTGGGACTGGCACCTGCACGCCACCGAGTCGGATGCCCCGCTCGCGACCCGCATGGCCGTCGAGGTCGCGATGGCGTTCATCGACGTCATCCGCGGTGACGAGCTCGATCGACTCAAGCGCTGCGCCGCCGACGACTGCGACGGCGTGCTCGTCGACCTCTCGCGCAACCGCTCCAAGCGCTTCTGCGACGCGGGCAACTGCGGCAACCGGATGAACGTGCTCGCGTACCGCGCGCGCCAGTCGTCGGGCGCGTGACGGCCGGTGAGCGCTCGCCGGAACCGCCGGAACCGCCGGCCCCCTAGAGCAGCTTCCGCAGCGTGCGCAGGTTGCGGGTGGTCGTGGTCGACTTGAACCGCGCCTTCGCGAGGTACTTCGCGAACACCGTGTCAGTGCTCGAACCCTTGGGGCACTCCCAGTAGACGACCCTGGTCGCCAGGCCGTCCGGCCCCCGTGCGGCCCGCTCGCCGAGCTCGCCGGGCGCCGCAGGGTCGAGGCCGGCCGCGGTCTCGGCCACCTCGTCGAGCACGCCCGCATCCGAGCTGAACACCACGTACGGATGCGTCTCGTCGGTCTCGGGGAAGGGGTATCCGTCGACGATCGCAGCCAGGTCGTCGTGGGCGACGAGCACGATCCAGGCGTCGTAGCCGAAGCGCTCGGCGAGCCCCTTTTCGATCCGGGCCTTGAGCGCCGGCCGATCGCCGTCGGCGGTCTCGAAGACGACGTTGCCCGAGGCGAGCACCGTCTTCACCCCCGCGAACCCCAGCGAGCGGAACAGTTCGGCGAGCTCGGCGCTCTTCACCGTCACGCCGTTCACGTTGACGCCCCGGAGCAGCGCTGCGTATCTCATGGCCACACCGTACCGCCGCCCACCGACACCTCGCCCCCTGACGCATTCCCCCGACACCGAAGCGGGCCCACCCCGAAGGATGAGCCCGCCTCGCGTTGTCTGGTCGCGCGATGCTAGTGCTGCTGCGCCTGACGACGACGCTGCATCACCATGACGGCACCGGCGGCGAGAAGCAGCGCACCGAGCACGGCGAACGGTGCCACGACGGCGCCCGTCGAGCCGAGCGCCGAGGCGCCCGAGCCGGCGGTGGCCGACGAGCCGGAGCCCGATCCCGAGCCGCCCGTGCCGGCGCCGGCTCCCGCACCCGCTCCGCCGGCCGGCGGGTTCGAGGTGCCGGTGCCCGCAGCGACCACGGTGAACTCGGCCGTGACGACCTTGCCGCTCTGGCGGCCGGTCAGCGTCACCGAGTGCGCGCCGAGGTCGGTCGGTGCGGTGAAGGTGTACGAGGCGTCGCCGTCGATCACGTCGTCCGAGCCGAGGTCGACCGGCGTCGAGGCTACGACGGCCCCGAGCTGGCGGTCGCCCTGGAAGCCCTCGGCCGCGACCGAGAGCTCCTCGCCGGGAGCGACCGTGGTCTTCGACAGCGTCGCCGAGGCGTTCGCGCTCAGCGAGGCGGTGTTGCGGTTGAGCTCGAGCGCGTTGGCCATCGTGAAGAAGTTGTCGGTCTGGTCGGTGAGCCCGACGACCTGTGCTCCGCCGGGGCCGTAGGCCGCGATCCGCAGCTGGGTGCCGGTGTGCTGCTGCGAGCCGCCGGCCGCGGCGGTGCCGTAGGCCACCTTCATGACGCTTCCGTCGGCGGTGGTCAGCGCGGTGCTGAGCGTCGCCGGGGGAGTGCTGTCGACGATCTGCGAGGTGTGCGCGTGGTCGGCGGTGACGATGACGAGCGTGTTGCCGTCCTTCTCGGCGAAGGCGAGGGCCGCCTGAACGGCCTCGTCGAGGTCGAGGGTCTCACCGATCTGGCCGCAGGCGTTGGCCGCGTGGTCCTGCTTGTCGATCGAGGCGCCCTCGACCTGCAGGAAGAAGCCCTTGTCGTCGGCGCCCGAACCGGTGTTCAGGAGGTCGATCGCCTTGTTCGTCAGCGACGACAGCGACAGGCCGGACTCCAGACGGGCCGGGTTCGGCTGGCAGGTGACGGGAGCCAGGCTCGCGCCGCCCACGGTCGCCTCGGAGGGCGCGTAGCGGGTCGGGAAGTTGCCCGGGGTGAAGAGGCCGAGAACCGGGGCGGTCTGGTCGGCCGCCTTGACGGCGGAGAGCCCGGCGGCGTCGGAGACGAGCTGGTAGCCGCGGTCCTGAGCCTGGGCGAACAGCGTCTGGCCGTTCCACTGGCCGGCCTTCGCGGTCTGGTTGAAGGTGGCCGAGCCGCCGCCGAGGGTCAGGTCGGGGCGGGTGTCGAGCAGCTGCTCGCTGATCGAGCCGAGGCCACCGGCCACGAGGGCGTCGTCACCGCAGGTGGTGCTGTCGGGGCCGTAGCAGCTGCGGGCGTCGACGTGCGCGACCTGGACGGCGGGAGTCGCATCCTGGATCTCGGCGGTCGAGACGTCGCCGGTCTTCAGACCGTTCGCCTTGGCGATCTCGATCAGGGTCTGCTGCGGCTTGCCGTCGATGTCGACCGAGATGGCGTTGTCGAAGGTCTTGGTGCCGGTCGACCACGCCGAGCCGGTCGCGGCGGAGTCCGGCACGTAGTCGGGCTTGCCCTTCGCGTCGCCGTCGCGGTAGAGCGAGTAGGTCGTGTACTGACCGGTCAGGGGCAGGGCGTCGATGCCGGGCAGCTCGCCCGCGGCGCCGTAGGCGTAGTTGCGGGCGACGGTGATCTCGGAGTCGCCCATGCCGTCGCCGATCAGCAGGATGACGTTCTTGGCCGGCCCGTCGACGATGGATGCGCGGAGGGCCGCGGTCTTGTCGCCGGAGTTGCGGGTCGCGCCGCCGTTGACCGAGAGGTCGTCGCCCGGATCGGCGAAGGCCGCGACGGGGAGGCTGATGCTCGCGGCCGTGAGGAGGGCGGCGGCGATCAGTGCGCGCCTGCCGCGGCGGAAGGGGGGATGTGACGCCATCGTGTGCTCCGTGCTCGAGAAGTGTGAAGGGCACCCGTCCGGGTGCATCCACCAGCAGAGTCCCCGCGGGGGAAAGGAGACTGAACCGGAGGCGACGCCCGGGTGAACGCAGAGCATCCGGAGTCTGTACCCCGGATGGGGGCCGGGACATTTGCGGCAGCTATGAAAGCGCCGGGGCCGCTGGAGTGCTGGAGGCACGGCGAGCCACAATGGAGGGTGACGAACACCCCGACGCCCGACGAGCTGCACTCGACCGGGCGCCGTCGCGCCGTGCTGGCGAAGCTGCCGCGGATGTACCGGCCGGACGGGTCGCCGATCCGGGTGCTGCTCGTCGACGACGAGCAGGTGCTGACCAGCCTCGTCTCGCTCGCCCTCGGCTACGAGGGGTGGACCGTCGACGTCGCCCACGACGGCGAGACCGCCCTCGAGCGTTATCGCGCAGAGCGGCCGGATGTCGTCGTGCTCGACATCATGCTCCCCGACATCGACGGGATCACACTGCTGCGCCGCCTGCGCGAGGTCGAGGCGACCTCGCCCACCCTCTTCCTCACCGCGCGCGACTCGATCGACGACCGGATCATCGGGCTGACCGCCGGCGGCGACGACTACATGACCAAGCCGTTCAGCCTCGAGGAGCTCGTCGCGCGCCTGCGGGGCCTGCTCCGCCGCTCGATGATGGTGACCTCCGACGAGGACTCCCGGATCATCGTCGGCGACCTGCTGCTGGACGAGTCGAGCTACGAGGTCAACCGGGGAGGCGCGCAGATCACCCTGACCACGACCGAGTTCGAGCTGCTGCGGTACTTCATGCGCAACCCCCGCCGGGTGCTCTCGCGCGCCCAGATCCTCGACCGGGTCTGGAACTACGACTTCGCGGGCAAGGCGAGCATCGTCGACCTCTACGTCTCGTACCTGCGCAAGAAGATCGACGCCGACCGCCCCTCGATGATCCATACCGTGCGGGGCGTCGGCTACGTGCTGAGGCCCGTCGAATGAGCGGCCGGCGCCCCTGGTCGCTGGCGAACCGGCTCGTCGTCGGGGTGGCCGCCGTGGTCGCGGCCGTGCTGCTCACGGTGGGTGTGGTGAGCGTGGTCACGGTGACCTCGTCGGTCACCGCCGTGGTCGACACGCAGCTCACCGGGTCGTTGTCGGCGCTCCGGCACTCGGTCGAGAAGTTCCATTACGGCTCGCCGGCCGGCAGCGGATCGGCCTCCGGCAGCAGCGCCCCCACCCGCACCCCCAAGCCCTTCGTCGACTTCGTCGGCCACGGCCCCGGCGCGATCATCGCCCTGATCGAAGACGGCCGGGTCGTCGACTCGGCGCAGTTCTCCGACTCTGACGCCCGCACGCTCGATCCCGCCGTGATCGCCGCCCTCGAATCGCTCACGCTCAGCGACGGCCAGCGTCAGAGCATCCCGCTGCCCGGGCTCGGCGGCTACCGCGTCGCGACCTCGACCGACAGCCAGGGCGGCACCCTGGTCGCCGGCATGTCGATGGCGACGGCGGACGCCGCGGTGCGCCAGGAGACCCTCATCCTCGTCGTCCTCGCCCTGCTGGCCCTCACGATCATCGTCTTCGGCACGATCGTGGTGGTGCGGCTTGGTCTCCGCCCGCTCTCGCGGGTGGTCGGAACGGCGGTCGAGGTGACGACCCTGCCGCTCGACCGTGGCGACGTGGGGATCACGACGCGGGTGCAGGCATCCGACACCGACCCGCGCACCGAGGTGGGCAAGGTCGGCGAGGCGCTCAACCGGCTGCTCGCGCACGTCGACGACGCCCTCGCGGTGCGTGCCGCGACGGACAGGCGGATGCGCCGCTTCGTCACCGACGCCAGTCACGAGCTGCGCACCCCGCTCGCGGCGATCCAGGGCTATGCCGAGCTGACCCGGCAGGACAACGCCGAGCTGCCCGACATCACCGAGTACTCCCTGGCGCGGATCGAGTCCGAGGCGCGGCGGATGAACTCCTTGGTCAGCGACCTGCTGCTGCTCGCCCGGCTCGACGAGGGTCAGGACCTGCACCTGGACCGGGTCGACCTCGGCGAGGTCGCCGAGAACGCGATCAGCGACGCCGGGGCGACCTGGGCGGGCCACCGGTGGTCGATCGCGATCCCCGACGAACCGGTCGTCGTCACCGCCGATCGCGAGCGGCTGCACCAGCTCGTGCTCAACCTGCTGTCGAACGCCGCCACGCACACCCCCGAGGGAACCGCGGTCGCCGTGCGCGTCCGCGTTCCGGAGGACGGCGTCGTCGAGCTCGCGGTCGCGGACGACGGCCCCGGGATCGCGCCCGAGCTGGTGCCGGAGCTCTTCGAGCGCTTCGCCCGGGGTGACTCGTCGCGGTCGCGGCGGGCGGGCAGCTCGGGGCTGGGGCTCGCGATCGTGGCCTCGATCGTCGAGGCGCACGAGGGCAGCATCGCGGTCGACTCCAGCCCGGAGGGGACGACGTTCACGGTGCGGCTGGCGCGGCTCGGGAGCCCGGGTGCCGCGGCCACCAGTGACGGGGAACTCGACGGCGATCGAGACCGCAGCGATCGAGACCGCGACGGCGACGGCGCCCGCGGCGAGGTCAGGCCCTCCGGCGGTCTCCCGCCACGGCCGTGATCCGGATGACCACGGTCGCCACGACCACGGCGGCCGCCGCGATCCAGGCCGTCGTCGCGACCGGAGCGCTCAGCAGTTCGCCGGTGGTGCGCGACACGGCGAGCCACGCCAGGCCCCAGGCGAGCGAGGCGGCGGGCGCGAGCCGGCCCCGCCCGTAGGCGGCCAGCGCGATCCCGGCGAGGGCGGCGACGATCACGATCGCGATGCCCCAGCCCTCGGCGGGCGCGCCGAAGCCGTCGAAGCCGCCCGCCTGCAGCGCCGCCGTGACGTTCGCGGCGGTCGCGACGCAGACCCAGCCGAGGTAGAGCCCGATCGTGCCGTCGAGCACGATCGACTCGATCACGCCCTGGCCGCGGCGGCGCGTGCGCACGACGAGCACGAAGGTCACGAGCAGAGCGGCCAGCAGCAGCACGATCACCACGACGCTCAGCGCGAGCAGTCCCGCCTGCACGCTGAGGATCCACGCCGCGTTGAGGATGAGCGTGACCGCCACCGGGTAGCCGAGCCGCCGCTGCCGGGGTGCGGCCGCCTGGCGGGGCAGGAACTGCCAGACCGCGTACGCGATCAGCCCGAGGTAGATCACCGACCAGATCGAGAAGGCCGGGCCGGCCGGGGCGATCAGCGTGGAGTCGGCGCTGAGCGCCCCACCCGCGGCCTCCTGGATGGGCGTACCGCCCGCGGCGCCCGACCCGACGAACGAGCCGATCACCGCGAAGACGGCGCTCGCGGCCACGACGACCTGGCGCACGCGATCGGCGGAGGTCGGGGCCCCGGCGTCGGTGGTCGACGAGTGGATGGGATGGGTCGCGGTCATGATCGCCTCCGAGCTGGTCGTCCGGCCTGTTCCGAACATCGGGCTGCCTGTTTCGCTAACCAGCTTAGTTACTTCGCGCCTTAATCGCCCGTGCCCCGCGCTGCCAGGGACGGCTCCTCAGACCAAGCCTCAGGCCGTGACCTCCGCCAGCGCCATTGCCCCCACGATCTCGGCCCGCCCTCCGGTCTCGGCCGCCAGCACCCGCAGCGCACCGGCCACCGCGGGCTGGGCGTGCCGCTCGATCGAGGCGCGCACCCCTTCGACGAAGGCCGGGCTGTTCGCCCCGAGCTCGCCGCCGAGCACGACGGCGTTCGGGTTCAGCAGGTCGCAACAGGCCGCGAGCACCCGGCCGAGGATGCGGCCCGACTCCTCGAAGACCCGGTAGCTCGGCGAACCCGGCCGGGTCTCGGTGAAGGGGTCGATCGACGGATCCTGCCGGGTGAGCGCGATCTGCGCGGTCACCGCGCCGACCGAGACCACGGCCTCCAGGCATCCACGGTTGCCGCAGCGGCAGACCTCGGTGCGGTTGGGGAGCGCGATGTGCCCGATCTCGCCGGACAACCCGCTTACACCGCGGAACGGCTTGCCGTCGATCACCAGGCTCGCGCCGACCCCGTTCGAGACCTTGACGTAGAGGAAGGTGCCGGCCCAGCGCCCGACGCCGTGCCGCAGCTCGCCGTAGGCGCCGAGGAAGGCGTCGTTCTCGATCCGGATCGAGGTGCCGAGCAGTTCGCCGAGCGTCGCCGCGGGCGCCATCCCGATCCAGCTCGAGAGGATCGTGGGCGACCGCACCAGCCCGGTGCGCGAATCGACCGGGCCGGGGATGCCGACCACGAGTGCCGGGGGCATCTCCTTGCCGGCCTCGTCGAGCAGCTCGCGGAGCAGGGCCGCTGCGGTCTCCATCGCCTCGGTGCCGCGCAGGTCGACGTCGATCAGCAGCTCGCGCTCGGCCGAGAAGCCGTCCCGAGCATCCGCCACCGCGACCCGCACGTGGTTGTGGCCGAAGTCGATCGCGGCCGTGACCCCGGAACTCCGCGCCAGGGCCAGACGCGTCGCCGGGCGGCCGCTGCCGGAGCCGGCCCCCTTCGGGCTGGTCGTGATCTGCCGGAGCAGCCCCCGGCCGAGCAGTCGCGAGACGGCCTGGTTGATCGTGCTCTGCGCGATTCCGGTCGCCGCCGCGAGCTCGGCGCGACTGCTGTCGCCGGCGGCCCGGACGAGCTTCAGCACCGCCTCGTCCGTGCGGGAGCTCGCGAGGTCGTCGGGGTGGGTCATGGATCGCAGGCTAGCGGATGGCCCCAGGAGGGCGCTCAGGAATTAGAACGCGTTTCAGCAAAAAAACCCGGAATCGAGTTTTAAAACGGATTGACCACCCCGAACGGGGCTCATAAAGTCGTGCTCGGGGGCGAGTATCTGTCCCTACGGGCAAATCGGCCCACCGACGTTGTCAGAGAGGACAGCGAATGCAAATCCTGAGAAACAGGCTGGCGAGCGGTGTGGTCGCCGCCGCCACCGTCTGCGCATCCCTAGGGGCGTTCGGGGTGGGTGCGGCCAGTGCCGCGACCACCGACCCGAACCCGGGGCAGCTCGAGTTGGCGCACGCGCAACTCGCCCGTCAGGCTGCGGCCGACGGGATGGTGCTGCTGAAGAACGACGGCGGCAGCCTCCCGCTCGCCGAGAGCGGCCCGGTGGCCGTGTTCGGTGTGGGCAGCTACAAGACCGTCAAGGGCGGCACCGGATCCGGTGACGTCAACAACCGCTACACGATCTCGGTGCGGCAGGGGCTGGAGAACGCCGGCTACACCGTCACGACGAGCCCCGGCTACTACGACGCCATGAAGGCCGCGTACGACGCGAAGTACGCCAACGCCTCCGGCGGCTTCGGCAGCCCGACCGTCGACTACTCCTCGGTGGAGCAGGTGCTCACTGCCGACACCGTGGCTCCCACCGCAGCCACCGACACCGCGGTGTTCGTGCTCGCCCGCAGCTCGGGCGAGGGCGCCGACCGAAAGTCCGGCGCCGGCGACTACCTGCTCACCGATGTCGAGCGCAACGACATCGCGCTGATCGGGCAGACCTACAAGAACGTGGTCATCCTGCTCAACGTCGGCGGAGTGGTCGACACCTCGTTCGTGCCGGCGATCAACGCCGACACGAAGGATCCTGCAGGCGGAGAAGCCCTCGACTCGGTGCTCCTGATGAGCCAGGGCGGCCAGGAGACCGGCAACGCCGTCGCCGACGTGCTCGCCGGCAAGGTCACCCCCGCCGGCAAGCTCACCGACACCTGGGCCTCGAAGTACTCCTACTACCCGGCCTCGGGCACCTTCGCGAACAACGACGCCAACTCGGCGACCGAGCAATACAGCGAGGGCATCTACGTCGGCTACCGCTACTTCGACTCGAAGTACGCCACCATCGACCCGGCCGACCCGGCCGGCGTGGTGAGCTACCCCTTCGGCTTCGGGATGTCGTACACCGACTTCCAGGTCGAGCCGGTCTCGGTCACGGCCGACTCCGGTCAGGTCACCGTGCGCGCCCGCGTCACGAACACCGGCGACACCTACTCGGGTCGCGACACGGTGCAGGTCTACTACTCGGCACCCCAGGGCGGGCTCGACGAGCCGTACCAGGAGCTCGCAGCGTACGGCAAGACCGACGTGCTCGCCCCCGGTGAGTCGCAGACCCTGACCATCTCGTACACCACCACGCAGATGTCGTCCTACGACACCACCCGCGCGGCCGAGGTGATGGCCGCGGGCGACTACGTCGTCCGTGTCGGCGACTCCTCGCGCAGCACCCAGGTGGCCGGCGTCGTCCGGCTGGGCGACGAGCTCGTCACCGAGCAACTCGCCAACGAGGTGAACGACCAGGCTCCCGACAGCGAGCTGACCAGCACGCCCGAGGAGTTCTACTCCTACGAGGGCGAGGCGGCCGAGATCGCCGCGGCTCCCGTGATCACGCTCGACACCACCGGTTTCGTCACGCCGGACAACTCCTCGGAGTTCCAGCAGGATGTCGCGGTCGACCCGGCCTCGCCGTACGCGGCGATCGACGGCTCCACGATCTCGAGCGTCGCGGCGCACGTCGACCCGACGGTCACCGACTGGGAGGGCACCGGAGCGCCGTACCAGGCAAAGACCGGTGAGACCGTCACCCCGACGACCCCGGTCGCCGGAGCGACGCTGTTCGACGTGGCCAAGGGCACGGTGAGCATGGACCAGTTCGTCACGGGCCTCTCGCTCGTGCAGCTCGCCACGATCGCCGAGGGCTCCTCGGGCCGCGGAAGCATCGCCAGCGCCGTCGGCGCCGCCGGCTACACCACCTCGAAGTACGAGGGGCAGGGCATCCCGGGCATGACGCTCGCCGACGGCCCCGCCGGACTCCGCATCACCAAGGAGATCCAGGGTTCGACGCCGAGCTACCAGTTCGCGACCGCCTGGCCGATCGGAACCGCGCTCGCCCAGACGTGGGACCGCGATCTGATCCAGCAGGTCTCCGCCGCGATCGGCGCCGAGATGGCCGAGTACGGTGTCACGCTCTGGCTCGCGCCGGGCATGAACATCCACCGCGACCCGCTCAACGGCCGCAACTTCGAGTACTACTCCGAAGACCCGCTGGTCTCCGGCCTCACGGCCGTGTCGACGACGCTGGGTGTGCAGAGCGTTCCCGGAATCGGTGTGACGATCAAGCACTACGCCGCCAACAGCCAGGAGACGGCGCGCACCACGTCGAACTCGGTGATCGGCGAACGGGCCCTGCGCGAGATCTACCTGCGCGGGTTCGAGATCGCGGTCAAGGGCGCTCAGCCGATGGCCGTGATGACCTCGTACAACAAGATCAACGGCACGTACACCTCGGGTTCGTACGACCTCGACACCGACATCCTGCGCGGTGAGTGGGGCTTCGGCGGCCTGGTGATGAGCGACTGGGGCGCGGGACCGCGCACCGGTGCCACCGCCGTGATGTACGCCGGCAACGACCTGATCGAGCCCGGAGGAAACCCCGGCGAGATCGTCAACGCCTCGAAGAAGACCGCCCCGAGCATCGACTCGACCGGGCTGCCCGTCTACACCAAGACGGTCACACCCACCCGCACGTCGTGGTCGTGGCAGTTCAACGGTCTGACCCCCTCGGTCACCGGTGCCGACACGGTCAGCAAGACGATCGACGCGAACACCGACTTCGGTGCCGCGCGGGCCTCGGGAACGATCACGCGTGACGCGATCAACAACGAGGTGTTCGCCGCGACGGCCCAGCCGGCGAGCGTCCAGGCCGCCTACGACGAGGTGCAGTCCTACCTCACCGGGGCGAACAGCTCGGCGCTCAACGCGACGCAGCGGCCCGCCATCACCGTGACCGACGTGGTCCGCCAGAACCCGGCGGATGCGGCGAGCCCGGTGGTGTCGTACACCGTCACGGTGCGGGGCAACTACTCCACCACGGGGTACAACCTCCGCCTGGGTGACCTGCAGCGCAGTGTCTCCACGATCCTCGACGTCGCCATCCACACGGCCGGTTTCGAAGAGCTCGCCACGAACAAGGGCGTCTCCGGGATCGACGTGGGGCCGTACTCCGAGGGCTACACCGACCTGCAGTCGCTCGTCTCGGTCACCCGTGGCTCCGTCTCCGACGGCACCACGGAGCGCATCGACGGCGTCGACCGCTACGAGGTCTCGGTGAACACGTCGAAGGCGGGCTTCCCCGGCGGCGCGGACACCGTGTACGTGACCTCGGGCGAGGTGTTCCCGGACGCCCTGTCGGCCGCCCCCGCGGCGACCCTCGGCGGCGCGCCGATCCTCCTCACCCAGGGTGCGGCGCTGCCGGCCTCGGTCAAGGACGAGATCAAGCGTCTCGCCCCGAAGTCGATCGTGATCGTCGGTGGCGAGAGCTCGGTCAGCGCCGCGGTGGCGACCGACCTGGCCTCGATCGGGACGGTCAGCCGCGTGAGCGGCAGCGACCGGTACGCGACGTCGCGGGAGATCGCGGCGACCTCGTTCGCGAGCGGATCGAAGGTCGCCGTGCTCGCCACGGGGACCAGCTTCCCGGACGCGCTCTCCGCGGGTGCCGCGGTCGACGGCAAGGCGCCGGTCATCCTCGTGGACGGCTCGGCTCCGACCATCGACGACGACACGGTCGCCCTGCTGGAGAAGCTCGGTGTCGACACGGTGCTGATCGCCGGTGGTGAGGCCTCGGTCTCTCCCGGCATCGCCACCCAGGCCGCCACGTTCGGCTCGGTGAACCGGCTCGCGGGCGAGGACCGGTACGCGTCCTCGCGGGCGATCAACGCCTACTTCTTCAAGTCGGCGGACGACGTGGTGATCGCGACCGGGGAGAAGTTCCCGGATGCCCTCTCCGGGTCGGCGTTCGCCCCGCGCATCGATGCTCCGCTGTTCACGGTTCCCGGCACCTGCGTGCCGGCCGAGACGCTGGCGCAGATCGAGGCGCTCGGCGCGAACAAGGTCACCCTCCTCGGCGGCGAGCTGACGCTCTCGCCCGAGGTGGCGAGCCTGACCCCGTGCGCGGCGGGCTAGCGTAAGTCGGCGAAGGCCTCCGGGCAGGATTTCGGGTATCGCACCCGGGATCCTCCCGGAGGTCTTCGTCGTTTCCGGGCTCTCCGCTAGCGTGATCGCATGGCCGATCCCGACTCCGATCACGCCCCTGCCGTCGCCGCTCCGGGGTCCGCGATGCATCGCTCGATCGTCGCCGCCCGGCGGGTGGTGAGCGGCCCGAACAAGCCGGCCCTGGTGGTCTCCTTGCTGGTGTCGCTGTTCGCCGCCCTCTTCGTCACCTCGTACAGCCTGGCGATGGGCAACCCGCAGCCGCACGACGTGCCGATCGGCGTCGTCTCGCAGTCGGTCACGCCGACGAGTCTCGACCAGAGCCTGCAGTCGGTGACTGGTACGTCCTTCGACGTGCGCTCCTTCCCCGACGAGCAGTCGGCGAGGGATGCGATCGAGCAGCAGGACATCTACGCCGCCGTCGTCGACGAGGCCGGCACCACCGCGCAGCTGCTCATCTCGAGCGCCTCGGGTGCATCCGTCGCCCGGCTGATCGAGAGCGATGCCACGCAGCTGGGCACGTCGCTCGACGTGACCTTCACGGTCACCGACCTCAACCCGCTGAGCCCGAGCGACCCGGGCGGCCTGGTGCTGTTCTACCTCGCGCTGGCCTCGACCATCATCGGCTTCGTCGGGGCGATCCAGACCCGGGTCAACGCGGGTGGCCTGACGCTCGGCGGCGAGCTGGCGTGGGATGCCGGGCGGGCGGTGCTGGTCGGCTTGGTCGTCACGCTGACGGCCGGTCCGGTGCTGCGGTTCGAGAGCTTCCCGTTCCTCCCCGTCTGGGGCGTGCTGTCGACGAGCGTGTTCATCGCGGGCGCGGTGTACAGCTTCTTCCGCGTCGTGATCGGCGGGAAGTGGGCCCTGTTGCCGACCTGGATCCTGTTCATCCTGATCAGCAACCCCTCGTCCGGTGGGGCGGTCGCGCCGCAGCTGCTGCCGCCGTTCTATGAGTTCATGGGCCGATGGCTGCCCACGGGCGCGACCGTCCGGGCGCTTCGCGACCTGACCTACTTCCCGGATGCCTGGCACGCCGAGCCCTACCTGGTGCTCGGCGCCTGGCTGGTCGGCTCCACGGCGGCGTTCGTGATCGCGCGGCGGATCAAGTACGGCCCGGGCCGCGTCGAGACCGTCGAGATCAGTGTGCCGGGCGAGAAGCCCGGCGCGATCGACGTCGTCGAGGTGCCGGCGTCGGCCGAGCGGCGGATCGGTTCGGACGGGCCTTCGGCCGCTCCCTGACGGGGAGCGCGCACCTCCCGCGCACCTCGACCACCTCTTGTGCTCTGTTCGTGATACGCAATATATTGCGTATCACAGAATTCCCCCACCCCACTCGAAGGAGAGCAGCATGACCGCCTACCCATTCGCCCCCGCGGCGGACAAGCCCACGATCGTGCTGGTGCACGGCGCCTTCGCCGAGTCGTCGAGCTGGAACGGGGTCGTCGACCGCCTGCTCGCCGAGGGCCTGCCGGTGCTCGCCGTGGCGAACCCGTTGCGCGGACTCGCGGCCGACGCGCAGTACCTCCGCAGCGTGCTCGACCGCATCGACGGCCCGGCGATCGTCGCGGGCCACTCCTACGGAGGGTCGGTGGCGAGCGAGGCCACGGAGGGCGCGGGGTCGGTGCGGGCGCTGGTGTTCGTCGCGAGCTTCCTGCTGGAGCCCGGCGAGAGCACGGGTCAGCTGGCCGCGAAGTTCCCGGGCGGCGAGCTCGGCACCGCTCTGCAGCCGGTGCCGTACGCCTTCGGGTCCGCCTCCGGTGACGACCTCTACATCCAACAGGACAGGTTCGGCCCGGTCTTCGCCGCCGACGTGCCGGAGGGCGAGGCGGCACGGATGGCCGCGACCCAGCGCCCGATCGCCGCGGCGGCGCTCGAGGACGCGGCCACGGCGGCCGGCTGGCGCGAGATCCCGTCGTGGACCCTGATCACGCGGCAGGATCTGGCCGTGCCTGTCGAGTCGCAGCGCTTCATGGCCTCGCGGGCCTCCTCGCACGCGGTCGAGATCGACGCGTCCCACGCGGTCACGGTCTCGCAGCCCGGGGCGGTCGCCGACCTCATCCTCGAGGCCGTGCGCGCGACGGCGCCGGCGGCCGGCTGAGCGCGCCGCTGCTCCGTCAGGCGGGGCAGCGCTCGCTGGGGATCGTCTTGACGGAGACGTTCTCCGGCGGGAGCACGGCCTCCGTCGCGATCTGGATGTCGGCGACCTTGCCCTGGATGATCCCGAAGACGATCCAGGCACCCTGGCCGTCCGTGAGGCCGTAGTACGGGTACTCCTCGGACTGGTACATCCCGGTCTTCTCGATCCCCGGGTAGGTGGCGAGCAGCTCGTCGAGCGTGGAGTCGATCCCGATGCCCTCGGCCGTCCGGGGAGTCGTCTCCCGGGTCTCGGGCCCGGTCCCGCCCCCGTTGCCGAAGGTGACGCCGACGGTGCTCCTCGGTTGCTGCGGGCCTCCGAGCATCAGGACCGAGAAGCCCGAGGGCGCCTCCAGATCGAGGTAGTACTCGGTGCAGCTCGGATCGGTGATGTCGGTGAAGTCGGGGACCACCTGCCGCTGGTCGTTCATCGGCACACCGAGCGAGACGGGGCCGACGCCGTCGAAGCGGATGATCCAGGTGCTCGGGTCGGACGGGTCCATCGCCGGGCCCGCGGGCGCCTGGGGCGCAGCCGGATCGGTGGGGGCCGGTGCGGTCGGTGCAGGGGTGGGCGTGGGCGACGGCGAGGCGGTCGAGGCCGGTGTCGACGTCCGGCTCGGGGTCGGGCGCGGGGTCTGCGAGGCGCTCGCGCCCGGCGTCGCCGAGCCGGCCGTGGGAGTGCTCCCCGGCTGGACGACCGTGACCACGACGACGATCGCCACGACCACCGCCACGGCGAGAGCGATGATCCCCACGATCACCGCTCGACGACGGGGACGCGGCTGCACCGGGGGCGTGATGTCACTCATATCCCCTAGTGTCCGCTCGCGCGATCCGGTTCCCTGTCGTGTCCGTCAGGCCTCCGGGGTTTCGAGGGGCGCGATGAGGGTGGGGTCGTCCTTCGCGACGGTGGTGTCGCGCACATTGTTGACGCGCTTCGAGACGGGGTAGGTCGTGATCGTGCTCGCGACGGCCAGCGAGGAGCGGTCGAGCATGGCCACGTACTCGTCCTTCTGCCCGGTCGAGTCGAGCTTGAGCGGCTCGGTCCAGGCGTCCCAGGTGTCGGGGGTGAGGAACACCGGCATCCGGTCGTGCACCTCGCCCGAGGCATCCGCCGCCTCGCGCGTGATGATCGTGAAAGTCAGCTGCCACTCGTCCTTCTCCTTCCGCACCTCGTAGAGGCCGGCCGCGGCGAGCAGCGTCTCGGGGGCGTGGATGAAGTGGGGCTGCTTGCCGTGCTCGGTCGCCTCCCACTCGTAGTAGCCGTTCATCGGCACGATGCAGCGGCGCTGGGCGAAGGCGTTGCGGAACAGGCCGTTGCTCGCCACGCTCTCCAGCCGCGCGTTGATTGGCGAGGGGCCGCCCGGTTTCGCCCACGACGGTTTGAGGCCCCAGCTCGCCGCATCCAGTTCGCGCACGATCTCGCCGTCGATCAGGCGGTCGCGCACGATCGGCGCCTCCTCGGTGGGGGCGACGTTGTACGAGGGGCGCCAGTCTTCGAGCCGGCCGCCACGGGCCACGAACTCGGAGATCAGCTCGTCGGTTTCGGTGCTCATCGCGAAGCGTCCGCACATGGGGTGTCGTCCTTTCGTCGGGTGGGGGAGGGATGCTCGATCACGAGACCCGGATGCGGGCCGGCGAGCCGGAGGTCGGCCACCCACTCCCTCATCCGGTCGCTCGCGGACGCGGCGATGACCGCGTTGCCGGCCCGGTCATCCTGCAGCACGGAGGTGGGGCCGAGGAGCAGCAGGTGCGGGAAGACCTGCTCGAGCGCGGCGACCTGCGCACGGCGGGCGGGTGCCCCGTCGTCGTCGGCGACGTTGACCAGCAGCACCCCGTCGGCGGCGAGCAGCTTCGCGACATCGGAGAAGAACGCCGGGTTGCGGAGGTAGGGCGGGGTGGTCGTGCCCTGGTAGAGGTCGGCGACCACGAGGTCGGCCCCAAGGACGGCCGCGCCGAGCAGGTGGACCACCCGCGCGGCGTCGCCGAGGTGAACGGTGAGCTCGGTGCCCTCGGGGAGGGGGAGCCGCTCGGTCACGAAGTCGATGAGGCCGGGCTCGAGCTCGACGACGTGCTGGTCGGAACCGGGGCGGGTGACCTGGAGGTACCGAGCCAGCGTGAGCGCCCCCGCACCGAGGTGCACGGCGGTGACGGGCGCGCCCGGCACCCGGATGCGGTCGAACACCGACCCCATTCGCCGCACGTAGTCGTAGAAGAGCGAGCCGGGGTCGTCGAGGCGCACGTGCGACTGGGGCGATCCGTCGATCGCCAGCTCGAAGCCGCCATGGATGAGCGGGTCGGCCGTGATCTCGACCCGCCGGCCAGCGGGTGGGAGCGTCGCCGACCAGCTCATGATCCGGCTCCGGTCGCCTCGTCGGCGCTCGCCGTCTCGTCGATCCGTACCGCCTCGTCGATCCGCACCGGGAGGCCGAGGAACCGGCCGTAGCGCGCGAAGTCGCGCTCGAGTGCGCGGCGGGCGGTCGCGGTCAGCGGTTCGAAGGGGTCGAGCGTCACCGTCACGGACGACGTGGTCACCCGTCGCCGCCAGGTGCCCCGCACCACGCCGTCGACGACGAGCATGGGCAGGAAGACGCCGTTGTTGCCCGGAACGATCCGGTCGGCGTACGGCTCGGGCAGCGCGGGCTGCCGAGACGGATAGCCCAGCAGGTACTCGTCGAACCCCGGGAGCACCTGGGCGCCGAGCCCGCGCCTGCCCGAAGCGGATGGCGCCGCTGGCGTCCCGGCATCGAGCGCTCGCAGGTACTCCACTCCGTCGATCGTCACCGCCCCGAGCTGGTCGCGCACCCGCGCGAGGCCCTGTCGGGCCTCCGCCACCGTGACCTTCGACCACCAGCAGAAGTCCTTCAGCGTCGCGGGGCCGTGACCGCGGAGATACCGCAGCACGAACTCCCCGAGCGCCTCTTCGCGGCTGAGGGTTCGCCCGGCCGGCGCCCACTCGTCCAGCAGCACGAGCGCCTGCTGTGTCCCGTGCGTCGGCCCCCAGCAGATCAGCCCCTCGTGGGCGAGCCGCCCGATCAGGTGCACCCCGCGCTGACCAGCGGTGTCGACGCCCGCCCGCTCGAGCAGGGCGGTGAACTCTTCGCGTGAGGCCCGCCCGCCTCCGGCCAGCTCGTGAGCCGCGGCCGCCCTCGCCCGCCGGAAGTCGTCGTCGCCGAGGCCGAGCGCGCGATACCGGGCGGCGATCGAGGCGACCGTGCGGGTGGCCGTGACCCCGAGCATCCACCTCAGGTCGTCGGCCGTGGTGATGTGCAGCGTGCCCCGCATGGGCCACGACCGCACGATCAGGCCCTCGTCGTACGCCCGGGACACGTCGTCGCGCGTGGTGCCGGGGGCGCGGACGCCGAGGGCCCAGAGCGACTGCCCGAAGTCTTGCGCCTGCAGGGCGAGCAGCTTCCCGGCCACGGCGGCCACCCGGGATGCGCCGTCGCCGCCGGGCCGTTCACGCTCTTCGCCGCCCACCGGCAGCACCCACTGCGACTCGAGCCGCTGCCGGAGCAGCGTGTGCTCCCCGGGGGCGAGTCGTCTGGTCATGCGCCCAGTATGCCGCTCGCCACCGACGCCCGCGCCGGTCGCTATCGTTGTGCTCAGCCGGCGCATCCGTTGCCGGGCAGACCGGCCGAGGGGCCGAGGGGCGGAGGGCCGAGATGGAGAAGGAACGACTGATCGAGGCCGACCGGATCGTCGCCGGCCTCACGCCGGGCAAGCAGGAGGCCGTGCGCGAGATCATGGTCGAGGCGAAGCGGCGGGGTTTCCTCGACGGCGGGGCCCGGCAGTTCCTGAACCGCGCCACCCAGAGCACCGTGGTGGGCGACGTGCTCGCGCAGGCACTCGCCGAGGCCGCAGTCGCACCCGAAGCGACCGCGGCCCCGATCGAGGCCCCGGGCGGGCAGCCGCAGAACGGCCGCCACCCGGAGCTCGGCTGACGCCGCTGCTCATGCCCCCCGTCAGCGCAGCGGCGTGATCCCCTGCGTCTCGCGCGGGAACGTCGCGAGCACCGACTCGGGGATGTTGAGGTGCGCCGACACGAGCGCCGGCGGCACGTGGCTCAGCCAGTTCGCCAACGACACCTCCTCGTAGCGCGAGCTCTTGAAGGTCTCGATGAAGATCGCGAGGTCGTTGCCGGTGTTCTCGATGTAATGACCGAAGTTGCGGCCCACGACGCCGACGTCGCCGGCATTGAAGTCGGTCGTGTTGGCGTGCGGCCCGGTGTTGAACACAGTCATCCGCCCTGAGCCCTTGAGCCAGTACTGCCACTCGTCGGCGTTCGGGTGCCAGTGCAGCTCGCGCATCGCACCCGGCTCGAGCGCCACGAGCGCGGCGGAGACCGTCTGCGACATCGGGAAGTTCGAACTGTCGGCGATCTGGATCTTGCCGCCGCTGTTCTGGTGAACCGGCTCGGACTGCGAGAGGCGGAAGATCACGGCGCCCGTGTCGGGCTGGACACCGGCGGACTTGCGGTCGGTCTCGAGCTCGCCGGGGACGTCGCCGGGGAAGATCCAGAGGTTGTGCAGCGGGATGTCCTTGAAGACCTCCTGCGCCACCCCGAAGTTCTTCGCCAGCACCTCGGGCGGGGTGTGCGCGAACCAGTCGGTGAGCAGCAGCGTGTTGCTCTCGGACTGCGCGCCGTCGTCGAAGGCGAGCACGAACTCGGCGCCATCCGGACCGAGGCCCTGCAGCGAGTGGGGGAGCCCGGGCGGGAAGTACCAGAGGTCGCCCTCGTGCACGTCGTCCACGCTCGGCCGGCCCTCGCGGCTCAGGGTCGTGATCCGGCAGCTGCCGCGGGTCATCACGGCCCACTCGGCGGTCTGGTGCCAGTGCAGCTCGCGGATGCCGCCGGCCTCGAGGTACATGTTGACGCCGGAGATCTCCTCGGAGATGGCGAAGTCCTTCTGCGTGAGCTCGCGGGCCCAGCCACCGCGCTGCACCCGGCGGGGCGAGATGTTGAACGACGACCAGAAGAACGGCTGGGTCGAGATGTCGGTCGCCGGCGCATCCATCTGGTTGGGGAACAGCTTCTCCAGGGTCGGGTTCTGCGGCCCGGTCATCGTCAGGCTCGAGGGGTCTCCTTGGGTGTTGACCTCGCCTTCGGCCGGAAGATCGGGATTGCCGATCGTGGGCACCTCGTGGTTGGGTGCGCCGTCGTTGCTCGCGTCCATGAGTGACTCCTTGTCTGACGTAGAGAGTGTCGTGATCCCGATGGAACGGCAGTGCGACCCCTCAGCGCTACTGACGAATGTCGAGATCGGGATGTCTCGACAAACGTCCTAGCCGGGCTCGACTCCGGTCGGGTCACGCCGCCCCGATGCTTGCGTAGCCTGAGGGCCACCTGGCCCCGACCGAAGAGGACGACCATGAGACGACTCCACCCCGCGCTTGTCCTGCTGTCGTTCGGCGCCGGTGCGGCGGATGCGTTCGCCTTCCTCGCGCTGAACGGCACCTTCACCGCGAACATGACCGGCAACCTCGTGCTGGCGGCGATGTTCACCAAGCCGGGCTTCGAGAAGACCTTCATCTGCGCGGTCGTCGCCATCGCGGTGTTCGCCGTCGTGCTCTACTCGGGCTTCCGACTGACCAAGGGGTCCGGCCACGGTCCGGACTCGCCGCGGTACGTGATGACCGTGCTCCTCATCCCCTCGCTCGTCGCGCAGCTGGTCGTGATCGTGGTCTGGCTCTTCATCTGGAAGGATGCGCCGCTCGCCGTGGTCTGCGTGGTGATCGCGTTCTCGGCGGCGGCCCTGGCGCTCCAGACGGTGGCGGCGAAGAAGCTGAGCGACGTCGACGGGATCACCACCACCTATGTCACGGGAACGCTCACGACGACCATGCAGGCGCTCGCCGAGCGGAAGGACAGCGGGCAGGGCATGCGCGTGCTGTCGATCCTGGCGCTGCCGGCGGGGGCGGTGGCGGCCACCGCGCTCTATCAGCTGGCGGGGTGGTGCGGGCCGATGCTGCCGTTCGTCGTGACGGCGGTGGCGACGCTCGTCGCGTTCAGTGCGCGGCCGGCCGCGAGCCCGTCTTCCGGGGCCCCGCAGGCCGAGGCGCCCTCGCCCCGGGGCGCACCCGGTGTCTGACGTGCCGCACCCGGTGTCCGACGTGAGGAGCAAGACGTCGTTCCGCGCTGCGGTCCTCGACCTCTTCACGCTGCGGGCCGCGCCGCCGCAGTGGCGGCTCGGCGTGCAGGCGGCGGTGGCGATCATGCTCCCGCCGTTCGTCTTCACGCTCGCCGGGCAGCCGACGCTCGGACTCATCGCCTCGCTCGGTTCGTTCCTCGTGCTCCACCTGCCCGACCGCAGCCGCCGCGAGCGCGCGCTCGAACTGCCCGTGATCATGGTCGGCTTCGTGGTGGCGGCGGTCGCCGGCATCCTCACCAGTGCCTCACTCGTGGGCAACCTCGTGGCGATGCTGATCGTCGCGGTGGTGAGCTCGTTCCTCGGGCTCGGGCTCGCCGTCGGGTCGCCGGGGTCGATGTTCTACGTGCTCATCACGGGAGCGGTGGGTGCCCTGGTGGCGCCCGTGTCGGCGGAGGGGTCGGGGTTCGATCCGCTGCTCGCGCTCATCCTGCTCGGCGTCGGCATGCTCACCGCCTACGTCGTGGTGCTGGCGCCGCTCCTCACGCCCGGCGGGCGGCGACGGGATGCGGTGCGGTACGCCGCGCGGGCCCCGTGGCGGTTCGCGTTCCCGCCGAACGTGCAGCGGATCTTCGTGCGCCTCACCATCGCCACCGTGCTGGGAGTCGCGGTGAGCAGTGTGCTCGGCCTCCACCGGGTGCACTGGGTGCTGCTGGCGATCATCGCCATCCTGCAGAACCACAGCGAGGTGCGGTTGAGCGTGCTGCGCGGGCTCCACCGGGTGCTCGGCACGGCCGCCGCGCTGCTGCTGTTCTATCTGATCGCGCTCTGGGATCCGAAGGGCCTGCCGCTCGTGCTGCTGATCGGCGTGCTGATGTACCTCTTCGAGGTGCTCGTGCCGCGGAACCTGGGGCTGTCGCTCGTGGCGATCACGCCGATGGCGCTGGTGATCGCGGCCGACGGCGCGGGGATCCCGCTGATCGACGTGGTGGGCGTGCGGGTAGAGGACACGGGGCTGGGGGCGGGGATCGCGTTCGTGGTGCTGATCGGTGTGACCCTGCAGCGCCGCATCCACGGTCGTCGCCTGCTCCGCCGGCATGCGGCCGTGTCCGCCACCGCCGCGTCCGCCGCCTGATCAGGCGCGACGACCTGACGCGCCGAGTGCCGATCGGATCAGAGGCGGATGGCCTCGGCGCTCTCGAGCTCGCGCCACCGCATCGCCCGCGGCAGCCCGAGTGGACGGATGCCCGTCTCCTCGGCCGGTCGCTCGAAGACGTCGGCCGCCTCCATGACCCCGAAGTCGAGCCCGGTGAGCGCGGCCAGGTCGGCGACCGCAACCTGGAAGGTACGGAACGGCCCGAGCGGCGGCGGCGCATCCGTCGCGATGGCGGTCGCGCGGGCTGTCTCCAGGTCGATCCCGTCGAGCTGCGGCGACTGGTCGAGCACGAATCCCGCCGCCCGCAGCACGCCGGCCGCGTTCCACGCCGCCACCTTCCAGAACCCCAACGGGATGCGCACCCCGCGGTACTCCGGATCCTCGTCTCCGAACACGGGCCCGGTGAACACGCTCACCCGCAGTCCGTTCGTCTCGGCGTAGGAGAGCACGTGGTCTTCGAGCCCGTTCCAGAGCTCCTTCGACTGGTTGAACTCCGCGACCTGCGGGGCTGCGTTGGTATACGAGAAGGTGTCGTAGTTCGCTTTAGTCGCGTCCGGCCCCCACACCGGGTCGCGCCGGCGCACGAGATGCCCGCGGTCGAGGTCGTTGCGCGCGTACACCTCGGGCCCGGTCTGCTCGCTCGCGGGGATGCGCTCGTCGAGGTGCCAGTCGTCGCCGCGAGGAGCATCCACCGCCGTCGCCCCGTCGATGTTCACCGCGGTCACCGCGGCCAGCCGTCGCTCCGGATCCAAATGCACCGAGAAATGCGTATACCCCAGCACCCGCACAGCCCGCCCGGCCGCCACCCCCGGCACCCCACACTCAAGCCCAAGAAAGGAAGAATCGAATCCGTCAGAAGAGCCCATGCCCCCAGTCGACCACCCACCCCCGACATCCGCCCGAAGCGCACAGCACCTCACGATTTTCAGTTGTGCGGCGTGATATTCTTTCTTCAACACGACCGGTTCCGCCCGAAAGGGTCCAGGGCCGGTCTTTACTTTTCTGGCATGCTGTGCGCGTGGATCCGAAGCCGTTCAAGACGTACGAGATGCAACTCGCTCTCGTCAAAGAGCGCGGCATGGCGGTTGAGGACGACGCTGCCGCTCTGAGCCTTCTGGCCCGGGCCGGCTACTACACCCTCAGCGGTTACTGGCACTCGCTGCGCCTCAAGCGTCCGGACGGGAGCAGAACCGACCGGTTCCGCGAGGGCGCGACGTTCGGCGATGTGGGCCTGCTCTGGGAGTTCGACAATCGACTGAGGGCGACCACCTTCGCGGCCCTTCAGCCGATCGAAATGTCTTTGAGGGCGCAACTGGGGTATCGGTTGGGGGAAGTGGATCCTCTGGTTCACCTCCGGCCCGAGGATCTGTCGATCGACGATGGTTCGGACTACCGACGGTGGCTGGAGAAGCTTGAGCAGAACGTTCGGGATTCCCGCGAAGAGTTCATCGTCCACCACCGCCGTGCGCGGGGTGGTGTGATTCCCATCTGGGTAGCTGTCGACGTCTTGGATTGGGGAGGCTTGTCGTACCTGTACAACTTCACGCCGCTCGCGGTACGCGAGGCGATCGCCGATAGGTTCGGCCTCACCGCACCTCAGCTGAAGTCGTGGTTGCGTGCACTGAACGTCGTCCGGAACGTCTGCGCCCACCATTCGCGGTTCTTCAATCGGTACTACTCGCTGACGGTGAAGCTGCCCGCGCCCGGTGTTGACCACTCGCTGGACGAGATCAGGCCGGTGACCAATTCGACCTTCGCCATGCTGACCGCGATCCAGTATCTGATCGCGCACACTCCCGGCGTGAACGGCCGAATGCTGTGCGCAGCGATGAGAAGCTTCCCTCGGCAGAACGCGATGAATCTCGGAGCGCTCGGTGCGCCTGACGATTGGGAGGGCATCGAGCTCTGGGCGAGGGTGTGAGTCATCGAGACGCGCGCCACGGGGCGGGAACGTAAGAAACCCCCGCCATGTAGAAGCTAGGCGAGGGTTTCAGTGGCTCCGACGGGCGTCGATCCCGTGACCTCACGATTTTCAGTCGTGCGCTCTACCAACTGAGCTACAGAGCCGAGCAAGCGTGTGCCGCTCTAGCGAAAAGCCCTTCCGAATGGAAGGGCTTCACGCCTTGCGACCCTGACGGGACTTGAACCCGCGACCTCCGCCGTGACAGGGCGGCACGCTAACCAACTGCGCTACAGGGCCTTACTGGTATTCCTATTGTAGTGTTGCCGACCCGATGCTCGTGACGTCGGGATCGTGACCCCAACGGGATTCGAACCCGTGCTACCGCCGTGAAAGGGCGGCGTCCTAGGCCGCTAAACGATGGGGCCAGCGGCGACAACTCATCGAGTATGCCACAACTCCTGCACAGTCTCCAATTCGACGCCGTTCGTCCACATGCGCGGGAATGTCCACCCGATCAAAGCGCCCAGCGATTAGATTCGCAGAGACATGAGCAGCACGAGACACGTCCGGATTCGAACGCGATCCCGGCGCATCAGAGACCGGATCGCGACGGTCGTGGCCACGGTGGCCCTCGTCGCCGCCACGGCCTTCGTCGCGGGTCCGGCGCCCGCGTACGCCGACGACTACCCCACGTGGGACGACGTGAAGAACGCCCAGGCGAACGAGACGGCGAAGAACGACGAGGTCACCCGCATCCAGGGCCTGATCTCGTCGATGAACGCCGAGGTCGTCGCGGCTCAAGACCTCGCGTTCCAGCGCGGCGAGGAGTACCACGCGGCCCAGGAGCAGTACGACACGGCCAACTTCGTCGCCGGTCAGCTCGACGCCCAGGCCGCCGAGGCGAGCACGAAGGCGGATGCATCGAACCGGCAGGCCGGCCAGCTCGCCGCCCAGCTCTCCCGCAGCGGCGGCAATGACCTGACCCTCAACCTCCTGGTGGGCGGCGAACGGGTCTCGACCGACCTGCTCTACCAGCTCAGTGCGATGTCCAAGCTCGCCGAGAAGACCTCCCAGATCTACGCGAAGGCTGAGCAGGACAGCAACACCGCCACGGCGCTCACCGCCCAGGCCACGATCGCCCGCGACGAGCTGAAGACGCTCGCCGATGCCGCCCAGGCGCTCCGCGACGAGGCCGTGGCGGCACAGCAGCAGGCCGAGGCGGCTCTTCAGGAGCAGCAGGACCACCAGGTCGAGCTCAGCGCCCAGCTGCAGGTGCTGCAGGAGAATCGGGTCGCCACCGAGGCCGACTACCAGAAGGGCGTCGACGCCCGGGCCGAGGCTGCCAGGGCCGCTGCCGCAGCCGGCCTGTCCACGCTTCCCTACATCGCCGCCAGCGGCTGGGCGAGCCCGTTCCCCGGGGCGTACTCCTCCGACGAGTACGGGATGCGGGTGAACCCGGTCTCCGGCGCCTACCTCCTGCACTCGGGCATCGACCTCGTCTACTCCGGTGGCACCTGCGGAGCGACCGTCTACGCCGCAGCGGAGGGGATCGTCAACTTCGCGGGCTGGAACGGCGGGTACGGCAACTTCATCCAGATCAACCACGGCGGCGGCATCGCGACGGCGTACGGCCACAACAGCCGGCTCCTGGTCGCGAACGGCGACTACGTGCAGGTCGGCCAGCCGATCTCCCTCGCGGGCACGACCGGCAACTCGACGGGCTGCCACCTGCACTTCGAGGTGCGCCAGAACGGCACCGCGGTGAACCCGCGCCCCTTCATGGCCGACCAGGGGGTCGACTTCGGATGACCGGGTTCGGCAACGAACGCGAGGAGCGCGGGATGAGGAACGAGCGAGCATGACCAGCCCGAACAGCACACGTCTGGATGCCCGACTGCGCGGCCGGTCGCGGAGCCGCCGCGGGCCGAGGTCGCTGCCGCGGTTCGCCACGGCGCTCGTGCTCGCCGCCGGCATCATCGCGGTCGACGTGCTGCGCGGAGCCGAGCCGGCCACCGCCGTCGACTACCCCAGCTGGGAGGACGTGCTCGCCGCCCGCAGCAGCGAGGCGACCAAGCAGGCCGAGGTGGAGCGCATCCAAGGGTTCATCGACCAGTTGCAGAGCGACGTGGCCCTGGCGCAGTCGCTCTCCCAGCAGCGCGCCGACGAGTACGCGGCGGCTCAGGATGCTTACGACTCGGCCGCCTATCGTGCCGACGAGCTCGCCCTGCAGGCCGTCGAGGCGCGGGAGAAGGCCGACCTCTCGAACGCGCAGGCCGGCCAACTCATCACGCAGTTCACCCGCGCGGGCGGGGGAGACCTCACGCTCAGCCTCATCGTGGCGGGGGAGGACACCGACGACCTGCTCTACCAGCTCGGCGCGATGAGCCAGCTCTCTCAGCAGACCGGCCGGGTCTACGAGCAGGCGGCGCAGGATCGCAACACCGCCGACGCCCTCACCGCCCAGGCGGAGGTCGCCGAGTCGGGGCTCGAGGAGCTGAAGGTCGCGGCCGAAGCCGCGTTCCAGGTCGCGGTCGACGCGCAGGCACAGGTCGAGGCGGCGCTCGCCGAGCAGGAGGCCCAGGGCATCGTCCTCGAGGAGCAGCTGAAGGCACTCACGGCGGCCACCGCCACGACCGAGGTCGAGTACCAGAAGGGCGTCGAAGAACGTCGACGTGCCGAAGAGGCCGCTCGGGCTGCTGCCGCCGCAGCTGCGGCCGCAGCAGCCGCCGCGGCGGCCGAGGCCAGGGCCAATGCCGGGGCGAGTGCCGGCGGCGGAGGCGGCTGGTCCGTCGGAGCCGGCGGCCAGGGCTGGTCGAACCCGTTCCCGGGTTCGGTCGTGAGCGACGAGTGGGGCATGCGCTTCCACCCGATCGACCGGGTGAACCGGCTGCACGCGGGCATCGACCTGGTCTACGGCGGCGGCCGTACCTGCGGCGCGCCGGTCTACGCGGCGGCGGCCGGCACGATCAGCCAGGCCGGCTACAACGGCGGGCTCGGCAACTCGGTCACGATCAGCCACGGCGGTGGGGTCACGACGGTCTACGGCCACAACTCTCGGCTCAACGTCGGTCGCGGCCAGTCGGTCGCCGAGGGCGAGCCGATCGCCTGGGCCGGCACCACCGGCGCCTCGACCGGCTGCCACCTGCATTTCGAGACCCGCGTGAACGGCGGCTCGCAGAACCCCCGGGCCTTCCTCGGCGGGTACGGCGTCGGCTTCTGACCGTGCCCACGGGTGAGAGCTCCCACGATTCCGGACCGGTCGAGCGCGAACCGGCCGAGCCCGGCCGAGGCGCGGGAGCCGATGACCTGCCCGCCCTCCTCGGCTGGCAGCCCGAGACGATCGAGGCCGGGCCCGGACGGGCGCGACGGACGCTGGGGCAGCTCGTGGCCGCATCCGCTGTTCTCGTGGTCGTGGCCGGAGCGCTGCTGACCGGCGCCATCGTGCTCGCGGGCCCCCTACTCCCGCCGCAGGACGCCTCCCAGCCCTACTGCAACCCGATCACCGAGCACTGCGTCAACACCCTCAACCTGGTGGCCGTCGAGACGCAGACGGGCTTCGAGTTCCCGCCCGGCAGCGAGCTCGTCGAGTCGAACACGCGTACGGGTGACCTCCTTCATCCCGCGTACCGCAGCCTGTCCGCGACGGTACGGATGCCGGCCGGCGCGGACCTGCCGACCTCGCCCGACCCGCTCAGCAGCATCCGGGTCACGGGGGAGGACGGCGACGGGTCCCGCATCGTCAAGGTCACCACGAGCAACGGCCGCTGACCGGCCCAGCGCCGAGCGCGCCGCGCAAAGCGCACCGCGCAAAGCGCAAAGCGCACTGCGCGGAAGTTGCTTTATCGGCCCGCGCCCGGCGCGATGCTCACGACCTGGGCCGAATCGACGCAGATCGGCTTGCCGTTGTTCGTGATCGCGAAGGTGCCCGCCTCGAGCGGCTGCGCGAGCTGAACGACGAGCTGTCCCGAGGTGGACGTGATCGTGCGCTGCACCAGGTGGCCGACCTGGATCGAGACCTCGTTCGGGGTCGTCTTCGAGAAGTCGAGCACGACGTAGTCGCCGGCCGCGCCCGCGAGCCCGGGGATCGAGATCCCGGAGTCCGCCGTGCACTGGCCGACGGTGATCTCGGGGCCGAGCGGCTGAACCACGGCCGGGCCCGCGGTCCCGTCGGCGCCGACGATCCAGGCGCCGCCGAGCTCGTCGGTCGTGGGCGTGCCGGGGTGGATGAGCGGCAGGATGATCCCCGTCGTGTTGAACGGCGCCATCCCGGTGATCGCCACGTAGGTCGGCACCGTGGTGTCGAGGAACGGCGGGACCTCACCGGTCGGGAAGGTCTCGTCGAGGCGGTCGACCCAGATGCGGGTGTCGACCCCGTTGTTCAGCTTCACGATCTGGAGGGTCGTGGGGATCCACACGGCGATGGATGCGGCGGTGACGACCGCGACGGTGACGAGCGCGATCCAGCCGCCCACGACACGCGCGCGCGACGGCGGCGCCACGTCCTCCGACACGGATTCCGGGTCAGATTCCAGGACGGATGCCGGCGCAACCGGCCCGCCCGCCCGAGCGTGCCGAGCAGCCGGGACCACGGTCGAAGCGGCACCGGACGTGGCGGTCGCGCCGACAAGCGCGGGCTCCGAAGCCGAAGTCGAACCCGCGACCGAAACGCCAGCCCCGCCGACGACCGCAGGCACCGACACCCGCCGCACCCGCCCCGCCAGCACGCTGAATGCGATCACCCCCGCCGCCATCCAGAACAGCGCGGTCTCCTCGAGGTCGTACCGCAGGATGCGCGACCCGTCGATGCCGAGCAGGTCGGCCCGGCGCGAGAGCACCCCCGTCGTCGCCAGCGCGGCGAGGGCGATGAAGATCCAGACCCCGCCCACGCTCCGCCGCCGCACGATCGAGACGACGATCGCGGCCAGCAGCACGGCGTTCGAGGCGACGATCGCCGCGAACTCCCAGGCCGGCCGCGTCTGCCAGAGGTCGAGCCCGAACAGCGACGGTACGAAGCCGCCCACGATTCCCCAGCCCACGAAGAGCGCCGAGGTCGAGAGCGAGGCGGCCTCGCCCGACTCGTCGACGTAGGCGCCGTGCACGAACACCCAGACGACGATCCCGCCGAGCACGGCCATCCCGAGCCACACCGGCCAGGCCTTCACGAGCAGCAGCAGGCGCCGCGCGATCTTCTCGTCGCGCCACACCACGAGCAGCACCCACAGCACGGCGAAGGCCGCGAACAGCAGCGACTTCTCGCTCATCGACAGCGCGAGGGCGAAGGCGATCAGGGTGCCGGCGAGGTACCACCAGCGCTTCCGCGTCACCCACCGCGTGAGGCTGCCCATCATCGCCAGGCAGAACGCCAGCGCGAGCATGTTGTTGAGCGTGGCGGCCCACCACAGCCGCGTCACGAAGACGCCAGTCGAGAGCGTGAAGGCGAGCCCGAAAAGCAGGTTCATCCGCACCCGGCCGACCGCCGCATCCAGACAGCGCACCAGGGCGACATAGACGCCGGTGTGCACGAGGGCGATCACCGCGCCCGCCGCCGCCCAGTTGAGGCCCAACAGCTTCATGAAGACGCCGTCGACCGCGATGTAGCCGGGCAGCAGGTGCCCGAACCACGACCGCGTGAGGATCTCGACGTTCAGCGGGTTCTTGATCAGCACGTCAGCGAGCAGGTAGTCGTCGGCGAAGAAGTACGAGAGCGTCGTGAACGCCCAGGTGCCCGCGAACAGCAGGATCGCCACGACGACGAGCCACCAGACCGATCGGGGGCTCGTCAAGGCGGCCGCGACGCGGCGGGGAAAAGAGGTCACGGGCAGCCTGGGTAGGGAGACGGTCGGCGAGATCGAAGCGCGCGCTGCCGGAAAGGCAGGCGCGAGGGCCTAGTGGCCGCCCTCGTCGGCGAGCTTCTTGAAGCCGGCCTGCACGATCGCGTCGGCCTCGGCCGCGTCGCCCCAGCCCTCGATGTTCACGAACTTGTTCGGCTCGAGATCCTTGTAGCGGGCGAAGAAGTGCTCGATCTCCTTGCGGGTCTGCTCGGGCACGTCCGTGATGTCCTGGATGTGGGCCCAGCGCGGGTCCTTGTGAGGAACCACGACGACCTTCGCGTCGGAGCCGGCCTCGTCGCTCATGTTGAGCACGCCCACCGGGCGCACCTTGACACCGACTCCGGGGAAGACCGGGTACTCCAGCAGCACGAGCGCGTCGACGGGGTCGCCGTCCAGGCCCAGGGTGTTCTCGAAGTAGCCGTAGTCGGTCGGGTAGACGAAGCTCGTGAAGAGCACGCGGTCGAGGTAGACCCGCCCGGTCTCGTGGTCGACTTCGTACTTGTTGCGGCTCCCCTTGGGGATTTCGACGACGACGTCGTACTCGGCCATGTTGTGCTCCCTGATGTCGATTCCGGTCACGCATGCCGGGCGTGGTCATGCCACAGCTGTCGATGCCTGTGCGCTGCAATAACGTTATCGGATGCACATGGACGATCGACGACCGCGCCTCACCCCCGCCACCGCCGATGTCCGGCGGGCCGTCCGACAGGCCCTGGAGGCACGGGGGCTCGACCAGGGCTCGCTGGTGCTCGTCGCCCTCAGCGGCGGCCCCGACTCCCTCGCGCTGGCGGCGGCCACGGCCTTCGAGGCCCCACGGGCCGGTCTTCGGGCGGGTGCGGTCGTGGTCGACCACGGTCTGCAGGCCGACTCGGATGCGGTCGCCGCGCGCGCCGCAGCCCAGGCCTCTGCCCTCGGTCTCGACCCCGTGCTCGTCACCCGGGTCGAGGTCGCCGCGGGTCCCGCCTCGGTCACCGGCGGCCCCGAGGCCGCCGCCCGCACGGCCCGCTACGCCGCGCTCGACCGGGCGCTCACCGACACCGGTGCCCGCGTCGTCCTCCTCGGCCACACGCTCGACGACCAGGCCGAGACGGTGCTGCTCGGGCTGGCGCGCGGGGCCGGGGCCGCGAGCCTGGGCGGGATGGAGCCGGTCTCCGCCTCGGGGACCCGCCTCCGCCCGCTGCTCGGCATCCGTCGTGAGGCCACCCTCGCCTTCTGCGCCGACTCCGGGCTCGAGCCCTGGCATGACCCGCACAACCTCGATCCCTCCTTCACCCGGGTGCGGGTGCGCGAGGTCGTGCTGCCGCTCCTTGAACGCGAGCTCGGCCCGGGCATCGCCGAGGCGCTGGCCCGGACGGCCGAGCAGTTCCGTGAGGACGACGACACCCTGCATGACATGGCCACCGAGACGATCGAGGATCTGGTCGAGCACGCCGAGGCCGGCATCGCGATCTCGGCACCGGCGCTCGCGGCGAACCCGCCTGCGCTCCGCAACCGGATCATCCGGTACGTGGTCGAGAGCGAGTTCGGCGTCTCGCTCTCGCGCGCGCAGACCCTGGCGGCGGCGGCCCTGGTCACCGACTGGCACGGCCAGAAGGGCGTCGATCTGCCAGGGATTAGAGTGGTGCGGCGGGGAGCGCGGATCGTGTTCTCGCGAGCGGTCCACGACACGATCGACGAGTAGGGAACGGCAGCCATGGACATTTCAGACATCGAATCCGACATCACCGAGGTGCTGTTCACCGAAGAGCAGATCGCCGAGAAGATCTCCGAGCTCGCCCGCTCCATCGAGGCCGACTACACCGATGACGACGACGTCCTCCTCGTGGGAGTGCTGCGCGGCGCCGTCATGGTGATGGCCGATCTCGCCCGCGCGCTGCGGCTGCAGATCAACATGGACTGGATGGCGGTGAGCTCCTACGGCTCGGGCACGCAGTCCAGCGGCGTCGTCCGCATCCTGAAAGACCTCGACACCGACATCACCGGCCGCAAGGTGCTGATCGTCGAGGACATCATCGACTCCGGGCTCACGCTGTCGTGGCTGCTGGCGAACCTGCGGTCGCGGGGCGCCGCCTCGGTCGAGATCTGCGCACTGCTGCGGAAGCCCGAGGCCGTGAAGGTCGAGATCGACGTGAAGTACGTCGGCTACGACATCCCGAACGCCTTCGTCGTGGGCTACGGCCTCGACTACGCCGAGCGCTACCGCAACCTCAAGTCGATCGGCGTGCTCGCCCCCCACGTCTACGCCTGAGTCGATGAGGATACCTCGGGTTCTGCTAGGCTGACGGAGGGTCGGGCCCGAACGAGAGGCCGATCCATGCCGTCCACCATCTCCCGCACGATCTCGCGCACCATCACCCGTTCCGTCGCCCTCGCCGGTGCCGGCGCGCTCCTCGCGGTGGGCCTCGCCGGATTCTCCGCGGCGCCGGCCGACGCGCTCATGCCCACCCCGGTCTGCGAGCACGCGCTCGGCACGACGCAGCAGGTCGTGACGGGGTTGCCGACGCGGCTGCGCACGACCTGCCATTCCCAGGTGCCCCGGCAGCTGCTCGCGGTCGCCGGGCACGGCACGGTGTCGATCACTCCCGCCGGCGTGATCGACTACACCTCGGCCGACGGCTACCTCGGCACCGACGTGATCCGCGTGATCGTGCCGGTCGGCGGGCTGCCGTCGATCTGGGAGGCGTCGTTCACGGTCGAGGTCGTGCCCGAGGCGGTGGCCGGGGCTGACTCCTACGAGGTGGCGGCCGGCGCTCGGCTCGCGGTGGGGGCGGATGCCGGGTTGCTGCAGAACGACTCCGTGCCCACGGCGGGCTGGCTGATCCAGCGTGGCGAGACCCCGCCGGCGCACGGCAGTCTCGCGCTCGACACCGTGACCGGTTCCTTCGTGTACCAGCCCGACGCCGGCTTCACGGGAACCGACCGTTTCCTCTACCGGCTGACCGGCCCGGATCAGGATGCGTATTCGAACGTCGTGGCGGTGACCTTCCTGGTGCGGTGACTCCTCGCCGGGGCCGTTACGCCCACGGGGAACATGGAGGCGGCGTCCAGTCCGCGACGGGTACCCTTGCAGCACGACATAGGCACCGTGCTGCATCCCCGGCACACAAGCGATGAAGAGACATGAACGCGAAACGCATCCTTCGATCTCCCATTCCGTACATCCTGCTGGGCGCGATCGCCCTCTGGATCGGATTCACGCTCATCACCGGCGGCAGCACCAAGCAGATCACGACCGATCAGGGCCTGAATCTGCTGTCGACCGGCAAGGTCTCCGAGGCGACGATCATCGACGGCGAGCAGCGCGTCGACATGACGCTCACGAACCCGGATGACGAGTTCGGCTCGAAGGTGCAGTTCTACTACGTCGCCCCGCGCGGCACCGAGGTCGTCAACGCGGTCACGGATGCCAAGCCCGCCGACGGCTTCGACGACCAGGTCCCGCAGCCGAACTGGTTCCTCTCGGCGCTCGGCCTCTTCCTCCCGATCCTCCTGATCGGCGCGTTCTTCTGGTTCATGCTCTCCGGCATGCAGGGCGGCGGTAACCGCGTCATGCAGTTCGGCAAGTCCAAGGCCAAGCTCGTCTCGAAGGAGTCGCCGAAGGTCACCTTCGACGACGTGGCCGGTGCCGAGGAGGCGCTGGAGGAGCTCGAGGAGATCAAGGACTTCCTGAAGGAGCCCGCGAAGTTCCTGGCCGTCGGCGCCCGCATCCCGAAGGGCGTGCTGCTGTACGGTCCTCCCGGTACCGGCAAGACCCTGCTGGCCCGCGCGGTCGCGGGTGAGGCCGGCGTGCCGTTCTACTCGATCTCCGGTTCGGACTTCGTCGAGATGTTCGTCGGCGTCGGCGCGAGCCGCGTGCGCGACCTGTTCCAGCAGGCGAAGGAGAACTCGCCCGCCATCATCTTCATCGACGAGATCGACGCCGTCGGCCGCCACCGCGGCGCCGGCATGGGCGGCGGTCACGACGAGCGCGAGCAGACCCTCAACCAGCTGCTGGTCGAGATGGACGGCTTCGACGTCAAGACGAACGTCATCCTGATCGCCGCGACCAACCGCCCCGACATCCTCGACCCGGCCCTCCTGCGCCCCGGCCGCTTCGACCGCCAGATCGGCGTCGACGCGCCCGACCTCAACGGCCGCAAGAAGATCCTCGAGGTGCACGGCAAGGGCAAGCCGCTCGCGGCCGGTGTCGACCTCGAGGTCGTCGCCCGCAAGACGCCCGGCTTCACCGGCGCCGACCTGGCGAACGTGCTCAACGAGGCGGCCCTGCTCACGGCCCGCAGCAACGCGCAGCTGATCGACAACCGCGCCCTCGACGAGGCGATCGACCGCGTCATCGCCGGCCCCCAGCGTCGCACCCGCATCATGCGCGACCAGGAGAAGCTCGTCACGGCGTACCACGAGGGCGGCCACGCCCTGGTGGCGACGGCGATGAACTACACCGACCCGGTCACCAAGGTCACGATCCTGCCGCGCGGCCGGGCCCTCGGCTACACGATGGTGCTGCCGCTCGAAGACCGCTACTCGGTCAGCCGCAACGAGCTGCTCGACCAGCTGGCCTACGCCATGGGTGGCCGCGTCGCCGAGGAGATCGTCTTCCACGACCCGACCACCGGCGCCTCGAACGACATCGAGAAGGCCACCGGCACCGCCAAGAAGATGGTCACCGAGTACGGCATGACCGCCTCGCTCGGTGCCGTCAAGCTCGGCAGCGCCTCGGGCGAGATGTTCCTCGGCCGCAACATGGGCCACGAGCGCGACTACTCCGAGAGCCTCGCCCAGCAGGTCGACGCCGAGGTGCGCGGCCTGATCGAGGCGGCGCACGACGAGGCCTGGCAGGTGCTGAACGACAACCGCGACATCCTCGACAGGCTGGCCGCCGAGCTCCTCGAGAAAGAGACGCTCGACCACGACCAGCTGGCCGAGATCTTCAAGGGCGTCAAGCACCTCCCGCTGCGCCCGCAGTGGCTCTCGAGCGAGAACCGCCCGGTCTCCGAGCTCCCCCCGGTGTCGTTCCCGACCACGAAGGCGCCGATCGACGCCGGCGCGGTCGACGGCGGGGTCGGCTCCGAACCCGAGCCCGAGTCCAAGCCGAAGCGCGCCCCGCGCATCAACCCCCGCCCCGCCACCGCGTAGGGCTCGCGTGAGCTCCGTCGACCGGGAGAGGATCGAGGCCGCGGTCAGTGAGATCCTGGCCGCGATCGGCGACGACCCGGCCCGTGAGGGGCTGGCGCAGACCCCGCGTCGCGTCGCCGACCTGTTCGCCGAGCTGTACGGCGGCGTAGGGGTCGATCCGGCGTCGGCGATCGGCTCGACCTTCACGGCTCCGGATGCGCAGCCCGTCATCCTGCGCGACATCACCTTCCGCTCGGTCTGCGAGCACCACCTGATGGTGTTCGAGGGGGTGGCCCACGTGGCCTACCTGCCGGGCGAGCGGATCGCGGGGCTCGGCGGCATCGTCGCGGTGATCGAGTCGGCCTCCTCGCGCCCCCAGCTGCAGGAGCGGCTCGGCGACGAGATCGCTGCGGCCATCGAATCGGCGCTGGACTCCCCGGGCGTGCTGGTCGTCCTCGACGCGAAGCACGGCTGCGTCAGCGCGCGCGGGCCGCGGCAGACCCGCAGCACCACCGTCACCCTCGCGTCGCGCGGGGTCTTCACCGACCCGGCCGCGCGGGCCGAGGTGATCGCCCTGATCGGCACCGGGTCGGGCACCGTTCCGAGCGCAGGGCTCCAGGATGCACCGGGGGAGGGCCGGTGAGCGCACCGACCGCGATCCTCGGCATCCTCAACGTCACGCCGGACTCGTTCAGCGACGGCGGACTCTGGCTCGACCGGGACGCCGCCGTGCGTCACGCCGTCGAGATGGTCGCGCAGGGCGCCGACGTCATCGACGTGGGCGGGGAGTCGACCCGCCCGGGAGCCGGCCGCATCGCCGTCTCGGAGGAGCAGCGGCGGGTGCTGCCCGTCGTCCGCGACCTGGTCGCCCGGGGCATCACGGTCAGCGTCGACACGACCAACGCCTCCACGGCCGCCGCGGCGATCGAGGCCGGCGCGAGCATCGTGAACGACGTCTCGGGCGGCCTCGCCGACCCTGAGATGGACGACCTGATCGTGGCCTCGGACGCCCGGTTCGTCGTGATGCACTGGCGCGGTCCGAGCGACGAGATGGCGGGTGCGGCCCACTACCGCGACGTGGTCGGCGAGGTCGTCTCGCACCTGGAGTTCCGGGCCGCCGAGCTGATCGTCAAGGGTGTCGACCCCGACCGGCTGATCCTCGACCCCGGTCTGGGGTTCGCGAAGAACGGCGCCCACAACTGGCAGCTCCTGCGGCACCTCGACCGCCTCGTGGCGCTCGGCCCCCCGGTGCTCGTAGGGGCGTCGCGCAAGCGTTTCATCGGCGGGCTGCTGCCCGAGGGCACCGCGCCGGGCCACCGCGACCTCCCCTCGGCGATCGTGGCGGCCCTCGCCGTGCACGACGGCGTGTGGGGGGTGCGGGTGCACGACGTGGCTCTCACCCGGCAGGCGCTCGACGTGGTCGCCGCCTGGCACGGCGACGACCCCCGCGGCCGCGACGAGGACGAGGGAGGGCAGGCATGACCGACGAACCCGGCACCCGCCGGCCCGGCACCGGCGAACCCGGCACCCGCCGGCCCGACGCCGACCTGCATGGCGCACCCCGTGCATCCGCCGCCGCCCCCGCCGAGCTCGACCTCCTCACCCTCACCGGCCTCGAGGTCTTCGCCCACCACGGCGTCTTCGACTTCGAGCGCGAGAACGGCCAGCGCTTCGTGATCGACGTCGACGTCTGGCTCGACACCGCGCCCGCCGCCTCGGGCGACGACCTCGCCCGCACGGTGCACTACGGCGAACTCGCCGTCGAGATCTCCGAGGCCGTGGCCGCCGACCCGGTCGACCTGATCGAGACGCTCGCCGAGCGCGTCGCCTCCGTCGTGCTCGCCCACGAGCCCGTCGAGCGCACGCGCGTCGTGGTGCACAAGCCCGACGCCCCGATCACGGTGCCCTTCGCCGACGTCAGCATCACGATCATCCGCACGAAGCCCCGAGCACGATTGGCCTCCTCATGAACGCGAACGCCCGTCCGATCCCGAGCGTCGAGCGCCGGATCATCCGGCTCCCCGCCGTGCTCGCCCTCGGCAGCAACCTGGGCGATCGCGAGACGACGATCCTCGAGGCGGTGCGGGAGCTCGAGGAGACCGAGGGCATCGAGGTGCTCGCGGTCTCGCGTCTCTACGAGACCACGGCGGTCAAACCGGATGGCGTCGACCCCGACGCGCCCGCCTACCTGAACGCGGTCGCCCTGATCCGCACCAGCCTCCATCCCGAAGAGCTGCTCGGCGTCGTCAACGCGATCGAGCACGCGCACGGCCGTGTGCGGGCCGAGCGCTGGGGAGACCGCACGCTCGACGTCGACATCGTGACCTTCGCCTCCGTCATCCGCGACACCCCGCGCCTGACCCTCCCGCACCCCCGGGCGGCCGAGCGCGACTTCGTGCTCGTGCCGTGGCTCGAGGTCGATCCGGAGGCGACCCTGCCGGGGCTCGGGCGCGCGGACGCCCTGCTGGCGCGCATCCCGCAGACGACCCTCCGGCCCTACGCGGGGGAGCGTCGGTGAGGCACACGCGTCCGGTCACCCTGATCGTCTTCGGCGTCGTCGGGATCGCGGCCGGCTACGTGCTCGAGATCGTGCTCGCGGCGGCCGGTTCGCCCGTGCTTGTCCCGCCGGTTACGCTCACCATCACGCTGCTCGCCGCGGCGGCGATCGTCGTGGTGCTGGCGGTGCCGATCCGGCGCGCCATCCGCGGCACCTCGGCGGCGCAGGTCAACCCGTTCCGCGCCATGCGCACCGTGGTGCTCGCGAAGGCTTCGAGCCTCGTCGGAAGCCTGATCGGCGGGTTCAGCATCGGGGTGCTCGCCTTCCTCCTGACCCGGCCGGTGATCGCCGATGTAGGCTCCCTCTGGTCGGGCATCGCCGCCGCGGTCTCCGGGGTCACCCTCCTGGTCGCCGGTCTCGTGGCCGAGCGGCTGTGCACCCTGCCGCCCGACGAACCCGACGCGAAGTGAGAATCCCGTGCCCTCGAATCGGATGACCGTGACCGGGGAGTGGCACGGCGTCAGCCCCAAGTACCTGGGCGTCGAGGTCGTCTCCAGCATCATCGGCGGGCTGGTGCTCGCGGCGGTGACCGTGCCGTTCATCCTCAACGGCTCGTGGTTCGGCTGGCCGGCGCTCGCGGTGGCGGTCGTGATCGGGCTGACGACCCTCGCCCTCGCACCCCGGCGGGTGCGCTCGATCGGCTACCGACTGCGCGACGACGACCTCGAGTTCAAGCGGGGCATCATGTTCCACCGCGTGGTGTCGGTGCCCTATGGGCGCATGCAGCTGATCGACGTCAACCGCGGCCCGGTCGCGCGGGCGCTGGGTCTGGCCGAGCTCAAGTTCGTGACGGCCGCGGCGGCGACCGGCGTCACGATCCCGGGTCTCGTCGACGCCGAGGCGACCGCGCTCCGTGACGAGCTCGTCGCCCTCGCGGAGTCGCGTCGCGTGGGGCTGTGAGCGAGCAACCGGGCGACGGCGGCCCGATCCAGGGCGGCCCCATCCAGGGCGGCCTGAGCCAGGGCGCCACGGGCCACGGCGGCCAGGGCGGTCCGAGGCAGGCCGGCACCGACCTCACCGACGGCGAGTGGCACCGCCTGCACCCCGCCACCCCGCTGCTCCGCGGCGGCATCGTGCTGATCGCGGTGCTCGGCTTCGTGATCGCGAACTTCCGTGAGCGGCTGGTCGACTGGGTCTTCGGCGCTCCCGACCTTCCCGGCGACCCGCTGCAGACCGCCTACGAGCGCGGCCAGATCGGCTGGCTCGGCCTCATCGTCGTCGGAGCCCTCGTCATCGGCATCGCGGGCTTCTACCTCTCCTGGCGCACGCACAGCTTCCGGGTCGGCGACGACGTCGTCGAGGTGCGCAGCGGCATCCTCTTCCGCACGCATCGGCGGGCCCGGCTCGATCGCATCCAGGGCATCGGCATCGACCGCCCGGTGTTCGCCCGCCTGTTCGGAGCCGCCAAGCTCGACATCAGCGTCGCCGGGCAGGACGCGAAGGTGCAACTGGCCTACCTCGGCAGCGCCGGCGCCGACCGCCTGCGCCGTGACGTGCTCGTGCTGGCCTCCGGGCTGCAGGCGCGCGAGCAGGTGGAGGCCGAGGAGCGCACCGCCGACGCGTTGGGGCAGGCCGGAGGGCAGGTGCCCGGCGTGCAGGTGCCCGGCGAGCAAGTACCTGGCGGGGTGCCCGCGCAGGCCGGCGCCGTCCCGCCGCAGCAGCGCGAGCGCCTGGTCAACCAGCGGATGCGCGAACTCCTCGCCCCCGAGCTCGACCCGACGCTGGCCGCCCCCGAGTCGGTCGTCCGCATCCCGCCCGGCCGCCTGATCGCCTCGCTCGTGCTGAGCGGCTTCACCATCGGCCTCCTCGTGGTCGCGGCGGTGCTCGTCACGACATCGATGCTCGGCGACCGGCTGTTCGTCGTCTTCCTGCTGCTGCCCGGTGCGGCCGCCGCGTTCGGCTACTACGGCCGCCGGTTCACCAAGTCGCTGCGCTACAGCATCGCGGGCACCCCGGACGGCGTGCGGGTCGGTTTCGGCCTGCTCTCGACCAGCAACGACACGCTGCCGCCGGGGCGCATCCACGCGATCGAGGTCAGCCAGCCGCTGCTCTGGCGGCCGGTGGGCTGGTGGATGATCCGCATCAACCGGGCGGGCGCGGCCGGCGAGGGCAGCGCGCAGTCGAGCACGACGATGCTGCCGGTCGGCACGATCGACGACGTGCGGAAGGTGCTCGGCCTCCTGCTCCCCGGTCTCGCGGGGGAGCACACCCGCGGCCTCGTGCTCGCCGGCCTCGTCGCGCGGGAGGGCGGGGGCTTCGACGACGCCCCGCGGCGGGCCTGGCCCATCCGGCCGCTGTCGTGGCGGAGGACGGGCACCGCGCTCACCGACGACGCCATCCTCATCCGCACCGGTTTCATCTGGCGCCGCCTGATGGTCGTGCCGCTCGCCCGGGTGCAGAGCCTGCGCCTGTCGCAGGGGCCGCTGCAACGGATGCTCGACCTCGTCGGACTCACCGCCCACACGGTCTCGGGGCCGGTTCGGGCGACCGTCGACGCGGTCGACCGCGAGCGCGGCACGGCCGCCTTCGAGCTCTGGACAGTCCGCGTCGACGCCGCGGGCGCGGCCGACCGCACCCAGCGCTGGGCTGCACCTCCCACCACCCCCACCACCCCTGAAGGAGACCCCCGATGAAGCCCTCCGAACGCACCGGCCGCCTCGGCGTCGGCATCGTCGGCGCCGGCCGCGTCGGCCCGGTGATCGGCGCCGCCCTCGCGAACGCCGGTCACGCGATCGTCGGTGTCTCCGCCATCAGCGAGTCCAGTCGGGAGCGCGCCGAGGCCATGCTGCCGGGCGCGCCCGTGCTCACCATCCCCGAGCTCGTCGAGCGGAGCGAGCTCGTGGTGCTCGCCGTACCCTCCTCCGAGCTCGAGAGCCTGATCGCGGGCCTCGCCCGCACCGGCACCTGGCAGATGGGCCAGCTCGTGCTGCACACCGCCCCCGAGTTCGGCACCGACGTCTTCGCCCCGGCCCGCGCCGCCGGCATCATCCCGCTCGCCGTGCACCCGGCGATGTCGTTCACCGGCACCAGCATCGACCTCGGCCGCCTCACCGGAACCTGGTTCGGCGTGACCGCCCCGACGCCCGTGCTGCCGATCGCGCAGGCGCTCGTGGTCGAGATGGGCGGCGAGCCCGTGGTCGTCGCGGAAGCCGACCGGCCGGCCTACGCCGAGGCCATCGAGACCGCGACCACCTTCTCGAGCGCGATCGTCGACCAGGCCGTCGGCCTCCTCGCCTCGATCGGCGTCGACGCCCCGGGGCGGGTGCTCTCGCCGCTCATGCTCTCGGCGGTGCAGAACGCCCTGGCCCGCGCCGGCGGCGACGTCCCGGGCTGACCCGCCCGCCCAGCCCCGTTCATCCGCCCCGCCCATCCAACCCGGCCCGCCCCCACCGGCAGACCCCGTCCCGCCACCCGGTAACATCGTCGTGGCGGTCGCCCGAGGCGCCGCCGAGCACAGCTCAACAGCAAGGAGTACCCGGTGGCATCAGCCGAATCGGAGGCTCTCGCAGCCCAGGTCCCCGTCGTCGTGACGACGGTGGCGGATGTCCGCCGCGAGATCCAGAACGCCGCCACGACCGCCGGCACCCGCCCCGTCGTCGCCCTCGTCCCCACGATGGGTGCGCTGCACCAGGGCCACCTCGCCCTCGTCGAACGCGCCGCCGAGATCGCCGACCTGGTCGTGGTCTCGATCTTCGTGAACCCGCTGCAGTTCAACGATCCGGCCGACCTCGAGCGCTACCCGCGCGACCTCGAGAGCGACCTGGCCCTGCTCACCGGCCGCGGCGCCGACCTCGCCTTCGCCCCCGAGGTCGACGAGCTCTACCCCACGGGAGACGTCTCGACCCGCGTGACCGCCGGCCGCGTCGGCTCGTTGTTCGAGGGCCGCAGCCGCCCGGGCCACTTCGACGGCGTGCTCACCGTCGTCGCCAAGCTGATCAACTCCGTCGGCCCGGACGTCGTGCTCTTCGGCCAGAAAGACGCCCAGCAGGTCTTCCTGGTGCAGCGGATGCTCACCGACCTCAACATGCCCACCACGGTCGAGGTGGTCGAGACGGTCCGTGACGACGACGAGCTGGCGCTCTCCAGCCGCAACCGCTTCCTCGACCCGCGCGAGCGCCGGGCCGCCGCCACCCTCCCGCACGTGCTCGAGGCCGCGGGCTCCGCGTCCGACCGGGGGATCGACGCCGTGCTCGCCGCCGCCCAGGCCGCCGCGATGGGTGAGCAGCTGGTCGAGCTCGACTACCTGGCCGTCGTGCATCCGGACACCTTCCAGCCCGTCGACGACGACTACACCGGCAAGGCCCGGGTCATCATCGCCGCCAAGGTCGGCAGCACCCGCCTGATCGACAACGCCGCCATCTACCTCGGCCACTGACGCCGGAGCGGCCACCGTGACGACCCCCACGATCGTCACGGTGACCTGTCCATGGCCCCCCGGGGCACGACGATAGCGACTTTCGCATGGGACTCCCACTCCCATCCCCGCTCGCCCGTCGACCTTCCCCGTCCCTGCTCCCGGGGCGCCCGACGCGCCCGGTAAACTGGGCGCGACCTCAAGGAGACCCGTTCCGCATGACCGACGCATCCGCGCAGAACCCCACCGCCCCCGCCGAGCTGACCGACGACGAGGTCTCCGAGCAGAAGGCCGTGCGCCTGGCCAAGCGCGACAAGCTCAACGAGTCCGGCGCGGGCGCCTACCCGGTCTCGGTGCCGGTCACCACGACGATCCCCGCGGTCCGCGCCAAGTGGGGCCACCTCGCCGCCGACGAGGTCTCGGGCGAGACCGTCGGCATCGCCGGCCGCGTCGTGCACCTCCGCAACACCGGCAAGCTCTGCTTCGTCTCGCTGCAGTCCGGCGACGGCACCCGCATCCAGGCCATGGTCTCGCTCGCCGTCGTCGGCGAGGAGTCGCTCGCCGACTTCAAGGAGCTCGTCGACCTCGGCGACCACCTCTTCGTCTCGGGCGAGGTCATCTCCTCCCGCCGCGGCGAGCTCTCCGTGATGGTCGCGGAGTGGAAGATCGCGGCCAAGGCCCTGCTGCCCTTGCCCAACCTGCACTCCGAGCTGTCGGAGGAGACCCGGATGCGCAGCCGCTACCTCGACCTGATCGTGCGCGACCAGGCGCGGAACGTCGTCCGCACCCGCGCCCTGGCCACCGCATCCCTCCGCGCCACCTTCGCCGACCGGCACTACCTCGAGGTCGAGACGCCGATGCTGCAGACGATGCACGGCGGCGCCGCGGCCCGCCCCTTCGTCACGCACTCCAACGCCTTCGACACCGAGCTGTTCCTCCGGATCGCGCCCGAGCTCTTCCTCAAGCGCGCCGTCGTCGGCGGCATCGACCGGGTCTTCGAGATCAACCGCAACTTCCGCAACGAGGGCGCCGACTCGACGCACTCGCCCGAGTTCGCGATGCTCGAGGCCTACGAGGCGTACGGCGACTACACCAGCATCGCCGAGCTCACGCAGACGCTCATCCAGAACGCCGCCCTCGCGACCTCGGGATCGCACGTGGTCACCTGGGCCGACGGCACCGAGTACGACCTCGGCGGTCAGTGGGACCGCATCAGCATGTACGACTCGCTCTCCGAGGCGGCCGGCGTCGAGATCACTCCGCAGACCTCGGTCGCCGACCTCAAGGCGCTCGCCGACCGCGAGGGCGTCGAGGTGCACCTGCCCAACCACGGCAAGCTCGTCGAAGAGCTCTGGGAGCACTTCGTCAAGGGCTCGCTCGTGCGCCCCACCTTCGTGCTCGACTTCCCGGTCGAGACCAGCCCGCTCACCCGCGCGCACCGCTCGATCGAGGGCGTCGTCGAGAAGTGGGACCTGTACATCCGCGGCTTCGAGCTGGCGACGGGATACTCCGAGCTGGTCGACCCCGTCATCCAGCGCGAGCGCTTCGTCGAGCAGGCGCGGCAGGCCGCGGCCGGCGACGACGAGGCCATGCAGCTCGACGAGGAGTTCCTGCGCGCCCTCGAGTTCGGCATGCCGCCCTCGGGCGGGATGGGGATGGGCATCGACCGACTGCTGATGGCCCTCACCGGCCTCGGCATCCGCGAGACCATCCTCTTCCCCCTGGTGAAGTGATCCTGCCGGGCGCCGCCGTCAGGGCGGGGCTCCTGGACGGGAGTCCCGGGCACGACCCCCAGGTGCGTGCCGTAGAATCGCTCCGATGAACGACTTCCTGCCCGTGATCGCCGCCCTGGCACCGACCGTGCTGATCGGCCTGGTGTTCTGGTTCATCATGCGTGCGCTCCTGCGGTCGGACAAGTCCGAGCGCCGCGCGCTGGCGAAGATCGAGGCCGAAGAGCGCCGCCGGCTGGGCCTCCCGGCCAAGACCGCGTCCGAATAAGCGCGTCCGCTCCGACCCGCTACGGTATCCCTGAGGGAATCGTCGGAGGGGAGCCGCAGTGGGGAGTTCCGACATGGCCGTCGCCGTGGTGCTCGCCCTGCTCGCGATCGACTTCGTCATCCGTGTCATCGCGGTCATCGTCGTGCCGCGCAACCGCCGGCCCTCGACCGGCATCGCGTGGCTCATGGCCATCTTCGTGCTGCCCTACGTCGGGTTCCTGCTCTTCCTCCTGATCGGGAGCTACAAGCTGCCCAAGTCGCGGCGCGACAAGCAGCACGCGATCAACGAGTTCATCATCGAGACCACCGAGGGCATCGAGAAGGTCAGCGACGACCACCCGTGGCCGCCGTGGTTCCGCAGCGTCGTCGAGCTGAACCGCAATCTCGGCGCGATGCCGCTGGTCGGCGGCAACACGGCCACGCTGATCGGCGACTACGACGACTCGATCCGGCAGATGACGGCCGACATCCAGAAGGCGCACCGCTACGTGCACGCCGAGTTCTACATCCTCTCGTACGACAAGACCACGAAGCCGTTCTTCGAGGCGCTCGACGCCGCGGTCAAACGCGGTGTCACCGTTCGGGTGCTGCTCGACCACATCGCCTCGGTGCGCGCCCCCGGCCACCGTGCGACCGTCAAGAAGCTGAACGCGATGGGGGTCTCCTGGCACTTCATGCTCCCCGTGCAGCCGTTGAAGGGCAAGTGGCAGCGGCCCGATCTCCGCAACCACCGCAAGGTGCTCGTGATCGACGGCGAGGTCGCCTACATGGGCTCGCAGAACGTGGTCGACCGCAGCTACAACAAGCGCGGCAACCTCAAACGGGGCCTCAAGTGGCAAGACCTGATGACGCGGCTCGAGGGCCCGATCGTCGCGGGCATCAACGCGATCTTCATCACCGACTGGTTCAGCGAGAGCGGTGAGCTGCTGCTGCGCGAGACCCGCGCGATCACCGACGACGTGATCGAGGACGAGCCGGATGCCCTCGACATGCAGGTGGTCCCCTCCGGCCCCGGGTTCGACGGTGAGAACAACCTGCGCCTGTTCCTGGCCCTGCTCTACAACGCGCAGCGCAAGATCATCATCACGAGCCCCTATTTCGTGCCGGACGACTCGATGATGTACGCCATCACCACCGCGACCGAGCGCGGCGTGGAGGTTCAGCTGTTCGTCTCCGAGATCGGCGACCAGGCCCTCGTCTACCACGCCCAGCGCTCGTACTACGAGGTGCTGCTGCGGGCGGGGGTGCGGATCTTCATGTACCAGGCCCCGTACATCCTGCACTCCAAGCACTTCACGATCGACGACGACGTCGCGGTGATCGGGTCGTCGAACATGGACATGCGCTCGTTCAGCCTCAACATGGAGGTCTCGCTGATGGTGCGCGGCCACGAGTTCGTCGAGCAGATGCGCCAGGTCGAGGACGGCTACCGCGCGGTCAGTCGCGAGCTCACCCTCGAGGAGTGGCGCAAGCAGCCCCTCCGCTCCACCATCCTCGACAACCTGGCCCGCCTCACCTCGGCCATCCAGTAGCCCTCGGCAAAGGGCTGCATGCGTCGCTTCGTGCTGCGCGACGCCGTCATCATCGCGCTCACCTTCGGGGTCTTCCAGGCGGTCATGCCCCTGATCGGCTGGCTGCTCGAAACGAGCTTCAACTCCTTCATCGCCCCGGTCGACCACAGGATCGCCTTCGGCCTGTTGGTGGTGATCGGTGGCAAGATGATCTGGGACGCCTTCACCGGCTCCGACGACGGCAAGGACGACCAGCGCCTCCGCGTGCGCGAGCTATTGCTGCTGGCGGTGGCCACGAGCATCGACGCCCTCGCGGTGGGCATCTCGCTGGCCTTCGTCGAGGTGCCGATCATCGAGCACGAAGATCCTCGGCGACCACCTCGGGTTCTGGTGAGCCGCGGCCTGAGCTAGGGGCGGGGCTTGAGGCGCACCGTGGGGAGTGCGGGCGCGGGCAGGGGCGAGCCCTCGAAGTGGTGGTCGCTCGCGCCGAAGCGGGGGAGGGACACGACGGACTCCGGATGCGACGGGTCGGCCGCCTCGGCCGAGGTCTCGCCGAGCGCCGCGGACGCGCCGAGGGCCGCTGACCCGCCGGCGGCCGCTGACCCGCCGAGCGGCGCCGGTGCGTCGTCCGGCTCGGGCGCGCCCGACTCGCGCTGCCACTGGGCCCGGTAGGCGACGATCTCCTCGTGGCTGCGCCCGACGAAGTTCCACCACATCAGGATCTGCTCGTCCAGCGGAGCCCCGCCGATCAGCACGACCCGCACCGGCTCGTCCCCGGCGCCGAGCACGATCCTCTGCCGGCCGAGCCCGGTGTACGCGAGCTCGGTGCGCGCGACCGTGACGCCGTCGACCGCGACGGGCCCCGCATCCACCAGCACCCCGTACTCGAAGCCGGGGCGCACCGGCAGTTCGGCCCGGCCGCCTGCGGGCAGCAGGATCTCGGCCGCCACGAGCGGGCTGAAGGTCGTCGCGCCCACGGAGGCCCCGCCCAGCTCGCCGACGAACACGGCGATCTCGGCGTCGCCGATCCGGAGCCGGACCGCCTCGTGGCTCTCGAAGAAGGGAGCGGTGTCGCGGGAGGCGGAGGGCAGCGCGACCCAGAGCTGCACCCCGTGCAGCGACGTCGTGCGGGCCGTCGAGACCTCCGAGTGCGAGATGCCGCGCCCCGCGGTCATCAGGTTGAGCACCCCCGGCCGCACGAAGGCGTGGCTGCCCACGCTGTCGCGGTGCTCGATCTCGCCCTCGAACAGCCAGCTCACGGTCTGCAGCCCGGTGTGCGGATGCGGCGGAACGACCATGCCCCCGGTCTCCGAGACCGGCGACGGCCCGTAGTGGTCGGCGAAGCACCAGGCGCCGATCATCGTGCGCTGCCGGCTCGGCAGGGTGCGGTGCACGGTCATCGCGCGCGGCCCGCCGAGCGGCACCTCGCGGGCGGCGATCAGCTCCACCGCCGGCGCCACCTCCCGCGCGAGGGCGACCGCGTCGCATTCCATCCAGGTCTCGGAGGGCTTCTCCTCCAGGTTGCTCATGCCCGTCATCCTACGATCGCCTCGCGGGCACGGGGCCTGCGGAGGTGACTCGAAATGCGAGTCACGCCCAGGGCGAACAGGGGCTGTCGGGGCCCCTCGCGCTGGTTAGTCTCTTCCTAACGGTCGCCATCCTCCGGCCCTGGCGACCAGGGAGACAGACATGTTTGAGAGATTCACCGACCGAGCCCGTCGTGTCGTCGTCTTGGCGCAAGAAGAAGCCAAGATGCTCAACCACAACTACATCGGTACCGAGCACATCCTGCTCGGCCTGATCCATGAGGGCGAAGGAGTCGCCGCGAAGGCGCTCGAGTCGCTGAACATCTCGCTCGACGCCGTGCGCGAGCAGGTTCAAGACATCATCGGTCAGGGACAGCAGCAGCCCACCGGGCACATCCCCTTCACGCCCCGTGCGAAGAAGGTCCTCGAGCTGTCGCTGCGCGAAGCGCTGCAGCTCGGCCACAACTACATCGGCACCGAGCACATCCTGCTCGGCCTCATCCGCGAGGGCGAGGGCGTCGCCGCCCAGGTGCTCGTGAAGCTGGGCGCCGACCTGAACCGCGTCCGGCAGCAGGTCATCCAGCTGCTCTCCGGTTACCAGGGCAAGGAGCAGGTCGCGGTCGGCGGCAACGACCAGGCCCCCGACAAGGGGTCGCAGATCCTCGACCAGTTCGGCCGCAACCTCACGCAGGCGGCGCGCGACAACAAGCTCGACCCGGTGATCGGGCGCGAGAAGGAGATCGAGCGGGTCATGCAGATCCTCTCCCGCCGCTCCAAGAACAACCCCGTCCTGATCGGTGAGCCCGGCGTCGGCAAGACCGCCGTCGTCGAGGGCCTCGCCCAGGCGATCGTGCGCGGCGACGTGCCCGAGACCCTGAAGGACAAGCAGCTCTACACGCTCGACCTCGGTTCGCTGATCGCCGGCTCCCGCTACCGCGGAGACTTCGAGGAGCGCCTGAAGAAGGTCACGAAGGAGATCCGCACCCGCGGCGACATCATCACCTTCATCGACGAGATCCACACCCTCGTCGGCGCCGGTGCGGCCGAGGGCGCGATCGACGCGGCGTCGATCCTCAAGCCTCTGCTGGCCCGTGGCGAGCTCCAGACCATCGGTGCCACCACGCTCGACGAGTACCGCAAGCACTTCGAGAAGGATGCGGCGCTCGAGCGCCGGTTCCAGCCGATCCAGGTCGCCGAGCCGTCGCTGCCCCACGCGATCAACATCCTGAAGGGCCTCCGCGACAAGTACGAGGCGTTCCACAAGGTGTCGATCACGGACGGCGCGATCGTCGCCGCCGCGAACCTCGCCGACCGCTACGTGCAGGACCGCTTCCTCCCCGACAAGGCAATCGACCTGATCGACGAGGCCGGCGCCCGCCTGCGGCTGTCGATCCTGTCGGCCCCGCCGGAGCTCCGCGAGTTCGACGAGCGCATCGCCGCCGTCCGTGGCCAGAAGGAGGCCGCGATCGAGGATCAGGACTTCGAGAAGGCCGCGAGCCTCCGCGACGAGGAGAAGAACCTCCTCGGCGAGCGTCTGCGCCTGGAGAAGCAGTGGAAGTCGGGAGACATCCAGACCTCCGGCATCGTCGACGAGGGCCTGATCGCCGAGGTCCTGGCCCAGGCCACGGGCATCCCGGTGTTCAAGCTGACCGAGGAGGAGTCCGCTCGCCTCGTGTTCATGGAAAAGGCGCTGCACCAGCGCGTCATCGGCCAGAACGAGGCCATCGCTGCGCTGTCCCGCACGATCCGCCGCACCCGCGCCGGTCTGAAGGACCCGAAGCGCCCCTCGGGTTCGTTCATCTTCGCCGGCCCCACGGGTGTCGGTAAGACCGAGCTCGCCAAGGCGCTCGCCGAGTTCCTGTTCGACGACGAGAACGCGCTGATCTCCCTCGACATGTCCGAGTACGGCGAGAAGCACACGGTCTCGCGACTGTTCGGTGCCCCTCCCGGATTCGTCGGCTTCGAAGAGGGCGGCCAGCTCACCGAGAAGGTGCGCCGCAAGCCGTTCTCCGTGGTGCTGTTCGACGAGATCGAGAAGGCCCACCCGGACATCTTCAACTCCCTGCTCCAGGTTCTGGAAGAGGGCCGGCTGACGGATGGCCAGGGTCGCGTCGTCGACTTCAAGAACACGGTCATCATCATGACGACCAACCTCGGCACGAAGGACATCACGGGTTCGCCCATCGGCTTCCAGGTGTCCGGCAACGAGTCGACCTCGTACGACCGCATGAAGGCCAAGGTGTCGGAGGAGCTGAAGAAGAACTTCAAGCCGGAGTTCCTCAACCGCGTCGACGACACGATCGTCTTCCCGCAGCTGAACAAGGTCGAGCTGCTGCAGATCGTCGATCTGTTCATCAAGCGCCTGCGCGACCGTCTGCTCGACCGCGACATGACGATCGAGCTCACGCTCGCCGCCAAGGAGCGCCTGATCGAGGTCGGCTTCGACCCCTCGCTCGGTGCCCGCCCGCTGCGTCGCGCGATGCAGCACGAGGTCGAGGACCAGCTGTCCGAGCGCATCCTGCAGGGTGAGCTGAACGCCGGTGACCACGTGCACGTCGACTTCGAAGACGGCAAGTTCACCTTCGTGCAGACCTCGCGGGAGCCCGTGGCGGTCGGCGCGATCGGCGCCGGTGGCGACGAGCAGCAGGCCTCCGCGGCTGCCGCGGCCGCGGCCCTCGGAGACCTCGACTAACCCCGCAGCACCCGAGCGCCACCCCTTCCTCGACCCGTCAGTTCTTGCCCCTATTCCTCCGGGATGGCGACAAGCACTGACGGGTCGTCGGCTTTCCGGGGCGGGTACGCTGGAGGGATGAGTTCGAGCGAGACGCCCGTCACCGTGCGGCGGGCGCGCACCAGTGATGTCCCGTGGATCCAGTCGCTCGTGGAGCCGCTGGTGCAGCGACGCATCCTGCTCGGCAAGGACGCGGTGGTCTTCTACGAGGCCGTGCAGGAGTTCCGCATCGCCGAGACGGCCGACGGCACGCCGGTCGGCTGCGGCGCCCTCCACGTCTTCTGGGAAGACCTGGGTGAGGTGCGCACTCTCGCCGTGCACGAGAACTGGCTCGGCCGCGGCATCGGGCACGCGCTGCTCGAGGCCCTCGAGGCCGAAGCGCTCGACCTCGGCCTCTCGCGCCTGTTCTGCCTCACCTTCGAGGTGCCGTTCTTCGAGCGCAACGGCTACACGGCCTCGCCGCTCGCCCTGGTCGAGCCCGAGGTCTACGCCGAGCTCGTGCGCTCGCCCGACGAGGGTGTCGCCGAGTTCCTCGACCTGGCCCGCGTCAAGCCGAACACCCTCGGCAACACGCGCATGCTGAAGCACCTGCGATGAGCGAGGAGAGCCCGATGGGCGACGAGAAGCGGATGCACGACGACGGCACCCCGGACGAGTCCGGCCCCAAGAGCTTCAACGCCCGCCTGCGCGACCGGTACTTCGGCCGGCGCCGCGCGGGCGAGACCCCGGCCGAGGAGGCCGTGGCGGAGTCGTCGCTGCCGAAGTCGAACCAGATGGGGTTCTTCGGCCGGGTGCAGCGGCCGGGCGGGTTCGACACCCCGCCGGAGGAGCCGATCGAGCTCGAGGGGCCGTTGCCCTGGGAGCTCGGCGGCGACGACGGCACGGCTGCATCTCAGAAGTAGGCGCAGTTCCCGGGCGTCAGGCGGCGCAGTCCACGCAGAGGGCAGCGGTGGGCCGTGCCTCGAGCCGCCCGGCGGCGATCGGCCGCCCGCAGCTCAGGCACGTGCCGTAGCGGCCTTCGGCGAGTCGCTCGAGTGCCGCATCCGCTTCGTCGCGCCGCACCTCGGCCGCGAGCATCAGGCCTCGGATGCGCGACCACTCGCTCGAGAGGGTCGGGCCCTCCGGGTCGTGCTCGTCGTCGTCCGAGGAGGACTCGCGGGTTGTTCGGAGTGCGCGCATGTCGGCGTCGAGCGCGGCGATCTCGTCGAGCGCCGCATCCTGGAGCGCGGTGAGCCGCTCGGCCGTGCGTGGGTCGGGCGTGGTTCAGGCCCCGGGAGCCGGGCCGTCGGTGGGCTCGGCCTCGCCGACGAGGGTCTTGAACTCGTTCTCGACCTGCTTGTCGAACGAATCCTGCTCTTCGCCCTTTTCGTCGTCGACTTCGGGGTGCTGGCCGTTGTGCTCGAACGACTCGGGAGTGGGCGGGTCGATGAAAGTACTCATGCTTCGAGATTACGCCCGAAACATCCCGAACACATCGGCGGGCTATCATCCTCGGGTGTCTCCCGTCTCTCCCTACCAGGTCTGCGTCGCCTTCCTCCTGCGCGATGGCGCCGACGGTGTCGAGGTGCTGCTCGGCCGCAAGAAGACCGGTCTCGGCTCGGGGAACATCGTGGGCCTCGGCGGCAAGATCGAGCCGGGCGAGACGGCGCTCGAGGCGATCGTGCGCGAGATCGAGGAGGAGTCGGGGCTCGTCGTGCTGCCGGTCGACCTCGAGGAGCGGGGGCTGGTGAAGTTCGCCTTCCCGTTCCGGGAGAACTGGAGCCAGGACTCGACGGTCTTCGTCGGGCCCGCCGGCTCGGCCGAGCCGCAGGAGTCGGACGAGGTCTCGCCGGACTGGTACCCGGTCGACGCGCTGCCGCTGGATCAGATGTGGGACGACGCGAAGTACTGGCTACCCGCGGTGCTGCGAGGCGAGCGGGTGCTCGGCGACTTCACCTTCGGGCCCGACTGCGCGACCGTCTCGGGGTACGAGTTGCACGACCCGGTGACGCCGGCGGTCTGAGTTTCTTCGGGGTCGGGGCGTCAGGCTTCGGGCTTCCTGAGTTGCCGCCCTGTGTGATTGGTTGTGCGCAATCGAATTGTGTACAGTGGGGTTCATGGCCACTGAGACCACCACCGCGACGGGATCGCCCTCGCCGCTCGACGACATGGCGTGCTTCGCCCTCTACTCGGCGTCGAACGCGGTCGCGCAGGCCCACCGGGCCGCGCTCGCGCCCTGGAACCTCACGTACACCCAGTACATCGCCCTCGTCGAGCTCGCCGCCGATCGCGACGGCCTCACGGTCGGTGCCCTCGGGTCGCGGCTGGGCCTGGACTCGGGAACCCTGTCGCCGATGCTGCGCCGCCTCGAGGAGCGCGGGCTGGTCATCAGGGCCCGTTCGCGTGACGACGAGCGCGTGGTCACCGTCTCGCTGACCGACGAGGGGCGCTCGGTGCGCGCCGAGCTCGCCGAGGCGGTCAGCTGCCTCACGCCCGCCTACGGCCTCGGCTCGCTCGACGAACTGCGCTCCCTGGTGGCGAGCCTCCACGGCATCGCCGAGGGGATGCGCGAACTCACCGCGGCGACGCGCGCCTGACCCCGAGCCGGCCGCTGCCCTCTGCTCCGCCGCCCCCACTCTTCACCTCACTCCAACCGCTCCATCGAAAGGCATCATCATGACCGCTCTCTACACCGCCGAAGCCCTCTCCACCGGCGACGGCCGCAACGGGCACGTGCGCAGCTCGGACGGCCGGGTCGACCTCGACCTCGCCATCCCGCAGTCGATGGGCGGCTCAGGCAACGGCTCGAACCCCGAGCAGCTCTTCGCCGCCGGGTACTCGGCCTGCTTCCACTCGGCCCTCCAGGCGGTCGCCCGTCAGCAGAAGGTCTCCATCGCCGACTCGTCCGTCGGCGGCCGCGTCGAGATCTCCTCGAACGGCGAGGGCGGCTTCCAGCTCGCTGTGTTGCTCGAGGTCGTCCTCCCCGGCGTCGAGCACGACGTGGCCCAGGCGCTCGCCGACGCGGCGCACCAGGTCTGCCCGTACTCCAACGCCACCCGCGGCAACATCGACGTGACGATCACCGTCTCGGAGGACTGATCTCCGCCTGAGACCACTCTCCTCCTGAGAGCTCCGCGGGCGGATTCGCGTCCGCGGGAATCGAATCGGGCCGCCCCGGCAGACTGCCGGAGGCGGCCCCGTTCCGTTCCAGACGTCCTAGGCTCGTGACGACGACGACAGGAGCGGGCGCAATGGATGAGGACACGATCGTGGGCCTGACCGAGGAAGACCACAACCGCGACCTCGTCGCCTGGTCGGCCCGGGTCGCCGCCGATCTGCGGCTCGAGGGCTATCAGGTCGACGCCGCCGCCCTCCTGGAGGCCGCTGCAGCGACCTCGGTGTCACTGCGTCCGCCGGCCGGGCCGCTCGCCGCCTACCTGGTGGGCTTCGCCGCCGGACGCGCGGCCGCCGCGGGGGAGGACGTGCCCGCCGCGGCCTCCGCCGCCGTCGAGGCCGCCACCCGTTTCGCCGCGCTGAGCGCCGCCGAGTCGCTGGCCGCGTCCGACGTGCCGCCGACCGCCGTGCTGGAGGAGCCGCGGTCGGCCCTCGAGGACTGACCGGGCACTGGAGTCTCGGGCCGTCGCGAGCGATACTGAAGGCGCGGTAGGACTTCTCCGAGAGGGCCCGGCCGCCCACGGTTCGATCGACGGCGATTGGCGGCAACGGATGGGCAGTCCCTGGCTCGCACTGCCGGGCACCCCGCGCCCGCGCCGCCCGCGTCCGCTCGTGGCCCAGTCGTGGGAGCGGTCCCGCCGCCGGGAACTCGACCCGGAGCACCTGCTGCCGCACCTCGAGGTCGCGGAGGACCTGCTCGCCGACTATCGCCTCGCGCATCCGCTCGCCTCGGTGCTGCCCGTGATCCGCCGGCTCCTCGTGCGCGACGCCGAGGGCTCGGGGCTGCTCGTCGCCGTGGGCGACGAGATGGGGCGGCTGCTCTGGGTGGAGGGCGACCCCGAGTCCAAGCGCCGCGCCGAGCAGATGCGCTTCGTCGAGGGTGCCGGCTGGTCCGAGCGGGAGGTGGGGACCTCGGCACCGGGCACGGCCCTGGAGCTCGACCACGGCATCCAGATCCACGACGCCGAGCACTTCAACCGGCTCGTGCACGGCTGGAGCTGCACCGCGGTGCCGGTGCACGACCCGGAGACCCGGCGCATCCTGGGCGTGATCGACATCACCGGGGATGCGCGCGCGGTCGACCCGCACACCCTGCCGCTGATCGAGGCGACGGCTGCGGCGGCCGAGGCCGAGCTGATGGTGCAGCGGCTGCGCGCCGGGCAGGACCGGCGGAGCACCGAGGCGGCCGCCGCCGAGCGCGCCGCGGTGCGGGTGACCGGGTTCTCCGGTCGCCGGCAGAACGCGAAGGCGGCAGCAGTCGGGTCGGCGCCGGGTGGTTCGGCTGCGGTGGGATCGGTGCGGGGCGGACCGGTGGCGACGGGGGCGGTGCCGGTCAGGATGCACGTGCTCGGTCGCGACACCGGTGAACTCGCGCCGGGGGTCGAGCTGAGCACGCGGCACTCCGAGATCGTGACCCTGCTCGCCTGGCATCGCGAGGGGCTCTCGGCCGCCCGGCTGGCGGCGCTGGTCTACGGCGACGACTCCGTCGCGGTGACGCTGCGGGCCGAGATCGTGCGGCTGCGCCGTATCCTGGAGACCGCCGGACCCGCGCTGGGACCGGGGCTCGGGCTCGCGCTCGGCCTGGAGTCGCGGCCCTATCGGCTGACCAGCCCGGTCGAGCTCGACGCCCACCACGTGATCTCGCTGCTGGACCGCGGGGCGCACCGCGTGGCGCTCGCCGCGTACCCCGGGCCCCTGCTGCCCGGGTCGGAGGCGCCGGGCATCGAGGAGATCCGCACGACGCTCCGGGTGCGGCTGCGCGAGGCGATGTTGACCGACGCCTCGGTCGACGTGCTGCTCGACTACGCCTCGACCGACGACGGGCGGCTCGACGCGGAGGTGTGGATGGCGGTGCTCCGCCTCCTGCCGCAGCGCTCTCCGCGCCGCGCCGGGGTCGTGCTGCACCTGGAGCAGCTCGGTTCGGGGCCGGCCGCCGGACGATCGGCACGGCCCGGGCGACGATCGGTCTGATCGACGCGGGCGGGGGAGCGTTGACCCCCGTATGACCGACACCAGTTCCCTCCGCGTGATCCCGGCCGGCGCCTCCGCCGCTGCGGGGTCGGCGGCATCCACCTCTTCGACTTCAGCCGGCCCGTCCGGCTCGGCCCCGTCCGGTTCGGGCCTGTCCGGCTCCTCCGATCGTTCCGCCCCGTCGTGGGCCGGCGTGGTCTCGCTGGGGCTCGGCGTGTTCGCGCTCGTGATGGGCGAGTTCCTGCCCGCGAGCCTGCTCTCCCGCATCGCCGGCGACCTCGGGGTCTCCGAAGGCCTGGCCGGCCAGTCGGTCAGCGTCACCGCCATCGTCGCCGCGGTCGCCGGGCTCACGGTGCCCGTGCTGCTGCCGCGGCTCGACCGGCGGCGCGTGATGCTCGGACTCACCGGCCTCGCGATCGTCTCCGACCTGCTGGTCGCCCTCGCCCCGGGCTTCGGGGTGCTCCTCGTCGCGCGCGTGCTCCTCGGCATCGCCATCGGCGGGTTCTGGGCCCTCGCCGTCTCGATGACCGCGCAGCTCGTCTCGCCTGCACGACTAGGCCGGGCCATGACGGTCGTCAACACCGGCGTCTCGCTCGCGACCGTCGCCGCCATCCCGCTCGGGACCTGGCTCGGCGAGCTCTGGGGCTGGCGCTGGGTGTTCGGCCTCGCGGCGCTCGTGGGGGTCGCGGCCTTCGCCACCCAGGCTCTCCTGCTGCCGCCGGTCGCACCGACGGGGGCGCCGGGCTTCCGCCCGCTGGCGGCCACGCTCCGCTCGCCGGTCATCATCCTCGGGCTCGTGGCGACCGCCCTCATCGCGGGTGGCCACTTCACCGGCTTCACCTACATCCGCCCCGCCGCGGAGGCCATCGGCGGCTTCGACCCGAGCGGATTGGCCGCGCTGCTGCTCGTCTACGGGATCGCCGCGTTCGCCGGCAACCTCGTGGCCGGCCCGCTGGCCGACCGCCGGATCGGCGCGGCCGTGCTGATCTTCCCGGTCGCGCTCGGGGCAGCGATGCTGATCTTCGTGACCGCGGGCGGCTCACCGGCCGGCGCGATCGCGGCCGTGGCGCTGTGGGGTGTCGCGTTCGGCGCCATCCCGACCACGCTGATGACCTGGATGGCCCGGGCCGAGCCCGAGCGCCTGGAGAGCGTCGGCGGCCTGCAGGTCGCGGCGTTCCAGGTCGCGATCGCGGCCGGCGCGGTGATCGGCGGCGTGCTGACCGATGGGGTTGGGGTCGCGGCGGCGCTGGCGGCGGGCGGGGTGGCGGCCCTCGCGGGCGGCATCCTGCTCAGCGCGCTGCGGCGCCGCTGAGCGCGAGGGCGGTGGCCCCAGCCGTGGGCGCGGCGTCGCGGAGGGCGCGCGCGGCGGCACCGGCAATGCGGGCTGCGGGGTCGACCAGGGCGCCTGCGGCGATGACCGCGGGTCCGGCGGCACCGCGGGCGCGGCGTGCTGCTCAGCTCGCTGCGGCGCCGCTGAGCGCGGGGGCGGGGGCGGTAGCGGCGGCCCCGGCTCCCGCCACCCGCCGCCAGGCGCTCGGCGACGAGCCGGTGAAGCGGCGGAAGGCGCGGCTGAACCCCACGTCCGAGCAGTAGCCGAGCGCCGCGGCGGTCTGCCCGACGCTCGCGCCGTCGCGGCCGAGCAGCTCCATCGCCCGCTCCATCCGCACCCGCGCGAGGTAGGTCAGCGGAGGGGCGCCGACGGCCGCCTTGAACCGCTCGGCGAAGCTCGAGCGCGACGACCGGGCCACCCGGGCCAGGCCCGCCACGGTCCAGCGCACACCCGGATCGGCGTGGATGGCGTCGACCGCGCGCGCGATGTTCTCGTCGCGCAGCATCACCCGCCACGACGACCCGTCACCCCCGCCGTTCTCGATCCAGCTCCGGAGGGCCGCCGCCGCGACCGCGTTGCCGAGGGCGGTGACCACCGGACCGGAGCCCGCCCGCCCGGCCAGGCCCGCCCGGCGCTCCTCGCGCATCCCGGCCAGCAGGGCGCCGACGAGCGGTTCGCGCACGACGAAGCGGCAGGCCACGAGCACGTCGGGCAGGCGGCCGGTCAGCGCGGTCGGGCCGGGCTCGGCGCGCAAGGTGCCGCTGAACAGTTCGAGCGGTTCGAGCGCGGTGACGGTGTGCGGCCCGCCCCGGGGCAGCAGCACGAAGTCGCCCGCCGAGACGATCGCGGCCTCGCCCACGCGCTGGATCCGCGCCGAGCCGGCCACGATCTGGTGGAAGGTGACCTCGTCACCGGCGAAGCGGATGCGGTCGCCGAGCCCCGGCGTCGCCTCGTCCGTCGAGGTCACGCTCCAGCGCAGCCGGCCCAGCAGGTCGCCGAGCGGATCGGCGGTCGCGGTGCCCGCATCCGCATCCGCATCCCTCACCACCGTCTCGTCCATGAGCCCTTCAAGCGCCCCGCGCGGCCCTGCATTCCCGCGCAACCGTCTGCAACCCCCATCGGCGTAGCGTCGCAGCAACCGACACCGTCGTCGACAAGGAGCACTCATGACCATCATCGACCGCCCCGAGGCCGAGGCCGCCCAGCCGGCAGCGCCCGCCTCCTCTGCCCCCACCGTGTACGCGAACCCCGGCACCGAGGGCTCGATCGTCACCTTCAAACCCCGCTACGACAACTACATCGGAGGCCGCTACGTGCCGCCGGCGAACGGGCAGTACTTCCAGAACCCCACGCCCATCACCGGCCAGGTCTTCACCGAGATCGCCCGCGGCACCGCCGCCGACGTCGACGCGGCCGTCGAAGCCGGTTGGAAGGCCTTCGACGCCTGGGGTAAGACGAGCGTCGCCGAACGCGCCGTCATCCTGAACAAGATCGCCGACCGCATGGAGCAGAACCTCGAGCTGCTCGCCGTCGCCGAGACCTGGGAGAACGGCAAGCCGGTGCGCGAGACGCTCGCCGCCGACATCCCGCTCGCGATCGACCACTTCCGGTACTTCGCGGGCTGCATCCGCGCCCAGGAGGGCGGGATCTCCGAGCTCGACCACGACACCGTGGCCTACCACTTCCACGAGCCGCTCGGGGTCGTCGGGCAGATCATCCCGTGGAACTTCCCCATCCTGATGGCCGTCTGGAAGCTCGCTCCCGCGCTCGCCGCCGGCAACTGCATCGTGTTGAAGCCGGCCGAGCAGACGCCGGCCTCCATCCACGTCTGGCTCGAACTGATCGAGGACCTGCTGCCCCCGGGAGTGCTCAACATCGTCAACGGCTTCGGCATCGAGGCCGGTGCGCCGCTCGCGAGCCACCCGAACATCCGCAAGATCGCGTTCACCGGCGAGACCACCACCGGCCGCCTGATCATGCAGTACGCCAGCGAGAACCTCATCCCGGTCACGCTCGAGCTCGGCGGCAAGAGCCCGAACGTCTTCTTCGCCGACGTCGCCGACGAGAAGGACTCGTTCTACGACAAGGCGCTCGAGGGCTTCACCTTCTTCGCCCTCAACCAGGGCGAGGTCTGCACCTGCCCGTCGCGGGCGCTCGTGCAGCGGTCGATCTACGACGGCTTCGTGGCCGACGGGCTCGACCGGGTCGCGAAGGTCAAGCAGGGCAACCCGCTCGACCTCTCGACGATGATCGGCGCGCAGGCGAGCAACGACCAGCTCGAGAAGATCCTGAGCTACATGGACATCGGCAAGCAAGAGGGCGCCAAGCTGCTCACCGGCGGCGAGCGGGCCGATCTCGGCGGCGAGCTGAGCGGCGGCTTCTACGTGCAGCCGACCGTGTTCGAGGGCCGCAACGACATGCGGATCTTCCAGGAGGAGATCTTCGGCCCGGTGCTCGCCCTCACGAGCTTCGACGACTACGACGACGCCATCTCGATCGCGAACGACACCCTGTACGGGCTCGGCGCCGGGGTCTGGTCACGCAACGGATCGCAGCTGTACCGGGCGGGCCGTGCCATCCAGGCCGGGCGGGTGTGGTCGAACACCTACCACCAGTACCCGGCGCACGCGGCCTTCGGCGGCTACAAGCAGTCGGGCATCGGGCGGGAGAACCACCGCATGATGCTCGATCACTACCAGCAGACGAAGAACCTCCTCGTCTCGTACGCCGACGGGCCGATGGGCTTCTTCTGATGCCCGAGGCCGTCCTTCCGCGGGTGGCGGTGACGGAGGCCGCAGCCGACATGCTGCGCCACCTCGCCGCCACCAACGGGCCCCTGATGTTCCACCAGTCGGGTGGATGCTGCGACGGGTCGTCGCCCATGTGCTACCCGGTCGGGATGTTCCGCACCGGCGGCTCGGACGTGCTGCTGGGCGCGCTCGAGGTCGAGGGCATCGACCCGGTCGAGGTGTACATGTCGCGGTCGCAGTTCGAGTACTGGAAGCACACTTTCCTCACGATCGACATCGTGGACGGGCGGGGGAGCGGGTTCTCGATCGAGGCGCCGGAGGGGAAGCGGTTCCTCATCCGGTCGCGGTTGCTGGATGACGCGGAGCTCGAGGCGTTCGGGCTCGGTGCGCCGAGGATCGGTGCGTCTGGTGCGGCAGGGCTTGTTGGGTCCGGTCTCGCGACACCCGGTCTGGTGGCACCCAGGCTCGCGACTCACGGCGGTGGCGACGGCTGATCTGCGCGCTCGGTCGCTAGCCTGTGAGCATGTCGACCATCAGGCATCCTGTGGGCCCCCAGCCGAAGAAGGTCTACCTGCGCCGGCGCCTGATCGTGCTCGGCGTTCTCGTGGCCATCATCGCGATCGTCGTGCTCATCATCGTGAGGCCCGGGTCGGGTGCCCAGGGCGAGACTCCCGTGGCCGGGCCGACCTCGTCGGCGGGCGCCGCCGACGGCACTGCCGGCGGCGCCGCCGGTGGGGCGGATGCGGCCGCGGGCGCTGCAGACCCGTCGGCCGCACCGGGCACGGTCGACAGCGCGTCACAGACCCCGCCCGGCGAGGTCGCCGCGTGCGCGGCGGGCAACGTCTCGATCGCTCCGGTCACCGACGCCGACACCTATGCCGCCGGGGTCATGCCCAAGCTCTCGTTCACGATCACCAACACCGGATCCGAGGCCTGCAAGCTCAACGCCGGCACCTCGCAGCAGGTCTACACGATCACGAGCGGCTCGGAGACCTACTGGATCTCGACCGACTGCCAGACCGACCCGACCGATACCGAGGCCGTGCTCGAGCCGGGCGTCGCGGTGTCGTCGACGCCGTTCGCCTGGGACCGCACGCGGTCCGCCGCCGACACCTGCATGTCCTCGGCCCGCCCCGCGGTTCCGGCCGCCGGAGCCTCGTACCACCTGTCGGTCTCGGTGGCCGGCATCCCGTCGGCCGACACGAAGCAGTTCATCCTCTCCTGATCGCCAGCCGTCCGGGCTAGCATTCGGACGTGACCGCTCAGCCCGACGACCCTCTCGAGATCGCCGTCGACGGTGGAACCGTGCGTGGCATCCTCCTGGGTGGTGGGCGCGACGGCATGGTGGCCTGGCGGGGCATCCCCTTCGCCGCTCCGCCGGTGGGGGAGCTGCGGTTCCGCGCCCCGCGGCCTGTCGTGCCCTGGACCGGGGTTCGGGATGCGCGCGAGTTCGGGCCCGTCGCGATGCAGTCGCGCGACGGCAACTTCATCGGGGTGGCGCGCAGCACGCCGATGTCGGAGGACTGCCTGACGGTCAACGTGCTGCGGAACGCGGGCACCGGAACCGCCGGTCTGCGGCCGGTCATGGTGTTCATCCACGGCGGGGCGTACAGCGTCGGATCCTCGGCCGAGCACCCGCAGAACGGCGAAGCCTTCGTGCGCGAGGGCGACGTCGTCTACGTGAGCTTCAACTACCGGCTCGGTGCCCTCGGCTACCTCGACTTCACCCGGTACAGCACGGCCGAGCGGCCGATCGAGTCGAACCTGGGGCTCCGCGACCAGGTGGCGGCGTTGCGCTGGGTGCGCGAGAACATCGAGGCGTTCGGGGGAGACCCCGGCAACGTGACCGTGTTCGGCGAGTCGGCGGGCGGCAACGCGGTGACCACGCTCATGGCGACGCCCTCGGCCCACGGACTGTTCGACCGGGCGATCGCGCAGAGCTCGCCCGCGAACGCGATCTACCCGCCCGACGTCACCGCGGTCTGGGCCGAGGAGTTCGTCGAGCTGCTCTCCGAGTCGATCGACACCGACGGCGTCGACTCCACCTCGGACGACGTCGCCGGCGCGCTGCTGGCCGGTGCCGACGCCGAGGCGCTGGTGAGTGCGGCCGTGACGCTGACCCTCCGAACCCCGGATGCGCATCCCGGCACCATCGCACTCTCACCGGTCATCGACGGCGAGCTGCTGCCCGAGCGCCCGCTCGACGCGTTCAAGGAGGGGCGCGCGGCGCGGGTGCCGCTGATCATCGGCACCAACGACCGGGAGGGGTCGCTGTTCACCGGGCGGCTCGACATCCTCGCGACGACGCCGAAGCGCATCCGGGCCATCTTCGCGCGCACCAAGAAGGGGGCTCGGAAGGCGATCACGGCCGAGTACCCGGGGATCCCGGCGAAGCGGCCGGCGGCCGACTTCGGCGGCGACTACGCGTTCTGGTACCCGACCGTGAAGGTCGCCGAGCGGCACTCGCGGTTCGCCCCGGTGCACTTCTACCGGTTCGACATCGCGCCGCGGCTCGTGCGGCTGGCCGGCTTCGACGCGACCCACGGGCTCGACCTCTACGCGGTGTTCGACCGGATGGACGGGTGGTTCGGCCGCACGATGACCTCGCTCGGCGGGCGGCGCGACTTCCTCCGCACCAGCCGGCGGATGCGCGCGCACTGGCTCGCCTTCGCCCACGACGGCCGCGTCGACGCCTCGCTCTGGCCCGCCTACGACGAGGCCACGCGCGAGACCCTGATCATCGACGTCGCCGACCGGGTCGAGTCCGACCCGCGTGCCTCCCGCCGTCGCGCCTGGCAGTCCTTCGTCCCCCACATCTGACCCGCGCCCGCCGCCCGGGCGCGCCGTCCGTCCCGCCCGCTCACCCAAGGTCCTCGACCCGTCAGTTGTTGTCGCTATCCACCCCGTTTAGCGACAACAAGTGACGGGTCGAGGACCTTCGGGGCGGGGCGCTAGCGGGCGGGGTCGGCGAAGGCGCGGCCGAGGGCCCGGACGAGCTGGCGGGACTCGTCGTCGAGGATCGTCGTGAAACCGAGGCGGCGGGCCTCCGAGGCCCGCACCCGGGACGAGGAGACGGGACGCACCTCGCCCGCCAGCGATATCTCGCCGAAGGCCGCGAGGTCGTGCGGCAGCGGCCGGTCGTTGGCCGCCGAGGCCAGCGCGAGCGCGATCGCCAGGTCGGCCCCGGGCTCGGTGAGCTTAACCCCGCCGACCGTCGAGACGTACACGTCCTGCTCGCTGAGCTTGATGCGCGCCCGGCGCTCGAGCACCGCCAGGATCATCGCCACCCGTGAGGAGTCGACCCCGTTCGTCACCCGCCGGGGGTTCGGCGACGGCGTCGACACCACGAGCGCCTGCACCTCGACCGGGAGGGCGCGCCGACCCTCGAGCGCCACGGTCACGCAGGTGCCCGAGACGGCGTCGCTGCCACGGGAGAGGAACAGGCCGCTCGGGTCGGGCACCTCCGAGATCCCGTCCGAGGTCATCTCGAAGCAGCCGACCTCATCCGTCGGCCCGAACCGGTTCTTGAGCGCCCGCACGAACCGCAGCGAGGTCTGCCGGTCGCCCTCGAACTGGCAGACGACGTCGACCAGGTGCTCGAGCACGCGGGGCCCCGCGATCGAGCCGTCCTTCGTCACGTGCCCGACGAGCAGCACGGGCAGCGACCGCTCCTTCGCGACCCGGATGAGCGAGGACGCGACCTCGCGCACCTGCGTCGGCGAGCCCGCGGCCGAGTCGAGCGAGGCCGACGACACCGTCTGCACCGAGTCGACGATGACCAGGTGCGGCTGCACGGCGTCGATCTGGCCGAGCACGGTCGCGAGATCGGTCTCGGCGGCCAGCATCAGCGTGGGGGAGAGCGAGTGCGTGCGCTCGGCGCGCAGCTTGACCTGCGAGACCGACTCCTCGGCCGAGACGTAGAGCACCCGGAGGTGCTCCTCGGCGGCCTTCGCGGCGACCTCGAGCAGGAGCGTCGACTTGCCGACCCCGGGCTCGCCCGAGAGCAGGATGGCTGCGCCCGGCACCAGCCCGCCGCCGAGCACGCGGTCGAACTCGCCGATGCCGGTCGCCCAGTGGGCGGCGACGTCGGAGGAGATCTCGGTGATCGGCCTCGCGATCCGCGCCGAGTCGAGCACGGTTGCCCGCACCGCTCGAGTGATGCCCTCGTTCTCGGCCGCCGAGACCACGGTGCCCCACGACTGGCACTCGCCGCAGCGGCCCACCCACTTCGCCGTCTGCCAGCCGCACTCGGTGCAGCGGTACGCGTTCGTGGATTTCGTGGCCATCCCCTCACGATAGGGCCGGCCCCCGACATCCGGCCCCGGACTGCCCCCACGACGCGAAAAGGCCCCGACACAGGCCCCGAACCTACGGCCGCTTGTCCTTCAGCGCGAACACCGCCGCCTGCGTGCGCCGCTCGAGCCCCAGCTTCGCCAAGAGCGACGAGACGTAGTTCTTCACGGTCTTCTCGGCCAGCCCGAGCTCCTCGCCGATCCGCCGGTTCGTCAGTCCGTCGGCGATCAGCGAGAGGATCTGCCGCTCCCGCAGCCCCAGCGACCCGAGCCGCGGATCCTCCGACGCGGGGTCGCCGCCCGCGCGCATCCGCTCGGTCACCCGGCGCCCCAGGGCGGGGTCGATCAGCGAACGGCCCGCGGCCACGGCCCGCACGGCGTCGGCGAGCCGCGTGCCCCTGACGTCTTTCAGCACGTACCCGGATGCACCGGCGACGACCGCCGAGAACAGCGCGTCGTCGTCGTCGTAGGCCGTGAGCATCAGGCAGCGCACGCCGGGGAAGCGCGAGAGCACGTCCCGGCAGAGGTCGATCCCGCTGCCGTCCGGCAACCGCACGTCGAGTAGGGCCACATCGGGCTGCGTGGCCGCGATCCGGGCGAGCGCGTCGGCCACGGTGCCGGCCTCGCCGACGACCTCGAGGTCGGGTTCGGCGCCGAGCAGCTCGGCGACGCCGCGGCGCACGATCTCGTGGTCGTCGACCAGGAACAGCCGGATCGGGGCGGGGGAGTCGCTCACAGCACGGGCCCCTCGGGGTAGGGCGCCGTCCAGGTCACGGTCGTCTCACCAGGTGCCGAGACGATCCTGAACCCTCCGCCGTTGTCGAGCGCCCGTCGTTCGAGGTTCCGCAATCCGCTCCTCCTGCCTTCCTCGGGGATGCCGATGCCGTCATCCCGAACCACCACCGTGACCCGGCCCTCGGCGGCCGAGAGCACGACCGAGACCCGGCTGGCCGAGGCGTGTTTCACGACGTTCGTGATCCCCTCGCGCACCACGGCGGCCACGTCGTCGGCGAGCGGCCCGGTCACGACCAGGTCGACCGGCCCGGCGAAGCTCACGCCCGGCCGGCGCACCAGCCCGGCCGAGGCCTCCTCGACGAGGTCCAGGATGCGGCGCCGCACGCTCGCGGTCTCCGTCGCCCCCGACGACTCCAGGGCGAAGATCACCGTGCGGATCTGCGCGATCGACTCGTCGATCCGCCCCACCGCGTTCGAGACGGTGTCGGCCGCGTCCTCCGTGTCGCCCGTGCCGAGCCGGCGCACCAGGCTCTGCAGCTGCATCCCGGTGCCGAACAGCTGCTGCACCACGTGGTCGTGCAGGTCGCGCGAGATGCGCCCGCGGTCTTCGATCAGGAGCGCACGCTGCTGCACCTCGCGCGCCCGCGCCAGTTCGAGGGCGACGCCGGCGCGGGCCGCGAGGTCGCGGGCGATGGCCTCCTCCTCGGCGGTGAAGGCGGGGCTGCCGGGCGCCCGGGTGATCACGAGCTCGTCGCGGCCGGTTCCGGATGCGGTGAGCGGCACCGCGAGCACGGCGCCTCCGCGCGCGCCCGGTTCGCGAGCAGCCTCGACCGGGCCGACCTCATCCGCGACCGCGACGACCTCGACCCGCTCCGCCTCCGCCACCTGCGCCACCCGCTCGGCGAGCAGCCGCAACGCGTCCCCGCGGGCGTGCGACAGGATGGCCTCGGCGATCTCGGCCGACGCCGTCATCCAGGCCTCCCGCATCCGTGCATCCGCCAGCAGGCGCGCGTTCTCGATCGCGGCACCGGCGGTCGCGGCGAGGGCCCCGACCAGCTCGGTGTCCTCCTCGGTGAACGGGCCCTGGCGCTTCTCGGTGAGGTAGAGGTTGCCGAAGACCTGGTCGCCGACGCGCACCGGCACGCCGAGGAAGCCGTCCATCGCCGGATGCCCCGCCGGGAAGCCCGAGGAGCGCGGGTCGTCGGAGAGACGGTCGAGCCGGATCGGCCGCGGATCCTCGATCAGCGCCCCGAGCAGCCCGTGGCCCTCCGGCAGTGGGCCGATCGCGGCCCGTTCCTCCGGCGTCAGGCCGACCGCGATGAACCGCTCGAGGCCGCCGTGCGGCGCGATCACGCCGATCGCGCCGTACCGGGCGTCGACGAGCTCGACGGCCGCATCCACGATCCCCTGCAGCAGCACGGGCAGCTCGATCTGGCGCGAGACGAGCTGGGTCGCCCGCAACAGCGCGCGCTGGCGCTCAGCGGCGGAGTCGCCGGTCGCCGCACTCACGCCCGGACCCGCGCCCAGCCTCACGCCCGGTCGCCCGTCAGCGCCGGCGCCCAGGAGCTCAGGCCTCGGGGTCGCGCGAGCCGCCGAACCCGGCCTTGCCCTTGGCGGCGAGGATGGCGGCACGCTCGGCGAGCCGACGGCGCACCTCGGCCTGCGCGTGGTCGACGAAGCCGGGGTCGAGCGGCACCGTCGCGTAGTGCGGGTCGCCGTGCTTGGCGTCGATGTAGGCGTCGAGCTCGGGACCGGACTCCCACGAGGTGATGAGGCAGTAGCGGGGCTCGGGCCCCTTCTGCCAGACCGCGTGCCAGAAGCGCTGCGTGTCGACGATCACCTGGGTGCCCGCGGCGAGGGCGATGCGCACCTCGGTGTCGGGGTCGAAGCGGTCTTCGCGGAGGATCAGGAACGACTCCGGGTCGTCCGAGAGGTTGAAGAAGCCGCGCACGATCCAGCCCGTGCCATCCGGGTTCAGGCGGTTGTTGTCGTCCTGGTGGAGGTTGTAGAGCGCCTCGGAGTACGTGTTCGGCTGCAGCTCGATCACACGGCAGCGGCCGATGTTGGCACCGGGCTCCTCGGCGCGGGCCTTGAGGATGGGCGCCTTCTCGACGTTCGCCTGCACCCAGACGCCGTCCTTGTCGGTGCGGGGCGGGGTGTGATTCCAGAACCCGTTGCACTCCATCTCGCCGAACGCGCTCGCGAGGGGCGCGAAGCGGGTGTCGCCGGAGGACTTCCAGTCGACGTACTCGAGATCCCGCCACTCCGCGGGATCCGCGGCCTGGTCATAGGAGTCGAGAACGACGTAGCCGGTCTCGTCGAAGGCTTTCGAACGGATGTAGCTCATCGGGAAGTGGGCCCCTTCAGGACAAGGGCAAGCGCGTTGTTACATGCCCGGCTTAGGCAAGGCTAACACTGGACCCTCTCGGCCCCACCAGGACGAAGGTCCCGCCCCGTTCCGAACCCCGTTCCGAACCCCGGACGAACCCCGTTCCGAACCCCGGACGAACCCCGGACGGAGTCCCAGGGAGAGGGCGTAAAGTAGGGCGACTGGCGACGACGGCAGGAGATCCCCCGCACGCGCCCCTCGAGGGCATCACGCACCCGCACCATCGACAAGGAGGCGACTTTGACCAATGACGTACCAGGAGCCCCCCACCTCGAAACGGTCCTCCGTTCGGCGACGACGCATCCGATCGCTCTCGATCGCAACGACCTCGTCCTCCGCAAAGGCCAGCTGACCCTTCTCAACGGCCACGCGACACCGCGTGAGTCGATGATCGAAGACCTCCTCTTCATCGCCGACGCCTTCGACGCGGCGAACGTGCCCTTCCTGCTCGTGCGCGGCAACGACGACCGGCCCGTGCTCGCGGTGCACTGGAAGCACCGCAAGCGCGCCCGCGCCGCCCTGCTCGAGAGCATGGCCGGCGAGCCCTTCTACTCCAAAGCCCCCGGCGCCCCGGCGCTGCTCGTCGCCGACGGCAAGCTCGCCCGCGACCCGAAGGCGCGCGTCATGCGCCTGTACCGGCCGCGCATCGAGCCGATCGGCCGCCTGCGCTACGGGGCCGGCATGGCCGTGCAGCTCGAGTTCTGGCGCCGCAACGGCGACGTGGTCGAGACGCCGGTCGAGAACTCGCTCACCCGGGTCACCATCCCGGTCGACGAGGTGGTCGAGACGACCGTCGACCTCTACGGCCGCACCTGGAAGACGATCGAGGGCATGTTCGACCAGCTCGCGAGCGACGTCGACTTCGACATCGACCTGGTCTTCTCCTGGGTCGACGGCACCGCCATCGAGTTCCAGCGCGCCCGCGCCAAGCGCATGGCGAGCTACGTCGTCGGCGACGGTGACGACTCCGAGGCCCGCTACCGGCAGATCGACGAGCTGAAGTACGCGCTCCGGAGCGTGTACATGTTCGCGCCCTGGGTGCGCCGCATCTTCATCGCGACCGATTCCCCGCGCCCGGCGTGGCTCGCCGACGACCCCCGGGTCACGATCATGCCGAGCGAGAAGTTCTTCAAGGACCTGAGCGACCTGCCGACGCACAATTCGCACGCCGTCGAGGCGCAGCTGCACCGCATCCCGGGCATCTCGGAGCACTTCCTCTACTCCAACGACGACATGTTCTTCGGGCGCCCCGTGCGGCCGGACCTGTTCTTCTCGCCCGGCGGCATCTCGAAGTTCGTCGAGGCCGAGACCCGCATCGGGCTCGGGCAGAACGCCGTGCACCGCAGCGGCTTCGAGAACGCGGCCCGGGTCAACCGCGAACTGCTGCAGCAGCGCTTCGGGCGCATCACCACCCGGCACCTCGAGCACTGCGCCGCACCGCTCCGGAAGAGCGTGCTCTTCGAGATGGAACGCGAGTTCTCGGCCGAGTTCGCCCGCACCACGGCGAGCCCGTTCCGATCGGCGACCGACATCTCGGTCACCAACTCGCTGTACCACTACTACGGTCTGATGACCGGGCGTGCAGTGGTGCAGACGGATGCGCGGGTCAAGTACATCGAGACCACGCTGGCCACCTCGCTGAAGGAGATGGACACGCTGCTGAAGAAGCGGTCGATGGACATGTTCTGCCTGAACGACGGCTCGAAGCCCGAGATCAGCGTCGAGACGCGCACGAGCGCCGTGATCTCGTTCCTGGAACGCTACTTCCCGTTCCCCGCCCCGTGGGAGAAGACGGTGGCCGACGGGGTCGACACCGGACCCGAGGGCCGGGCGTCGATCACACCCCCGACGGCAGAAGGATCGGCATCGTCATCGGCGGCTCTGGCGATACCCGCGAGCTGACCGCGTCGGCGATGACGACGCCCTGCGCGAGCAGGCGGCGGCGGGTCTCCTCGGCCGACACGTAGTCGAGCGTCGGGTAGGTGCCCACCGGCACCACCGAGTGCAGCACCGTGTTCTCGTAGACGTGCACCAGGTTGAACGCCTGCGCCCCGGCGCGGGGCTTGGTGCCGCCCGCCTCGACGAAGAGGTCCTGCGTGTAGCAGGTGGCCGAGGCCACCGAGACGGGGATGCCCGCGAAGGTCGCCGTGGTCGAGTAGTGCAGGTGCCCGGCGATGATCGAGCGCACGTCCGAGCCCTCGAGCACCTCGGCGAGGCCGCGCTGGTCGCGGAGCTCCACGGCGACGGCGAGGTCGAGCACGCTCGGCACGGGCGGGTGATGCATGGCGAGGATGGTGCCGTGCGGGGCGGGGAAGGCGAGCTCCTCGGCCAGCCAGTCGAGCTGGTCGCCGGTGACCTCGCCGTGGTGGTGTCCCGGCACGGTGGAGTCGAGCGTGATGACCCGCAGCCCGTTGACGTCGTAGACCCGGTCGACCGCTCGGTCGGTGGCCATCTCGCCCAGCAACCCCTCACGGAACGAGGCCCGGTCGTCGTGGTTGCCCATCACCCAGATCACCTGGGCACCGAGCCGCGCGGCGGCCGGCTCGACGATCGCGCGGAGCCGGGCGTAGGCATCCGGTTCGCCCTTGTCGGCGAGATCGCCGGTGAACACGATCGCCTCCGGGCGGCCTCCCGAGGCCTCGAGCTCGTCGAAGACCTGGCGCAGGTGGGTCTCGCTGTCAACGCTGCCGTAGAGTTTGCGGCCCCCCGCGAGCAGATGCGTGTCGCTCAGGTGCAGGAGGAAATGGTTCGGCCTCGGGTACTCGGCCGTTCTGATAGTCACAGGACTTCCATTCGGATGAGGTGCGGGCGCCGGGGTCGCCGCCCGTCCGTGGTGCTGAGACGACTCAAGCACGCGAATCTGAACGGAAGGCGAACTTACGCCCGCGAGTCGCTCAGTTCTGGTGACGTTCTGGCGACGGGTCGGCCGGCTCGGCCACGGACCGGTCGCGTTGCTCGGCGACTGCCTGGTCATGCCGGCTCGGCGACGGCCTGGTCGCGCCGCTCGGCCTCCATCTGGTCGTGCCGCTCGGCCGACGGGTCCTCGTGCCGGCGGTGCGAGATGCGCTCGCCGAGGTACGAGACGATGGTCGCCGTCGCGATGCCCACGATCGCGACGCCCCCGGCCATCAGGATGACGGCGAGCAGCCGGCCGAACGCGGTCACCGGGTAGACGTCGCCGTAGCCCACCGTCGCGACCGTGACGCAGGCCCACCAGATCGCATCGCCGAAGTTCGTGATGGTCGCACCCGGTGCATCCCGTTCGACCGCGAGCACCGCCAGCGAGATCGAGTAGACGAAGAGGATGACGAACAAGGCTGCGTGGATGACGACGGTCGTGCGCACGGATGCGCCGCTCCGCGACCGGAAGAACGGGATCTGCTTGAGATGGCTGAGCAGGAGGAACGGACGGAACACCGGGATCACGACCGAGAGCAGCTCGCGGAGGGTGGCCTTGAAGTAGGCCCTTCGGTTCGGCGAGAGCAGCAGTCGGATTAGGTAGTCGACGGCGAACACGACCCAGATCACGATGATCACGATCGTCAGGGCGAGGCGCGCCTCGGCCGGCAGGTGCGTGTCGAGCACCTGAACGGAGTAGGCGGCGATGAACACGATCGACAGGGTGACGAGCGGGATGCTCGTGGCGGTCTCGTAGCGCACGCGGCGCGGATCCTCTTCCACCGTCCCCCTTCCGACCGCACCAGGATGTCACGGCCCGCCGCCGGGCCGGACGATATGGTGGGGGCGTGTTGGACCGGGCGCCGGAGTCCCGCGAGCTGGCGGTCAGCCGTGACGAGGGACTCCAAGACATCGACTGGGTGACGCCGCCGGAGGGTGCGGTCACCTCGATCTTCCACGCTCCGAGTGGAGGGCTGGCGACGGTGTCGCTCGGCGACCGGGCGGATCCCCGGGTCGTGCTGGTCGCGGGGGCGACGGGGTCGAAGGAGGACTTCCATTTCGTGATGCCCGAGCTCGCCGCGGCCGGATTCCTCGTCGAGAGTTACGACCTGGCCGGGCAGTACGAGTCGTTCGCGGCCGGGCCGTGGAACCTCGATCCGCCCGCCGCGCGGTACACGCTCGAGCTGTTCGTGGACGACATGCTCGCGTTCGTTCGGGCCGGGACCACACCCGTGCATCTGCTCGGCTACTCGTTCGCGGGGGTGGTCGCATCGGTCGTGGCCACGCGGCATCCGGAGCTCGTGGCGAGCCTCACCCTGCTCGGCACCCCGCCCGACCCGGGCCGGAGCTTCGCGGGCGTGAGCCGGATCGGCCGCTTCTCGGCCCTCGCGACCCCCGGGGCCGCGGCGAACCTGATGCGCTGGGGCGTGCAGGCGAACGTGCTGCGGGTGAAGCCCGGGCGGATCGCGTTCGTGCGCGACCGCTTCCGCCTCACCCGGCGAGACGCACACCGGGACATGATGCGGATCATGATGGATTCGCCCGACCTCGAGGCCGAGCTGGCCGCTCAGCCGTTCCCCAAGGCCGTCGCGGTGGGCGAGCACGACCTCTGGCCGCTCGCGCGTCACGCGCGCTTCGCCGAGGCGATCGGGGCGTCGATGCACGTGTACCGCACGGGACACAGCCCGTGCGAGGACGCTCCTTACGAGCTCTCGGCCGATCTGCTGGCGCTGTTCTCGAAGGCGTCTCCGCCGCTTCCGCCGGGGGTCTGAAGGGTCTGGCGGGCCTGCGGGGTCTGGCGTGCCTGACGTGCCGCGCGCCGTCGCGACCAGCGCTGCCACGGCCACTGCCCCGGGATGTTCACCGCGATGGTGCGGAACGCCCACCCGATCCGCCGGAAGAACCCGCTCGCGCTGTGGAACGGCCGCCCCGAGATCGGCATCGCCAGGGTCGGGTCGTACTCGACCGTCATGTCCGGCAGCAGGTGGTACGCGATGTCGAGGTCGTCGTGCACCCGGCGATCCGTGCGATGGATGCTGCTCCGGATGCGTCGCCAGGCCGCCGCCTGCAGGGCCATGTTCGAGCCGAAGAGGGGCGCGTGGCCGAGGAAGAGCGTCATCCACGTCACGTAGCCGCCGAGATAGAAGGTCTGCCCGGCCCACGCGCCGGCGGCCCCGATGTCGTAGAACAGCCCCGGCCCCGTGTACCCGGTCGGAGCGTCGGGCCGGAGGAACACGGTCTCGACGCGCCGCAGCCAGTCGGGCCCCGGAACCGAGTCGGCGTCGATGCGGGCGAGCACGTCGCCCCGGGCGGCGTCGAACCCCGCGGCGGTCGCCCGAAGGATGCCCTGCACCGGTTCGTCGATGACGCGAGCGCCGAAGGAGCGGGCCACGTCGGCGGTGTCGTCCGAGCTGCCGTTGTCGACGACGATGACCTCGTCGGCCGGGCGCTCCTGGGCGGCGAGGGCGTCGAGGGCACGGCGGAGGAACGCGGCGTCGTCTCGCGCCGGGATGACGACCGAGATCGAGATTGCCATGCCGAGATGCTATCGAGTACCGCACCCGACGCATCCGCTCGGCCTCGATTGGCGAGACCGCGCGCGCTCGCGTACACTCGTCCCCGGTACCGTGTCCGAGCGGCCGAAGGTGCAACTCTCGAAAAGTTGTGTGGGGGAGACTCCACCGTGGGTTCAAATCCCACCGGTACCGCCACAGAAACCCCCTGCAGCCCCGTGAATCCGGGCCTTCAGGGGGTTTCGTCGTTTCCGGGGGGCGACTCCCAACGGACCTCGCCGTCGTCGAGTTGCGGCGTCGGGCGGAGGTCGAGGCGGTGCGCTACGCGCTGCGACACGGTGTGGTCGGGGTGGATGAGGGCGGCGAACGCGGTCACGCCACGCGAGCGCAGCCAGGCGACCATCGCCGCCGTGGCTTCGGCTGCGAAGCCCTGCCGCTGGTGGGCCGGATCGATGAGCCATGCGATCTCGGCCAGAGGGCCGCGGTCGCCGGTGTGCACGGTGGCCTGGACGAAGCCGACGAGCGTGCCGGCTGCGCGCTCCCGCAGCATCCAGTTGAACCAGGCGCCCGAGCCGTCGGCGGGCCCCCGCACCTGACGGCGGTAGCGCGCGGCGAGGACGTCGAGCGATGGCGGCTCGCCGCCGGTGAACTCGTACAGGCGGGCGTCGGAGAGCACGTCGACCATCGCCGAAGCGTGATCGACGGACACCGGCTCGAGCGTCAGCCGCTCCGACTCCAGCACTTCGATGACCGGCCACTCCATGAATACGAGCATCGCACCCCGACGCCCCCACCGTAGCGATGTCGGGCTGCGACGGCTGGGGTCGGGATCGGCTCAAAGGCCGAGGTCGCTCATCGAGCGGATGACGATGAGCGCGAGCGCACGACGGGTCGGCTGGAGGAGCCGCGCATGTAACCAGCGTGTTACGGGCCGTTAAATGCAGGTTTCCGTGACCCATTGACGCCGCGGGGTCGTTTACTGTTCACTTGACCGGACAAGCGGTTGAGCGGTTGAAGGAGCCCCCATGACCAGGTGCAGAGGACGTGCAGCATGCGAGTAGACCTGGAGCACGGGCGGGGCGAGCAGCCGTTGTACGTGCAGCTGGCCAACGCGGTGCAGGACTTCATCGCCCTCGAGCGGCTGAAGCCCGGCGACATCCTGCCGAGCGAGACGGTGCTCGCCAGCGAGAACCACCTCAGCCGCGCCACGGTGATCAAGGCCTTCGACACCCTCGTCGAGCGCGGCGTCGTCACCCGACGCCAGGGCAAGGGCACCTTCGTGAACGCCCGGCCGATGCAGCGTCAGCTGCCCGAGCTCACCAGCTTCTCCGAGCACGTCCACGGCCTCGGGCTCGCTCCCGGGAGCACGCTGCTCTCCTTCGACCTGATCGGCGCCGACTCGCCCGAGCGGCCGGCCTCCGCCTTCGACGACGAGCCGGTCGGTGCCGAGGGCGCGCTGCAGCCGCTCGTGCGGGTGGAGCGGCTCCGCACCGTGGGCGACGCCCCGGTCGGCATCCACCGCACCTTCGTGCCCGCCGACGTCGCCGAGCGGATCGGCCTCACCGAGCCCGCCGCGGCACGGCCCGACTTCTCCTTCTACGGCGCCCTTCGCGAGAACGGCGTGCACCTGGACTCGGGCGAGGAGTCGCTGCGTGCCATCAACGCGGATGCCGTCGACGCCGACCTGCTCGGGGTGGAGGAGGGCATCGCCCTCATCGAGATCGTCCGCGCTTCGCGTGACACCACAGGCCGCCTCGTCGAGGTCGTCCGAGCCCGGTACCTAGGGACGCAATACCTGTACCACATCACGTTCGCACCCACATCACCCGGAGGACATCATGAAGAAACGCCACGCACTGGCACTCGTACCGGCGGCGGCCTTGCTGCTGCTCAGCGCCTGCTCGGGAACGAGTAGCGACTCCCCGTCAGGCAGCGCCGGCGGCGACGCGGCGCTCGGCTCGGCCGCACTCGTGGTGGCCCAGGGCGGTCTCGGCGACGAGTCGTACAACGACCTCGCCTACAAGGGCTTCCAGCAGGGACTGACCGACAACGGGCTCGAGGGCACGCCGATCGAGTCCGACGACGTGGTGGGCCAGGGCGAGCAGATCCTGCGCCGCGCCGGTGACGAAGGTCTCGGCGTCGTCGTCGACCTCGAGTACTCGCACGCAGAGGTGCTGCCCACCGTGGCCGCCGACTACCCGAACACCGACTGGGTGCTCGTGAACGCCGAAGCCGCGGGCGACAACGTTGCCTCGGTGCTCTTCCAGGAGCAGGAGGGCTCCTACCTCGCCGGCGCGCTCGCCGCCCTGCAGACGGTCAACACCAGCGACCCGAAGATCAACGCCGACAAGGTGATCGGCGTCATCGGCGGCACGCAGTCGACCGGCATCGACAAGTTCCTCGTCGGCTTCATCCAGGGCGCCCGCGACACCGATCCCTCGGTGAAGGTGCTGACCGCCTACTCGAACGACTTCGCCGACCCCACCAAGGGCCAGCAGCTCGCGCAGTCGATGTTCGAGCAGGGCGCCGACATCGTCTACGCGGTAGCGGGCGGTACGGGCGCCGGTGTCATCCAGGCCGCGAAGGATGCGGGCCACTACGCCATCGGCGTCGACGCGAACCAGGACGGGGTCGCCCCCGGCTCCGTGCTCACCAGCATGCTCAAGAAGACCGACGTCGCCGTGGAGACCGTGCTGAAGTCGTACGCCGACGGGAGCTTCCCCGGCGGCACCACGATCAACCTCGGCCTCGCCGAGGACGGCGTCGGCCTCAGCGACTTCCAGTACACGAAGGATGCCATCGGCCAGGCCACGATCGACAAGGTCGACGCCCTGAAGCAGAAGATCATCGACGGCGACATCAAGGTCTGGAACGTCGTCGAGCAGGGCTACCCCGACTACTACAGCGGCAACTAGTGAGCAGCACGAGCACCGCGAGCGTTCCCGGTTCCGGTCCGGCAGCCATCCGCTGCCGGATCGGCGCCCGGGGCGTGAGCCGATCCTTCGGTCCCGTCCGGGCCAACGTCGACGTGACGCTGAGCGTGCGACCCGGCACGGTGCACGCCGTCGTGGGCGAGAACGGAGCGGGCAAGAGCACGCTCATGCGCATCCTCTACGGCCTCGACCAGCCCGACTCCGGTCACGTGGTGATCGACGACGAGGAGATCGCGCTGACCAGCCCCCGGGCTGCGATCGCCCGCCGGATCGGGCTGGTGCAGCAGGAGCTCGCGATCATCCCGGAGCTCTCGCTGCTGGAGAACCTGGTGCTGGGCGAGGAGCCCGTGCGCTTCGGCCGGATCGACTGGGCCACGGCCCTGCGGCGCGCGGAGGAGCTGAGCGCCTCGGTGGGCGTCGACATCGACTGGAAAGCCGGAGCGGCACTGACCTCGATCGCGATCCAGCAGCAGGTCGAGATCCTGCGCCTGGTCTACCGCGGTGCCGACGTGCTGATCCTCGACGAGCCGACGGCCGTGCTGGCCCCGGCTCAGGCCGAGGAGCTCCTGCGCCTGCTGTCGTCGTTGCGCGACGCCGGCCGCACCGTCATCTTCATCAGCCACAAGCTCGACGAGGTGGTGGGCGTGGCCGACCACATCACCGTGCTGCGCTCGGGCCGGACGATCACCGAGATCGCCCGCGGCGAGATCGACCGCGAGGGGCTCGCCGCCCTGATCGTGGGCGACTCCGAGGTCGCCGAGCGCTCGGTGTCGCGCGGCGACCCGGGTGAGACGGTGCTGGTGGTCGAGGGCGTGAGCGCCAAGGACGACCGGGCCGTGCTGCGGCTGGACGACGTGAGCTTCGAGGTGCGCTCCGGCGAGATCCTCGGTGTGGCGGCGGTGGCCGGCAACGGCCAGGAGGAACTGGCCGAGGTGCTCATCGGCATCCGCGGGGCGGCCTCGGGAGACATCCGGCTCGACGGCGCCTCGATCGGCCGGGCGAGCATCCGCAAGCGACGGCTCGCGGGCCTCGGCTACGTGAGCGCCGACCGCAAGCACGAGGGCCTCGCCCTCGGCCTCTCACTCGCCGACAACTCGATCGCGACCCCGGCGCTGCACGGCCTCGCGCGCGGCGGCTGGCTCGGCCCGCGACGCGTGGCCGAGCGGGTGAAGGAGGTGCTCGACCGGGCGGCCGTGCGCTACGGATCGTCGTCGGACCCGGCATCCTCCCTCTCCGGCGGCAACCAGCAGCGCGTGGTGCTCGGCCGCGAGACCATCGGCAACCCGCGCGTGCTCGTGGCGAGCCAGCCCACCCGCGGCGTGGATGTGCGCGGCATCGGCTACATCCACGAGCTACTGCGCCGCGCGCGCGACGAGGGGGCCGCGATCGTGCTCTTCAGCGAGGAGCTCGACGAGTTGCGTGAGCTCTCCGACCGCATCGTGGTGCTGCATCGCGGCCAGGTGGCCGGGATGCTGCCGGGCGAGGCGAGCCGCTCCGAGATCGGCGCACTCATGCTCGGCAACCACAGCCCGGAGGACGACAACCCGGATGCCGACGTCCCGGACGACCCCACACCGGGACACCCCCGATCCCCCCGAGGAGGCGAGACCGTATGACCTCCGCCCCGACCCAGTCGGCGCCCGTCGAGCCCGATCCCACGCCGGCCGGCGACCCGCCGCTGCAGCGCATCCTGATCGCGACCGGACGGGTGGCCCGGCACGCCGGCCTCCCCGTGGTGATCGCGCTGCTGGTCGGCGCCGTCGTGCTGCTGGCCACCGGCAACGACCCGATCGCCGTGTACGGCCGCCTCGCCACCGAGGCCTTCGGCACCCCGAGCCGCATCAACGCCACCCTGGCCGCGACCACCCCTATCCTCTTCACGGCCATCGCCGCCGCCTTCGCGTACCGCGCGGGGGTGTTCACGGTGGGCGTCGAGGGCAGCTTCGTGCTCGGCGGCCTCACCGCCGCGGTCATCGGCGCGAACATGGGCGGCTTCCCGCCCGTCGTCGCGGTCATCCTGCCGCTGCTCGGCGCCACCCTCGCCGGCGGACTGGTGGCCGCCGTGCCCGCGGTGCTGCGTGCCGTCTGGTCGGTCGACGAGGTCGTCACCACGCTGATGTTCAACTTCATCGTGGCGGGCCTGGCCGGCTGGGCCGTGCAATCCTTCTTCCAGGAGCGCGGCCAGGCCAACTCCGCCACGGCCTACGTGGCCGAGAACGCCGAGTTGCCCGCCCTGGCGCCCCCCGGCCAGACCAGCTGGGCGCTCATCATCGGCCTGCTGCTGCTGATCGGCTACGCGGTGTGGATGCGCCGCTCCACCCTGGGCTTCGAATTCCGGGCCGTGGGCAGCGCGCCGCGCTTCTCGACGGCTCAGGGTCTCCGGGTGCGCACCGTGCTGCTGACGGCGCTCCTCGGAGCCGGCCTGATCGGCGGGCTCGGCGGCGGATCGCACGCGCTCGGCATCGTGCACCGCTACTCCGAGGGCTTCTCCGCCAGCTTCGGCTTCACCGGCATCGCCATCGCCCTGCTGGCGCGGTTCAACCCCATCGGCATCCTGGTCGGCGCCATCCTCTTCGGAGCGCTCAACGCCGCCGGCGCCACCGTGCAGCTGTTCATCAACCTGCCCGTGCAGCTGATCGACATCCTCGAGGGCACCGTGATGATCTTCGCCGTCGCGGTCTTCGCCTTCCCCCGACTCTCGAAACGCTGGGCCGCGCGCTCGGAGAGGAGACGCCCGTGATCGACGCGATCATCGCCTCCGCCCTCACCCTCTCGGTGCCGCTGGTGCTGGCCGCGCTCGGCGGCGCCATCCACCGCCGGGCCGGCGTGGTGAACATCGGCCTCGAGGCGCACATGCTTACCGGCGCGCTGTTCGGCGCCGTCGTGAGCGGCGCCACGGGCAACTGGGCCCTGGGCGCCCTCGCCGGGCTGTTCGCCGGCGCCGTCACGGGCGGGTTGATGAGCCTCCTGATCACGCGGCTCAAGGGCAACGAGATCATCGTGGGGCTCGGCTTCAACATCGTGGTGTTCGGCGTGATCGGCTACGTGCTGCGCGCCGGCTTCGGCGTCTCGGGCACGCTGCAGATCGAGGGGCTCGAGCGGCTGCCGAGGCTCGACATCCCCGGGGTGGCGGACGTGCCGGTGCTGGGCGCCCTGATCTCCGGGAAGGACCCGCTGTTCTGGCTCTGCATCGTGCTCGTGCCCGTGCTGGCGTGGCTCTTGAAGAACTCGCGCTGGGGCGTGCGGCTGCGCGCCACCGGTGCGTCGGAGACCGCGAGCAGCTCGCTCGGGCTCCGCACGCTGGACATCCGTGACGGTGCCGGCATCATCGCCGGCGCGCTCGCCGCCCTGGGAGGTGTGGCCCTCAGCCTCGGCACCGTCGGCCTGTTCAACGAGAACATGACGGCGGGGCGCGGCTACGTGGCCCTGGCGGCCTTCTACTTCGGCCGCTCCCGCCCGCTGCCCACGGCGCTCGCCTGCGTGCTGTTCGGCTTCTTCGACGCCCTGCAGATCCGGCTGCAGACGGTGGGCGGCTTCTCGGCCGACATCATCTCGACCCTGCCCTACATCGCCGTCGTGGTGGTGCTGGCGCTGACCGGCATCCGCGAGTACTCCCGCTCGGCCCGGAAGCTGAGCTGACATGACGAGAGGTTCTGACATGACCGCCGACGAGACCCCCGGCCTCCTGGTTCCCGCCGAGCACGGCGACGACGTGCCCACCGCCCTCGTGCTGGTCGACGTGATCGCCTCCTTCTTCGAGGAGGGCCAGCCCAACTACTACCCGGCGGCCCCCGAGGTGCTCGGCCCGATCCGGGAGCTGCTGGAGACCGCCCGCGCCCACGGCACCCTGGTGGTGCACGCGGTGGAGCGGCACTACCCGGGCCTGGAGGACTTCGAGTTCCGGAAGCTCCCGCGGCACCACGAGATCGGCGCCGACGACGCCGCGTACGCGCCGGGCTTCGAGCCGATCGCCTCGGGCCGCGAGGTCGAGGTGCCCAAGCGCCGGTTCTCGGCCTTCTACGCCACCGACCTCGACCTGCTCCTGCGCGAGCAGGGCATCCGCCGGGTGGTGCTGGTGGGCGTGAAGACCAACGTCTGCATCCGTGCGTCGGCCCAGGATGCCTTCGCGGGCGGCTTCGAGGTGTGGGTGCCCCGCGAGACCACCAACTCCAACCGCCCGCACCTCGCCGAGGCGAGCCTGGAGGACATCGAGCGCTACATCGGCCGTGTGCCGAGCTTCGAGGAAGCGCGGGCGACCCTGTGACCGGGACGGCGCCCGTGCGGGTCACCGTGGTCGGGTACGCGAGTCTGGACTCGAGCACCTCGGTGTCGGAGTTCCGGGGGGTCGACGCCACGAGCATCCTCGAGCGCGCCCTGGTCTCGGCCGAGCCCGGGGTCGGCGGCATCGCGCACATCGTGAGCGCGATCGCCGGGACACCGGCGGCCGTGGAGGCGATCAGCTGGGTCGCCGACGACCTGCCCGGTCGTCGCTGGGCCGAGTCGGTCGCACGCTGCGCCGGCATCAGGGGAGTGGCGCGCTCGGGCACCCGCAGCCCGGCGGCGACGATGATCGAGATCGGCTCCGGCGGCACCATCTGCCTCTTCGACCCGGGCGACTGCCATCCGGATGCGCTGACAGACGAGCAGCGCGAGATCGTCACCGAGGGCGACTGGCTGCTGCTGACCGTCGCCCCGAGGCGGATCACCGAGCAGATCCTCGACGCCCTGCCCGACTCGGCACGACTGGTCTGGGCCGTCAAGCACGACGACGACGCGTACACGCCCGAGATGGTGGCCCGCATCCTGGCCCGCGCCGACGTCGTGAGCTTCAGCCGCGGGGAGCGCCCCTACGTCACCCTCGATCGCCGCCCACCCGAATCACTCGTGCGCCCCGGAGCGCTCGTCGTCGAGACGCGGGGGGCGGATGGCGTGGCCTGGTCGTTCGCGAGCCCCGACGGCGCCGCCCGGCCCGGCTCCATCGCGGTCGAACCCGTCGAGGCCGAGGACACGACCGGGGCGGGGGACACGTTCGTGGGAGCCCTGGTGGGGTTCTTGTCGGATGCCGTCGGCCCGCATTCCGCACTCGCGTCCCTGGACGACGAGGAGGTCGGCCGGCTGGTCGCCGGTGCCTCCACCGCGGCGGGCGAACTGCTCCGCCGCCGCACAGCGACCGGCCCACCGGTGGCCGACCCCACAGCAACCGCCCCCACAGCACCCGGCCGTCCGGCCGACGCCTCTCAACCGGCCGAAGGGCCGGCGCACCTGAAGGAGAAACACTGATGTCGAGCAACAACGCCTGGTACCTGCGCTGCGGGCCGGAGGACGTCGGCCGGTCGGCCGTGCTGGTGGGCGACCGGGGCCGCGTGCTGCTGGCTGCCGAGCTGCTGGATGACGCCGTCATCCTGAACGAGGACCGCGGTCTCACCACCGCGACCGGCTACCACCAGGGCGAGCGCATCACCGTGAGCGCCTTCGGCATGGGCGCCCCGATCGCAACCGTCGTCCTGCACGAGCTCGCCGGCCTCGGCGTGAAGCGCTTCGTGCGCCTGGGCACCGTGATGACCGTGGGCGAGACCACCCTCGGCGAGCTCGTGGTGGCGCACGGCGCCGTGCGCGGCGAGTCGACCTCGGCCAGCTACCTTCCCCTGGCCTTCCCCGCGGTGCCCGACTTCGCTCTCACCCGGCACCTCGAACAGGCAGCGGCCGACTCGGGCCGGCCGACGCGCTCGGGCATCTACGCCACCTTCGACGGTTTCTACACCGAGATGTTCGAGACCGGTCACGGCACCGAACCGGTGGCGGACCGGTATGCGGCGCTCGCCGCGGCCGGAGTGGTGGCCGCCGACATGGAGACCAGCGCGCTGCTCGTGGCCGCCCGGGCGCTCGGCGTCGCCGCGGGCTCGCTCTGCCTCGCCAGCGTCTCGGGCGTCACGAACGAGAAGATGCCGCACGAGGAGCGCGTGGCCGCCGAGGGCGCCCTGCTGCGGGCCGGCTTCGCCGCGCTCGCCGCCTCCGCCCGCGCCGACGAGCCCGCTGCCACGCCGGCCTGACCCCGGCATCCAGCCCGACCCCGGCATCAGCACTGCCACCGGCACCCACCCCGACACATCCGAAGCCCACGCAAGGAGTCACCATGACCATCGCACAGACCTATCTCGACGACGTGATCGCCAAGATGGCCTGGGTGCGCGACACCCAGGCCGAGAACATCGCCGCGGCCGGCGCCATCTGCGCCGACACGATCGCCGGCGACGGCCTCGTCTTCACCTTCGGCACCGGCCACGGCGGTTTCGCCGCGCTCGAGTCGTTCCCCCGCACCGGCGGGGTCACCGGTTTCCGGCCGATCGTCGAGTCGTCGATCGCCCTCATGCACCACGTGCTGGGCGACCAGGGAACCGCGCAGTACCGCTTCCTGCACACCCAGGAGGGCTACGGCAAGGCGATCCTGCGCTCGCACCAGCTGAAGGACGGCGACGCGCTCATCCTGTTCAGCCACTCGGGCATCAACCCCGTCATCCTCGACATGGCCGTGGAGTTCCAGGAGCGGGGCCTCAAGGTGATCGGCGTCACGAGCGTGCCGCATTCCTCGCAGGTGGCGAGCCGGCACTCCAGCGGCAAGCGCCTGTTCGAGATCGCCGACGTCACGATCGACACGGGCATCCCGCTCGAGGATGCCTCGCAGTTCATCGACGGACTCGAGTACCCGGTCGGCCCCACCTCGACCTCGGTCGCCGTGGCGGTCTCGCACGCGATCAACGCCTCGACCTCGGCCGACCTCGTGGCACGCGGAGTGAAGCCGATGATCATGGTGAACACCAACTCCAACCGCACGACCGAAGCGCACCAGCAGAACGATCGCAACTACGCCGAGCTCTGGCGCCGGTTGCGTTCGCGCGAGTTCTCGGCACCGGTGGTGAAATGAGCGACCGCGAGCTGTACCTCGGCGGCACCTGGCGCCGAGCGCAGGAGGCCGGCACGATCGACGTGCGCGACCCCGCCACCGGCGAGCCGGTGGGCCGCTCGGCCCTCGCCCTCGCCGCCGACGTCGACGACGCGGTGGCAGCGGCGCGCGCCGCGCAGCCGGCCTGGGCGGCCCTGCCCTCGGCCGACCGCGCCCGCATCCTGCACCGCGCCGCCGACCTGATCACCGAACGCATCGACGACATCGCCCTCCTGCTCACGCGCGAACAGGGCAAGCCCGTTCCCGACAGCGTCAAGGAGACCGCCTTCGCCGCCGAGGTGTTCCACTACTACGCCGAAGAGGGGATGCGGGTCACCGGCAGCATCCGGGCCGTGCAGCGTGCCGACATCCGCTCGCTCGTGGAGTGGCTGCCGATCGGGGTCGTGGGCGCGGTGGTGCCGTGGAACTACCCGGTCGACCTCTACGCCTGGAAGGTCGCCCCGGCGCTCGCCGCCGGGAACGCGATCATCGTCAAACCGCCCCTGGAGTCGCCGCTCGCCGTGGCGCTCGTCGTGCAGTGCCTGCACGACGCCGGGGTTCCGGCGGGCGTGCTCGCCGACCTCCCGGGCGGCATCGAGGCGGGGGAGCGATTGTCGGAGCATCCGGGCATCGGCATGATCACGGCGACCGCCTCGACCCGCACCGGCCAGGCCATCATGCGCTCGGCCGCCGGCACGATGAAGCGCGTCTCGCTCGAGCTCGGCGGCCAGAGCCCCTTCGTGGTGCTTCCGGATGCCGACATCGCCGAGGCGGCGTCGGCAGCGGCCCGGCGCTCGTTCTCGAACGCGGGACAGATCTGCATCGCGGTCAACCGCATCCTGGTCGCCGACTCGGTGGCGACGGAGTTCGTCGAGGCCGTCGCGGCCGAGGCAGCGGCGATCCGGATCGGGCACGGCGTGGAGACCGGCGTGACCGGAGGCCCGACCACGACCCGCGCGGTGATCGAGACCGCCGAGCGGCACATCGCCGACGCGGTGTCGCGCGGGGCCCGGGTGGCCTCGGGAGGCGGCCGGCTGACCGGCGGTGACTACGACGCGGGCACGTTCTTCGAGCCCACCGTGCTCGACGGCGTGCCGCTCGGCGCCGCGTCGATGACGGAGGAGACCTTCGGCCCGGTCGTCGCCGTGCACCGCTATCGCGCGGACGCCGGGGTCGACGAGATCGCGGCGATCGCGAACGACTCGCAGGCCGGACTCGCGGCCTACGTCTTCGGCGGTGACCTCGACCGGGCCTGGGCCGTGGCCGAGCGGATCGAGGCGGGCGGCGTCGGCGTGAACGTGAACGACATCACCGAGCTGCAGGCGCCGTTCGGCGGCTGGAAGATGTCGGGCTTCGGGCGCGAACTCGGGCCGGAGGGCCTGCGCGGGTTCATGCAGCAACGGCACATCCGCTTGCGCCGGCGTTACTGAGCCGCCGCTACAGGGCCGGCCCTACTGAGCCGCCACCTGAGGGCGCGGCTACGATTCAGAACCAAGGGAGTGGACGATGACGACCATCGAGCTCGAGCAGTACATCGCGGGTCGATGGGCCCCCGGCGGGGGAGGCCTCGTGCAGAGCGCGGACCCCGCGCACCCGGACGTGCTCGTGGCAGCGGGGGACGGGGCCACCGCCGCAGACCTCGACCGGGCCGTCACCGCGGCCCGCGGGGCCCAGCCGGCCTGGGCCGCGACGCCGATGCACGAACGCGGCGCGATCCTGCAGCGGGCGGGTTCGCTGCTCCGGGATGCGGCGGAGAAGCGCGGCGCCGAACTCGCCCGCGAAGAGGGCAAGACCCTGGCCGAGGGGATCGGCGAGGTGCGCCGGGCCGCGCAGATCCTCGACTACGCCGGGCGCGCCGGCGACCGCGAGGCGGGCTCGCTGTTCGAGTCGCCGCGACCGGGGGAGCGCATCCTGGTCACCCGGCATCCGCTCGGCACGGTCGGCCTGATCACGCCGTTCAACTTCCCCATCGCCATCCCGGCCTGGAAGATCGCGCCCGCGCTGGTCTACGGCAACGCGGTGGTGTGGAAGCCGGCCGACCCGGTACCCCTGCTCGCCATGCGCCTGGCCGAGGCCCTCGAAGACGCCGGCCTCCCGGCCGGTGTCCTCAACCTCGTGATCGGCGACTCCGCCCTCGGCCGGGCCCTCGTGGCGCACTCCGGGATCGACGCCATCAGCTTCACGGGCTCTACACCGGTCGGGCGGTCGATCGCGGCGGCGGGCGCGGCCCGCGGCATCCCGGTGCAGGCCGAGCTCGGCGGCAAGAACGCCGCGATCGTGCTCGCCGACGCCGACCTCGAACTCGCCGTCGCACAGGTCGGTGCCGGGGCGTTCGCCTCGAGCGGCCAGAAGTGCACGGCGACCTCGCGGCTGATCGTCGCGGACGAGATCGCCGACGAGTTCCTGGCGCGGATCGCGGCCCGGGCCAACGGGCTCGCCGTCGGCGACCCGCTCGCACCGGGCATCGACCTCGGGCCCGTCGTCTCCGCCGCCGCCCGCACCCGGATCGACGCCGGCGTGGCCGAGGCCGTGGCCGGCGGCGCCACCCGTCTCACCTCGGGCGCCCTCGAGCTGGATGCCGGGCTGCAGCGCGGCCACTTCGTGCGACCGGAGGTGATCGACTGCACGGGCGTCGACACGTCGCTCTGGAACGAGGAGCTCTTCGGCCCCGTGCTCGCGGTGCGCCGGGCAGGCAGCGTCGAGGAGGCCTTCCGGCTGGCGAACGAGGGCGAGTTCGGGCTCTCGGGCGCCGTGTTCACCGACAGCCTGGTCACCGCGCTCTCCGCGATCGAGCGGATCGAGGTGGGGATGCTGCACGTCAACTCCGAGACCGCGGGCGCCGACCCGCACGTGCCCTTCGGAGGAGCCAAGGGCAGCGGACTCGGCCCGCAGGAGCAGGGCGCGGCCGCCCGCGACTTCTACACCCGCAGCACCACCGTTTACCTCCGGGGCGGTTCATGAGCGGCGCGGCGCTGGAGGGGGTGTCGATCGTCGACTTCTCGCGCGTGCTCGCCGGCCCCTACGCCACGATGATGCTGGCGGATTTCGGCGCCTCGGTGACGAAGATCGAGCGGCCGGGAACCGGTGACGAGACCCGCGCCTGGGCGCCGCCGGTGGATGCGCGGGGCAGCTCCACCTACTTCGGCTCGGTGAACCGCAACAAGCGCTCGGTGGTCGCCGATCTGACCGACGAGGCGGATCTTGCGCGCATCCGCTCGCTCGTCGAGGACGCCGACGTGGTGGTCGAGAACTTCCGCGCCGGCACCATGGATCGCCTCGGCCTCGGGTACGAGACGCTTCGGGAGGGCAATCCCGGGCTGGTCTACTGCTCGATCACCGGGTTCGGGTCGGCCGGGGGCGCCGCGCTGCCGGGATTCGACCTGCTCGTGCAGGCGGTCGGCGGGCTGATGAGCATCACCGGTCCGCGCCCGGGCGAGCCGACGAAGACCGGCGTCGCCGTGGTCGACGTGATCACCGGGTTGCACGCGACCACCGGCATCCTCACCGCCCTGTTCGCCCGCGAGCGGACCGGCGCCGGCCAGCGGGTGGAGGTCGACCTGCTGTCGAGCCTGCTCTCGGCGCTCGTGAACCAGGCCTCGGGGTACCTCGGCGCGGGCGTGGTGCCGGGGATCATCGGCAACGCCCACCCGAGCATCGCCCCCTACGAGGTGTTCGCCACCGCCGATCGACCGCTCGTGGTGGCGGTCGGCACCGATCGGCAGTTCCGCGCCTTCGCCGAGGCGATCGGCGAACCCTCGGCCGCCGGCGACCCCCGGTTCGCCACGAACACCGCCCGGGTGGCCCACCGGGACGAGCTGAACACGATCATCACCGCGCGGCTCGCCACCGCATCCGCCACCGACTGGTTCGAGCGGATGGTGGCGCACGACGTACCCGCCGGACCCATCAACGACCTCGCGCAGGCCTTCGCGTTCGCCGAGCGCCTCGGGCTCGCGCCGGTGGTGGAGGTCGACGGCTCGGCGCAGTCGGCCAACCCCATCCGCCTGAGCGCGACGCCGGCCACCTATCGCTCCGGGCCGCCGGGGCTCGGGTCGAGCCCGCTGTGAGCGCCCTGTTGCGCGCCGCCACTTCACCCCGACCTCCGACAGGAAGAACACGATGACCGAGAACCCGACCGCCCCCGCATCCGACGCCCCCGCATCCGACGCCCGCTACGTAGGCGCCGACGCCCTCGAGGCCGTGTTCGACTTCGACGCCCTGCTCTCGCCCGAGGAGCGCGACTGGCAGCTGCGCGCCCGCCGTTTCGCGCAGCAGCGCATCCTGCCCACCATCGAGGACGACTTCGAGAACAAGCACTTCCGCACCGAGTTCATCCGCGAGCTCGGGGCGGCCGGGTTCCTCGGCATGCACATCTCGGGCTACGGATGCGCGGGCGCGAGCGCGGTCAGCTACGGGCTGGCGTGTCTCGAACTCGAGGCGGCCGACAGCGGCTGGCGCACCTTCGTCTCGGTGCAGGGCTCGCTCGCGATGAGCGCGATCGCGAAGTTCGGCTCGGAGGAGCAGAAGACCCAGTGGCTGCCCCGGATGGCGACCGGCGAGGTCGTCGGATGCTTCGCCCTCACCGAGCCCACCGGCGGCAGCGACCCGGCGGCGATGGACACCCGGGCGGTGCGCGACGGCGACGACTGGGTGATCTCCGGCAGCAAGCGGTGGATCGGTCTGGCCAGCATCGCCGGGGTCGCGGTGGTCTGGGCGCAGACCGAGGAGGGCGTCCGCGGGTTCCTCGTGCCGACCGACACCGCGGGCTTCACGGCCACGCCGATCGACGGCAAGCTCGCGATGCGGGCTTCGATCCAGTGCGACATCGTGCTCGACGGGGTGCGGGTGCCCGAGTCGTCGCGGCTGCCCGGCGCGATCGGCCTCCGCGGGCCGTTCTCGTGCCTGAACGAGGCGCGGTACGGCATCGTCTGGGGTGTGATGGGGGCGGCTCGCAGTTGCTTCGGAGCCGCGCTCGAGCGCGCCCGCACCCGCTCGGTGTTCGGCGGGCCGATCGGGCGGTTCCAGCTCATCCAGGACAAGCTCGCCGACATGCTGCTGGAGTACGAGAAGGGCTGCCTGCTCGCCCTGCACCTCGGGCGGCTGAAGGATCGCGGTGCCCTCGACCCCGCGCAGATCAGCGTCGGCAAGCTCAACAACGTGCGCGAGGCGATCGCCATCGCCTCGGCCGCGCGCTCGATCCTTGGTGGTGACGGCGTGACGAGCGAGTTCCCGGTCATGCGCCACGCCGCCAACCTCGAGGCCGTCCGCACCTACGAGGGCACCGACGAGATCCACACCCTCATCCTCGGTCGCGCCCTCACCGGGGAGCCCGCCTTCAGCTGACTCGCTGATCATGCCCCCGACGAGCCGTTCCCGGGACCCCTTGACGCGATAAACGCACCCGACCCACCCCCAATCAGGTGTCGATTTGCAATGTCGACCGCTGTTGACAAGACTCACGATTGCGAGCGCTACGACGCGCCCGAATGCAAACGAAGGAGATTGCTCATGGCAGATTCCAGACGGCCTCGACGCCGACTGGTAGCCGCACTGCTGATTCCGGGGGCCGTGCTCGGCACCGCCGGGATCACAGCGCTTCCCGCGATGGCCGCGCCGCCCGGCGACCTGGCCTCGCAGACCGTCACCTCGGGCGACGCCCGGTTCCAGGTGCTCTCGCCCACCCTCATCCGCACCGAGTACGCCGACGACGGCGTGTTCACCGACGACTCGACCTTCAACGTCGTCGGGCGCGGCGACTTCGCCCCGGTCGACTACGACACGAGCGTCGCCGACGGCTGGCTCACCATCGACACCGGCCAGATGAGCATCCGCTACCGCGAGGGTTCGGGCGACTTCACGCCGCAGAACATCTCGGTGAGCCTCACCGCCGACTCGGGCCAGGTCGTGACCGGCTCGCCCTGGCAGTCGGTCGCGGTCGCCGCCTGCGACACCGGCGTGCTCTGCGAGGCCGAAGATCTCACGCTGAACGGCCTCGCGCTCGCCACCAACCACTCCGGTGCCACCGGCCCCGGTTTCGCCGCGGGCTTCGAAGCCACCGGCAACTCGGTCTCCTTCGACACGACCGTGGCCGCATCAGGCGCCTACGACCTCGCGCTCCGCTACGCGAACAGCCAGGGCGGCGACGGTCAGGTCACGACCCGCACCCTCACGGTGACCGTCGACGGCGGGTCCGCGCAGACCATCCAGCTTGCCCCCACCGCGAACTGGGACACCTGGGCGCTCACCTCGACCGCGCTCGCCCTGACCCCGGGTCAGCACCGCGTCGTCATCCAGCGCACCGCCGCCGACTCGGGCCAGATCAACCTCGACAGCCTCGCGCTCGTCACCGCCGGCACTGCCTACCCTGCTCCGTCGACGGAGGCCGTCGTCGCCGACTGCGCCTTCGGCACGCTCTGCGAGGCCGAGACCGGTGCCCTCGCGGGTGGCGCCACCGCCGCAGGCGACCACAACGGCGCCTCGGGCGAGGCCTTCCTCGCGGGCCTCGGCCAGGGTGCCTCCGTCACCACGCACGTCACCGACGTGCCGGCCGACGGTCAGTACGCGCTGCAGGTGCGCTACGCCAACGGCGGCGCCATGGATCGCGGCATCTCGGTGCAGGCCGCCGGCGACGCCGTCGCGGCGACGCTCCCGGTCACGAGCGGCTGGGACTACTGGCGCACCGTCTCGGTGCCAGTGAACCTCACCGCGGGGGAGAACGACGTGACCGTCGCCTGCCCCGACACCGACAGCTGCCAGCTGAACATCGACACGGTCGCGCTCGCCTCGAGCGACGCCCCGCTGCTCGCTCCGCACGCCGCCCTCGGCGGCTACCGTCGTGACCTCGACCAGGTGAACGGCTCGCCGATCACCAACCCGGGCCTGCTCTACCAGGACGGCTGGTCGCTCGTCGACGACACCGCATCCAGCCTCTACGACCCGGCCACCCAGGCCGTCACCCCGCGCGGCGACCACGGCGGCCTGCCGTATCACGACGGCTACGTCTTCGGCTACGGCGACGACTACGACACGGGGTTGAAGGATCTCGCGCAGCTCACCGGTCCCACGATGCTGCTGCCGCAGTGGGCGTACGGCGTCTGGTACTCCGAGTACTACGACCGCACCTCGTCCGAGTTCACCGACCAGATCGTCCCCAAGTTCCGCTCAGAGGGCGTTCCCGTCGACGTGATGGCCATCGACACCGACTTCAAGTCGCCGGACAAGTGGAACGGCTGGGAGGTCGACACCTCGCGGTTCCCCGACATGTCGGGCCTGCTCGCCGAGCTGGAGTCCGAGGGCATCCACAACACGCTGAACATCCACCCGACCATCCAGTCGACCGACCCGAAGTTCGCGGCCGCCCAGGCGACCTCGAACAACGCGCTGACGCCCAGCACCGACACGGACAAGTTCCTGTTCGACTGGTCCGACCCGGCGCAGCTGAAGGCCTACTTCGACCTGCACGGCGAGTTCCAGGCCGACGGCACGGACATCTACTGGCTCGACTGGTGCTGCAACGAGCAGTCGAAGTACTCGGCGAACGGCGTCACCCCCGACGCGTTCATCAACAACCAGTACGCCGACTACACGGCGGATGCGCTGAACGGCCGCGGCTTCGCGTTCTCGCGGGCCTACGGCTCGCTGACGGCGGGCGGCTACGGCAACCCGCAGGCGGTTCCGACCGGCCCCTGGGCAGACAAGCGCACCACGCTGCACTTCACCGGTGACACCCGATCCACGTGGCAGATGCTGCAGGGCCAGGTGGGCTACACCCCCGGTGAGTCGGCGGCGACCGGTCTCGCGGCGATCAGCCACGACATCGGCGGCCACTTCGGCGGCGACCAGAAGCCCGGCATGGAGCCCGGCAGCACCCAGCTGCCCGGCGACCTCTACGCCCGGTGGGTGCAGTTCGGTGCGTTCCAGCCGATCGACCGGCTGCACAGCAACCACAGCGACCGGCTGCCCTGGCAGTACGACGCGGTGACGGATGCCTCGGCGACGTCGTTCCTCAACCTGCGCGAGAACCTGGTTCCGCTCACCTACTCGCTCGCGGCCGAGGCCACGGCGACGGGTGCGCCCATCGTGCGGCCGCTCTACCTCGCCTACCCGGGCGATCAGGAGGCGTACGCGATGGCCGGCCGGGAGTACCTCTACGGCTCCGACGTGCTCGTCGCGCCGGTGACCTCGCCGGGCGAGACCGCGACGACCACCGTGTGGTTCCCGTCGGGCAGCGACTGGACGGACTACTTCACCGGTGAGACCCACCCGGGCGGTACGACGGCCGACGTCACGACCGACCTCAACCGGATGCCCGTGTTCGTCAAGTCGGGCGGCATCGTGCCGACGCGCACGAACAACGTCACCAACGACAGCCAGAACCCGCTCACCGACGTCACCCTGACGGTGACGGGCGGCGCCGACGGCACCTTCGACCTCTACGAGGACAACGGTGCCGCGGGCGCAGCGCTCCAGTCGGCGACCACGGCGATCGGCTACACCGAGCAGGAGGCGGGCGGCACGCTGACCGTGGCTCCGGCCGACGGCTCGTTCGACGGTCAGGTCACCGACCGGGCATGGACGACCACGTTCCGCGACGTCGACGAGCCGCGCACGGTCACCGTCGACGGTACGGCCGTGGCTGCCGGTTCGTGGAGCTACGACGCCGCGTCGCGGACGCTCAGTGTTCCGGTCGCCTCGCGGTCGGTGAGCACGCCCACGACGGTGAGCTTCAGCTCCGCGGATGCGGGCGTCACGCCGCCGGAGACGACGCCGACCCCGACGCCGTCCCCGACCGACGCGGCCCCGTCCCCGACCCCCGGGTCGGGTTCGGACTCGGCCGGCGGATCGGGCTCGACCTCGTCGCAGGGCGGTGACCTCGCATCCACCGGTTCGGCGGCTGCGCTGATCGCGGGAGTGGGTGCGGTGCTGCTGGCTCTCGGCGGCCTGCTGCTCTGGCGGCGTCGCCGCGCGGCCTAGCGCCTAGCGCCTGACGACAGCCGGCTCCGCGCCGGCCGGTCGTGACGGGGTGCGGACCCGCCTTCGGGCGGGACCGCACCCCGTTCGCCGTCCTCCGGCCGGAATCGGGTTCCGGCCGGCAGGGACTGGGCCTGCGCTGACTTCCGGCGCTGACTTCTGGCCGGCAGGAGCTGGGCCGGCGCAGGTTCCGGGAGAGAACGAGGAGAGGCCCTGACCTGGGTGGGATCAGGGCCTCTCGAAGCTCTCGCTTCCGGGTCGGCCGCCTCAGAGATGGGGATCAGTTCGGCGGCCTGAGACAACCGTAAATCGGTCCGACCCCCGATCAGGGGCCGTTTGCCCGGTTTCACCCCCGGTTTCACCCGGGCCTTCACCCGGTCGCGGGCGGTTCTGCGCTTCTTTGCGGCCAAAGACATCGGATGACTGCACCGCTCTTCAAACGACCGGCGATCTGTGGCACCATGGTGCGAACCGCACCTCCGAACCCGACTCGGAAGGACCGACCACCCTCGTGTCCGCTCCATCCGCGCATCCCGTGACCGTCGCGCATCCGCCGCCCCCGGTGAGCCACCCCGCGCCACCCCGCCGCGAGTTCGGTGCGCGGTGAGCGAGCAGCGCAATGAGGTGGGCGAGTACCTGCGAGCGCGCCGGGCTGTCGTGCAGCCCGAGGACGTGGGCATCGAGCGCGAGCCGTCGCGGCGGGTCGACGGGCTGCGCCGCGAGGAGGTCGCGCGGCTCGCGCAGATCAGCCCGCAGTACTACCTCCGCCTCGAGCAGGGCCGCGACCGCCAGCCGTCGAACCAGGTCGTGAGCGCGCTGGCGCGGGCCCTGCTGCTGGATGCGGAATCCACCGACTACCTCCGCCGCCTCGCCCAGGGCGGCTTGGTCAACCCGTTCGAGGACACGTCGACCGTCGACGACTCGGTGCTCGCCCTGCTCGGCCACTGGTCGCACACCCCGGCCTTCGTGATGAACCGCAACCAGGACATCCTCGTCTCGAACCCGCTCGCCCGGGCGCTCGGCCCCGGCTACATGGAGCCGGGTGCGAACATCGTGTACCAGATCTTCTCGGAGGCCGGGCGGAAGCACGCGCTCGACTGGGCGGCGACTGCCCGTCGCGTCGTGGCGGAGCTCAGGCTGCGCGGGGATCCGGACGACCCGAGGCTGCAGCAGATCGTCGGCACCCTGTCGATGAAGGATCCCGATTTCCCCGCGATCTGGGCCCGCCACGACACCGCGCTGCAGAAGACGGGGGTGTCGCGCCACTTCATCGACCCGATCGGCTGGGTCGAGTTCCACTGGCAGAACCTCGAGGTGCCGGGGAGCACCCACATCCTCGTCACCTTCTGGGGCGAGCCGGGATCGCCCGCGAAGGCCGCGATGGCGTATCTCGCGGCACGCGTGCAGGCTGGGTCGCGTGCGGGCCTTCCCGCATCCGCGACCGGGCGTGCGATGGACTAGACCGTGGTCTTTTCGATGAGGGCCTGCAGCCGGGTCAGACGCTCGGCCGACTCCGCATCGGCGGGGGCCCAGAGCAGGTAGGTGCCGGTGTCCTCCGACGCTCCTTCGTGTTCGCGCTCCGGCTCGTGTTCGCGCTCGCGCGCATCCTCATCAGTGTCGATGCGCCGCAGGTGCTCGAACCGCAGCCGGAGCACCCCGACCAGCGGGTTGGTGAACACCGAGACGCCGGTCTGGGGTCCGGATGCGCGGGCCGGCTCGCGCACGGACACCGGCGTCGAGCCCGCCGCATCCACCTTCGAGCCTAGAGCCTCGGCCCAGCGCTCGGTGAAGGCCGGGCTGTGCGTGATCAGCTCGCCGACCAGCTCGCGGAACCTCTGATCCTCGCCGTACCGGGTCAACGAACGGTGGAGCGCCGAGACCGTCATGGTCGCGGTGGCGGCCCACTCCTCGGTGGTCTCCTCGACCATCGGGTTGAGGAAGGTGAAGCGGGCGAGGTTCACGCCGATCGTGAACGACGCGGAGACCGCGCCCGCGAGCTCGTTGGCCGCGACGACGTCGAGGTGCCGGTCGTACACCACCACGGGTGCCGTGACGAGCGCGACGAACCCCTGTGCCGACCCGTCCACAGCGTCCTGATCCTCGCTCATGCCCTCCACCGTAGGGGAGCTCGGCCCGTCCCGCGCCGCCCCTGTCCCCTCCAGGGACACCGAGCTAGGTAGTGGGCAGCGCCACTCCGACTCGCCCGGTGGGGCTCTCGAGCAGGTGCGCGTCTACCCGAGTTCGGGGCGCGACGGAGTCGGCGGTGGCGGCGCCTGCAGATCAAGCACCGCCTGGAGCAGCCGCGCCGTCCGTTCCGTGAACTCGTCACCCGGATAGAAGGACTCGTAGAGAGCCTCGATCTCATCGACTGTGCCGAGGCCGACGAATGGGATCAGCGCCTCGAGATCTTCGAGTTCACGCCGACCGCGGGTCTGGGCGGCGAACACCTTCATCGCCAGAAGCGTCTCCGCATCCGCCACCTGAACGATCACGCCGTCTGCATCGTAGATCGTCAGCCAGCCCGCTGCGCGACCGTACCCGGCCGGGAGGAACTGGGCGGCGGCGTCGTTCATCCAGTCCCGACGCCACGTGCGCTCGGCCGCGATGTCGCCTGCGATCGCGAAGACGATGTCCGACGGCGTGACCGGTCCGTCGATGTCTGCCGTCGCCGATCGCCATTCGTTGATGGTGAGAGCGATCGCGGCTCCACCGACGATCTGGATCCGCGACGGATGTCCGCCCGCTCTGAGCCGTCCGACGAGCTCGCGGAGCCCATCGATCATCTCGGGCCTGGTGAACTCGGCGCGGGCGCCGCGGGGGATGTCCGGACTCATGCGCTGGTGAGCTCCTCGGCTTCGATCAGGACACCGCGTCGGCGCAACGGCTTCGGCACGTGGGATTCACGGGTCGGCACCGACGCCGCGGAGATCTGCGGGGTCCACGACCAGTCCTCGTCACCGCGCTCCTCGTCCACCCACCGGGGAAGCGGCAGGAGCGCCTGCTCAAGCCGCCATTCGGTGACGCCGGCGATCGCGGCATCCCACTCTGGACTCACAGCCACCGGTGCCTCAAGCGCGAGGAGGAACCGGCCGGTCGCGTCGGGCGCAGCGAGGTCGTCGGCCAGCTGGACGAGGATGCGGTACGCGCGTTTTACGTCGCCGTCACGCAGAGCGCTCTGGAGAGCCGTCGAGGCCTCGCGCGCTGTCGTCCTGCCGTCGTTCTCCGCTGTGATGAACCTCACTCGCGCAGCTTCCGCCATCCTCTCGATCGTGGATGCGGTCGGGTCCCGGCGTCCGTTCTCGACGGCCGCGATGTTCGAGCGCTGGAGGCCGCTCCGTTCGGCGGCCTCTGAGAGACTCAACCCCGCACGGACGCGGGCCTCCTTGAGAGACCTCGGGATGCTCATGCCACTCCTCCTGGTATCGGATTCGATACTACTATCGATAACAAGCAACCGAGCCCGCCCCTTCGAAAGGACCGCGATGACCGCCGACCAGGCAGCCCAGGACTACATCGACGACATGGCCCGCGCCCGCGGGTACGTGCTCGACTACCACAAGGTGATGGCCGCCCACGATTTCGAGGTGCTGCAGGCCGCGAACGAGCTCGTCACCGCGGCCTATCTCAAGCCGCGGCTGCTCGACCGTACGGTGAAGGAGCTCATCTTCATCACGAGCCTCACCGTGCTCAAGGCCCCGAAGGGCCAGATCGAGAGCCACATCCGGGTCGCCCTGGATCTCGGGCTGAGCGCGCAGGAGATCCTCGAGGCGATCGAGATCGCGCTTCCCGAGGCCGGGGTCGTCGCCTTCCAGATCGGCTTCGACGCCTGGAAGTCGGTCGTCGGCGCCACGGGCCTCGAGCCGACGGTCGACGTGCACGACGGCGGCGCGGTCAGCTGACGCGGCGCCGGCCGGGGCTGAGGTCTGCGACGGACGTCTAGAGCGGAAACGGGAGCGCGGTGCCATCATGGCCTCATGATCGGTTTAGCAATCGGCGCCTTCATCGTCGGACTCATCCTCCTGTTCATCGGACTCTTCGTCGAAGCGGCGAAGTTCCTGCTCTGGATCGGCATCGTGATCCTGATCGTCGCGATCATCGCGGCGCTGCTGCGGTTCATCAGAAGAAACGCCTGACGCTCGGGTGAGGCCGGGTGGCACTTGCTGAGATCTGCGCTTGCAGAGATCGGCGCTTCCTGAGATCTGGCTGTGTGCGGGACCAAATGGTGGAGAACGCTTGTTCTCTTCTATGACCGCAGCAGCCAGCGGTGCACAGACCGAGGAGTTCTCGTGACACAGGAGTACCGAAAGACCCCGGAGGCGCTCGCCCGCCTCACCCGCCAGCAGTACCGCGTGACCCAGGACGACGTGACGGAGCCCGCGTTCCGCAATGCCTTCTGGGACGACCACCGCGACGGCATCTACGTCGACGTCGTGACCGGCGAGCCGTTGTTCGCGTCCACCGACAAGTACGACAGCGGATCCGGCTGGCCGAGCTTCACCGTGCCGATCGACCGCCGCAACGTGGTGGAGAAGACCGACCGCACCTGGGGGATGGCCCGCACCGAGGTGCGCAGCGCATCCGGTGACAGCCACCTCGGACACGTCTTCCCGGACGGCCCGCGCGAGGCCGGCGGCCTGCGCTACTGCATCAACTCCGCCGCCCTGCGCTTCGTCGCCCTCGACGATCTCGAGGCCGAGGGGTATGGCGACTACCGCGCGCTGTTCGCGGGCGTCGGGACCATCGCATCCGCAACCACCGCATCCACCGCTTCGACTGAGGAGAACGCACGATGACCACCGAGAAGGCCATTCTGGCCGGAGGCTGTTTCTGGGGCATGGAGGAACTGATCCGCCGTCGTCCCGGAGTGCTCGACACCCGTGTCGGCTACACCGGCGGGGACACCCTCAACGCCACCTACCGTAACCACGGCAGCCACGCCGAGGCGATCGAGATCAGCTACGACCCCGCCGTGACGAGCTACCGCGATCTGCTGGAGTTCTTCTTCCAGATCCACGACCCGTCGACCAAGAACCGCCAGGGCAACGACATCGGAACGAGCTACCGCTCGGGGATCTACTACACCGACGAAGCCCAGCACCAGGAGGCGATCGACACGATCGCCGACGTCGACGCCTCGGGTCTCTGGCCCGGAGCCGTCGTCACCGAGGTCGCCCCTGCGGGTGACTTCTGGGAGGCCGAGCCGGAGCACCAGGACTACCTGGAGCGCTACCCGAACGGCTACACCTGCCACTACGTGCGGCCGGGCTGGAAGCTGCCGCGTCGCGAGCAGGTCGCGGCGGAGTAGTTCCCGACGGCTCGGGGTCGTTCGACCCTGTCGTTCAGGGCCGTTCGACCCACCAGTCGGTGAAGTCCGTGGCTCGGCCGTCCGGAGCGCGCTCGACGACCCAGAGGTTGTCGTAGACGTTGCCGCTTCGGTAGGTCGAGACCGCGCGCACGATCCCGAGCTCGGGGGTGTCGACGACGGGCGACCAGGTGAACGTGGTGTCACCCGGCTCGTCCTTCGCTCGGAGCCATCCCTCGACGATCCCGTCGTGGCCCGTCCACGGCTCCTCCGCCGGGGCCGGGTGGTAGATCGCGTCCTCGGTGAAGAGGGCGCGGATGTCGTCGGGCTCGTTCGACTCCCAAGCCCGTCGGTAGCGGTCGATCCAGGCGGCGATTCCCTCGGTCATGCGACCAGTGTGGGTCTCGTGCCGCCGGTCGGCAAGGTCTGGATGACGCGTGTGCGCATTCGGTTCGCCCTGCTTGGCGTGTCGCGCTCCGGTGGCGCATAGTGGACATTCGAACACATATTCGAATGTCTGGAGGCCCCGTGAGCATCATCGATCTGACGGATGCGGCGACCCTGTGGTTCGCCGACGACCTTCCCGTGCGCATGCGCTGGCGCAGCGAGCGGTGGCGGGTCACCGATCGCCCGACCGAGCCCGAGGGCCTGTATTGGTCGACCCATGCGCCGGATTTCGTGGCCTGGCGGTTCCAGGCGACCAACGAGGCGGGCGAGAGCCGGGTCTTCGACCTGGTGCGGGGCCACGGCGGCCAGCACTGGACCGTGGCGCACGTCTACGACTGAGGTGCGTCCCGCGTCAGGGTCCTGAAGCGGTATCGGATGCCTGTGCTCGACTCGAGCCAGTCCGTCGTCCGCAGGGTGTGGAAGGGTCGTGCGGTGTCGGTGTCGGTGTCGGTGTCGGTGCCTGTGCCTGTTCCGGTGTCGAGGCCGGGTGCGCGGGTGTCGCCGGCCACGTCGAGATCGACGTCGGTGATCTCGACGCGTTGCGCGTGGGGCAGAGCCTGGCGGTAGATCTCCCCGCCGCCGATGACCCAGATTGCCGTACTCGCGTGGCGATGGAGGGCCTCGTCGACGGAGCCGGCCCGTTCGGCGCCCTCGGCCGTCCAGTCATCCTGGCGGGTGACGACGACGTTGGCGCGGCCAGGGAGTGGGCGGAACCGCTCGGGCAGCGAATCCCAGGTCTTCCGGCCCATCACGACCGTGGCTCCCGTGGTCAGCTCGCGGAAGTGGGCGAGGTCTTCGGGGAGATGCCAGGGGATGCCGCCACCGTCTCCGATCACGCCGTCGTGCGCCTGGGCCCAGATGAGCGAGACGTCCGGCCCGTCCTCACGCTCGGGGCGTTCGCTCATACGGCGACGGCGGCGCGGATGGCGGGGTGGTGCTCGTAGCCGACGATCGCGAGGTCGTCGTACTCGTAGTCGAAGACGCTCGCGCGGGGCTGCGTGATCTCAAGGGTGGGGAGCGCGAAGGGCTCGCGGCTCAGCTGCTCCTCGACCTGGGCGACGTGGTTGTCGTAGATGTGGCAGTCACCGCCGGTCCAGACGAAGTCGCCGACCTCGAGGCCGGTCTGCGCCGCAATCAGGTGCGTGAGCAGGGCGTAGCTGGCGATGTTGAACGGCACCCCGAGGAAGAGGTCGGCGCTCCGCTGGTAGAGCTGGCAGGAGAGCTTGCCATCGGCCACGTAGAACTGGAAGAGCGCGTGGCACGGGGCGAGCGCCATCTGCGGGATCTCGGCGACGTTCCAGGCCGACACGATCATCCGGCGGGAGTCGGGGTCGGTCTTGATCGTCTCGATCACCTGGGAGATCTGGTCGATCGTCTCGCCGTCGCGGGTGGGCCAGGAGCGCCACTGCACGCCGTAGACCGGGCCGAGCTCGCCGTCGCCGTCGGCCCACTCGTCCCAGATCGAGACGCCGTTCTCCTGCAGCCAGCCGACGTTGCTCTCACCGCGGAGGAACCAGAGCAGCTCGTAGGCGATCGACTTGAAGTGCACGCGCTTGGTCGTGATGAGCGGGAAGCCCTCGGAGAGGTCGAACCGCAGCTGGCGGCCGAAGACGCTGCGGGTGCCGGTGCCCGTGCGGTCGCTCTTCGGGGTTCCGTTCGCGAGGGTGTCGCGGAGGAGGTCTTCGTACGGCGTCGCGATCGTGCTCATCGGTTCGAGCGTAGGCCATGGAGCGGGCGTCCGGGCGGTCGGACGTGGTTTCGGGGCGGCGTTCCGGCCCCCGGCCCAGTACCCTGAAGCTGAAGACAGAAGGGCACCGATGAAGCGGATCAACATCCTCTACGGGGGAAAGCAGTACTCGATCTCCGGTCGCGACATCGACGAGGTCAAGGAAGACATCCGGTCCGCCGTCGAGAAGGCCACCCCGACCTGGCTCGAGGTCAATGTCGGCGAGGGCCGGTTCAAGCGTGCCTCCATCCTCCTCTCGCCCGGTGTCGACGTCTCGGTCATCGGCATCGACGCCGACGACTGACGTGAATCCTCCCGAGGCCGTCCCGGGCGCCGGTCTCACCGCCGCTGCGCCGCTCTCCCGCACGGCGCCGGTGATGCCCGGCATCCTGCACGAGCAGGACTGGCAGTCGCTCACCTTCCTCCACTGGCGCGTGGATCCCGCCGAGGTCGCCCCGCACCTCCCGCCCGGAACCCGGCCGGACATCTTCGACGGCTCGGCGTGGGTGGGACTCATCCCGTTCCGCCTCGCCCACGCGACCGCTCCCGGCTTCCGCGCCCTCGGCCCGATCCCGTACGCGGGCACCTTCCCCGAGATCAACGTGCGCCTCTACTCGGTCGACGAGACCGGCCGTCGCGGTGTCGTGTTCTCCTCCCTCGAATCCTCTCGGCTCGCCGCGGTCTCCGCCGCGCACGTCCTCTTCGGCCTGCCCTACCGCTGGGCGCGCATGTCGATCAGCACGAATGCCGACGGCGTCATCAGCTACCGTTCCGAGCGTCGAGGCGACCTGGGCTTCGGAGGCCGCCCCGGACCGCACTCCCGCATCGACGCCCGCCCCGGCACGGTCGACCGCTCCACCGACGAGCTCGCCGTCTTCCTCACCGCCCGCTGGGGCCTCCACATCGCCCGCGGCGGACGCACCCGCTTCATCCCGAACGAGCACGCCCCCTGGCAGGTGGTCGACGCCGAGCTCGACTTCCTCGACGACGAACTCCTCGCGGCGGCCGGCTTCCCTCAGCTGGCATCCCGGGCTCCCGACTCCGTGCTCTTCTCGCCCGGCATCCACACGGCCTTCGGTCGCGCCCTCCCGTCCTGACCCGTCTCACTGCCGGCACTCTCGACCGACGGCCCTCGCGACTCGTGACCGGGCCTTCTCGTCCTGAGCCGCCGACGTCCCGACCCGCGGCCGCACTCGCGCGAGGCGGACATAATTGAGCCGTGACCTCTGATGCCGCGAACCCCGAAGCCGCAAACCCTGGCGCCGCAGATTCTGACGCCGTGAACCTCGGACTCCTGCTCGACGTGGACGGGCCCATCGCCAGTCCCATCACCCGCACCATCGCCATCCCCTCGATCGCGTCCGATCTCGTGAAGCTGGCCAACGCGGGCATTCCCGTGGTCTTCAACACCGGCCGCTCGGACGAGTTCCTCCGGGGTGAGGTCGTCGGCCCCCTCGTCGCGGGCGGGCTCCGCGCCGAGGCCCGGGTGTACGGCGTCTGCGAGAAGGGGGCGGTCTGGTTCCGCATCACCCCCGACGGCGTCGGGGAACTGACGGTGGACGACACGCTCGTTCTCCCTTCCGCGCTCCGCGAGGGCGTAGAGCGCCTGATCGACGAACGGTTCGCCGATTCGATGTTCTTCGACCACACGAAGCGCACCATGATCTCGGTGGAGCAGCGAACGGAGGTCGACTCCGATCACTATCTCGCCGTTCAGCCCGAGTTCGACCGCGCGGTCCTCGATCTGTGCACAACTCTCGAGATCGGCACGGTGTGGAGAACTGAAGCGGCTCCCGATGCCTCCGGCACGATCTCCGTCAGGATCGATCCGACCATCATCTCCACCGACATCGAGTCGGTCCGGGTCGGTAAAGACCTGGGCGCCGAGCGGGCTCTGGAGCTCATTGCCGCGACCGGTCCGCTGCCTACCCGGTGGCGCACCGTGGGCGACTCGCGCAGCGACTACGCCATGGCCGACTGGTTGCACCGCGAGGGCTACGACGTGGCCCACGTCGATGTGCGCCCGGCTGACGGCATCCCCGAGACGCCGTACGAGGTGCTCACCGCGCCCGTCGACTCGACGAACGACACCGCCGGCGCCGCGTTCCTCTCCCGCTGGTCGGGAGCTCTCGCGGCCGGAACCCTCCGCGGCGCCGGCATCATCGAGCACGGCGACGACCGCGCCTGATCACCGACTGGCCACCGCCTGACGACCACCTGATGTAGGCGGACGTCCCGGCGACCCGAGGCATCCCGCCTGCGCCTCCTGCCGGGACGGCCTAACTCCGCCGGATCCGCGCCATCCGGCCTCCCACGGCTGCGAGCAGGTCGGCCGGCGCCAGCTCGATGTCGAAGCCACGACGCCCGCCCGACACGAAGATCGTCTCGAACTCCCGCGCCGCGTCATCCAGTACGGTGTCGAGCCGGGTCTTCTGCCCGACCGGGCTGATCCCTCCGACGACGTACCCGCTCTTCCGCTCCGCGACGGCGCGGTCGGCCATTGCAGCCTTCTTCGCACCGAGCTCGCCGGCCAGCGCCTTCAGGTCGAGCTGGTCGCGCACCGAGACGATCCCGATCCCGAGCCCCGCATCCGTCTCCACCATCAGCGTCTTGAAGACCCGCGCGGGGTCGACGCCGAGCTCGCGGGCCGCTTCGGCCCCGAAATCGGTCGAGGCCGCGTCGTGCTGATACGCGTGCGGCACGAACCGGATGCCGGACTTCACGAGCGCCTGCGTCGCCGCCGTGGTCGGCCCGCCCTGGGCGGTCTTCTTCTTCGCCATGGCCCGTCGCTCCGCCGACTCAGTCCTCGTCGGCAGGAATCTCGGCCGGCGTCTCAGCCGGAATCTGCGCCGAGACCTCTAGCGGCAGCACCTCCTGCAGGAACCGGCTCACGTCGCCGAGCTCCTCCGGCGAGATGGAGTGTGCGATCCCGTCGTACCGCCGCTCGGTCACGCTGAAGTGGGCGGGCGCGAACACCTCGGTCCGCTCGATCCCGATGGCCGGGATGATCGGATCCTCGAGGTCGTAGCCCCAGAACAGCGGCGGCTTGCGACGCGCCAGGTCGTCGTCGCCCGCGCGCTCGCCGCGCAGCGCCGTGCCCGAGAGGTTCACGGCTGCGGCGAAGCGGTAGGGCTTGGCCCGGTGCAGTTCGATCGACATCATCCCGCCCTGCGAGAAGCCGAGGGCCGCGATCGCCGGGGGAGCCCCGTATTCCTGCTCGGTCCGGTCGACCCACTCGAGCACCGCGGATGCCGCCGCTTCGGCCGCGGCGGGCGTGGGTCCGTCGGCCTCGAGCGGGAACCAGGTCCAGCCGCCCATGCCCCAGGGAGCGCCGGGGAGCGGTGCACGCAGGGAGGCGTAGACGACGCCCTCGGGCAGCAGGGGGAAGAGGGCGGCGAGATCGTTCTCGTGCGAACCGCGGCCGTGCATGACGATCACGAGCGGCTGCTCGGCGAGCCGCTCGGAGCGCTCCTCCTGGGCGACGGACCACACGACGGCTTCGTCGTCGATCTGAAGGGAGGATTCGGACGCACGGGATGACGTTTCGCTCACCAGCCGAAACTACCATCGCGGCACGAGGCCACCGGGTCTACCATTCCTGCATGGAGCATCCGAAGCTCTTCGAACCGGACGACGCCGTGGTCGCCCGCCTGCGCGAGCTCTGCGCAGGGTACCCGGAGTGCGTCGAGGTCGAGTCGTGGGGGCGCCCAAGCTTCCGGGCGGGCAAGAAGATCTTCGCGCTCGCCGGAGCGATGATGGATCGGCCGTACTCGCTCGTCTTCAAACCCGATCCGTTCGAGCACCCCGCGCTGCTCGAACTCGACGGGGTCTTCGTGCCGCCCTACTTCGGGCCGTCGGGCTGGCTGGCGATCGATCTCGACGACGGCACCGACTGGGCCTTCGTCGCCGAGCTCGTCGACACGTCCTACCGGCAGGTCGCGCTGAAACGGCAGCTGGCGGCGCTCGACGCCGGCGTGACGAGCCCTTCGTCATCCTGACTCACGGATGCCGACCAATGGGAGCTGACCTACGGATGCCGCGACTCCGCAGATGTCAGGTCTGGCAGTGCGGGCACCAGTAGGTGTCCCGGAGCGCGAGTTCGTTCGCGCCCAGCATCCCGTGCTTGATCTTCGTGCCACACCGCCGGCACGGCTTGCCCTCGCGCCCGTAGACCCAGGTCTGCTTGCCGGGACGGAGATCCCCGGTCGTCGTGCGCTCGACGCGGTCGCGGTTCGCCGTGATCAGACGATGGGCGAGCGCGACGACGGCCGGCAGATCGCGCACCTCGTCGACCGGCCGCTGGGGCAGCACACCGCGCAGGAAGCAGAGCTCGTTGGCGTAGACGTTGCCGAGCCCGGCCAGATTGCGCTGGTCGAGCAGGGCGACGTCGATCTCGCGCGCGCCATCGGCCGAGAGGCGGCGCACCGCCTCGGCCGCACCGCCATCGGCCCAGTCCGGGCCGAGCAGATCGGGGCCGAGGTGCCCGACCGCCTCCTCCTCCCGGGCGCGCTCGAAGATCTCGACCGTGCCCAGATCGAACCCGACAGTGACCCAGTCGGCGTTCTCCAGGATGATCCGCGCCTGGTGGGCGGGACGGCGCCAGGGCGTGCCGTGCCGGTAGATGTGCCACGAGCCCTCCATCTTGAGGTGGGTGTGGATCGACCAGGCGCCCACCCGGGTGAGCAGGTGCTTCCCGACGGCGACGACCTCGTCGACCACCTCGCCGCGCAGGTCGACGGAGGCGTACTTCGGCACCCGCACGTCGCTGACCGTCAGCGCCCGGCCCCGGAGCGCCTGATCGAGGTGCACCGCGGTGCGGTAGACGGTATCGCCCTCAGGCATCACGACCCCCTCGAGCGACGGGCACCGACTCCGACACTGACACCGACGCCCTACGCACGGAGCCTCAACCCCCTCGGCGTCGCGGTGAACCCGGCGGCTTCGAGCGCGGTCCCGACCGGGGTTCCGAGCACGAAGTCGCCGTTGACCTTCTCGACCGCGATCTTGTCGACGCGGCCCGCCGTGACGGCGCCCGCCACCGACCGGGCTGCCACCGCCAGTACGGCCTCGTCGTCGGTGAACACGAGGGCCGACTTGCCGCCCCGCTCGAGATAGAGAGCGAGCTCTCCGTCGACGAGGCAGACGAGCGCGCCCGCCTTCCGGCCCGGCTTGTGCCCCTCGACCGCCGGCCAGGGCAGAGCGGCGCCGTACGGGTTCGCCGGGTCGGTGGCGGCCAGGGTGAGGGCCTCGGGTGGCCGGTCGCGCCCGCTGTCGCGACCCACCGCATCCGGAGCGAACCCGCGCAACCGGTCGACCGTGCCCCCGGTCGCGAACTGCGCGGCACCAAGAGTCTCGACGAAGTACCCGCGGCGGCACCGCCCGGTCTCCTCGAACTGGCTGAGCACGCGGTAGACGAGGGCGAAGCTGCCCGGGATGCGCTCGTTGACGACAGAACCCCGTGTGACCACCCCGTACCGGTCGAGCAGCATCTCGGCGATCGCGTGCGCCCTCAGCGTCGGGTCGTCGACCGGATCGGGCAGCAGCGACCATCGCCCGCCGGCCGTCGGCGGACCGACCCGGGTCTGCATCGACTGCCGCGCGAACGCCCGGCCCCGGTACATCCGCGACCGGGGTGCGGCGCGCTTGGTTGCATGAGCCGCCTTGCCCGACCCGGTCAGGGTACGGAGCGGCGCCACGGTGTCGTTCGTCACGAGCCCGGCCCACACCAGATCCCACAGCGCGCTCACGATCGCCGCGTCATCCGGCGGGCCGGCGAACACAGTGGATGGCGGCCTGCTGCCCGAGCCCCCGCCCGTGCCCGCACCGCGGCCCGAGCTTCCCGTGCCCCCACCGGTAGCTCCGCCGGCACCCGCGCCGCGCGAGCCCACTGCGCCCGCGCCGCCACGCACGGACGCGCCGGCGGCAGCGGCCTCGGCCTCCGCCGCCGCATCCACACTCCCGGCCCCCACCGCCAACGACGCCGTCACCTCGTCGGCCAGCGCCCGGAAGAAGTAGGCGCCGCCCCGCGACAGCGCCGCCAGCACCGCCCTGTGCAGCTCGGTGTCGTCGAAGGGCTCCGGGGGCACCGCCGAGACCGGCAGGGTGTCGAGCGTGTGGAACGCCACCCACCCGTCGCTCCCGGGCAGGCTCCCTCGCCCCGACCAGACGACCTCGCCCGACGCCGTCAGCTCGTCGAGCATCGCGGGGCTGTAGTCGCGCACCCGTGCCGGGAACACGAGGTTCTCCCACGCGGAGGCCGGCACAGGAACGCCGGCCAGCTGCTCGATCACGGTCAGCACCCCGTCGACCCCCCGGAGCGACCCGCCCACGTGCTGCCATGACGGCAGGAAGCGGGCGAGCGTCGGGGTCTGCACCGGCTCGACCTCGTGCCGCAGCGCGGCCAGCGACCGGCTGCGGAGCCGCCGCAGCACCTCGGCGTCGCACCACTCGGTTCCGCTCGCTTGCCCCAACAGGGCCGTGTCGACCGCCAGCCCGCTCGGGCGGAACTCGCCCTCGACGACCCGCCTGTCCGACGCCAGCCGGCGGAGCGCATCCGTCACCACCGCGATGCCGAGCCCGAAGCGCTCGGCGACCTCGCTCGCGAGGAACGGGCCGTGTGTTCGGCCGTAGCGGCTCACCAGATCGATCACCGGATGCTCGACCGGCGCGATGAACGCGTCCGGTACGCCGAAGGGAATGGGCACGCCGAGCGCGTCGCGGAGCCGCCCGGCGTCTTCGATCGAGGCCCACCATTCGCGACCTGCGAAGCTGACCCGCAGGGCGCGCCGCGCGGCCACCAGCTCGGTGAGGGCGGCGTCGACGTCGAACTCGAGCGAGCGCTCCGTCACCTCCTCGGTGGTCAGCGGCCCGAGCATGCGCAGGAGGTCGGCGACGCCTTCGAGATTGCGCGCCTTGCGATCCGGAGCCAGCCGCTGCAGCTCGCGCTGGGTGTCGATGATGACGCCCGGGTCGAGGAGCTCGCGGAGCTCGGCCCGGCCCAGCAGCTCGGAGAGCAGGGTCGGGTCGAGGGCCAGCGCCGCCGCGCGCCGCTCGGCGAGCGGGCTGTCACCCTCGTAGACGAAGGAGGCGACGTAGCCGAAGAGCAGCGATCGGGCGAAGGGCGAGGCCTGGGCCGACTCGATCTCGACGACGCGGATGCGCCGGGCCTCGAGGTCGCGGGCGATCGCGAGCAGCGCCGGCAGGTCGTAGACGTCTTGCAGGCACTCGCGCACCGTCTCGAGGATGATCGGGAACGACGGGTACTTGCGCGCCACCTCGAGCAGCTGCGCCGAGCGCTGCCGCTGTTGCCAGAGCGGCGACCGCTTGCCCGGGTTCTGGCGCGGCAGGAGGAGTGCCCGGGCAGCGTTCTCGCGGAACCGCGAGGCGAACAGTGCCGAGCCGCCGACCTCCTCGGTCACGATCTGCTCGAGCTCGACCGGGTCGAAGAGGAACAGGTCGGCCGAGGGCGGCTCGCTCTCGGTGTCGGGCAGCCGCAGCACGATGCCGTCGTCGCTCGCGACGGCGTTGGCGTCGACCCCGAAGCGCTCGCGCACGCGGGCGTTGATCGCCAGCGCCCACGGCGAGTGCACAGGCATGCCATAAGGGGAGTGCAGGATGACGCGCCAGTCGCCGAGCTCGTCGCGGAACCGCTCGACCACGAAGGTGGAGTCGCTCGGCACCTGCCCGGTCGACTCGCGCTGCTCGGCGACGAAGGCCACCAGGTTGGCGGCGGCCCACTCGTCAAGGCCCGCGGACGAGGCGGTTTCGAGCGCCTCCTCCGCCGAGGACGCAGCGACTTCGCGCGTGAACGCCCCGATGGCGGCACCGAGTTCGGCCGGGCGACCGAGGCCCTCGCCGCGCCAGAAGGGGAGGCGGCCGGGCTGGCCGAATGCGGGCGTGACCAGCACCTGGTCGTGGGTGATCTCGTGGATGCGCCAGCTGGTCGCCCCGAGCGCGAAGACGTCGCCGACCCGCGACTCGTAGACCATCTCCTCGTCGAGTTCGCCCACCCGGCGCCCGGGCCCGGAGCGCGCCGAACCGGTCGACGGGTCCGCATCCTTCGACTCCCCGCCCACCATGAAGACACCGAACAGGCCTCGGTCGGGGATCGTGCCACCGCTGGTCACCGCCAGCCGCTGAGCGCCCGGGCGCCCGGTGAGGGTCCCGGCGTCCCGGTCCCAGACCAGGCGCGGTCGCAGCTCGGCGAACTCGTCGGACGGGTAGAGGCCCGACAGGAGGTCGAGCGTCGCGTCGTATGCCGAGCGGGGCATGTTGGTGAACGAGGCGCTCCGCCGCACCACGTCGAACCACTCCTCGACGTCGATCGGTTCGAGCGCGCACGCCGCGACGGTCTGCTGGGCGAGGATGTCGAGCGGGTTGGCCGGGATCGACAGCGTCTCGATCAGGCCCTCCGTCATCCGCATCGACACGACCGCCGAGTGCAGCAGGTCGGCCCGGTGCTTGGGGTAGAGCAGGCCCTTCGAGACCTCACCCACCTGGTGGCCAGCTCGGCCGACGCGCTGCAGGCCGCTCGCGACCGACGGAGGCGCCTCGACCTGCACGACCAGGTCGACCGCACCCATGTCGATGCCGAGCTCGAGGCTCGAGGTCGCGACCACGCATCGCAGACGCCCTGTCTTCAGGTCGTCCTCGATGATCGCCCGCTGTTCCTTGCTGACCGAGCCGTGATGCGCGCGGGCGAGCAGGAGCTCGGCGCCCTCGGTCTGGCCCGCCTGCCCCATCGACTGGGCCGGCGGGCGAGTGGATGCGGCACTCACCAGCTCGCGGATGCCGGCCTCGCCGGCACCACCCCCAGAGCCGTCGGTGGATGCATCGCCGGCAGGGCCCTCGCCCGCCGTCGCCATCCGCTCGGCGAAGATCTCGTTCAGCCGGGCCGTCAGCCGCTCGGCCAGCCGCCGGGAGTTCGCGAACACGATCGAGGAGCGGTGCCCGAGGATCTGGTCGACGATGTGGTCTTCGACGTGCGGCCAGATCGAGCCCTGCTCCGGCGCATCCGCCCCCGCGGCCGAGCCCTCGAGCGAGTTCGCCTCGGTCGGCGGGATCTGCGTCATGTCCTCCACCGGAACGACGACCTTCAGGTCGAACTTCTTCGTCGACGGCGGCGCGACGATGCTGACCGGTCGACCGCCGGCGAGGAAGCGCGCCACCTCTTCCCGTGGTCGCACGGTCGCCGACAGCCCGATGCGCTGCGCCGGTTCGGCGAGCAGCGTGTCGAGCCGGTCGAGACTCACGGCCAGGTGCGCCCCGCGCTTCGTGGCGGCGACGGCGTGCACCTCGTCGATGATCACCGTCGTGACCTCGGAGAGGGACTCGCGCGCCGAGGACGTGAGCATGAGGAAGAGCGACTCGGGCGTCGTGATGAGGATGTCGGGCGGCGTCTTCGCCAGCGAGCGGCGCTCGTTCGCCGGGGTGTCGCCCGACCGCACGCCGACCGTGATGACCGGCGGGGACTCGCCGAGGCGCTTCGCCGTCTGCGTGATGCCGACGAGCGGCGAACGGAGGTTGCGCTCGACATCGACGGCCAGCGCCTTCAGTGGCGAGACGTAGAGCACTGAGGTCTTGCGCGGCTCGCCGTCGGTGACGGTGGTGGCGAGCCGGTCGAGCGCCCAGAGGAACGCGGCGAGCGTCTTGCCCGAGCCCGTCGGCGCGACGACGAGCGCGTGGGCGCCCGTGGACACCGCCTCCCAGGCGCCCTCCTGCGCCGCGGTGGGCGCGGAGAAGGCACCCAGGAACCACTCGCGGGTCGCGGGGGAGAAGCTCTGGAGCACGTCGCTCATGTTCCCAATCCTCACCCATGCCTCCGACAACGGCACCGCGCCTGCGCGAACTCCCGGGAGAGGTCGAGTAAGAATGGACTATGAGCGTGCGCACCCCTGACCCCAACTCCGGCTGGCTGAGCGATTCCGAGCTCGCGGACGTGCGGCGCCGTCTCCCGCTGCTCTATGTCGAAGCGGTCCCCGTGCGGGTCGACGGGCTCGGGCAGGTCGTCGAGGTCGGCGTGCTCCTCCGCGTCGGTTCGAGCGGCACGATCACGCGCACCCTGGTCTCGGGCCGGGTCATGTACGGCGAGACCCTCCGCGACGCCCTGTTCCGCCACCTCGAGAAAGACCTCGGGCCGATGGCCTTCCCGCAGCTGCCGGCCAGCCCCATCCCGTTCCAGGTGGCCGAGTACTTCCCGCTGCCGGGCGTCTCGCCCTACTACGACGAGCGTCAGCACGCGGTCTCCCTCGCCTACGTCGTGCCCGTGACAGGCACCTGCGAGCCGCGGCAGGATGCGCTCGAGCTCACCTGGATGACGCCGCAGGAAGCGGCCGCCGATTCCATCGCCGAGGAGATGGAGGGCGGTCGTGGCGGCCTCCTCCGCTCGGCCCTGGCCTCAGTGGGACGCCTGCACTAGGCCGGGCGATGGCCGATCTCTACCCGCAGTTCCAGTTCGACGACGCCGCCGGCTGGGAGGCCTGGTTGATCGAGAACGCGGCCGCATCCGATGGTCTGACCGGCGTGCAGCTGCGGATCGCGAAGAAGGGCAGCGCCCATCGCACCGTCTCGCACGCCGAGGCGCTCGACGTCGCGCTCTGCCACGGCTGGATCGACGCGATCCGCCGCTCGCTCGACGACGACTTCTTCCTGCAGACCTTCACGGCACGGCGACCCAAGAGCCTCTGGTCGCAGGTGAACCGCGACAAGGTCGCCGCTCTGATCGAGGCGGGGCGGATGCGCGAGGGCGGTCACCGCGAGATCGAGCTGGCGAAGGCCGACGGCCGGTGGGATGCGGCCTACGCCTCCCAGCGCACCATCGAGGTCACGCCCGAGCTGGCCGCGGCGCTCGAGGCGTCGCCCGAGGCGGCGGCCTTCTTCGCGACGCTGAGCAGTCAGAACCGGTACGCGATCCTCTTCCGCGTCCACAACGCGAAGCGCCCGGAGACGAAAACGCGGCTCGTGGCGCAGTTCGTCGACATGCTCGCTCGTCACGAGACCGTCTACCCCCAGAAGCCGCCCCGCCCCACCCCCTGACCTCGCGCCGCCCCTGGTCCGCCCCGCCCCCCACCTCGCCGAGAAGTCACTTTTACGTCCAAAACCGCCCGTTTAGACGTGAAGGTGACTTCTCGGCATCAGGGAGGAATGCCGAACGGCCCGCATCACGAGGAGACGGGCCGTTCGATGAACTGCGGATGCGCGTTCGCGCGCGGCCCGCGACTAGCGCGAGCGGCGACGCCCGCCGTCGGAACCGGCCGAGAACGAGGCCGCGGAACGACGAGCGCCGCCCTGACCCGATCCCGAGGCGCCCGAACCGGACGTACCCTGGCCGCCGCGGCGGTTGCCGCCCTCGCCGCCCGCAGGACGGTCGGTCGAGGTGCTGTAGAAGGAACGGCTGCCGCCGGCGGGAGCGCCGCCGTTGCCGCGTGAGCCGCGACCCGACGATCCGCCGCGACCGTTCGAGGAGCCGCTGCCGGCGCCCACGGGCTCGCCCTGGCCGCCGCGACGAGCACGCTTGCGCTGAGCGTTCGCGCCCTGCGACTGTCCGCCGCCACGGCCGACGCCGTCGCTGCCGGTGCGGCGCTGGCCGGAGGCCGGGAGCTGGTTGACGGTGCGGGGGGCCGGCTTGACGTAGGCGGCCACGTCGCCGACGAGGGCGTTGACCGACGCGGAGTCGGCGTTCACGACCTCGGGGGTGACGGTGATCGCGGCCTTGCGGAGCAGATCCTTCACGTCCTTCCGCTGGGCGGGGAGCATGATCGTCACCACGTCACCGGCCGAACCGGCACGCGCGGTACGGCCCGAGCGGTGCAGGTACGCCTTGTGCTCCGCCGGCGGGTCGACGTGGATCACGAGCTCGATGTCGTCGACGTGCACGCCGCGGGCCGCGACGTCGGTCGCCACGAGCACCTTGACGTCGCCGGCGCTGAACGCAGCGAGGTTGCGGTCACGGGCCACCTGCGAGAGGTTGCCGTGCAGGTCGACCGAGGGGATCCCGGCATCCGTCAGCTGCTTCGCGAGCTTCTTGGCGTGGTGCTTGGTGCGCATGAAGAGGATGCGGCGTCCGCTGCCCGAGGCGAGCTTCTCGACGAGGACCCGCTTCGACTCGACCGACTCGGTCTCGAACACGTGGTGGGTCATCGCGGCGACGGGCGAGTTCGCCTCGTCGACCGAGTGCAGCACCTCGTTGTGGAGGAACTTGCGCACGAGCTTGTCGACGCCGTTGTCCAGCGTGGCCGAGAACAGCATCCGCTGACCCGACTGCGGCGTCTTGTCGAGGATGCGCGTGACGACGGGCAGGAAGCCCAGGTCGGCCATGTGGTCGGCCTCGTCGAGCACGGTGATCTCGACGGCGTCGAGCGAGACGAAGCCCTGCTTCATCAGGTCTTCGAGGCGGCCGGGGCAGGCCACGACGATGTCGACGCCGGCCTTGAGTGCGGTGACCTGACGGCCCTGCGAGACACCGCCGAAGATCGTGGTGGTGGTCATGTTGTAGGCCTTGGCCATCGGCGCGAGGACCGCGTCGATCTGCGTCGCGAGCTCGCGGGTGGGGGCGAGCACCAGGCCGACCGGGCGGCCGGGGCGGCGCTTGCCGCCGGAGAGGGCGCCGGCCAGGCGCGCGACCATCGGGATGGAGAAGGCCAGGGTCTTGCCCGAGCCGGTCTTGCCGCGGCCGAGCACGTCGCGGCCGTTCAAGGTGTCGGGGAGGGTGTCGACCTGGATCGGAAACGGCTCCGTGATGCCGCTCGCGGTGAGCGAGGCGACCAGGGGAGCAGGCACGCCGAGCGCGCTGAAGGATGAGGGGGTGTTGGACAAAGGTGTCTGCCTTTCGGGCAACCGACCGAGCGAAGCGTGATGACGCGATCCCACTCGGATATGGAGGCGAACGCACCGACGGTGCATCCGTTCGCCGCAAGAAGTATCTGCAAATGGTGAGGCAGCCAGTGCCTTCGCCAGAGAAGAGGGAGCGTTCTTTCGACGCACGGGGTTCTCAATCGAACCCTCGAGTGACCCCAGTCTAGTGCATCTCTCCCTGATAGCTCTCTCCGACCGGGATCTCGACGCTCACTCGGTTGCCCGGCTGGGCGAGCGGGCAGGCCCAGGCGGGGTCGTAGGCACAGGAGGGGTTGTACGCGAAGTTGAAGTCGAGCACGAGCGCCGAGCGCGACTGCACGCCGAGGATGACGGTCTCGTCGAGGCTCGCGCCCTTGATCGTGTCGACCAGGTAGCGGCCGCCGCCGTACGTGCCGCCGGGCTTGCCGGCCAGCGCATCCTTCACCGGGATGAAGAGGCCCCCGCCGTAGCTCGCCAGCCGCCACACGTCGAGCGTGCCGACGCCCTCGAGGTGCGCGATGCCGAGCAGGGTGAAGGGGACGACGCCGTCGGTGCCGGTCTCGAAGTCGAAGCTGCGCGGCCGGGGATCGTCGTCCTCGACCGGCTCGATCTCGACCTCGAAGCTCCACGACGGGTCGTAGGGGGCGATCGGGAGGCCGGTGAAGCCCGCGGCGTCCTCCGGCAGGAGGGGTGACGCCGGATGCTGGGAGAAGAGGTCGTCTCGCATCTCGCGCCAGAACTCGTGCGCCTCGACCGCGTCTTCACTGCGCAGTCGCCGCACCTCCTCGTAGATGCTGAAGACGCGACGGCGCCAGTCGGCGGTCTCGAGGGCGATGGTGGCCGGGGTGCTCATCGGGTCTCCTTCTGGTCGGCGTGCTCGGTCGCGTCGACTTCGTCGGCGACCTCGACCGCCTCGATCGCGGGGTCGTAGGCCCAGGTGGGGGCGAGCTTCTTGAGCTTCAGGCCGCGCAACTGCCAGAAGGCCCACAGGCTGTACCAGGCCATGGGGGTCAACAGGCCGGCCTTGATCACGAGCTGATCGCGGTAGAGGGTCTTGCCGGTGCCCGCCGGGTCGGGGGCGATGGCCATCTTGTGATCCCAGAGCTTGATGGTGCTGACCGCCCCGGTCACGCCCTGACCCGAGTCGTGCACGATGCGCACCGATCCCCGCTGGGCGGTCTCGAAGTTCAACCGGATGATCTGCTTGCCCATCGGGATGACGCCGCCTCCGCGCATCGAGACCGGATGCTGCCCCGGCTCCCACACCGTCGGGAAGCCGTCGGCGGCGAGCGACTCCACCTCGACCAGCGGGCTGGAGACCTCCCGGAACACGGCAGGGCTCCGGATGGCACGCCAGGCGGCGTCGGGGTCGCAGTCGAGGATGAGCTTCAGCAGCACGCGCATTCCCACAGTCTCGCGTGACGTCGGCTTCTGACCAAGCACTGTGCACGGATGCGCAGACCGCGTCGCTTGTGCAGAAGGCGTAGCGTGTGAGCGACAGCGTGAGTTCGACACAGGAGGACAGCAGATGAAAGCAACACTGGGCGGCAACGTCATCGCCGAAGCCCCGAAGGAAGACCTGATCGCGATCGAGGGCAACTGGTACTTCCCGCCGTCGAGCGTGAAGGCCGAGTTCCTCGAGAAGAGCCCCACGCCCTACACCTGTCCCTGGAAGGGCGAGTGCCAGTACTTCAGCGTCAAGGACGGCGACACCGTGCTCAAGGATCGCGCCTGGAGCTACCCGCACCCCTACCCGGCGGCCTTCGACCGCGTGGGCAAGGACTTCACCGACTACGTCGCGTTCTGGAAAGAAGTTCAGGTCACCGACTGAGTACGAATTACTCGTCACACCCCTGAGAACTCCTCGCCTACGGTGATCTCGGGCGGCGCGTTTCCCCCCTTACGCGCCGCCTTTCCATCTTCTGTCCGAGGAGTTTCTCTGTGTCCCGCCGCCTTCTGTCCCGCAGCATGTCCCGTCGCCTTCGCCGTGTTGCGGCGTTTGCTGCAGCAGCGGTGGCTCTGGCAGGCGGAGCCCTCGTCGCCACCGTGCCGGCCCACGCACTCGACCCGATCCCGGGCGGCTTCGCGACCTGGCACGAGTACGAACCGGCGACGCCCGGTGGCAACCCGCAGACCCTCGCCATGGATGCGGCGGACAACGTCTGGTACGCCGACTCGCTGAGCAACCAGATCGTCCGCGTCCCGACCGGGGCCCCGGCGACCGCTCGTGCCTACGATCTCGGGCCGAGCACTCCGGGCATCGGCTCGATCGCCTTCGGTCTCGACGGCTCGGTCTGGTACAGCGACACCGCGAACGGGGCCATCGGCCGCCTCGACCCGGCGTCGGGTGCCGTCGACACCTACCCGCTCGGCGGCCCGTTCGACTGGGCGAGCTCGCTGGTAGCCGGTCCCGGAGGAGACATCTGGTTCGGCGACCCACAGAACTACGGACTCGGCGCGATCGCTCCAGACGGGCACATCACCCGCATCCCGGAGCCCTCGGGCACCGAGATCGCCATCCTCGTCGCAGCTCCCGACGGCCGCCTCTGGTACCCGAAAGACCGCACCGGAGAGCTCGGCGCGTATGACCCCCGAACCGGTCTCTTCGAGAGCGTCCTCGTTCCTGGCGGCATCCGCGAGTTCACGGGCCTCTCGCTCTCGAACACGGGCGACCTCTGGGTCGGCGGGGTGGATGCACTCACCCGACTCGGCCTCGACGGCTCGGTCAAGGCGTCCGTCGCGCTTCCGCCCTCGCCCGCGGGTTACACCGCCCCGAGGCGTCTCGTCCCGGGCATCGACTCCGAACTGCACTTCACCGATCCCACGATGGGCATCGGCACGGTCTCCACGTCTGGTCGTGTCACCTACTCCCGCCCGCCCTTCGCCGGCAGCGTCCCCGACCGCCTGGCGGTCACCTCCTACGGCTCCCTCTGGTACACCGACGCCCTCCGCGCCACCCTCGGAAACGTCTGACCCGGCGTTCGACCCTTCGAGGGCGGACATGCATGCCTTCTACGGGTTGAGCACGCCTTCCACGGGCTAGGCGCGCCTTCCGCGGGGTGTGCAGGAATTCCTCAGGCCAGGCGCACATCGACGGACGAGGCCTGAGGAACGCCATACGCACCACCCCAAAGCTTCGGCGCGTCACCCGCGCGCCGAGCCGCCTCGCGATCGCGACCGGCACCAAGCGGCACTCTGCCGCTCGACTCGATTGGACACCACGAACACCATGAACGACTCGACCATCACGTCTCCTTCGCAACCGCGCTCGCGCCGCTCCCGGCTGCTGCTCGGTCTTGCAGCCACCGCCGCTGTCGCGGTCGCCTGCACCGCCGGCGCCGTGACGCCGGCCAATGCCATCCTCCCTTCGCCCTCCTGGCATGAACTCACGCTCGCCACCCCGGGTGGCTTCGCTCACGCCCTGACCGCAGACCCGGCGGGAGGCGTCTGGTACGCCGACAACTCCAACGCGCAGATCGTGCACGTGAGCTACGCGACCGGCACGACCAGGGTCTATCCGCTCCCGGCCGGCACCTACGTGTCGGACGAGGTGCAGGGCGCCGACGGTTCTCTCTGGTTCTCGGACCCGTTCGCCAAGGTCATGCGCTCCCTCGACCCGGTATCGGGCACGATCACCTCGTTCCCGCTGGCGACCACCGGATCCTTCGCGAACTCCTTGATGGCGTCGGCAGACGGCGTGTGGTTCGTCGACTCCTCGACGAACCACATCGGACGGATCGCGCCTGACGGAACGCTGCTCGACACCGACACCCCCGCCATGTACCTCCAGGGCACGCTCGCCTCGACGTCCGACGGGCGTGTTTGGTCGAGCGCGATGGTCTCGCCGATCCTCGACGGTTTCGACCCCGCGACGGGTACCTTCACGTCGATCGACACGGGTCTCGACTCGGTCGTCGGGCTCGCCCCGGCGAGCGACGGTGGCCTCTGGGCCGCCGGAGGCACGGAGATCGCGCACATCGATCCGACCGGTGCGATCACCCGTCTGCCCATCCCGCTCCCGCCCCGCGAGCGGGCCTCGGTTCACTCCCTGGCCGAGGGGGCGCACGGCGAGCTGTACTTCGCCGATCAGAACCGGGGACTCGGCACCGTCGATGCGTCCGGGTCGGTCTCGTGGACGGCCACCCCGTTCACCGGCATCATCCCGGACGACGTCACCGTCACGCAGACCGGACTGCTCTGGTTCGTCGACCTCTCCAACGGCAGCATCCGCTGGCGCCTCTGAGCTGTCGTGCTGGCCGACCAATCGTGCTGAACGGGAGACTCGGGTGAACCGAAGCCTCCCGGATCAGCCGTCGGAGCGCGCAGGTCAGGACGCGGAGCGGACCGCGCCGCGGACGGAGCGGCGGGCGGCGGTGACGTCGCGGCGGGTCCAGGTGATGAGGTGCGCGGGCGAGAAGCCGCGCGCACAGAGGCTGCACGAGAGCCGCGCGGCCGGACGGCGGTGCCGGTAGAACTCGTGGCCCGCGGGGCAGCGGCCGACCCAGGGCGCGAGCTCGTCGGCGCGGTCACCCTCGTGCAGGCGCTTGCCCTCGTAGCCGAGGTCGCGAGCGATCGCGACCCAGCGCGGCCCGTGGCCGGCTCCCGATCCCGCGAGTGCGTGCGCCACCTCGTGCAACAGGATCTGGTGGATCTCGTCGTCGTCGTACCGCGCCGCGAGATACCGCGAGACCGTGATGCGGTGTGAGGTGTAGTTGCATTGACCGGCCCGGGTCTTGGCGTTGTCGAAGCCGAAGCTCCAGACCGCGGGGTCGAGGTGCATCCGGATGAGGGCGTCGGCCCACCGCGTCACCCGCGCGAGGTCAGCCATCGGCTACGCCGCGAGGAACGATTCGGTCACGGCGACGGCCACGAGCGCGCTCTCGAGCTGGTCGATCGACGCGCCCTGGCGCTCCATGAGGAAGACGGCGGCCTTGAAGTCGACGAGCGCGAGCTCGAACTCGCCCATCTCGAAGTGCACCTTGCCCCGGCTGAGGGTCGCGATCGACTCGAGCGAACCCCACTCGTGGTTCTGCGCCTCTTCGACGCAAAGGCTCAGCTCCTGCAGAGCGGCGGGGTACTTCGCCTGGTACTGCTGCACCTGAGCGCGACGGATGCGCGCCCCCAGCGCCATCTCCCGGTCACCCGAGAAGCGGGCCTGGCGAACCGCTTCGTTCGCGATCGTGAAGGCCTCGTCGAGACGGTCGAGCAGGCGCAGCAGCACGACCTTCTCGTTCAGTGCCGAGAGGCTGCGCAGTTTGCCGAGCTCGTCGAGGCGATCGACCGCGGCCTGCAGGTCGACCTTCTCCCGCAGGGTGGCCATGTCATAACCGGTGATGATGCTCAGTGCGTGCTCCTGATGGTGCTATTCGGGCGTTCGGGTCCCGTCGATCAAGGGTACCCACCCGCCCTGACAAGCGCCCGCGCCAGCCCCGGCAGGTCGCGAAGACGAGAGCAGAACCGGCAGGCAGAACCCGGCAGCCAGAACCCGGCAGCCAGACCCCGCCAGGCCCCAGACCGCGTCACCCTGCAGCAACCAACCCCACCGAGTACAGCCGATCGTCCCCCGCCCGAGGATCCCCGCGCCCGTCCGTATTGTTCGTCACCAGGTACAGCGACGAACCGGGCCCCCGAACCACGTCCCGGATCCTTCCCAGCTGCCCGCCCCCGTACCACTCCTGTGCGGCGCCGTCGAAGCCCACGGTCCAGAGACGCTCGCCGCCGAGGCCTGCCATGAAGATCGTGTCGCCCACGACGGCGATCCCCGAGGGCGAGGCGTCGTCGGTCGCCCACTGCTGGATCGGGTCGATGTAGCCGGCGGCTCCAGCGATCCCCTCGACCTCCGGCCACCCGTAGTTCCCGCCCGGCACGATCCGGTTCATCTCGTCCCAGGTGTCCTGCCCGAACTCCGCGGCCCACATCGTGCCGTCGGCCGCCCACGCGATGCCCTGGGGGTTGCGGTGCCCCATCGACCACACCGGCGACCCCGCCGAGGCGAAAGGATTGTCCGAGGGGATCTGCCCGTCCGGCGTCACGCGCAGGATCTTCCCGCCCAGCGAGTCGAGCGTCTGCGCGTTCGCTCCCCGGCTCGCGTCCCCGGCCGTGGCGTACAGCATCCCGTCCGGCCCGAACGCGATCCGCCCGCCGTTGTGGTTCGAGGCCTTCGGCAGCCCCGCGATGACCACCTGCTGGTCGCCGACCGTGTGCGCCCCGGGGCCGCCCGACAGCGGCATCCGCACCACCCGGTTGTCGGATGCGCCCGTGTAGTACGCGTAGAGCCAGTCACCGGATGCGTCCTCGAGCGTCGCGATCCCGAGCAGCCCGCCCTCGCCGGCCGGTGACACTCCGCCCACGCTGGTCACGAGCGAGGTCGACGAACCCACGACCTCCACGATCGCGGCGTCGTCCCGCTCGCTCACGAACAGGGTGCCGTCGGCCAGCACGGCGATCGACCACGGTGCCGGGAGGTCGCTGGCCAGGGGCACCGGGTCGCCCGACGGCACGAGCGGCCCGAGATCTTCCACGGGCGCCACCGACGGAGAAGAAGGAGAAGAAGGAGAAGAAGGAGCAGCAGAACCAGAAGGAGCAGAAGACTGCGAAGCAGAACCAGAAGGAGAAGACGGCAAAGCAGAAGACGACCCAGACGGCGCAGAAGAAGAGTCCGCCCCGCACCCCGCCAGCAGAACCCCCACCACGCCCAGCGCCCCCGCACCGAGCCCCGACTTCACCAGACGCCGCTTCATTCCCCCAGTCTGCGCCGGTCGACCTGGAAAATGCTCCGAGCCGGGGCCGGAGATTTGGTCGAGGTCTGATCTGTCGAGACGGGTGCGCCGGCGATGAAGTTCGTCAGCTCCCGCCCGGTCACGACCTTGGCCGCCACCGGGTCGCCGGCGAGCAGCCGCGGCAGCCCGTCGAAGGAAGCAGGGAAAGGCGACGGCGACGCGAACGCCACCACGTTGCCGAACCGCCGTGCCTTGAGCATCTGCGGGTCGACCGAGAGTGACACGGCAGGGAAGACGTGCGAGAGGGTCGCCGCCTGACCCCGGGCGAAGGCGAGCCCGGCCCCGTCGGCGATGTTCACGGCGACCACGCCGGTGGGTCGAAGGATGCCGCGCACCGCCTCGTAGAACTCCGTACTCGTCACGTGGGCCGGCGTCCGCGCCCCGGCAAACACGTCGACGACCACGAGGTCGACCGTTCCGCGGAGGCCCGGAGGGAACTTCTCGAGCACCGCCCGCGCATCCCCGTGCCGCACCCGGATGCTCGCCCCGCGCGGCAACGGCAGTTCGGACCGCACGAAGCCCACGAGCTCGCTGTCGATCTCGACCACCTGCTGCCGGGAGCCCGGCCGGGTCGCCTCGACGTAGCGGGGGAGCGTGAAGGCCCCGCCGCCCAGGTGCACGGCCGTGATCGGGGAGGAGGCCGGGGCGAGCAGGTCGATGCCGTGCCCGATCCGCCGCACGTACTCGAAGGAGAGGTAGGTCGGATCCTCGATATCCACGTGCGACTGCGGGGTGCCGTCGACGATGAGAACGCGGGAGCCGGGCCGGAAACGGTCGTCCTCGATCGTCGCGAGCAACCCGTCCGACAGACGCAGAGAAGGGGGAGGAGAAGATTGAGCCACGCGGTTATACCTGAGAAAACCAAACTGGTCAAGATTTCGACTGGACAGGCGTGTCGGAGACGCATATGATTGTTCTTTGCGCTCCCAGAACAATCATGCCTTCATATTGTGGTCGGCAGCCGCGCGAACGAGTTCACACTCTACCGCGCAGCAACACTCTAGAACCATATTGCGGGTTCGGACCATATCTCGGGAGTTCTCGACCCACATCGACCGTAAGTAACGCATGGCCCGACGGGGCCCACGGAGGTTATTTCCTTGGCTGCTGCGCGCAACGCAACCACCACTTCACCCAAGAACGGCCGGGCCGCATCGCGGCTCTCGTTCGCCAAGATCACCGACACGCTGACCGTTCCGGATCTGCTCGCTCTGCAGACCGAGAGCTTCGACTGGCTGGTCGGGAACGACGTGTGGAAGGCACGCGTCGCCGATGCCAAGAAGGCCGGTCGTCAAGACCTGCCGAGCCGCTCGGGTCTCGATGAGATCTTCGAGGAGATCTCGCCGATCGAAGACCTCGGCGAGACCATGCAGCTCAGCTTCACGAGCCCGTTCCTCGAGCCCGAGAAGTACACCATCGACGAGTGCAAGGAGCGTGGCAAGACCTACGCCGCTCCCCTCTACGTCGAGGCCGAGTTCATGAACCACCAGACCGGTGAGATCAAGACCCAGACGGTCTTCATGGGCGACTTCCCGCTCATGACCGAGAAGGGCACGTTCATCATCAACGGCACCGAGCGTGTCGTCGTGTCCCAGCTGGTCCGTTCCCCCGGCGTGTACTTCGAGCGCACCCCCGAGAAGACCTCCGACAAGGACATCTACTCGGCGCGCATCATCCCGAGCCGCGGTGCCTGGCTCGAGTTCGAGATCGACAAGCGCGACCAGGTCGGCGTCCGCATCGACCGCAAGCGCAAGCAGTCGGTCACGGTGTTCCTCAAGGCCCTCGGCCTGACCTCCGAGGAGATCCTCGAGGAGTTCAAGGGCTACGCCTCGATCGAGGCCACCCTCGAGAAGGACTCCATCCTCACCAAGGAAGAGGCGCTGAAGGACATCTACCGCAAGCTGCGCCCGGGCGAGCAGGTCGCCGCCGAGGCCGCACGTGCGCTGCTGGACAACTTCTACTTCAACCCCAAGCGCTACGACCTGGCGAAGGTCGGTCGTTACAAGATCAACCGCAAGCTCGGCATCGACGCGCCGCTGTCCGACTCGGTCCTCACGAACCAGGACATCATCGCGACGATCAAGTACTTGGTCGCCCTGCACGACAACCAGACGCAGCTCCCGGGCGTGCGCGACGGCAAGAAGGTTGACATCCGCCTCGACGTGGACGACATCGACCACTTCGGCAACCGTCGTATCCGCGCCGTCGGCGAGCTCATCCAGAACCAGGTCCGCACAGGTCTGTCCCGGATGGAGCGCGTCGTCCGTGAGCGCATGACCACGCAGGACATCGAGGCCATCACCCCGCAGACCCTGATCAACGTGCGCCCCGTCGTCGCCGCGATCAAGGAGTTCTTCGGAACGAGCCAGCTGTCCCAGTTCATGGACCAGAACAACCCCCTCGCGGGTCTGACGCACAAGCGTCGTCTCTCCGCGCTGGGCCCGGGTGGTCTGTCCCGTGAGCGTGCCGGCGTCGAGGTCCGCGACGTCCACCCGTCGCACTACGGCCGCATGTGCCCGATCGAGACCCCGGAAGGCCCGAACATCGGCCTGATCGGCTCGCTCGCGTCGTTCGCCCGCATCAACTCCTTCGGTTTCATCGAGACCCCGTACCGTCGCGTCGTCGACGGCGTCGTCACGGCGAACATCGACTACCTCACCGCATCCGAGGAGGACGAGTACATCGTCGCCCAGGCGAACGCCCCGCTGACCGCGGACGCGAAGTTCGCCGAGGCCCGCGTGCTCGCCCGTAAGAAGGGTGGCGAGGTCGACCTGTTCCCGCAGGAGGACATCGGCTACATGGATGTCTCGCCGCGCCAGATGGTGTCGGTCGCGACCTCCCTCATCCCGTTCCTCGAGCACGACGACGCGAACCGCGCCCTCATGGGTGCGAACATGCAGCGCCAGGCCGTGCCGCTTCTCCGCTCGGAGTCGCCGCTGGTCGGAACCGGTATGGAGGGCTTCGCAGCCATCGACGCCGGTGACGTGGTCACCGCGAACGGCGCCGGTGTGGTCGAGGAGGTCTCGGCCGACTCCGTCACCGTCATGCTCGACGAGGGCGGCTCGGAGACCTACTACCTCCGCAAGTTCGACCGCTCCAACCAGGGCACGTCGTACAACAACCGCGTCATCGTCTCCGAAGGCGAGCGGATCGAGGTCGGTCAGGTCATCGCGGATGGCCCGGCCACCGAGAACGGCGAGCTCGCCCTCGGCAAGAACCTCCTCGTGGCGTTCATGCCGTGGGAGGGTCACAACTTCGAGGACGCGATCATCCTGAGCCAGAACCTGGTGAAGGACGACGTGCTCTCCTCGATCCACATCGAGGAGTACGAGGTCGACGCCCGCGACACCAAGCTCGGCAAGGAGGAGATCACCCGTGACCTCCCCAACGTCAGCCCGGAGCTGCTGGCCGACCTCGACGAGCGCGGCATCATCCGCATCGGAGCCGAGGTCCGCCCCGGCGACATCCTCGTCGGCAAGGTCACGCCCAAGGGCGAGACCGAGCTCTCCGCCGAGGAGCGCCTGCTGCGCGCGATCTTCAACGAGAAGAGCCGCGAGGTCCGTGACACGAGCCTCAAGGTGCCTCACGGTGAAGAAGGCACGATCATCGCCGTCAAGGAGTTCTCTGCCGAGAACGACGACGAGCTCGGCTCGGGCGTCAACCAGCGCGTCGTGGTCTACATCGCCCAGAAGCGCAAGATCACCGCGGGCGACAAGCTCGCCGGCCGTCACGGCAACAAGGGCGTCATCTCCAAGATCCTTCCGGTCGAGGACATGCCGTTCCTGGCCGACGGGACCCCGGTCGACATCGTCCTGAACCCGATGGGCATCCCTGGCCGGATGAACTTCGGCCAGGTGCTCGAGACCCACCTCGGGTGGATCGCGAAGCAGGGCTGGGAGGTCGACGGCAAGGCCAAGTGGGCAGCGAACCTGCCCGTGGCCGCCCGCTCGGCAGCCCCCGGCACCAAGGTCGCCACCCCGGTGTTCGACGGCGCCTCGGAGGAGGAGATCGCGGGTCTGCTCGACTCGACGACCCTCACCCGCGACGGCGAGCGACTGATCGACTCCACCGGAAAGACGCAGCTGTTCGACGGCCGCTCCGGCGAGCCGTACCCGGAGCCGGTCTCGGTCGGCTACATGTACATCCTGAAGCTGCACCACCTGGTCGACGACAAGATCCACGCGCGTTCGACGGGCCCGTACTCGATGATCACGCAGCAGCCGCTGGGTGGTAAGGCGCAGTTCGGTGGACAGCGATTCGGCGAGATGGAGGTGTGGGCGCTCGAGGCATACGGTGCCGCCTACGCCCTGCAGGAGCTCCTGACCATCAAGTCGGACGACATCCTGGGCCGCGTGAAGGTGTACGAGGCCATCGTCAAGGGTGAGAACATCCAGGAGCCGGGCATCCCCGAGTCCTTCAAGGTCCTCATCAAGGAGATGCAGTCGCTCTGCCTGAACGTCGAGGTGCTCTCGGCGGACGGCACGGCGGTCAGCCTGCGCGACACGGACGACGAGGTCTTCCGTGCCGCCGAAGAGCTCGGCATCAACATCTCCTCGCGCTTCGAGTCGTCGTCCATCGACGACATCTGAGCCGGCAACCACTAGAAGACTTTTTCCAGGAGAGAAGGAAAATTGCTCGACGTAACAACTTTTGATGAGCTGCGGATCGGCCTCGCAACGGCCGACGACATCCGCAAGTGGTCGCACGGTGAGGTCAAGAAGCCCGAGACCATCAACTACCGCACGCTGAAGCCCGAGAAGGACGGCCTTTTCGGAGAGCAGATCTTCGGGCCGAGCCGTGACTGGGAGTGTTCCTGCGGCAAGTACAAGCGGGTCCGCTTCAAGGGCATCGTCTGCGAGCGCTGCGGCGTGGAGGTCACCAAGAGCTCCGTCCGTCGCGAGCGCATGGGCCACATCGAGCTCGCCGCGCCCGTCACCCACATCTGGTACTTCAAGGGCGTTCCCTCGCGCTTGGGCTACCTGCTCGACATGGCGCCGAAGGACCTCGAGAAGGTCATCTACTTCGCCGCGTACATGATCATCTCGGTGGATGAGGACGGCCGTCACGAAGACATGCCCGGCCTCGAGAACGAGCTGCGCCTCGAGATCAAGACCCTGTCCGACCAGCGCGATGCCCGCATCGCCGATCGTCTTACGCGTCTGGAGACCGACCTCGCCGACCTCGAGAACGAGGGCGCCAAGGCCGACCAGAAGCGCCGCACGAAGGATGGCGCCGAGAAGGAGATGTCGCAGACCCGCAAGGCCTACGACGACCAGATCTCCCAGCTCGAGCGTGTCTGGGAGGACTTCCGCAACCTCAAGGTCGGCGAGCTGAAGCCGGAAGACGCGATCTTCCACGAGCTCCAGGACCGCTACGGGATGTACTTCGAGGCCTACATGGGCGCCGAGGCCATCAAGAAGCGCCTCGAGGCGTTCGACCTCGTCACCGAGGGCGAGAACCTCCGCCTGCAGATCTCCGAGGGCAAGGGTCAGAAGAAGATCCGTGCCATCAAGCGTCTGCGCGTGGTGAGCTCGTTCCTGGCCACCGGCAACTCGCCGGCCGCCATGGTGCTCGACGTCGTCCCGGTCATCCCGCCGGAGCTGCGCCCGATGGTGCAGCTCGACGGTGGCCGCTTCGCGACCAGCGACCTGAACGACCTGTACCGCCGCGTGATCAACCGCAACAACCGTCTCCGTCGACTGCTCGACCTCGGTGCCCCCGAGATCATCGTCAACAACGAGAAGCGGATGCTGCAGGAGGCCGTCGACGCACTGTTCGACAACGGCCGCCGTGGTCGCCCCGTCACGGGTACCGGCAACCGCGCCCTGAAGTCCCTGAGCGACATGCTCAAGGGAAAGCAGGGTCGTTTCCGCCAGAACCTGCTCGGAAAGCGCGTCGACTACTCGGGCCGTTCGGTCATCATCGTCGGCCCGCAGCTGAAGCTGCACCAGTGCGGTCTGCCCAAGCAGATGGCGCTGGAGCTGTTCAAGCCGTTCGTGATCAAGCGCCTGATCGACCTGAGCCACGCTCAGAACATCAAGGCCGCGAAGCGCATGGTCGAGCGCAGCCGTCCGCAGGTCTGGGACGTGCTCGAGGAGATCATCCGCGAGCGCCCCGTGCTGCTGAACCGCGCACCGACGCTGCACCGCCTGGGCATCCAGGCCTTCGAGCCTCAGCTCGTCGAGGGCAAGGCGATCCAGCTGCACCCGCTCGTCTGCGCCGCGTTCAACGCGGACTTCGACGGTGACCAGATGGCCGTCCACCTGCCGCTGTCGGTCGAGGCCCAGGCCGAGGCCCGCATCCTGATGCTCGCGTCGAACAACATCCTGAAGCCGTCCGACGGCCGTCCGGTGACCCTGCCCACGCAGGACATGATCATCGGTCTGCACCACCTCACCACGATCAAGGAGGGGGCGATCGGCGAGGGCCGTTCGTTCTCGACCGTGGCCGAGGCGCTGATGGCCAAGGACCAGGGTTCGCTCGACCTCAACGCGGTCGTCAAGATCCGCATGAGCGACGTGCACTTCGGCGAGGGCGAAGGCCCCGAGGGCTACGACGGCGGTCCCGTCATCGTGGAGACCACCCTCGGCCGCGCCCTCTTCAACGAGGCGCTGCCGGAGGACTACCCCTACATGCAGCAGGTCGCCGACAAGGGCGCGATCTCCGCGATCGTCAACGATCTCGCGGAGCGCTACCCCAAGGTGGAGGTCGCTGCATCGCTCGACCGGATCAAGGACGCCGGTTTCTACTGGGCCACGCGCTCCGGTGTGACCGTCGCGCTCTCGGACATCCTGACGCCTCCCACCAAGCGGGAGATCGTCGCGGGCTACGAGAAGCAGGCCGCCAAGGTCCAGGCGCAGTTCGAGAAGGGTCTCACGACCGACCTCGAGCGTCGCCAGGAGCTCATCCAGATCTGGACGAAGGCCACCGACGAGGTCGCCGCAGCCATGCGCGCGAACTTCCCGGTCGACAACACGATCAACCGCATGGTCACCTCGGGTGCTCGTGGTAACTGGCTGCAGGTGCGCAACATCGCCGGCATGCGAGGCCTCGTGAACAACCCGAAGGGTGAGATCATCCCTCGTCCGATCATCTCCTCGTACCGCGAGGGGCTGTCGGTGGCGGAGTACTTCATCGCGACCCACGGTGCTCGTAAGGGTCTGGCCGACACGGCTCTCCGTACGGCCGACTCGGGCTACCTGACCCGTCGTCTCGTCGACGTCTCGCAGGATGTCATCATCCGCGAGCCCGACTGCGGCACGTCGCGTGGTCTCGACCTGCCGATCGCGGTCGAGGGCGCCGACGGCGTCTGGACCCGCGACGACAACGTCGAGAACTCGGTCTACGCCCGATCGCTCGCCGCTGACGCGGTGAACGAGGCCGGCGAGGTCGTGGCCGAGGCCGGAGACGACGTCGGAGACGTGCTGATCGAGAAGCTGGTCGCCGCGGGCGTCCGCACCATCAAGGTGCGTTCGGTCCTGACCTGCGAGTCGGCCGTCGGTGTGTGTGCGGCCTGCTATGGCCGCTCGCTCGCCACGGGCAAGCTCGTCGACATCGGCGAGGCCGTCGGCATCATCGCGGCCCAGTCGATCGGTGAGCCCGGTACCCAGCTCACGATGCGTACCTTCCACACCGGTGGATCGGCTTCGGCCGACGACATCACGCAGGGTCTTCCCCGCGTGCAGGAGCTCTTCGAGGCCCGTACCCCCAAGGGTGCGTCGCCCATCGTCGAGGCCGCCGGTCGCGTCACGATCGAAGACACCGACCGCAGCCGCAAGGTGATCCTCACGCCGGACAACGGCGACGAGCCGATCGCCTACCCGGTGCTGAAGCGTGCGACCCTCCTCATCGAGGACGGGCAGCACGTGGAGCTCGGGCAGCAGCTCATCGTCGGCGCCGTCGACCCGAAGGAAGTCCTTCGAGTCAAGGGCGTCCGCGAGGTGCAGAAGCACCTCGTCGGCGGTGTGCAGGGCGTCTACCGCTCGCAGGGTGTCCCGATCCACGACAAGCACATCGAGGTCATCGTCCGACAGATGCTCCGCAAGGTCACCGTCGTCGAGCACAGCGACACCGATCTGCTGCCGGGTGAGCTCGTCGACCGGGCGCGTTACACCGAGGTGAACCGCGCCGCTGTCGCCGAGGGCAAGAAGCCCGCATCGGCTCGCCAGGAGGTCATGGGTATCACCAAGGCGTCCCTCGCGACCGAGTCGTGGCTGTCGGCCGCGTCCTTCCAGGAGACCACGCGTGTTCTCACGCAGGCCGCCATGGAGGGCAAGTCCGACCCGCTGGTGGGCCTGAAGGAGAACGTGATCATCGGAAAGCTGATCCCGGCCGGTACCGGTCTCCAGCGGTACCGCAACGTCACCGTCGAGGCGACCGAAGAGGCCAAGGCCGAGCGCTACCCGAACCGCATCTTCACGGATGACTCGGTGTTCTCGGAGGCGGACCTCTCGTTCGTCGACTTCGACAGCTTCAGCTCGGATGACTACACCCCCGGTACCTACAACTAACGAGTCGTAGATCCCGTACGTCGGAGGGCCCTTCACCACTGGTGAGGGGCCCTTCGCCGTTAAGGCTTCTGGTCGAGAAGGGCGAGGACTTGGGCGGCCACGGCACGGCCGGCGCGGTTGGCGCCGATGGTGGAGGCCTGGGGGCCGTAGCCGGCCAGGAACAGGCGGGGCTCACGCGTCACCCGACCGCGCTCGACGACGATGCCGCCCGAGTGCTCGCGGAGGTGCAGCGGCGCCAGGTGCTTCAGCTCGGGCCGGAACCCCGTGGCCCAGATGATGTCGTCAGCCGGCACGAACGAACCGTCGGCGAATCGCACGCCGTCCGGCTCGACGGCCGTGAACATCGGATGCGCGACAAGGGTCCCCCGGTCGATCGCGGCCCGGATGCGCGGTGTCGCCACCAGCTTCGTGCCGCTGACGATGCTGGGCAGGGGCAGCCCGGCGCGGGCCGCCTCGTCCTGAGCGGCGACGGCGGCGATGCCGTTCTCCTGCGCGAGCCCGTCGCCCTCGACGAACTCGACCGTACGGCGGGTCACCCACGTGGTCGCTGCCGCCACGCCCTCGAGCTCGCGCACGAAGCCCACGGCCGAGGTGCCGCCCCCGACCACCACCACCCGGCGCCCGCGGAAGTCCGCGGCATCCACGTAGTCGACGGTGGTCCACTGCCGTCCCCGGAAGGTCTCGTCGCCGCGCACCCGCGGCCGGAAGGGCGCGCCCCAGGTGCCGCTGGCGTTGACCACGGCCTCGGCCTCGATCGTGCCGTGGTCGGTGACCACCCGCAGGAGGTCCCCGGCGTCCTCGACCGCCGTCACGGCGACGGGGCGCCGCACCTCGAGGCGGTAGGCGTCCTCGAACCGGCGGTAGTAGTCGGCGACGATCTCCCGGGCGGGCACCGTCGCATCCGCCGTCTCGAAGCTCAGGCCGAGCTCGGCCATCCCCGGCAGGTCGTTCACCCGGTGCGCGTCGCCCAGCCGCAGCGACTCCCAGCGGAACTGCCACGCTCCGCCGGTACCGGGCCCGCGGTCGAGCACGACCAGGTCGACTCCCGGTCGGAGGCCCCGGCGCTGCAGGTGATAGGCAACGGAGAGCCCGGCCTGACCCGCGCCGATGACGACGACGCGGGTGCGGCGGGGGAGCGGACTGTCCATGCCGGGGAGAACGCGCGGAACGGTCTGCGTGTTCCCCGGCCGCGCGTCCCCGACCGCGGGCGGTCCCGTTGTTAGAGTGTCGCCAGCACCCTGCCGGGGTGCGGACAGGCCACCCGGGCCGTGAGGAGCAGCCAGATGAGCACCGACGACCGTCAGAGCGATCAGCCGGAGTTCCCCATGCGGGACGCCGACGGCCACCTCATCGACCCCGCCACGCCCCGCTCAGACGCGGCTGGAGCCGACTCCGGCTCGGCTCACGACGCCGCAGCCAATGACTCCGCCGCCGCCCAGGACGGGCAGCGCACGAGCGGCCTTCCCGACATGCCCGCGTGGGACGCGCCTGCCGGCCCCGCCGTCGTCATCCCGGAGCCGATCCGCATGCCGGCCGACGACGCCGCGATCCACCGCGCCGAGTCCGCCTCCGACGCCGCGGCCGAGTCCCCCCGAGAGGATGCCGCCGGCGCCACGACCCGCGACCCGCTCGGCGGCCCGTACGTCGTCGACGAGGCCGGCTCCCCGATCTCCGAGCAGGCCGTCAAGGCCTACGACCGTGCGCCCCAGGGCGGCCCTTACGTGACCGCCTCCGAGCCGGAGCAGGACGCGTACCGCGAGGCCCAGGCATACCGCCAGACGGAGCGCTCCGCCGAGCCGCAGCCCGAGCGCACCCCCTACCCCGCGGCCGCCTACGCCCCCGCTGCGGCCGCTGCCGCCTACTCGTCCGCCGCCCCCGCCGCCGCCCCGGTGAATGCGGCGAACCCGGGTGCCCCGGCCGCCCCCGGCGAGACCTTCCCCGCCTACCTCGCCTCCCCCCAGCCCCTCACGGCCCCCGTGCCGCCCCGGCCGAAGGGCAACCGCGGAGCGGGGAGCCTGATCGCCCTCGCCGGCACGGTGCTGTTCGCGCTCGTCTACGGCGGAGTCGGCTTCCTGATCATCCTGGCCAACCTGAGCGGAGAGGCGGCCGTCTCGGCCTTCACCTCGTTCCTCGCCAGTGCCGCCTTCATCGTCCCGGTCGTGGTCTTCGCCCTGGCCCTCATCCTGATCGTGCTCATCGTCAACCGGGCCGGCTGGTGGGCCTACGTGCTCGGCGGCTTCCTGGTCGCGGTGCTCGTCTACTTCGGCGCGATCGCGGGCGCCCTCATCCACGTGCAGGCCTGGGCCTGGCAGCCCCAGGAGCAGTACGACTTCGTGCGCTCGCTCACCATGGATCCGCTCACCCTCGCCGCCGCGATCGTCGCCCGCGAGGCCTCGATCTGGACCGGCGCGTTCATCGCCCTCCGAGGCCGACGGCTCAAGGCGCGCAACGTCACCGCCCGCGAGGAGTTCGACCGGGAGCAGCGGGAGCTGCGCGAGCAGCGTGAGCGCGACGAAGCGCAGCACGATCCCGCAGCACCCAGCACGACCTGGTAACATCACCAGGTCCCGTCTCCGCGTCATTTGACCGGGGCGGTTTCAGAAGCTATTATTTTCCGGGTGTGTGCATACTTGCATGCCCAGATTTTCGAGCAAAGTAAGACTGAAAAGTCTCCACCGCTCTTCCAACCAGCGATACCAGAGCCATTTTGTACCGCCGGTGGGTCCAAACGAACTCGACACGCCACCACAGGCGTGCGCAGGACGTGAACGAACGGGTTCCGGATGTCCGTGCCCGACAGACACTGAGCGTGACGAATACAAGGAGTAAGTAGTGCCAACCATTCAGCAGTTGGTCCGCAAGGGTCGCACCCCGAAGGTCACCAAGACCAAGGCGCCCGCCCTCAAGGCCAACCCCCAGCAGCGCGGCGTGTGCACCCGTGTGTACACCACCACCCCCAAGAAGCCGAACTCCGCGCTTCGCAAGGTCGCCCGCGTCAAGCTGTCGAACGGCACCGAGGTCACCGCTTACATCCCCGGTGAGGGTCACAACCTGCAGGAGCACTCGATGGTGCTCGTGCGCGGCGGTCGTGTGAAGGACCTCCCCGGTGTTCGCTACAAGATCATCCGCGGCGCGCTCGACACGCAGGCCGTGAAGAACCGCAAGCAGGCTCGCAGCCGTTACGGCGCGAAGATGGAGAAGAAGTAATGCCTCGCAAGGGTCCCGCCCCGAAGCGTCCCGTTGTCGCCGACCCCGTCTACGGCGCGCCGATCGTCAGCCAGCTGGTCAACAAGATCCTGCTCGACGGCAAGAAGGCCACCGCTGAGCGCATCGTCTACGACGCGCTCGAGGGTGTCTCGGCCAAGAACAGCCAGGATGCGGTCGTCACGCTGAAGAAGGCGCTCGACAACGTCCGCCCCACGCTCGAGGTCCGCAGCCGCCGCGTCGGTGGCTCGACCTACCAGGTGCCGATCGAGGTCAAGCCTCACCGCGCCAACACCCTCGCCCTGCGTTGGCTCACCACCTACGCCAAGGCTCGCCGCGAGAAGACCATGACCGAGCGTCTCACCAACGAGATCCTCGACGCGTCGAACGGTCTGGGCGCTGCTGTCAAGCGTCGCGAGGACACCCACAAGATGGCCGAGTCGAACAAGGCCTTCGCGCACTACCGCTGGTAGTCCGAACCTCGTTCGCCGCCTTCAACTCTTTACCTTTCGGAGGAAATCCGTGGCACAGGACGTGCTCACCGACCTGAACAAGGTCCGCAACATCGGCATCATGGCCCACATCGATGCCGGCAAGACCACTACGACCGAGCGCATCCTGTTCTACACGGGTATCACGCACAAGATCGGTGAGGTCCACGACGGCGCTGCCACGATGGACTGGATGGCGCAGGAGCAGGAGCGTGGCATCACGATCACCTCTGCTGCGACGACCTGTTTCTGGAACAAGAACCAGATCAACATCATCGACACCCCCGGTCACGTCGACTTCACCGTCGAGGTGGAGCGTTCGCTCCGCGTCCTCGACGGCGCCGTCGCCGTGTTCGACGGCAAGGAGGGCGTCGAGCCCCAGTCGGAGACGGTGTGGCGTCAGGCCGACAAGTACAACGTGCCCCGCATCTGCTTCGTCAACAAGATGGACAAGCTGGGCGCCGACTTCTACTTCACGGTCGACACCATCATCAACCGTCTGGGCGCCAAGCCCCTCGTGATCCAGCTCCCGATCGGTGCGGAGTCGTCCTTCGAGGGCGTCATCGACCTGGTCGAGATGCGTGCACTCACCTGGCGCGGAGACGCCAAGGGTGACGTGCAGATGGGTGCCAAGTACGAGATCGAGGAGATCCCGGCCGACCTCAAGGACAAGGCAGACGAGTACCGTCAGCTCCTCCTCGAGACCGTCGCCGAGACCGACGACGCTCTGCTCGAGAAGTTCTTCGCGGGCGAGGAGCTCTCGGTCGCCGAGATCAAGGGCGCCATCCGCAAGCTGACCGTCAACAGCGAGATCTACCCGGTGCTCTGCGGCTCCGCGTTCAAGAACCGCGGCGTCCAGCCGATGCTCGACGCGGTCGTCGACTACCTGCCGTCGCCGCTCGACGTGCCGGCCACCGAGGGTCACGACATCCGCGACGAGGAGATCGTCGTCGAGCGTCACCCCGACCCCAAGGACCCGTTCGCGGCCCTGGCCTTCAAGGTCGCCGTGCACCCGTTCTTCGGTCGTCTCACCTACATCCGCGTGTACTCGGGTCACCTCGACTCCGGCGGCCAGGTCATGAACTCGACCAAGGGCAAGAAGGAGCGCATCGGCAAGATCTTCCAGATGCACTCCAACAAGGAGAACCCGGTCGACTCGGTCACCGCCGGTCACATCTACGCGGTCATCGGCCTGAAGGACACCACCACCGGTGACACCCTGTCCGACCCGTCGAACCAGATCGTGCTCGAGTCGATGACCTTCCCGGAGCCCGTGATCGAGGTCGCGATCGAGCCGAAGACGAAGGCCGACCAGGAGAAGCTGGGTGTCGCCATCCAGAAGCTCGCTGAAGAAGACCCGACCTTCCGCACGGAGCAGAACCAGGAGACCGGTCAGACGGTCATCAAGGGAATGGGCGAGCTCCACCTCGACATCCTGGTCGACCGCATGAAGCGCGAGTTCAACGTCGAGGCGAACGTCGGAAAGCCCCAGGTGGCCTACCGCGAGACGATCCGCAAGACCGTCGAGCGTCACGACTACACGCACAAGAAGCAGACCGGTGGATCCGGCCAGTTCGCGAAGATCCAGATCGCCATCGAGCCTCTCGAGGTCACGGCGGAGACGATCTACGAGTTCGTGAACAAGGTCACGGGTGGCCGCGTGCCGCGCGAGTACATCCCCTCGGTCGACGCCGGAATCCAGGATGCGCTGCAGGTCGGCGTGCTCGCCGGATACCCCATGGTGGGCGTCAAGGCCACGCTGCTCGACGGTGCGTCGCACGACGTCGACTCTTCGGAGATGGCGTTCAAGATCGCCGGTTCGATGGCGTTCAAGGAAGCGGCCCGCAAGGCCAGCCCTGTTCTGCTCGAGCCGCTGATGGCCGTCGAGGTCCGCACGCCCGAGGAGTACATGGGCGACGTCATCGGCGACCTCAACTCCCGCCGAGGCCAGATCCAGTCCATGGAGGACGCTTCCGGCGTCAAGGTGGTCCGGGCGCACGTTCCGCTGTCGGAGATGTTCGGCTACATCGGTGACCTGAGGTCCAAGACCTCCGGCCGCGCGGTGTACTCGATGTCGTTCGAGAGCTACGCCGAGGTCCCGAAGGCTGTGGCCGACGAGATCATCCAGAAGAACAAGGGCGAGTAACACCCGAGTTCTGCGGGCCTCGTAGGTTCGCGTAAAATATCAACAAACCCCCGCCTGATCCCGGATGCAATCCAGCACCCGGAGTCCGGCATGAGAGTCCTGAGGAGGACCTAGTGGCTAAGGCCAAGTTCGAGCGGACCAAGCCGCACGTCAACATCGGAACGATCGGTCACGTTGACCACGGTAAGACCACTCTTACCGCTGCCATCTCGAAGGTCCTGGCGGACAAGTTCCCGTCGGCGACCAACGTTCAGCGCGACTTCGCGTCGATCGACTCCGCTCCTGAGGAGCGCCAGCGCGGCATCACGATCAACATCTCGCACGTCGAGTACGAGACGCCCAAGCGTCACTACGCTCACGTCGACGCCCCTGGTCACGCCGACTACATCAAGAACATGATCACCGGTGCGGCTCAGATGGACGGCGCGATCCTCGTGGTCGCCGCCACCGACGGCCCCATGGCTCAGACCCGCGAGCACGTGCTGCTCGCCAAGCAGGTCGGCGTCCCCTACCTGCTGGTCGCGCTGAACAAGGCCGACATGGTCGACGACGAGGAGATCCTGGAGCTCGTCGAGCTCGAGGTCCGCGAGCTGCTGTCGAGCCAGAACTTCGACGGCGACGACGCTCCCGTCGTGCGCGTCTCGGGCCTCAAGGCCCTCGAGGGTGACGAGAAGTGGACCCAGTCCATCCTCGACCTCATGGACGCCGTTGACGAGTCCATCCCGGACCCGATCCGCGACAAGGACAAGCCGTTCCTCATGCCGATCGAGGACGTCTTCACGATCACCGGTCGTGGAACCGTCGTCACCGGCCGCGCCGAGCGTGGAACCCTCGCCATCAACTCCGAGGTCGAGATCGTCGGCATCCGCCCGACGCAGAAGACCACGGTCACCGGTATCGAGATGTTCCACAAGCAGCTCGACGAGGCCTGGGCCGGCGAGAACTGTGGTCTGCTCCTCCGCGGCACCAAGCGCGAGGACGTCGAGCGCGGTCAGGTCGTCGTCAAGCCCGGTTCGGTCACGCCGCACACCGAGTTCGAAGGCACCGCCTACATCCTGTCGAAGGATGAGGGTGGCCGTCACAACCCCTTCTACACGAACTACCGCCCGCAGTTCTACTTCCGTACCACGGACGTCACCGGCGTCATCACGCTGCCCGAGGGCACCGAGATGGTCATGCCCGGCGACACCACGGACATCTCGGTCACGCTGATCCAGCCGATCGCGATGGAAGAGGGCCTCGGCTTCGCCATCCGTGAGGGTGGCCGCACCGTCGGTGCCGGTACCGTCACGAAGATCATCAAGTAACACCCGTTCCACAACGAAGGGCCGCGCCTCAGGGCGCGGCCCTTTCGTCGTCCCCGGGCATTGCGTCGGGAGGCGACCCGGCGCTGTTCGGGGTTAGATGGGGTCATGCCGCGGCTTCGACGATCAGACTCCTCGGGGCGGGGGCTCCGGCGAATTCGCTCGGGCAAGGGCTTCACCTACCGCGACGACGCAGGCGTGACGGTCACCGATCCCGAGCTCCGCGCCCGGATCGAGCACCTCGCCATCCCGCCCGCGTGGACGGATGTGTGGATCGCCCCGTACGCGAACGGTCACATCCAGGCCACCGGCGTCGACGGTGCCGGCCGGCGCCAGTACATCTACCACCCCACCTGGCGCGAGCAGAAGGACCGGATCAAGTACGACCGCGCCTTAGCCCTCGCCGAATCCCTCCCCGGTGCCCGGCGGCTGGTGACGATGGACCTCCGGAAGGACGGCTACCCGCGCGAGCGCGTGCTGGCCGCGGGGTTCCGGATGCTCGACACCGGTTCGCTGCGGGTCGGCAACGAACGCTACGCGCAGCAGCACGGGAGCTACGGTCTCACCAGCCTGCTCTGCCAACACGCCACCGTCTCGGGCGACATCGTCAAGCTCGAGTTCCCGGCGAAGAGCGGTGAGGAGTGGTCGTCCGAGATCAAGGACGCCGATCTCGCCCACGTCGTGCGGAGCCTCAAGCGCCGGGGTCCGCAGGCGCGGCTGCTCGCTTGGAAGAACGAGGGCACGAAGACCTGGCATCCGATCGATCCGAGCGAGATCAACGAGTATGTCCGGGAGCGCACCGGCGGGGACTTCACCGCCAAGGACTTCCGCACACTGCACGGAACGATCGCGGCAGCCGTGAGCCTCGCCGAGCACGGCCCGGAGGAGAAGAAGACTGCGCGCGCCAGGGCTCTGACCCAGGCGATGCGGGACGCGTCGGCCGTGCTCGGCAACACCCCGGCGATCGCGAAGAAGAGCTACGTCGACCCCCGGGTCGTCGATCACTACGCGGCCGGCCAGGTCATCGACCCCCGCCGCCCGGAATCCGAACTGCGCGCACTCCTCTACGAGTGAACCCGAGGTGGATGAGCCCGGTGAGTGAGCCCCTGATGAGCGGACGCAGGGCTTAGCGTGGGAGACGTGTTCACCAAGCAGAACGCCGACGCCCCCGAGGGCTTCTTCGAGGCGGAGGCCGCCGGCCTCGCCTGGCTCTCGGCCGCCGGGGGAGTGCCGTGCGTGGACGTCGTCCGGGTCGAGCCGGGGCTGATCGAGCTGGCCGAGCTCCGGGAGACCCGGCCGAGCCGCGAGGCGGCCCGCCGGTTCGGCGAACTCCTCGCGCGGACCCACGCGGCCGGCGCCCCCGCGTTCGGCGCCCCGCCCGCCGGCTGGGACGGCCCCTGCTACATCGGGCGCCGCAGCATGCCGGTGGGGGAGTACGACTCCTGGAGCGAGTTCTACCCGCGTGAGCGTGTGCGCCCGTACGCCGAGCAGGCGGTCGCGCGGGGCAACCTGTCGGCTGACGGCTTCCAGACGGTCGTCCGGGCTTGCGACCTGATCCGATCGGGCATCTTCGACGACGGCGAACCCCCGGCGCGGCTGCACGGCGACCTCTGGTCGGGCAACGTGATGTGGACGGGCCACGGCGTGGTGCTGATCGACCCGGCCGCGCACGGTGGCCACCGCGAGACCGACCTGGCCATGCTGGTGCTCTTCGGGGCGCCGTTCCTCGACGACATCCTGGCCGCCTACGACCAGGCCGCACCGCTCAAGCCGGGCTGGCACTCCCGGGTGCCGCTGCACCAGTTGTTCCCCCTCGCCGTGCACGCGGTCGGGCACGGTCCGTCCTACGGCGCGGAGCTCGAGCGGGCCGCCGAGGCCGTCCTCCGGGGCGCATCGGGCGAGGCCCGCTGACGCGCGACACGCCCGGGTTGCAACTGGGCCGTGGATGTGGCAAACTCGTCTAGTTCAACATTTCGGGCCGCTTCGCGCGTGCCCTGATCACTGTCTTGGCAGTGCATAGTCCTCGAGATTAGGCCGCAGGCAGCAGAACGAAGCTTAATCGCAACCTCCTCCTTCATCTAGGTGAAGTGTGTGTGCGCGCGGTGCTTGATAGCAGAACAGTGGGCGTCCAATGCAGTCGAGGCTGTATGACGCGAGACAGAGAGAGAGTCACACATGGCGGGACAGAAGATCCGCATCCGACTTAAGTCGTATGACCACGAGGTCATCGACACCTCGGCGCGCAAGATCGTCGACACGGTCACCCGCGCAGGAGCGACCGTCGTCGGCCCCGTGCCGCTTCCGACGGAGAAGAACGTGGTGGCAGTCATCCGTTCGCCCCACAAGTACAAGGACAGCCGCGAGCACTTCGAGATGCGCACGCACAAGCGCCTCATCGACATCATCGACCCGACGCCGAAGGCCGTCGACTCGCTCATGCGTCTCGACCTCCCCGCCGACGTCAACATCGAGATCAAGCTCTAGCGGGAAGGGACCAGTAAAAGATCATGGCAACCACCGCTAAGACTTCCAAGGGCCTGCTCGGCAAGAAGCTCGGCATGACCCAGGTGTGGGACGAGAACAACCGTCTCATCCCCGTGACCGTCGTCGAGGTATCCCCGAACGTCGTCACCCAGATCCGCACCCCGGAGCGCGACGGCTACTCGGCCGTCCAGATCGCCGCCGGTCAGATCGACCCCCGCAAGGTGAACAAGCCGGCCACCGGCCACTTCGACGCCGCGGGCGTGACGCCCCGTCGTCACATCACCGAGATCCGCACCGCGGATGCGGCCGACTACACCATCGGCCAGGAGCTCACCGCCGAGGGCGTCTTCGAGGCCGGCCAGAAGGTCGACGTCGTGGGCACCTCGAAGGGTAAGGGCTTCGCCGGTGTGATGAAGCGTCACAACTTCAAGGGCGTCTCCGCCTCGCACGGTTCGCACCGCAACCACCGCAAGCCCGGTTCGATCGGTGCTTCCTCGACCCCCAGCCGTGTCTTCAAGGGCATGCGCATGGCGGGCCGCATGGGTGGCGAGCGCGTCACCGTGCTTAACCTGGTCATCCACTCGGTCGACGCCGAGAAGGGCCTGCTGCTGGTCAAGGGCGCCGTTCCCGGCGCCAAGGGCCGCCTCGTTTTCGTTCGCAACGCAGTGAAGGGGGCGTAGTCCATGTCTACCGCAACTAACACGCTCGATGTCCTCGACGTCTCCGGCAAGAAGTCCGGCACCGTCGAGCTGCCCGCCGAGATCTTCGACGTGCAGACCAACATCCCGCTCATCCACCAGGTCGTCGTCGCCCAGCTCGCCGCCGCCCGTCAGGGAACCCACAAGACCAAGCGTCGTGGTGAGGTCTCCGGTGCCGGTCGCAAGCCGTTCAAGCAGAAGGGAACCGGTCGCGCTCGTCAGGGCTCGATCCGCGCCCCTCAGATGACCGGTGGTGGCATCGTCCACGGACCGGTGCCCCGCAACTACTCGCAGCGCACCCCCAAGAAGATGATCGCCGCGGCTCTGCTCGGCGCTCTGTCCGACCGCGCCCGCGGTGGCCGCGTGCACGTCGTCGAGTCCCTCTCGCAGGGCGAGGCGCCGTCGACCAAGGCCGTCATCGAGTTCCTCTCGACGGTCGCGTCGTCCAAGCACGTCCTGGTCGTGCTGGAGCGCACCGACGAGCTGAGCCTCAAGAGCGTCCGCAACATCCCGACCGTTCACGTGCTGCCCGCAGACCAGCTGAACGCCTACGACGTCCTCGTCTCCGACGACATCGTCTTCACCAAGGGTTCGTTCGACTCGTTCGTCGCGTCGAAGACCAAGAAGGAAGAGGTTTCCGCATGAGCAACGCCGCGTTCAACAAGGACCCGCGCGACATCATCCTCGCCCCGGTCGTCTCCGAGAAGAGCTATGGCCTGATCGACGCCGGCAAGTACACGTTCGTCGTGGACCCCCGCTCGAACAAGACCGAGATCAAGCTCGCCATCGAGAAGATCTTCAAGGTCGAGGTCGCGTCGATCAACACGCTCAACCGCACGGGCAAGACCCGCCGCACCAAGTTCGGTCAGGGCAAGCGCAAGGACACCAAGCGCGCGATCGTGACCCTCAAGTCCGGCTCCATCGACATCTTCACGGCCGTCGGCTAGGCCCGGAAGCTAGAGGAAAAGACACATGGCTATTCGCAAGTACAAGCCCACGACCCCTGGTCGTCGCGGTTCGTCCGTCTCGGACTTCGCCGAGATCACCCGTTCGACTCCTGAGAAGTCGCTGCTCCGCCCGCTCTCCAAGACCGGCGGCCGCAACAACCAGGGGCGGATCACCACCCGCCACATCGGTGGTGGCCACAAGCGCCAGTACCGCGTCATCGACTTCCGTCGCAATGACAAGGACGGCGTGAACGCCAAGGTCGCTCACATCGAGTACGACCCCAACCGCACCGCGCGCATCGCGCTGCTCCACTTCGTGGACGGCACCAAGCGCTACATCCTCGCGCCGAACAAGCTCGCCCAGGGCGACATCGTCGAGTCGGGTGCCGGCGCGGACATCAAGCCCGGCAACAACCTGCCGCTGCGCAACATCCCCACCGGTACCGTGATCCACGCGATCGAGCTGAAGCCGGGCGGCGGTGCCAAGATGGCCCGTTCCGCCGGAGCGTCGGTTCGCCTCGTGGCGAAGGACGGCCCCTACGCGCAGCTCCGTCTGCCGTCGGGCGAGATCCGCAACGTGGATGCGCGCTGCCGCGCCACGATCGGCGAGGTCGGCAACGCCGAGCAGTCGAACATCAACTGGGGCAAGGCCGGCCGTAACCGCTGGAAGGGCATCCGCCCGACCGTCCGTGGTGTCGCCATGAACCCGGTCGACCACCCGCACGGTGGTGGTGAGGGCAAGACGTCCGGTGGTCGTCACCCCGTCAGCCCGTGGGGTCAGGCCGAGGGCCGTACCCGTCACCCCAACAAGGAAAGCGACAAGCTCATCGTGCGTCGTCGGACCGTCGGCAAGAAGCGTAAGTAGGAGTCTTAGAAAATGCCACGCAGTCTCAAAAAGGGCCCCTTCGTCGACGACCACCTGTACCGCAAGGTCGTCACGCAGAACGAAGCCGGCTCCAAGAACGTCATCAAGACCTGGTCGCGCCGCTCGATGATCATCCCGGATTTCCTCGGGCACACGATCGCCGTGCATGACGGCCGCAAGCACATCCCGGTGTTCATCACCGAGACCATGGTGGGTCACAAGCTGGGCGAGTTCGCCCCGACCCGCACCTTCCGTGGACACGTGAAGGACGACAAGAAGGGCCGTCGCCGCTAACGCGGCGACGTGAAGGAGGAAGAGAAATGGTGGAGTCGATCGCACGCGTGCGTCACATCCGCGTCACCCCCATGAAGGCCCGTCGAGTCGTCAACCTGATCCGCGGTCGTCAGGCCATCGAGGCGTTGGCCATCCTGAAGTTCGCCCCCCAGGGCGCTTCGGAGCCGGTGTACAAGCTGGTCGCTTCGGCGATCGCGAACGCACGGGTCAAGGCGGACGCCGCGAACAGCTACCTGGACGAGCAGGACCTCTTCATTGCGAAGGCCTACGTCGACCAGGGAACCACGCTCAAGCGTTTCCAGCCCCGTGCTCAGGGACGAGCGTTCCAGATCCTCAAGCGCACGAGCCACATCACGATCGTCCTCGCGACGCCCGATGAGGCCGCCTCGATCGAGGGCGCGAGCAAGAAGGTGAGCAAGTAATGGGCCAGAAAGTCAATCCGTACGGCTTCCGTCTCGGAATCACCACCGACCACGTGTCGCGCTGGTTCTCCGACAGCACGAAGAAGGGTCAGCGTTACAGCGACTACGTCGCCGAGGACGTCAAGATCCGCAACCTGCTGAAGACCTCGCTCGACCGCGCCGGTGTGGCGAAGATCGAGATCGAGCGCACCCGTGACCGCGTCCGCGTCGACATCCACACCGCCCGTCCGGGCATCGTGATCGGTCGTCGTGGCGCCGAGGCCGAGCGCATCCGCGCCGACCTCGAGAAGCTCACGGGCAAGCAGATCCAGCTGAACATCCTCGAGGTCAAGAACCCCGAGGCCGACGCCCAGCTCGTCGCGCAGGGCATCGCCGAGCAGCTCACCGCTCGTGTGGCGTTCCGCCGTGCGATGCGCAAGGGCCTCCAGGGCGCTCAGCGCGCCGGCGCCAAGGGTGTCCGCATCCAGGTGTCGGGCCGTCTCGGCGGCGCCGAGATGAGCCGCTCGGAGTTCTACCGTGAGGGCCGCGTTCCGCTGCACACCCTCCGCGCCAACATCGACTACGGCTTCTACGAGGCCAAGACGACGTTCGGCCGCATCGGTGTGAAGGTCTGGATCTACAAGGGCGACATCACCAACAAGGAGCTCGCTCGCGAGCAGGCCAACCAGAAGTCCTCGCGCCCCGAGCGCGGCGACCGTGACCGTCCGCGCCGCAACTCCGCCCCCAAGGCGGACGCACCGGTCGCAGCAGGAGTTGAGGCGTAACCATGCTTATCCCCCGTAGAGTCAAGCACCGCAAGCAGCACCACCCCGGACGCAGTGGCCAGGCCACCGGCGGCACGAAGGTGAGCTTCGGCGAGTACGGCATCCAGGCCATCACCCCCGCGTACGTGACCAACCGTCAGATCGAGTCCGCTCGTATCGCGATGACCCGTCACATCAAGCGTGGTGGAAAGGTGTGGATCAACATCTACCCCGACCGTCCGCTCACGAAGAAGCCTGCCGAGACCCGCATGGGTTCCGGTAAGGGTTCGCCCGAGTGGTGGGTCGCCAACGTCAAGCCGGGACGAGTGCTGTTCGAGCTGAGCGGCGTCAACGAGACGGTCGCCCGCGAGGCACTCACCCGTGCAATTCACAAGCTGCCTCTCAAGGCACGCATCATCAAGCGCGAGGAGGGCGACGCGTAATGGCGATCGGATCCAAGGAGCTCGCCTCGGCTGAGCTCGACACGTTCGAAGAGTCCCGGCTGCTCGAAGAGCTCCGCAAGGCCAAGGAAGAGCTGTTCAACCTGCGCTTCCAGTCGGCGACCGGCCAGCTCGAGAGCCACGGCCGGCTCCGTGCCGTGAAGCGCGACATCGCTCGCATCTACACGGTCATCCGCGAGCGGGAGCTCGGCATCCGTGCCACCCCCGCCCCCGTCGAGGCTCCGGCCAAGACGACCACCAAGAAGTCCAAGAAGGCAGCAGAGGCCGAGGCCCCCGCTGCAGACGCTGAGGAGGCGAAGTAATGGCTAAGACCGAAGAGAAGGTCGTCGCGGCCGGCCACGAGTCGTCCTCGCACGACGTCAAGGACGAGGCGGCCCGCGGATACCGCAAGGCTCGTCGCGGCTACGTGACCAGCGACAAGATGGACAAGACCATCGTCGTCGAGGTCGAGGACCGCGTGAAGCACCCGCTGTACGGCAAGGTCATCCGCCGCACCTCCAAGGTGAAGGCGCACGACGAGACCAACAGCGCCGGGGTCGGCGACCTCGTCCTCATCAACGAGACCCGTCCGCTGAGCGCCTCCAAGCGCTGGCGCCTGGTCGAGATCCTGGAGAAGGCGAAGTAACATGCTGCAGCAAGAATCACGAGTCAAGGTCGCCGACAACACCGGCGCCAAGGAACTCCTGACGATTCGTGTGCTCGGTGGATCCGGCCGTCGCTACGCAGGTCTCGGCGATGTCATCGTCGCGACCGTGAAGGACGCCATCCCCGGCGGAAACGTCAAGAAGGGCGATGTGGTCAAGGCCGTCATCGTCCGTACCGTCAAGTCGACCCGTCGTTCCGACGGCTCCTACATCAAGTTCGACGAGAACGCCGCCGTGATCCTGAAGAACGATGGTGACCCCCGTGGCACCCGTATCTTCGGCCCGGTCGGCCGTGAGCTCCGTGACAAGAAGTTCATGAAGATCATCTCGCTGGCACCGGAGGTCATTTAGTCATGGCAAACATCAAGAAGGGTGACCTGGTTCAGGTCATTTCCGGCGCGACCCAGGACCGTGGCGGAGACCGCGGCAAGCAGGGTCGCGTGATCGAGGTGCAGGTCGAGAAGGACCGCGTCGTCGTCGAGGGCGTCAACTTCGTCACGAAGCACGTCCGCGTGGGCCAGACCCAGCGCGGCACCAAGACCGGCGGCATCGAGACCATGGAGGCGCCGATCCACGTGTCGAACGTCGCCCTGGTCGACCCCGAGACCAAGAAGCCGACCCGCGTCGGCCACCGCAACGAAGAGGTAACGAAGGACGGCGTCACCAAGACTGTCCGCGTTCGTTACGCGAAGAAGTCAGGAAAAGACCTCTGATGAGCACCGAGACTGCCGCGCCCGCTGGCAAAATCCAGCCGCGCCTCAAGCAGAAGTACAAGAGCGAGATCGTCGATCAGCTCACCAAGGACTTCGGCTTCACGAACGTGCACCAGGTGCCCGGCGTCGTGAAGATCGTCGTGAACACGGGTGTCGGTGAAGCAGCCCGCGATGGCAAGGTCATCGACGGCGCCGTGAAGGACCTCACCGCGATCACCGGCCAGAAGCCGCAGGTCACGAAGGCCCGCAAGTCGATCGCCCAGTTCAAGCTGCGCGAGGGTCAGCCGATCGGCGCCCACGTGACGCTGCGCGGCGACCGCGCCTGGGAGTTCATGGACCGCCTGGTCTCGCTCGCCCTGCCCCGTATCCGCGACTTCCGCGGTCTCTCGGACCAGCAGTTCGACGGCCGTGGCAACTACACCTTCGGTCTGACCGAGCAGTCGATGTTCCACGAGATCGACCAGGACAAGATCGACCGCGTGCGTGGATTCGACATCACCGTCGTCACCACCGCGAAGAACGACGACGAGGGACGCGCGCTGCTCAAGGCGCTCGGCTTCCCCTTCAAGTCGAACGACAGCACCACCAACTAGCTCCACCCACCCACGACGACCACAGGTCGGCATCCTCGGAAAGGGTGTCGAAACCAGGCGCGAAAGGCAATAGATCATGACAATGACAGATCCGGTCGCAGACATGCTGACCAGACTGCGCAACGCGAACTCGGCACACCACGACACGGTGTCGATGCCGCACTCGAAGCTGAAGTCGCACATCGCCGACATCCTGAAGTCCGAGGGTTACATCTCGGGCTGGGAGGTCACGGACGCGAAGGTCGGGCAGACGCTCACGCTGAACCTGAAGTTCGGACCGAACCGCGAGCGCTCGATCGCAGGCATCAAGCGGGTGTCGAAGCCCGGACTCCGCGTCTACGCGAAGTCGACCGAGATCCCCACGGTCCTCGGTGGCCTCGGCGTCGCCATCCTGTCCACCTCCTCGGGTCTTCTGACGGACCGCCAGGCGAGCAAGAAGGGCGTAGGTGGGGAAGTCCTCGCCTATGTGTGGTAACTGACAATGTCACGAATCGGACGTCTTCCCATCGACATCCCTGCCGGCGTCACCGTCACCATCGACGGCCAGCAGGTTGCAGTCAAGGGGCCCAAGGGTGAGCTCGCGCTCGTCATCGCAGCCCCGATCGCGGCCACGGTCGAGGAGAACCAGGTTCTCGTCACCCGTCCGGATGACGAGCGCACCTCGCGCTCGCTCCACGGCCTCACGCGTACCCTCATCGCGAACCAGATCATCGGCGTCACCACGGGCTACTCCAAGAGCCTCGAGGTCGTCGGGACCGGTTACCGTGTCGCTGCCAAGGGCAGCGGCGTGGAGTTCGCTCTCGGGTACTCGCACCCCATCTCGGTCGAGCCGCCTGCGGGCATCACGTTCACCGTCGAGGGAAACAACAAGCTCACGGTCAACGGAATCGACAAGCAGGCTGTCGGTGAGGTTGCCGCCAACATTCGCAAGCTGCGCAAGCCCGAGCCCTACAAGGGCAAGGGTGTGCGGTACGCCGGCGAGGTAGTTCGCCGCAAGGCCGGAAAGAGTGGTAAGTAAGCCATGGCTACTGGAACCAGAGGAAAATCGAAGGCCGCAGCCCGCGAGCGCCGGCACACCCGCCTTCGCAAGAAGGTCGAGGGAACGCCGGTGCGTCCGCGCCTGGTCGTCACCCGTTCGGCCCGCCACGTCTTCGTGCAGATCGTCGACGACAGCAAGGGTCACACCCTCGCGTCGGCTTCGACGCTCGAGACCGATCTCCGCAGCTTCGACGGTGACAAGACCGCCAAGGCCAAGAAGGTCGGCGAGCTCGTCGCCGAGCGCGCCAAGCTGGCCGGCATCGAGGCCGTGGTCTTCGACCGCGGTGGCAACCGCTACGCCGGTCGCGTCGCCGCGATCGCCGATGGAGCACGAGAGGGTGGTCTGAACCTGTGAGCACTGAAACCAACAAAGAGCCCGACGTCGCCGCGATCACCGAGGCGCCCGTCGAGACGGCGGCTTCGAGCGGCCAGAACGCGACGACGGAACCCCGCGAGGCCCGTCGTGGCGGCCGGGAGCGCAACCCCAACCGCGGCGACCGTGGAGGACGTGACTCTGACAAGAGCAACTTCCTCGAGCGCGTCGTCACCATTAACCGCGTCTCCAAGGTCGTGAAGGGTGGTCGTCGCTTCAGCTTCACCGCTCTCGTGGTCGTCGGCGACGGCAACGGTCTGGTGGGCGTCGGCTACGGCAAGGCCCGCGAGGTGCCGACCGCGATCTCCAAGGGCGTCGAGGAGGCGAAGAAGAACTTCTTCCGCGTCCCCCGCGTCGGAAACACGATCCCCCACCCGGTTCAGGGTGAGGCGGCTGCCGGTGTGGTGCTCCTGCGCCCCGCCGCCGCCGGTACCGGTGTCATCGCCGGTGGCCCGGTCCGCGCCGTCCTCGAGTGCGCCGGGATCCACGACATCCTCTCGAAGTCGCTCGGCTCGTCGAACACGATCAACATCGTGCACGCGACCGTCGAGGCCCTGAAGCAGCTCGAGGAGCCGCGCGCCGTCGCCGCTCGTCGTGGCCTCGACTTCGAAGACGTCGCCCCGGCCCGCCTCGTGCGTGCCGAGGCCGACGCCCTCGCAGCGAAGGCAGGTGCATGATGGCCGCGCGTCTGAAGATTACCCAGATCAAGTCCAAGATCAGCGAGAAGCAGAACCAGCGGGACACGCTGCGCAGCCTCGGACTGAAGCGCATCAACGACATCGTCGTGCGCGAAGACAACGCCCAGAACCGTGGTTACGTGCGCACCGTCGCACACCTGGTGAAGGTCGAGGAGATTGACTAATGGCTGAAGAAGAAGCCAAGGAGACCGCCGCCAAGGCTGCTCCGAAGAAGGCTGCCGCCCCGAAGAAGGCCGCTGCCCCCAAGGCCGACGCCCCCAAGGCCTCCGCTGCGAAGGCGGATGCTGCGGAGAAGGCGCCTGCGAAGGCCGCTGCTCCCAAGAAGGCCGCCGCGCCCAAGGCCGACAAGGCCGAGGCTGCGGAGAAGGCGCCTGCCGCCGCCAAGGCGCCCGCGGCCAAGGCCGCCCCGAAGGCTTCGGCCGACGAGGCAGCCGCTCGCGAGCACGTGCTCAAGGTGCACCACCTCCGTCCGGCTCCGGGTGCCAAGAAGGCACGCACCCGCGTCGGCCGTGGTGAGGGCTCCAAGGGTAAGACCGCGGGCCGCGGTACCAAGGGTACGAAGGCTCGCTACACCGTGCGTATCGGCTTCGAGGGTGGGCAGATGCCGCTGCACATGCGCACCCCGAAGCTGCGCGGCTTCAAGAACCCGTTCCGCGTCGAGTACCAGGTCGTAAACCTGCAGAAGCTCGCGGAGCTCTACCCGGCCGGTGGCGACGTCACCGTCGGCGACCTGGTCGCCAAGGGTGCGGTTCGCAAGAACGAAAAAGTGAAGGTTCTCGGCGATGGCGACATCGCAGTGAAGCTGAACGTCGCGGTCGACAAGGTCTCCGGCTCCGCCGAGCAGAAGATCGTCGCCGCTGGTGGTTCCGTCAAGTAGGTACCCCCAAAACCGGTGACCCGATCCGTAGGCAGTCGTCAGATACGTCATGAGAATGAGGTAGCCTGTCGAGGCCACGAATCGGGTCACCGGCTTTCTTGGCACTGAGCCACACGAACGCAGGAGGCCCTTTTTGTTCAAAGCCGTCGCGAGGATCTTCCGGACTCCGGACCTCAGAAGGAAGATCGGCTTCACGCTCGGCATCGTCGCGCTGTTCCGTCTGGGATCGTTCATCCCGGCGCCGTTCGTCGATTTCGCCAACGTTCAGACCTGTCTGGCCGCGAACCAGGGCACGTCGGGCCTCTACGAGCTCGTCAACCTGTTCTCCGGTGGCGCGCTCCTCCAGCTGTCAATCTTCGCGCTGGGGATCATGCCGTACATCACGGCCTCGATCATCGTGCAGCTGCTGCGCGTGGTCATCCCTCACTTCGAGACCCTCTACAAGGAGGGTCAGTCGGGCCAGAGCCGTCTGACGCAGTACACCCGCTACCTCACCATCGCGCTCGGTGTCCTGCAGTCCACGACCCTGATCACGGTCGCCCGCTCGGGCGCCCTGTTCGGCACCTCCACCGTCGCGGAGTGCGGCCAGCTGATCACCAACGACGCCTGGTACGCCATCCTGCTCATGGTCATCACCATGACCGCCGGTACCGGTGTCATCATGTGGATGGGCGAGCTCATCACCGAGCGCGGCATCGGCAACGGAATGTCGCTGCTGATCTTCACGTCGATCGCCGCCCGCTTCCCCGAGTCGCTCGGCCTCATCGCCCAGACGAAGGGCTTCGAGACCTTCCTGATCGTGATCGTCGTCGGCATCGGCGTGGTCTTCGCGGTGGTCTATGTCGAACTCTCGCAGAGACGCATCCCTGTGCAGTACGCCAAGCGCGTGGTCGGGAGGCGGACGTACGGCGGCAACAACACCTACATCCCGATCAAGGTCAACATGGCCGGCGTGGTGCCCGTCATCTTCGCCTCGTCGCTGTTGTACCTGCCCGCGCTGATTGCGCAGTTCAACCAGCCCGCTGCCGGGCAGCAGCCCGCCGGCTGGGTGACCTGGATCAACAACTACCTGGTCCGCGGCGATCACCCGCTCTACATGCTGCTGTACTTCCTGCTCATCGTCGGGTTCACCTACTTCTACGTCGCGATCACCTTCAACCCCGAAGAGGTCGCCGACAACATGAAGAAGTTCGGTGGCTTCATCCCCGGCATCCGTGCCGGCCGGCCGACCGCCGAGTACCTCGACTACGTCCTCACCCGCATCACCCTGCCGGGCTCGATCTACCTGGGGTTGATCGCGCTGCTGCCGTTGATCGCGCTGGTCGCGGTCGGCGCCAATCAGAACTTCCCGTTCGGTGGCGCGTCGATCCTGATCATCGTCGGTGTCGGACTCGAGACCGTGAAGCAGATCGACTCGCAGCTGCAGCAGCGGCACTATGAGGGACTGCTTCGATGACCGTGCCCGGCGGAGCGTCCGACGCGAGCGGCGCCCTGCGCCTCCTGCTGATCGGGCCTCCCGGAGCCGGCAAGGGAACGCAGGCCGCCCGCCTCTCCGAGGCGTACGGCATCCCCGCGATCTCGACCGGAGACATCTTCCGCGAGAACGTCAAGAACGGCACCGAGCTCGGCGTCCAGGCCAAGGGCTACATGGATGCGGGACAGTACGTCCCCGACTCGCTGACCAACGACCTGGTGCGTGACCGGCTCAGCCAGCCCGACGTGGCCGACGGCTTCCTGCTCGACGGCTACCCGCGCACGCTGCAGCAGGTCGAGGAGCTCGACGGCATCCTCGGTGTCGACGGCTTCTCGCTGGATGCGGTGGTCGTGCTGACCGCCGACACCGACGAGGTCGTCACCCGGCTGCTGAAGCGCTCGGCCGAGCAGGGCCGGAGCGACGACACCGAAGAGGTCATCCGCAAGCGTCTGGACGTGTACGAGGAGCAGACCGCTCCGCTCGTCGCCGTCTACGACGAGCGCGGCCTCGTGGTGAACGTCGACGGCCTCGGGGACATCGACGTCGTCACCGGCCGGATCATCGCGGCCCTCGCCGCCCGATGAACCGGATCCGCACGATGAACTCGGTTCCCCGCCGATGATCGGGCGCAAGAAGGGCATCTACAAGACGCCCGAAGAGCTCCGGCTGATGGTCGAGCCGGGCCTCGTCACCGCCGCGTCGCTCGCCGCGGTGCGGAAGGCGATCCGGCCCGGGATTACGACGCTCGAGCTCGATGCGATCGCCGACCGCACCATCCGATCGCTCGGCGGCATCTCGAACTTCCAGCTCGTGCCGGGCTACGCCCACACGGTCTGCACCTCGGTGAACGAGGACATCGTGCACGGGATCCCCGGCGGACGCGTCCTCGAGCCCGGTGACATCGTCTCGATCGACAGCGGTGCCGAGGTGGCCGGCTGGAACGGCGACTCCGCCATCACGATCGTGCTCGACGACCCGTCCCGTCCCGAGGAGGTCGCCCGCCGGCGGCTGCTCTCCGAGGTCACCGAGCAGTCGCTCTGGCACGGGATCGCTCGGCTCGCGACCGCCCGTCACCTCAACGAGGTGGGCGAGGCGATCGAGGAGTACGTGGAGGATCACCCGTCGACGCGCGAGGGAGCCGTCTACGGCATCCTCACCGACTACATCGGGCACGGCATCGGCCGCAGCATGCACGAGGCGCCGCCGGTGTTCAACTACCGGGTGCGCCAGCGCGGACCCGAGGTGAAGCCCGGCCTGGTCGTCGCCATCGAGCCGATGATCACCGCCGGCACGACCGAGACCATCGTGCGGGAGGACGAGTGGACCGTGGCCTCGGCCGACGGCAGCATGTCCTCGCACTGGGAGCACTCGGTCGCGGTGCACGAGAACGGCATCTGGGTGCTGACCGCCGAAGACGGGGGAGCGGCGGCGCTCGCCCCTCTCGGGATCACGCCCGTCCCCATCCCGTAACGCTCGGTCAGACGTCCATGACGTGGGGTCAGACGTCCATGACGTGGACGAGGGCGTCGATGAAGGATGCGAAGTCGGTCGAACCGCGCACGATGCGCTGCATGTCCTCGCGCTCGGAGAACACCTCGACGAGCTGATCGAAGACGTTCTGGAACGCCTTCCGCCCACTCGCGCTGAACGCGATCAGCGCGATCACGTTGACCCGGTTGTCGCCCCAGGTCATCGGCGACTCGTTGACCACCAGCGCGATCGCGGTACGGGATGCGGTCATCGCCATCGCGTGCGGCACCGCGATGGTGTCGGTGAACGCGGTCGACGACATCCGCTCGCGTTCGATCGCGCCCTCGACGTAGCTCTCGTCGATCACGCCGAGGGAGACCATCGCGCCCCCGAGCATCCGGATCAGCTCGGCCTCGGAACTGGCCTCGACGTTGCGGTAGAACAGGCGCTCGTCGAAGTACTGGAGCAGCTCGTCCTTGATCTCCATCCGCCGCCGGTGCCTCCGCACGGCGGCGATCGCGCGCCGCACGGCCTGCAGGTCGCCCTCGGTGAGGAAGGGCTGGATGAGCACCACGTTGTCGCGCATGGTCGGCACCGGGATCGTCGTCACCACGATGTCCGAGGAGAGCGCCGGCCAGTCGACGTCGGCCCGAGTGATCACGACGTCGACCTGCAGCTCGGTGCCGAGCTCGGCCTCGAGCTTCTGCCGCAGCATCAGGTGCATGTCGTAGTAGTTCGGGCAGACGATCGCGCAGGTCACCCGCTCCTCGCGGAGGTTCTGGCGCTCGAGGTAGGAGCCCACGTGCAGGGCGATGTAGGCGATCTCGTCCTCGGTGACGACGATGCCCTCGCGCCGCTGGATCTGGCTCGCGATGAAGACGGCGAGCTCGTAGATCATCGGGTAGGAGCCCTTGATCGAGCGGGTCATCGGGTTGCGCGAGAACGAGTTCTCCTGCGCGCGGGCGACGAGGTTGCGGATGTGCAGGCTCAGCCGCACGATGAAGTCCTCGTCGTTCAGGTCGACCAGGTACTCGTCGCTGGCGAGCCGGACGATGTCGCGCATCGCGGCCAGGTCGTCCGGGTCGAGGTAGCTCGAGGCCACGCTCTCGGCCGGCTGCCCGTGCCCGGGCGTCAGCACCCGCGTGGTCAGCAGCACCGAGAGGTAGCGCAGCTCGCGCGCCCCGAGGGAGGCCCCGAAGTGCGAGCGGATGAGCTCGTCGAGCTGGGGGGAGACGTCGAGCTCGGCGTCGGCCGCGGGCTGGTCGTCGGCGGGGTCGATCGACTGCTGCTTGCCCACCCGGTCGACCGCGATCGCGATGTGCAGCAGCACGTTGTTGATCGAGTACTCGTTGACGAAGTAGCCGTTGCCGTCGAGCATCGCGATCAGCTCGGACTTGAAGCCCGCCAGGTTCTCGGACGAGAACTCGCGCTGGATGTTCTCGAGGTCGAGGAAGCCCTGGGCGCTCTCGTCGCGGAACAGCCGGCTGAGCAGCCGCCGGCGGTTGAGCTCGGTGCCGGAGAGGGCGACCGTGCTGCCCCGGCGGACGAGCGAGAGCCCCGCCTCCTCGACCAGCAGCTTCGCCTTCCGCAGGTCGGCCTCGATCGTCGACTCGCTGACGAAGAGCCCGGCGGCCAGGTCGTACACGTCGAGGCCGTCGATCGAGTCGCCCAGACTGCGGATGATCACGTGCACGCGCTCCCGGGGGCTCCCCGGCTCGCTGTCGCGGGAGCGGCGGTCGGCGAGGAAGGTGGCGTAGGCCTCGCGGTTCAGCCGGTAGCCGCTCGTGGAGGAGACGATGACCTCGAGGGGCTTCGCGGCCGTCTTCACGGCGGTGACGTAGCTGCGCACGCTGCGCGTCGTCACGCCCAGCCGGTCGGCGAGCTCACCGGCGGTGACCCAGTCGTCGGACTCGGCCAGATACGCCAGCAGCCGTTCGTACTTCTCGCTCATCTGCACCCAGTGTACGTGGGGGTCGGGCCGCTTCCGGGGGTCCGGAAGCAACGTCGCTGGATCCCGTCGCACCGGTGGCGGATGATCGTCTGAGATCGAAGCAGGACGCGAGGAGGCGTGCGTGGACAGGGTGCTGATCGTCTGCGGTGCGGGAGCATCGAGCACGTTCCTCGCCCTGCGGATGCGCCGGGCGCTCCGCGAACGCGACCTCGACCTCGTCGTGGAAGCCGGGACGGTGGCGGACGTGGGCGAGCGGCTCGCAGCCACACGCATCCTTCTGGTCGGCCCCCACCTCGCGGAGCAGTTCGGCGCCCTCGCCGGCGAAGCCGCCGCCGCGGGTGCGGAAGCCGGCCTGCTGCCCGGAACCGTCTACGGACCGGACGGCGGAGAACTCGCCGCCGACATCGTGACCGAACTCCTCGCCGCCCGCGGGAGCTCGAGCCCCAACGCTCAGGGATGAGCGGAGACAAGGAGAAGAACATGGCCGAACGCACCGTCGAAATCGCCTCGAAGCACGGACTCCACGCCCGTCCGGCGACCCTCTTCACTCAGACCGTCGCGAAGTCCGGCGTGCCCGTGCAGATCTCGAAGGCGAGCGGCCGCACGGTGAACGCGGCGAGCATCCTCGGCGTGATCTCGCTGGGCATCGAGCACGGCGACACCGTCACGCTGGTGTCGGAGGACCCGGCCTCGGACGCGCTGCTCGACGAGCTCGCTGCGCTGCTGGCCTCCGACCTGGACGCCGAGTGATGAGCGGATCCACCCTCCAGGGAACCGGCATCGGCCGCGGCATCGCCGTCGGCCCCGTGCTCCGGATGCCCGACCCGCTCCCCGAGCCTGACGAGACGCCCAGCGCGCTCACCCCCGACGCGGAGAAGGAGCGCGCGCGGGCCTCGCTCGCCGCGACCGCCGCGATCATCCGGCACCGCGGAGAGCGGGCCGGTGGCTCGGCCAAGGACGTGCTCGAGGCCCAGGCCTTCATGGCCGAGGACCCGACCCTGATCGACGACGTCGGCGAGCGGATCGACACCGGCAAGACCGCCGAGCGCGCCGTGTTCGAGGCCTTCGCCGCCTTCCGCGAGCTGCTGCTCAGCATGGGCGGCTACATGGGGGAGCGGGCGACCGACCTCGACGACGTCTCGCAGCGGGTGGTCGCGCACCTGCGCGGGGTGGCGGCTCCCGGGGTGCCCGACCCCGAGCATCCGTTCGTTCTCGTGGCCCGCGATCTCGCACCGGCCGACACCGCCCTGCTCGACCTCTCGAAGGTGCTCGCCCTCGTCACCAGCGACGGCGGCCCGACCTCGCACACCGCGATCCTGGCCCGAGAGAAGTCGATCGTCGCCGTGGTCGGCGTCGCGGATGCGCTGGGCCTCGCCGACGGCACCGAGATCGTCGTCGACGCCTCCACCGGCGTCGTCACCGTCTCCCCGAGCGATGAAGAACGGGATGCGGCCGTCGCGCGCGCAGCCGAGCTCAAGGCCGCCCGCAACGCGGCGACCGGCCCCGGAACGCTCGCCGACGGCACCCTCGTGCCGCTGCTGGCCAACCTCGGCTCGGCCGACGGCGCCGCGGACGCGCTGGAGAAGGGCGCCGAGGGCGTGGGCCTGTTCCGCACCGAGTTCCTCTTCCTCGACTCCACGAGCGCCCCCACCGTCGAGGAGCAGAAGACGCAGTACGTGCGCCTGCTGCACGCGTTCGCGGGCAAGAAGGTCGTCGTGCGGGCCCTGGATGCGGGAGCCGACAAGCCCCTCAGCTTCCTGAACGACGCCCCCGAGGAGAACCCCGCGCTCGGCCTCCGCGGACTCCGCGCCCTGCGCGCCAACGAGCCGATCCTCCGCGACCAGCTCGCCGCGCTCGCCGCCGCCGACGCCCAGACCGACGCCGACCTCTGGGTCATGGCGCCGATGGTCTCCACGGTCGAGGAGACGCGGTACTTCACCGCCCTTGCCCGAGAGGCCGGGCTCAAGACGGCCGGGGTCATGGTCGAGGTGCCCTCGTCGGCGCTCCTGGCCGACCGCATCCTGGCCGACGCCGACTTCGCGTCGATCGGCACGAACGACCTGACCCAGTACACGCTGGCCGCCGACCGTCTACTCGGCTCGGTCGCCTCGTTCCAGGACCCGTGGCACCCCGCGGTCCTGAAGCTGGTCGGCGAGGTCGGGAAGGCCGGGCAGGCCACCGGCAAGCCGGTCGGCATCTGCGGCGAGGCGGCGGCCGACCCGCTGCTGGCCGTCGTGCTGGTCGGCCTCGGAGCCACCACCCTCTCGATGTCGCCGTCGGCCCTGGCCGACGTGCGCGCCGAACTCTCCCGCTTCACGCGGGAGGACGCCCGTCGATTCGCCGAGCTCGCACTCTCGGCGAACAGCGCGGTCGAAGCCCGAGCGGCGGTCACCTCGGCCGCCGCGACCACCGAGTAACACCCCTTCACACGCAACCCTACGAACACAGAATTGGAGCAGTCGTCATGACAACGACGTCAGGAACCACGACAGGGGGTGGGGCCCGGGTGCGCGTTCAGCGCTTCGGAACCTTCCTCTCGGGCATGGTCATGCCCAACATCCCCGCCTTCATCGCCTGGGGCCTCATCACGAGCCTCTTCATCGCCACCGGCTGGGTGCCGAACGGCATCCTCGGTGGCTTCGGCAACGCCGACGCCATCGGCTGGACGGGTGCGGCCACCGCGCTGGCCCAGGCCGACGACGGCACCACCTTCCCGCAGTACGTGGGTCTGGTCGGGCCGATGATCACGTACCTGCTGCCCCTGCTGATCGCGAACACCGGTGGCCGTATGGTCTACGGCGCCCGCGGTGGCGTGGTCGGCACGATCGCGACCATGGGCGTCATCGTCGGAGCGGACATCCCGATGTTCATCGGCGCGATGATCATGGGCCCGCTCGGTGCGTACCTGATCAAGCAGATCGACAAGATCTGGGCCGGCAAGATCAAGGCCGGCTTCGAGATGCTGGTCGACAACTTCTCCGCCGGAATCCTCGGTGGTCTGCTCGCGATCGCCGGCTTCTTCGGCATCGCCCCGGTCATCCAGGGCCTGTCGAAGGCGCTCGAGACGGGCGTGGACTGGCTGATCAGCCTCGGTCTGCTGCCGCTGGCCTCGATCCTGGTCGAGCCGGGCAAGGTGCTCTTCCTCAACAACGCCATCAACCACGGTGTGTTCACCCCGCTGGGCGTGCAGCAGGTCGCGGAGCAGGGCAAGTCCATCCTGTTCCTGATCGAGGCGAACCCCGGCCCCGGCCTCGGCATCCTGCTCGCCTTCTCGATCTTCGGGATCGGACTGGCCAAGGCGAGCGCCCCCGGAGCCGTCATCATCCAGTTCTTCGGCGGCATCCACGAGATCTACTTCCCGTACGTGCTCTCCAAGCCGATGACCATCCTCGCGGCCATCGCGGGTGGCGCCACCGGTGTCGCGGTCAACGTGCTGTTCAACTCCGGCCTCCGCGCCCCGGCCTCGCCCGGCAGCATCATCGCCGTGCTCGCCGCGACCGCGCCGGACAGCTTCGTCGGCGTGATCCTCTCGGTCATCGCTGCCGCTGCCGTCTCGTTCCTGGTCACGGCGATCATCCTGCGGGCCAGCCGCAAGCGCGACCTCGAGCGGGAGGATGCCGGCGACCTGTCGGCCGCCATCGCCAAGACCGAGGCCAACAAGGGCAAGGAGAGCTCGGTCCTGGGCAACCTCCGCGCCGAGGGCGTCCCCGCCGGTGACGCCGAGGCCGTCGCCGAGGAGACCTCGCTGCTGACCGACACCCGTCCGATCCGGAACATCGTGTTCGCCTGCGACGCCGGAATGGGCTCGAGCGCCATGGGCGCGTCGGTGCTGCGGAATAAGATCAAGAAGGCCGGTATCGACGGCGTCACGGTGGTCAACAAGGCCATCGCGAACCTCGACGACGACATCGACCTCGTGATCACCCAGCGCGAGCTGACCCCCCGGGCCCAGCAGCGCACCCCGAGCGCCGAGCACGTCTCGGTGGACAACTTCATGAACAGCCCTCGCTACGACGAGGTCGTCGAGAAGCTGAAGGACCAGGCCGCCGCCGAGTAGGCGCGGCACGACGAGGAGGAAAAGCCCATGGCCGTCATCGAAGCGTCGCAGATCAACCTGCACGGCACTGCCAAGACGAAGGACGAGGCGATCGCCGAGGCCGCCGCCATCCTGGTGGCCGCCGGTGCGGTCGAACCGGCCTACCTCGACTTCATGCGTCAGCGTGAAGAGACGGTGTCGACGTACATGGGCAACCTCCTCGCCATCCCGCACGGCACGAACGAGGGCAAGGACACGATCCTCGATTCCGCGCTCTCGTTCGTGCGGTACGACGAGCCCCTCGACTGGGGCGGCGAAGACGTGCGCTTCGTCGTCGGCATCGCGGGCAAGGACGGCGGGCACATGGAGATCCTCTCCGGGATCGCCATCGTGTTCAGCGACGAGGACGAGGTCGACAAGCTGCTGGCCGCCGAGACGCCGGACGAGGTCCTCGCCATCCTCGGCGACGTCAGCAGCTGACGGACACCACAACCGAACCAAGGAGTACTCCCATGAAAGCCGTGCACTTCGGAGCCGGGAACATCGGGCGCGGGTTCGTGGGGCTCATCCTCCACGACGCCGGCTACGAACTCGTCTTCGCCGACGTGAACGCCGAGCTGATCGACGCGCTCGCCGCGGCGACGAGCTACGAGGTGCACGCGGTGGGGGAGGACTCGTCCACGCAGACGGTCACGGGCTTCCGTGCCCTGAACAGTGGCACCGACGAGGATGCGGTGGTCGCCGAGATCGCGACGGCCCAGATCGTGACGACCGCGGTCGGCCCCACCATCCTGAAGTTCGTGGCGCCGGTGATTGCCCGCGGCCTCGAGGCCCGCGACCCCTCACTGCCGCCTTTGACGGTCATGGCCTGCGAGAACGCGATCAACGCGACGGATGCGCTGAAGGCCGAGATCGTCGGCCGGCTGACCGAGGGCGAGTCGTCGCCCGCGCTCGGCCGCGCCCTCTTCGCCAACACCGCGGTCGACCGGATCGTGCCGAACCAGGCGCCCGGGCAGGGCCTGGACGTGACGGTGGAGGACTTCTTCGAGTGGGCCATCGAGGCGGGGCCGTTCGGCGACACGCCTCCCGTCATCCCCGCGGCACACTTCGTCGCCGACCTGGCGCCCTACATCGAGCGCAAGCTGTTCACGGTGAACACCGGTCACGCCACCGTCGCCTACCACGGCTGGGTCGAGGGGGCCACGACGCTGGCCGACGCCCTCGCGGTGCCGGAGGTCTTCACCGAGGTGAAGGCGGTGCTGGAGGAGACGAAGGCGCTCCTGGTCGCCAAGCACGAGTTCGAGCCCGCGGTGCAGGAGGCGTACCTGGAGAAGAACCTCGTGCGCTTCGCCAACCCCTCCCTCACCGACACCCCGGAGCGGGTGGGGCGGCAGCCGCTCCGCAAGCTCAGCCGGCACGAGCGGTTCATCGGCCCCGCGGCCGAGCTGGCCGAGCGGGGGCTGCCGTATGCGGCGCTGCTCCGCGCGGTCCGCGCCGCCCTCCGCTTCGACGCGCCGAGCGATCCGCAGAGCGCCGAGCTCGCCGAGCTGCTCTCGTCGAAGTCGCCCGAGGAGTTCGCGACCGAGGTCTGCGGGATCGGGCCGGAGCATCCGCTCTTCGCCGACCTCGTGGCCACTATCCGATCCGTCGACGCCTTCCGCTGATTGACCACCGGCGTTTTGTAATGAGCGCTTCGTAGTGTAGGCTCGATCTTTGGTGTTTTCGGCCCATTTTCGTGGGTCGATCCTCCGCAAGACCAGCACAGACTACTTGAGCGACAGTGAGGCTATGGCCAAAAAAGACGGTGTTATCGAGATCGAAGGCGCGGTCGTCGAAGCCCTCCCGAACGCAATGTTCCGGGTGGAATTGACGAACGGCCACAAGGTGCTTGCCCACATCTCGGGCAAGATGCGCCAGCACTACATCCGGATCCTCCCCGAGGACCGCGTGATCGTGGAGCTGAGCCCCTACGACCTCACCCGTGGCCGGATCGTCTACCGATACAAGTAGTGCCGAACCATTTCGGCTGCGCTGGAAAGTAACGGCCCGATGAGTTATCGGGTACGAGGACAGCGAAGAGAGAAAATCACATGAAGGTCAACCCCAGCGTCAAGCCCATCTGCGAGCATTGCCGCATCATCCGCCGCAACGGCCGCGTGATGAACATCTGCAAGAGCAACCCGCGTCACAAGCAGCGTCAGGGCTAGTCCCCGTCGCGCGACCCAGGTCGCGAACAACACATGGCAGTGTCAGAAGCCGCCCGGCGAGAGTCGGGCGGCGGACACCTTCGGTAGGAGGCCGGAGCACATTCACTGTCACAGACCTCCACTCATCAACAGGAGATAGCCACAATGGCACGTCTAGCAGGAGTTGACATCCCCCGCGACAAGCGCGTGGAAGTTGCCCTCACGTACATCTACGGGGTCGGCCGCACTCGCGCGCTGAAGACCCTCGCCGACACGGAGATCAGCGGAGACATCCGCGTCAAGGATCTGTCCGACGACCAGCTGGTCGCCCTCCGCGATTACATCGAGGGCAACTACAAGGTCGAAGGTGACCTCCGCCGTGAGGTCGCCGCCGACATCCGCCGCAAGGTCGAGATCGGCAGCTACGAGGGCGTCCGTCACCGCAAGGGCCTCCCGGTCCGCGGTCAGCGCACCAAGACCAACGCTCGTACCCGCAAGGGCCCGAAGCGCACCGTCGCCGGCAAGAAGAAGGCCGGCCGCTAGTAGCGGGCGACTGACCAGGATTCCAGGAGAGAAATATGGCAACCCCCAAGTCGGCCGTTCGCAAGCCGCGCAAGAAAGAGAAGAAGAACGTCGCCGTGGGCCAGGCCCACATCAAGTCGACCTTCAACAACACGATCGTCTCGATCACCGACACCACCGGTGCGGTCATCAGCTGGGCCTCCTCGGGTGGCGTCGGCTTCAAGGGCTCGCGCAAGTCGACCCCGTTCGCCGCGCAGCTCGCTGCCGAGTCGGCCGCGCGCCAGGCTCAGGAGCACGGCATGAAGAAGGTCGACGTGTTCGTCAAGGGACCGGGCTCCGGCCGCGAGACCGCGATCCGCTCCCTCCAGGCCGCAGGCCTCGAGGTCGGCTCGATCAACGACGTGACCCCGCAGGCGCACAACGGATGCCGCCCGCCCAAGCGTCGCCGCGTGTAGCGCTAGCGCTCTTCAACCGTCGGGGTGCGCTCTGCGCGCCCCGGCGGTCATCCTTTCTCACAACTCAATACCTCGTCACGTGAGTGTCATATAGCGGACACTCAGCCGAAAGGAATAACAGTGCTCATTGCACAGCGCCCCACTCTCACCGAGGAGAACATCTCGGAGTTCCGCTCGCGGTTCGTCATCGAGCCGCTGGAGCCCGGCTTCGGCTACACCCTCGGCAACTCGCTCCGCCGCACCCTGCTCTCCTCGATCCCCGGGGCGGCTGTCACGAGCATCCGCATCGACGGCGTCCTGCACGAGTTCAGCACCATTCCCGGTGTGAAGGAAGACGTCACCGAGATCATCCTCAACGTCAAGGGCCTCGTCGTCTCGAGCGAGCACGACGAGCCGATCACCGCCTACCTGCGCAAGCACGCGTCGGGCGAGGTCACCGCGGCCGACATCTCGGCTCCGGCCGGGGTCGAGATCCACAACCCCGAGCTCGTCATCGCCACGCTCAACGACAAGGCGAAGTTCGAGCTCGAGCTGATCATCGAGCGTGGCCGCGGCTACGTCTCGGCGACCCAGAACCGCAGCGAGTTCTCCGAGGCCGGTCAGATCCCGATCGACTCGATCTACTCGCCCGTGCTCAAGGTCACCTACCGCGTCGAGGCCACCCGTGCCGGTGAGCGCACCGACTTCGACCGCCTCGTGGTCGACGTCGAGACGAAGCCGGCCATCACGCCGCGCGACGCCATCGCCTCCGCCGGCCGTACCCTCACCGAGCTGTTCGGTCTCGCCCGCGAGCTCAACACCGCGGCCGAGGGCATCGAGATCGGCCCCGCGCCGGTCGACGCCGTCCTCTCCTCGGAGCTCTCGGTCCCGATCGAGGACCTCGACCTGTCGGTGCGTTCGTACAACTGCCTCAAGCGCGAGGGCATCAACACCGTCTCCGAGCTCGTCGCCCTGTCGGAGACGCAGCTCATGAACATCCGCAACTTCGGGCAGAAGTCGGTCGATGAGGTGAAGGACAAGCTCGTCGAGCTCGGTCTCTCGCTGAAGGACACCGTTCCCGGTTTCGACGGCGCTCACTTCTACGGCGGATACGACGAAGAGACCAACGTCTAACCACGTTGCTTCGCCCCGTTCGACTTCACTGACACACTGACCCACATCTGGAGATAAGAAATGCCCAAGCCGACCAAGGGACCCCGTCTCGGCGGAGGACCGGCGCACGAGCGCCTGCTGCTCGCGAACCTGGCTGCCGCCCTGTTCACCCACAAGAGCATCAAGACGACCGAGACCAAGGCCAAGCGGATGCGTCCGCTGACCGAGCGTCTGATCACCTTCGCCAAGCGCGGAGACCTGCACGCGCGTCGTCGCGTGCTCGGCGTGATCGGCGACAAGTCCGTCGTGCACGAGCTCTTCACCGAGATCGCCCCGCTGATGGCGGAGCGTGAGGGCGGGTACACCCGCATCACGAAGCTCGGCTTCCGCAAGGGCGACAACGCCCCCATGGTGCAGATCGAGCTCGTCCTCGAGCCCGTCGTGGCCAAGAAGAAGAGCACGAAGGCTGCCCCGGCCGCCGCCGCTGCTCCGGTCGCCGAGCCCGAGGCCGAGTCGGCCCCGGTCGAGGAGACCACCGAGGCTCCGGCCGATGAGGCGACCGAGACCGAGGCTCCGGCCGAGGACGCGGCTCCCGCCGAGGAGACCACCGAGACCGAGGAGAAGGACGCCAAGTAGGCTTCCCCCTTCACTCGCACGAAGGCCCCGCACCCGAAAGGGTGGCGGGGCCTTCGTCGTAGAATGGCGGGCGTGAGACACGAGCACGGAGACTGGCGGCTCCGCCTCGACATCGCGTACGACGGCACCGACTTCTCGGGCTGGGCTCGGCAGCCGGGCCTCCGCACCGTTCAGGGCGTGCTGGAGGACGTGCTGGCCACGCTCTTCCGGCGCTACCCGCCCGCCCCCGGGGTCTCGGTCGCAGGGCGGACGGATGCGGGCGTGCACGCGACCGGCCAGGTGGCGCACCTCGACCTCACGGACGCCCAGCTCCGCAGCCTCCGGCGCCGGGGCGACGACGCCTCGACGATGAAGCCGGAGGCGCTCGCCCGGCTCCTGGCCCAGCGGATGAACGGCATCCTCGGCGCCGACTCCGACGTCGTGCTGCTCGACAGCACGATCGCACCCGCCGGGTTCGACGCCCGGTTCTCGGCGGTCTGGCGGCGTTACGAGTACCGGGTGAGCGACCCGACCGGAGGCCGCGACCCGCTGCTCCGGCGCACGACGGTGCGGCATCCGGCGACCCTCGACCTCGAGGCGATGGACACCGCGGCGCGCGCCCTGCTGGGCCTCCACGACTACGCCACCTTCTGCAAGCCGCGGGCGGGCTCGACCACGATCCGCACCCTGCAGTCGTTCCGCTGGGAGCGGGACGGCGAGGGGGTGCTCGTGGCGTCGCTGCAGGCCGACGCCTTCTGCCACAGCATGGTGCGCTCGCTCGTCGGCGCCACGGTCGCGGTGGGCGACGGCAGCCTCACGGCCTCCGACCTCGTCCGGCTCCGCGACGAGCGGATGCGCTCGGGCGCCTTCCTGGTGATGCCGGCGAAGGGCCTGGTCCTCACCGAGGTGGGTTACCCGGCCGACGACGAGCTGGCGGGGCGCGCCGAGCGCACGCGGGCGCGTCGTGAGCTCATTTGACCGCGCCGGTGGTATCGCGTACTGTTGACCCTTGGTGTCCGCGCCTCGTTGCGCGCCGCCCGAAGTTGAGCCCTCCATCGGCTGCCTTCCTCTTCTCTCTGAAGCGGAAGACCCACCGGAGTGGGATTCACGAACTCCTCACCTCGAACAAGAAAGCAGCACTACTGTGACGCGCACTTACACCCCGAAGGCAAGCGAAGTCCAGCGCGGCTGGGTCATCATCGACGCCACGGACATCGTCCTCGGCCGTCTGGCCAGCCACGCCGCCGCCATCCTCCGCGGCAAGAACAAGGCCACCTTCACCCCCCACATGGACATGGGTGACTTCGTCATCATCGTGAACGCCGACAAGGTCGCGCTCACCGGTGCGAAGCTGGCCCAGAAGAAGGCCTACCGCCACTCCGGCTACCCGGGCGGCCTCAGCGCCGTGACCTACTCGGAGCTGCTCGAGAAGAACCCCGAGCGCGCCGTCGAGAAGGCCATCCGTGGCATGCTCCCCAAGACGTCCCTCGGTCGCGACCAGTTCCGCAAGCTGAAGGTCTACGCGGGCGCCGAGCACCCGCACGCTGCTCAGCAGCCCACCCCGTACATCCTCGACCAGGTCGCCCAGTAGTAGCGTCCCGCGTTCGTACAGCAGACTCAGACAAAGGACTAATCAGTACCGTGGCGAAGATCGCAGACCAGATTGACGTGGCTCCCGAGAGCTACTCCACCGAAACCCCGGCCGACGAGACGCCCCGTGCGCCTCGCGCCGTCCTCAACGTCTCCGGCGCAGCCGTGGGCCGTCGCAAGCAGGCCATCGCCCGCGTGCGCCTGGTCCCGGGTGCCGGGACCCTCACGGTCAACGGCCGCGAGTTCGAGCACTACTTCCCGAACAAGCTGCACCAGCAGCTGATTACCGACCCCTTCAAGGTGCTCGACCTGATCGGCTCCTACGACGTGGTCGCGAAGATCACCGGTGGTGGCCCCTCGGGTCAGGCCGGTGCGCTCCGCCTCGCCATCGCGCGTGCGCTGAACGAGATCGACCGCGAGAACAACCGTGCCCAGCTCAAGAAGGCCGGCTTCCTCACCCGTGACGCCCGCGTCATCGAGCGCAAGAAGGCCGGTCTCAAGAAGGCACGTAAGGCGTCGCAGTTCTCGAAGCGCTGATCGCGCTTCGGCTCTACGCTTAGCGGATGGCTCGCCTTTTCGGCACCGATGGGGTGCGTGGGCTCGCGAACCAGGACGTCACCGCCGACCTCGCTCTTCGGATCGCGCAGGCCGGTGCACGCGTGCTGGGTCACGCGGCCCGAGAAGCCGGTCGACGACCGGTCGCCGTGGTCGCTCGCGACCCACGGCAGTCCGGTGACTTCATCGCGGCCGCCGTCTCGGCCGGCTTCGCCAGCTCCGGCGTCGATGTCCTCGACGCCGGAGTCCTGCCGACCCCGGCTGCCGCGTTCCTCATCGCGGACATCGGCGCCGACTTCGGCGTCGTCATCTCGGCGTCGCACAACCCGGCGCCGGACAACGGGATCAAGTTCTTCGCCGCCGAGGGCAAGAAGTTGCCCGACGAGGTCGAGATCCAGATCGAGGCCGCGCTCGAGCATCCGCAGCTGAAGCCGCTGGGCGGCGACATCGGCCGGATCAGGCGGTTCGCGGATGCAGAGGACCGGTACGTCGTCCACCTGCTGACGACCCTGCCCCACCGGCTCGACGGCATCCACGTCGTGCTCGACTGCGCCCACGGCGCAGCGGCCGGCGTCTCGCCCGAGGCCTTCAGCCAGGCGGGCGCCCGGATCACGGTGATCGGAAACGACCCGACCGGGATGAACATCAACGACGGCGTGGGCTCGACCCACCTCGATCTGCTCGCCGACGCGGTCGTCGCGGCCGGTGCCGACGTCGGCATCGCGCACGACGGCGACGCCGATCGCTGCCTCGCGGTCGACGCCGACGGAAACATCATCGACGGCGACCAGATCATGGCGATCCTCGCGATCGCCCAGGCCTCACGCGGGCTGCTGCGGGAGAACACCCTCGTGGCGACCGTGATGTCGAACCTCGGGCTCAAGGTCGCGATGGCCCAGAACGGTATCGAGATGCTCGAGACACGGGTGGGTGACCGCTACGTGCTGGAGGCGATCAACGAGAAGAAGCTGAGCCTCGGCGGCGAGCAGTCGGGCCACATCATCTTCGCCGACCACGCCACCACCGGCGACGGCATCCTCACCGGCCTGCAGCTGCTCAGCCAGATGGCGGCGACGGGCAAGAGCCTCGCCGAGCTGGCGGCCGTGATGAAGGTCTACCCGCAGACGCTCGTGAACGTGCGCGGGGTGGATCGGGACGGCGTCTCGACCGACCGGGTGCTCGCCGAGGCCGTCGCCGAGGCCGAGGCCGACCTGGGGGAGACCGGCCGCGTGCTGCTGCGCCCCTCGGGCACCGAGCCGCTCGTCCGCGTCATGGTCGAGGCCGGAGACCAGGCCACCGCCGACCGCATCGCCGAGTCCCTCGCCGACGTCGTCCGCCAGCGCCTCTCCACCGGAGTAGAGCGCTCGCTCTAAAGACCTCGCGGCGGGGTGCGAACGCAACAGGCCGCTCTCGACGACCCAAGGCGACGGCGCGGCCGGAGATCTCGACCGAAGGCCGCGATCTCCGACCGCACCGGCGCATGTCGCCCGCGCCGCAGAGGCGGCGGCGCGGAGAAAAATCCAGCGCTACAGCTTTCTCAGCAAGACCCTATTAATCGTGTGATCCGCGTCCTTCCGCAGGACCAGCGTCGCCCGCGAGCGGGTCGGCAGCACGTTGTCGCGGAGGTTCGGGAGGTTGATCGAGTCCCAGATGCGGCGTGCGGTCGCGCGCGCCTCGGCCTCGGACAGGCTCGAGTACCGGTGGAAGTACGACTTCGGGTTCGAGAACGCCCCGCGCTGCAGGTCGAGGAAGCGGCTCTCGTACCAGGTGGCGATGTCCGACGTGCGCGCATCCACGTAGACCGAGAAGTCGAACAGGTCACTCACCGCGAGCCGGTTCGCCGGCGGCGGCTGCAGCACGTTCAGTCCCTCGACGATCAGGATGTCGGGCTGGCGCACCACGATCTGGGCCTCGGGCACGATGTCGTAGCTGAGGTGCGAGTAGAACGGCGCCCGGACCTCGGGGTTGCCGCTCTTGATCGCGCTGACGAAGCGCAGCAGGGCACGCCGGTCGTACGACTCGGGGAACCCCTTCCGCTGCATCAGCCCACGTCGTTCGAGCTCGGCGTTCGGCAGCAGGAAGCCGTCGGTCGTGATGAGCTCGACCCGGGGCGTGTTCGACCAGCGGGCGAGGAGCTCGCGCAGGAGCCGCGCGGTGGTCGACTTGCCGACCGCGACCGAGCCGGCGACGCCGATGATGAACGGCGTGCTCTTGGAATTCTCGCCGAGGTAGTCGGCGGTGGAGCGGTGCAACTCCTTCGCGTTGGTGACGTAGAGGTTGATCAGCCGGGCCAGCGGCAGGTAGACCTCGGTGACCTCGCGGAGGTCGAGCGGGTTCCCGAGACCGCGCAGCTGCACGATCTCGGTCTCGAGCAGGGGGAGCGGCGTCGAGGGGGCGAGAGCCGCCCAGTGCGCCCGGTCGAACTCCATGAAGGGGCTGAACTGCGCGAATCCATTGGTCGCTGCGGAATCGGGCATAGGACTCCATTCTGCCCGAGATCCGGAGCGCAGCTGTGCGGTCGCCGCTGTCAGCCTCGGCCCCGGAACGCTCGGCTAAACTCGCAAGCATGTGTGGAATCGTGGGATACGTCGGCAACAACAGCAGTCTCGAGGTGCTCCTCGGCGGCTTGCGCCGGCTCGAGTACCGCGGTTATGACTCCGCCGGTGTGGCAGTGATCGGCGAGGACGGCTCGCTCTCGACCCGGAAGCGCGCGGGCAAGCTCGCCGTGCTGGCCGACGACCTCGAGGCGCGGCCGATGGCCGACGGGCGCACCGGGATCGGGCACACCCGCTGGGCGACGCACGGCGGACCGACCGACGTCAACGCGCATCCGCACCTCTCCGCCGACGGCCGGATCGCCCTCATCCACAACGGCATCATCGAGAACTTCGCCGTGCTCAAGCAGGAGCTGCTCGACGACGGCTACACCTTCGAGAGCGAGACCGACACCGAGGTCGCGGCCAAGCTGCTCGGCCGCGAGTACGCCGCGGGCGACGGTCTGCCGAACGCCCTCGCCCGGGTCGTCTCGCGCCTGGAGGGCGCCTTCACCCTGCTCGCCCTGCACCAGGACGAGCCCGGCGTCGTCGTCGGCGCCCGCCGCAACTCGCCGCTCGTGATCGGGCTCGGCGAGGGAGAGAACTTCCTCGGCTCGGACGTCGCGGCGTTCGTCGAGCACACCCACCGCGCCGTCGCGATCGGGCAGGACCAGATCGTCGTCATCACGCCCGACACCGTGACCGTGACCGACTTCGACGGCGCCCCCGTCGAGGTGCACGAGTTCGAGGTGTCGTGGGACGCGTCGGCCGCCGAGAAGGGCGGCTGGTCGAGCTTCATGGCCAAGGAGATCAGCGAGGAGCCCGAGGCCGTCGCGAACACCATCCTCGGCCGCGTCGACGGCGACCAGGTCGTGCTGCCCGAGCTCGCCGGCCTCGACGACGTGCTGGCCGGCATCGACCGCATCATCGTGATCGCCTGCGGTACCGCGAGCTACTCGGGCATGCTCGGCCAGTACGCGATCGAGAAGTGGGCCCGCGTGCCCGTCTCGGTCGAGCTCTCGCACGAGTTCCGTTACCGCGAGCCGGTGCTGACCCCGACGACCCTGGTCGTCTCGATCAGCCAGTCGGGCGAGACCATGGACACGCTGATGGCCGTCAAGTACGCCATCGCGAACGGTGCCCGCACGCTCTCGATCTGCAACACCCAGGGCGCCACGATCGCCCGCGAGTCGGATGCCGTGATCTACACGCACGCCGGCCCCGAGGTCGCCGTCGCGTCGACCAAGGCCTTCGTCGCGCAGATCACCGCGCTCTACCTCTTCGGCCTGCACCTCGCGCGGGTGCGCGGCACGCTCGACCCCGAGGTCGCCGCCGACCAGCTCGCCGAGCTGCAGGCGATCCCCGCCAAGATCGAGCGCGTGCTGACCAGCGCGCCCGAGATCACCCAGCTCGCCAAGTGGATGTCGGACTCGCGGGCGGTGCTCTTCCTCGGCCGGCACGTCGGCTACCCGATCGCGCTCGAGGGCGCGCTGAAGCTCAAGGAGCTCGCGTATATCCACGCCGAGGGCTTCGCCGCCGGTGAGCTCAAGCACGGTCCGATCGCGCTGATCGAGCCGGGCCAGCCCGTGTTCGTCGTGGTGCCGAGCCCGCGCGACCCGAACTCGCTGCACGCGAAGGTCGTCTCGAACATCCAGGAGATCCGGGCGCGCGGCGCGCGGATCCTGGCGATCGCCGAGGAGGGGGACGTGGCGGTGCTCCCGTTCGCCGACGAGGTCATCCGCATCCCGCTCGCCGCCCCGCTGATGGAGCCGCTGCTCACCGTCATCCCGTTGCAGCTGTTCGCGATGGAGCTCGCCACCGCCAAGGGGCTCGACGTGGATCAGCCGCGTAACCTGGCGAAGTCCGTCACGGTCGAGTAGCCCTGATGATCGTCGGAGTGGGGGTCGACCTCGTCGATGTGGCTCGGTTCGAGCGGTCGCTCGAGCGCACGCCGCGGCTGATCGAGCGCTTGTTCGCTCCTGGCGAACGCGGTCTGCCCGTGCGCTCGCTCGCGGCGCGCTTCGCGGCGAAAGAGGCGTTGATCAAGGCCGTCGGGCACTCGACCGAGTTCCGCTGGCACGACATGGAAGTGGTCTCGGATGCCGAACGCAACCCCGGTTTCGCCCTCACCGGCGGGGTCGCCGCCGCCCTCGCCGAGCTCGGTGCCGATCGCGTGCACCTCAGCATGACGCACGACGGCGGGCACGCCGTGGCCTTCGTCGTGGCCGAACGGGACGCCGGATGACCGGGGTCGCGGGCGCGCCCCCCATGCTCCGCCGGGCGCACATCGACCTCGGGGCGATCAGCGCGAACGTCGAGCACGTGGCGCGGAGCGTCGCCCCCGCCGCCGTGATGGCGGTCGTGAAGGCCGACGGCTATGGTCACGGCGCGGTCGAGACCGCCCGCGCGGCACTGGAGGGCGGGGCGACGAGCCTCGGCGTCGCCGATGTCGCTGAGGGACTCGCGCTTCGGGATGCGGGCATCGACGCGCCCGTGCTCGCGTGGCTGCACGGCGCGCATCCGGTGTTCGACGAGGCCGTCGCGCACGACATCACCCTCGGGATCTCGACCCGGGGGCAGCTCGCCGCCGCGATCGAGGCCGGGAGCACCGGCCGGCCCGCCCGCCTGCACCTCAAGATCGACACCGGGCTCGGCCGCAACGGCTTCGAGCGGAGCGACTGGGAGCCCGCGTTCGCGGAGGCGAGGCGCGGGGTCGACGAGGGTCGCATCCTGGTCGAGGGCCTCTTCAGCCACCTCTCGAACGCGAGCGACGACGACGACCGCGCGCAGCTCGCGGCCTTCGAGGAGGCGACCGCGGCGGCGCGGGCGGCCGGACTCGAGCCCACCGTGCGCCACCTCGCCTCGACCGCCGGCGCCCTGCGACTGCCCGAGATGCGGCTCGACCAGGTGCGACTCGGCATCGGTCAGTACGGCCTCTCGCCCTACGACGGCGTGGGGTCGGCCGAGCTCGGTCTGCGCCCTGCCCTTCGCCTGGAGACCCGGCTCATCTCGGTCAAGCGCGTGGCGGCCGGCACCGGCGTCTCGTACGGGTACACCTACCGGCCCGAGGAGGACACCTGGCTCGGCCTCGTGCCGCTCGGCTACGCCGACGGCATCCCGCGCCACGTGTCGAACCGGGGGAGCGTCTGGGTCGGCGGCCGCGTGCGCCCGATCGTCGGTCGCGTCGCCATGGACCAGTTCGTGGTCGACCTGGGCCGTGAGCGGGCCGAGGTCGGCGATCGAGTCGTGCTGTTCGGCGACCCGGCCGAGGGCTTCCCGAGCGCCGACGACTGGGCCGAGGCCGCATCGACCATCAACTACGAGATCGTGACCCGCCTCGGCGGGCGGGTGAAGCGGGTGTACGGATGAGCGACGAGCAGAGCCCGAACGCTTCGGCGATGCCGACGGCGGCGGCGGTGCCGGCCGCGGAAGCGGCGGCCGCGATCCTGGCCGCCCCGGGCACGGCGACGGCCGTTCCCGAGCGGCAGGCGGTCATCGACCTCGAGGCGTTCCGGCACAACGTGCGCACGCTCGCCGCGCTGGCCCGGCCCGCGGAGACCATGCTCGCCGTCAAGGCCGACGCCTACGGGCACGGCATGGTGCCGCTGGCGCGCGCGGCCCTCGAAGCCGGCGCCACGTCGCTCGCCGTGCTCGACATCCCGGCCGCCCTGACCCTGCGGGAGGCCGGCATCACGGCCCCGATCTTCGCCTGGATGCACGACCCCGACGCGCGCTTCGGCGAGGCGGCCGAGGCCGACATCGACCTCGGCATCTCGGCGGTCTGGCAGCTGGACGCGATCGCCGCGGCCGGGGCCTCGCGCGCGCCACGGGTGCATCTCAAGGTCGACACCGGCCTCAGCCGCAACGGCGCCACCGAGGCCGACTGGCCCGAACTCGTGCGGTCGGCCCTCGAGCACGATCGAGCCGGCGCCGTGCGGCTGTACGCAGCCTGGTCGCACCTGGCCGACGCCTCGCCCGAAGACGACCGGGTCGCACTCGGCAAGCTGCAGAACGCGGTCGCGGTGGCCGAGGAGCTGGGCGCCCGGTTCGAGCTGCTGCACCTGGCTGCGAGCTCGGCCGGCATCCGGATGCCCGAGGCCCGCCTCGGTCTCGTCCGCTTCGGGATCGCCGCCTACGGTGTCTCGCCCTTCGACGACGCCACCGCGCGCGACCTCGGGCTCCGGCCGGTCATGACGCTGCAGGCACCGGTCGTCTCGGTCAAGCGCGTGCCGGCGGGGCACGGGGTCTCGTACGGGCTGACCTACCGCACCGAGACCGCGAGCACGCTCGCGCTCGTGCCGCTGGGCTATGCCGACGGCATCCCGCGGATCGCGGGCGGCCGCGGCGAGATCTGGCTGAACGGGCGCCGCCATCCGATCGCCGGACGCGTGGCCATGGACCAGGTGGTCGTCGACGTCGGCGACGAGCCCGTCGAGGTCGGCGACCTCGCGATCGTCTTCGGTGAGGGCGACCTCGGCGAACCCACGGCCGAGGAGTGGGCCGGGTTCGCCGACACCATCGGCGACGAGATCGTGGCACGCGTCGGGCACCGGGTCGAGCGGGTGTACCTGGCCGAGCACGACCACCGCACGATCGTGGACGGGGCGGGCGGGTCGCTCGAGGACGGGGTCGACGGGGTCGCAGGCCCCGCGGCGGGAACGGGCGCAGGGTCTCCGGAGCGGTCGGCATGACCACCGAGACGCTCCGCATCGCGACGCCGGAGGAGATGCACGCCTTCGGGGTGCGGATCGCCGCGCAGCTCGCGGCGGGCGACGTGGTGCTGCTCTCCGGCGATCTCGGCGCGGGCAAGACCACCTTCACCCGCGGGCTCGGCGAGGGACTCGGCATCAGGGGCCCCGTCACCAGCCCGACCTTCGTGCTCGCGCGCACGCATCCCTCGCTCGTCGGCGGCCCCGCGCTCGTGCACGTCGACGCCTACCGGCTGAGCAGCGCGCTCGAGCTCGACGATCTCGACATCGACTTCGCGCACTCGGTCGTGGTCGTGGAGTGGGGCGCGGGGATGATCGAGGCGCTGACCGACTCGTACCTGTCGATCGAGATCGACCGGCCGCACGGGGCGGGTTCGCCGGTGGACGCCGGGGACGGGCAGACCGATGGTGCCGGCGACAGCGATCCCCGAGACGGCGAGCTCGAGCCGATCGAGCCGCGTACGGTGCGGGTCACCGGAGTGGGACCGCGCTGGGCCTGACCAGCTGCCCAGACGGCGTCCCGGCCCGCGGCATCCGCTCGCCCGGTCGGCGTTAGGCTCGTTCTGTGCTCCTCGCCATCGACACCTCCGCCGGCACCTCGGTCGCCCTCGTCGAGGGAGACCTCGTGCTCGCCGAGCGCGCGACCGAGGACACGATGCGCCACGCCGAGGTCATCGGCGAGATGATCCTCGGGGTGCTCGCCGACGCGGGCGTCTCGCCGTCGTCGCTCGACTCGGTCGTGGCCGGCATGGGCCCCGGTCCCTTCACCGGGCTCCGCGTGGGAATCGCCGCGGCACGCGCCTTCGCGCTCGGGATCGGGGCCCCGATCATCCCCGCGGTCAGCCACGACGCCGTCGCCTTCGACGCGTGGTCGGCCGGGATCCGCGGCCCCCTCCTCGTCGTGACCGACGCGCGCCGCCGCGAGGTCTACTGGTCGACCTACGAGCTCGGCGATGAGGGCCCGGCGCGTGCCGAGGGCCCGGCGCTCTGCGCTCCCGGTGACCTCCCGCCGCACTCCGACGGGCAGCGGATCGACGCGGTGCAGGTCTCGGCCGGCTCCTTGGCGCGGGCCGAGCGGCAGAACCGCGGGCGCGGCATCCAGGAGCAGTTCTCCGAACCGCTGTACCTGCGGTCGCCCGACGTGACGATGCCCGGTGCGCGGAAGCGGGTCTCGCAGTGACCTGGCAGCTCCGGCGCGCCCAGGAGGGCGACCTCGACGCGATCATGGCACTCGAGGAGGCCTCGTTCGAATCCGACGCCTGGTCGCGCGAGTCGATGCGGCGTGAGCTCACCCACCCCGAGTGCTACTACCTCGTCGGGCTCGACGCCGAGCATCCGGATGCGGTGGAGGGCTACGCAGGCCTGCTCTGCCCGCGCGGTACCGGCGACGCCGACATCCAGACGATTACCGTGTCTGAGAGCTCGCGCGGGAAGGGCCTCGGCCGCCAGCTGATGGGGCGACTGCTCGAGGAGGCGGCGTCCCGCGGAGCCCGGAAGGTGTTCCTCGAGGTGCGCGCCGACAACCCGGTCGCGCACGGCCTCTACCTCGACCTCGGCTTCACGGACATCGCCGTGCGGCCCCGCTACTACCAGCCGGACGGCGTCGACGCGATCGTGATGCAGCTCGACGTGGTGCGCCGCGGAACGGCGCTGACCGGCTCGGCCGAATCGGCTGGATCGGCTGGACCGACCGGGTCTGCCGGCTCGGCCGCGGAAGGAGCATCCTCATGACCGACGGCCCCGTGGTGCTCGGCATCGAGACCTCCTGCGACGAGACCGGCGTCGGCATCGTGCGCGGCTCGACCCTGCTGGCGAACGTGATCGCCTCCTCGATGGACGAGCACGCGCGCTACGGCGGCGTCGTGCCCGAGGTCGCCGCCCGCGCGCACCTCGAGGCCATGAACCCCACGCTCGAAGCGGCGCTCGCCGAGGCCGGGCTCGGGCTCGACGAGATCGACGCGATCGCGGTCACCAGCGGCCCCGGGCTCTCCGGCGCGCTCATGGTCGGGGTCGGTGCGGCGAAGGCGCTCGCCGTGGCGACCGGGAAGCCGCTCTACGCGGTGAACCACCTGGTCGGTCACGTCGGAGCCGACGTGCTCGACGACGACGCGCTGGAGTACCCGACGATCGCGCTGCTGGTCTCCGGTGGCCACACCTCGCTGCTCCTCGTGCGCGACTTGGTGGGCGACGTCGAGCTGCTCGGCGAGACGATCGACGACGCCGCGGGCGAGGCGTTCGACAAGGTCGCCCGGGTTCTCGGGCTGCCCTACCCCGGTGGCCCGCAGATCGACCGGGTGGCGAAGGACGGCGACCCGAAGGCGATCCACTTCCCGCGCGGGCTCATGCAGGCCAAGGACCTCGAGAAGCACCGGTACGACTTCTCGTTCTCGGGCCTCAAGACGGCGGTCGCGCGCTGGGTCGAGCGCACGTCCGACGCGGGCGAGGAGGTGCCGGTGGCGGATGTCGCGGCGAGCTTCCGCGAGGCCGTGGTCGACGTGCTGTTGACCAAGGCGTTCCGCGCCTGTGCCGACTTCGGGATCCCGCGGCTGCTGCTCGGCGGCGGAGTCGTCGCGAACGCCCGCGTGCGCCAGGTCGCGGCCGAGCGCGCGGAGGCGGCCGGCGTCACCCTGCGCATCCCGCCCCTGTCGTTGTGCACCGACAACGGGGCGATGATCGCTGCTCTCGGCGCCCAGCTGATCGCCGCCGGGCACGCGCCCTCCGGCCTCGGATTCGGAGCGGATTCGACGCTGCCGGTGACCGAGATCCAGGTCGACGAAGGCGGACGGGCGGACTGATCGCCGCGTCACGGGGCGACGCGAAGTCGGCTCGACATTGACACTTCCTCAGGGAGACTGCCACGATAGGCGACGTCATTGATCACCTAGAAGGAATTGGAGCCCTCCCTGTGACCGAACAAACCCCTGCCTACTCGGCACCCGCCGGAGCACCGGTCGCGCGCAAGACGAACGTCCTCGCGATCGTCTCGCTCGTGCTCTCGATCCTGAGCTTCAACGTCATCGCGATCATCCTCGGCATCATCGCGCTGAACCAGATCAAGAAGACGGGCGAGGCCGGCCGCGGCCTCGCACTCGCCGGCATCATCATCGGCGCCGTCACGTTCGTGATCTGGCTGATCGTCGTCATCGTGCTCGTCGCGACCGCGTCGACCATGAGCTACACGACCACGACCTACTGAGTCGCCGGCGCGGGTGGCCCGAGTGCCTTCGGCACCGGGCCGCCTGCGCCTACTCTGTTAACGAGCCACACCCCCGAGAGCCAGTACCCGAGAGAAGGGCGTTCCCGTGAGCGACACCGACAACTCCACCCCGGCCGAGGAGCCCACGGCCCCTCCCGCCCCGCCGGCACCCCCGGCGCCCTCCTACACGCCTCCGCCCTCGGTGCCCCAGCCCTCGACCCCGCCGCCGGCGCCGTCGGCCCCTCCCGCCGCTCCGAGCTTCCAGGCTCCGCCCACCGGCGGCTACCAGACCCCGCCCGCACCCGGTGGCTACGGCCAGCAGCCGGGCGGCTACCAGGCTCAGGGCCAGCAGGGCGGCCAGTCGCCGTACGGCCAGCAGGGCCAGCCGGGCGGCCAGCCGTCCGGCGGCTACCAGGCCCCGGGCCAGCAGCCCGGCAGCTACCAGCCCCCGAGCTACCAGCCCGGGTACCAGGCGGTCCAACCGCCTCAGCCTCCGCAGGCGCCGAACCAGCAGGCGTACTACGGCTACTCCCAGGTGCCGGCGCAGCCGCCGACCAACACCCTGGCGATCATCACGATCGTGCTCGCCTTCGTCTTCTCGGTCGCTGGCATCGTCACCGGGCACATCGCGCTGAAGCAGATCGACCGCACGGGCGAGTCGGGCCGGGGGCTGGCGAAGGCCGGTCTCATCCTGTCGTACGTGTTCACCGGCCTCGCCGTGCTCTTCGTGATCGGCTACTTCATCGTGATCTTCGTCTTCATCGCCGCGGCTAGCACGGGATCCGCCTACTACAACTGACGGTTTTGGGCGGCCCCTGCCTCAGCCCTGGCCGCGGCCCCGGCCAGCGCCGTCGGCTCGGGCCGTCGGCCTAGGGGGATCAGCCCGCGACGCGCTCTGCGAGCAGGGCTTCGTGCCCGCCGTCGACCCGCGTCAGGATGAGCGTGGCCGAGCGGTCGCCCTTGAGCGCCAGCCGCTTCCGCAGGGCGGCCGGATCGACGTCGATCCCGCGCTTCTTGATCTCCAGCGTCCCGATCCGCCGCTCCCGGAGGGCCCGTTTGAGGGCGGCCTCGCCGGCCGGCAGGCGCTCGAGCACGCGGAAGGCGGTCGCGAACGGGGTCGGCACGGCTTCGTCGGCGGTCAGGTAGGCGATGCCGGCTGACAGCATCCCGGCTCCGAGCCGCTCGGCCAGGTCTCCGATCAGGCGGGCGCGGATGACGGCACCGTCGGGCTCGTAGACGTAGTCGCCGAGCGGGCGCACCTCGGCATCGGCGCTGTCGCCAGCTGCCGTCAGCTCGTCGGCCCCGGCGCCGCTCAGCACGAGGGCGGCCCGATGGATGCCCGGCCGTGCGACCGCGCCGAACCACAGGCCCATCTCGACCAGCTGCCCGTCGACCGAGACCCACTGTGCCTCCGCCGTCGCCGGGATCAGCGACCGGTCGAAGCCCGGGCCGAGCTTGATCCCCGTGGGGAAACGCTCGGCGAGGCCGAAGGCGAAGTCGATCGAGGGGGAGTAGTCCTCCTCCCGGGCCAGCCGGGTGGTCTCGGTCGTGCCCGCGGTACGACGGGCGGGATCCAGGTAGACCGCGTCCACCCCGTCGAGGTCGACGTCCTCGGCCGAGGCGTGGACCACCTCGGCCTCGGGGAATCCGGCGAGGTTGTAGCTCGCGATCGCGGCGGTGACCTCGTCCCGCTCCACCGCGAGAACCGGGATCTCGAGGGCGACCAGGGCGAGGGCGTCGGCTCCGATGCCGCAGCCCAGGTCGGCGACCCGGGCGACCCCGGCCGAGCGGAAGCGGCCCGCGTGACCGGCGGCGACCTTCAGTCGGGTGGCCTGCTCGAGGCCCGCCTGCGTGTACAGCAGCCGGTCGGCGAACGCTCCGAACTTCGCCGTCGCCTTCTCGCGCAACCGCGACTGCGTGAGCACCGCGGCGACGAGCTCGGGGGAGTGCCCGGCCTTCCGGAGGGACGCGACCTGCGCGACCGCGCCGGTCGAGGAGTAAGGCGGAAGCGAGTCCAGAAGCCGGAGCCCCTCGGGGGTGAGCAGCGTCGAGAGCTCTGCGGCATCCATCCGGCAACCGTACCAAGGGGAGGCGGCCTACGACGCCGTGGGATCGCCTGGCAATCCCTTGGCACTCACGTTGCGCGAGTGCCAGCGGTGCCTCTAAACTCGACTTAGCACTCTCGCAGTGAGTGTGCTAACTAGACGTTTTGTCACTGAGAAAGAAGAGGTCAACCGTGTCGGTCTCCATCAAGCCGCTCGAGGATCGCATCGTCATCAAGCAGGTCGAAGCTGAGCAGACCACTGCTTCCGGTCTCGTCATCCCTGACACCGCCAAGGAGAAGCCCCAGGAGGGTGAAGTCGTCGCCGTCGGCCCCGGCCGCATCGACGACAACGGCAACCGCGTTCCGCTCGACGTCGCAGTCGGCGACAAGGTCATCTACTCCAAGTACGGCGGAACCGAGGTGAAGTACGCCGGAGAAGACTTCCTGGTGCTCTCCGCCCGCGACGTGCTCGCGGTCGTCGTCCGCTAGTCGCAGTCCTTCTACAGAGAACCCGGGTGGCTTCGGCCGCCCGGGTTCTGTGCGTTCCAGACAGGGCAGCCGAGGGGCTCCCGTAGGGCGGCCGACCTGCGCACGCGGGGGTAGAGTGGCGCGGTGACACCGCCAGCACCCCCTTCGCCGCCCGCCGGCCTGACCATCCGCGGCTCCGATTCCGAGCGTTTCCGCACGGGTCTCGTCAACGCCGTCGGGGCCTACGTGCTCTGGGGCGTGCTGCCGGTCTACTTCCTGCTCATGCAGCCGGCCGGCGCCTTCGAGATCGTCGCCTGGCGCATCGTCTTCTCGCTCGTGTTCTGTGCGGTGCTCCTCACCGTGACGCGCGGCTGGGGCCCCTTCCTCGCGATCGCCCGTCAGCCGAAGCTGCTGCTGTTCATGGGGCTCGCCGGCATCCTCATCTACGTCAACTGGCAGACCTACATCCTCGGCACGCTGAGCGGGCAGGTCGTCGAGGCCTCGCTCGGCTACTTCATCAACCCGATCGTCACGGTGCTGCTAGGGGTCCTCGTGCTCCGCGAGAAGCTGCGCCGGATGCAGTGGGTCGCGATCGGCGTCGCGGCCCTCGCCGTGCTCGTGCTCGCGTTCGGGCACGGCACCGTGCCGTGGATCGCGCTCATCCTCGCCTTCTCGTTCGGCACCTACGGCCTGGTCAAGAAGCACGTCGGCCCGCGCGTGGATGCGGTCAGCGGCTTGACGCTCGAGACCGCGTGGCTCACCCCGCTCGCCATCGTGCTGCTGGTCGTGGTGGGCAGTCAGGGCGGCCTGGTCTTCGGCACCGTCAACGGCTGGCACACGACGGGGATGGTCCTGCTCGGCGTGGTCACGGCCGTGCCGTTGCTGATGTTCGCCTCGGCGACCCGGCGGCTGCCGCTGGTCTGGGTGGGCCTGGTGCAGTTCGTCGCCCCCATCCTGCAGTTCGCGCTGGGCGTCTTCGTGCTGCACGAGGACATGCCGCCCGAGCGCTGGGCCGGCTTCGCGATCGTCTGGGTGGCCGTGGTCATCCTCGCCGTCGACATGGTGCGGGCGTCGCGCACGGCGCGCGGCACGCCCGTCGAGGCGCTCTGAGAACCGCTCGGGCGACAGGTAGGGTGCTGGGAGCATGAGACAGAGCGATCAGCCAGCGGCCACGCCCCGCCCCGCAGGTATCGGCAGCCCCGCACGCCCCCGCGTGCTCCCGGCCGTGCTGGCCGGCGTCGCCGCCCTCGGCATCGCTCTCGGGCTGACCGGATGCTTCGCCACCGCGGCCCCGTCGGGCACGGTCGCGCCGAATCCGGTCGCGAGCATGGCGCAGCCCATCCCCACCGGGGACGGGACCCTCGTCATCGGCGCCGTCGTTCCTCTCAGCGGCGGCAACGCCGTGCTCGGTGCGGCCGAGCTCGCCGGCGTCGAGCTGGCGGCACGCGACATCGACGCGGCAGGCGGTTTCAACGGCAGGACCGTCGTCGTGCTGCACGGCGATGCGGGGGATGCTGCAAGCACTCGCGCGGCCGAGACGATCGCCGCCTTCGCCGGGCGCGTCGACGCCCTCGTCGGGCCGAACAGCCAGGACGTCGTGGTCGCCGCCGACGCCGCGGCGAAGACGGCGGGGGTGGCCGGCATGAGCGCGGTCGCCGACCCCGAGCCGATCGACGACGCATTCGCGGCCCGGCTCCGCACCGCCGACCCGAGCCTCTCCGACACCCGTTTCGGTGCGGAGAGCTACGACGCCACGGTCATGATCGCGCTGGCCGCCGTGCTCGCGGGCGACGACGGGGCGACCTCGATCGCGCGGTTCCTGCCCGCGGTCACCGGAGGAGCCGTGACCTGCTCGAGCTACGGCGCGTGCCTGGATGCCGTGGGCTCCGGCACCGGCATCCGCTACACCGGGGTCACCGGGGCGCTCGCCCTGGCTCCCGCGAGCACCGCGCCCGGCTCGCTCATGCCGATCGGGATCACTGGCTGAACAGGTCCGTGACCCCCGGACGGGGCGGCACGGCCCCGCGCAAGGTCACCGCGAGGTAACGATTGGCCCGTGTTACACGGCTGTAACACCAGCGTATTGTTCCCGCGTCAATCACCGCATAGCGTGATTCCACGGCCGATTCTTCGAGTCTGCCGAGAAACTGCACACATTCACATAAGGAGCACCATGAGCGTATTTGCGAAGGCCAAGGCCTCGCGCTCGAAGCCCCTCTCGATCGTTGCCGGCGTAGCCGCGTTCAGCGCCACGGCTCTGCTGCTGGCCTCGTGCGCGTCCACGCCGAGCACCGACGGCGGAGAGACCACCGCGGCAGCAGCGAGCTGCGGCCCCGACGCAGCGACCGCAGCGGCAGACATCACGGCGGTCGCCCCCGAGGCGGCGCAGAGCCGTGCCACCACGCTGAAGATCGGTTCGATCCTCCCGACCACCGGTAGCCTCGCCTACCTCGGCCCGCCCGAGATCGCTGGTGTCGACCTCGCCATCGACGAGATCAACGCGTCGCAGTCGGGCGTCCTGGGTGGCAACGCCGAGGTCATCCACCGCGACTCCGGTGACACCACGACCGACATCGCGACCCAGTCCGCGACCGACCTGCTCAGCCAGGGCGTGTCCGGCATCGTCGGCGCCGCGTCGTCCGGTGTCTCGTTCACCTTCATCGACCAGGTCACCGGTGCCCAGGTCGTCCAGGTGTCGCCCGCCAACACCTCGCCCGACTTCTCGACCTACGCCGACGGCGGGTACTACTTCCGTACCGCTCCGTCCGACGTGCTGCAGGGCCGCGTGCTCGGCAACCTGATGGTCGGCGACGGCAACACCAACGTCGGCATCATCTACCTGAACGACGCGTACGGCTCCGGCCTCGAGTCGAACGTCACCACGGCCGTCGAGGCTGCCGGTGGCACCGTCGTCGCCGCTGAGGCGTTCAACGAGGGCGACAGCCAGTTCAGCGCTCAGATCGACTCCGTTCTGGCCGCCGACCCCGACGCGATCGCCCTGATCGCGTTCGACCAGACCAAGGTCATCATCCCCGAGCTCGTCGGAACCAAGGGCTTCGACGGCAGCAAGGTCTACTTCGTGGACGGCAACCTCGCCGACTACTCGGCAGACTTCGACAAGGGTGTGCTGAACTGCGCCAAGGGCACGCTGCCCGGCGTTCTGGCCGACGACTCGTTCAAGGCCAAGCTGCTCGGTGTGAACCCGGACCTGAAGGACTTCAGCTACGCAGCCGAGTCCTACGACGCGGTCAACCTGATGGCTCTCGCGGCCATCGCCGGTGGCTCCGCGACCGGCCCGGCCATCCAGGCCAACATGCAGACCGTCTCGGAGGGTGGCACCAAGTGCACCAGCTTCTCCGAGTGCGCCGACCTGCTGGCCGCCGGTACCGACATCGACTACGACGGCATCTCGGGCCCCATCACGTTCGACGAGAACGGTGACCCGACCGAGGCCTACATCGGTATCTACCAGTACGGCCAGGACAACACCTACGCGCCGCTGAACGTCGAGTTCGGCTCGCTGAACGGCTAGTCCAGCCCGCACCACGCACGAAGGCCCGGCCCTCCTCGGAGGTGCCGGGCCTTCTGTCGTCCCGGGCCTTCTGTCGTCCCGGGGCATCCCGAGCACCGAGCCGTCGAAAAAGGCCCCAAGACCGGAGTCTTGGGGCCTTTTCTGACGGCTCGAGCAGCCGAGAGGGGAGGGGGGAAGGGGAAGGCTAGTGGCCCTGGTCGGCCGCCAGGGTGCCGAGGTAGAGCTCGATGACCTTCGGGTCCTTCATGAGCTCGCGGCCCGTGCCCGTGTACGCGTCACGGCCCTGGTCGAGCACGTAGGCCCGATCGCAGATCTGCAGGCAGCGGCGCGCGTTCTGCTCGACCATGATGACCGAGACGCCCGCGCGGTTGATCTGGTGCACGCGCATGAAGGTCTCGTCCTGACGCACGGGGGACAGGCCCGCGGAGGGCTCGTCCAGCAGCAGCACGGAGGGCTCCATCATGAGCGCACGGCCCATGGCGACCATCTGGCGCTCACCACCCGAGAGCGAGCCTGCACGCTGCTTACGCCGCTTGCCGAGCTCGGGGAACAGGGTGGTGACGAAGTCGAAGCGCTCGGCGAAGATCGAGGGCTTCTGGAACAGACCCATCTCGAGGTTCTCCTCGATCGTGAGGCTCGGGAAGACGTTGTTGTTCTGCGGCACCATGCCGACACCCTTGGTGACGAGCTTGTTGGCGCGGAGACCGGTGATGTCCTCGCCCTTCAGGATGACGCGGCCGCTCCGGATGCGGATCTGGCCGAAGATCGCCTTCAGAACCGTCGACTTGCCGGCGCCGTTCGGGCCGATGATGCCGATCAGCTCCCCCGGGAAGGCCTCGATCGTGCAGCCGTTCAGGATGTTCACGCCCGGCAGGTAGCCGCCGACGAGGTTCTCGGTGCGCAGCACCGCTTCCCCCCGGTCGGTGGGGGCCAGCGTGTGCGCGGTGGCCGTCTCCTCGGCGAGGGTGTTGGTCTCGGCGTTCATCTCGTTGGGGTCGATGTCGCTCATGTCTACTTCTCCTCCCCGTAGCCGGCCTCGTCGGCCTCGGGATGCGCGTCGTGCGCCTTCCGCTCGGCCTCGATGACCGGGTTCGGTCCGTCTTCCATCAGGTCGCCGAGGTCGGTGTCGTGGTGCGCGCCGAGGTAGGCGTCGATCACGGCCGGATCCTTCATGACCGACTCGGGCGGGCCCTCGGCCACGACGCGGCCCTCGGCCATCACGACCACCCAGTCCGAGATGTGCATGACCATGTGCATGTCGTGCTCGACGAACAGCACCGTGGTGCCGTCGGACTTGAGGTTCTTGATGTGCCCCAGGAGCGACTGGGTGAGGGCCGGGTTGACGCCCGCCATCGGCTCGTCGAGCATGATCAGCTCGGGCTTGGACATCAGGGCCCGGGCCATCTCGAGGAGCTTCCGCTGGCCGCCCGAGAGCGACGCCGCGTAGTCCTCACGCTTGGCGTCGAGCTTGAAGCGGGCGAGGAGGTCGTCCGCACGGGCCGTGTTCTCCTCCTCCTGCTTGCGCCAGAGGGGCTTGATGAGCGAGCGGAACAGGCCCTCGCCCTTCTGTCCGGTCGCGCCGAGCAGCATGTTCTGCAGCACCGAGAGGCGGCCGAGCGACTTGGTCAGCTGGAAGGTACGCACCATCCCGGCCCGGGCGACCTTGAAGGCCGGGACGCCGGCGAGCGACTTGCCGTCGAACTCCCACGTTCCGGTGTTCGGCTTGTCGAAGCCCGTGAGCAGGTTGAACATCGTGGTCTTGCCGGCGCCGTTGGGGCCGATCAGCGCGGTGATCTGGCCGCGCGGGATCTCCAGGTGGGCGACGTCGACCGCCTTGAGACCGCCGAACTGACGCGTGACGTTGTCGGCGATGACGATCGGGTCGACCTTCGCGCAGCCGGGCCGGATCTCGCCCTTGACCAGCGGGCTGGTCGCGGCGAGGGTGGGGGTTCCGTCGAGATTAGACACTGAAGGACAGCTCCTTCTTGTTTCCGAAAATACCTTGCGGTCTGAAGATGACCAGGAGCATCAGCGCGACACCGACGAGGATGAAGCGGATCTGCCCGGCCTGAGTGGTCGAGACGAAGGGCAGCGCCCCCGACTCGATGGCTCCATAGAGGATGCCCTGGGTGAGCGAGAGCACGACCCAGAAGATCATCGAACCGACGATGGGGCCGAAGATCGTGGCCGCGCCGCCCAGGAGCATGATCGTCCAGATGAAGAAGGTGAGGCCGGTGGTGTAGTTCGCCGGCTGCACCGCGCGGGGCAGGATGAAGATGATGCCGGCGATCGAGCCGAGCCCACCACCGATGACCAGCGCCTGCATCTTGTAGCTGTAGACGTTCTTGCCGAGGCTGCGCACCGCATCCTCGTCTTCACGGATGCCCTTGACCACGCGGCCCCAGGGGGAGCGCATGAGCAGGAACACCAGCACGCTGGCGAGGGCGACGAGCACCCAGCCGACGATGCGGATCCACCAGTCGTACTCGTTGTACGTGAAGGGCCCGAAGCCGTAGGTGCCGGCCGGGATCGGGTTGATCGCGGCGAAGGTGCCCTTGAAGCCCGAGAGGCCGTTGGCGGCGCCGGTGAAGTCGGTGAGCCCCGTCGTGGTGACGATGTATCTCACGACTTCCGCCGCCGCGATCGTGACGATCGCCAAATAGTCGGCCCTCAGCCGCAGGGTCGGTATGCCCAGGATGAACGCGAAGATCACCGAGCAGGCGATCGCGCAGAGCACCGCGACGACCAGCGGGGCGCCCGCGAGGGTCGGGATGGCGAAGCCGTAGGCACCGATCAGGAGGAAGGCCGCCTGGCCGAAGTTGAGCAGGCCCGTGTAGCCGAAGTGCACTCCGAGGCCGATGGCCGCGAGCGCGTAGGCCGCAGTCGTCGGGCTGATGATCTCGCCGACGGCGTTGCCGAGAATGTTTCCCCAGTCCATGAGTGTCTCCTCCCTTAACCGATTCGTTCTTTACGACCGAGGATGCCCTGCGGTCGCACGAGGAGCACCACGATGAGCACGACGAGCGCCGCCGCGTATTTCAGGTCCGGCGGGATGAACAGTGTCGACAGCTCGACGAACAACCCGACGACGATGGAGCCGACCAGGGCGCCGTAGGCGGAGCCGAGGCCACCGAGGGTCACGGCCGCGAACATCAGCAGCAGCACCTGGAAGCCCATGTCCCACGAGACCTGGCGGTAGAGCGCGAGCATCACACCGGCGAGAGCGGCGAGGGCGCCCGAGAGCACCCAGACGATGCGGATGATGCGGTCGACGTCGATTCCGGATGCGGCGGCCAGCGACGGGTTGTCCGACACCGCCCGAGTCGCCTTGCCGATGCGGGTGCGGGTGAGGAAGAGCCCCACCAGCACCAGGACGACGACCGAGATGATCATGCTGAGGATGGAGCCCGTCGTGATGCGCACGGGGCCGAGGGCCACCGCATCCGAGAGCCCGACGCTCATCGTCTTGGTGTCGCCGCCGATGAAGAAGAGGTAGAGGTAACGGAGCGCGATCGCGAGACCGATCGAGACGATCATGGCCTGGACGAGCTTCACCCCCTTCTTCCTCAAGGGCTTCCAGAGCAACCAGTCGTTGAGGTAGCCGAACACGCCGCCGAGCACGAGGGCGATCAGCATGGCGATGAAGATGTTGATGCCGAGGAGGACCGCGGCGATCCAGGCGATGATCGCACCGAAGGTGACCATCTCGCCGTGGGCGAAGTTGTTGAGGCCCGTGGTGCCGAAGATCAGGGTGATGCCGATCGCGGCCAGCGCGATCAGGAGCCCGAAGTTGAGGCCGGCGACGAGGCGCTGCAGGAACTGCTCGAAGAACCCGGTCGTCTGGCGGGTGTCGGCGCCGAGCGGGAAGGAGCGGGTGATCGTGTTCGTCTGCCACTCGGTGGCGCTCACGACGGCCGAGGCCTTGTCCGGGTCGCGCAGCTGCACGCCGTCGGGCAGGGACTCCGGGTCGAGGGTGACGGTGTAGTCGCCCTTGGCGGGCACGGCGACCGACCAACGGCCGGTGTCGTCTGTCGTGGCGACCTCGGAGTAGCCGCCGGCTCCGGCGACCGTGATCTCGGCGCCCTCGATGAGGGTGTCGCCGTCGCGGAGGATGCCGCCGATCGTGTACGTGGTGGTGAAGTCGCCGGATTCCGTGGGGGTCGGGGTGGGCGCGGGGGCGGTGGACGCCGAGGCGGCCAGGGCCCCGGAGCCGAGCACGATCCCGAGGCAGAGAGCGAGCATCGCCAACAACATCGTGGCGAGACGGACCCCGTGTCCGATACGGATTCCTGCGATCAAGACAGCACCTCCTGGAAGAAGCCTGCCGGGTGCAGTGGCAGGCTTCGTGTCTATGGTCGTAGCGACTTTGCTAGACCATACAGTCGTTTTGTGTCCACGGTGTTTCAAGTGGCCACCTGGAACGGCGTCCGTCATTTCTACACGGAATACCCGGGACCTCCTAACGGTTACGATTGGTCAAGGCTTTTCGGTAAGAGGGAGAACGATGGACCAGGCGGATCCGTTCGGTTTTGTAGGGCTGACGTATGACGATGTGATGCTGCTGCCGGGTCATACCGACGTCATCCCGAGCGAGGCCGACACGACCTCGCGGCTGACCAAGCGCATCACGGTCGCCACTCCTCTCCTCTCTGCGGCGATGGACACGGTGACCGAGTCGCGGATGGCCGTCGCCATGGCCCGCCAGGGCGGCCTGGGCGTGCTGCACCGCAACCTCTCGATCGCCGATCAGGCCGAGCAGGTCGACCGGGTCAAGCGCAGCGAGTCCGGCATGGTCACCGACCCCGTGACGACCACGCCGGATGCGACGGTCGCCGAGGTCGACGCCCTCTGCGGCATCTACCGCGTGAGCGGCCTCCCGGTCGTCGACGGCCAGGGCGTGCTCGTCGGCATCGTCACCAACCGCGACATGCGCTTCGTCTCCCCGTTCGAGAAGTCGACCACCCTCGTGCGCGACGTCATGACGAAGATGCCGCTGATCACCGCCAGGGTCGGCGTCGACCCGGATGACGCGGTCGCCATCTTCGCCCAGCACAAGATCGAGAAGCTCCCGATCGTCGACGACCAGGGCCGCCTAAGCGGTCTGATCACGGTCAAGGACTTCGACAAGAGCGAGAAGTACCCGAACGCGACGAAGGATGCGGCGGGCCGGCTCCGCGTCGGAGCGGCCATCGGCTTCTTCGGTGACGCCTGGCAGCGCGCCACGAACCTCCTCGACGCGGGCGTCGACGTGATCGTGGTCGACACCGCCAACGGCGACAGCGCCGGCGTGCTCGACATCATCAAGCGCCTGAAGAACGACCCGGCCTTCGCCGAGGTCGACGTGATCGGCGGCAACGTCGCGACCCGCTCCGGCGCCCAGGCGCTGGTCGACGCGGGCGCGGACGCCATCAAGGTGGGCGTGGGCCCGGGCTCGATCTGCACCACCCGCGTCGTGGCCGGCGTCGGCGTGCCCCAGGTCACCGCGGTCTACGAGGCCTCGCTCGCCGCTCGCGAGTCGGGCGTCCCCGTGATCGCCGACGGCGGCCTGCAGTACTCCGGCGACATCGCCAAGGCCCTCGTCGCTGGCGCCGACACCGTCATGCTCGGCTCGATGTTCGCCGGCTGCGACGAGAGCCCGGGCGACCTGGTCTTCGTCAACGGCAAGCAGTTCAAGAACTACCGGGGCATGGGTTCGCTCGGCGCCCTGCAGACCCGTGGCGAGAAGACCTCGTACTCGAAGGACCGCTATTTCCAGTCGGACGTGCCGAACGACGACAAGCTGATCGCCGAGGGCATCGAGGGCCAGGTGCCCTACCGCGGACCGCTCGCGAACGTGGCCTACCAGCTGGTCGGCGGCCTCCGGCAGTCGATGTTCTACGTCGGCGCGCGCACGATCGGCGAGCTGAAGCAGCGCGGCAAGTTCGTGCGCATCACGCCGGCCGGGCTGAAGGAGTCGCACCCGCACGACGTGCAGATGGTCGTCGAGGCGCCGAACTACCGCGGCTGACCCCGAGGCGCGGGGTTCGGAGTCGCCGCAGGCGTTCGTGGACCCCGGGCTCCGAGGCGACCGAACGTGTCCCCGATAGGATGAGGCGTGATGGAAATTGAAATCGGCCGTGCCAAGCGCGGACGCCGCGTCTACTCCTTCGACGACATCGCCGTCGTCCCCTCCCGGCGAACTCGCGACCCTCAGGACGTGTCGGTCGCCTGGTCGATCGACGCGTACCAGTTCGACATCCCCGTGCTCGCAGCCCCGATGGACTCGGTGGTCTCCCCGCAGACCGCGATCATGATCGGCCAGCTCGGCGGTGTCGGCGTGCTCGACCTCGAGGGTCTGTGGACCAGGTACGAAGACCCGGAACCGCTCCTCGAGGAGATCCGGAACCTGCCCGAGGGCCGCGCGACCGAGCGGATGCAGGAGATCTACGCCGAGCCGGTCAAGCCCGAGCTCGTGACGGCCCGCCTGGCCGAGATCCGTGCATCCGGAGTCACCGTCGCCGGCGCCCTCTCGCCGCAGCGCACCCAGGAGCTCTACGAGACCGTGGTCGCCGCCGGCGTCGACCTCTTCGTCATCCGCGGCACGACCGTCTCGGCCGAGCACGTCTCGAAGACGGTCGAGCCGCTCAACCTCAAGAAGTTCATCTACGAGCTCGACGTGCCCGTGATCGTCGGTGGCGCCGCGACCTACACCGCGGCCCTGCACCTCATGCGCACCGGCGCGGCCGGCGTTCTCGTCGGCTTCGGCGGCGGCGCGGCCTCGACCACCCGCGCGACCCTCGGCATCCACGCCCCGATGGCGACCGCGGTCGCCGACGTCGCCGGTGCGCGCCGCGACTACATGGACGAGTCCGGTGGGCGCTACGTGCACGTCATCGCCGACGGCGGGCTCGGCACCTCGGGCGACATCGTCAAGGCCATCTCGGTCGGCGCCGACGCCGTCATGCTCGGCACCGCGCTCGCCCGTGCGAGCGACGCCCCCGGCGGCGGCTGGCACTGGGGGCCCGAGGCCCACCACTCGCAGCTTCCCCGCGGCAACCGCGTGCACGTGGGCCAGGTCGCGCCGCTCGAGCAGATCCTCTACGGACCCTCGCCGGTGGCCGACGGCACCGCCAACCTGATCGGCGCGCTGCGCCGCTCGATGGCGACGACGGGCTACTCAGACCTGAAGGAGTTCCAGCGCATCGAAGTGGTTGTGGCCCCCTACCGCGTTGATTAGCGTGGGAGCAGACACAGCGCGCTGCTGATCTGCGACGAAGGAGAGTCTCATGGCCACCACCTCGGTATCGCACTCGACGAAGATCGGCCCCGAGGAGCGTGCGGCGGCCATCGAGACCCTGAAGTCCAAGGAGCTCGACATCCTGGTCGTCGGCGGCGGCATCGTCGGCACGGGCGCCGCATTGGATGCGGTGACCCGGGGGCTCCGGGTCGGCATGGTCGAGGCGCGTGACTGGGCCTCGGGCACCTCGAGCCGCTCGTCGAAGCTGGTGCACGGCGGCATCCGCTACCTCGAGCAGCTCGACTTCCGCCTCGTGCGCGAGGCGCTGACCGAGCGCGGCCTCCTTCTGCAGCGGATCGCGCCGCACCTGGTGAAGCCGGTGCGCTTCCTCTACCCGCTGAACAAGCGCATCTTCGAGCGTGCCTACATCGGCGCCGGGATGATGCTCTACGACATCTTCAGCTACACGGGTGGCCGCCCGCCCGGTGTGCCGCACCACCGCCACCTCAGCCGCCGCCAGGTGCAGACCCTGATGCCGAGCCTGGCGAAGGATGCGCTGATCGGCGGCATCACCTACTACGACGCGCAGGTCGACGACGCCCGCTATGTCGCGAACGTCGCCCGGACGGCGGCCTCCTACGGGGCCCACATCGCCAGCCGCGTGATGGTCGAGGGTTTCATCAAGGTCGGCGAGCGGGTGGTCGGGGTCACCGCGCACGATCTCGAGACCGACGAGCGGTTCGAGATCCGCGCGAAGCAGGTCGTGAACGCGACGGGCGTCTGGACCGACGACACCCAGTCCATGGTGGGCGAGCGCGGGCAGTTCAAGGTGCGGGCCTCCAAGGGCATCCACCTCGTCGTGCCGCGCGACCGGTTCCAGGGCAAGTCGGGGCTGTTGCTCCGCACCGAGAAGAGCGTGCTCTTCGTGATCCCGTGGGGCCGGCACTGGCTGATCGGCACCACCGACACCGACTGGCACCTCGACAAGGCGCACCCGGCGGCGACCGCGGCCGACATCGACTACCTGCTCGAGCACGTCAACAAGGTGCTCGCGGTGCCGCTGACCCGGGAGGACGTGGAGGGTGTGTTCGCGGGGCTCCGGCCGCTGCTGGCCGGTGAGAGCGACCAGACCTCGAAGCTGTCGCGCGAGCACCTGGTCGCGCACTCCGTTCCGGGCCTCGTCGTGGTCGCGGGCGGCAAGTGGACCACTTACCGGATCATGGCGAAGGACGCGATCGACGCCGCTGTCTCGGCCCTCGACGGCAAGATCTCGCCCTCGGTCACGCAGGACATCGCGCTGATCGGAGCCGAGGGCTACCAGGCCGCCTGGAACAAGCGGTCCAAGATCGCCCGCAAGTTCGGCGTGCACACCGTGCGGATCGAGCACCTGCTGAACCGCTACGGAACGCTGACCGACGAGCTGCTCGACCTGATCCTGGAGGACCCGTCGCTGGCGGATCCGCTGCCCGGGGCCGACGACTACATCGGCGCCGAGGTGGTCTACGCGGCCTCGCACGAGAGCGCGCTGCACCTGGACGACGTGCTCGCCCGCCGCACCCGCATCTCGATCGAGGCCTGGGACCGCGGGGTCTCGGCGGCGCCGGTCGCCGCCCGGCTGATGGCCGGGGTGCTGGGCTGGGACGACGAGCAGGTCGACCGCGAGGTCGCGGTCTACCTCGAGCGGGTCGCGGCCGAGCGGGCGAGCCAGGAGCAGCCGGACGACGAGTCGGCGGAGCGCGTCCGGCTCGAGGCGCCGGACATCGTCGAGGTCGACTGACCCGCGCATCCGTGCCGGGCGTCAGGTGCCCGTGTGGATGCACCTGTGGGCGCCGGTGTGCGCGCCTGCGCGTGCGCCTGCCCGTGCGCCCTCTGCGAACAGCGGCGCCGGGCGGTCGAGGCCGCGCAGGGCTCGCCTAAACTGGAGGGACCGCCGCCTTTCCGGCCGCGGTGCACTGGTGAGGAGACACACGCATGGTCGACGTCCGTCGCGTCAAGCTTCCCGGAGTGGGGGTGCTGCACACCTTCATCACCTCGGACGGCGGGAAGGTGGGCGTCATCGCGCACCGGTCCGGTCACAGCGACCTGATCACCTTCGCCGACGACGAGGACGGCCCCGCGACGAGCAAGGTGTCGCTCCGGCTCTCCGAGGACGAGGCGCACACGCTCGCCGAGCTGCTCGGCGGCACGCAGATCACCGAGTCGCTGACCGCCCTCGACCAGATCCCCGGCCTCAGCATCGACTGGTTCTCGGTCGACTACGAGGACCACATCGCCGGTCAGCCCCTCGGCAGCCCCGCCGAGCGCGGCATCGCGGGCCTCACCGTCGTCGCCGTCGTGCGCGGCGACTCGGCCAACCCCGCGCCCGCGCCCGACTTCAAGGTCTTCCCGGGCGACACGCTCGTGGTCGCCGGGTCGCCGGAGAAGGTCGCCAAGGCCTTCAACTTCTTCCGCACCGGCGAGATGAAGCCGAAGGCAGGGGTCGTCTCCGCGCCACCCGGAAGCTAGGGCGCGCGCATGCACCTCGGCCCCGACCTCCTCGTCCTCGGTGTCCTGTTCGTCATCGCGTACGTCCTGGGGCGACTCGGCAAGTCCATCGGCCTCCCCGCCATCCCGATCTACATGGTGGTGGGGCTTCTCGCGAGCCCGTACTTCGGCTGGTTCCCGCTCGAGTTCGCGCACACCGACTACATCCAGCTGATCGCGGTCTTCGGGCTGATCCTGCTGCTGTTCAACCTCGGGCTCGAGTTCGATCAGGACGAGTTCTTCAGCAACGCCGGCCGGCTGCTCATCTCGGGCGGCTCGTACATCCTGATCAACATGGCCGTCGGCTTCGTCTTCGGCTTCCTGGTGGGCTGGGGAACCCGGGAGGCGCTGATCATCGCGGGCATCACCGCGACCTCCTCGAGTGCGATCGTGACCAAGCTGCTGATCGAGCTCAACCGTCTGGCCAACCGCGAGACGCCGATGATCCTGGGCGTCACCGTCGTGGAGGACGTCTTCATCGCGATCTACCTCGCGATCGTGTCGGTCGTGCTCTCGGGCGAGACCGAGATCTGGCCGGTGGTCGGCAAGCTCGGCGTCTCGTTCCTCTTCCTCGTCGTCATGTTCGCGGTCGCCCGGTGGGGCGGCAAGTACGTGTCGCGCATCTTCCGCACCAAGGACGACGAGCTCTTCACGATCCTGTTCTTCGGCCTGGCGATCATGTTCGGCGGGCTCGGCGAGATCCTCGGGGTGACGGATGCGATCGGCGCGTTCCTGATCGGGCTCGTGCTGGGTGCGACCCGGTACCGCAACCGGATCGAGCAGATCGCCATCCCGCTGCGCGACGTCTTCGGCGCCTTCTTCTTCTTGAACTTCGGCTTGGGGCTGGACCCGACGAAGTTCGGTGCGGTGATCGTGCCCGTCGTGCTCGCGGTGGTCATGACGATGGTGCTCAACATCATCGCGGGCCAGTTCGTGGCCTGGCTCAACGGGCTGGGGCCGCAGGCCGGCATCAACACGACCGCCATCCTGCAGAACCGCGGCGAGTTCGCGCTGATTCTCGCGACGCTCGCGTTCGCGGCCGGGCTGGATGAGCGCATCCAGCCGTTCGCCGGCCTCTACGTGCTGATCATGGCCATCATCGGGCCGGTGCTCGCGGTGAACTCCGAGCGGATCGGGTCGTTCGTGCTCGGGACGAAGCGGAAGCGGGTGAGGGCGGCTGCGGCTGCGGCCGCAGCGGCGGCTGCCGGTGCCGGTTCGGTCGGGGGTGCCTCCGGATCCGTCGAGAAGCCGGACCTGTCGCAGGCGGAGGCGATCGCGCTGATGAACGGAGTCTCCGACGCGGAGCGCCGTGGGGTCGGGGGCGGTGCCGGCGACGGTGGCGACTTCGACCTCGACGGCGACGCGGACGACGACGTCGACCCGGTCCGCGACCGGCTGATCGAACAGGCGATGCTCCAGTCCGACGAAGCGCGACCGACCGCGAGGGATGACGAGTATTGAGCACGGTGACCGTCTTCCAGGTGATGCGGCGTCCGCGCTGGATCGCCACCCTCGTGCTCGCGCTCGTGATCGCCGCGGGCTTCGCCGCGCTCGGCCAGTGGCAGCTCGGCCGCGCGGTCACGAACGGCGCGGTGCTGAACACCGGCAGTGAGACGATGCAGCCGCTGCAGGACGTCGCGACGCCGCAGAAGCCGGTGCTCGAGGCGCAGGCGGCCCAGCGGGCCGAGACCACGGGGCACTGGGTCGGCTCGGGCTACGACGTGCTCGGCGGGCGGCTGAACGACGGCACCTCCGGGTACTGGGTGATCGGGCAGTTCGCGGTCGACCAGCCGGTCGACACGTATCTCGCGGTGGCGCTGGGGTGGACGACGGATCTGGATCTCGCGCGGACGACGGCACAGGCGCTGTCGGGTGCGGCAGGAGCATCCGCTGGTCAGCCGGACGACGGAACGGCCGGCGTGACGTCGTCGGCTGTGCCGCCCTCGGTCACGCTGCAGGGCCGCTACCTCCCCACCGAAGGGCCGGTCGCGACCGACCAGCAGAAGCCGGTGCCCGGGGAGTCGCTCGACGGCACCCCGCTGCAGACCACGATGTCGGTCGCGTCGCTGGTCAACCGGTGGACGCAGTTCGACGCCGATGCGGACGTCTACGGCGGCTACCTCGTGCTCGACACTCCTCCGGCCCCGCTCGGCGCGATCGCCTCGCCCGAGCCCGACCGCTCGGTGCAGCTCAACTGGCTCAACATCTTCTACGCCGCCGAGTGGGTCGTGTTCGCGGGCTTCGCGATCTACTTCTGGTACCGCCTGGTGCGCGACGCCTGGGAGCGAGAGACGGAGGACGAGGAGGAGGTCTCCGCAGATAACGCTCCGGATGCGCGAGTAGGCTAGATCCATGGCCCTCGCACCGAAACCGAAGGACTTCCCGCGCATCCGCGGGGCGCTGAAGTTCTATCAGGTCGCCTCCATCGTCACCGGAACACTGCTTCTGTTGCTGTGCGCCGAGATGCTCCTGAAGTACACCCCGATCGACCTGGAGCTCGAGCTCGGCGGCCCGCGCGGCTTCCTCGCGTTCGTGCCCTCCGGCACCACGGTCGCGATCAACATCAGCCTCACCATCCTGATCGTGCACGGCTGGTTCTACGTCGTGTACCTCTTCTCCGGCTTCCGGTTGTGGAGCTTCATGCGCTGGCCCTTCCTGCGGTTCGTCGTGATCGCCCTGGGCGGCGTCATCCCCTTCCTCTCCTTCTTCCTCGAGGCGCGAATCGCGCGCGAGGTGAAGGCCTACCTCGCCGCGCGCGAGGCCGAGGCCTCGACCCCTGACACTTCGACGACCGACCCCGTGGAGGCCACCCATTAGCGGAACACCGACCCCCGACCACGACGAGCTCACCCGCCCGGTGCTCGTCGTCGACTTCGGCGCCCAGTACGCCCAGCTGATCGCACGCCGCGTGCGCGAGGCCAGCGTCTACTCCGAGATCGTGCCGCACTCGATCAGCGCCGCCGAGGTGGCCGCGAAGAACCCGGTCGGCATCGTGCTGAGCGGCGGTCCGTCCAGCGTCTACGAGGAGGGGGCCCCGGCCCTCGACCCCGCCATCCTCGAGCTCGGCGTGCCCGTCATGGGCATCTGCTACGGCTTCCAGGTGATGGCCAAGGCGCTCGGCGGCGAGGTCGCGAAGACCGGCGCGCGCGAGTACGGCTCGACCGACATGGCGGTCGACGGCACCGGTGGGGGAACCCTGCTGAACGGCCAGCCCGACGCGCAGACGGTGTGGATGAGCCACGGCGACTCGGTCGTGCAGGCACCCGACGGCTTCGAGGTGCTCGCGAGCACCTCCTCCACCCCCGTCGCCGCCTTCGCCAACGCCGAGCGCGGACTGTACGGCGTGCAGTGGCACCCCGAGGTCAAGCACAGCACCTACGGGCAGGACGTGATCGTCAACTTCCTGCACCGCGCCGCCGGCATCCCCGCCGACTGGAACCCGGGCAACGTGATCGCCGACCAGGTCGCCGCGATCCGCGCCCAGGTCGGCACCGGCCGGGTCATCTGCGCGCTCTCCGGCGGGGTCGACTCCGCGGTGGCGGGCGCTCTCGTGCACGAGGCCGTCGGCGACCAGCTGGTCTGCGTGTTCGTCGACCACGGCCTGCTCCGTGAGGGCGAGCGTCGTCAGGTCGAAGAGGACTACGTGAAGTCCACGGGCGTGCGCCTCGTGACGGTGGATGCGCGCGAGCGCTTCCTCACCGCTCTCGAGGGCGTCAGCGACCCCGAGCAGAAGCGCAAGATCATCGGGCGCGAGTTCATCCGCACCTTCGAGCAGGCGCAGGCCGACCTCCTCGCCGAGGCCGCTGCCGACGGCGACCCCATCCGGTTCCTGGTGCAGGGCACCCTCTACCCCGACGTGGTGGAGTCCGGCGGGGGAACGGGCACGGCCAACATCAAGAGCCACCACAACGTGGGCGGGCTGCCGGAAGACCTGCAGTTCGAGCTCGTCGAGCCGCTCCGCGCCCTGTTCAAGGACGAGGTGCGCGCCATCGGCCGCGAGCTCGGCCTGCCGGACGAGATCGTCTCGCGCCAGCCGTTCCCCGGCCCGGGGCTCGGCATCCGCATCGTCGGCTCGGTCACCTTCGAGCGCCTCGAGCTGCTGCGGCACGCCGACGCGATCGTGCGCGCCGAGCTCACCGCCGCGGGCCTGGACGCCGAGATCTGGCAGTGCCCCGTCGTGCTGCTGGCCGACGTGCGCTCGGTGGGCGTCCAGGGCGACGGCCGCACCTACGGCCACCCGATCGTGCTGCGCCCCGTTTCGTCGGAGGACGCGATGACGGCGGACTGGACGCGGGTTCCGTACGACGTGCTCGCGAAGATCTCGAACCGCATCACCAACGAGGTCGCCGGGGTCAACCGGGTCGTGCTCGACGTGACGTCGAAGCCGCCGGGCACCATCGAGTGGGAATGAGAGAAGGGGCCGTCCTGGTGGACGGCCCCTTCTTCGTTTCGGTGGTGCGGGTGGCGGGTTGTCAGCCGCTAGCCGCGAGCCGCTAGTTGCGGAAGATCGCGATGATCCGCAGCAGCTCGAGGTAGAGCCAGACGATCGTGAGGGTCAGGCCGAAGGCCGCCGACCAGCCGTACTTGCGCGGCGCACCGGCCTTGACGCCGCGCTGCACGGAGTCGAAGTCGAGCACGAGCGAGTAGGCGGCGAGGATGACGGCGAGCACGCCGATCACGAGGCCCAGCGGGATGCCGAAGATCTCGACGCCGCGGAGGCCGAACGCGTTCGGGACGGCGCCGGTGGCCATCAGCACGAAGTTGATGAGCGAGAAGACGGCATAGCCGATGATGGCGATCAGGAAGATCTTGGTCGCCCGCTTGGAGGCGCGCACCTTGCCGCTCGCGAACAGCGCCAGTGTGACGCCGAAGACCGCGAAGGTGGCGAGGACCGCCTGGATGACGATGCCGGGGTAGCGCGACTCGAAGAAGCCGGAGAGGCCTCCGACCGCGAGACCTTCGAAGGCCGCGTAGGCCAGGATCAGCGGAACGGACGGCTCGCGCTTGAAGGCGTTGACGAGGCCGAGGACGAGACCGCCGATGACGCCGACGATCATGAGGCCGAGGCCCAGGGCCGTCGGCTGCGGGTAGTTCGCCAGGAAGCTGATCGCCGCGGTGGCGATGAGGATGACGAACATCACCACCGTCTTGACGATGGTGTCTTCGTAGCTCATCCGGCCGGTGTCGGTCGGGGTCGCGTCGGGACGCTGGTACATCTCCTGGAGGCCCTCGGCGGAGATGGTGGGCGTCTGCGCCACACCCTTCTTGCCGTTGAACACCGGATTCCGTGCGAAGGCGGGGTTGCTGGACTCTGCTGCCATGTCGGTCTCTTCCATTGGGAACGTGATCGTGGTCATACAAAGGTATCGGGGATGCCCGTTCCCCGCCTGCCAATTCACTGTCGGCGGAATGCTATGAGAGCATTAACCAATGTCCAAGGACGCTCCAAGCTCTCCGGCAGCAGTGCCGGCATCCTCGCCGCTTCCGGCGACCGGGCGGGGCGGTCCGGGATTCTTCGGTCTCCTCGACCAGCTGCGCGGCATCGCCGCCCTGCTCGTGGTCTGGGCGCACCTGGTCGGCTTCTTCCTCGAAGCGGCCGGCCGCTCGTGGCTGCCGTTCCGGCTGGTCGATCGCTTCATCGAGAAGCCGCTGGCCATCGTCGAGAGCTTCGGCTGGTTCGGCGTCGCCCTGTTCTTCTTCATCTCCGGCTTCGTGATCACGCACGCCGCGACCCGCGAGACGGGCCGCGAGTTCATCACCAAGCGCATCCTGAGGATCTACCCTCCGCTGGTGTTCGCCGTGCTGCTCGCGCTCGCGATCGCCTTCGTCACCGGCAGCCCGGCCAAGAGCGGCGACGGCGGAGCGCTCACGGGGTGGGACCTGCTGACCAACTTCAGCCTCGCGAACTACGTGGCCGAACCGCGCACGATCATCCTCGTGGTGGCGTGGACGCTGGCGGTCGAGATGTCGTTCTACCTGCTGATGTGGGGCCTCAAGACCCTGCTGCCGAGGGCGCCGTTCCTGCTCAGCCCCGCCATCCTCGTCATCGTGCTGATCGTGTTCGCGGTCAGCGGGCTGGCCCGGCCCCTCTTCTTCCTGATCATCACGGTCGGGATGGTGCCGCTGCTCGTGCTCGGGCAGCTGACCTACCTCGTGGTCACGAAGCGACTGAAGCTCTGGATCGCGTCGCTCTACGGAATCGCGGCGTGGGTGGTCTGGATCATCTGCATGGAGCTGATCTATCCCTCGAACCTGCTGCCGGACTACTCGTACCCGACGAACGCGCTCTTCGCGTTCCTCATCTTCCTGATCGCGGTGCTCGCCGAGGGCAGGGTCAAGCCCTTCAAGCCGCTGTCGGTCGTCGCGCGGCGCAGCTACTCCCTCTACCTGGTGCACGCACCGCTCGGACTCGGCATCCTCGGGGTGCTGAACGCCCGTACCTCGCTGCCGTACACGATCGAGCTCGCGATCACGCTCGTGGCCGTGGCGATCGCCACGGAGGTCTGCTACCGGTTCGTCGAGCGGCCGAGCCAGGCGCTCGGGCGGCGGCTGTTCCCCAAGGTGAAGAAGGCCGTACCCGCTAGCGTGTGAGGGTGATGTCGGAATCGGGTGCTGGGGCTGTGCGCTTCGGGTCCTCGCCTGTGATCGGGCATCGGGGTGCCAGCGGGTATCGGCCCGAGCACACGGCCTCGGCGTATCGGCTCGCGTTCGCGCTGGGCGCCGAGCTGGTCGAGCCCGACGTGGTGCTCTCGCGCGACGGGGTGCCGGTCGTGCGGCACGAGAACGAGATCTCGGGTACGACGGATGTGGCCGAGCGGCCGGAGTTCGCCGATCGGCGCACCTCGAAGACGGTCGACGGGATCGTCGAGCACGGCTGGTTCGCCGAGGACTTCACGTGGGCCGAGCTCGCGACGCTGCGGGCCCGCGAGCGACTGCCCTCGATTCGGCCGGCGAGTGCGGCCTTCGACGGGACGGAGGGCGTGCTGCGGTTGCGGGACGTGCTCGAGATCGCGGCCGAGGCCGGTGGGGGTGTGGTCGTCGAGATCAAGCACGCGACGTATTTCGCGGGGCTCGGGATGCCGATCGGGGAGATCGTCGCGGGGGAGCTGCGGGAGGCTGGCTGGGGCGTGGGTGTTGGTATTGGCGCTGGCGCTGGTGTTGCCGCTCGTGCTGGCTTGGGCTCTCGCGCTGCCACGCATCCGCTCGTCATCGAGTCGTTCGAGAAGACGGTGCTGCTGCAGCTGCGCGCCGCCGGGGTGCAGGCGCAGTACGTCTATCTGCTCGAGGCGACGGGCGCGCCGTTCGACGAGGTGGCGCTGCACGGGGCCGCGGCCGCCCCGTACGCGGCGTCGCTGACGGATGCCGGGCTGCGGGCGCTCGCCGGGGAGGTCGACGGGGTGAGCCTCGACAAGGACCTGATCCTGGTGCGGGATGCGGACGGGCGGGCGACCGGGGTCTCGGACGTCGTCGCGCGGGCGCAGAGGGCGGGGCTGTCGGTGTTCACTTGGACGTTGCGGGCCGAGAACGAATTCCTTCCCGTCGACTACCGGGTCTCGGGCGCTGCCGGGGCTTTCGGGCGGTGGGAGGACGAGTTCGGCGCCATCCTGGGCAGCGGCGTCGACGGGGTGTTCGCGGATCAGCCGGATCTGGCGGTGCGAGCGGTCCGGGCCCTTCAGACAGTTCGGCCGCTTCAGGCCGCGGCCGGTGAGGGCCGTGGGGGTGTGGCCGGCGGCTCCGAGCCCGCTGTCGGTGGCGCGGCCTAAACTTGTCGCAGCATGAGCGACACCACCGAATCGACCCCGGCCCGCATCACCCCTGTGATCGTCGACGGTCGCGGCAACTCCGACGGAACCGGCGACGGCTCGGGTGACGACCCGCTGCTCGAGGGGCTGAACCCCGAGCAGCGCGAGGCCGTCGTCTACCGCGGGCCCGCCCTGCTGATCGTCGCGGGCGCCGGCAGTGGCAAGACCCGGGTGCTCACTCATCGCATCGCCAGCCTCATCCGCAACGGCGAAGCCTGGCCGAGCCAGATCCTCGCGATCACCTTCACCAACAAGGCCGCGGCCGAGATGCGTGAGCGCGTCGGTCACCTGCTCGGGCAGGTGGCGGAGGGGATGTGGATCTCGACGTTCCACTCGGCCTGCGTGCGCATCCTCCGTCGCGAGGCCGAGAACTTCGGGTTCACGAAGGCGTTCACGATCTACGACTCGCAGGATTCGCGGGCGCTGGTGAAGCGGATCATCAAAGACCTCCAGGCCGACACCTACGGTTTCACGGTGGCGCAGGTCACCGGCAAGATCTCGAAGCTCAAGAACGAGCTGACCGATGTCGAGACCTACGCGCGGCAGGCGAACTTCTCCGACCCGAACGACGCGATGTTCGTCGAGTGCTTCCGGGCCTACACGCGGGCGCTGAGGGATGCGAACGCCTTCGACTTCGACGACCTGATCAGCCAGACGGTCTACCTGTTCCGCGCCTTCCCGCAGGTGGCGGAGAAGTACCAGCGTCGGTTCCGGCACATCCTGGTCGACGAGTACCAAGACACCAACCACGCGCAGTACGCGCTGATCCGCGAGCTCACCCGGCCGCCGGAGTCGAACGAGCTCTCCGGGCTGCCGGCATTCGGCGGCGGCGGCGCCTCGCTGACCGTGGTCGGTGACTCGGACCAGTCGATCTACGCCTTCCGGGGCGCCGACATCCGCAACATCGTCGAGTTCGAGCGCGACTTCCCGGGGGCGAGCGTCGTGCTGCTCGAGCAGAACTACCGGTCGACGCAGAACATCCTGACCGCGGCGAACTCGGTGATCTCGAACAACTTCGACCGCAAAGACAAGAAGTTGTGGACGGCGGTGGGCGACGGCGACAAGATCGTCGGTTTCACCGGGTACTCCGGTCACGACGAGGCGCAGTTCGTCGCCGACGAGATCGCCAAGCTGCACGAGGGGGGCACCCCCTACAACCAGATCGCCGTGTTCTACCGCACCAACTCGCAGACCCGTGCGCTGGAGGAGATCTTCATCCGCTCGGCCCTGCCGTACCGGGTGCTCGGCGGCACGAAGTTCTACGAGCGCGCCGAGATCAAGGATGCGATGGCCTACCTCACGGCCGTCGCGAACCCCTTCGACGGGCTGGCGCTGCGCCGCATCCTCAACACCCCGAAGCGCGGCATCGGTCCGGCGACCGAGACGCAACTGGCGTCGTTCGCCGAGCGGGAGCAGATCAGCTACCGGGAGGCGATGCGCCGAGCCAAGGAGCTCGGGCTGGGGCCGAAGGTGACGGGCGCGATCCTGCAGCTGGCGTCGCTGCTCGACGAGGCGAGCGAGCTGGTCGATCCGGAGCGCCCGGGTGGCGAGGCCCAGGTCGGTGAGGTGCTGCAGGTTCTGATGGAGCGCAGCGGGCTGGTGACGAGCCTGCGGGCGACGCGGGACCCGCAGGACGAGGCGCGGGCCGAGAACGTCGAAGAACTCCTGGCGGTCACGAAGGAGTTCAACCGCAACAACCCCGACGGCACGCTCGTCGACTTCCTGACCGAGGTGTCGCTGGTCGCGGCGGTCGACGACCTCGACGACTCGAGCGGAACGGTGTCGCTGATGACGCTGCACACCGCGAAGGGCCTGGAGTACGACGCGGTGTTCCTCACCGGTATCGAGGAAGACCTGTTGCCGCACCGGATGTCGGCGAGCGAACCGGGTGGCCCGGCGGAGGAACGGCGGCTGTTCTACGTCGGCATCACGCGGGCGCGGAAGCGGTTGTTCTTGTCCCTGGCGATGACCCGCGCGCAGTTCGGCGAGACCGCGGTCGCGATGCCGAGCCGGTACCTGCAGGAGATCCCGGCCGAGCTGATCGAGTGGATCCAGTCGCCCGGAATGGCTACTTCGCGCGGCGGCACCGAGCCGCGGGCGCTGAACGCGTCCCGGGGCGGCCGGGGGTCGTACGGCGGCGGTGGCGGTGGTGGCGGCAACTCGCGCTGGAACAGCGATTCCGGCTTCGGCATCCCGCCGGGGCCCCCGCGGCCGAAGACCGAGTGGGCGAACCGGGTCACCGGCCAGGTGCGCGACAACGGCGACCTCGAGCTCGCGCCGGGCGACCGCATCCGCCACACCGACTTCGGCGAGGGCCGGGTAAACCAGGTCACGGGCGAGGGCTCGAAGCGCGTGGCGCACGTGCAGTTCGAGTCGGCGGGCCCGAAGAAGCTCCTCATCAAGATCGCCCCCATCGAAAAGCTCTGACCCCCGTCGCCTGCTGCCGGGGGCACCCGCACCCCCCGCACGGGTCGTCCCGAGGGCGGCCCGAGGCGGGCGCGTGCCGAAGCCCCGCCCGACCCGGCGCAGCGCCGGGCTGAGGCGAGCGGGCGGTGGGTCAAGGCCAGCGGCGGAGGGCGAAGGCGAGGCCGGCGAGGCCGGTCATGAGTCCGAGGACCGCTGCTGCGACCGTGAGGGCGGCAGGCATCGCCGGGACCCCGGTGCTCGCCAGCGCGACCGGGCGTTCTGGCGCGGCGTAGGGCGGGGGAGCCGGTGCCGGCGTGCTCACTGCCGGGGGTGTCGTCGGGGGCGTGGTGGCCGGCGGCGGGGTGAGCACGAACGATTCGGCGTGCAGCACTCGGTGGTCGGAGAACTCCTTCACCAGGACCGGCATCTCCCGCGCCACCGACCCCTCGGCGGCGACGGCGGCCACGGCGACCTCGGGGGCGGCGGCCTCCGTCTCGGTGAGGAATCGGCGAACCATGCTCGAATCCGCCAACGTCGCTGAGCGATCGCCGTCCATCGCTGCCGGGAGGTCCGGTGCGGCTCCGGTCTCGGACCCGATCGACGGGACGGGGGTCGGCGTCGATGTCGTCGGGGTCGCGTCGAAGACGAAGTAGTAGAAGCCGGGAGTGGTGACCGGGATGCAGTCGGTGCGGTGAGCGCCGTCCGCATCAAGCAGCGTGGTCACCCGGCCCGCGACCGGAAGCGGATCAGCGGGCGGCGTGGGCACGCGGGCCGCATCGCTATCCCGAGCCGCACCGGCATCCTGCGCCGCATCGGCGCCTCGGGCTGCATCCGGATCCTGCGCCGCATCGGCTCCTCGAGCCGCATCGGCATCGTGCGCCGCATCGGCGGGAAGCGGACCGATCAGGGTGGAGACGACGGAGAGCGGCGGAGCCCCCTCGGGCAGCCCCGCGAGGACCAGCCGATCGCGCGCGCAGAACGGCTCACCGCCCGGGGCGGGCGCGAGCGCCGACGCGGGCCCTTCGGTGGACGCCGTCGCGATCTGGGACAGGCTCGCGAGGGTGGCTGCCTCGACATGCGACCTCGCAGCGGCCCTTGCCGCAGTGCCATCACCGGTGGGCGCGGCGCTCGGAAGTGGGGTGTCGTCGGCGCTCGCTGCAGGGACGGCGTCGGCCGTGCCAGACGAAGGGGCAGCGGCAGAGGCGGGGGTGAGGGTGGCGGTGGTGTCTAGGCGGGGGGTGGCGGGGACGAGGGTGGTCTCGGAGGCGACGCCGAAGGGGGAGGTGAAGCCCTGCAGGCGGGTGCCTCCGCGGTCGGCGGGGGTGCGGGCGGGGTCGATCGAGTCGGTCCAGACGTAGTAGCCGGGAGAGGGGACGGTGCAGGGTGCGGTCGCGTAGACGCCCGGGCCCGTGTCGATCGAGAGCTCGCTTCGGCAGACCGGACGGGCATCGGCCGGGACCGTCGAGGAGAGCACCGGCGGGGTGCCGAACGGGCCCCAGAGCACGCTCGCCACGACCACCGGGATCGGCAGGAAGGCGCCGTCCGGCGCCTGGAAGAGGCCCCAGCGACCCCCGGTCGCCGAATCCGGATGCGCGTCGAGCGTCAGCGTGTCGGTCACGGCTGCGCCGGGCGAAGCGACCGCCGCGCTCGTCACCGTCTCGACCCGCGGGCGGAAGGGGAGCTCCGAAGTAGACGTCGTGTCGGCCGTGGCCGCCGCGCTGAGGAGGTTCGGTTCGCTCACCAGGAGGCTCTGACTGCCGCCGGTGTTGCGCCCGAATCGGAAGTCGGCGCCGAACGGGAGCGCGTGGTACTCCACGCGGGCCGAGATGGTCTCGAGGTCGCCGATCTCGTCCGGCACGATCTCCCGCGCCAGGCCGTTGGGCAGGTACGCGCGCCGGCTGCCGTCGGCGAAGGTCGCGCCGACGAGCGTGACGTCGCCGTAGTAGCTCGCCGGGGCCAGTGGATGCGCTCCGCTCAGGAAGTCGACCCAGAGATCGGTGAGCACCCGCGCGCCGATACCGCTCGCATCCAGACCCAGCGTGGCCGTCGCACCGCGGGACGCGCCGGAGTCGCCGTTCGCGAGTTCGAGCATCCGATTGGCCGCCTGGGTGACGAGCCCCGCGTCGCCGTTCGCGCGCCGGGCGAAGAAGGCCTGGTCGTGGCCGCCGAGACCGGTGACGGTCCAGGTCGCCAGCTGGGCCGAGGCGGCGGTGAGTGCGTCGCCGGGTGCACCCCAGTGTCGTGAGATGAACGCCAGCCGCGCGGCATCATCGGTGGAGTAGCCGGCCGAGGCGCCGGGGAGGTAGTCGACGTCGGACCCGGCCGGCGGAGACTTCGTGACCTCGAGGCAGTAGCCGGAGCGGCCATCGGCCAAGCGGTAGTTGCCGAGCCAGGAGGTGTGGTCGCCGAGCCAGGTGACGCCGTCGCCGTGCGCGAGGGCCCGGACGGCGTTCGCGGGCGGGGCGGCGCCGGCGAGGAGGAGCAGCGGGAGGAGGACGGCGCCGGACAGGAGTGACGCGAGGAGTCGGAGGGTTCTGGTCATGGCCCCAAGGGTCGTCGGATGAGCCACAGAGCAGAGCGGCTAGAGCGCATCTGTGGAGAACCGCGAGAACAACCCCGGCGGGGGAGAAGTGGATGCCTCCACCCCGTCACGAAGCCCCGGACCGGGCGCAGACCAGGCGGGGGTAGAGTTCTAGATGGTGTCCGGAGCGACGGAGTGGGCATCCATTCCGCCGCGCCATCAGTCATGTCCCCCCACCCCCGGGGACGACGAGTTGAAAGCGGATTGGAAGACCAGCGTGGATCTATTCGAGTACCAAGCCCGAGACCTGTTCGAGAGCTACGGGGTCCCCGTGCTCCCGGGCATCATCGCCGACACCCCCGAGGAGGTCAGGGCTGCGGCTGAGACGCTCGGCGGCGTCACCGTGGTGAAGGCCCAGGTCAAGGTGGGCGGCCGCGGGAAGGCCGGCGGCGTCAAGGTCGCGAAAGACCCCGAAGCCGCCGAGGAGGCCGCGAAGGCCATCCTGGGCCTGGACATCAAGGGTCACGTCGTCAAGCGCGTCATGGTCGCCGGTGGCGCCCGCATCGACCGGGAGTTCTACTTCTCGGTGCTGCTGGACCGCGCCAACCGCTCCTACCTCTCGCTGACCAGCTACGAGGGCGGCATGGAGATCGAGCAGCTCGCCGTCGAGCGCCCCGAGGCCCTCGCCCGCATCGAGGTCGACCCGATCGCGGGCATCGACCTCGAGACCGCGCGCCGCATCGCGGTGGACGCGAAGTTCCCCGAGGAATTGGTCGAGAAGGTCGCCCCCGTCTTCGTGAAGCTGTGGGAGGTCTACAAGGGCGAGGACGCGACGCTCGTCGAGGTCAACCCGCTCGTGCTCACCGAGGAGGGCGAGATCATCGCCCTCGACGGCAAGGTCTCGCTCGACGAGAACGCCGACTTCCGTCACCCCGAGCACGAGGCGCTCGAAGACGCCGAGGCCGCCGACCCGCTCGAGGCCAAGGCCAAGAAGCTGGGCCTGAACTACGTGAAGCTCGACGGCGAGGTCGGCGTGATCGGCAACGGCGCCGGACTCGTGATGTCGACCCTGGATGTCGTCTCCTACGCCGGCGAGAAGTACGACGGCGTGAAGCCGGCCAACTTCCTCGACATCGGTGGCGGAGCATCCGCTCAGGTGATGGCCAACGGGCTCGACGTGATCCTCGGTGACGAGCAGGTCAAGAGCGTGTTCGTGAACGTGTTCGGTGGCATCACGGCGTGCGACGCCGTGGCCAACGGCATCGTCGGCGCCCTCGAGGTGCTGGGCGACACCGCCACCAAGCCGCTCGTGGTCCGGCTCGACGGCAACAAGGTCGAGGAGGGGCGCCGCATCCTCGAGGAGGCGGCCCACCCGCTCGTGACCCTGGCACTCACCATGGACGAGGGCGCCGACAAGGCCGCCGAGCTCGCCGCGGCTGCGAAGTAAGAAGAGGACGAGAGAACATGTCGATTTTTCTGAACAAGGATTCCAAGGTCATCGTCCAGGGCATCACGGGCGGTGAGGGCACCAAGCACACCGCCCTCATGCTGAAGGCCGGCACCCAGGTCGTCGGAGGCGTGAACGCACGCAAGGCCGGCACCACCGTCAGTCACACCGACAAGGACGGCAACGCCGTCGAGCTGCCCGTGTTCGGCACGGTCGCCGAGGCCATCGAGCAGACCGGCGCCGACGTGTCGATCGCGTTCGTGCCCCCGGCGTTCTCGAAGGATGCGATCATCGAGGCGATCGACTCGGAGATCCCGCTGCTGGTCGTCATCACCGAGGGCATCCCGGTGCAGGACTCGGCCGAGGCCTGGGCGTACGCCACGGCCAAGGGCAACAAGACCCGCATCATCGGCCCGAACTGCCCCGGCATCATCACGCCCGGCGAGTCGCTGGTCGGCATCACCCCGGCGAACATCACCGGCAAGGGCCCGATCGGCCTGGTGTCGAAGTCGGGCACGCTGACGTACCAGATGATGTACGAGCTGCGCGATCTCGGCTTCTCGACCGCCATCGGCATCGGCGGCGACCCGATCATCGGCACCACGCACATCGACGCGCTCGCCGCGTTCGAGGCCGACCCGGAGACAAAGGCGATCGTCATGATCGGTGAGATCGGTGGCGACGCCGAGGAGCGCGCGGCCGACTTCATCAAGGCCAACGTCAACAAGCCGGTCGTCGGCTACGTCGCGGGCTTCACCGCCCCCGAGGGCAAGACGATGGGTCACGCCGGCGCGATCGTCTCCGGTAGCGCCGGAACGGCTCAGGCGAAGAAGGAGGCCCTCGAGGCCGCCGGCGTGCGCGTCGGCAAGACCCCCAGCGAGACCGCGGCCCTGCTCCGCGAGGTCTACGCGGCCCTCTAGTCCCGCCGCAGCACCACCGCACAGGCCCGCCCCGATCCGTCGGGACGGGCCTTGCTGTTGGGCATCGGGGAGCATAAGCTCGCTTATATGAAGACGAGGGATGCTCAACGCTCGCTGCTCGAGGAGCTGGCGACAGCGGCGCTCGAACGACGAGCTGCCGAAGAGGCGCTGCGACGGCGCGCGGCCGCGGCACTCAACGACGGGGTGCCGCAGCAGGCGGTCGCGACCGTGCTCGGTGTCACCCAGTCGGCGGTCTCGCAGATGATGTCGGCCTACCGGGAGGCCCGGCTCGGCGGCGGAGCGATCGGGCGCCGCGTGCTCGAGCGCCGGGGGGAGCTCGTCAGGGTGGCCAGAACGCACGGGGCGTCGAGGCTGCGTGTGTTCGGGTCGGTCGCCGAGGGGCGGGAGGTCGAGGCGAGCGATCTCGACCTGATCGTGCTCATGCCTCGCACGCCGGGACTGCTCGCGATCTCGGCGCTCGGGAGCGAGCTCGCCGAGGTCGTCGGCGTCGAGGTCGACGTGATCCCCGAATCCTTCGTCTCGCCGCGCGAGCTCCCGGCACTGCTCGCCTCCGCCGTCCCGCTGTGAACCGAGGGGATGCCGAGTGGCTGAACGATGCCTCCGGCCACCTCGCTGCCTTGAGAGCGCATCTCGGGCGGGTCGATGCGGATGACGGCCTGGTGCTGGATGCCGCAGCGCTCCGTCTGGCCGCCGCGATCGACTGTGTCGGCCGGGCCGATCCCGGAGTGAGGACCGCGGTCATCACGCCGTCGCTGTGGCGGGACATCGTCGGGCTGCGCAATCGGATCGCGCACGCGTATGCCTTCGTCGACCGTCACGTGCTGCTCGAGAACATGGCGAAGGATGTCGACGAACTGCAGGCGCTCGTCGACGGGATGCTGTCGCGGGTCGGGCGCGGGGTTTGAGAGAATCGGGGGCGGGGCCCGTGCGGCCGGGAGGGGGACGGATGGACGCCGAGAGCAAAGCGACGTCGGAACGCGCCGATGAGGTGGCTGAGGCCACAGCGCCGACGGCGTCGTTGTATCAGCGGCTGCGGCATGAGCTGGTGACGCCGGAGTCGATTTACGGGACGATCATCGTCAGTGCCCTGATCGTGCTCGTCGAGGACGGGGAGAGCGACTTCAGCCTGCTGGTCGCGGTCGCCGCCACGAGCTTCGTGTTCTGGGTCGCCCACGTGTTCGCCTCGACGGTGGCCCACCACGGCAAGCGCGACGGCGTCGAGATCCCGCTGGGGGAGGCGCTGGGGCGCGCGGTCCGGCACTCGTCCGGGCTGCTGCTGGCCGCGATCATCCCGATCGGGGCGCTGGCCCTCGGCGCGCTCGGTGTGCTGCCGGAGGACGACGCCTACGTGCTCGCCCTGTTCGTGGGGGTCGCGGTGCTGTTCGTGCTGGGGTGGCTGGCCTTCGCCGAACGGGGGAGCCGCTGGTTCGTGTGCCTGCTCGGCGCCGTGGGAACCGCGCTGCTGGGCGTGATCGTGATCCTGTTGAAGGCGTTCTTCCACTGAGCCAGGCAGAAAAGAGGGGGGTGCGCTGCGACGGCGCAACCGTGCACCCGCACCCTCCCCGAACCCGGAGCGCCGCCAGGGGTTGGCCGGGCTCGCCGGGTAGGCTCGGCCACGCATGAACCGCCCACTCACCGCCCTGCTCGCCGCCCTCGACGCCCTGATCGTCGTCGCGATCGGCATCGGCATCCCCCTGATCCCGCTCACCCTCCTCTGGGCGACGCAGTTCGGGCTGGCCGTGGACTGGCTCGTCTTCTGGCGGGCCTCCGGCGACCTGTGGCTGCTCGGCAACGGCGTCGACGTGCTCTTCGCGATCGATCCGACCCTGGCGCTGCGCTTCGGCCTCGACGGCGCCGCCACTCCCTTCACCGTGGGCCTCGCCCCGCTCGGCTTCGCCTTCGTGACGGCGCTCCTCGGCACCCGGGCCGGCCGCCGCCTCGGGTCGACGGCGTACCCCGTCACCGGCGCGCTGGTCGGGATGCTGGCCGTGGGCCTGCTCGGACTCCTCGTGCAGCTGGGCGTCCGCATCGACGGAGCCGAACCCTCGCTCGTGCAGAGCATCGTCTTCCCCGCCGTCGTCTACGGCATCGGAATCGCCATCGGCTACGCCTGGGCGGGCAAGCGAACCGCACCGGTCGAGTTCGGGGCCGCGAGCGGATTCCGCCGCCGGCTCACCGCCCGCTGGACCACGGTCCCCGCGGGAGACCGCGGCCTGGTCGCGCTCGCCTTCCGCGCCGGGGTCGCCTCGGCCTCCGCGATCATCGGCGTCTCGGCCGTCGCACTCGCGATCGTGCTGGTCGCCGGCTTCTCGTCGATCGTCTCACTCTACGAGGGCCTCCAGGCCGGCCTGATGGGCGGCATCTCGCTGACTCTCGGGCAGCTCGCCCTGCTCCCCAACCTGGTCGCCTGGACCATGTCGTGGTTCGTCGGCCCCGGCTTCGCGATCGGCGCGGGCTCGACCGTGTCGCCGCTGGCCACGCAGGTGGGCCTCGTCCCGTCGCTGCCCGTGCTCGGCGCGCTGCCGCAGGGAGCCCCCGCACTCGGCTTCGCGGGACTCGTGGTGCCGGTGGCGATCGGCTTCGTCATCGCCGCGCTGCTCCGGCCCGCCTACCTCGAGGCGGTCCGTGGGCGCGGCAAGCGGGTGCTCCGACTCGTGCTCACCGCCGTCGGCGCGGCGGTCGTCGGTGCGAGCGTCCTGGCGGTCCTCGCGCTCTGGTCGGGTGGCGCGGCCGGTCCCGGTCGCCTGGCCGACGTGGGGCCGGATGCCGGAGCCGTCTGGCTCTGGTCGTTCGTCGAGCTCGTGGTCTCGATCCTCCTCGGTCTCGTGGCCGGCGCCACCAGCAGCGCGGAGCCGGTAGCGAAGGCATCGAAAGCCACCGCGCCCAGCAGGCCGAGCACGACCGACGCCGAAACCGCCGCCATCCACCCTGCCCCCCGCACGCCCGCCCCCGGCCCGGCCGATACACTGTAGGCGTGCTGTCCCTCCTCGTCCTGATCTCCGGGGGAGGCTCCAACCTGCGGGCGCTCCTCGAAGCGACGGCCACCGGCGACTACCCCGCCCGCGTCATCGCCGTGGGGTCCGACAACCACGCCGAGGGCCTCGCCCACGCCGAGGAGTTCGGCATCCCCGTCTTCGTCGTCGAGCCCGGCTCCTTCGACTCGCGGGATGCCTGGGGCCGCGAGCTCCTGGCCCGCATCGAGGGCTACTCGCCCGACCTCGTGGTGTGCGCAGGCTTCATGCGCATCCTGCCGCCCGTCGTCGTCGCAGCACTCACCCCGCGCCTGATCAACACCCACCCGGCCCTCCTCCCCGCCTTCCCGGGCGCCCATGCGGTGCGCGACGCGCTCGCCGCGGGCGTGGAGACGACCGGGGTCACCGTGCACGTGATCGACGAGGGCGTCGACACCGGGCCCGTGATCGTCCAGGAGTCCGTGCGGGTCGAGCCGGGAGACACCGAGCACGACCTGCACGAGCGCATCAAGACCGTCGAGCGGCAGCTGCTGGTGCAGGCCGTGCGCGACATCGCAGACGGAGTAGTCGACCTCAAGGAGACAGCAGCACGATGAGCGGCCCCCAGCACGACCCGAGCCTCTACACCCACCGCGACACCGTCCCGATCACCCGGGCGCTGATCTCGGTCAGCGACAAGCGGGGGCTCGCCGAGCTCGTGCAGGGCCTCGCCACCTCGGGCGTCGAGATCGTCTCGACCGGTTCGACGGCGAAGGCGATCGCGGATGCGGGCGTCGCCGTCACCGAGGTCTCCAGCGTCACCGGGTTCCCCGAGTCGCTCGACGGCCGCGTGAAGACGCTCCACCCGGGCGTGCACGCCGGCATCCTCGCCGACCTGCGCCTCGAGTCGCACCGCACGCAGCTGGCCGATCTCGGCATCCGCCCGTTCGACCTCGTCGTGGTCAACCTCTACCCGTTCCGCGAGACGGTCGCCTCGGGCGCCGAGCCGGATGCGGTGATCGAGCAGATCGACATCGGCGGTCCCGCACTCGTCCGGGCGTCGGCGAAGAATTTCGCGAACGTCGCGATCGTCGTCTCGCCCAACCGCTACGACGACATCATCGCCTCGCTCGCCGAGGGCGGCACCCGTCTCGACGTGCGGCGCACCCTGGCGGCCGAGGCGTTCGCGCACACGGCCTCGTACGACGGCGCCGTCGCCGGCTGGTTCGCCGAGCAGCTCGCGGCCGCCGATCCGGGTGCCTTCCCGGCGCCGGCTCCGGATGCCTTCGACGGCCCGGGCGCGCACCGCTCATTCCCCGAGACCCTCGCGGTCTCGGCCGAGCTCTCCTCGACCCTCCGCTACGGCGAGAACTCGCACCAGCAGGCCGCGATCTACACCTCGCCCGACGGCCACGGCATCGCCCAGGCGACGCAGCTCCACGGCAAGGAGATGTCGTACAACAACTACGTCGACGGTGACGCCGCGGTACGGGCGGCCTACGACTTCGCCGAGCCGGCCGTCGCGATCATCAAGCACGCGAACCCGTGCGGGATCGCCGTGGCCGCCCCGAACGCCCCCGACGCGATCGCCTCGGCCCACGCCCGTGCCCACGCCTGTGACCCGGTCTCGGCCTTCGGTGGCGTGATCGCCGCGAACCGCCCGGTCACCCTCGCCATGGCCGAGTCGGTCAAGGACATCTTCACCGAGGTGCTGATCGCCCCCGCCTTCGAGTCGGACGCGTTCGAGCTGCTGAAGACGAAGAAGAACCTGCGCCTGCTCACCCTGCCGGAGGGCTACCGCCGGGAGGACACCGAGCTCCGCCAGATCAGCGGCGGCTTCCTCGCCCAGACGGTCGACCGTTTCGACGAGCTCGACCGCAGCCGGTGGACCCTGGTCGCCGGCGACGCCGCCGACGAGACCATGCTGGACGACCTCGAGTTCGCCTGGAAGGCCTGCCGCTCGGTCAAGTCGAACGCCATCCTGCTCGCCTCGCACGGCGCCTCCGTCGGCGTCGGCATGGGCCAGGTCAACCGCGTCGACTCCTGCCACCTCGCGGTCTCCCGCGCCGGTGACCGCGCGCGCGGCTCGGTCGCGGCCTCGGACGCGTTCTTCCCGTTCGCCGACGGGCTCGAGGTGCTGCTGGAGGCCGGCGTCGCCGCCGTCGTGCAGCCCGGCGGCTCGGTGCGGGACGAGGAGGTCATCGCGGCCGCGCAGAAGGCCGGCGTGGCGATGTACTTCACGGGAGAGCGGCACTTCTTCCACTGATCGGGGTTCCACCCGTTCCCTGCGGGCTTACGGCCGGCTCGGAGCCGGCACGCAAGACGCGTACAGACAGCATCACCTAAGGTCGTCTCTATGTCTTCATACCGGCTCCGCTCCGTCACGGCGTCCGTCGTCGCGGCGGCGGTCGTCGCGGTGATCGCCCTCGCCGCATCGGATCTGGCGCTCTTCCTCGCGAACGCCCTGAACGCCCAGGCGTTCGTGGTCTTCACGCCGTACTTCCTGCCCTCGGCGCTGCTGCTGTTCGTGTTCGCCGCGGTCTTCGGGGTGGTCGGCGCCTACCGGCACTGGTACACGGCCTTCATCGCGGGGCTGGTCTCCGGAGCCCTGGCCGCGTTCGTCGGGACGGGCATCGCCGCCCTCGGCGAGGGCATCCAGCTGGATGCGCTGCTCGGCCCGCTCGCCGCGACCCTCGTCGGCAACAACCTGGTCTTCGTGCTGGCCTCGGTCGTCGCCTCGGTGACGGCGGCCCGCCGCATCCATTCGCGCATCGCGATCGACGAGCAGGAGGAGGTGCTGCGCAAGCACCTCGTGCTCGTGCGGCGCCCGGCCGCCACCCTCGACGAGGGCGTCGTCACGCACATCGAGCGCGAACCCGTCGACCTCGAGCTCGCCGAGGAGCAGTGGGAGACCTACGTCGCCGCGCTGACCGGCGCGGGCTGGGAGCCCGTCGAGGTCGAGCCGGCCGACGACCTGCCCGACTCGGTGTTCGTCGAGGACGCGGTGGTGATGTTCGGGGCGCTCGCGGTCATCGGCAGCCCCGGCGCCGACTCGCGCATCCCGGAGACGCCGGCGGTCGAGGAGAGCCTGCGGTCGCTGGGCCTGGAGATCGTGCGGATCGAGCGACCCGGAACGCTCGACGGCGGCGACGTGCTCAAGATCGGCACGACCATCTACGTGGGTCGCGGGGGTCGTACGAACTCGGACGGCATCCGTCAGCTGCGCAAGCTCCTCGCCCCGCGCGGGTACTCGGTCGTGGCCGTGCCCGTGTCGCAGGTGCTGCACCTGAAGAGCGCGGTGACCGCGCTGCCGGACGGCACAGTGATCGGCTACCCGCCGCTGGTCGATGACCCCTTCATCTTCGACCGATTCCTCGAGGTGCCGGAGCCGAGCGGCGCCCACGTGGTGGTGCTGGCCGACGACACCGTGCTGATCGCCGCCTCGGCGCCCGAGTCGGCCCGGCTGATCGAGGGCCTCGGCTACCGCGTGATCTCGGTCGACATCTCGGAGTTCGAGAAGCTCGAGGGCTGCGTCACCTGCCTGTCGGTGCGCATCCGCTGAGCTCCGCTGCTGTCGGCGGACGCCCCGCCGCGCTGTTGCATTCGCCCTGAGCGGCAGATAGCCTGTAAGGCTGCCGCGACGCCGAAGTCCCCCCGAAAAGGGGGCGATTCGGCGTGCCCGGCAGATGGACGTGAGGAAGCAGGAGATGGCAGAGACAGCGACACCCGCCACCGGGACGGTGGCCGTGCTGCTGCGCCTCCGACCCTTCGCGCGGCAGGCCCTCCCGCGCATCGGGGTGGCCATGGTCGTTTCGCTGGTGGCCAGCCTCGTGGCCCTCGCCATCCCGCAGGTGCTGCAGTGGATGGTCGACGGCCCCTTCGCGAGCGGAGACGCCGGCCAGGTCTGGCTCGGCGCCGGCATCGTGCTCGGCCTCGGTGTCTTCGAGGCCGTGCTGATCGGCGCGCGCCGGGCGCTCGTGCTCACCCCCGGCACCCACGTCGAGGCGCGGATGCGGAACGGGCTCTACGCCCAGCTCGAAGACCTCCCGGTCTCCTTCCACGACCGGTGGCCGAGTGGGCAGCTGCTCTCCCGCGCCGTCAGCGACCTCAACCTGATCCGCCGCTGGCTCTCGTTCGGGCTCGTGCTCCTCGTGGTCAACGTGCTCACGCTGATCGGCGGCGTCATCATCCTGATCACCCTCAACTGGGTGCTGGGCCTCATCTTCGCGGCCGCCGCCGTTCCGGTCATCGCCTACAGCTTCTCGTTCGAGCGCCGGTACTCGGATGTCGCGCGGCGCTCGCAGGACCAGGCGGGCGACCTCGCGACCAGCGTCGAGGAGTCGGTGCACGGCATCCGTGTGTTGAAGGCCTTCGGCCGCGGCCGTTACGCCCTCAAGCGCTTCGAGAGTCAGGCCGAGCGGCTGCGCGGCACCGAGATCGAGAAGGCCAAGGCGATCGCCGGCATCTGGCTCTACCTCACGCTGATCCCCGACATCGCCTTCGGGGTCTGCCTCGTCGTCGGCGTCTGGCTCGCCTCGACCGGCCAGACCTCGGTGGGCGCGCTCGTGGCCTTCTTCGCGACCGGCACCGTGCTGCTGTTCCCGATCTGGTCGCTCGGCTACTTCCTCGCCATGACCCTCGACGCGAAGACGGCGACCCTGCGGTTCTTCGAGGTGATGGACTCGGAGAACACGATCACCGACCCCGCGCATCCCGTGACCGTGGTCGACGGCCGGGGGCGGCTGAGCTTCGAGGACGTGCACTTCCGGTACCAGGATGCGCCGGCCGCCTTCCCCGACCTCCTCGACGGCGTCGACCTCGTCGTCGAGCCCGGCGAGACCATGGCGCTCGTCGGCCTGACCGGCTCGGGCAAGTCGACGCTCACGGCGCTCACCTCGCGCCTGTACGACGTGACCGGGGGCTCCGTGCGGGTCGACGGCGTCGACGTGCGCGACTTCACCCGCGACGACCTGCGCAGCCGGGTCGCCATGGCGTTCGAGGAGGCCACGCTGTTCAGCCGCTCGGTGCGCGAGAACGTGCTGCTCGGGCGGCCGGACGCGAGCGAGGCCGACCTCCGTGAGGCGCTCGACATCGCCCAGGCGGGCTTCGTCGACGACCTCCCCGAGGGCCTGGACACCAAGGTGGGGGAGGAGGGGATGAGCCTCTCCGGCGGCCAGCGACAGCGCCTCGCCCTCGCCCGCGCGATCGCGGCGAAACCGAGCGTGCTCGTGCTCGACGACCCGCTGTCGGCGCTCGACGTCGACACCGAGGCGCTCGTCGAGGCGGCCCTCCGCCGCGTGCTCGCCCGCACCACCGCGCTCATCGTCGCGCACCGCCCCTCGACCGTCGCACTGGCCGACCGGGTCGCCCTGCTGCAGGACGGCCGGGTCACGGCCGTCGGCACCCACGCCGAGCTGCTCGCGACCAACGAGCACTACCGCTTCGTGATCTCGAGCTTCGACGCCGACGAGCGAAGTGCCGCCCTGAACGCCGAGGAGGTGTCGTCATGAGTGTCCTCGGCGTCGAAGGGGAGGAGCGCGACGACCTGAACCGGGCCGAGAGCGCGCAGATCCGTGCGCGCTCGCTGCGGCTGCTGGGCTCGCTGATCCGGCCGATGCGCGCACGCCTCGTGCTCAGCATCATCGTCGTCGTGATCAGCACGATCTCGCAGGTCGCGGGGCCGGCGATCATCGCCTACGGCATCGACACCGGCCTGCCGGCGCTGATCGGCTCCGACTGGATGCCGGTCGCGTTCGCCGGGCTGGCCTACCTGCTGGCCGGCGTGACCGGGGCCTTGCTGATCGCCTGGTTCACGGTGCTCTCGGCGCAGATCAGCCAGGCCATCCTGTTCGATCTGCGGCGCCGGGTCTTCCTGCACACGCAGCGCCTGAGCCTGGAGTTCCACGAGAGCTACACCTCGGGGCGCATCATCTCGCGGCAGACCAGCGACCTCGACGCCATCCGCGAGCTGCTCGACTCGGGCATCAACCAGCTGGTGCAGGGCGTGCTCTACATGCTGTTCACCGCGGTCGCGCTGTTCCTGCTCGACGTGGAGTCCGGGTTCATCCTGCTCGCCTCGCTCGTGCCGCTGGCGGCGCTGACCCGCTGGTTCCAGGTGCGCTCGCAGACGATGTTCCGCCGCACCCGGGTCGCCTCGGCGCGGCTGATCGTGACGTTCGTCGAGACGATGACGGGCATCCGCGCGGTCAAGGCCTTCCGCACCGAGAAGCGCAACGAGGCCGAGTTCGGCGGTCTGGTCGAGGAGTACCGCGCGACGAACGCGCGCGTGATCAAGCTCTTCGGCATCTACGATCCGGGCCTGGTGCTGATCGGCAACGTGGCGGTCGCCGTCGTGCTGCTGGTCGGCGGTTTCCGCGTCGTCGACGGCGGGCTCGAGATCGGCGTGCTGCTCGCGGCCGTGCTCTACACCCGGCGGTTCTTCGACCCGATGGAGGACATGGCGATGTTCTACAACGGCTACCAGAGCGCGACCGCGGCGCTGGAGAAGATCTCGGGCGTGCTCGAGGAGCAGCCGAGTGTGGCCGACCCCGAGCATCCGGTCGACCTGTGGGAGTCGCGCGGCGCGGTCGCGTTCGACGGGGTCGAGTTCGGGTACGTCGAGGGCCGCCCCATCCTGCCCCACTTCGACCTCGACATCCCGGCCGGGCAGACCATCGCGCTGGTCGGATCGACGGGCGCCGGCAAGTCGACGCTCGCGAAGCTGGTCTCCCGCTTCTACGACCCGACGGTTGGCCGCGTGACGCTCGACGGCATCGACCTGCGGCAGCTGCATCCGAAGGATCTGCGGCGCGCGATCGTCATGGTCACGCAGGAGGCGTACCTCTTCTCGGGCACGGTGGCCGACAACATCGCGATCGGCAAGCCCGATGCGACGCGCGAGGAGATCGAGGCCGCCGCCCGCGCGGTCGGGGCCGACACGTTCATCCGGGGGCTTCCGAACGGCTACGAGACCGACGTGAACAAGCGCGGTGGCCGGGTCTCGGCGGGACAACGGCAGCTGATCTCGTTCGCGCGCGCGTTCCTCGCCGACCCGGCGGTGCTGATCCTCGACGAGGCGACCGCCTCGCTCGACATCCCGAGCGAGCGACTGGTTCAGGATGCGCTGCAGACCCTGCTGGCCGACCGCACGGCGATCATCATCGCGCACCGGCTCTCGACGGTCTCGATCGCCGACCGGGTGCTCGTGATGGAGCACGGGCGGATCGTGGAGGACGGGACGCCGGAGGACCTGATCGCGGGCACGGGGCGGTTCGCCCAGCTGCACGCGTCGTGGCGGGAGTCGCTGGTCTAGCGGGGTTCGGCCGGTCTGGCGGATTTCGCTGGTCCGGCGGGAGCGCCTGCGGAGCCTACGGCTTCCAGGCGTTCCACTCCGAGGTGCCGGAGATGAAGATGTGCCAGCCGTCCTGGCAGACGATCTGCTCGGCCGGGGGCAGCACCTGGTGCCACCAGGTGTCCTGCATCGGGGGGAGGTTGCCGGCGATGCTCGCGTCGCAGGGCGCCCCGATGGTCTGGGCGGCGGCGGTGAACTGCATGATCGTGTCGCCGGTCTCAGTGTTCGACTTGATGCGGATCATGGTCGCGTCATCCGGAACCCAGGAGGGCAGCGGGATGCTCGCGTTCGAGGCCTTGCCGTCGGCCGCGGTGGGGTAGAGCTGGGCGGACACCGGCGGCGTGATCGCGTTCGCGAGAGTGCAGCCGGACAGCGTGACGACGAGTCCTGCCGCCGCGAGTCCGGCGAGAAGTGCGCGACTTTTCATCGGCTGTGCGGTGTCCTCTCCTCGTGGGCAGACCTGTCTCAGGGCCGCCATCGAGCCTTAGCGTACTCGACCGCATACCCCGGATCCCGCGAGAGCGCTCGGAGCGGTGTGCCCTCGGCCTCGTAATGCGTCTTCGCGCGGGCCTCGTGACCCGTCGGCGGGAGGCCGCCGGAGCGCACCACCCGCCACCACGGATGCGCGTGGCCGTACCGCCGCATCACGCTCCCGACGGCGCGCGCGGCCCGGGAGCCGAGGAGCGCTGCGACGTCTCCGTAGCTGAGCACGTGACCGGCGGGGATGGCGTCGACGACCTCGAGCACCTCGTCGACGAAGGAGGGGCGCACCTCGAAAGGCGGTTCGGCCGCGGCCGGCGGCTCTGCGCTCACCGTTCCCTGCTCACCGTTCTCCGCTCACAGATCGAGGGCGGCGATCGTCTCCCCGTACGGCGTCTCGTCGATCGGCTTGAAGCCGAGCTTGTCGAAGAAGGCGGCGGGGCCGGCCTCGCCGGGCTCGAAGATGACGGTGATGCGCTCGAAGCCCCGCACGCGCGCCTCGTCGGCGAGGGAGAGCACGGCGAAGCGGCCGACGCCGTGGCCCTGTGCGTCGGCGGAGACGTTGATGCGCCAGATGCAGCTGCGGAACTCGGGCTCCTGCGCATCCGGATCGAAGTTGCCCATGATGAAGCCGACGACCTCGTCGTCCTCAAGCACCACGCGCGGCCACGCGGTCGCGGGGTTGACGTACGCCTCGGCGATCGAGTGCGAGACGGGGGCGACGAACTGCTCCTGACCGGGCTTGAGCGAGAGGGTGTTCGCCGCGACGATGTTGGATGCCGACAGCTCTTCAAGCCTCAGTTCACTCATGACCACAGGCTAGCCGCTGGGCGACGGAACCCGCTAGCGCGCGCCGCAGCTGGCAAAAGTATCTCGATGTCGAGAGAGTTCTCAGGGCAGGGGTAAACTGGGGCACGGCCCATTTCCGGCGGCTGTTGAGGAGCTGAATTGTCCAAGATCAAGGTTGAAGGCACGGTCGTCGAACTCGACGGCGACGAGATGACCCGCATCATCTGGCAGGCCATCAAAGACACGCTGATCCACCCGTACCTCGATGTGAACCTCGAGTACTACGACCTCGGGATCGAGTACCGCGACGAGACCGACGACCAGGTCACCATCGACGCGGCCCACGCCATCCAGAAGCACGGCGTCGGCGTCAAGTGCGCCACGATCACGCCCGACGAGGCGCGTGTGGAGGAGTTCGGCCTGAAGAAGATGTGGAAGTCGCCGAACGGCACGATCCGCAACATCCTCGGCGGCGTCATCTTCCGCGAGCCGATCATCATCTCGAACATCCCGCGCCTGGTGCCGGGCTGGAACAAGCCGATCATCATCGGCCGCCACGCGTTCGGCGATCAGTACCGTGCCACCGACTTCGTGTTCAAGGGCAAGGGCAAGCTCACGGTCGAGTTCACCCCCGAGGACGGCTCGGAGCCGATGAAGTTCGACGTCTACGACGCTCCGGACGACGGCATCGCGCAAGTGCAGTACAACCAGGACGCCTCGATCCGCGACTTCGCGCGCGCCTCGCTGAACTACGGCCTGACCCGAAATTACCCGGTCTACCTCTCGACGAAGAACACGATCCTCAAGGCCTACGACGGCCGGTTCAAGGACATCTTCCAGGAGATCTTCGAGACCGAGTTCAAGGAGCAGTTCGACGCCGCGGGCCTCACCTACGAGCACCGCCTCATCGACGACATGGTCGCCTCGGCCATGAAGTGGGAGGGCGGCTACGTCTGGGCCTGCAAGAACTACGACGGCGACGTGCAGTCCGACACCGTGGCCCAGGGCTTCGGCTCGCTCGGCCTCATGACCTCGGTTCTCGCGACGCCGGACGGCAAGGTCGTCGAGGCCGAGGCCGCCCACGGCACCGTGACCCGTCACTACCGTCAGCACCAGGCCGGCAAGCCCACGTCGACCAACCCGATCGCCTCGATCTACGCCTGGACCCGTGGGCTCGCCCACCGCGGCAAGCTCGACGGCAACCAGGAGCTGATCGACTTCTCGCTCACGCTGGAAGACGTGGTCGTCAAGACGGTCGAGTCGGGCAAGATGACGAAAGACCTGGCGCTGCTCGTCGGGCCGGACCAGCCCTGGCAGACGACCGAGGAGTTCCTCGCCACGCTCGACGAGAACCTCAAGGCCCGCATGGGCGCGAACGCGTAGGCGTTTCGCTGTTCGGTCGCCTTTCGGAGCGGCTTCCGGAGGCCCCCACCGCGTCAGCGGGTGGGGGCCTTCGGCGTTCGTGCCGCCTCCGCGGCGCCTGGCAGGCGAACCGCGAAGATGGTCCGGGATGCGGCCGACGTCGCGGCGACCGAACCTCCGGCCGCCGTGACCAGCTCCCTGACCATCGCCAGGCCCAGCCCGCTGCCGCCGGCGTCGCGGGTGCGTGCCTCGTCGAGGCGCACGAAGGGGTTGAAGACGGTGGCGAGCAGGTCTGCCGGGATGACGGGGCCGTCGTTCGCGATCTCGATCACGACGTGCGGCGCGAGGGCAGCCGGCTCCGCGGGCGCCCCCGACGCGGTGTGCGTCGGGTCGTCGACCTCGTTGGTCACGCTGATCTGCACGGTGTCGCGGGCGTGGCGGAGGGCGTTCTCGAGGAGGTTGCGGAGGATGCGCCAGAGGTGCGTGCGGTCGAGCTGCACGAGGGCGGCGCCGGCCGGGTGTGTTTCGACCCGGATGCCAGGGCGGGAGGCGGTGAGGCCGGGGTCGGCCAGGAGCTCGGCCAGCACGTCGCCGACGTCGACGACATCGCCGGCCGACGAGGGGCGGCGGGCGTGTCCGGCGGTCGAGAGTTCGAGCAGGTCGTCGGCGAGGTGCTGCAGCCGCCGGGCCTCGACGGCCACGTGGGCGAGGGCCTCGCCGGTGGGGAAGGCGTCCGGATGCGCCTCCGCGATCTCGAGGGCGGCGAGCAGCGAGGTGATGGGGCTCCGTAGCTCGTGCGCGGCGTCGGCGGTGAAGCGCCGCTGACGGAGGGCGGCCTCGTCGAGCCGGTCGAGCATCCCGTTGAGTGTGCGGGCGAGCGCCTGCAACTCGTCCTGCGCCGGAGGCACCTCGACGCGGATCGCCGCGGAGGCGCCGCTGACCGAGGCGACGGTGCGGCGCATCCGTTCGACCGGCCGCAGCGCGCGACGGACCGCGAGGGCCGCGGTCGCCGTGACCAGGGCCACGACGAGCAGGACGCCGGCCCAGAGGACCGGGTCGAGGGCGCCGACGACCTGGTCGGCAGCGGCGGTGGTGGCGAAGACGTAGGCGCGCACGGGGGCCCGGCCGGCGAGGTCAGACCCCTCGGTGGCGCTGACTGCGGTGAGGGTCTGGCCGGCCAGGGGGCCGTCCTGGATCGTGGTCGTCCAGCGCTCGCCGACGATCCGCTCTCCGGTTCCCGATCCGTCGGCCGTCGGCGGAACGGGCATCACCGGGACGCCGGCTCCATCGGGGCGCCCGGCCTCGGCCGCCTCGAGCTCCGGCGATGAGGCCACGACCGAGCCGTCGGCGGCGACGACCTCGTAGGGCAGGCCCCCGAAACGACCGCCGAGGGGCTGCCCGGCCTCGATGGCTCCGATGATCTGGTCGGCCTGAGTCGCTGCGAGGTTCTCGGTGGAGGTCAGCTGAGCGGAGTAGAGCGCCGCGCGCACGAGCAGGGCGGCCGCCACGAGCAGCACGAGGGTGAGGGCGCCTGCCGTCGCGGCGATCCGAGCGGCGATCGGGAGCCGCGCCACCCGCGCGACGTCCCGCTTCACGCCTGCTCCGTTCGCCGGTCGGCCTGGGGGGTGTCGCGGCGACGCGCATCCGCACCGTCGTCCCCGGCCTGGCCGCGCGCATCCGGGTCGCGGTCGTCGACGAGGCGGTAGCCGGCGCCCCGCACGGTGACGATCGACCGCCGGCCGAAGGGCAGGTCGATCTTGCGGCGCAGGCTGCTGACGCGCGCCTCGACGAGATTGACGTCGACGGGCTCGCCCGGCCAGGCCTCGAGCAGCAGGCGTTCCTTGCCGACCACCGTGCCGCCCGCGCGCGCGAGCGCCTCGAGGATCATCCACTCGCGCCCGCCGACCTCGATCACCACGCCGGCCCGGCGCACCTGGCGGCGGCCCGCATCCAGCACGAGGTCGCCGACGGTGAGAGAACCGTCGAGGTCCCCGCCCGATCCTGCACCCCCGCCGACGGGCCGCCGGAGCACCGAGCGCAGCCGCGCGACGAGCACCGGATAGCTGAACGGCTTCCGCAGATAGTCGTCCGCGCCGCTCTCCAGGGCTTCGACCTCGTCGAGCTCGCCGTCCTTGGCGGTCAGCACGATGATCGGGGTCGAGACCCCCTCACTGCGCAGGCGGGCGGCCACCGCGAACCCGCTCATCCCGGGAAGCATCAGGTCGAGCACGACCGCGGCGTAGACGCCGGTCGCGGCCATGAGGTAGCCCGTGCGGCCGTCGTACACGGTGTCGACGGTGAAACCCTCGGCGGTGAGCCCTCGCGACAGCACGTCGGCGAAGGCACGCTCGTCGTCGACGATCAGGATCCGCATCCGCCGAGTGTCGCACACCCGCCGCCCCCGCTCCCTGACGCCCGCGTCAGCCAGCGGTCAGGAGCGCATTGCCTCCAGGACGAGGTCGATGTCGTCGGCCGTGTTGAAGTAGTGCACGCCGATGCGCAGCCGGGAGCCCGCGAGCTGCACCTTCGCGTGCCGGCCGTCGAGGCGCTGCCGCAGGAGCTCGGGGTCGCGGTCGCCGATGTCCACCACCGCGATGTGCGTGCGCTGGAACGTCGTGACCGGCCGGTAACCCAGCTCGGCCGCGCCCTCCCACCACCGCGAGGCCAGGTCGATCACGTGCCGCTCGGCCTCCGCCTTGTCGACCTGGGAGAGCAGCTCGATGGCCGCGATCGCCCCGATCCACGAGAACCAGGCGGGCGAGGTGTCGAGCCGCGAGGCGTCGGCCGGCAGATCGAGCTCGCCGCCGAAGTAGCCGAACGGGGGAGCCGTGCTCTTCCAGCTCGGCAGCAGCGGTGCCAGCTCGGCGATGCGGTCGGGCCGGGTGACCATCCAGGCGGCGCCGCGCGGGCTGAGCATCCACTTGTAGCCGTGCACGGCGAGATGGTCGGGCCGGATGCCGTCGAAGTCGAACCGCAGCACCCCGAACGACTGCGTCGCGTCGACGAACAGCCGGGCGCCGACCTCGTCGGTGGCGGCACGTAGCGCGGCGAAGTCGGGGCGCACGCCGTTCGCGGTGAGGGTGTCGCTGACCGCGCAGAGCACGGTGCCGGGCCGGATGGCGGCGACCAGATCCTCCGTGTGCGTGTAGCCGTCGCGGAAGGGCACGCGCACCACGGGATTCCGGTCCGGCCGCAGCGCGAGCCACGGGAACAGGTTGCTGCGGAACTCCTCGTCGGGGACGACGATCGGCCCCGGGGGCAGGCCGGCCGCGACCGTCGCCGCACCCTCGGCCACCGAGCCCAGGACGGACACCCGGCCGGGGTCGACCCCGGCGTACTCCGCGAAGCGCTCGCGCCCGACCTCGGCCGCCCAGTCCCAGTCGCGCCACGAGAAGTCGCCGGCCGCCCATGAGCGGAGCGTGCCGCCCAGGGCGTCGAGCACCGGGGTCGCACCGGGCGGCGAACCCGGGGTGTCGAGCCAGGCCCATTGCGCCGTCGCCGGGAACTGCGCCCGGAACGCGGCCTGGTCCATCACCTCCGGAGCTCCACGGCGGCCCAGCCCTCGAGCTCGATGTGGATCTCGGGCCGGATGAGCGCCGCCACGACCGCGAGCGAGTGGCCCGGGTAGTCGCCGTCCGGGAACCACTCGGCGAAGACCCGGTCGCGGCCGGCGACGAACCCGGGGATCGACTCGGTGCCGGCGACGAAGGTCAGCAGGCGCACGAGGTCGGCGGGAGTGGCGCCCATCGACGCGAGGAGCTTCTCGATATTGCGGAGCGCGAGGACCGTCTGCTCCTCGGCGCTCTCGGCGAGCACGCCGTTCTCGTCGTTGCCCACCTGGCCGGCGAGGAAGACCATCTGCGATCCCTCGGGCACCGAGGTGAGGTGGCTGTACTTGCCGATCGGGGGTGCGACGACGTCGGGGTTCCAGCGGACGGGCTTGCTCATGATGCTCCTGCGGTTTCGATGACGTCGGTGTCGGATGGATGACGCGGCTGGGTGACTCGGCGGATGACGCGGCCGGGCGGGCCGGACTACTCAGCGGTGCGCCAGCACCCCGCCGTCGGCGGTCAGGATCGACCCGGTGATGAACCCCGCCCCCTCCCCGGCGAGGAAGACGACCGCCGAGGCGATCTCGTGGGGTTCGGCGAGCCGCTTCAGCAGCATCCGCCCCACCATCCGCTCGGCGTAGACCGGGTCGGCCACGGCCGCGAGGCCCTGGGGGGTGGCGATCGGCCCCGGCTGCACGCCGTTGACCCGGATGCCGTGCTCCGCGAACGAGACCGCAAGGGCGCGGGTCAGGGCGGTGACCCCGCCCTTGCTCGCCGCGTAGGCGCCGTTCTCCTCGGTCGCCTCGCTCGCGGCGACCGAGGTGATGTTCACGATCGACCCGGCGACGCCGGCTTCGACCATCGCCCGGGCGACGAGCTGTGAGGGCAGGAAGGTGCCCTTGAGGTTGACCGCGACGACGGCGTCGAAATCCTCGTCGGTCGTGTCGAGGAGGTTGGAAGCGCGGTAGATCCCGGCGCAGTTGACGAGCACGCGGGGCACGCCGAGCCGCTCGACCGTCGTGGCGACCGCGGCGGCGACGGCCTGCCGGTCGGTCACGTTCGCCGTGACGGTGAGCACGCGGGGCTCGTCCGCCCATGCGGCCTCAAGGGCGGCGCCGCCCAGATCGAGCGCCGCGACGCGGTACCCCTCGGCCAGCAGCGCGGTGACGACCGAGGCGCCGATCCCGCTCGCCCCTCCCGTCACGACGGCGACCTTCTGCGGATCGGTCATGCGTCCTCTCCTCCCACGGGCAACGCGGCGCTCACGGTGTCGAGTCGCTGCAGTTCCTCCGGGCTCAGTTCCACTCTGGTCGATTCCAGCAGTCCCGCCACCTGCTCGACCCGGCTGGCGCTCGCGACGGGGGCGACGACCCCGCTCTGCACCCGGAGCCAGGCGAGCGCGGCCGTGGCGGGTGAGATCCCGTGGGCGGCGGCGACGTCGACGAGCGTCTCGACCGCGGCGAAGGCCTCGTCGCTGTAGTACACCTCGAGCATCGAGGCACGTGGGCTGCTGTCGATGTCGGCCCGGCTGCGGTACTTGCCGGTGAGGAAGCCGCTGGCCAGCCCGAAGTACGGCACCACGGCCAGGGAGTACCGCTCGATCGCGGGGCGGAGGTCGGCTTCGAACTCGCGCCGGAACAGCAGGTTCAGGTGCGGCTGCAGCGCGACCGGGCGGGCGAAGCCGTTGGCGTCGGCGATCCGCATCCATTCGTCGATGCGTGCTCCCGAGTAGTTCGACAGCCCGACGGCCCGGATGCTGCCCTCGCGGCGGAGCTCGTCGAAGGCCGCGGCGGTCTCCTCCAGCGGCACCGTCGGGTCGTCGCGGTGTGCGTACAGCACGTCGATGTAATCGGTCTCCATCCGGCGGAGGGAGGCGGCGACGGCGCCGCGGATGCTCGACCGGGACAGGCCGAGGAAGTCGGGATGCCGCCCGCACTTCGTCGCGATCACGACCCGGTCGCGCGCCGACCGGTCGCGCATCCAGTGCCCGATGATCGTCTCCGACTCGCCCCCCACGTTGCCGTCGACCCACCACGAGTAGTTGTCGGCGGTGTCGATGAAGTTGCCGCCGCCCTCGACGTAGGCGTCGATGACGGCGCGCGACTCGGCCTCGTCCGAGGTCCAGCCGAAGGTGTTGCTCCCGAGGCACAGGGGGTAGATGCTCGCGTCGAGCGTGCTGAAGTTCTGCATGGTGCTGGCAACGATAGGTGAGCGTGCGAGCGGGAAAAAGCGTGCGTCATACTCTTGGGATGTTGACCATCACCGGCATCGACGCCTGGCTCTGCCCCATGCCGATGGCCCACGTCGTGCGCCTCGGAGCCATGGAGTACCGCACCCGCGACTACGTCGTGCTGAGGATGCGGATGGACGACGGCAGAGTCGGCCGGGCGATCGGGTACACCCGCGGAACGCCACTGCTCGAGGCGCTCCGAACCCTGTCGGGAGCACTCGACCCGGCGGTCGGGCTCGACCCCGAGGCCGTGCGCGGCGACTTGCGCGCGCGGTATATGCCCGGATGGGCATCCTTCGTGCGGGCCGCCTCGCTGATCGACATCGCGCTCTGGGATCTCCGCGCCCAGGAGGCCGGCCTGCCGCTCCGCGACCTCCTCGGCGACAGTGCCGCCGAGCCCCGGAGCATGGTCGTCGCCGGGTACTTCGCCGACGTGCGCTCGCGCCGGGAGCTGCTCGACGAGGTGACCGACCTGATCGCGGGCGGGGCCTCGGTCGTCAAGGTCATGGTGCCGGGACGCTCGGTCGACGACGACCTCCAGCTGGTGCAGGAGATGGTGCGTCACGTGGCCTCGCTCGGCCAGGATGCCGCCGGGGTCGAGGTCGCCGTCGACCTGCACGGCGGGCTCGCGCCGTTCACCGAGGCGGCCGCGGCGACGGTCCGGCGTTTCGACGACCTGGGCGTCGCCTTCATCGAGGACCCGCTGCCCGGCCCGGACTGGCGCCCGCTCGAGCACCTGATGGAGCGGGCGCACGGCGTGCGGCTCGCCGTCGGAGAGGACCTCGTCGGGCTCGACGGCGCGCTCGACCTGCACCCGTTCGCCCACCTCCTCCGCGTGGACGCCACGGCGAGCGGCGGGCTGAGCTTCGCGCTCGCCGCCGTCGACGCGGCCGACCGGGCGGGGGTCGCCGTCGCCCCGCACGTCTTCGCCCCCATCCACGCCCCGCTGGCCGGCCGGAGCGCCGGGGTGCGGCTGATCGAGACCATCCCCGCCCGCATCGGCTCCGACCCGATCCACCCGCTCCTCGAACGCGAGCATCCCTTCGTCGACGGGGTGGTGTGGCCGTCGCGGCCGGCCGATGCCATGACCACCGGGCTCGACCTGCCGCTGGACTGGGAGGCGGTAGGCCGCTACGCGTCGGCGGGATGGACGGTCGGCGCGCCCTAGCCCGGGTCGTTCGGATGCGACGCGAGGGCGTGCACCTCGAAGCGCGCGTGCGGCCACAGCGGCAGCGAGGTGAGCGCCTCATGCAGCGCGGTCGCGTCATCGGCCCGCCACAGGCCCCAGTTGGCGCGGTCGCCCGGGATCCGCCAGAGCCGAAGGAGCGTGCCCGACCGGGCGAGCTCGGCCGCCCGCTCCGCCTCCGCCGCACGCAGAGCGGCGACGTCGGCCGAGTCGCCGGGCGCGGTGATCGTCATGCGGACCAGGAACTCCATCGTGTCTCCGCTCATCGAGGATTCCGAGCATCCTCGCATTGTTACGGTTTGAAGTCGTCGCTTCAAATACTGGAAATTCGGTTTCATTTACTAGCATTCTGGCTCCTCCTCGCCCTTTACTGAGTCATCGCTCGATCTGGAGGATGACCGATGACCACCGCCCTTCCCCGCACGACCGACCTCGCCGCATCCGTCTCCGCTCACCGCGAGGAGGCGCTCGATCTGCTGAGCGGGCTCGTGCGACTGCCGACCGTGAGCGGGCACGAAGACCTCGCGTCCGACGCCTTCACCGGCTGGTTCCGCGAGCGGGGCTGGGCGGTCGAGCACCAGGTGCTCGCCGACACGGTCGTCGGCGGCACCGAGCGGGGCCGCGCCGAGCCCCGGATGGACGAGCGGGCGAACATCACCGGCTGGTTGGGGTCGCCCAGCGGCAAGCCGATCGTCACGATCAACGCCCACTACGACGTCGTGCCCGTGATGTACGAGAAGGACTGGACGGATCCGCCCTTCGGCGGCGTGCGGCGTGACGGCGCGGTGTTCGGCCGCGGCTCGGTCGACAACAAAGCCGGCTGCGTCGCCGCCCTCTACGCCCTGCAGGCCCTCGCGGATGCGGGCGTCGAGCTGGCCTTCGACCTCGCCGTCGAGCTGATCGCGGGGGAGGAGACGACCGGCCTCGGAACCATCGCCTCGCTCGAAGCGCGGCCCGACCGCCTCGCGACCGTCGTCATGGAACCCACGACCGGCGCCGTCGTGCCCGCCAACTCGGGGGTGCTCTTCTTCACCGTCGAGGTGGCCGGCCGCGACGTGCACACCTCCCAGCCGTGGCGCGGCGAGGACGCGCTCGCCAAGCTTGTCTCGCTCTACCTCGCGGTCAACGAGCTGGGCGCCCGCCGGGCCGAGACCCATCGCCACCCGCTGATGGCCCACGTGCCCACCTCGGTGCCGCTGGTCGTCGGCGTGCTGAACGGCGGAGGCTGGCGCGCCGCGGTGCCCGCGCACGCCTCGATGTCGGGCCGGATCGGCGTGCTGCCCGGCGAATCCCTCCAGGAGGTGCGGGATGCGTTGACCGAGACCCTCCGAGCCGCAGCCGCGTCCGACCCCTGGCTGGTCGAGCATCCGCCCGTGCTCCGCTGGGACAACGACGGTTCGATCGGCTGGGAGCTCCCGCTCGAGAGCGCCCTCGTCACCTCTTTCACCGCAGCCCAGCAGGCGAGCGGTCTTCCGGCCCGGGTCGAAGGACTCACGGCGGGATGCGACGCCGGGGTGCTCCGCGGAGCAGGCATCCCCGCCGTCGTCTTCGGGCCCGGCGATCTCAGCCGTGCGCACAGTGTCGACGAGTACGTGCTCGAGGACGAGGTGATCGAGGCGAGCGCCGTGCTCGCCGCCGCTCTGCTCGCCCTCTCGGACGCCGTCGCGAGAGGAGAGGCCGCATGACCGACCAGAAGCCCATCGCCCCGGGTGCTGCGGCGCCGGCGGAGGCGACCCTCCTGCAGACCCTCACCCGGGGCCTCGAGGTGCTCGAGCTCGTGGCCACCAGCAACGGCCAGGCCACCGCGAAGATGATCGCCCACACCGTCGGCCTCCGCTCGAGCACCTGCTATCACCTGCTGCGCACGCTGAAGCAGGCGGGCTACGTGGTGCGGGTGGATGGCGGCACCTATGACGTCGGGCCCCGGGCCGGCGCGCTCGGCCACCACCTCGACGTGCGGTTCGGCCCGTCGCCGGAGATCTCGGCGCTCCTCAGCCGCCTGCACAACAAGACGCAGGAGACCGCGTACGTCTGCGGGTGGTACCACGGCAGCATCGTGATGCAGCAGTTCATCGGCGGCACGCATCCATTGGTCGTCAAGCAGCTCGAGGTCGGCTACAGCGCGAACATGCACGCCAGGGCCTCGTGCAAGAGCGTGCTCGCGCACCTGCCGCAGGACATCGTGGCCGCCATGTTCTCCGGCGTCGAGCTCGCGGCGCTCACGCCCAAGACCACCACCTCGTACCCCGCGCTCGTCGCCGAGCTCGACCAGGTGCGGCGGCGGGGCTATTCCATCGACGACGAGGAGTTCCACGAGGGTGTGTGCTGCGTCTCGTCGGCGTTCTTCGACGCCGGCGACAACCCGGTCGGCTCGTTCACCGTCTCGGTGCCCTCGAACCGTTCCTCCACGCTCGTCAGCTCGGTCGCGGCCGAGGTGCTCGAGGCGGCCTCGCTCGCGACGACGATGCTCCGCTCGGGCCGGCTCGTCGTGAACGAGCAGGCCACGCCCGCGAGCCGCGAACGGGGCTGGCGCCCTCCGCAGCCGCCGTCGATGCGACTGGTGGACCCCTCGTGATGGAGCTGCGCGGGATCGGAAAGCGCTACGGCACGAACCAGGTGCTGCAGGAGATCGATCTCGAGCTCGTCCCGGGCCGCTGCATCGGCCTGGTCGGGGAGAACGGGGCGGGCAAGTCGACGCTGCTCTCGATCATCTCGGGCAAGACACCTCAGACGCAGGGCACCCTCACGCTCGACGGGCAGGAGGTCTCGTTCCGCTCGCCCCGCGACGCGCGGGCCCTCGGCATCCAGCTGATCCCGCAGGAGCTCGCCTACGTGCCGCACCTCTCGGTCGCCGAGAACCTGATGATGCCGAACTGGCCGAAGAACCGCTGGGGTGTGACCCAGCGGTGGCTGCGACGGGCCGGTGCCGACGCCGTCGCGCGCCTGGGCCTGGACATCGACGTGCGGCGCGACATGATCGACCTCTCGCTCGCCGAACGGCAGCTGGTCGAGATCGCCAAGGCCCTGCTCGGCGACGCCCGCGTGCTCATCCTCGACGAACCGACCGCCTCGCTGCACGCCCGGGAGACCGAGCTGCTGCTCGGAAAGCTGCGGGAGCTGAAGGCCGACGGGGTGTCGCTGATCTACGTGAGCCACCACCTCGACGAGTCGTTCGAGATCAGCGATGAGATCGTCGTGCTGCGGAACGGCCGGATGGAGGATCGGCGGGAGACCACCGAGACCTCGCTCGGCCGCACGGTCGGCCTGATGCTCGGCGGGGAGTACGAGAAGCCCGAGGCCACCCCGGTCGCCGCCGGCTCGCCGACCGAGGTCGTCCTGCGCCTCCAGGGCTGGAACTCAGAGCTGCAGCCGGCCATCGACGACGTGTCGCTCGAGATCCGCACCGGTGAGGTGGTCGGCATCTTCGGGCTCGTCGGCTCCGGCGCCGAGACGGTCGCCCGGGCGCTCGGCGGCCACGAGAAGCGCGTCGCCGGATCGGTCTTCGTCCAGGGTTCCGCGGCGGAGGTCCCGGTTCCCTCGACGCCCCGGCGGGCGCAGGCCCTCGGCATCGCCTACGTGCCCGCCGAACGGAAGACCGACGGGCTCGCGCTCAACCAGACCATCAGCGAGAACCTCACCCTGATGGTGCTCGGCCGCTTCGCGGGCGCGGCCGGGTGGATGAAGGGACGGGCTCAGCTCGCCGGGGCCCAGGCCCTGGCGACCGAGACCGACGTGCGCTGCACCTCCGTGCGGCAGGACGTGGGCGAGCTGAGCGGCGGCAACCAGCAGAAGGTGCTCCTCGCGAGCCGGCTGGCGGCGGCGCCGCCGGTGCTCGTGCTGCACGAACCCACCCGCGGTGTCGACATCGGCTCCCGCACCCAGATCCACCAGCAGCTCTCGGCGTTCGCCCGGCAGGGGGCCGCCGTCGTGCTCGTCACCTCGGACGTGCAGGAGGCGATCGACGCGACCGACCGACTGATCGTGATGCGCGACGGCCGCGTGGTCGACGAGCTCACCCGTGAACGCAAGACCAAGAGCCTCGCGCTCGAAACGGCCGCCGGAGGTGCCGTCACCCATGACTGATACCCGAACCTTCTCCCTCTCCCGCCTTCCCGCCTTGGCGACGGTCGGCATCTTCCTCGTGGTCGTCGTCGCCGGTTTCGCGATCTTCGCGCAGGGATTCTGGACGCCGAACAACGCCTCGACCATCGTGATCACGGCGAGCGTGATCATGATCGCCTCGCTCGGTCAGCTGCTCGTCGTGATCTCCGGCGGCTTCGATCTCTCGATCGGAGGCGTGCTGCCCCTGACAGCGGTGGTCTACGCCAGCCTCACCACCGCCGGGGTACCGATGCTCGCCGCGATGGCGGTCTGCCTGGCCGTGGGCATCGCCGTCGGGCTCGTGCACACGTACTTCATCGTGCACCTGAAGATCAATCCGCTGATCACGACCCTGGCGACGATGTCGATCACGGCGGGCCTCGCGTTCACCCTCGCCAACGGCCAGACGCTCACGGTCCCGCCGGAGGCGGGCATCCTGGGCGACCGGGCCATCGGCACGATCCCCTGGCACGTGATCCTGATGATCGTGCTGGTGGTGCTGATGCACCTGGTGCTCGCGCACACGCTGCTCGGCCGCCGCATCTACATGGTCGGTGGCAACCCCGAGGCGGCCCGTCTCGCCGGCGTGCGGGTGACCGTGATCGGCGGAAGCGTCTACGTCTTCTCCGGTTTCTTCGCCGCCGTGGCCGGCATCGTGACCGCCAGCCAGCTGCTCGCGGCCTCCGGCGCGATGGGCTCGACGATCACCATGCAGAGCCTCGCCGCCGTCGTGCTCGGTGGCGCGGCCCTCACCGGCGGGCGCGGTTCGGTGCCGGGCGCCGTGATCGGCGTGCTGCTCCTCGGCGTCATCGCCAACGGCATGAGCATCCTGCACGTGCCGAGCTTCTACCAGCAGGTCGTCACCGGGCTCGTGCTGCTGGCGGCCGTGACGCTCAGCCGCCTGCAGGAGCGGGCGCGCCGCTCGGGCTGAGCCCGGCATCCTTCACCCCTGATCTGCTCGGCCACCACCCCTCATTCCTCAACCCGACCTGCACCAACCCCGAAAATGCACCTTCCCCCACCCCTCCACCCGAAAGGCGCACCATGAGAAAACCAGCATTCCGCCTCACCGCAGTAGCCGTCATCGCCGTCGCCGGACTCGTCACGGCGGGTTGCGCCGGCGGGACGACGGGCGGCGGCGCGGCCACCGACTCGGCCCTCGCCTCCGGCGACCTCACCGGCCTCAACTTCGCGTTCGCGATCCCCACCTCGGCCGCCGAGGTCTACGTCAACCAGGCCGACACCTTCGTGAAGCAGGCCGAGGAGCTCGGCGCGACCGTCACCGTGTACGACAACGCCGGCGACGCGGCCACCATGCTGAGCAACGCCGACCTCATGGTCGCCGCGGCTCCCGACGTGATCATCGAGTTCCCCTCGGTCGCCGACGCGACGACCCGGGTGGGGCAGAAGTTCACCGACGCCGGCATCCCCTGTATCGCGGTCAACGTGCCGGTCGAGGGCTGCCCGCTGTTCAACTTCGATCAGCCCTACCTGTCGGGGCTGGGTGCGACCGCGATGGCCGAGCAGATGGCCACTCGCGGCTGGGATGCCTCGAACACCACGGTCGTGATCGGTCAGGCCTCCGAGCTGGGCGCTTCGGTGAACATCGCCGCGACGGCGTTCTACGCGGCGCTGTCGGAGAAGGTGCCGGGCATGACCAAGGTCTCCTCGGACGACATCCAGCCGACGACCACCGTCATCACTCCCGATCAGGGGCTCCAGGGCGACCTCGGGCTCACGATCGACTCGGGATACGACGCGACGCTCACCGCGCTGCAGACCATCCCGAAGGATCGGAACGTCGTCATCTACACGGTGAGCGACGACACGACGGTCGGCGTGCTCCGCGCCCTCGACAACCAGGGCCGCACCGCGCAGGCCATGGTCTCGGGCTACGGCGGCAGCACGGACGCGCTCTCGAACATCCGCAACGGCGACGTCTGGGTGACCGAGCAGATGGGCTTCTTCGCCTACTGGGGCGAGTTCCTGCTCTCGATGGCCGCGGCCACGGCGGCCGGCGCCGACATCCCGGACCTCACCAGCCCGCCGATGGTGATCCTGGAGAAGGACAACGTCGACACCTTCTTCGAGCCCGGCACCGACACCCTGACCGAGATGCCCGAGCTGCCGGACAGCTCGAAGTACCTCTACGACACCGGCATCCTGCAGAAGTTCGGCAACATCGCCGGGGCGGAGTAGCAGAAGCACCATGCCGCAGATCACCACGCATCTCGAGGGACTCGGGTTCCCCGAGGGTCCGGTCGCCCTGCACGACGGGCGCATCGCGTTCGTCGACCTCCGCGACCGGACCCTGCGGTACTTCGACCCCGCCTCGGGCGACCTCGAGACGATCGCCCGCTTTCCGGGGTCGCCGAACGGGCTCCGGCGAGGGCCCGACGGCGCGCTGTACGTCGCGAACAACGGCGGACTGTGGCCGATGCCCGACGGGACGCTGCGGTTCGCCGAGCCGCAGCATCCGGGCACCGTGCACCGGGTCGATCCGGCCACGGGCGAGCTGACCGACTTCTTCGCGCAGCCGGAGATCGACGGACCGCTTCGCCCGAACGACCTGGTGTTCGACGACCGGGGCCGTGTGATCTTCACCGACCCGCGCAACTGGGAGGTCATCCCCGACTATGCGGCCTTCGAGACCGGCCGCATCTACGCGGCCGAACCCGGCGGCCTGCCCGAGGTCGTCGGCCGGGTCGATCGGTTCTGCAACGGTCTGGCCTTCCATCCGGGAGACGGATCGCTGCTGGTCGGCCTGTCGTACGCGAACCGGATCGTGCGGTTCGCGGCCGACGGGGACGGCGGCTTCGAGGAACCCACCGACTGGGCGGTGCTCGACGAGCACATGGCCCCGGACGGGATCCTCGTGCACGACGACCGGCTGATCGTCACGGGCAGCCGGGGCGACGAGGTGCAGGTGCTCGACCTCGAAGGCGCCGTCGTGGAGCGGATCCCGCTGGGGAGCGGCAGTGACCCGACCAATGTCTGCGTCATGGCGGGGCGGGTGTGGGTGACCCTCGGGTACCCGGGCACGCTCGTGTCGTGGCCGTGGGAGCGAGGGGCGTGAGCGGGCTCGGCGGCGAGGTCGTCATCGTCACGGGCGCCGCCCGCGGGCTCGGCCGCCACATCGCCCACGCGCTGGCGGAGGCGGGGGCCCGGGTCGCCGTCGTCGATCGCGACCTACGCTCCTACGAGGCATTCGCGGGGGAGGCCGCCGCGATGACCGCGGCCACCACCGACGAAGAGCTCCGCCGCGCGGGCCACGACAGCCGCGGCTACGAGGCCGACCTCACCGACGCCGACGCGGTCCGGGATGCCTTCGATCGCGTCGCCGCGGACTTCGGCGGCGCCGTGCGGGGCCTGGTCTGCAACGCCGGCGGAGGTTCCGGCGGGTTGCACGACAACCGGGCCGGTTCCCTCCGGCCGGAGGACCTCGCGACCGCGCTGCAGCGCAACCTGGTCACCGCCGTGAACTCCTGTACGGCGGTCGTGCCCGGGATGCGCGCGGCCGGGGGCGGATCCATCGTCACGCTCTCCTCGATCAACGGCCTCGGCCCGACTCCGGACGGCGCGTACGCGCACTACGGCGTGAGCAAGGCCGCCGTGATCATGTACACGAAGTACCTGGCCCGGGACGTCGGGCCCGACGGCATCCGGGCCAACGTGGTCGCGCCGGGAACGGTTCCGACCGAGCGCATCCGCGAGCTGTGGAACGGGCGCGCCGGTGCCGCGGGTGCCAGCGCAGGCGCCGGCGCCGAGGAGGCGCGGGACCTCGAACAGATCGCCCTCCGTCGTCGGCCGGCGCTCGACGAGATCTCGTCGGTGGTGCGCTTCCTCGTCTCGCCCGACTCGGCCTACCTCACCGGCCAGGTCGTGACCGTCGACGGCGGCCGCACCCTCTGACCCGCCCCCGAAGGTCCTCGACCCGTCACTTGTTGTCGCTATCCGCCCCCGATAGCGGCAACAACTGACGGGTCGAGGGCAGTGGGGGCGTGAGGCGGGCTGACGTCGGCGTCAGGGCGGGTCAGGGGCGCGTCAGCACGGGGGTCGCAGCATGGCCGCATGACGGTCATCGCCAGAACGCCTCCAGCGCCGGCCACGTCCTCCCGCTCCGAGAACGGGCAGACACCGGGGCGTCGACGCGCCGGCGCGCGCGGTGCCGCGGGCAGGTGGGGTGCCGTCGCCATCCCGTGGGCCGCCGCCCTCGCGCTCGCAGCGATGTTCTCGGCGCTCGCGCTTCAGCGGCACGCCCGCCTCCTCACGACGGGCTACGACCTCGGCATCTTCGAGCAGGAGGTGCGCTCCTACGCCGCCGGCCACCTCCCCACCTCGCTCCTCAAGGGCATCGACTACCCCCTCCTCGGAGACCACTTCTCGCCCATCGTTTCGCTGCTCGCGCCGCTCTACCTCGTGCATCCAGGCCCCGAGACACTGCTCGTGGGCCAGGCCGTGCTGCTCGCGCTGGGTGTCGCGCCGCTCGCCGGCTGGGCCGCGCGCAGCCTCGGCCCCGGAGCCGCCGCCGCGGTCGCCGCCGCCTACGGTCTCGCCGGCGGACTCGCCCACGCCATCGCCTTCGACTTCCACGAGATCGCCTTCGCGGTGCCCCTCCTCGCGTTCTCCCTCACCGCGCTCGGCCGCGGCAGGCTGCGCGCCGCCGCGCTCTGGGCCGCCCCGCTCGTGCTCGTCAAAGAAGACCTCGGCCTGACCGTCACGGCGATCGGCCTGCTCATCGCCACGCGCGCCTGGCGAACGGATGCACGGGGCCGGCTCCGCGGGCTGGCCACGGCCGCGTTCGGCGCCGCCGCCACGGCGATCGAGACGATGCTCGTCATCCCCGCCCTCAACCCCGCGGGCGGCAACAGCTACACCGGCCAGCTCACTCCCGCCTCCGCGGCCCATCAGCTCGCCACGCTGCTCACCGACGACACGCGGATCGGCACCGTCGTCGCGCTCCTCCTCCCCACCGCATTCCTCGCGCTCCGGTCGCCGCTCGTGCTTGCGGCGATACCGACGCTCGCCTGGCGGTTCCTCTCCGACAACCCGAACTACTGGGGAACGTCCTTCCACTACGACGCCGTGCTGGTGCCGGTCGTGACGGCCGCCTTCATCGACGGACTGATCCGCCTCCGACGGAGTGAGCGTCCGAACCTCGCCGCCGTTGGCCCGAGCCTCCGAACCTGGCACGGTCGCCCGAGCCCGAGCCCGAGCCCGAGCCCGAGCCCGAGCCCGAGCCCGAGCCCGAGCCCGAGCCCGCGAACCTGGCCCGGCCGCCCGAGCCGAACTGCCACCCGCACCGGCCTCGCCCTGGCCGCGAGCCTTGCCCTCGTGCTCGCGCTGCTGCCGGCTTCGCCCCTCGCCGCCCTCGTGTCGCCCGCGTTCTGGGCGCCGTCGCCGCACGCCGAAGCCGCCCGGAGCATCCTCGACCGCGTCCCCGACGGCAGCACGGTCGCGGCGTCGAACTCGCTCGCGCCGCAGCTGACCGCGCGGACGGAGGTGAGCCTCCTCGGCATCCTGCCCGTCGACGTCACCCGCCCCGACTACGTCGTCGCCGACACCTCGATCGCTCAGCAGTTCCCCGTGGGCGGAGCGGCGCTCGCCGACCTCGCCGCAGCAGCCGAGGTCTCCGGCTACCACCTCGCCGCCCGCGCCGACGGCGTCATCCTGCTCGAGCGAGAGCCCGAGGCGCCCCCGGCTGTCCTCGACCCGTCAGTTGTTGTCGCTAAGAAGGCGCGATAGCGACAACAAGTGACGGATCGAGGACAGTCGGGCGGGACGAGATCGCGCGAGGGCGAGAGAGCGTGGGCTAGGCGGCGGACGGCACCCGCGCGCCCGCCGCGAAGACCGCCTGCACCACGAACCCCTCGTCGAGCACCACGAGGTCGGCCAGGTGCCCGCGACGCAGGTACCCCAGCTCGTCATCCCGCCCCAGCACCCGCGCCGGGGTCGCCGTGAGCGCCGCCACGGCCTCCTGGGCTCCGACGCCGGCGGCCATCGCCCCGCGCAGCGCCGCCTCCTGCGTCAGCGTCGAGCCCGCGATCGTGCCGTCCGGCAGCGTCGCGCGCCCCTCGGCGACCGTCACGTCGCGCGTGCCCAACCGGTACGCCCCGTCGGCCGAGCCCGCGGCCGCCATGGCGTCGGTCACGAGCACGACCCGCCCGGGCGCGCTCCGGAACGCCAGCTCGATCATCGACGGATGCACGTGCACGCCGTCCGCGATCAGTTCGAGAGCGATCCGCTCGTCGTCGAGAGCGGCCATGACCGGCCCCGGGTCGCGGTGATGGATGCCTCGCATCGCGTTGAAGGCGTGCGTGAGCAGGCGCGCACCCCGGTCGAAGGCGGCGCGGGTCTGGGCGAGGTCCGCATCCGTGTGCCCGACCGCGACGATCGCGCCGGCCGCCGTGAAGGCGCCGATCGCACCGAGGGCGCCCGGCAGCTCGGGCGCGAGGGTCACCTGGGTGAGCCGGCCCCGGGCCGCGGCGATCAGCTCGGCGACGACCTCGGGCCGCGGCTCGATCAGTGCCGAGGGGTCGTGCGCCCCGCGCCGCGAGGGTGCGAGGAACGGCCCCTCGAGGTGCGCGCCGAGCACGAGCGGGTCGGCCTCGGCGATCGAGGCGACCACCCCGAGACTCGCGGCCAGCGTGGGAAGCGGGTTGGCGACGAGCGAGATCGCCGACCGGGTGGTGCCGTGCGCCCGGTGGAAGGCCAGCGCGGTGCGGATGCCCTCGGCGCCCTCGTCGAACGAGCCGCCCCCGCCCCCGTGCACGTGCAGGTCGATGAATCCCGGGGTGATCCAGGCGCCTTCCGCGTCGAACACCTCGAGGCCGCCCCCGCCGAGCATGCTGATCTCGGCCGCCAGGCTCCGCCAGGACTCCCCCGTGCCGGTCTCGGCGATCCGGTCTCCGGCGACGAGGATCCAGAAGTCGTCGGCGACGCCGTCGGCGTCGAGCTTCTTCGCTCCGTGGAGGAGGAGGGAGGCGTGCCGGCGGCTCACTGCAGTTCCTTGCGGCCGGCGATCACGCCGGTGACCACCGCGACGACCCCGAACACGAGGGCGACGATCGGCTGCCCGAGCATCAGCCAGGCGAGCGCGGCCGAACCCATGATCACGATCTCGACGAGCGCTTTGCCGAAGGAGTCGATGTGGAAGACGGCCCGGGGGGAGCGGAACAGCGCCCAGACGACGATCGCGAAGACGGGGGCGAGGATGCCGAACGCGAAGTTCCACGGGAACGGCCAGGCCACGAAACCCCAGAAGGCGAAGGTGAAGAACGCGAACAGCTCGACGACGAATCGCAGCACGTCGTTGACGCTGAACTTCAGGGCACGGTTCTGGTCGGTCGTATCGGGCACCCTGCAATGGTAGATCGTCACCGCCGTGTTTCGGGTTTGTAAAGAGTCCGCACGAATCCCGTCGAGGTCTTGATGTGAGTATGTTCGTACGCTTTACTAACAAACATGACTGCATCGGAAGTGCAGCGAAGCTCTTCCCGCACCGAATCGGCTCCGCCGACGACGGTTCAGGGCTTCGCACACGGAAAAGCCCCGGCCGGAGGCCGCACGGGCGCCCCGCGTCGGGCGCTCCGGCCCTCGTCGAAGGTTCTCCCCGAGCACGCCCGCAGCCACAACCGTTCGCTCGTGCTCCAGACGCTCTACCACGAGGGCTCCCGCAGCCGCGCCGACATCGCCCGGGAGACCGGCCTCACCCGCGTCACCGTCTCCGCCCTGGTCGCCGAGCTGATGGCCGACGGTCTCGTCGTCGAGCTCGGACAGCGCGAGGACTCGCGGCCCGGCAAGCCCGCCACCCTCCTCGATCTCGACCGCAGCGCCTTCGTGATCGTGGGCCTCGACCTCTCCGAGCACTCCACCTTCTCCGGCGCCCTGCTCGACCTCGACGGCGCGATCAGCGCCCGCGCCGAGGTCGAGCTCGCCGGCAGCACGGGCGACGAGGCCGTCGAGAAGGTCGTGGCCCTCGCCCGCACGCTCGTCGACCAGGCTCAGGCTCCGGTGCTCGGCATCGGCGTCGGCTCGCCCGGTGTCGTCGACCTCGCCGGCGTCGTGCTCTCGGCCCCGAACCTCGGCTGGAACGGGATGCCGCTGCAGAGCATCCTCGCTGCCCGGTTCGGCGTACCCGTGGTCGTCGCCAACGACGCGAACGCCGCCGTGCTCGCCGAGCACAGCTTCGGGGGAGCGGCCGGCGACGCGATGCTGATCACGATCGGTCACGGTGTCGGCGCGGGCCTGCTGCTCGGCGGCACTCCGCTGTTCGGCAGCCGCTTCGCCGCGGGCGAGATCGGCCACGTGGTGGTCGGCACCGACGGCGGCGCGGTCTGCGCCTGTGGGAAGCGCGGCTGCCTCGAGACCTGGCTCAGCATCCCGAACCTGATGAAGCGGCTCGACGAGCTGCCGGATGCCGATCACGACCGCGTGCTCACCGAGGCGGGCGAGCGGCTCGGCATCGCCCTGGCACCCGTCGTCGGCGCGCTCGACCTCAGCGAGGTCATCCTGAGCGGCCCCACCGAACTTCTCGACGGGCCCCTGGCGGCCGCCACCGTCGAGACCCTCCGCGCGCGCACGATGGCCGAGTTCCACGGCTCTCTGACGCTGCGGATGACCACACTCGGGCAGGACATCGTCCTGCGCGGAGCGGCCGTCATGGTCCTGTCCGGACAACTCGGGGTCTCGTAGCGGCCACGCCGCGAACCCTTGCACCGAGACGCCAGTGCCCAGCTGGCATCCATCGCCCTAGGAAAGGTACGAACAATGAGAAGGAAAGCACTCGCGGTCACCGCCCTCGGCATCGTGTCCGCGCTCGCACTCGCCGGCTGCGCCGGCGGCTCCTCGGGAGGCGGTTCCGCCGCCGGCGAGACCGCCGACCTCCGGGTCTGGCTGAACGGCACCGACACCCCGGATGCCGCGCGCGAGTACCTGAAGACCACGTTCGAGAAGGATCACCCCGGCTCGACGCTGACCATCGAGGAGCAGGCCTGGACCGGCCTGGTCGACAAGTTGACGACGAACCTCTCCGGCTCGGACAGCCCCGACGTCGTCGAGGTCGGCAACACCCAGGCCGCGGCCTTCACCTCGGCCGGCGCCTTCGCCGACCTGAGCGGCATCCAGGAGGAGATCGGCGGGGACGACCTGCTCCCCGGCTTCGTCGAGGCGGGCTCCTACGACGGCAAGCTGTTCGCCGCTCCCTACTACTCCGGCGCGCGGCTGGTGTTCTACAAGAAGGACCTGCTCGCGAACGCGGGTCTGACGGTGCCCACCACGCTCGACCAGTACGTCTCGAACGGGGTGGCGCTCGCGAAGGCGAACGCCGGTGTCTCGGGCATCTACTTCCCCGGCCAGGACTGGTACAACGCCCTTCCCTACATCTGGGAGAACGGCGGCGAGATCGCCACCGAAGAGGGCGGCACCTGGACCTCGTCGTTCTCGAGCCCCGAGTCGATCGCCGGCCTCAAGCAGGTGCAGGAGGTCATGACCCAGGCCTCGTCCGCGGCCAAGGACGGCAACGAGACCGACCCCCAGGTGCCCTTCTGCGAGGGTGTCGTCGCCAACCTGTCGGCGCCGAGCTGGGTGAAGAGCTCGATCCTCGCGCCCGCCGACTCCGCCGCGCCCGGCTGCCCGGACCAGGAGGCCAACCTCGGCGTCTACGCCCTGCCGGGCAAGGACGGCGGAGCGGCGCACGTGTTCGCCGGCGGCTCGAACATCGCCGTGTCGGCCAACTCGGCCCATCCGGAGCTCGCCACCGACGCCCTGAAGATCATGCTGAGCGACGAGTACCAGACGATCCTCGGCGAGAACGGCCTCGTGCCGGCCAAGATCTCGCTCGCCTCGACCCTCGGCACCGACGAGGTGGCGAAGGCGATCGGTGAGGCCGCGGCCAACGCGAAGCTCACCCCGGCGTCACCCCGGTGGGCCGACGTCGAGGCTTCGGGAGCGCTGCAGGACTTCTTCGTCGGCATCGCCCAGGGCGGCGACGTGCAGCAGCTCGCGACGGCGCTCGACCAGAAGATCGACGGCATCCTCAACTCGTAGGAGAGCCGTTCACCTGACGGTGGCCGGTGCGCCGCGCGCGAACACGGCCATCGGCCACCGTCAGCCCAGATGCCCATCGCCCTAGGAAGGTGAGAGGCACACCGCAATCGTAGTGGGAGTACCTACACATGACCTCGTCCGTGCTGCTGGTCAGGGAACACGAGTCCGGAGGCGTCCAAGAGCTTCCGCTCGGGCCCCGTCAAAAGAAGAACAGGGGCGGTTCGCGGGCCCGAGCCGGGCGGTTCACGCCGCTGATGCTGCTCGTGCCGGCCTGCCTCATCCTCATCGCGGTGATCGGCTGGCCGCTGGTGCAGCTGTTCGTGATGTCGTTCCAGGAGTTCGGCCGCGCGCAGGTCTTCGGTGCCCCCGCACCCTTCATCGGTGTCGACAACTACACCCGGGTGCTCGGCGACCCGCAGTTCTGGGCCGTGCTCGGCCGCAGCCTGCTGTTCTGCCTGGCCAACGTGATCACGGCCATGGTGCTCGGCACGCTCGTGGCGCTGTTGATGAACCGGGTCAACCGCTTCTTCAAGGCGCTCGTCTCGGTCGGGCTGCTGCTCGCCTGGGCGATGCCGGCGCTGACCGCCACGATCGTGTGGGGCTGGATGTTCGACACCCAGTACGGCGTCGTCAACTACCTGATGGAGGCGGTCTCCGGGCAGGACTTCTCGAACCACTCCTGGCTGATCGACCCGTTCAGCTTCTTCGTGGTCGCGACCATCATCGTGACCTGGGGGGCCGTGCCCTTCGTGGCCTTCACGATCTACGCCGGGCTCACCCAGGTGCCCGAGGAGGTGCTCGAGGCCGCGCAGCTCGACGGCGCCGGCGGGTTCCAGCGTTTCCGCCTGGTCGTCTTCCCGTACCTGCGCTCGATCTTCGTGGTCGTGATCATCCTGCAGGTGATCTGGGACCTCCGGGTCTTCACGCAGATCTTCGCGCTGCAGGGCATCGGCGGCATCAAGGAGCAGACCTCGACCCTGGGCGTCTACATCTACCAGACCTCGATCGGCGGCGGGAACTACGGGACGGGAGGGGCGATCGCGGTGATCATGGTCATCCTGATGGTCGCGATCTCGATCTTCTACGTGCGCCGCAGCCTCAAGGAGGAGGAGCAGTGACCCGCAAGCGCCTGAACGCCGTGCTGCTCGGCGCGGCCTCGATCATCGTCTTCCTGTTCTCGGTGTTCCCGGTCTACTGGATGGTCAACACCTCCCTGCAGCCCAACAACGAGATCCGCGGCAGCGTGCCGAACTTCGTTCCGCAGTCGCTCACCACGGCCAACTACGAGACCGTGCTGTTCGAGCCCGCGCGGGCGCAGTTCCTGCCCGCGCTCGGCAACTCGCTCCTGGTCACCGTCTCGACGGTCGTGATCGCGCTCGTCTTCGCGTTCCTGGCCTCCCTCGCGGTCACGCGGTACCGGTTCAAGAGCCGCAAGACCTTCATCTTCGCGATCCTGATCATCCAGATGATCCCGGCCGAGGCGATGATCGTCTCGACCTACCGGGTGCTCGACGGCTGGGGGCTGCTCAACACCATCGCCGGGCTCACCCTGGTCTACGTGGCGACCGTGCTGCCGTTCACCATCTGGACCCTGCGCGGCTTCGTCAACGGCGTGCCCGTCGAGCTCGAGGAGGCCGCGATGATCGACGGCTGCAGCCGCAGCGGCGCGTTCTGGCGGATCACCTTCCCCCTGCTGGCCCCCGGGCTGGTCGCGACCGGGGTGTTCGGCTTCATCCAGGCCTGGAACGAGTTCCTGCTCGCCCTGGTCGTGAACTCGCGGCCCGAGATGATGACGCTGCCGGTGTGGCTCCGCACCTTCCAGGTGGCGACCGGCACCACGAACTGGGCGGCGATCATGGCGGGGTCGACCCTGATGGCCATCCCCGTGATCGTCTTCTTCCTGCTGGTGCAGGGGCGGATGACGTCGGGGCTCGTCAGCGGGGCGGTGAAGGGATGAGCACGGCATCTTCTGCGGCACCTCCCGAGGCGCTCCGCCGCAGCATCCTCGGCACCCTGCTGCCGGGCTTCGAGGGGCCCGAGCTCCCCGAATGGGTCGAGCGGACGCTCCGCGAGGGTCTCGCGGGCGTGTGCCTGTTCGGCGAGAACATCGTCTCGCGCGAGCAGCTCCGCGCCCTCACCGCCGCGATCCGCGCGGCGAACCCCGGCGCCCTGATCGCCATCGACGAGGAGGGCGGCGACGTCACCCGCCTCTACTACGACCGCGGGGCGCCCTTCCCCGGCAACGCGGTGCTCGGCCGCCTCGACGACCTCGACGCGACGCGTGCCGTGGCGGCCGCGGTCGGCGCCGAGCTGCGCGACGCGGGTGTCAACCTCGACTTCGCGCCCGACGTCGACGTCAACTCCGACCCACGCAACCCGGTCATCGGCATCCGCAGCTTCGGCAGCGACCCGGTGCTGGTGGCGCGTCACGGTGCGGCCTGGGTGCAGGGCCTGCAGGCCGAGGGGGTCGCCGCGAGCATCAAGCATTTCCCGGGTCACGGCGACACGGCGCAGGATTCGCACCTCTCGCTCCCCACGGTCGACGTCTCGGTCGAGCTCCTGCGCGAGCGGGAGCTCCCGCCCTTCGCGGCCGCGGTGGCCGCCGGCGCGCTGACCGTGATGACCAGCCACATCCTGCTGCCGCAGATCGACCCGGACAACCCGGCGACGTTCTCGCCCGTCATCCTGAACGATCTGTTGCGCGGCGAGCTCGGCTTCACCGGGGTGATCGTGAGCGACGCGCTCGACATGGTCGGGGCGAGCGGCGTGATCGGCATCCCGGCCGCCGCGGTGCGCGCGCTGGCCGCGGGGTGCGACCTGCTCTGCATCGGAACCCGCAACACCGAGCAGCAGCTCGAGCAGATCGTGGTGCGGATCGCGGAGGCCGTCGACTCCGGGGAGCTCGAGGCGAGCCGGCTCGAGGATGCGAGCGAGCGGCTGGATGCCCTGACTGCGACGCTCGCTGCAGCGCAGCCTGGGGTTCGGATGGGCGATCGGCCGGAGGCGACATCAGAACCGGCACCGACCTCGCCGCCTGCAGCCGAACCGGATGCGCGGCCCGACCAGGACCGCATCGCCGGCACCTTCCGCGTCGCGCCCGAGGCCGGTGACCTGCTCGAGGGCCCGGGCTGGCTGCTCGTCCGCGTCGACACCGTCGCGAACATCGCGGTCGGCGAGGTCCCCTGGGGGCCCTTTGCGGCGCTCGAGGGATCCGCCACCGACCTCCCCATGCTCGCGGTGACGGAGCGCGACTGGCGCGACCGGATCGCTGACATTCCCGAGACGGCATACGTCCTCGTCGTCGGCAAGGACAACGAACGACGGCCCGAGGTCGTCGCCCTGATCGACGCCCTTCGCGACCGGCAGCGGAGGGTTATCGCGGCCGACCTCGGGTGGCCAGGAGAGGATCCGCGCTACGCCGGGCTGGCGACCTACGGCGCCTCGGCACTGGTCGGGGAGGCGCTCGCCGGGTACCTCGAGCACAAGGGGGTCCGCGCATGAGGCTGGGGCTCGACATCGGGGGCACGAAGACCGACGCGGTGGCCGTGGATGCGGCGGGCGTGGTCGTCGACCGCATCCGGCTGGTGACGGGGTTCGGCCCCGACGCGGTCATCCGCACCGCTCTCGAGGGCATCGACCGGATCGCTGCGGCGGTCGGGCTCACTCCCTCCGACGTCGAGACGATCGGCATCGGCATCCCGGGCCAGGTCGACGTCGGCACCGGCAGTGTCTCGCATGCCGTCAACCTCGGCTTCGACGAGCTCGAGGTGGGCGGACTGCTGGCCCGCGCGCTCGGGCGCGAGGTCAAGGTCGAGAACGACGTCAAGGCGGCGGCCCTCGGCGCGTACCACCTCATGACGGCCGGCGTCCCCGAGGGAGCGCCCCGGTCGATGGCCTACCTCAACCTCGGCACGGGGCTCGCGGCCGGCCTCGTGATCGACGGCGCCCTGTGGCGCGGAGCGCGCGGAGCGGCCGGCGAGATCGGGCACATCCCGGTCGATCCGGGCGGCGTGCTCTGCCCCTGCGGTCAGCGCGGCTGCCTCGAGACGGTGGCCTCGGGCTCGGCCATCGCCCGCCAGTGGGCCACCGACGACCCGATCCCGGCGCGATCGCTGCTCGCCGCGGCCGAGGCGGGCGACGAGGGCGCGCGGGCCATCCGCTCGCTGCTCGTCGACAACGTCGCCGCCGCCGTGCGGGTGCTCGTTCTGACCGTCGACGTCGAGACCGTGATGATCGGCGGCGGGCTCAGCAACCTCGGAGCCTGGCTGCTCGACGAGGTCAAGCGGGTTCTGGCATCCTGGGCGGGGGAGTCACCGTTCCTGGCCTCCCTGGAGCTCGACACGCGGGTTCAGCTCGTCCCGGCCGGCTTCCCGGCCGCGGCCGTCGGCGCCGCCCTCGTCGGAGCCCCCGCGACCCGGCCCTCCGGAGCACCCGCGGGAGAGAAGAGAGTGGCCACGTGGCAGAAGTGATCGTCGTCGGCAGTCGCAAGGCCGCCGGAGCCCTGGTCGCCGAGGCCATCGAGCGCCTCGTCGCCCAGCAACCGGATGCGGTGCTCGGCCTCGCGACGGGCGACACGCCCCTGCCGGTCTACCGGGCACTCGCCGAGCGGGTCCGGGCCGGTCTCGACCTCTCGGAGGTGCGCGGCTTCGCGCTGGACGAGTACGTGGGCCTGCCGGTCTCGCACCCGGAGAGCTACCACTCGGTGATCGAGCGCGAGGTCGTCGTGCCGCTCGGGCTCACCCCTGGATCGATCCACGTGCCCGACGGCCGGCCGCTCGGAATCGAGACGGCGGGGGAGCGCTACGAGGATGCGATCCTCGCCTCGGGCGGTGTCGACCTTCAGCTGCTCGGCATCGGCACCGACGGCCACATCGGCTTCAACGAGCCGGGCTCCTCCTTCGCCTCGCTGACCCGCGTGAAGACGCTCACCCGCCAGACCCGGGACGACAACGCGCGCTTCTTCGACTCGGTCGACGAGGTGCCCGTGCACAGCATCACGCAGGGGCTCGGCACCATCCTCCGGGCCCGGCGCCTCGTGCTCCTGGCGTTCGGCGCCGGCAAGGCGCACGCGGTGGCCGCGGCGCTCGAGGGCCCGCTGTCGGCCAGCGTCCCCGCCTCGGCGATCCAGCTGCACCCGCGCGCGACCGTCGTGGTCGACGAGGAGGCGGCGAGCCGGCTGACCGAGCTGGAGTACTACCGCGACGCCTTCGCGCAGAAGCCGATCTGGGATCCCGTCATCCTCTGACCCGAGCCCGAGCCCGAGCCCGAGCCCCGGTCAGCGTCCGCGTCAGCGGAAGATGATCGTGCGCGCGCCGTCGAGCAGCACGCGGTCCTCGGCGAACCACTTGACCGCCTGCGTCAGCGTGCGGCTCTCCTCGTCCTGCCCGATCGCGACGAGCTCGGCCGTCGTCCGGGTGTGATCCACCCGCACCACGTTCTGCTCGATGATCGGGCCCTCGTCGAGGTCGCTGGTCACGAAGTGCGCCGTCGCGCCGATCAGCTTGACGCCCCGCGCGTGCGCCTGCTTGTAGGGATTGGCGCCCTTGAAGCCCGGCAGGAAGGAGTGGTGGATGTTGATCAGCCGGCCCGCGAGACGCTCGCAGAGCTCGGGCGAGATGATCTGCATGTACCGGGCCAGCACGACGAGCTCGATGTCGTAGGTGTCGACCGCCTCGATCACGCGCTCCTCGAACGCGGCCTTGGAGGCCGGATCCGTCACCGGCAGCGACTCGAAGGGCACGTCGTAGAACCCGGCCAGGTCGCGGAGCACGCCGTGGTTGCTGAGCACCAGCGGCACCTCGACCGGCAGCTGGCCGTTGCGCTGGCGGAACAGCAGGTCGTTCAGGCAGTGCGCCGCCGTGGAGACGAGCACGAGGGTGCGGAGCGGCCGGCCGACGACGTCGAGCCGCCAGGTCATGCCGTAGTGCTCGACGACCGGGGCCAGGGCCGCCTCGAAGGTGGCCCGATCGGCCTCGGACTGCACCTGCAGGCGCATGAAGAACCGGCCGGTGTCGGCCGAGGAGAACTGCTGGCTCTCGGTGATGTTGCCGCCCGAGGCGACGACCGCGCCGCTGACCGCGTGCACGATCCCCGGCAGGTCGGGGCAGACGAAGGTGAGTACCCAGTGGTTGTGCGGCAGCGCCATAGCGAATCTCCTCTTGCCGGGGGATGCCCCTCAGCTACAATAGTCAGTGGTCGCACGGTCATCGTCCGGCCACGGGCATGTACGAAGTCGTCACCGGCCGCGCAGCTTTCCTTCGTCGGCCCGTGCTTCAGGTCGTCAGGAACGGCACTCGAGCCTCCTCTGTCCGCCGAATTTCGAGATGTCTTCGAATGGTGCGCACTGCTGTGACCACAACCAAACTCCCTCAGACCGGCACGACGCCGGTCGTCCGACGTTTCCCCTGGGGCGGCCTGTCCGTCCTCTCCGTCTCCGTCTTCCTCTCGGTCACCGCCGAGATGATCCCGACGGGCCTCCTGCCCGAGATGAGCTCCTCGCTCCGGGTCTCGGAGTCGCAGACCGGCCTCCTGATCAGCTTCTTCGCGTTCGCGGTGGTGCTGACCAGCGTTCCGCTGACCTTCCTGTTCCGTCGCGTGCCCCGGCACACCCTGCTGATGCTCGTGCTGGTCGCGATCGCGGCGTCGAGCATCGCCGGCGGCCTCGCCCCGAGCTTCGAGTTCCTCGTCGTCGCCCGCGTGATCGGCGGCATGGCGCACGGCGTGTTCTGGGGTGTGGTCGGTGCCTACTCGGCCCACCTCGTGCCCAAGGAGCAGATCGGCCGCGCCGTGGCGATGACCACCGGAGGCGGCACCCTCGCCTTCGTGCTCGGCGTGCCGCTGGCCACCACGGTCGGCCACGCCTTCGGCTGGCGGGTGCCGTTCCTCGGCATCGGCGTGCTCGCCGTGCTCGGCGCCGTGCTGATCTGGCTGCTGCTGCCGCGGGTCGACCACCGCAAGCACCTCGACGTCTCGACCGACACGGCCTCGATCCGAGCCGCCCGCCGTCGCGGACCGCTCGACCAGACGATCCCCGTGGTCGCCCTGATCTGCATCCTGGTCGCCGTCGTCATGATCGGCAACTACTCCTTCTACACCTACATCGCGCCGTTCATGATCGGCCAGATGGGCATCGCGGAGGGCCAGGTCGGCCTGCTCCTGTTGGTCTACGGCATCGCCGGCGCGATCGGCGTGCTGACCGCGGGCGCCCTGTTCGGCCGACGGCCGACGACCGGGCTCGTCGTCGCGCTCGCGGCGACCGGCGCCTCGGTGCTGCTGCTCGCGCTGTTCGCGGCCCAGCCGGTCGTGGCGATCGGCGCGTTCTTCGTCTGGGGCATCGCGTTCGGCGTCATCCCGACCCTGCTGCCGACGCGGCTGATGCACGTGGCGTCGCCCGCGATCCGGGATTCGGCCAGCGCGTTCTACTCCACCGCCTTCAACGCCGGCATCGGGCTGGGTGCACTCGTCGGCGGATTCTTCCTCGACGCCTTCGGGCTCGGCTCGCTGCCGTGGATCTACCTGGTCGCCCTGGCGCTCGGGATCGCGCTGCTCGCCGTCACCCCGGCCCTCACGCGGCGCGCCCAGCGCCGCTGACTTCCGCAGGGGAGGCGACCCCGCGAGGGGCCGCCGACCCTCGCGGGGCCGAACCCTCCTGAGGTAGGCTTGGCGCGTCGCAACTGGCGTTCAGATGGTCACCATCGGGAAGCGACGGACAGGGATTCGGCCGCGCGCCTGGGTCGATACGGATCCCGACACCCGTAGTCCGTCACGCCGAAAAGGAGCCCGCCATGTCCGACACCTTCGACACCTTCACTGCGCCCCTCAGCGAGGTCGATCCCGAGATCGCGGAGGTGCTGAAGCTCGAGCTCGGCCGCCAGCGCGGCACGCTCGAGATGATCGCCTCCGAGAACTTCGTCCCCCGGGCGGTGCTCGAGTCCCAGGGCTCGGTGCTCACCAACAAGTACGCCGAGGGCTACCCCGGCCGCCGCTACTACGGCGGCTGCGAGTTCGTCGACATCGCCGAAGAGCTCGCGATCGCGCGCGCCAAGTCGCTGTTCGGCGCCGAGTACGCCAACGTGCAGCCGCACTCGGGAGCCACCGCCAACGCGGCGGTGCTGAGCGCCATCGCGACGCCCGGCGACACGATCCTCGGCCTCGAGCTCGCCCACGGCGGGCACCTCACCCACGGCATGAAGCTCAACTTCTCGGGCAAGCTCTACAACGCCGTCTCCTACGGCGTCGACCCCGAGACCTTCCTGGTCGACATGGACGTCGTGCGCGACAAGGCGCTCGAGCACAAGCCGCAGGTGATCATCGCCGGCTGGTCGGCCTACCCCCGCCACCTCGACTTCGCCGCCTTCCGCGCGATCGCCGACGAGGTCGGCGCCAAGCTCTGGGTCGACATGGCCCACTTCGCCGGTCTCGTGGCCGCGGGCGTGCATCCCTCGCCCGTGCCCTTCGCCGACGTGGTCTCCTCCACCGTGCACAAGACGATCGGCGGCCCGCGCTCGGGCTTCATCATCAGCCGCGACACCGAGCTGGCCAAGAAGCTCAACTCGAACGTCTTCCCCGGCCAGCAGGGCGGCCCGCTGATGCACGTGATCGCCGCGAAGGCCACCGCCTTCAAGCTCGCCGCGACGCCGGAGTTCCGCGACCGCCAGGAGCGCACGCTCTCCGGTGCCCGCCTGCTCGCCGACCGTCTGACGGCCGAGGACAGCCGTGGCGCGGGCGTCGACGTGCTCACCGGGGGCACCGACGTGCACCTCGTGCTCGCCGACCTGCGCACCAGCGAGCTCGACGGCAAGCAGGCGGAAGACATCCTGCACGAGGTCGGCATCACCGTGAACCGCAACTCGGTGCCCTTCGACCCGCGCCCCCCGATGGTCACCTCGGGGCTCCGCATCGGCACTCCGGCGCTCGCCACCCGCGGCTTCGGCGACGTGGAGTTCACCGAGGTCGCCGACATCATCGCGACCGCGCTGCAGCCGGCGCCTGACGTCGAGGCGCTGCGCGCCCGCGTGCTCACGCTGACCGACGGCTTCCCGCTCTACCCGGGCCTCGAGAAGTGGTAGCCGTCCGGCTCGACGGGGTCGCCACCGCCGCCGCGATCAAGTCCGAGATCGCCGACCGCGTCGCCGCCCTGCGCGCCCGGGGCATCGCGCCCGGGCTCGGCACGCTGCTCGTCGGCGAAGACCCGGGATCCATCTCCTACGTCGCCGGCAAGCACCGCGACTGCGCCGAGGTGGGCATCGAGTCAGTGCGCGTCGACCTCCCGGCCACCGCGACCGAGGCCGACGTCCGTGAGGCCATCGCGTTCCTCAACGCCGACTCCTCGGTGACGGGTTACATCGTGCAGCTGCCGCTGCCGAAGGGCATCGACGAGAACGCCATGCTCGAGCTGATCGACCCGGCGAAGGACAGCGACGGCCTGCACCCGACGAACCTCGGCCGGCTCGTGCTCGGCGTCGAGGGCGAGCTCGACTCGCCCCTGCCCTGCACCCCGGCCGGCATCGTCGAGATGCTCACCCGCTACGGCGTCGAGCTCAGCGGCAAGCACGTGGTCGTGGTGGGCCGCGGCCTCACGGTCGGCCGCCCGCTCGGCCTCCTGCTCACCCGCAAGGGCGTGGATGCGACGGTCACCCTCACGCACTCCCGCACGGTCGACCTGGCCGCCGAGGTGCGGCGGGCGGATGTCGTGGTCGCCGCGGTGGGCGTGCCCGGCCTGATCAAGGCCGACTGGGTGAAGCCCGGAGCTGCGGTGCTCGACGTGGGGATCACCCGCGTGCTGAACGAGGAGACCGGCAAGGCGCGCCTGGTCGGTGACGTCGACCCCGGTGTCGCCGAGGTGGCGGGCTTCCTGTCGCCGGTGCCCGGAGGGGTCGGTCCGATGACGCGGGCGATGCTCCTGAAGAACGTGGTGGACGAGGCGGAGCGGCGCGCGAGCGCGGTTGTGTAACAAGTTCGTTTCCCCGGTTTCGCTTCGATTAAATCGACGACCGGAGAAATGATCCCTCGGTAGGTTCGGAATCACCCACCGTCGGGCACGTACCGGAGTGTGGGGCTCGCGGACGGCTGCACGGCGGAGGAATTCCGAATCCCTACCGCTGAGGAGCACAGTGTCCCCCTCCTTCCGACCATGGCGGCGGCTCGCGCTCGCGACCGCCCTCTGTCTCGCCGCAACACCCGTCCTGGCGACGACCTCCGCCTTCGCCGCGCCCGCGGTGACCCAGGACGTCGTCGTGACCCAGGGCTCCGACTGGAGCGTCGTGCCCGTTCCGGGCGGCTACCAGGTCACCAAGACCCTCGCCGAGCCGATCGAGCTGCGCGGTGCCGCGCCCACGCTCTGGGCCGACGGGGTCGAGCTCGGCATCGCCCAGGAGTCGCTCGACGGGCTGACCCTGACGGTCACCACGGCGGATCCCGCTACCGCCTCCGCCACCTCGGTCCTGCAGGGCTGGGACGGCGAAGGCGACCCCGCCTCTCCGGTCGACGCCGGTGCGGCCTCGAGCGCCGGAACCGGTGAGGGCGCCGGCTCGGCGCAGACCCTCGCCGCCCCCGTGCTCGCCGCCGACCCCGCCACGCACGGCCAGTACGCGGTCGAGCGCGCCGACTACGACCTCGGGGACGAGGCCGAGGACATCCGCGGTTTCGGCCGCAAGGGCGAGATGCGCGCCGCCGTGTTCATGCCGGTCGGCGCCACGGGCGAGCGTCCGGTCGTGATGTTCCTCCACGGCCGTCACACCTCCTGCTCCGGCGGAACCCGCAACCCCGCCTCCTGGCCCTGCAACCCGGACCAGGTCGACATCGACAGCTACCTCGGCTACAACGCCTCGGCCGAGGCGCTCGCCAGCCAGGGCTACGCGGTCGTGTCGATCTCGGCGAACGCGATCAACGCGCTCGACGGCACCCTGTCCGACGACAACGGCGCGGTCGCCCGCGGTCAGCTCGTCCTCGACCACCTCCAGGTGCTCAGGGAGGCCGACGCCGGCACCGCTCCCGAGGGCGTCAGCGCGGCGCTCAAGGGCCGCCTCGACCTCGGTCACGTCGGGCTCATGGGCCACTCGCGCGGCGGTGACGGCGTCGTGCGCGCCGCCCTGCTGAACGCCGAGCTGCCCGAGCCCTTCGGCATCGAGTCGGTGCTGCCGCTGGCTCCGACCGACTTCGGCCGCATGACGCTGCCGGACGTGCCGATGGCCGTCATCCTGCCGTACTGCGACGGCGACGTCTCGAACCTGCAGGGTCAGCACTTCTTCGACGACTCGCGCCACGCCTACGGTGACGACGTGCTCCGCTCCTCGCTCCTCGTGATGGGCACCGACCACAACTTCTTCAACACCTCGTGGACGCCGAGCAAGTACCCCTACTCGACCTCGGACGACTGGGCCGCGCAGGACCGCACGCAGACCAACCCGGTCTGCGGCTACGGAACCGCGCCGACCCGTCTGACCGATGACGAGCAGTACGCCGTGGGAACCGCCTACATCTCGGGCTTCTTCCGCCTCACCATGGGCGGCGAGAACCAGTTCCTGCCGATGTTCGACGGTTCGGACGCGAAGCCGGTCTCGGCCGGTCGCGCCGACATCCGCGTCTCGGCCTCGCTCCCCGCGTCGCTCCGCAGCGACATCAACAACTTCGACGCCGTGGACTCCCGGGTCCGCGTGCTCGGGTCGGGGACGTACGCGTACTGCGAGAGCCTGGCCAACCGTCCGGTCCCCGGCGTGCTGGCGCCCTGCGCCACCGCGGCGCTGGCGACCTCGCAGGTGCCCGACTTCACTCCGGCGAACTTCGCCCAGTCGGTGCCGGCGACCACCTCGCTGCACTTCACCTACACCGCTCCGGCCAGTGCGACCGCCGCGGCCGGCCAGCTGCGCGTGCCGACCACGGACGGCGCGAAGGACTTCAGCTCGTTCGAGAAGCTGTCCTTCCGTGTCACGCCTGACGAGACCGTCGTGGGGTCGACCGACCTCACGGTGACCCTCGTCGACTCCAAGGGCGGGGTGGCCGCGGTCCCCGCGTCCTCGTTCGGAGACGCCCTGACGGTGCTCCCCGGAACGGCGACACCGCTGCGCAAGATGCTGCTCCAGCAGATCGCGATCCCGTTGACCGCCTTCACGGGCGTCGACCTCACCGACGTGCAGGAGGTGCGGTTCACCGCTCCCCGTGCCGCCGGTGGCGTGCTGCTGTCCGACCTCTCGGTGATCAAGCCCGCCACCATCGGCACGGCGAAGATCTCCACCCGGCCGACGCTCTCCGTGCCGGACGTGAACATCGAGGAGGGCAACGGCGTCGGAAGTGTCGACGTGCCCGTCGTGCTCTCGCGTGTTCAGGACGTTCCGACCACCGCGTACTTCAGCGCGGTCGGCACGGCCGACGGCAAGGTCGACCTGGCGATGCAGAAGCTCACCTTCGAGCCCGGCCAGCGCTGCATCGCGGTGTCGGTCCCGACGAACGGCGACACCGCGACCAGCGGGGCGGCGACCGCGAACTTCCGTGCCACCATCTCGAACACGCAGGAGGGCTCCACCATCGGCGACTCCTTCGGCTACGTGAAGGTGCGTGAGGACGACGGCGTCGTGATCGGCGGCCAGACGGCTCCGCTCGCTCCCGCGGTCGGTGTGCAGGGGGATGCGTGCGCCGAGGCGCTCGCGACCCCTGGCGTGCTCGGTCTCTCGGCCACCACGGTCGAGCCGGGCGGCACCGTCACGGTCACCGGAACCGGCTTCCGGGGCGGCGAGTCGGTCTCCCTTACCCTCGGGGGAACGCCGGCGACGGCCCCGGTGGTCAGCACCGACGGCAGCGTGTCGTTCACGGTCACCATTCCTGAGGACGCCGCCTTCGGCCCGGTCGCGCTGAGCGCGGTCGGTGCGGGATCGGCGCTCACCGAGTCGGCCGAGCTCACCATCGCCATCCCCGTCGACCGCATCGCGGGCGCCGACCGGTACTCGGCCTCCGTGGCCGCGTCCAAGGCCGGCTTCCCGGGCGGGGCCGACACGGTGTTCATCGCCTCGGGGGAGTCCTTCCCCGACGCGCTGTCGGCGGCTCCTGCCGCTGCTGCGGCCGATGGACCGATCCTGCTCACGCAGGCCGGTTCGCTGTCGGCCGGTGTGCTCGGCGAGGTCGGTCGTCTCCGCCCGAGCTCGATCGTGATCGTCGGCGGTAAGAACACGGTGACCCCGGCCGTCGAGGCGGCGCTCAACGAGATCGCTCCGGTCGAGCGCCTCGAGGGCACTGACCGGTACTCGACCTCGCGGGCCATCGCCGAGGCGACCTTCGGCGAGTCCGGGGCGAAGACGGCGGTGCTGGCGGCGGGGTCGAACTTCCCCGACGCTCTGTCGGCGGGGTCGGCGATCGCCGGTCAGGGTCCGGTGATCCTGGTCGACGGCACCGCATCCGGTCTGGATGCGGCGACGACGGGCCTGCTGAAGGAGCTGGAGGTGACCGACATCGTGATCGCCGGTGGTGAGGGTTCGGTCTCGGCCGGCATCCAGACCGCCGCGTCCGGTATCGCGACCACCGAGCGCCTGTCCGGTGCTGACCGGTATGCGTCGTCGCGGGCGATCAACGCGCACTTCTTCACCTCGGCCGACCGGGTTCTCCTGGCGACGGGTGAGAAGTTCCCGGATGCCCTCGCCGGGTCGGCGCTGGCTCCGAAGCTGGGTGCTCCGCTGTTCACGGTCCCGTCCGGGTGCGTCCCGGCCGAGACCCAGGCGCAGATCACCGCGCTCGGCGCCCGCCAGGTCACCCTCCTCGGCGGACCGGGCTCGCTGAGCGAGGCCGTCGAGAACCTCACCCCCTGCACCGCAGGCTGAGGCACCTCCCCTGAGACGTCCCGTCCCCGGTCATCGCACCGGGGGCGGGACGTCTTCGTCTGCCGGCGCTAGGCTGGCCGCGTGCTCGCTCCCACCGGAACCCAGTACCCCCTCCGCCTCGAGACCGAGGGCCGGGTGGTCACCGCGGTCGTCACCGAGGTGGCGGCCGGCATCCGCTCGCTCGAGGTCGACGGCATCGCCCTCGTCGAGGCCTTCCCCGAGGAGTCGGCCCCGCCCGGTGCCGCGGGCATCGTGCTCGTGCCGTGGCCCAACCGGGTGGCCGGCGGGCGCTGGACGCTCGACGGCGAACCCCAGCAGCTCGACATCACGGAGCCGAAGACCGGCAACGCCAGCCACGGTCTGCTCCGCTACACGGGGTACCGGATGCTCGAGTCCGACCCGCACCGCGTCGTGCTCGAGGCGCGCGTCTTCCCGCAGCACGGCTACCCGTTCCTGCTCAGCACGACGGTCGAGCACCGGCTCACCGCCGACGGGATGACCGTGGTGCACACGATCGTGAACGACTCGGCCGAGCCCGCCCCGGTCGCGGTGGGCGCGCATCCGTATCTCCGGGTCGGCGAGGTGCCGCCCGAAGACCTCGTGGTGACGGTCGACGCGACGACCCGGTTCGTGACCGACGAGCGGCAGATCCCGGTCGCCGAGGAGCCGGTGGCCGGCACCGACGCCGACCTCTCGGGCGGCCGCCGGGTCGGTGACCTCGAGCTCGACCATGCGTTCGGCGGTCTCGCAACGGGAGAGGACGGGCTCAGCCGGCAGACGGTGCGGGCGCCCGACGGGCGCGGAGTCGAGCTCTGGGCTGGCCCCGACTTCGCCTTCGTGCAGGTGTTCACGCCGACGAAGTTCCTCGGGCCGGGCGGGCCGCGCCGGGCGGTCGCGCTCGAGCCGCTGACCGCGCCGGCGGACGCTCTCAACTCGGGCACCGGTCTCCGCTGGCTGGCGCCGGGGGAGCGGTGGGAGCTGGCGTGGGGTCTCCGCTTCCTGCCCGGCGGCTGACGGGCCTCTTCCCGGGATCGACCGCCGGGCGGATCCCGCCGGGATCGGCGAGCCCGTTGTCAAGCCCTATCGCGTGATTTTGGGAGCTTTTCACCGGCTATTACGCTCGGAAAGCGGGAGTGAACAGTCCTCCGGCTGAACGTGGGAGCGGTGGTTTGGGCCTTTTGATCTATGGGCCGAGTGCGTCCGAGATCGAGCTGGACGACCGCCTGCTCGCGCACCTGCGGATCGTGATCCTCTCCAAGCTCCGCAACCACGAGGCGTTCTCGCTGTCCTGGAACATGGATGCGAACCAGGGCAGCGGCCGCGAGACCCTCTGGGTGCATCCCGCGATCCCGCTGCGCTTCAAGTTCTACGGCGGCCGGCCGCCCTCGATCAACCGGGCCTGGATCGACGCCATGGTCACGGCGGCCAACCGGGGCGACCTGCGGATCATGGCCGAGCCGGCCCACACCGACGCAGACGGCTGACCCGGGCGGCTGACCCGGGCGCGATGTCCGCGATGCTCGGTATGCTCGGCTCGTGAGCGCAGAGAGTGCGCGGCCGCGCCCCCGCCGCCGCGGGATCGCCATCGGCATCGCCGTCGTGGCCCTGATCGTCTACGTCGCGGTGCAGTTGCTGTACGCCTACGGCAACCGCGGGAGCACGGTGAACAGTGGTGATCCGGCGGACCCTGAGGCCGTGATCGTCCACCTCAACCCGACATCGGTCAATGCGGTGACGGAGCGGGTCTCGATGGACATGACTGTGGAGGCACCGCAGTCCTTCCACGATCCGAACGATCCGGGTTCCGTCGCCCTGTCGCGCGGATTCGACCTTCTCCTGCTCCCGGTCGAGGGCGCCCAGGTGGTGCACTTCTCACCGGGTGACGTCCCGACGATCTCGAGCACCGTCTTCTTCACCGAGGGCGCGATCGAGACTTACCCGTTCGACACCCATTCCATGGAGATCTACGCCTTGGCGTACACAACCGAAGACGGTGTGCGAAAACCACTGAAGACGAACGTCGAGGTCGGTGCGAACGTGCCCGGCTGGATCTTCGGCGGCTCCATCGTCTACGAGGACACCGGGGCGACGGTGACCGACGAGACGGGGACCCGCCCGGTGCCCACGGTTGCCGTGACGGTCACCCGCTCCGCCAGCACCCTCGTCTTCGCGTTCCTCCTGCTGGGCCTCCTGATCGTGATGCCGACGCTCGTGCTGTTCGTGGCCATCCGCACCTACCGGGGAAAGCGCAAGGTCGAGGCGACCCTGACGAGCTGGATGGGTGCGATGCTCTTCGCGGTGGTGCCGCTCCGCGGCTTCCTGCCCGGGTCGCCGCCGATCGGGTCGTGGATCGACTTCCTCGTGGTGCTCTGGGTGATCGTGGGCCTGGTCACCGGGCTCACGGTCTACGTGCTGGCGTGGAACCGCTGGGGCACCCCGGCCGCGCGCGAACGGCCCTCGCCGTGACGACCCGGCCCGACCACCCGGCCCGGCCTGTCCGCAGGTCGCGCATCCGCCAGGCCGGGATCGCCGCCGCCTGCGCGAGCGTGGTTCTTCTGCCGACAGGATGCGTGGCGGGCGAGCCCGCCCCGAGTGGTTCGGCGACCGCGTCCTCGACCTCGACCGGGCTGCCGCCCACGTCGTCCGGCTCGCCCACATCGCCCGAAGCATCCACGCCCGGCGCCCCGCCGCCCGCCGACCAGACCGCGCTGCCTACCCCCTACCCCTCGTCCTCCGGAGACGCTGCCGCGGCCTGCGCGCTGATCGCGGGCCCGGGCGACAACCGCACCGAGGCGGCGGCGCTCGGGGCGCAGGCCGCGGCCGAAGACCCGGCCTGGACCGACCTCGCGGCCGCCCTGCAGACCCTCTCGGGCAAGTCCTTCCCCACGACCGACGCCGACCCGGCCGACGTCAACGCCTACCTCGACGCCTACAGCGCCTTGATCCCCCTCTGCGCCCCCACCGGCTCGCCCCTCCCGGAGGGCTGAGTCGGCGCACGGCGTCGGAATGACTTACGACGCGGACGAGGAGGGTGGGCCCGGAGGGGCTCGAACCCTCGACCCGCGGATTAAAAGTCCGATGCTCTGCCAACTGAGCTACAGGCCCTCGCCCACCAATCTAGCGCGAATCGGGGTGGCGGATGCGCGGGCCGTTCGCTCTGGGCGTGAGGCGGCCCTCCGCATCCACGAGTGGGGGATGATGGATCGCATGGCTGACGACTTCCACAAACCCACCCTTTTCGAGGGGCGCAGCTTCGAGGCCTTCAAGGGCGGGGAGGATCCGGCCCAGATCAACCGCGTCGCCCATGAGACGGCCGGGGCCCTGCTCAGCCGGGTGCGCGAGGATCCCCAGCCCGAGGTGATCGACCGCCTGCTCGCCTTCACCGACGACCACGGCATCGACGCGGTCGCCGAGCTGTGGTCGCGCGCGTCTCCGCGCAGCCTGCCGGGGAGCCTCTGGCGCATCTACCTGCTGCGCGTGCTGATCCGTCAGGATCCCGAGCAGGCGAGCTACTTCTTCGAGCGCGGCACCGAGGTCATCCCGAGCATCGACCCCGTGGTGGCCGGCGCGGAGTCGCCCACCGGACCCAAGGAGATCACCGAGCTGGCCGACCAGATCCTGCGTGGGCTGTTCACCGGCGACTTCGCGATCGCCCTCGAGCGGGCCGCCGCCTTCTGCCGGATCATGGCACAGGGCTGCCTCTCGATCGCCGACGACGCCGAGATCGGCGCGCCCGAGACGGCATCGACGCTCACCACCCGCGCTCTCCGCTTCGAGACGATCGGCGACGAGCTGACCCGCTCGGCCGCCCTCTGGCGCACGGACGAGCTCGACTAGAGCCGAACTGGGCGCATCCCGAAAATCGCATCCACATCCACTCCACGCATCCGAGCAGTTCGAGTTCCGGGTAAACTGGTGGAGCCGGGCCGCAGTAACCCCGGGCTCCAATATTCGCCGCTCCGAGCGGCCTTCCGCCGAGAGGCGTTCTGCGGCCCGGCACTCATCTCCCCGCGAGCAGGCGCCGCGGGCGGCCTCGCGATCCGGTGTCTCCGAACACCGAGATCCGCTCTAGGCAATCCAGGCGCGCCTTCACTCCGAATACCTGCTGTGGACGTCGACCGAGGTACCCGAAGCACGATCCGGAGCGTGACCTGTCATGCTTGAGCTCGTGAGTTCAGACCGAGGGCCGACCGACGCCGAGAACATCGATGCCGTCGTCTCCTTCGAGAGCCTGCTCGAACTCGTCTCCCAAGGCGATCAGCAGGCCTTCGCAGATCTGTACGACCGGACCGCACCCCGTGTGCTCGGTCTGATCAAGAGAGTGCTCGTCGACCACGCGCAGTCCGAAGAGGTCGCCCAGGAAGTCTTCCTGGAGATCTGGCGGACCGCGACGAAGTTCGACGGACACCGTGGCAGCGCGATGTCGTGGATCCTCACGATGTCGCACCGCCGGGCCGTGGACCGCGTGCGGTCCTCCCAGGCCGGGCACGACCGCGACGAGCGGATCGGGCTCCGCGACATCGAGACCGATTACGACAATGTCAGCGAGACCGTGGAGATACGGATCGAACACGAGAGGGTGAAACGGGCCATGCAGCAACTCACGGCATTCCAGCGCGAAGCCATCTCGCTCGCGTACTACGGCGGTTACAGCCACACCGAGATCGCCGGCATCCTCGCCATCCCCGTCGGCACCGTGAAGACGCGGTTGCGTGACGGGATGATCCGGCTCCGAGACGAAATGGGCGTGACGTCATGACCGACGACGACCGCGATCCGCGACTGCTCACCGGCGCCTACGCCCTCGATGCGGTCTCGCCTTCCGAGGCCGAGGCCATCGAGCGGGCCGCCGATTCCTCCGAGAGCCTCCGCGAGGAGCTCGACGGACTGACCGGCACCGCCACCCTCCTCGGGCTGGCGGCGACCCCGGTCATGCCCTCCGCCCGGCTGAAGGCCGACCTGATGGCGAAGATCGCCCTCACCCCGCAGCTGACCAACGACCCGCCGGCGTCGTCCTCCACGCCGATCTCGGCGGTCGAGGCGTCCGCTTCGGCGGCACCCGCGGCACCGGCTCCGGTCGCCGACGCATCGGCGGCCTCAGCGGCACCGTCCGTGGCGTTGTCGACCGAGTCGGATGCGGTGGCCGGCCCCCGCGAGACCGCCGCACAGAGGCGCTGGTTCACCCGGCCCGTCGGCATCCTGACCGCTGCGGCGGCGGCAGCCGCGCTCTTCCTCGGCGGCGGATTCGTGGGCAGCGCCCTCGTGAACTCCGGCTCCTCCACCACGGTGATCGACGCGGCCGCCTCGCAGCTCGCCCAGCTCACCGCGGCGGACGACGCACAGCGCACCACGGTCGCGGTGCAGGGCGGCGGCAATGCCACGGTCCTGTGGTCGAACGAGCTCGGCCGCTCGGCGGTGCTCGCCGACGGGCTGCCCAGCCTGCCCGACGGCAAGGTCTACGAGGCCTGGTACATCGACTCCGACGGCGCCGCCCCCGCCGGCACCTTCACGGCGGCCGGCACCGGCACCTCCTGGCACGTGCTCGACGGCGCGCTGACCCCGGGTGACGCCGTGGGCGTCACGGTCGAGCCGGCCGGAGGCTCCCAGGCCCCGACCACCGATCCCATCCTGGTCGTCCAGAGCGCCTGAGCCCACAGCACCCAGCCTGCAGCACGAAGAAGCCCCCTCACTCGATCGAGAGAGGGGGCTTCTTCGTGGTCGGCGTCAGCTCAACCGAAGCGACCCGAGACGTAGTCCTCGGTGGCCTGCACGGTCGGGTTCGAGAAGATCGTCGTGGTGTCGTCGAACTCGATCAGCTTGCCGGGCTTGCCGGTGCCGGCGATGTTGAAGAAGGCCGTCTTGTCCGAGACGCGCGAGGCCTGCTGCATGTTGTGGGTCACGATCACGATCGTGTAGTCCTGCTTGAGCTCCTCGATCAGGTCCTCGATCGCGAGGGTCGAGATCGGGTCGAGGGCCGAGCAGGGCTCGTCCATCAGCAGCACGTCGGGGGAGACCGCGATCGCGCGGGCGATGCAGAGGCGCTGCTGCTGGCCACCGGAGAGGCCCGAGCCCGGGAGGTTCAGGCGGTCCTTCACCTCTTCCCAGAGGTTCGCACCCTTGAGCGACTTCTCGACCAGGTCGTCGCCGTCGCTCTTGGAGAGGCGCTTGTTGTTCAGGCGCACGCCGGCCAGAACGTTGTCGCGGATGGACATCGTCGGGAACGGGTTCGCCCGCTGGAAGACCATCCCGACCTGCCGACGCACGAGCACCGGGTCGACGCCGGGAGCGTAGAGGTCGTTGCCGTCGATCAGCACCTCGCCCTTCACGTGGGCGCCGGGGATGACCTCGTGCATGCGGTTGAGCGTGCGGAGGAAGGTCGACTTGCCGCAGCCGGAGGGGCCGATGAAGGCGGTGACGGTGCGGGGCTCGATGTTGATGTTGACGCCTTCGACGGCGAGGAAGTCGCTGTAGTAGACGTTGAGGTCGTTGACTTCGATGCGCTTGGACACTGCTGATCCTTCTTCGTTGTGCGTTCTGAGACGGGTGCGTGACGGGCCGGCGGCGGGTTACCGCGAGCCCTTGGGCGCGAACACCCGGGCGACGACGCGGGCGATGAGGTTGAGGATGACCACGAGGATCACCAGCAGCAGCGCCGCACCCCAGGCGGAGGCGTTGGATGCCGCGATGTCCTGCCCCGGGAACTTGTAGCCGGTGTACGCCATGACGGGCAGCGTCTGCATCGGGCCCTCGAAGGGATTGGCGTTGAAGTTGTCGGTGAAGCTCGCGGCCATGAAGATGGGGGCCGTCTCGCCGATCACGCGGGCGATGGCGAGCATCACACCGGTCACGATTCCGGCGATCGCGGTCGGCAGCACGATCTTCGTGATCGTGCTGAACTTCGACACCCCGAGGGCGAACGAGGCCTCGCGCAGGTCGCCGGGCACGAGGCGCAGCATCTCCTCGCAGGAGCGCACGACGATCGGGATCATCAGCACCGACAGCGCGACCGAGGCCGAGAAGCCGCTGAAGGCTTTCGGGCCGACGATCAGGCTGAACAGCGAGAAGGCGAACAGACCGGCGACGATCGACGGGATGCCGGTCATCACGTCGACCAGGAAGGTCACGGTCCGCGCCATCCACTGCTTAGGCTGGGCGTACTCGACCAGGTAGATCGCGGTCAGGATGCCGATCGGGATCGAGATGAGCGCTGCGATGCCGGTGATGATCAGCGTTCCGACGATGGCCTGCCAGGCGCCGACCTTGGTCGTCACCTCGAGGGTGTCGGGATCGAAGACCGAGCCGGAGGTCTGCGTGATGAAGTCCCAGCTGATCGAGCCGATGCCGTTGCTGACGACCGTGATGAGCGTCGAGATCAGCGGTGCGAGCGCGAGCAGGAACGCGACCGTGACGAGGCCGCGGATGACCCGGTCGGTCGCCTTCCGGCGGTTCTCGACCACCGAGGAGAGGATGCCGAGGGCGATCAGGTAGATCACCGCGGTCAGCACGAGCCAGCCCGCGATGTTGAAGCCCATCAGCAGCAGGATGACGGCGGAGAGCGCGAGGGAGGCGCCGAGCACGTACCACTCGACGTAGCGGGGGAGCTGACCCGAGGTCAGGGCGTTCCCGATCGGTGCGACCGGGCGGGGGGTGGGGGTGATGGTGGCGCTCACGCGTCGTCTCCCTGTCGCTTCTCGGTGCTGTCGGCGGGGCGGTCGTCGGCGACGAAGGGTCCGGAGACTCCCGCATCCGCCTCTTCGGCGTCGATCTCGGGCTCGGCCACGTCGGCGCCCTCGGTGTGGCCGGCGGCGGCCTTGCGGGCGAGCACGTCGTCGACGGCGAGCACCGTGCTCGGGTCGGACGGCGGCAGCTGCGCCATCATCTTCGAGCGCTTCCGCTTCGCGCCGGCGCCGGCGCGGCCGGCGATCACGCGGGCCAGCATGTTGACGACCAGCGAGATGACGAACAGCAGGAGGCCGGTGCCGATCAGCGCCTCGCGCTGGAGGGTGGTGGCGATCGGGAAGTTCAGGGCGATGTTCGCGGCGATGGTCTGCGAGTTCTCACCCTCGGTGAGCATCCGCACCGACACGAGGATGGCGGGGGAGATGATGAGCGCGATGGCCATCGTCTCACCCAGCGCGCGGCCCAGGCCGAGCAGGGTGGCGCTGATGACGCCCGAGCGGCCGTAGGGGAAGACGGCCATCTTGATCATCTCCCACTTGGTGGCGCCGAGCGCCAGCGCGGCCTCTTCGTGCAGACGCGGGGTCTGCAGGAAGATCTCGCGGGAGATGGAGGTGATGATCGGCAGGATCATGACGGCGAGCACGACGCCGCCGGCCAGGATCGTGGAGCCGGTGGTCGAGACCTGGCCGCCGAACAGCGGGATCCAGCCCAGGTAGGTGTTGAGCCAGTCCGACAGCGGCAGCAGGAAGGGGCGGATCACGATGATGCCCCAGAGACCGAAGACGATGGAGGGCACCGCGGCGAGCAGGTCAACGAGGTAGCCCAGGATGCCGGCCAGGCGGCGCGGCGCGTAGTGCGAGATGAAGAGGGCGATGCCGATGGCGATCGGGGCGCCGATGACGAGGGCGATCGCCGCGGAGAACAGGGTTCCCCAGATCAGCGGGCCCACGTAGGTCCAGAAGTTGGCATAGCCGGCGGTGGGGCCCTCGTTGAGGTCCGAGTTGCTCGGCCAGTCGGCCATGATCGCCGGGATCGCCTGGATGATCAGGAACAGCGCGACGCCGGCCAGGATCACCATGATCGAGGCGGCGGATGCGGTGGAGAGCCCGAGGAAGATGCGGTCGGCCGGGCGGGCCTTCGCACGCGGCGGCCGCGATGCCTTCTTGGAGGATCGCGGGCCGCCGGGTGCGGATGCCGATCCGGTCGCCGTCAGGTCGTCCGCACGAGTGGGCCTCGCGGCGGATTGAACTGCTGTGTTGTCGCTCACTTCACTCTTTCTCGAGGGTATCGGTGTGGACGAGCCTGACGGCGGATCGGACGGGTGGTGCGGGTGTTCGGGTCGTGCGGTGGTGCGGTGTTACTTGATCAGCTCGAGGCTGGTCGCGATCTCGGCCTGCATGTCGGCCGGGATCGGGGCGGAGCCGGCGTTCTTTGCGGCGACCTGCTGGCCGACCTCGCTCGCGACGAACGAGATGTAGCTCTTGGTGAGCTCGGCCTGCGTCGAGTCGGCGAAGGTGGTGCAGAGGATCGCGTAGGAGATCAGCGGGATCGGATACGCGTCGGCGTCGGTGATCTTCGTGTAGTCGATCTTCTGCGCGAGGTCGCCCTTGATTCCGGTGTCCTGCGTCGCCGCGGCCTCGGTGAAGGCGTTGGAGGCGCCCTCGGCGCTGAACGGCACGAAGTCCGTGCCGGTCCCGACCTGGATGTTCGCCGAGGTCAGCTCGCCGATGGCGCTGTGGTCGGCGTAGCCGATCGTGCCGTCGCCGGCCTTGACGGTGTTCACGACACCCGAGCCGCCCTGCTGGGCGCTCGAACCGGCGATCGGCCAGGCGTTGCCGGGCGCGTTCGTCCAGATCGAGGGCTGGGTCTGGCTGAGGTAGTTCGTGAAGTTGGTCGTGGTGCCCGAGCCGTCGGACCGCGTGACGGTCGTGATGGCGGTGGAGGGCAGGGTCACGCCGGGGTTGTCGGCGGCGATGGCCGGGTCGTTCCAGGTGGTGATCTGGAGCGAGAAGATCTTCGCGATGGTGGCGGAGGACAGGTTGAGGTCCTTGACGCCGGCCAGGTTGTAGATGACCGCGACGCCGTCGAGGTAGATCGGGAGGTTCAGCGCGCCGCCGGGGCCGCAGAGGGTCTGGGCCGAGGTCTGCTGCTCGGCCTTGAGGGGCGAGTCCGAGCCCGCGAAGTCGTAGCTGCCGGCGAGCCAGTTGGTGACGCCACCGCCCGAGCCCTGCGACTTGTCGTAGTTGATGGTGACGCCCTTGGCCTGAGCCGTGAAGGCGGTGACCCAGGCGGCCTGGGCGTTCGCCTGCGCGCTGGAGCCGCCGGCGGTGATGGTGCCGGCCAGGGCGCTGTAGTCGATCGCCGCCGTGGTCGGCGTGGTGGAGGCGTCAGGCGTTCCGCTGCTGCTGCTGCCGCTTGCACAGGCGGAGAGAGCCAGGGCGGTCGCCAGGGCGAGAGTGCCCACCGCTGCCACGTTCTTGAGCTTCACTGTGTTCCCTTCGAATTGGGTGTTTCCGCCACGGCCGGAGTGAAAGGTCGAGTCATCGATGCAGGCGCGCGCGGGTCGGGTCGGTGCTGACCCGTCAGTGACACTAGGTGCGGCGTTTGACCAGTCACCCGCACGAAGGTGAACGAGAGGTTAACGGATCGGGTCGATCGGCGACGGATTCCGTCAGGAGTGCGGTGTGTGCGTCTCGATCGCGATGATGCCGGCGCCCGGCCGGTCGACCGAGAGGTGAAGGACGGAGAAACCCGCGACCGGCAGATCTCCGGCCCGCGACACCGTGACGGCGGGCGCGGTGCCGGTCACCCGTGCGACCTCGCGCACGATCTCCGGCAGCACCGGGCCGTGGCTGCAGAGCACCACGGTGGTCTGTTTGCGCAGGCGCTTGGCGACGACCTGGCGGATGTCGCTCTCGGCCGACTCGTAGGCATCCTGGCTGATCAGCGCGGTCTGCTTGACGGGCAGCTTCAGCGCCTTGGAGAGCGGTTCGACCGTCTGGCGGCACCGGACGGCGGTGCTCGTGACGATCTTCTCGACGCCGAAGGCCCGAAGGCCCGGCACGATCGCCTTCGCCTCCGTGCGTCCGCGCTCGGTGAGGGTGCGTTCGGCGTCGGGGCCGTGGAACTGGTACGGCGGGATGGCCTTGGCGTGACGGAGGGCGATGATCGCGAACGTGCGGGTCACGCCCTCGTCGACGAGCATCCGGAACCGTTCGACGATCTGGCCGTCGCGCTCGTAGGTGAGGGCCGCGGCCGCCTTCTTCAGCGGCAGCCACTCGAGGGCGGCGACCTCGTCGCCCGGCAGGAAGGTCGAGGCCGCGATCGCCTCGTCGGTGGCCTCGGCCGCCCAGTAGTGCACGACCTTCTCGCGGCCGTTGGGCATCGTGTAGTTCGTGACGCCGAGGGGCACGCCGAGCGTGACCGCGAGGCCCGTCTCCTCGACGACCTCGCGCACGGCGGTCTGCGGCAGGGTCTCGCCCGGGTCGACCTTGCCCTTGGGCAGCGAGATGTCGCGGTGGGCCGCACGGTGGATGACGAGCACCTTGATCTTGCCGTCGACCACCCGCCAGCAGACCGCTCCGGCCGCGAAGACGGTCACCGCGTGGTGCCCGGACGCTTGCGGCGGCTGATCTGCTGCATGAGCAGATCCTGCATGTCGATCAGCGGGGCGCCGTCGGCGTCGACGTCGTGCCTGGTCCAGATGCCGTCGGCGTCGAGGGCCCAGCTGGAGACCTTGTCGCTCATCGCGAGGTCGAACAGGCCGTCGATCTCCTTCAGGTGGTCGGGGTCGACCAGGCGCACCAGCGCCTCGACGCGGCGGTCGAGGTTGCGGTGCATCATGTCGGCGCTGCCGATGTAGACCTGCGGATCGCCGTCGTTGACGAACGAGAACACGCGCGAGTGCTCGAGGTAGCGGCCGAGGATGGAGCGCACGCGGATGTTCTCGCTCAGCCCCTCCTGCCCGGGCTTCAGCGAGCAGATGCCGCGCACCCAGATGTCGATCGGCACCCCGGCCTGGCTGGCCCGGTAGAGCGCGTCGATGATCGCCTCGTCGACGATGGAGTTGAGCTTGATCTGGATGCCGGAGGGCAGGCCCTTCCGTGCGTTCTCGGCCTCGGCGTTGATGCGCTTGAGCAGGCCCTTCCGCAGGTGCAGGGGTGCCACCAGCAGGCGCTTGAATTTCTTCTCGATCGCGTAGCCGGAGAGTTCGTTGAACAGCCGGGTCAGGTCTTTGCCCACCTGGTCGTCGGCGGTCAGCAGCCCCAGGTCTTCATAGATGCGCGAGGTCTTGGGGTTGTAGTTGCCGGTGCCGATGTGGCTGTAGCTCTTCAGCCGGCCCTTCTCCTGCCGGATGACGAGGGCGAGCTTGCAGTGGGTCTTGAGGCCCACGAGCCCGTAGACCACGTGCACGCCCGCCTTCTCGAGCTTGCGGGCCCAGGAGATGTTCGCCTGCTCGTCGAAGCGCGCCTTGATCTCGACCAGGGCCAGCACCTGCTTGCCGGCCTCGGCCGCGTCGATCAGGGCCTCGACGATGGGGGAGTCGCCGCTCGTGCGGTAGAGCGTCTGCTTGATGGCGAGCACGTGCGGGTCGGCGGCGGCCTGCTCGAGGAAGGCCTGCACGCTGGTCGCGAACGACTCGTAGGGGTGGTGGAGCAGGATGTCGCCGCGCGAGATGGCCTTGAAGATGTCGGGCTTCGCGTTGGGCTCGGGCGGCAGGAGGGCCGCGGCCGTGGTCGGCACGTGCTTGGGGTACTTGAGGTCGGGGCGCGGGATGCGCGTGAGGTCGAACAGGCCGCCGAGGTCGAGCGGCGAGGGCAGCGTGTACACCTCCTGATCGGTGATGTCGAGCTCACGCACGATCAGGTCGAGGGTCACCTGATCCATGTCGTCGCTGATCTCGAGGCGGATCGGCGGGCCGAACCGGCGGCGCAGCAGCTCCTTCTCGAGGGCCTGCAGGAGGTTCTCGGTCTCGTCCTCCTCGACCTCCACGTCCTCGTTGCGGGTGACGCGGAAGACGTGGTGCTCGACGATCTCCATGCCGGGGAACAGGTCGCCCAGGTGGTTCGCGATCAGGTCTTCGAGGGTGATGAAGCGCAGCTCGTCCGGGGTCTCGCGCTGGTCGACGCGGATGAACCGGTTGAGCACCTGCGGCACCTTGAGGCGCGCGAACTCTTCCTTGCCGGTCTTGGAGTTGCGCACCCGCACCGAGAGGTTGAGCGACAGCCCCGAGATGTAGGGGAACGGATGCGCGGGGTCGACCGCGAGCGGCATCAGCACGGGGAAGATCTGCTGCGAGAAGATCTCGTGCAGGTTGACCCGGTCGGCTTCGTCGAGCTCGTCCCAGGTGATGATGCGGATGCCGGCGTCGGCGAGGGCCGGGCTGACCAGGTCCTTCCAGGCCAGGGCGTGGCGCATCTGCAGCTCGTGCGCCTTGGTCGAGATGTCAGCCAGCACATCGGTGGGGCGGCGGCCCACGTTGGTGGGCACGGCGAGGTCGGTGAGGATGCGGCGCTTCAGCCCCGCGACCCGCACCATGAAGAACTCGTCCAGGTTCGACGCGAAGATCGCGAGGAAGTTCGCTCGCTCGAGCACCGGGAGCGTCGGATCCTCGGCCAGTTCGAGCACCCGTGTGTTGAACGCCAGCCAGCTGAGCTCGCGGTCGAGGTAGCGGCCCTCGGGCAAGGGGTCGGTACTGTCCACCGGCTCGAGCTCGTCGTAATCGTCGTCGAAGTCGGTGACGATGCCGGCGTCGAGCGAGATCATGTCGTCGTCCATCCCAACATCATGTCACCCGGAGGTGTCTCGCGAGGATCCCCGAGTGGTGAGCTAAGCTCAGTTAGAGCTGGGGTGTAGTGCGGCGCAGGTTCCGGGGTGAAGCGTTGGCGCATGGTGTGTGGGCGCTCTGGTGACGTGGGCGTGCGGTTGTTACACATGAGGGGTGTCCTCCGTCCTCTCCGCTGCCGCCCTCGAACTCGGGGCGCGCATCCGCGACGAGCGCCTGCGCTTCGCGATCAGCCAGATGGAACTGGCCGATCTCGCGGCCCTCCATTTCACAAATCTCGGCAAGATCGAACGGGGCCAGGCGAACCCGTCGCTGCACACGATCCTCCGGATCGCCGCAGCCCTGAACCTCGATCCCTCGGTGCTCGTCGACGGCCTGACCGCCGATCACCTCCCCGAGCGCGCCCGTCGCGTGACGGTCGCCGACCTGGTCCGCGCGCAGGGATCCCCCTCGCGCCCGTCCGCTCCGCCCCCGCCGGAGAAGACGGGCTAGCAGAGGTGACGGGCTAGACGCTCAGCGGCGGCGGAAGGGGGCGCGCTGGAGGTACTGCACGTCGATCGTGTGCTCGGTGAAGCCGAGGGAGCGGTAGAGGGCGACGGCCCGCTCGTTGTCGGCGTCGACGAAGAGCGCCGCGTGCCGGCATCCACGTTCCACCAGACGGGCGAGACCGCGGTTCATCAGGATGCGGCCGAGGCCCTGCCCCGCGTGCCCCTCCTCGACGCCGATCACGTAGATCTCACCGACCCGGTCGTCGCCGGGCTCGATCTTCAGCCAGTTGTAGCCGATCATCCGACCCGTCTGGTCGCGGAGCAGCAGGAAGTCGCCCGGCTCGAACCACGGCTCCGACATCCGGAACCGGAGGTCGTCGGCGGTCAGCCCGCCCTGCTCGTCGTGCTCGGCGAAGATGCGGGCGTTCAGCTCGACCCACTCGTCGATGTCGGCGCCGCCCTGGAACGCCCCGATCGAGAACCCCGGCGGGAGGTCTCCGCCCGAGGCCGTCTCGACCAGCTCGCGGCGCAGCTGCAGCAGCGTGCGCACGGCGTCGAAGCGGTGCGTGGCCGCGAGCCGCCGGCTGGCAGGGTGATCGCCGTGCGCCCAGGCGCGGAGCGGCCCGTCCGAGTTGTTCGCGAGCACGATCTCCAGCAGCTGCCGGCCGAGTCCCTCCTCGCGCCACTCGGGGTCGATCACGAACTCGAGCTCGCCCTGGCCCACCACGGCCGCGCCGACGACGGTGCCGGTGCCGGGCCCGCCGCGCTCGGCGAGCAGCAGCGACCGCGACCCCTTGCCGATGTCGACGAGGGCCTGGTCGTTGAAGGGCTGCTGCCCGTCGACCAGGGCGGCCCGGGCCATCAGCCGGAGGAAGGGCTCGCGCCCGTCATCGGGATTACTGACTGAGAGAGTGAGCGAGTCGCTCATTGTCGTCCTCGAAGAAGTTGAACCGGTACCCGACGTTGCGAACGGTGCCGATCAGCGATTCGAGGTCGCCGAGCTTGGCGCGCAGCCGTCGCACGTGGACGTCGACCGTGCGGGTGCCGCCGAAGTAGTCGTAGCCCCAGACCTCGCTGAGCAGCTGCTCGCGGGTGAAGACCCGCGAGGGGTGCATCGCGAAGAAGCGAAGCAGCTCGAACTCCTTGAAGGTGAGGTCGAGCGGGCGCCCGTGCACCCGTGCCGAGTAGCTGGCCTCGTCGATGACGACGCCCGAGGCCTGGATCTTCGAGGTCGACTGATCCTGCACCTGACGGCCGATGGCCAGCCGGATGCGCGTGTCGACCTCCGCGGGCCCCGCCGACTCGAGCACGACGTCGGCTGCACCCCACTCGGCGCTCACGGCGGTGAGGCCGCCCTCGGTGAGGATGAGCACCACGGGCACGCCGATCCCGGTCGTACTGAGGATCTTGCAGAGGGACCGCGCCGAGGACAGGTCGTGACGGGCGTCGACGAAGATCAGATCGCTGTTCGGGGTGTTCACGAGCTGCGAGGCCTCAGCCGGGATCTGACGGGTGCGGTGGCTCAACAGCGAGAGTGCGGGTAACACCTCGCGGTCGACCGCAGAGGTCAGGATCAACAACTGCGCCACGTAAGATCCTCCAGAGAACGCCTGCGGTACATACTATCGGGCAGAATGGCGGGTATGAGTCTGCTCATGAGAAGCGTAGTCCCGGTCTGGATGCTGTCGATCCTCGCCGTGATCGCCGTGGGCGTCTTCGTCTCGCCGGGCGACTACCTGCTCTTCCTGCCGCTCGTGCTGGGGCTCGCCCTGGTCGTGACCTTCGGCATCCAGCTCATCGTGCCCGTGCGGAAGGGCTTCGTCGACCGGGTGTCGGCCAGCCTCGGCGGAGCCGTGCTGGTCCTCGCGATCGCCACGGTCGTGCTCGCCCCTCTGGCATTCTCCGCAGGCGCTAAGCTCTAAGGCATGTCCTACGTAGCGCTCGAACTCCTGTTCATCGGCCTCCTCGGGCTCGCGAGCCTCGGCATCGCGTGGACCGCGGGCATCGTCGTCTACAAGCTGTTCCGCGGCCAGCGCTGACGCCGGCGCGGCACACCCGACACTCACCCCCGAAGTCACCACCGACGCGACGGACACCGACACTCCCATGATCGAGATCCCCACGGGCCTCCCCGCCGAACTCGTCCCCCTGTCCTGGCTCATCGGCGTCTGGGAGGGCACCGGCGTCATCGACTACGCGATCGGCGACGAGCGCGTCTCGCGTGAGTTCGGCCAGCGCATCAGCTTCAGCCACGACGGCCTGCCCTACCTCAACTACAGCTCGTACACCTGGCTCCTCGGCGACGCCCCCGGGCCCGAGATGCCCTCGCTCGCCGACCAGGTCGAGCCGGATGCGGTCGAGCAGCCCGATCCGGATGCGCCGGCCCCCGAGACTGCCGAGTCCGGCCTGCCCGTCACCACCCCGCTCGTCGCCGAGACCGGCTTCTGGCGACTCAGCCGCCTGCACATCGAGGGCGACGTCGGCCCCGGCATGCTGCCCGGCGTCGGCACCCGCCCGTTCAACACGGCCCAGGCGGTCGAGACGCTGCGGAACGCATCGGAGGGCTTCGACATCGAGGTGTCGATCGTGCATCCCACCGGCGTCAGCGAGCTCTACCTCGGCCAGGTCAAGGGCCCGCGGATCGATCTCGCGACCGACGCCGTGATGCGCTCCCGCTCCGCCAAGGAGTACACCGGCGCCACCCGCATCTACGGGCTGGTCGAGAACCACCTGCTCTGGGCGTGGGACATCGCGGCCCTCGGCCAGGAGCTCCGCACCCATGCCTCGGCCCGGCTCGCGAAGGTCGACTGACCATGGCGGGCGACGACCTGCAGACCGACCAGGCGGGTGTCGCGACCCCGACCGCGCCCGAGCCTGCGCCTGCGCTTGCAACGACCACCGCTACGCCGTTCCTCTCGCTCCCGGCGGCCGTGGCTGCGGCCGCCCCCGACGAGGGCGTCGCCGCGCACTACGGCAACCCGATCGGCGAGCAGCGCGCGCTCGAGGCGGCGCGCAGCGGTCGCCCCTCCGGCGCTCCCGCCGTGGTCGACCTCTCCCACCGCGGCGTCATCTCGGTGGCCGGCCCCGACCGGTTGTCCTGGCTCGATTCGGTGACCAGCCAGAGCATCCGTGACCTGGCGTCCGGCGCCTCGGCCGAGACCCTGCTGCTCTCGGCGAACGGCCGGATCGAGCACGCCATCCGCGTGCTCGACGACGGCGAGACGGCCTGGCTGCTCGTCGACGGCACCGAGACCGAGGCCCTCGAGCAGTGGCTGCAGCGGATGCGGTTCATGCTCCGCGTCGAGATCGCCGACCGTTCCGCTGAGTTCGCCACGATCGGCTGGCTCGCCGCCTCCGCCGAGGCCGAGGCTCCGGCGGCGCTCGCCGCGGTGGTCGCGGCCGGCAACGGGCATCCGCTCACCTGGAGCGACCCCTGGCCCGAGGTCGTGACCGGCGGCGTGCAGTACGCCCTGGTCGAGACGCACCCGGGCACCGACTGGTGGTGGCGCGAGAGCCTCGTTCCCCGCGCCGACCTGGGCCGCCTCGCCGAGTCGGTGCGCGCCGGCGACCTCACGGCGGCCGGCGTCCTCGCCGCCGAGGCGCTCCGCATCGCCGCCTGGCGCCCCCGCCTCGTCACCGAGGTCGACGAACGCTCCATCCCGCACGAGCTCGACTGGATGCGGTCGGCCGTGCACCTGGCCAAGGGCTGCTACCGCGGCCAGGAGACCGTCGCGAAGGTGCACAACCTGGGCCACCCTCCGCGCCGGCTGGTCTTCCTGCACCTCGACGGCTCGGATGCGGTGCTCCCGGCCGCGGGCGACCTCGTCTTCGACGCCGGCCCAGAGGGTGCGCCGGTCGACACCCGCGATCTCGACGCCGACGCGGCCGTGGGTCAGGTGACCTCGGTGGGCATCCACCACGAATGGGGGCCGGTCGCGCTCGCGGTCGTCCGCCGCCAGCTGCCGGCGGAGAGCACCGTCGCCGTGCGCACGTCCGACGGCACGGTCGCCGCGGCCGTCGAGCAGATCGTCGCGCCGGACGCGGGTGCCGCGGTCGCCCGCCCGCGCCTTCCGCGGCTCGGCGCACGGACCCGCTAGGGCCCGCGTGAGCTCTGCCCGCGTGAGCTCTGCCCGCGTGAGCTCTGCCCCGTGAGCTCCGTGCTCCCCGGAGAGGGGCGGCCGAGCCTGCGTCAGCGGACCGAGACGGCGCTGCGCGCGTCATGGGACCGCTCGATCGGCAGCGCCCCGGCGGTGCTGCAGCTCGTCGTGGCGGTGACCATCGCGTACCTGCTGACCCACTACCTGCTCGACCACCCGTTCCCGATCGCCGCGGTGACGGTGACCCTCTCCAGCCTCGGCCTGGTGCTCGACGCGCGTCCGCGGCGGGTGCTCGAGACTGCGATCGCCATGACGATCGGCATCGCACTGAGCGAGGTGATCCTCGTCGCGCTCGGCCAGGGGGTGTGGCAGTTCGCGCTAACCGTCCTGGTGTCGCTCACGGTGACGCGAGCGCTCTCCTCGGTCGCCGGCCTCCCCATCCTCGCCGCCGTCCAGGCCACGCTGGTCTCGCTCATGCCGGTGCCCCCGGGTGGCCCGTTCACCCGGTCGGCCGACGCCGTCGTCGGCGGGCTCGTGGCGATCGCCTGCACTGCACTCATCCCGCGTGACCCGCGGAGGGCGGCGCGCCGGGAGGCGCTGAAGTTCTTCGGCGCCTTCACCGGCATCCTCGCCTCGCTCGTCACCGTGCTGCGGATCGGCGACCACGCCACCGCCGAGATCGTGCTGAGCCGTGCGCGCGGCACGCAGACTCTGATCGAGCAGTGGCGCGGATCCCTGGACTCGGCGGTCGCGATCGCCCGCATCTCGCCGTTCCTCCGTCGCCGGCTGCCCGAGCTGGTGGAGCTGCAGCGGATGCAGCTGCACATGGACCACGCCACCCGCAACCTGCGCGTCATCTCGCGCCGGATCAGCGTGCTGCCGGGCGATCGGCGACGGCCGGAGCTCGCCGAGCTGATGGCGTCGCTGCAGAGCGCTGCCTCGATGCTGGCCCAGAGCATCGACCGCCCGGAGCTCCGGCCCGTGGTGCGGCAGAGCCTCGTGCTGATCGCGATCACCCTCGATCCGCGCACCTTCCTCCGCGGTGAACCGTTCTCCGAGTCGGCGCTGGTCGCCTCCATCCGCCCGCTCGTGCTCGATCTACTCGTGGCCAGCGGCATGCCGCTGGAGGAAGCGCGCCGAACCCTGCCCGACATCACGACGTGAGGGCTGCGGATTCGGCCCCCGGAGGGGCAACGTGAGGGCCGCGGATTCGGTACCGTAGAGGCATGAAGATGCGAACGCTTGCTCCCCTCACCGTCGTCGCCGCTGCCTTCGCCTTCGCGCTGGCCGGATGCACCGTCACCGGCCCCACCGAGAACTTCTCCGGACTGCCCGACGAGGAGCAGATCGTGAACGAGTCCGAGGGTGCCGCCGACTCCGGCATCCAGGCGTTCTGGCTGCACGAGGGATCGCAGATCGCCGTCTCGATCTCGGGAAGCTCGGGCTGCCCGGTCATCGGTTCCGACATCAAGGTCGTCGAGCCGAAGAACGAGGGCAACACCGTCGAGATCGTCACCGTCCCGATCCCGCAGGACAAGATCTGCACGATGGACTTCGTGCCGCACACCTCGGTGTTCTGGACCCCGGCGAACGTCAGCACCACCCAGGAGCTCACGGTCCGCGTCGAGGGCCAGGAGCTCACGCTGCCCGTCAAGTAGCGGCAGCCGCGGAGGCCGAGGCGGCGCGAGACAGCGCGCCTCACCTCGCCTCAGTGCGCCTCAGCTCGCGGGGGCGACCTCTGCCCACGGCACGGTCAGCTCGCCGAGCCGCTGGCGGCGCCGCGGGGTCCTGATGCTCCAGCCGGCCGCGCCGAGCGAGTCGACGGTCGCGAGCCACCGCTGCACCGGCCCGTACGTCTGCAGGGCGGCGTTGTGCTGCCAGAACCGGTCGAGGTCGGCGAGCAGCCGATGCACCGGTTCGCCCGGCACGTTGCGGTGGATCAGCGCCTTCGGCAACCGCTCGGCGACGATCGACGGATGTTCGAGCCCCTGCAGGCGCAGCGAGATCGAGAAGCTCACGGGCCCCTCCGGATCTAGGGCGACCCAGCTCGACACCCGGCCCACCTCGTTGCAGGTGCCCTCCACGAGCATCCCGCCCGGCTGCAGCCGCCCGCGCATGAGCGCCCAGGCGGCCGGAACCTCGCTCTCGTCGTACTGCCGCAGCACGTTGAAGGCCCGGATCACCGCGGCCCGGCGGGACGCCGGCCCGGGCAGCGGCACCTCGAAGCCGCCGACGGCGAAGTCGACCGAGGCGTCGGGCGCGAACGAGGTGCGGCCGTCGCGCACGTCCTTCAGCTGCGCGGTGGCCGTCGCCACGCGCTCGGGCGCGATCTCGAGGCCGCGCACATGGACGTCCGGCCGCACGGTCGCGAGCCGGGCCTGCAGCTCGAAGGCCGTGACCCCACTCGCCCCGTAGCCGAGGTCGACCACGAGCGGATCGGGCGTCCGGCGGAGCACCGGCAGGGTCTGGATGAAGCGGTCGACCCGGCGCAGACGGTTCGTGTTGGTGGTTCCCCGCGTGACGGCACCGATCGGCATAGCCCCATCAAATCACGCGGGCGCCGCCGAATAGGATGAGAGCATGCCTACTGAGCCTTACACCCTCATCCTGTTGCGCCACGGCAACAGCGACTGGAACCAGAAGAACCTCTTCACCGGCTGGGTCGACGTCCCGCTCTCCGACCAGGGCGTGGCCGAAGCCAAGCGCGCCGGCGAGCTGCTCGCCGAGTCGGGCCTCCTGCCTGACATCCTGTACACGTCGCGCCTCAGCCGCGCGATCCAGACCGCCAACCTCGCCCTGGCCGAGGCCGACCGCGCGTGGATCGACGTCAAGCGCTCCTGGCGCCTCAACGAGCGCCACTACGGCGCCCTGCAGGGCAAGGACAAGGCGCAGACCCTCGCCGAGTACGGCCCCGAGCAGTTCCAGATCTGGCGCCGCTCGTTCGACGTGCCGCCGCCCCCCATCGCCGACGACGACCCGTACTCGCAGGTCGGCGACCCGCGCTACGCCGACCTCGGCGACGCGGTGCCCCGCACCGAGTGCCTGAAAGACGTCATCGACCGGATGCTGCCCTACTGGGAGTCCGACATCACCGGCGACCTCGCGCTCGGCAAGACCGTGCTGGTCACCGCCCACGGCAACTCCCTCCGGGCGCTCGTGAAGCACCTCGACGGCATCTCGGACGACGACATCGCCGAGCTCAACATCCCCACCGGCATCCCGCTGGTCTATCGCCTCGACGAGTCGTTCGTGCCGGTCGGCCCGGCCGAGTACCTCGACCCCGAGGCCGCCGCCGCCGGCGCCGCCGCGGTCGCCGCCCAGGGCAAGAAGTAGCCCGGAGCGCACACGAAGAAGCCCCGGTCCGCTCAGGCGGCCGGGGCTTCTTCGTCTGTTCGGTGTCCGCCGGTGAACAGCGGATGAACGGGCGGGCTACTGCTCGCCGACCGACGGCCACTCACCGGTCGCGAGGTACTGCACCTTCTTGGCGATCGAGACCGCGTGGTCGGCGAAGCGCTCGTGGTAGCGGCTCGCGAGCGTGACGTCGACGGTGTCGACGGCCTCGCCCTTCCAGTGCGAGCCGAGCACAGCGTCGAAGACGCTCACGTGCAGCTCGTCGATGCGGTCGTCGTCGTTGCGCATCTCGTCGGCGAGGGCGACGTCCTCGGTCTGCAGCAGCACCGTGAGCTTCTTGGCGATCTCGACGTCGAGGCGTCCCATCTCGGCGAAGGTCTGGCGGAGGCTCTTCTTGACCACCTTGTCGGGGTAGCGGTAGCGCGCCAGCTGGGCGATGTGCTCGGCGATGTCGCCCATCCGCTCGAGGGAGGAGCTGACGCGCAGGGCGGTCACGACGATCCGCAGGTCGCGGGCGACGGGCTGCTGAAGGGCGAGGATGCTGATGGCCAGCTCATCCAGGCTCGAGGCGAGCGCGTCGATCTTCGGGTCTTCGGCGATGACCTGTTCGGCCAGGGCCACGTTCGACTCGTTGAACGCGGCAGTGGCGTTCGTGATCGCCGCGGTCACGAGCTCGGAGATCTCGACGAGACGCTCCTGCACCTCGCGCAGCTCTTGCTGGAATACCTCACGCATGCGTGTGGGTCCTTTCTTGGATACGGCGGACACGTCCGGATGGAGCACACGTGCGCGCGGCGGCACCGCCGCGATCGGCGAGGCGACGGCTCCATCCTCCCGGGGGCAGGTTAACGCGAGGTGCCGGGCAGCTGAACACTCGTGGAAGCGACGGCTGAACGGGCGGATACGCGGGATCGCGCCCCGGGGGACTCACTAGTGTAGTTGCTATGGAAACAGGCTGGTTGGTGCTGTTCTCCGTAGTACTCGGCCTCGTCGTCGGGGCGGGATTCGTGATCCTCCTCCATGTGGCTGAACGCCGGGGAAACAATGCGGTCACCGTCGCATCCAACGCCGTTCCCGACGGGGTCGACCAGGTGATCGACGCTCTCGACTTCGCGGGCCTCGTGCTCGACCCGTCGAACAACGTCGTCAAGGCGTCGGAGATGGCCTATACGTACGGACTCGTCGCCAACGGACTCCTCGTGCACCCGGAGGTCGCCGAGATCGTCGCCTCGGTGCGGGCCACGGGGGAGTCGGAGAACCAGGAGGTCACGCTCGCGCGCGGCCCGTTCGGCGAGGCGAGCATCCACCTCGACGTGCAGGTCGCCCGCCTGGGCAGCCGCTACGTGCTGGTGCTGGCCGAGGACCGCACCGACGCGTACCGGCTCGAGGAGGTGCGGCGCGACTTCATCGCGAACATCTCGCACGAGCTGAAGACGCCGATCGGCGCGATCGCGCTGCTCGCCGAGGCGCTCGATCCGGCCTCCGACGACCCCGACCAGGTGCGCCGGTTCGCCAGGCGGATGGGGCAGGAGGCCTCGCGGCTGGCCCAGATCACCCGCGAGATCATCGAGCTCTCCCGCCTGCAGGCCACCGACATCCTGGCCACCGCGAAGCAGGTCGACATCGACGCCGTCGTCTCGTCGGCCGTCGACCAGAACCGGGTGGTCGCCGAGGCGCACGGCATGACCCTGGCCGTCGGCGGGCAGAAGCGCGTCTCGGTCTCCGGCGACGAGACGCTGCTGACGCTTGCGGTCAACAACCTCGTCGCCAACGCGATCCAGTACTCACCCGACGGCTCGCGGATCGGGATCGGGGTGCACCACGACGAGGGAGTCGTCGAGCTCGTCATCACCGACCAGGGCATCGGGATCCCCGAGGAGGACCTGCCGCGCGTGTTCGAACGGTTCTTCCGCGTCGACCAGGCCCGCTCGCGGAACACCGGGGGCACCGGTCTCGGCCTGAGCATCGTGAAGCACGTCGTGCAGAACCACGGCGGAGACATCCGTGCCTGGTCCCAGATCGGGCAGGGCTCCACATTCACCATCCGGCTGCCCCAGGCGTCAATCACGCCGAAGGCCGCCTCGCAAGGAGAGAGACGATGACCCACATCCTGCTGGTCGAAGACGAGGCCGCGCTCAGTGAGCCGCTGAGCTATCTGCTGCGTCGCGAGGGGTACGGCGTCACCGTCGCCCCGGACGGGCCGAGCGCCATCAGCGAGTTCGATCGCGGCGGGGTCGACATCATCCTGCTCGACCTGATGATCCCCGGCATCCCGGGAACCGAGGTCTGCCGCGAGATCCGCACCCGTTCCTCCGTGCCGATCATCATGCTCACGGCGAAGGACTCGGAGATCGACATCGTCGTGGGGCTCGAGCTCGGGGCCGACGACTACGTGACGAAGCCGTACTCGACGCGCGAGCTGCTCGCGCGCATCCGGGCCGTCATGCGTCGTCAGCTCGAGGTGCTGGATGCGGCCGAGCCGCTTCTCAAGGCAGGCCCGGTCTCGATGGACGTCGAGCGGCACACCGTGTCGGTCGACGGCACCGAGGTCTCCATGCCGCTGAAGGAATTCGAGCTGCTGGAGCTGCTGCTGCGGAACGCCGGACGGGTGCTCACGCGCGGGCAGCTGATCGACCGGGTCTGGGGCTCGGATTACTTCGGCGACACCAAGACGCTCGACGTGCACATCAAGCGGATCCGCTCGAAGATCGAGAAGACGCCGTCGGAGCCGACGCTGCTCGTGACGGTGCGGGGGCTCGGGTACCGGTTCGAGGGCTGAGGGCTCGGGGCGCCCGGCCTCGGGCTGGCCGGCCTCGGGGCGCCGGCCTCGGGCTGTCGACGGAGCGATCCGCCGGTGGGTCAGCCGTTCGGTGGTGCGGGTCAGCCCTCGGTGGTGGGGGCGGCCGGCTCGGCCGTGACCGTGGGGGTGCTCACCGGCGTCGGGGTGACGGGCGCGATCGTGACCGACGGGGTCGGCGTGGGGGTCGGCGCGAGGTTCTCGTACTCGGGGAGCGAGGTGTTGAGCACCGGCACCATGACCTGCTTGCCCTCTTCGCCGCCGTACTGGAAGTAGACCGGGAACAGGCTGCCGGGCTCCGAGACGTTGTTGAGCACGATCTTCTCGCCGTCCTCCCCGCCGAAGCTGGTGATGCCGTTGCCGACGAGCACCTTCTCGGTGACGCGGTCGCCGGTCACGGAGTCTTCGTACTGCAGGCCGACCTGCACGGCCGAGTCGCCGTTGTTGACGAACGAGACCAGCATGCTGGCGAGCTCGCCGTCCTCGCTGATGAGCGTGGCGTTCCTGATCTCGACCGAGCCGACGGTCGCGTTGACGCCGTCGGAGGTCTCGAGGATCTCCTTGGTCGCCTGAGGGGTGATGAACGCGCACCCGGCGGTGCCGAAGGAGACGAGGGCAACCACCAGAACGGATGCCGCGAACCGAGCTCTCACAAGACCCTCCAGAGTCGTAAACGCTTTGGCCCCAAGCCTATAACGAGCGGCGCTCGGCGGGGTGGTTAGGCAACCCTTACCACATGCCCGCTGTGGTATCCTGGTAGTCACGGAAGGACATCCATTCATGCTTTTTGAGGTTGGCGAAACTGTCGTTTACCCCCACCATGGAGCCGCAACGATCTCCGAGGTGAAGACCCGGGTCATCAAGGGCGAAGAGAAGATCTACCTCAAACTCCGTGTCACCCAGGGAGACCTGACCATCGAGGTCCCCGCAGACAACGTCGACCTCGTCGGCGTCCGCGACGTCATCGGCCGTGAGGGCCTCGACAAGGTGTTCGAGGTGCTGCGCGCGCCGTTCACCGAAGAGCCGACCAACTGGTCGCGCCGGTACAAGGCCAACCTCGAGAAGCTCGCCTCGGGCGACGTCATCAAGGTCAGCGAGGTCGTGCGCGACCTCTGGCGTCGTGACCAGGATCGTGGGCTCTCCGCCGGCGAGAAGCGGATGCTCGCGAAGGCGCGCCAGATCCTCATCTCCGAGCTGGCTCTCGCCGAGAAGACCGACGAGGAGAAGGCCTCGCTGGTGCTCGACGAGGTGCTGGCCTCCTAAGCGGGGTGACCTCCTCCCCATCCGTCGCCGTCATCGTCGTGGCGGCGGGTTCGGGAACCCGGCTCGGCCTCGGCCGGCCGAAGGCGTTCGTCGAGGTGGGCGGCAGGAGCATCCTGTCGCGCTCGCTCGACGGGATCCGCGGGATGGCGGAGCGCGTCGCCGTGGTCGTCGTCGCGCCGGGGGAGCTGCTCGCGGAGACCGCGTCGCACCTCGGGCCGGTATCGGCGTTCGCCTCGGCTTCTCCATCGGCATCGGATGCTGTCGTCGTCGTAGCCGGCGGCGCGACCCGGCAGCAGTCCGTCGCGGCGGGGCTCGCGGCCCTGCCGGAGGGCGTCGACGTCGTGCTGGTGCACGACGCGGCCCGGGCCTTCACGCCGACCTCGGTCTTCGAGCGCGTCATCGCGGCGGTGCGGGAGAGCGGTGGGGGAGTCATCCCCGGTCTCCCGGTCACCGACACGGTCAAGGGCGTGGATGCCGACGGCGTCGTGCTCGAGACGGTCGACCGCTCGCGGCTGACTGCCGTGCAGACGCCGCAGGGGTTCCCGCGGGCGCTGCTCGAAGACGCGTACGCGCGTGCCGCCGCCGATGCGACCGACGACGCCGGCCTCGTGCGCGACGCCGGGCATCCGGTCACCGTCGTCCCGGGCGATGCGCTCTCGTTCAAGATCACCACGGCCGCCGACCTCGAGCGCGCCGACGACCTGCTCCGGAGGACTCGGATGCCCGCACTCCCGCGCACGGGCCTCGGTGTCGACGCGCACGCCTTCGACCCCGCGGCCGAGCTCTGGCTGGCCGGCCTGCATTGGCCTGGCGAGGCCGGGCTCGCGGGCCACAGCGACGGAGACGTGGTCGCCCACGCGATCTGCGACGCGCTGCTCGGCGCGGCGGGCCTCGGCGACCTGGGCAGCCGCTTCGGCACCTCGGACCCCTCGCTCGCCGGAGCCCACGGCGAGGTCTTCCTCACCCGCACCCGCGCCCTGCTGGAGGAGGCCGGCTTCACGATCGGCAACGTCTCGGTGCAGCTCATCGGCAACCGCCCCCGTTTCGCCCCCCGCAAAGCCGAGGCCGACGCCCTCCTCACCACCCTCCTGGCAGCCCCCGTCTCCGTTTCCGCCACCACCACCGACGGCCTAGGCTTCCCCGGCCGCGGCGAGGGCCTCACAGCCCTGGCAACAGCGCTGATCTATTAACCGCGCCGCCGCCTCTGCGGCGCGGGGCGACATGCGCCGGTGCGGTCGGAAATCCCGGCCTACGGTCGTGATCTCCGGCCACGCCGTCGCCTTGGGTCGTTGAGTACGGCCCGTTGCGTTTGCTCTGCCGGCCACCGCACCCCGGACACAGACGCAACAGGCCCTTCCCGACGACCCAGGGTGAGCGCGTCGCCGCGGAGCACGACCGGAGGCCGCGCTCCGTGACGGCACGCGAACATGTCGCCCGCGCCGCAGAGGCGGCGGCGCGGAACTAACACATCATGTCGCCCGCGCCGCAGAGGCGGCGGCGCGGAACCAGCACAGCGCGTAACATCCGGCATCCCCCAGTTAAACTAGCCACGTGACGCTTAAACTCCACGACTCGAAGCTCGGCGCCCTCGTCGACTTCACACCCCTCGTTCCGGGACAGGTCGGGATCTACGTGTGCGGGCCGACGGTGCAGTCCTCGCCCCACATCGGCCACCTCCGTTCGGCCCTGGTCTACGACCAGCTGCGCCGCTGGTTCTCGTTCAACGGCTACACGGTCACGTTCATCCGCAACGTCACCGACATCGACGACAAGATCCTCATCAACTCCGCCGAGAGCGCGGCCGCGGGCAGTCCCGAGCCGTGGTGGGCGCTGGCCTACCGCGTCGAGCTCGAGTTCACCGCCGCCTACACGGCGATCGGCGTGCTCCCGCCCACCTATGAGCCGCGCGCGACCGCGAGCATCCCCGAGATGCAGGCGATCATCCAGCGCCTGGTCGACAACGGCCACGCCTACGTCGCCGACGACGGCACGGGCGACGTCTACTTCGACACCGCCAGCTGGGCCGACTACGGCGAGCTCACCCACCAGAAGCTCGACGACATGGCACCGGCCACCGACTCCGACTCCCGGGGCAAGCGCGACGTGCGCGACTTCGCCCTCTGGAAGGGCCACAAGGAGGGCGAGCCCGAGACGGCTGCCTGGGTGAGCCCCTGGGGCCAGGGCCGTCCCGGCTGGCACATCGAGTGCTCGGCGATGTCGACGAAGTACCTCGGCACCCAGTTCGACATCCACGGCGGCGGTCTCGACCTCCGCTTCCCGCACCACGAGAACGAGCTCGCGCAGTCCCGGGCCGCCGGCGACGCGTTCGCGAACTACTGGCTGCACAACGGCCTGGTCTCGATCGGCAGCCAGAAGATGTCGAAGTCGCTCGGCAACTCGGTCTTCGCCTCCGAGCTGATCGCCTCGGCGCGGCCGGTCGTGCTCCGCTACTACCTGGGCGCGAACCACTACCGCTCGACCCTCGAGTACCACGAGGGTGCCCTCGAAGAAGCGGATGCCGCGGTCTCCCGCATCGAGGGCTTCCTCGAGCGCGGCACCCGCCGCCTCGCCGGCACCCGGTTCGCCGGCACCGAGGAGCTCGTCGTGCCCGAGGAGTTCCGCGAGGCGATGGACGACGACCTCGCCGTCCCGCAGGCGATCGCCGTCATCCACGAGACCGTCCGCCGCGGCAACGCCGCGCTCGACGACGAGGATCTCGCCGAGGCGGCATCCCTCCTCGGCCAGGTCTTCGCGATGACCGATGTGCTCGGCATCAACCCCCTCTCGCCCGAATGGGCCACCGGTCACGACAGCGGAGCCGAGCGCGCACTCGGTACGCTGGTCGAACGCCTCGTCTCCGACCGGGAGACGGCACGCAAGGGCCGCGACTTCGCTACCGCGGACCGCATCCGGGACGAACTCGGACAGGCCGGAATCTCGATAGAAGACACGCCCACCGGCGCGCACTGGAGTCTCGATGGCTAAATCAACAGGCCGCCCCTCGCGGGCCGGCGCCGTTCGCAAGGGAACCAAGGGGAGCAAGGCCGTCGGTTCCGGCGGTCAGGGTCGCCAGGCCCTCGAGGGCAAGAAGCCCACCCCCAAGGCCGAGGACCGGCCCTACCACCCCGCCGGGAAGGCCAAGGCGGCGCGCGAGCGCTTCGCCGCGGCCGGCGGCAGGGGCCGCCCCGGTGGTCGCTCGAGCAGCGAGCGGGGTCAGGATGCGGGCGGCCAGGGCCGCCCCGCCCCGGCCCGCCGCGTCAAGAAGGCCGACGACAGCGAGATGGTGACCGGCCGCAACTCGGTCGTCGAGGCGCTGCGCGCGCACATCCCGGCGACGGCGCTCTACGTGGCGTTCCGCGTCGAGGTCGACGAGCGCGTCAAGGAGGCGCTGTCGCTGGCCAACAAGCGCGGCATCCCCGTGATGGAGGTCATGCGGCCCGAGCTCGACCGGCTCTCCGGCCACGACTCGGTGCACCAGGGCCTCGCGCTCAAGGTGCCGCCGTACGAGTACGCGCACCCGGAGACGCTGCTCGACGACGCGCTCCGCCGCGGCCAGAAGCCCCTGTTCGTCGCGCTCGACGGCATCACCGACCCGCGCAACCTGGGGGCGATCATCCGCTCGACCGCCGCGTTCGGCGGCCAGGGCGTCATCGTGCCGCAGCGTCGCTCGGTCGGCGTGACCGCCTCGGCGTGGAAGACCTCGGCCGGTGCCGCGGCGCGCACCCCCGTCGCCATGGCGTCGAACCTCACCCAGACCCTCAAGGCCTTCAAGGCCGCGGGCGTCTTCGTGGTGGGCCTCGACGGCGACGGCGACGTCTCGCTGCCCGGCCTCGACTTCGCCTCGGGCCCGATCGTTGTCGTGGTCGGCAACGAGGGCAAGGGCCTCTCGCGGCTCGTGACCGAGACCTGCGACGCGATCGTGTCGATCCCGATCTCGGCGGGCACGGAGTCGCTCAACGCCGGCATCGCGGCGAGCGTCACCCTCTACGAGATCGCCCGCCAGCGCGCGAAGTAATCCGCGCCCCCACCCCTCCCACAGGTCCTCGATCCGTCACTTGTTGTCGCTATCCGCAGGGATTAGCGACAACAACTGACGGATCGGCGGCAGTCGGGGCCGGACTCGGGAGTCAGACGGTGAGGCGCCAGTCTTCGGCGTCGGGCTCCTGCGTCGGGATGGCGAGCGTGATCGCGCCGGTCGGCGGATCGATCACGGTCGCCTCGTCGCGACGGTGCCGGAGGATCGTGTCGACGTAGGAGGACACGGCCTCGGCCAGCGGCACGTCACGCGACTGGTTCTGGCTCATGAACCAGCGGTGCTCCAGCAGCTGGTGGAACACCTCCGCCGGTTCGAGCTTGCCGCGCAGGTCACGGGGGATGGCGCGGATGACCGGCTCGAAGACCTTCGCGAGCCACTCGTGCGCGATCATCTCCTCGTCGTAGTCCTTCTTGCCGTAGCGGGCCGCGTAGGAGTCGAGGTCGTTGAGGAGACGGCGGGCCTGGTTCTCCTGGGCGTCGAGCCCGGTGAGCCGGAGCAGGCGCCTCTGGTGGTGCCCCGCATCCACCACCTTTGGCTGGATGCGCACGGTTGTGCCACCTTCGGTGGTCTTGATCGCGAGCTCCTCGATGTCGAAGCCCAGATCGTTGAGCCTGCCGACGCGCTCGTTGATGCGCCAGCGCTCGGACGAGCTGAACGACTCGGAGCCGGTCAGCTCCTTCCAGAGCGAGCGGTAGGCCGCGACGATGCCATTGGAGACCGTGATCGGGTCGAGCTCCTCGTCGACGCGGCCGCCGGCCTCGAGGTCCATCAGCTCGCCGGCGATGTTGACGCGGGCGATCTCGAGGTCGTTCTCGCGCTGCCCGTTGGACAGGCCCTCGTAGAGCTGACCGGTCTCGGCGTCGACGAGGTAGGCGGCGAAGGCCCCCGCATCCCGTCGGAACAGCGTGTTCGACAGCGACACGTCGCCCCAGAAGAAGCCGATGACGTGCAGGCGCACGAGCAGCACCGCCAGGGCGTCGACCAGGCGGGTGGCCGTGTCGGGCCGCAGCATCTGCGAGAACAGCGCCCGATAGGGCAGCGAGAACTTCAGGTGCCGGGTCACCAGCGCGGAGCGCAGCGGCTCGCCATCGACATCCGTGCGGTTGGTGATCACCGCGAGCGGCTCGACGCACGGGACGTCGAGCCGCTGCAGGGTGCGCAGCATCTCGTACTCGCGCTTGGCCATCTCATCCGTCGTCTCCTTGATGGCGATGACGTGACCCGAGAGATGGGCGAAGCGCACGAGGTGCCGGGAGATGCCCTTGGGCAGTGCCGCGATGTACTCGTCCGGCCAGTCGTCGAGCGGGAGGTTCCACGGAAGGTCGAGGAGTCCCGGATCGGCGGTGGCCGAGGTGATGTTGAGTGAGCTCGTCACGGCGCGGTGTCGGATCTCCGGGTCAGCTGACGACGGCCTTGTTGCCGAGGCGCTCGCCCGACTCGAGGTCGAAGAGGTGCACGTGGCCGGGAGCGGCCGTGAGGTACACCTTGTCGCCCACGAAGGGGTGCGAGCGGCCGTCGACGCGGGTGACGATGTCGGTGCGCTTGCCCTCGATGTCCGAGTGGCCGTAGAGGTAGCCGTCGGCGCCGAGCTCTTCGATCAGGTCGACGACGACCTCGAGGCCCTCGCCGGGCGTCGAGGAGAGCACGATGTCCTCCGGGCGCACGCCGATGGTGGCGCTGGTGCCGGACGAGCTCGCGAGGGTCTCGCGGTCGACGGGCACGATCGAGGTGCCGAAGCGCACGCCCGCGTCGGTGAGGTCGGCGTGGAAGAGGTTCATCGCCGGCGAGCCGATGAAGCCCGCGACGAAGACGTTGCTCGGCTTCTCGTACAGGTCGCGCGGGGTGCCGACCTGCTGCAGCACGCCGTCCTTGAGCACGGCGATCCGGTCGCCCATGGTGAGTGCCTCGGTCTGGTCGTGCGTGACGTAGACGGTGGTGACGCCGAGGCGGCGCTGGAGCGACGCGATCTGGGTGCGGGTCTGCACGCGGAGCTTGGCGTCGAGGTTCGACAGCGGCTCGTCCATCAGGAACACCTGGGGCTGGCGCACGATCGCGCGGCCCATGGCGACGCGCTGACGCTGGCCGCCGGAGAGGGCCTTGGGCTTGCGGCTGAGGTAGGGCTCGAGGTCGAGCAGCTTGGCGGCCTCGAGCACGCGGGTGGCCCGCTCGTCTTTTCCGACGCCGGCGATCTTCAGGGCGAAGCCCATGTTCTCGGCGACCGTCATGTGCGGGTAGAGCGCGTAGTTCTGGAAGACCATCGCGATGTCGCGATCCTTCGGCGGGATGTCGGTGACGTCGCGGTCGCCGATCAGGATGCGACCCTCGTTGACCTCTTCGAGGCCGGCGAGCATCCGGAGCGAGGTCGACTTGCCGCAGCCGGAGGGGCCGACGAGGACGAGGAACTCGCCGTCCGCGATCTCGAGGTCGAGCTTGTCGACCGAGGGGCGGGTGGAACCCGGGTAGATCCGGGTGGCCTTGTCATAGGTGACAGATGCCATGATTCATTACTCCTTCACCGGCAGGTACGTGCCGGACGATCCGTTGTGATGGATGGAACCGGGCCTGCGACGTCGGAGACCCATGTCGATTATGTCACGGTGGGCCGACGTCGTCGTCGCCGTGGTGCCGTCGTGGTGCCGGAAGCGTCGTCCCGCTGCCGTCGCCGTTCAGCCGCCCTGTGGCAAGCTCCCAGACTGCCTTCCTAGTATTCTTGTCGAGTCGCCGGAGCACCCCCGGCCTCCGCACCCGTACACCAGCACCCCCCTGTACGCCCCTCACATCCTGACCACGGAGCACTGACACGCATGACCCTCAGCGGACCCGGAGATTCACGACAGTCGAAGAATCAGCGCCGAGAGGCCGCCCGGGAGAAGGCGAAGCAGCTGCGTGAGGAGCAGCGCAAGAAGGATGTCCGCAACCGCGTCATCCTGATCTCGTCGCTCAGCGTCGTGGTCGTGGCCATCATCGTCGGCATCACGCTCGTGATCACCTCGACCCTCAAGCCCGCCGGCCCCGGCCCGCTCAACATGGCCAGCGACGGCATCCAGATCGGTACCGGCTTCGTCGCCGCGACGACCCCGGCCCTCGCTGCGGGAGAAGACCCCATCGCCACGGCGAACGACCCGGCCTCCGGTACGGTCGACATCCGCACCTACGTCGACTACATGTGCCCCTACTGCGGCCAGTTCGAGGCGACCAACAACTCGCAGATCGCCGACTGGGTGCAGTCGGGGGCTGCGACCATCGAGATCCACCCGCTGTCGATCCTCGACCGCTCGTCGCTCGGCACCAAGTACTCCACCCGCGCCGCCAACGCGGCCGCCTGCGTGGCCAACTACGCGCCCGACCAGTTCTGGCAGTACAACAGCCTGCTGTTCTCCAACCAGCCGGCCGAGAACACCGAGGGCTTGGATGACGCGAAGCTGAAAGACCTGGCGTCCCAGGCGGGGGTGACCTCGACCGATCAGGTCAACTCCTGCATCGACGACACCCAGTTCAAGGGCTGGGTCTCGGATGCCACGTCCCGCGCGCTCTCGGGCAACCTGCCCAACAGCGACGTGTCGATCCAGGGCACCCCGACCGTGCTCGTCAACGGCCAGAAGTACTCCGGCTCGCTGACCGACCCGGCCGCCTTCTCGGCCTTCGTCGTGCAGGTCTCGAACGAGGCCCTGTCGACCGCGACCCCGACGCCCTCGCCCGCCGCGGGTTGAGCCGAGTCGGGGCCGTTCGGCCTTTGGCTACAATGAGTCTGTTCCACCCCAGCCGGCCTGGCGCAATTGGTAGCGCACCGCTCTTGTAAAGCGGGGGTTACGGGTTCGAGTCCCGTGGCCGGCCCCACCGTCTGCACCCTCGGGGGAGGGGGGCTCCGTCACGACCTCGGGTCACGCGGCGAAGTCCGGGTGACGGGCTAGCTACGGGCGCGGCGGCGGTCTACCGCGAACGAGCTGAGCAGCACGACGAGGCCGAGGAGGCCGAGCAGGACTCCGACGAAGGCCGGCGAGATGTAGCCGAGGCCCGCCGCGATCGCGAGGCCGCCGAGGAAGGCGCCGAGCGAGTTGCCGAGATTGAGCGCCGAATGGTTGAGCGCAGCGGCGATCGACTGGGCGTTGTGGGAGACATCCATCAGCCGCGTCTGCACGGCGGGGCCGCAGGTGCCCGCGAACAGGCCGACGAACAGGATCGTGATGAACAGGCCCGGCGCGGTGTGCGCGAAGAGCCCGAACGAGAGCACGGCGAGCGTGATGCCGATCACGCCGACGAGCAGGGTCAGCTTGACCGAGCGGTCGGCGAACCAGCCCGCCGCGAAGTTGCCGATCGTCATCCCGACACCGAACATCACGAGCACGAACGGCACCGTGCTCGCCGGCAGGTGCGCCACGTCGGTGACCACGGGCGCCACGTACGTGTAGACCGCGAAGATGCCGCCGAAGCCGATCGAGCCGAGCAGCAGCGTCAGCCAGACCTGGAGTCGCGTGAACGCGCTCAGCTCGTTCTTCAGCGTCGCACGCGGGTCACCGGGCTGGAACGGCACGGTCACGATGATCGCGACGAGCGTCACCACGAAGATCACCGCGACGAGGAAGTAGGCGCTCCGCCAGCCGAAGCTCTGCCCGAGGAACGTGCCGAACGGCACCCCGACGATGTTCGCGATCGTCAGACCGCCGAGCACGAAGGCGACGCCGCGCGCCCGCTTGTCCGGCCCCATGAGAGAGGCGGCGACGAGCGAGGCGATGCCGAAGTAGGCGCCATGCGGCAGCGCACTGACGAACCGGGCCAGCAGCACCAGGCCGAAGGAGGGCAGGATCGCGGTCGCGAGGTTGCCGATCACGAAGACGGTGACCAGCACGATCAGCAGGCGCTTCCGCGGCCAGCGGGCGGCCAACGCCGCGATCGTCGGCGCACCCACCACGACCCCGAGCGCGTAGGCCGAGACGAGCAGGCCTGTGGATGCGGTGGCGTCGGCCGCGTCGGCGGCGAACTGCGCCGGCAGCAGGTCTTTCGCGATGTCGGGCAGCAGGCCCATCGTCACGAACTCCGTGACCCCGATGCCGAAGCCGCCGAGGGCGAGCGCGAGGATGGCCAGCCAGCGCCGCAGCGGGCTGACGCGGGGAGCGCCCGGGCCGCCCCCACTCCCGGGCGCGCCGGAGGACCCGGCGGCAGAGTCCTGCGAAGGTCGGCGTGGGGAGGAGGGTGAGTCGTCGTTGACTGGAGTGAGATCCAGTTCAGTCACGCTTAAACCCTACGCCCCCCGACGGTCCCGCCGGACGACCCCGATCAGAGGAACGTCAGGTGCTCCTGCACCTTGATCCGCCCCTTGGGCCTGGCCTTGCGGGCTCGGTCCGGCAGCCCGCCGACGTAGAGCCAGCCGAGCAGCTCCTCGTGCTTGCCGAGCCCGAGGGCCTGACGCACGGGCTTCGAGCGGGTGCCCTCGCCGGTGCGCCAGAAGACGCCCCAGCCCTCGTCGTCGAGCACCAGCGTCAGGTTGTGGGCGACCCCGGCGGCCACGGCCTCCTGCTCCCACTCCGGCACCTTGTGCTTCGGGCGCAGCGAGGCGACCACGGCGAGCACGAGCGGGGCGCGACGGGCCTTACTGCGGTACTTCTCCGCATCCTTGCCCTTCTTGCCCTCCGCCTTCGCGAGCGCGTCACCGAGCTCGTCGCGCGCGTCGCCGCGGATCGCGATGACCCGCCAGGGCCGCAGGCCACTGTGGTCCGCGAGCTGGCCGGCCGCCTCGACGGCCGCGGCGAGCTCGTCGGCCGTGGGGGCCGCATCCGTCACCTTCGACGAGGAACGGCGGGCGAGCATCGCCTCCTTGACTCCGGGCACCGACTACTCCGCCGCGTCGAAGCTGAGGGCGACCGAGTTCATGCAGTAGCGGTCGCCGGTGGGGGTCTGCGGGGCGTCGTCGAAGAGGTGCCCGAGGTGCGAGCCGCAGCTGGCGCAGCGCACCTCGGTGCGCACCATGCCGAGCGAGCTGTCCTCGATCAGTTCGACGGCGTCCGAGTCGGAGGCGTCGTAGAAGCTCGGCCAGCCGCAGTGCGAGTCGAACTTCGTGGTGCTGCGGAACAGCTCGGCCCCGCAGGCCTTGCACGAGTAGACGCCCTCGCGGTCCTCCTCGAGCAGCTCGCCCGTCCACGGCCGTTCGGTGGCCGCCTGGCGGAGAACGGCGAACTCGTCGGCCGAGAGCTCCGAGCGCCACTGGTCGTCGGACTTGGAAACCTCGTAGTTGCTCATGCCGTGCTGCTCCTGCGTGCTGGTCTGATGATCGATCGACAATCATCCCAGTAAACTCTGGACGGTGGCTGCCCATTCCGTGATCGTCAAGCGCTGGGACGACCTGACCACGCGCGAGCTCTACGCCGTGCTCAAACTGCGCACCGACGTCTTCTACGTCGAGCAGAAGGTCGACGACAGCGAGCTCGACTGGCGTGACGCCGAACCCTCGACCCTGCACCTCTGGATCGAGGAGGACGGCGCCCCCGTCGCCTACCTGCGTGTGCTTCAGGATGCGGAGCCCGAGTACCGCGACGCGCGTCGCGTGATCGGCCGGGTCGTCGTGCATCCCGAGCACCGGGGGAGAGGGCTCGCCCAGGAGCTGCTCGCCGCCGTCGTCGAGCGGTTCGGCGACGAGTCGATGCTGCTGCACGCCCAGAGCTACATCGTGCCTCTTTACCTGCGCGCCGGGTTCGAGGCCGTCGGCGACGAGTTCGTCGAGGCCGGCATCCCGCACCAGTCGATGTGGCGACCCGGCGCGGCTATCGGCTGACGCAAAGGTCGCCCCCAATATGATGGCGACGATATTCGCGGGAACCGAGCGTGAGGAGCCGCATGTCCGTCGCCGATGAGCGCACGACCGCCGCGGTCTCCGCGACCCCGCCTGCCGGGTCGGGTTCTGGTGCGGCTGCCGTCGCCGGCGCCGCCCACGCTCTCTCCGAGCGCGACGTGCACATCCTGAGCTTCGAGCGCAGCTGGTGGCGGCACGCCGGCGCCAAGGAGCAGGCCATCCGCAAGGAGTTCGGTCTCTCGTCGGCCCGCTACTATCAACTTCTCGGTGCGCTGATCGACTCGCCAGCCGCTCTCGCACACGATCCGATGCTCATCAAGAGGCTTCAGCGGGTGAGGGATGCGCGGCTCGCCGCGCGCTCGGCCCGACTGCTCTCGCGCGACGACTAGGACCACGCCCCCCACATGGCACGCTTTTCTGAGGACAGCTTCGACCGTCTGCCCGACCGTCCCGCACGGGTGGGCGCCCACCGCGGTCCGAAGCCGCGCGGCCGTGGCTGGATGGTCTTCGCCTGGGCGGCCCTCGCCACTGTGCTGCTGATCGGCGGCGGCATCACCTACCTCGCGGTGATCAACAACAACATCCAGTTCCAGGATGCCTTCGGCGGTTCGACGACGGCCGCCACGCCCACCGAGACCCCGACCCCCACCCCGACCGTCACCCCGATCACCGACGGTTCGCTGTCGGTGACCATCCTGAACGGCACCACCGTCTCCGGGCTCGCCACCGCGGTCGGTGACGCGGCGGATGCGGCCGGCTGGAGCGTCGGCTCGATGGCCAATGCGAGCTCGACCGACTTCCCGACCACCACCGTCTACTACCCCGACCCGGCGAACCAGGCCGCAGCACTCGGCCTCGCCCAGCTGCTCGGCAACGTTCCGGTCGAGGAGTCGCAGACCTTCCTGGGCGCGAGCCTCACCGTCGTGCTCGGCACCGACTACGCCGGCCCCGGCTCGTCGGTCGCGGGCGACAGCGACGTCGTCGACGGCACGGCGTCGGGGGCCGAAGGGGTCGAGGGCTAGCTCCTCGGACGCCGCTGGACCGCCGTCGGAACGGGGCTCGGCAGCGGCTCGGCAGCCGTTCGGCCGCCGTTTTATTACGCGGGTGTTTCCGTCGTGTTGATTTGCGGGAACGATCTGTCGTTTTCGCCAGAAGGGCCATTGTGCGCCGTTCCCGTCCGAATAGGATCTGGAAATGGTCGTGGCAACTGTGTCACTTCTGCAGAAACACAGCACTTGGGAGTAACAATGGCGAACGGGACCGTGAAGTGGTTCAACGCTGAAAAAGGCTACGGCTTCATCACCGTGGACGATGGTGGACAGGACGTCTTCGTGCACTACTCGGCCATCGACATGTCCGGCTACAAGGTCCTCGAAGAGGGCCAGCAGGTCGTGTTCGAGGTCGGAACGGGCTCGAAGGGCCCGCAGGCCGAGTCCGTCCGGCTCGCCTGAGCGCCGGGCTGGGCACCGGGCTGAGCATCGGGCTGGGGCGCGGCGGCCGTTTCGGCGGTCGCGCCGGCACTAAAGTGTGCTCGTGATCACGAGAGCGACGAAGCCGACGACCGACCGGCGACGCCGCGCGACGAGGATCGTGTCGGGCGCGGCTGTTCTCGCCGTCGTGGCGGTGATCGCCGGGTGCAGTGCGTCGGACCCCGTTCCGACGGAGGCGGGCATCACGCCGACGGCCGGGTTCGGCTCCGACTACGTCACGCCCGCGCCCACCGTGCCGGCACCGCTCCGGGGCACGCTGGTGCCCGCGGGGAGTCTCACCGGCCCCTCGCTCGCGGCGAAGATCGACAACCACGAAGAGGCGCGCCCCCAGATCGGCCTGGAACGCACCGACATCGTGTTCGAGGAGCTGGTCGAGGGTGGGCTGACCCGGTACGTCGCGATCTGGCAGTCCGACGTGCCCGATCTGATCGGGCCGGTGCGGTCGATCCGGCCGATGGATCCGGACATCCTCTCCTCCTTCGGTGGCATCGTCGCCTTCTCGGGCGGGCAGGAGCAGTTCGTCGACATGATGCGGGCGGCGCCCGTCTACAGCGCCATCCACGGCCAGGCCGACACCGACTCGACCTTCTACCGGATGGACGGGCGCACGAGCCCGCACGACGTGGTCGTCAAGGCCACCGAGCTGGTCGCCCAGCATGCCGACCTCGCGACGCCGGTGCAGCAGTTCGCCTATTCGTGGGATGTCGCATCCTCGACCGCGGTCACGCAGGGCACCGCCACCTCGGCGGTCGACGTCGTCTTCTCCGACGAGCGGTACCCCGGGTGGGACTGGGATGCCGCCGCGGGCGTCTTCCTCCGCACCCAGGAGGGCGGGCCTGACTACGACACGAACGGCGATCAGCTCTCGGCCGTCAACGTCGTGACCCTGCGGGTCGACGAGGTCTACGACTACGACGCCGAGGTGCCCCAGGCGGTCCTGGTCGCGTCCGGCGAGGCGACCGTCTCGACGGGCGGGCGGACGGTGCACGCGACGTGGGTGAAGGATGCCCCGACCGCGCCGATCCGGCTGATCGACGACCTCGGCGCCACCGTGCGGCTGGCGCCCGGTAACACCTGGATCGAGCTGGTGCCGGAGGAGTCCGGCTCGGTGACGGTGGTGCCGGCGGCCTGAGCCGCCGTGCGGGCCGCGCGCGACGTGCCGGCCACCTGTGCACCCCTGCCCTTCACTTGCACTCGGGCAGCCCGAGTGCCAATATTGGTTTAGCACTCGTGAAGTCTGAGTGCTAACACCTGAATCTTTGAACGACGTCCAGGGAGGACGAAGAACACACATGGCAAAGATCATTGCTTTCGATGAAGAGGCCCGTCGCGGCCTGGAGCGCGGCCTGAACATCCTCGCCGACGCCGTCAAGGTCACGCTCGGCCCGCGTGGCCGCAACGTCGTCCTCGAGAAGAAGTGGGGCGCCCCCACGATCACCAACGACGGCGTGTCCATCGCCAAGGAGATCGAGCTCGACGACCCGTACGAGAAGATCGGTGCCGAGCTCGTCAAGGAGGTCGCCAAGAAGACCGACGACGTCGCGGGTGACGGAACCACCACCGCGACCGTTCTGGCCCAGGCCCTGGTCAAGGAAGGCCTCCGCAACGTGGCCGCCGGCGCCGACCCGATCTCGCTCAAGAAGGGCATCGAGAAGGCCGTCGCCGCCGTCTCCGCCGAGCTGATCAAGAACGCCAAGGAGATCGAGACCAAGGAAGAGATCGCGGCCACCGCATCCATCTCCGCGGCCGACCCCGAGATCGGCGCGATCATCGCCGAGGCCATCGACAAGGTGGGCAAGGAAGGCGTCGTCACCGTCGAGGAGTCGAACACCTTCGGCACCGAGCTCGAGCTGACTGAGGGCATGCGCTTCGACAAGGGCTACCTGTCGGCGTACTTCGTCACCGACCCCGAGCGCCAGGAAGCGGTCTTCGAAGACCCCTACATCCTGATCGTCAACTCGAAGGTCTCGAACATCAAGGACCTGCTGCCGATCGTCGACAAGGTCATCCAGACCGGCAAGCAGCTCCTCATCATCGCCGAGGACGTCGACGGCGAGGCCCTGGCCACGCTGGTCGTCAACAAGATCCGCGGCATCTTCAAGTCGGTCGCCGTCAAGGCTCCCGGCTTCGGAGACCGTCGCAAGGCGCAGCTGCAGGACATCGCGATCCTCACCGGCGGCCAGGTCATCTCCGAGGAGGTCGGCCTCAAGCTCGAGAACGTCACCCTCGACCTGCTCGGTCAGGCCCGCAAGGTCGTCATCACCAAGGACGAGACCACGATCGTCGAAGGCGCCGGAGACCCCGAGGCCATCGCCGGACGCGTCGCTCAGATCCGCTCGGAGATCGAGAACACCGACAGCGACTACGACCGCGAGAAGCTCCAGGAGCGCCTCGCGAAGCTCGCCGGTGGTGTCGCGGTCATCAAGGCCGGTGCCGCGACCGAGGTCGAGCTGAAGGAGCGCAAGCACCGCATCGAGGATGCAGTGCGCAACGCCAAGGCTGCCGTCGAAGAGGGCATCGTCGCCGGTGGTGGCGTGGCCCTCATCCAGGCCGGCAAGACCGCCTTCGCCAACCTCGACCTCAAGGGCGACGAGGCGACCGGTGCGAACATCGTGAAGGTGGCCATCGAGGCCCCCCTCAAGCAGATCGCCTTCAACGCCGGCATGGAGCCGGGCGTCGTCGCCGCCAAGGTGCGCGACCTCGACTACGGCTGGGGCCTGAACGCCGCGACCGGTGAGTACGTCGACCTCCTGGCCGCCGGCATCATCGACCCGGCCAAGGTCACCCGCTCGGCGCTGCAGAACGCCGCGTCGATCGCCGGCCTCTTCCTCACCACCGAGGTCGTCGTCGCCGACAAGCCCGAGAAGAACCCGGCTCCGGCCGGCGACCCCACGGGTGGCATGGACTTCTGAGTTAGTTCCAAAGAAAAAGGCGGTCCCCTGCGGGGGCCGCCTTTTTCTTTGCCTGCGCCGGTCCCCGCCCGGCGCAGGGCGACATGTTCGCGTGCCGTCGTAAGGCGCGGCCTGCGGTCGCACCTCACGGCGACGCGCTCACCCTGGGTCGTCGACAGCGGCCTGTTGCGTTTGTGTTCCGTGCCGACCGACTGTCCTCGAGACGTCAGTTGTTGTCGCTATTCGGGGATATAGCGACAACAAGTGACGGGTCGAGGACAGTGTCTTTGGGTCTTCACCTTCCGGGAAATTCGGGAGCCTTGGAGCCCGCACCTGCCGGGACGCGAGAGACCGTTTCGCCGCGCTCACCTGCCGGGAGGGGTACTTACTCGGCGAGGGGGAGGGTTACGCGGAAGGTGGCTCCTCCGCCGGGGGTTTCCAGGGCCTCGACGGTGCCGTGGTGGGCCGCGATGATGGAGGAGACGATGGCGAGGCCGAGGCCGCTTCCGCCGGTCTCGCGGGTGCGGGAGGAGTCGGCGCGGTAGAAGCGCTGGAAGATCTTCTCGCGGATCTGGGGCGGGATACCGGTTCCGTGGTCGATGATGTCGACGGTCGCGACCCGGCGCTTCTCGTCGACCTGCACCGAGAGCTCGATCGGGCTGTCGGCGTCGGTGAACCGCAGCGCGTTGCCGATGAGGTTCGTCAGCACCTGCCGGATCTTGTTCTCCTCGGCCAGCACGATCGGGCGCACCTCGGCGGCCGGCTGCGAGGCGGCCTGAGCGCCGGAGACCGGAATCGCGGCGGTCGGCGTCGACGAGGATGCACGCCGGGCGGCCCCGAAGCCCCGGCCGGATCCGGTCCGCGCGACCGGCCCGGTGGCCTGCGAGCCCTGCGCGCTGCCCCCGGAGTCCAGCCCGGTAATGGGGCCCGTCTCCGTCGGGTCACCGGCGGCACGGGGCTTCCGGCGCAGGCGAGCGAGAGCGCTGTTGGCGAAGGTGACCGGACGAGTCGCGGTCGACGGCTTCCCGGGCGCACCGGAACCGGAGCCGGAACCAGAGCCAGCACCGGAGCCCGACGCAGACCCGTCCGCATCCGCCGCCGTGCCCTCGATCGCCGGAGCGAAGGTCACCGACGAGGGAGCGTTGGGCGTGATCACCGAGACGACGCGTTCGGGGCTGGCGGCCCGCGCATCCATCGCCGCATCCAGAGTCAGGGGCACGAGGTCGATCAGGGCTAGCTGCAGCGGGCGGGTCTCGTCGAGACGGGCGAGCTCGAGGAGGTCTTCGACGAGCGTGCCCATCCGGATCGCCTCCTTCTCGATGCGGTCCATCGCCTGAGCGACGTCTTCGGGCGTCTGGAGCGCCCCCATCCGGTACAGCTCGGCGTAGCCGCGCACCGACACCAGCGGTGTGCGCAGCTCGTGCGAGGCGTCACCGACGAAGCGGCGCATCTGGTCGATCGTGCGCGCGCGGTCGGCGAAGGCGCTGTCGATGCGCGAGAGCATCGTGTTGAGCGAGCGGTTGAGGCGGCCGACCTCGGTGTTGGGCGTCGCATCCGACATGCGCCGGCTGAAGTCACCGCCGTCGGCGATCGCCGCCGCCGTGCGTTCGACCTCGCGGAGCGGCCCGAACGTCGACGTCACGAGCAGTCGCGTCAGCATGGCGCCCAGGATCACGACGCCGATGCCGAAGGCGAGGAAGATCGACAGGTAGGTCGCCGTCGTCTTCTCGGTCTCGGCGAGCGACTTCGCGATCACGATGGTGCCGAGCGACCCGTCGCCGCCGTAGAGGTAGACCGTCGTCGCGATGGCGTGCCACTGCGTGTGCTGATCGATCGAGTCGATGCTGAAGACCTTGCCCTCGAGCAGGTTCGCCGTGTCGAGCGAGACCTGCGCCTGGGGCATGGCCTGCGGATCGCGGTCGCCCCAGTTGCTGACGATCAGCTCACCGGATGCGCTCAGCAGCCCCACGAAGTAGTCGGTGGGCGCCGAGGTGATGTCCTGGATGCCGAAGCGCTCCTGCGTGGCATCCGGCCCGAGGAAGGGCGAGGCGTCTTTCGAGGCGGTGTCGAGCTGCGAGTCGACCTGCTGCAGCAGGTAGGTGCGCAGGACGATCATCGTGCCCACTCCCGACACCACCAGCCCGAAGGTCAGCATCAAGACCGTCACGCCCGTGATCTTGGTGCGCAGCGAGATCGAGTTCCACTGCTTCAGGATGGCGTTCAGCATGTCGGGGAGAAGGCTACCGCCTCAGGCTGGGGCTAGGCCTTGCTGACCTTGAGCATGTAGCCGAAGCCGCGCTTGGTCTGGATGAGCGACTCCTCGGTGTGCGCGTCGAGCTTGCGACGCAGGTACGAGATGTACGACTCCACGATGCCGGCGTCGCCGTTGAAGTCGTACTCCCAGACGTGATCGAGGATCTGCGCCTTCGAGAGCACCCGGTTCGGGTTCAGCATCAGGTAGCGCAGCAGCTTGAACTCGGTGGGGGAGAGCTCAATCGCGGTGTCGCCCACGAAGACCTCGTGCGTGTCCTGATCCATCGTCAGCTCGCCGGCGCGGATGATCGCGTCTTCGTCGGCCTGCATCGTGCGGCGGAGGATCGCCTTGATGCGCGCGACGATCTCGTCGAGGCTGAACGGCTTGGTCACGTAGTCGTCGCCGCCGACCGTGAGGCCGGTGATCTTGTCCTCCGTGTCGTCCTTCGCCGTGAGGAAGAGGATGGGGGCGGTGTAGCCCGCGGCCCGCAGCCGCTTGGTGACCCCGAAGCCGTTCATGTCGGGGAGCATGACGTCGAGGATGATGAGATCCGGCTCCTCCTCCAGCACGGCGGAGATGGTCTGCGCGCCGTTGCTGACCGCACGCACGGCGAAGCCGGCGAAGCGGAGGCTGGTGGTGAGCAGATCGCGGATGTTCGGTTCGTCGTCGACGATGAGGATGCGAGGGCCGGTCATGCATCCATTATCTGCGGGTGCGCTGTGCGAAAACTGTGAGTCAGTGGTGCACTGGCTCCCGGCCCGCTCGATCCCGGCGGCGAGTCGGCCGGGGCCCCCGAACGCTAGGCGACGAGCGCGTCGGCGTCGACGATCGAGTAGGCGTAGCCCTGCTCGGCGAGGAAGCGCTGGCGGTTCTGCGCGAACTCCTGATCGACCGTGTCGCGCGCGACGAGCGTGTAGAAGCTCGCCGACAGCCCGGACTCCTTCGGGCGCAGCAGGCGACCGAGGCGCTGGGCCTCCTCCTGACGCGACCCGAACGACCCGGAGACCTGGATGGCGACACTCGCCTCGGGCAGGTCGATCGAGAAGTTCGCGACCTTGCTGACCACGAGGATCTTCTCGTCGCCGTCGCGGAACGCCTGGAACAGCCGCTCGCGCTCGGCCACGGGTGTGGCGCCCGTGATCTCCGGGGCGCCGAGCTGGGCCGCGAGCTCGTCGAGCTGGTCGATGTACTGCCCGATGACGAGGATGCGCTCGCCCTCGTGATGCGCGATCAGCCGGCGGGTCGCGTCGAGCTTCGCGGGCGCGGTGGCGGCGAGGCGGTAGCGCTCGTCGTCGCCGGCGGCCGCATACGTCATCCGCTCGTCATAGGGCAGGTCGACCCGCACCTCGTAGCAGTTGGCGGGGGAGATGTAGCCCTGGGCCTCGATCTCCTTCCACGGCGCGTCGAAGCGCTTGGGGCCGATCAGGCTGAAGACGTCGGACTCCCGGCCGTCCTCCCGCACCAGGGTCGCCGTGAGGCCGAGGCGGCGGCGGGCCTGGAGGTCGGCGGTGAGCTTGAAGACGGGCGCGGGCAGCAGGTGCACCTCGTCGTAGACGACGAGCCCCCAGTCGAGCGCGTCGAGCAGCTCGAGGTGGGCGTAGCTGCCGCTGCGCTTGGAGGTGAGGATCTGGTAGGTCGCGATCGTGACCGGCTTGACCTCTTTGACCAGGCCGGAGTACTCGCCGATCTCATCCTCGGTGAGGGTCGTGCGCTTCAGCAGCTCGCTCCGCCACTGGCGCGCCGAGACCGTGTTGGTCACCAGGATGAGCGTGTTGGTCTTGATCGCGGCCATCGCGCCGGCGCCGACCAGCGTCTTTCCCGCGCCACAGGGCAGCACCACGACTCCCGAACCGTGCTCGGAGAACAGGTCGACCGCCTCGCGCTGGTAGTCGCGCAGGTGCCAGTTCGACTCGTCGAGCTCGATCGCGTGCGGGGTGCCCGGCGTGAAGCCGGCGAGGTCGTCGGCGGGCCAGCCGAGCTTGATCAGTTCCTGCTTGAGCTGACCGCGGGCCCAGGGGGCGATCAGCCAGCTGCCGTCGTCGCGGCGCTCGGTGAGCAGCGGTGCGACCTTCTTGCCGCGGGTGATCTCGGTCAGCACGGCCGGGTCGGTCGAACGCAGGCTGAGCACGCCCTCGTCGTCGCGCTCGATCACGAGCTTGCCGTAGCGGCCGATGGTCTCGACGATCTCGAGGGTCACCGACTGCGGCACCGCGAACTTCGAGTACTGCTCCAGGGTCGCGAGGATCTCGTCGGCCGAGTGGCCGGCGGCACGCGCGTTCCAGAGGCCGAGCCGGGTGATGCGGTAGGTGTGCACGTGCTCGGGGGCGCGCTCCAGCTCGGCGAACACCGCCAGTTCGTGGCGGGCCGCAGCGGCATCCGGATGCGCGACCTCCAGCAGTACGGTGCGGTCGCTTTGGACGATGAGAGGGCCGTCGGGCATAACTGGAAAGTCTACGCGGCCCTCGGGTCAGGCGGCCTCGACGGCCAGGATGTTCGCCACGGGCACCGTGCGCTCGATCCCCGCCTTCTCGTCGACGCAGCGCAGCCGGCCGTTCGAGAGGCTCTGCGGAGTGACGCGGAGGTGGGCGGCCGAGCCGTCGGGCATCCGCACGTCGACCAGCAGCGGGGTGCGGGCGCGCACGGCCTGGTCGAGCTGCCGGGTGATCCAGGCGGTGGGGTCGTCGGGGGAGGCGGTGGGGGCGTCGCGGAGGCGGGCGAGCAGGTCGGCGGCTGCGGAGGTGGGGGTGGAGGTGGAGCTGGGTGCTGCGGGGGAGGTGATGGGGGTGCCTGTCTGTGCCGAGGTGGGGGTGGTGACCGGTGCCGCGGTGCGGCCGGAGTTCGGGGTCGAGGCGGGTGCTGCGGGCGCGGCTTCAGAGGCTGCGGCGGCGGCGGCGGGCAGGGTCGGGGCCGACGCGGGCGCCGGGACGATCCGGGCGCGGGTCATGACGCGCGGCTCGCCGTCGGCGTCGAGCGCGAGCACGGGGTAGCGGGCGTCGAGCATCAGCCAGTAGACGGTTGCGGGTTCGGCACGGCTGACGAGGGGAGCCGGCCCGGCCTCGGTCGCGGCATCCGTGGTGCGGCGCAAGTCGAGGGCCGAGAGGGCATGGTCGAGGGCGATCGTGCCGCGGAGGGCTTCGTCGGCGGTCTCGACGATCGTGCGCACCCCTGGGCCGGCGTTCGCGGCCGGTCGGACCCGCACCAGGCCGTGCCGGCGCCCGCCCTGCGTGAGCAGGTAGTCGAGCGCCTGAGGGAGCCCGGTCAGCGACACCTCGCCGAGGAAGTCCCGGAGCGACTGCTCGGTCTCGCCCGAGGCGAGAGCGCGGTCGATCGAGGCCTGCGAGATGCGGTATGCCGAGGCCAGGCCGCGGTTCTCGAGGTCGGCCAGCAGGCGGATGCGCGCGTCGATCGTCGGCGGCAGCGGGCCCGGCGCGATGACCGAGAGGTCGTGCTGCACGTAGACCTGCGTGACCTCGGGCGGCAGGGCCGCGGCGACGACGTCGAGCCCGGGCTCGCGTGCTCCGCCTGCGGGCTGCGGCGCTCCGGTCTCTAGGTCGGCGCGGGTCTCGTGGATGGCGACGGCTCCGAACGGGGTCGGCCGGTCGTCCGCGACGAGGCCCAGCGTCACCGCGACAGCGCCGATCCCGGCGAGCACCTCGTGCCGAGACTCGTCCGCCGCCGGGTACCGGTCGAGGAAGGCCCGGGCGAGCGTGCTCTCGTTCTGCCAGGCCAGCGAGGCGTGCAGGATGCGGCGCCAGGGCGCCGGGAGCGCTCCGAACCAGCTGCGGGTCAGGGCCAGCCACCGGTCGGCGGCGGGGAGGAGGTTCCACTGCTCGGCGAGGGTCGTGGAGAGCAGCGTCTCGGCCTCGGCGGCCACGAGCCGGGCGGATGCGGCGAGCTCGACGACCGCGGGTACCTGGTCGACCTCGACGCCGAGCAGGGGTGCCAGCCGGCGCTCCTCGACCGTGCCGATGCCGCCGTGGGCGCGGAGGCGCACGGGGGCGGTGCGCAGCTGTTGCAGGAGTTCGGAGACGGCGGAGACCGTGGTGAAGGCGCGCTCGGCCGCGGCGGCGAGCAGGACGGCCTCGTCGCGGGACGCAGCCGCATCCGTACCGGCGTCGCCGGTGTCACCGCCGGTGTCGTCGCCGGTCACGGGGCCTGCTTCGGCGAGCACCGCCTGCGCGACCTCGCTCACCGCGTCATAAGGGAGGAGTGCGCCCGGCTCGGGTGCATCCGGCCCCGCTTCGGCTGCGAGGGCCAGGGCGACGAGGTCGGCGTCGGTCGTGGCGAGCGGGTCGGTACTGTGCCCAGAGGAAGGGGTGCCGGCCTCGACCGCCGGGGCGGCCGGGGCGCTCGCCGCCAGGCGCACGAGCGCCTCGCGGTCGACGTCGCGGAGGGCGAGGCGGATCGAGGCGGGCTGCAGCAGGGCGTCGGCGAGATCGAAGAAGTCGCGGATGTCGCGTGCCGGAACGCGCCGCTCCGTCACGAGACGGACGAGCGCGTCGTCATCGAGAGCGCTCAGCCGTCGGGCGAGCGGGAGCGAATCGCTCATTTACTCCTGCGGTCGTCGCGGAGACGCCGGCGCATGCTCATGACCAGGAGGGCGATCATCAGCACCAGCCCGACCGGCAGGGCGATCACCGGGAGGAGGGCCACCGTACGGCCGAAGTCGTTGTTGAGGTTCACCCCGACCAGTCCGCAGACGAGCACCGCGATGATCGCGAGTACCGAGAGCCCCACGAGCGTCACCACCATGAAGGTCAGTGCCCGCTCCGGGCGGGTCGCCGGGGTCTTCTCAACGTCGCTCACAGTCCAAGGATACGGGCACGGGTAGGCTGGTGAGTGGCCAGGAGGGGTATCCGGGCCGATTACACGAGGAGATTCACGATGCCAACCGGCAAGGTCAAGTTCTACGACGACGAGAAGGGCTTCGGCTTCATCAGCACCGATGACGGCCAAGAGGTCTTCCTGCACGCGTCAGCCCTGCCTGCAGGAGCGTCGGTGAAGGCCGGCTCGCGACTCGAGTTCGGCATCGCCGACGGCAAGCGCGGCGCCCAGGCCCTCTCGGTGCGCGTGCTCGAAGCACCGCCGAGCCTCGTCAAGATGTCGCGGAAGCCCGCGGACGACATGGCCGTGATCGTCGAAGACCTGGTGAAGGTGCTCGACTCGATCGGCGGCAACCTCAAGCGCGGCCGCTACCCCGACAACGCCCACAGCCGCAAGATCGCGGCCCTGCTGCGCAAGGTCGCCGACGAGCTGGACGCCTAGTGGCGTCTGACACCCCCACTCCCTCCGAGGAGTCGGAGGAGCAGACGGCTGCTGTCGAGGCTGCGGATGCCGCCGAGACCGCGGATGCCGCCGGTGATGCCGCGGTCGAGGCCGTGGAAGCGGCCGGCGTCGTCGAGGTGACTGAGGTCGTGGTAGAGACCGTGGAGGTCGTCGAGGTGACGGATCTCGTCGTCGAGACCGCCGACGGCGTCACGGTCGTGGAGGTCACGGATGCGTTCGCCGAGTCGGCCGACGGCACCGAGGTCGTCGAGATCACCGAGACCGTCGAGCTCGTCGAGGTCGCGGACGTCATCGATGCCACTGAGGCCGCGGAAGCCACCGAACCGACGGAGTCGACGGAGGACGTCGAGGTCGAGGCCGAGAAGCCCGCGCCGGTGACGGACGAGGTGCTGCTCGCCTCGGTCGGGCTCGCCCGAGCGGCGCTCCGCGAGATCACGCCCGGCGCCACGATCGGCGACGTCATCGGCCACCGCGCCGAAGAGGACCACGTGCTCAGCCTGCACTTCGAGTCGCGTCTGGCCGGCTACCCCGGCTGGCACTGGACTGTCACGCTCGCCCGCGTCGATGAGCAGTCCGAGCCCACGGTGCTCGAGGTCGAGATGCTTCCCGGCGAGGATGCGCTCGTCGCGCCCGACTGGGTGCCGTGGTCCGAGCGCCTCGCCGAGTACCAGCTCGCGCAGGAGCTCGCCGCCGCGACCGCCGCAGCCGACGCCGACGACGACCTCGATGAGGACGACGACGCCGACTCGGACGACGAGGATGCGGACGACGAGGACGTGGATGACGAGGACGATCTCGACGAGGACGTCCTCGATCTCGACGGCATCGACCTCGACGACCACGTCTCCGACGATGACGAGCTCGCGGCCGCTGACGCGGATGCCTCGGTCGACGATGACTCCGACGACGAGTCTGACGACGATGACGACGAGTCTGACGACGATGACGATGAGTCTGATGACGACGAGTCCGACGACGGCGACGACGATGACGACGAAGAGTCTGAAGACGACGAGTCGGACGACGACGACTCTGAAGACGACGAGTCCGACGACGACGATGACGACGAAGCCGACTTCGACGAGGAGGAGTCCGACGACTACGACGACCCGCACGCCGAAGGTGCGCAGTCGTTCCGCTGAGCGGACGCTCCACTCACGAGAAGAGCCCGACCGGGTCATCCGGTCGGGCTCTCTTCGTTTCGCGGTCAGGCCGCGCAGGAATGCTGTGGCGCGCTACCCGCTCAGGTTCTCCACCACGTACTCGATCGACGAGATGAGCTGGCGCACGTCGTCGGGCTCGATGGCCACGAACGTCGCCACCCGCAGCTGGTTGCGGCCGAGCTTGCGGTACGGCTCGGTGTCGACGATGCCGTTCGCACGCAACGCCTTCGCGACCATGGCAGCATCCACGCTGTCATCGAAGTCGATCGTCACAACGACCTGCGAGCGGTGGGCGGGATCCGCGACGAACGGGGTGGCGTACGAGACGCCCTCGGCCCACTCGTAGAGCACCGACGACGACTCGGCGGTGCGCGATGCGGCCCAGGGCAGGCCGCCGTTCTCGTTGATCCACGAGATCTGGTCGTCGAGCATGACGAGGGTCGCGATGGCCGGGGTGTTGAGGGTCTGGTTCAGGCGCGAGTTGTCGACCGCGTTCTTCAGGCTCAGGAACTCGGGGATGTACCGGCCGGAGGCCGCGATCCGCTCCACCCGCTCGAGCGCGGCGGGGGAGAAGAGGCCGAGCCAGAGCCCGCCGTCGGAGGCGAAGTTCTTCTGCGGGGCGAAGTAGTAGACATCCGCCTCGGAGGAGTCGAAGTCGATGCCGCCTGCGGCGCTCGTGGCGTCGACGACGGTGAGCGCGCCCTCGTCACCGTGCACGCGGCGCACGGGGGCCATCACGCCGGTGCTGGTCTCGTTGTGCGGCCAGGCGTAGACGTCGACGCCCTCCAGCACCTCGATCTCGCCGCGGCTGCCCGCGTCGGACTTGATCACGTGCGGCGCCTCGAGCCACGGCGCGCCCGCGGCGGCGGCGAACTTCGAACCGAACTCGCCGAACGACAGGTTCTCGGCGCGCTTCTCGATCAGACCGAAGGATGCCGCATCCCAGAACGCGGTCGACCCGCCGTTGCCGAGCACGACCTCGTAGCCCTCGGGCAGCGAGAACAGGCTCGAGAGGCCCGAGCGCACGGAGCCGACGAGGTTCTTCACGGGTGCCTGGCGGTGGCTCGTGCCGAGGAGCGTCGCTCCGCGGGTGACGAGGTCTTCGAGCTGACCGGGGCGTACCTTCGAGGGCCCGCACCCGAATCGGCCGTCCACGGGGAGTCGGTCGGTGGGAATCTGGATCTCAGCCATGAAGCCCATAGTATCGACGCGCGAGCGCCCCTCCGGCACGCCGGAACACTAGGCTGTTTGAGGTACGCCTAACAAGGCGATGAGGAGTTTTGCAGTGACTGATCTGATCGACACCACGGAGATGTACCTCCGCACGATCCTCGAGCTCGAAGAGGAGAACATCAATCCTCTGCGGGCACGGATCTCGGAGCGCCTCGGTCACTCCGGTCCCACGGTGTCGCAGACCGTCGGACGTATGGAGCGTGACGGTTTGGTCGTCGTCTCGGTCGATCGTCACCTCGAGCTGACCGAGGTCGGCCGCAAGAAGGCCATCTCCGTCATGCGCAAGCACCGCCTCGCCGAACGCCTGCTGAGCGACGTCATCGGCCTCGAGTGGGAGCTCGTGCACGACGAGGCCTGTCGCTGGGAGCACGTGATGAGCGAGCAGGTCGAACTGCGCATCCTGGAGATGCTCGACCACCCGACCGAGTCGCCTTACGGCAACCCGATCCCGGGTCTGGATGCCTTCGGCGAAGCGGCCTCGATCCCGTTCACCAAGGGCGTCGTCAACATCGTGACGCTCGTGCACGGGGCTGTCGGGCCGCAGACCAAGATCATCCGCCGGCTCGGCGAGCCCGCGCAGGTCGATCCCGAGCTCCTGCTGCAGCTCAAGCAGGCCGGTGTCGTGCCGGGCAACTCGGCCGCGTTCACCGCGGTGGGTTCCTACGTTCTGGTCGAGGTTGAAGGTTTCGCCGAGGGGCTCGAACTGCCCAATGAGGTCGCAAGCCATATATTCGTTGGTATCTAGTCCGCTTCTCGTTACGGAATTGTTAAAAACACCCCCCGTCGAAGTGACAAAGGCCTGAGGCTCCCGTATTCTCTAACGAGTCCGGCCATGCCCGAAGCGGCTGGACACGGGCCAAGACACCTCGATTCCCGTCTCTTGGCTGCTGACTACGCACGCTTATCGGTGTGGACGGGAGCAGTGCACGATGCTGCGAGAGGTGCCGGAGGATTGCATTTTGGCCCCACATGGTGACTCGCTCGACAACGAGCAGACTCCCGAAGACCCGAACCGACCCGCGACACCTCCCGCTCAGCCCCTGACACGTCGGGAGCTCCGCGCGATGGAGCAGGCCGCCGCAGCGGCGAAGCCCTCCACGGAGATCGTGCTGGCCTCGTCGGCCGCCGCTCCGTCGAAGGCTGTCGCGACGTCGTCGGTCGCCGTGACTCCGGTCGTCTCGACGTCGGTTCCGGCTGCCCCCGCTGCCGCGACCCCGGCTGCCAAGACGGATCTCGCCACGCGGAAGGCCGCCGCGGCTCCCGCTCAGCGCGCCCCGTTCATCCGGAAGCCGCGTTTCGCGAAGCCCACGAAGAAGGGCACCGTCAGCGTCGTCGTCATGACCTTCGCGGCCGCCCTCGTCGCCACCATGGCTCTGCCCGCCTACGCCTTCGGCGGCGGCGGCAGCTTCGACAACGGCGTCTCGACCGATGCCGCCCTGAGCGGCCAGCAGACCCTCGTCGTGCCGGATGCCTCGGCCCAGCTCGCGATCAGCCGCGACAACTACACCGCGCCGACCACCGAGCAGCTCGCCGCAGCCCGTGAGGCCGCCGCCGCTGCGGTCGCCGCCACCCAGGCCGCCGAACTCGCCGCCACCAACGCCGCGAACGCCGCGACCGCCAAGAAGACCTCGGGCGCCTCCTCCGGCGCGTTCACGGTCAACCCGCCCTCGGGCTCTTACAGCGGTGCGGCCCTGGTCGCGTTCGCGGAGCAGTTCGTCGGCGTCGTGCCCTACGGCAGCGGTGCGAGCCCCGACACCAGCTTCGGCTGCGACGGCCTCACGCAGTACGTCTTCGGCGCGTTCGGCATCTACCTCCCGCGCACCGTGAGCAACCAGGCCGCGATGGGCATCCCGATCGCTCCTGAGGATGCTCAGGCCGGCGACCTGATGATCTACCCGATCGGTCACGTCGGCATCTACGCCGGCGACGGCACGATGATCGACTCGCCCGACTGGGGTCGCTACGTCGAGCACCGCCCGACCTGGGGCAGTTACTACTTCGTGCGCATCGTCAGCTGACCTGCTCGCGACCGGAGTGTAAACACTTCGTTACCGCCTCCTGAAACGGCGTGCCACGGATATGTGGTACGCCGTTTCTGTCGTACTCTTTAGCTCTGATCGTCCTCGAGATCCCGGAGAGCCTGATGTCACAGGGTAGGAGCCGCCGCACCACGGTGCGTTTCCTGCTGCTCGTGCGTCGGCACTCGAGTGGGCTGAGTCAGAGCCGCATAGCTGGTTCTGGGAGTAAGGCGCTGTCATCGTGACGGCGCCTTTTTTGTTGCCCGCGCGTCTCCGGCTCTCGCCGATGGTGTGTGAAACGTCGAACACCTGGAAGCCGTCCAGGTCTCTTCGAAAGGGAGAGCATGCGAACTCTGGTACTCAATGCAGGATATGAACCGCTCGGTGTCGTCTCGTTCAAGAGGGCCCTCGTCCTCGTCCTGAACGAGAAGGCCCGCGTCCTCGCGAGCGACGACGACCACCCGGTTCTCGGGATCACGGGCGCCTACGAGCGGCCCGCGGTCATCCTGCTGACCCGCTACGTGCGGGTGCCCCTGAACAGGATGATGCCGGTCTCGCGGCGTGGTGTGCTGCGGCGCGACAACCAGCGCTGCGGCTACTGCGGAGCATCCGCCACCACGATCGACCACGTGCATCCGCGGTCGCGCGGCGGCAAGGACACGTGGGAGAACCTGGTCGCCTGCTGCCTGCGCTGCAACAACGTGAAGGGCGACCGGACGCCGGCCGAGATGGGCTGGTCGCTGCGCTTCTCGCCGCGGATGCCGCACCAAGCGGGCTGGACCCTCAAGGGTGCGGAGCGGGCGGAGCCGCAGTGGGAGACGTTCTTGGACGTCGCGGCCTGAGTCACGTGCTCGCGTCGGGCCTGCCGCGGCGTCGGTAGACTTGGAGGGTCAGCCTCTGTAGCTCAATGGAAGAGCAGTTCCGTCCTAAGGAAAGGGTTGGGGGTTCGAGTCCCTCCAGGGGCACGGTAGTGAATCGGCGTCTGACCGGGTCATTTGCGTTTTGTGTCTGTCGCCAAATCGGCCCCATGTGCTGAATCCTGTGCTAAGCCCCCGCGAACACGGCCGCGAGTCGATCCGCGGCGTCGCGTTGCATGGTCTCGGTGACGTGGCTGTACACGCTCATGGTGATCGAGATATCGCTGTGCCCCAGGCGCTCCTGCACAACCTTCGGGTGCACGCCCTCAGCCAGCAGGAGGGTCGCGTGGGAATGGCGCAGGCCGTGCATCGGCATCGCTGGCAGCGTCTCCTCACCCAGGGCCCGTCGGGCTGCGGCCACCCTGACCGCCCATCGTGCCGTGGCGCGGTTCGGGTTGATCACGTTGCCTCCGTCGTCTCCGAAGAGGTATGCATCTGCCCGAGCGAGATCCAGCGACAGTGAGCCCCGCAGCGCTTTCCACGACTTGAGCACGTCGATGGTCTCAGAGTCGACATCGATCACCCGAGCCTTGCCGCTCTTCGTCGACTTCACAGTCCCGTGCGCGATCGTGTCTGCTGCTCGCCTCACGGACACACGTCGGTGCTTCACATCAATGTCCGACCACCGCAACGCCAGTCCCTCACTGCGCCTCATGCCGGTGCGCGCAAGCAGGAACCAGAAGGCGTGGTGCTCGTCCTGATAGACGTCGCGATCCCAGGCGAGGAAGGTGTTGAGTTGCGACGCCGACCACGTGACCATCTCAGGTGCCGCAGCGCGCACCTGCTTTCCGGTCGGTGCCTTCACGACCTTTGTGCGACGCGCGGCGTTGCTCGTCAACAGGCCGTCATCGACTGCGGCATCGAGAATCGACCCCAGAACGACGTGTGCCTTGCGCACAGTGTTGGCCGATAGCTCGGCACCGTCCTGCCCACCCTCGCGTCGCAGAAAGGCGTAGTGGCGCTTGAGTGCGCTCGGCGTGATGCCTTCGAGGGAGCTGTTCCCGAGCTTGGGGGAAAGGTACAGGCGGAACAGCCGTTCGTACCCAGCGCGAGTGGACGGCGCGACGTCGATGCCGTCTAGCCATTCGCGACCGTAGGTGTCGAACGTGGTCCCTTTGGGGGTGGCTGCCCGCGCCCGCGCCTTAAGCCTTGCGAGCGCTTCACGCAGCCCCTCGTCGGCACCATCAGCCTTCAGGTATCCGCCTTTACTCGTGCGCTTGAGTTCGCCATCGGGTGCTGCAGGATCGACAGGTTCGTAGATCTGCCATCGCCAGCGAGTGCCGGCCTTTGTCGTGTACGCGTAGATGGCTCCACGCCCTCGTCGTCGAGATCTGGGAGTCACTTCGCTCGCCCTCTCCGGCCTGGTGGTAGCAGGCGTCGTCGGCGCGCTTCTGCTACCCATCGCTGAGCCGTCGGCAGGGAAGTCCCGCACGCTTGACGCAGGCGCTCCGTGGGGTTGGGGTCTTCTTCGTAGAAGCGCCACAGCATCGCGACTCTCGCGTAGAAGCCGTCTGTGCCATCTGGGCGTCCGATCGGCGCAGGGGGCTCATAGTCGATCGACCCGAGTAGCGACGCGATCATAGGACGTGCCGCCTGGTTGCGTCGGTTCGCTGCACCTTCGATCTGACCCAACGGGAATCGCATCTGAGCTGCAGTCACTCGGTCCGATGACTGGTCCGGCAGCACTACTACTGCCGTGACTTTCGCCCCATCGTTCACGATGCGGCCGTCCTCGACCTCGGGTGGAGCCATGCGGAGCAACACCCGCTGCCCGTTGTCCTCGCGTTCGATCTCATCCCATGAGTGCGCCACCGCATCGGCGCGCTCCGAACGGATCAGCGCTCGTTCGATCTCGTCGCCGTTTGGCATCGGCGAATGAATAATGCGCCACCCGTCGGGAAGGTCGTCGTCTACTAACACACCCAAACCATACACGCCGGTGAGGCGCTTGCGCGAACCTCAAAGTTCTGTTTAGTATCTGAGTACGTGATGTTCACGCAAGTACATCGGAGGAAGAATGATCACCACACTCGAAGAGGCCAGGGTTGCTACGACCGCGGTTCTCACCAGGAACGAGGTGGCCGGCATCCTGCGGGTGAATCCCCGCACGGTCACCGAAGGCATCCGCCAGGGTACGATTCCCGCGATCAAGGTCGGGCGCCGCATCGTCATCCCGCGCGAGCCATTCGTTGCGATGTTCACCCGCCCGGTCCACGCGATGCCGGCGTAAGTGTCCACACCGCCCCGAGCCGTCCATTCGCTTGGGTACAACCCGCTGACGTACGCGGACCCGACCGGGGAAGAAGTAGTGCGACGCCTGGATGGCGACGTAGTGCTCTCCTGGCCTGACGGGTTCACCGTTCGACTCAGCCAGTCCGATGCAGCCCCACTGCTGCGTTTCCTCAGCATGCTGTACCGCTTCCGACAGTCCAGGAGGGGACACATCTGGGGCTCGAAAAAGGAATCCCCGGTCCTGTTGGCGCAGGAACCGGGGGAAATGTCCGACACCTACAACGACGAAGGAAATCAGAATGTCTAAAGCTATATTGCCACAACCCACGCCGATGACCCCGGAGCAGGCCGACTTCGCTGCCCGGTTTGCCTCCTACGAGATCGTCACCCTCGTCGACCGTTGCGAATTCGAACCGCTCGAGCTCGACGACGGCCGATACTTTCACAGTGGTGGCGTCGTAAGGATTCTCCCCAGTCACATGCGCATCGAAGTCATCGCGACCAATGGTGCAGAAGCAAAACTCTTCGAGCAGATGCTCCGGGCCGCGGAGAACTTCCGAGACGGTAAGAGTTGGGCCGGGTGCCTAACCTTCACCACTCAAGGCAGCGCGGGTGACGAGTGGTACGAGTCAGAGCGGATCGGCCGGTTCTTGCCAACAGCGGAGCCAAACTCGATGTTCCTCGTGGTTCCCTGCGATGACACTCGATGCACGGAGCGATGGCACGAGTACGACGAAAAGACAGCACTGGGGACTCCGATCGTCATCCACAATGGCGACTCGATCGACCACCCGCAGGGCCACTACACGGTAACCATGATCCGCGTTACTGCAGAGGGTTGGCGGCTCGAGATCGAGGTACCAAGGTACGAGCTGACCGTCTTCTCGGCCCGCTCTTTGGCTAACGACATCAACTGGCTCTCCATTGAGTGCGAAAAGCTCAACTCCACTGAGGCGGTGGCAGCGTGACGGCCTCGATCCGCCCAAGCCACCGAGCTAAGCTCCGGCGGCCGTTCGCACGGGTGGTGCGAAGCCGGCTCAGCCTTCACGAGTTCTACCAGTCCCTCAGGCTCTATCGAGTACCGGCCTGGCGTGTGGCAATGGTCTACCTGGGGTTCTCGTCGATTCGGCTCAGCGAGCTGGAATGCGTGGTCGTCGTCACGAAGACCAAGGCGTCCGACTTGTGCCGGCAAGCGGAGGCGATCCGCTGATGTCGCTGTATGTCACCCGAGTGGAGTTCGCTCCCCGAATGATGACCCGAGAGATGGCCGCTTACTACCTCAGCATCAGTCTGCGAGACCTCGACGTCCTGCGCGAGCAGAAGGAGATCACGCCGAAGGGTCGTGGCCGGCGGGTGTTGTACGACAAGGCTGACCTCGATCGAATCGCAGACAAGATGCCCGAGCGTCCCGCAACGAGAGGACAACGATCGTGACCACAACCGAAACACGATTTGCCGGCCAGATCACCACTGAGGCGGGGTTACTCGAGGAGACATCACCCGTCGTCATTGTCAACGTGCTCGGCATGCAGGCAGACCTTTCCCCTGATGAAGCGGTCCGCTTCGCAGTGCGTCTGCTCGAGGCGGCGTCGCGAGCAGAGAACCCGCCCCCGATCGATTGGACGGCAGAGGGATGAACGAGGAGAAGCGGCCAGATACCGAAATGGGTTTGGCCGCTTCTCACATCCCCACCCACATCATCCGCATTAGCGACACCGCGAACAACGCTATCGAGCAGTGGGCGTTCGAGCTCGCTCACGACCGGCTCCAACTTTGGCAACTGCCTACCGGACTACAAGCGTTCTGGACTCTCGCGTGGTCCGAAGGTCGCGAGTCACGCCGAGACGAACTCGCCAAGGCCCAGGCAGACGCTGATCGCTACTACGCCCGCCTCTACGACCCCCGCCTGGAACTCAAGCCCGCGCCCGCGTCACACGCCGAGATGGAACGGCGACGGGGAAACCCCGAGCGCGCAGCCGAATACGAAGCATTCCTCAACCAGCTTTTCACTGACCACTTCGGCGGGACTATCTCCCACCCCGCCGCCGAAGATCGGACCACCACATGACCGCTGACACAGTAACGACGGACGAGACCGATGCGGCCGAACTCCGACGAATTATCAACGCCACAAACTCCCGCAACACCGACCGACGCGAACTCCTCATCACTCCCGCGTCGCACATCCGAACCCGCCGACAGAAGTGGCTTTGGAACGACCGCATACCTCTCGGAACAGTCACCGTGTTCGCGGGGCGCGGGGGAGAGGGCAAGTCCACATTCGCGCTGCACATCGGCGCACAAGCCATCCTTGGTGCGCTTGAGGGTGACCTGTACGGAGTTGCCTCACCGTTCATCATCATCAGCCACGAAGATGACTGGTCGACCGTGATGAAGCCGCGCTTGATCGCGGCCCGCGCCGACACCGATGCAGTCTTCAAACTGTCCATCCGAGCCACGGTCGACGAAGAGACACACGAGACGGTTCCAAGTCTCCCCATCGACGTTGAGCTCATTCGGCAGGCGCTCGAGGAGACGGGCGCGAAGGTCATCCTGATCGACCCCATCTCATCCACCCTTGCCGGCGATCTCCACAAGGTTGCAGACGTGCGACGAGCGCTCGACCCGCTGGCATCGCTGGCTCAAGAGATGGAAGTTGCCGTGATCGCGATCATGCACTTCAACAAAGGCGCAGGCAGCGTCTCCGACAAGCTCTCCGGATCGCACGCGTTCCGAGACGTGTCGAGGTCCGTGCTTCTCTTCGCGACCGACGACGAGACGGGGCAGCGCGTCGTCTCTGTAGACAAATCGAACTACAGCGCCGAGCGCGGATCGTCCTTCGCGTTCAACCTCCGTTCGGTGGAAGTCGAAACCGACGACGGCGCATTCACGACCGTCGCGCAGGTCGACTACCTCGGAGACACCGACGTGAACGTCTCCGACATCGTCAACCGCGACCAGACCGGCGGTGGCGACCACGACGACCGTAACGCGGCACAAGGGTTCATCCTCGACTATCTGCACGACCAGGAGTCGTTTGAGGCACCCGCAAGAGATGTTCTGAAGGCGGGCCGTGCGAACGGGTTCAGCGATCAGGAAATCAAAGATGCCCGCCGACGATGCAAGAACCCGAAAGTCGCCAGCGGCAAGTCGGGGTACGGGGCCGGCTGGGTGTGGAGCGTCGAAGGTGGCACCGAAGGTGGCGTAGGTGGCAAGAATTCAAACCCCGCCACCTTGGCCACCTTCCTGCCACCTTCGGGGCTTGTCGCTATCGCAGGGTCCTGGGAAGGGGCAGCGAAATGAGCCTCTGCCCGGACTGCAGCAGCGACACCGTCCTCACCGACACGGGCGGCAACGTCTGGGTGCTCGGCATCGTCCACGACGACACCTGCCCCAGCCTGACCCCCTCAGACGCATGACCCGACCGGCAGGCTTCGTCGTAGGCACGGTCGTTCCCCCGCGAGTGGCATACCTACTCGAACAATTCAGCGACATCGGTCGCATGCGCACCCGAGCGAGAAGCGAAGACGAAGAGCTGTACACCACCCTCAACGCTCTCCGATGGTCTGCGCTCCAGTGGGCGGAATCCGTCAACGGAAGCCAGCCACGTAAGTCGACGAAAGTTCGACTGAACTGGTACACGCCAGAACAAGTCGCGAACCAAACCGGACTCACGTCCCATGCGATCCGACTGGCTATCCGCGAAGGACGACTACCCGCGGAGAAGACCGATGGCCGTTGGCGAATCACGCCGGCCGACTACCGAAACTTCATGACCGCACATTCCCGGTAACCCGACGAAAGGCCACCCAATGCAGTACCTCACAAGCGCAGCAGACCCCGACACCATGACGGCGCTGCAGCGCGCAGCAGAAGCACTCCGCACAACGGCCGAGGACGCATACAAGACGATTCGCACCAACGCCGACATCAGTGGAGAGAAGAGACAGCGCGACATCGCCAGCGCATACGTGACGCTCGTCGATGCCATGGCCCGGCTCCAAGAGGACGGCGCGATCAAGGCCAACACCGCTCGAGCAGACCTCGAGCGTCGCCTCTACGGCATCCCCAACAGCGCCGATGCCAGCGCTTCCATCAGCTACCGAGACGCCCTCGACCGAGCAGCCTCCCTCGAGGACGAGAGCGCCGCAGTCGCCATGCTGCGACGCGCACACACATCCGGAGACACCCTCCTCACCCGGGCACTACTCGCGACTTCATTCGATAACCAGTGGGTCGACACAATCAACGCGTACGTCGAACTCGAACCGAACACCGCAACGGACATCGAAGCGCTATGGAACGCTCGAAACCGCGCCGTCGCCGGAGCCTTCGACTACGTCTACAACAAGCCCGCGGAACTCGGGCGGCTCGACATCTGGGCCATCCGCGCACTCGCCGCACAGGAGGCATGACCAGTGACAGCGAGTGCACCACAAGGGGGGTGGGGGCAGGGGGTCAGGCGGTACCTAACGGTGGGTCTCCGGGGCGGCAACCTTTCTCTCTCCGGGGCCAAAATGCCCGGCCCTTGGGGTCTTTGCCGCCTTGCGATGGTGCGGAAGTGAGTGCTCTGGGCGGGGTCCAAACCCCCCGTAATCTCGGTGCCGCCGGGCGGAAGCTTTGGGATGCCGGGGTTGCAGAGTTCGAGTGGGCGCAGCATGAGCTGGCGGTGCTGGAGGAGGCCTGTCGGACGCGTGACCGGATTGTGCAGCTCGACAAGGCGGTGGAGGAGGAAGGCCTTATGCTCGCGTCCTCGCAGGGGATGCGAGTTCATCCGGCGGTCGCGGAAGCACGTCAGCAGCGCCTCGTGATGGCGCGTCTCCTGGCGACCCTCGGCATACCTCCAATGGATGAGGATGCGCTACCGGCTGCCAGGGGCGTTCGTGGAATCTATCGAGGCGGGCGCTGATGGTTCGGAGACGTCGGGAGCCGCTGGAGGCAGTCTGGCCGCTTTGGCTGCGGGTATTCGAACCGACGGATTGGCCTGGGAATGACCGCGTAGAGCAGGCCTGGGCGTGGCGTGAAGCGGCGTTGGCCTTCGCCGACACGGACCGCTCGCAATATCTCGCGGTGATTGGACGTGTTCATGCGGAACGGGACACACACCGCGTGAGGTCGGAGTCGGGACGGACCTACGCCGATTGGAAGAACAAACTAGAGGAGACACGATGACCGCGATCAGGAACATCAATTCGTCACAGGCGAAGAAGCAGGCAGACAAGGTTCGGCGTACTCAGGTCGCTCAGCCCATGCGTCGTTCCTCGCTCACCCAGCCCGGTGACCGCATCCGGGTAGGACCTCCCGGTGCCGGTGGTGATCTGAATGCGGACGGAACCATGAACTGGGCCGGGGTTGTGAACTTCATCGGGCAGTTCTTCCAGACCGGTCCGAGCGTGTTCAACGGGGACGTCGACATCACTGAAAGCCTCGACGTCTCTGCGGACACTGTTCTCCGCGGTCTCACCCAGCTTCTCAACGATCTCGTCGTCCACGGCGGCGGTCGCATCCAAGTCGGCTCCGCGATGACCCTCGACCCCTCAGTTGCCTCCGGCGCGATCGTCTTCGGGAACGGCGCTCAGGTCTTCACCAACTCGAACACCATGCAGATGTACTTCGGCAACGGGGTCGTCAGCGTCGCGAACAACGAGGTCAAGATGCAGCTCGGCGGCACCTCGATCGTCATCGACAGCAACGGGCTCCACATGTACGGGCTTCCCGTACTTACCGGCACCGGCCTGCCTGCCGGTGTCCTCATCAACACCGGCGGACGCATCCGTCAGACCGCATAACAAGAAACGAGAAGGACATGACCACGCGCACTATCACCGGCGGCACCTTTGCCATCGCCAGCCTCATCGACGGCTCCATGCTCCGCGACACCCACTTCACCGGTGTCACCCTCACCGGTCCCGCCGTGTTCGCCGCAGGGTCCTTTCGATTCGAAGGAATTCAGAACATGGACGGCACCCTCGAGGCAGTCATCTGGGACGTACCTGAAGGTCGAACCACCGTCGCAGGCGCGGTTCTCGTCCAGAACTGCACCTTCGTGGACTGCACGTTCCGTCAGATCGGATTCGCCATGCAACCCGGGACCGTTGACCAATTCATCAAGAACCTCACCATTGGCAATCACCCCGAGTTCGGCTGATCGATATCGCGAGGAACTGGCACCCCGACCTCGATCTTTGACGGGTATCCCCGTTGAATCGACCCGCTGAGCCTTGAGCACGTGAGTCACGAGCAAGCAACGTGTGTTCGAAGCGCAGCGCGAAAAGTCCGTTCGACCCCCGTCGTAGGTCCATTGCGAGAGGCAGGGGGGACTGCGGACTGGAAAACCGGAAGACACGACCAATCGCGCAGAACGGCTCAAATTGCCGCGTATTTGTCCCGATCCGGTGGGACCCCGAGTCCGTTCCACATTGCGCCGTTTTCAGACAGGAACTTATTGATCCGAACTCGAAACGAGGATGTGGGGAACGAACTCTCGTGCAAGTGGACAAGCATTATCAATGCCCAGAAAATCGAGCTGTTGCGCACGCCAGTTGTCGCACTACTTAGCCAGATTGGGAAGGAGATACGTGGGCCACGGGTTTTTAGCTTCGCGTGCCATAGCTGCGAGTGATGAGCTGCCAAGTTTCGCAACTCGGACATCATGAGGACCACGGTTGGGAAGGGGATGGGTGCTATCTGCCAGGGGGCGGAAATCGCTGCCGTCAACTTCGGTTGTTCAATATTGCCAAATAGATTCGCTACCGACCCCATGGAAGCGACGTTGACTACCATCCAAATGGGGTAGTCGATGCCAGGGTTTCGGTCGGCGTAACCGATAACTGTCGGGTCATTGGATTTACTCATCTCGGCATCGATAGATGTGAGCGTCCTCTGGTGTCTGTCGTAATTTCGAAATAGGCCCGGATCTGCCCAAGCTAGAGGACCCTCCTGGAGCGCGAGGGTATCGGCGAAATGCGAGCGGAAAGCGATCTCAAAATCACCTACAGCTGTCCAAATCAAAGAACGCAAGATCGAATCGAGCTCATAGATTCGGCGGACCCATTCGAACGTCGCGCCCGAAACGAAGGTCTTGTCGTCTTGCCGATAGACGTCAGAGTACGTTGCGAACCGGTAGTAGGTCGTCTTCGTCAGAAACTGCTTCGCTGCAGCCTCGTCCTCAAACGCCAGGCCCTGTTTAGCCAGTAATTCAACCTGCTGGTCTACATCGGTAGCTTTCTGCACTGGATGAAGATAGCAGCGTTAAACAGAAGAGCCCGCTCATATAGGTGGGGATGCGATGAAATGCACTAGCCCTGAGCGGGGTATCTTCCGCATTTACTGTAGCTCATTTGCAGGCCACTGCGGCAATTAAAGAAAAAGACCCAGCCCCTCCGAAGAGAGAACTGGGTGGTATGTCGCAACTATAGTCATCGCGAGTCATTGCCGCAATTCCTTCGCTATCGCGGTTATGCGTGTCGCGCTACCAATCAACTGGCTTCTTGTGATCGTTGTGAACGTCAGGCAATTGATGAGTGCGAAAATCTTCCGGACTGAGACGCCGCCACCAGTGGCCCCGCCTGCCGGACGAACTGCGTGCCTTGAGTGCCTCTGCGGTAGGGCGGGAGCTTGGGTTAACAAGGCCTACCATTACCTTTCCTCTTGCTATCTCGATGGGATACCGGAGGTCGCCGTCATTTGAAATTATGATCGCCGCGTCGAATTTCCCTCCTGCCACGTCGATCATTAACTGACTCGCCAAATTGACGTCGGAACCCTTTTCCTCGAACGAGGTGAAGTGCACCATCAGCTGCTCCCGTCCGTCTTGTCCTCGAACTTCAGCAGCGGGCAGCCAACTGGGAATGTTGCTTTTCCCGGGAGAGATGATGCGCTCATGCTTGCCGCCGGTCTTCTTTCGGATGACGATTCCCTTCCCCGTCTTGGGCGCGTACTTCCCGAGGAGAACTTGCGATCGCTTGTCAGACATCACCGCTTTGACATAAGCCTCCTGGTCGACGAGCGAATCTGGTTTGCCCTCGTTCGTGCGCATTGCCGTGCAGTAAACCAGTTTGCTGATGACAGGCCTCCGCCAGAGAGCATTCTCAATAAGAGACTCAGAAAGCCCATACAGGTCGATCCAGCGCCACCCTGTCCTGCCGCGACCGCACTGGTCGCGAGCACCGTAATAGAGATTGAACGCATCGACGTAGACCACGACGCGGGTGCGTCGGAACGGATTCAAACGCATGGTGCCTCCGGGCCTCTAATGGCGTTCAGGTTATCCGGCTTTGGAGAGTCGTCGAGTTCGGAGGAGACGTTTCGTCGCAAAGTAATCGGACTGATATGGACTAGCTGTCTTCCGGCGTCAACGGCTCGATCAGCTCTGCCGTCTCCCACACCGCCTCATACGCGGACCTGATGGCGTGCGCAGCAGTTTGGTCCGCGATCGGGGTTACAACTCCGGGCCGACGGGTAATCGAGTTGAGGCTGCTGCCGAAAATGAGGACACCCCCACTGTCACTTATATAGAAGCGATCGTGCAAGGCCGAGTGATCAACGAGCCCAAGGAGAGGAGAAGGAGTCTTGGCCGCCAGCGCGTGAGCAATGATCCCTTCTCTGTCCTGGATCTCTCGGTTGGAAGCCAAAATTCGGGTCACCGAGGGGATCTGGAGTAGTTCGAATATCTGCGGCATGCGCAAGTAGGGGTCGACTATCAGGCCGCTGCCACTGGCGGCGATAAGGTCGAAGATCCGCGCGTAGGCAAGAGGGTCTTCGGGATCTACGATCACCGATATCGGATCATCTGAATCGACATCAATTCGCGGATTGTTCAACTCTGAGAGAATTGCCTTGCCCAGATCGGATATGAGTATGAGCCCCGCGGATGGTTGGTATGCCCAGCCAAGCCGAACAAAGTATTGACTCACCGATTCGCCGGGGCTGACTAGCTCCGACGTACCTCCCACGCCTTTCAGGAACGTCTCGATCGACTGTTGCGCGAGCGACTGGATGTCCCCGAGCATGCCGCCCTTCGTCCTGTATTTGGCGGTCCGACGGTCGGGGCGCTCCGAGTATTCGTCGAACGACCGGACTTCAATGCCAGCCGTGCGACGAGATGCCGCTGCCAGGTACATCAAGCTGCGATGAGTTTTCGAATCGGTAACGTCCATCAAGGTCTCGTTCAGGTCTCTCATGCAAAAGGAGTCAGGCATCAATTCGACGCGCGTCGAGAGCCTACGGTAGCGCGCCGGCCACTATCGGCCGCACTCCAAAAGCACATTTAGCGCTTTGAGCGCTTCGGCCGGAGACGCAAACCTGCCTAGAGCGAAGACTCGTGTGGTTTCGGCTGCGCTATCCGCGTGGCTGAGCGAGAGCCCGTCCTCACGCTCGGCCACGGAGTCTCAACTAACGCCCAGTCGAAATCTTCGACAACCCAGTAGTGGTCGTCCTCAATGCCGCGGGCGAGGAACATCACGCAGTTCCTCCGCCTTGGTTATTCGACTCGGGGATTAGGCTCCACCGGAGGTGCCCCCTTGCCGAAAGGCCCAACGATCCAATCGCCCGTTGCCTCGAAAATCCGCACTGTCTTATAGTGGTCGGCCATTGCCGTTCGAATTGCTTTCTTCACTAACCAATAGAAGATCACCAGGCTCAAAATGACGAGCCCTATGTAGGCGACAATCGGAATGACAATTGCAGCGATGGCTGCCCCATTTGTGTTCATTTCTCTCCCCCAAGTGCTCCCAAGTGATCCGCGTTGAGCCTAGCCCGACGGCTCCTTCGCGAAGGAGAAAGGACAGACCTCCTAGATGCTGGTCTTCGGGCTGGCTGTGAGGGGGTCTGTTCCTAAACCTCTTTCGGAAAAGGACGTCGCTCCGCGATGATGATTCAATGCAGTGGCGCTCGCGAAACGCAGATCCGGCAATCCTTGACGCCCTCCATGATGGAGTCCCTAACTGGCTCAGACGGCCTTTGTTGCTGTGGGTTCAGCGCGAGGCGACCGTAGTTCGTAGGAACGAATACATGGAATCGGAACGAGTGCCCAATGTCGAACTCTTGCAGGCGTATGAGACGGCGACCCGGGAAGAGAAGAGTTTGCTCTCGACCTTCCGGAAAGACGGTGTCGCCGGACTGATGGCGGCCATGGGCCCCGAGCAGTTCCTGGACTTTGTCGACTTCTTGGTGTTCAAGCTTGGGGAGCTCGGCTACGGGGGAGAGGAGAGCCTCGAGAGTCTGGAACTGCTACTTGCTGACGCTGGGTCGTCGTGGAAGGTCGGTAGCCGTGCCGGGCATGCATCTCTCGAACAACGAGTTCCGACTGGAATCGCGCAAGCTGTAGACGAAGTCACAAATGCTCCAGGAGACGCAGGTCGGTTACTCGCCGAAGCTTGGAACGCCACGTTCGGGCGCGGTCACGATTACGAGAAGGCCTATTCGAAAGCCGTCAAGGCTGTTGAGGCAGCCGCGATCCCGGTCGTTAGCCCAGCCAACGTCAGGGCCACGCTTGGAACCGTGATTGCCCAGATGAAGCAGCAGGCCGATTGGGAATTAGGGCTGACTCGCGAGCACGCAGACTATCCGACCCAGGAGGTCGTTCTGGGAATGCTCCAGGCTCTTTGGACTGGTCAAAACGATCGGCACGCTGGCCAGCCGGGATTCGCCGCAAGTTCCGCTGCAGATGCGGAGGCCGCCACTCTGTTGGCTGTTCCTCTCGTGCAGTGGTTCACTTCCGGGGCTCTGAAGAGGAAACCACATCCCAAGGCCTAGGGGGTGCGCCGGTCAGAGGTGGTCTCGAAGCGCTTCCACCGCAGACTCTGCTGACGGGAAAGGACCAAGGGCGTAGACCCGTCGTGTCTCGTCCGCGTCATCGGCGTGGCTCATGCGGTACCCATCAGCCTCGCGCTCGACCCGCCATGGTGTCTCCACGAGAGTCCCGTCGATCTCGCGCACTACCCAGTAGTGGTCGTCTTCTATGCCACGAGCAAGAAATAACATGCGATCTCCGCTAGAGGCTTGGGTCTTCGCGTGTCGAGGCACCAAGCACAGACTCGCTGTCGTCCGCCAAGTCGAGCACAACCGGCAGAACGAGTTCATCTGAGACCTTGTCAAGACGTGCTTGGAGTTCAGCATCCGCGGTGACTCGGGCTAAAACGCTCACACAGAGCATGGATGCCATCGCGGATGCGTAGAGGACGTGTTCAGGCCTAGGAATCAGCTCCCTCGGTGACTTCCTCAGTGTGGTCTGGAGGTCCTTGTCCAATTCGAGGTACCCGACAACCGCGCTGTGAGTGACATGAACGCTCTCGGACAGCAGCATGTAGGTCGTTCGAAGAAAGTCGCCGGAATCGACGGCTGGCAGGATTCCCCGCGAGAAGTTTGGAAGGCGATCGCCCGAGGGTTCTGGCCGGGCTTTTATATCGCTAAGCCATTCATTGTGCCCGAGCCATGCTGCGACAGCCTCCGTATGGGTCCGCTCGGACCACGTCGCCGACGTGTGAAGGCGTTGCAGTCCTCCGCGAGTGAGGTGACTCCACTGGGCGACGATGCCGTGTTCCAGGCTGGCACGGGCCAAGACTTTTCCTTCGTTGCGGAATCTGCCATTGGACAGCTCGACATACGCCTGGGCGTGGCGGACTCCTTGTTTGCAGACTCCGTATAGAAGGACAAAGGCAGACGCATCTTGCTGAGGCGCTGTGTAAAGGTCCCGACTCAGGATGGAGCCGCACTCATTTATCCAAGCTTCTAACTGTTCGCGAGGCGGGATCGACCCCGAGGAATCACTAGCCGGCACAATCCCTCACTTGACTCTCCCTAATCGAAGACAGCCTCTGCACAGTCGCAGGATATTCGGGTGTGCGCAAGGCTTTGCGACGCCGACATGGCGCGGTGTCTGACTCACCGAATTGTCTGGTTGAGTTGCGGACGCACAGAGATGTGGAGGGCGTGCCGATGGCACGCGAACGCAGCGTCATATAACGATTCGAAGTATCCGGCTCCGATTAGTTCTCGCGGTTCCGCCCAAGTGACGGCGCGGAACGCCCATACGCGCCGGTCGCCGACCCGGATTGGCAAATGGCGGATCTCGGCTAAGGGTTCGTCTGTGCCAGGCCTAGGGAAGATCCAGGAGTGCGAGCGGACGGTTTGGATGGGGTGCCAGTTGGCCAACGGTGCTCCTCTCAGGGGAGCGCGCCGGCCCGCGCGGTTCGATAGTAGACAGAGCTACCAAGGACACGCCAAACGGCTACGCTCTGCCTTATGAAAAGACTCGGGGGAATCTTTGCCATGGTCGCTGTCTTGGGACTCGGGGGCTGCGCGAACGACGCCAGGGAGTACCAGACGCCGACTCAGCTCGTCCAAGCATTTATTGACGCCGGGGGATCTTGCGACGATCCCGCGGAAGTGCCGGAGGCGATGGTGGGGGAGGGAGCCCACGCAACCGGTTGTTTCGATGACGGCGTCAACATGCTGATCGTCTTCGATGCCGAAGAGCAGCAGAACCGTTACATTGCCGAAGTGGCCAGCCCGGACACTGCGCTAATCTCGGGGCCGCGGTGGGTGGTTGTGACGGAGCAGGCGGACGAGCTCGCAGACAAAATGGGCGGCGAGGTTGTTCGAGGCTAAGTCCGGTCCGACAGCGGTCGAGACTTGACCCGTTCATTTGATCGGCTTGAGGAGCGTCCTCACATGTTCGACGGCGGCTCGGCGCTGAGTCCTCGATTCCTCAGCAGGGCGGTGCTCGATCAGGGCTTCAATAGCCATCACGTGTTCGGGAGCGAATCGAATCGTGCGCTGGCCGAGCACGCTGCACGGCCATTCGCCAGAGCGTGCGCGTTGCTTCACAAATTCCGGAGAAACCTGAAACCGTTGGGCCAATTGGCGGGGTGTGCTGTAGATGGCTGAACTCACCGGTCGATAGTCGCAGGCTCGATAGCGATGTGCTAATTCATGTGCTACCGGTCATGCTCGTTCGCTCAGTTAGGGGTAGTTCTCATCCGGACGCCCTCGTGGTCAGCCGCGGATTCGCGGCGTTGAGTTCTATTTCCTTACCCCGAGGTTCCTCTCGGCGAGAGAGTTCGAGTCCCTCCAGGGGCACCGTTTCATTCTCGGACGATGCGCTTCCTGTTCATGCCGATGTCCTGGCTCCTCGAGTGGGGGCACGTTTGGCCAAAAAGCTGTTGGCCAACGCTTAGCGGTCCGGCGCGGTCGGGGCCGGTCAGCGGGGTCGGATGATGGTGAAGTCGAAGGTGCGGCGGGTGGTGAAGCCGAGGGATTCGTAGAGGGATGCGGCGGGGTTTCCGATGCGGACGTGCAGGAACATACGGCGGCCGGCTGCCTCGTTGTCGGTCAGGAGGGTCTGCACGAGGGCTCGCGCCAGGCCTCGGCCTCGGTGGGCGGGGTCGGTGCAGACGGCGCTGAGCTCTGTCCAGGAAGGGGTGCGGAGGCGCTCGCCGCTCATCGCGATTAGGGAGTCGGCGTCGCGGATGCCTAGGTAGCGGCCGGTCTCGATCGTACGGGCGCGGAAGGGGCCGGGTTCAGTTCGGGCTACCAGATCGAGCATCGACGGAACGTCGCCGGGGGTGAGGCGGACGATGCCGAGAGGCGCAGGCTGCGGAGAGAGTGGTGACGGCACGGGGCGGGAGATCATCTGGTGGCAGGGGATGTGCTCGACGATCTCCCAGTCGGCCGGGATGGCGTCGGGGCCGACGCCGGGGAGCGCGATGACCTCGGTGCCCGCGAGCGATCGGAGGGAAGCCCAGTCGGCGGAGGTGGGGGAGGCGTCGCGGAAGGCCGCGAAGGGGGAGACGTCGGCGTCGAAGAGGGCTGCTCCATCACGCACGGTTCCTAAGGCGGACTGCGGGCCGGTCAACGCAGCCCAGACCGGGTTGTCGAGCTCGGAAGCCGTGCTGGAGGCGGCTCCACTGCGGGAGGCGGTGCCGGTGTCGGAGGCGGTGCCGATGTCGGGAGCGGTGCTGGAGGCGGCGCCGTTGTCGGTGCCTGAGGCGCCGCTCACGGGGCGGGCTTCGCGGGCGCGATGCGGTCGATGACCGCGGTGAGGCGCGACTGCAGGTCGACGAGCTCGTCGACGTCGACGCCCAGCGCCTCGACCACCTGCGGCGGCACCTCCTCGGCGCGGGCACGCAGGGCACGGCCCGCCGGCGTCAGCCGCACCGCGAGCGACCGCTCGTCGTGCGCCGAGCGCTCGCGGGTGACGAAGCCGGCCGCCTCGAGCCGTTTGACCAGGGGCGACAGGGTCGCGGGCTCCAGGCGCAGCACATCGGCGAGCTGCGAGAGCGAGCGCGGCTCCTCCTCCCAGAGCGCCAGCATCACCAGGTACTGCGGATGCGTGAGCCCGAGCGGCTCGAGGATGGGCTTGTAGTACCCGATCACCGACCGCGAGGCCACAGCGAGGGCGAAGCAGAGCTGACGCTCGAGGGCGAGGAGATCGACGGTCGTGCTGCGGGTGCTCATAATAGTTAGTATACTAATGGTTATGGCACTCAGGAAAAGCGGCAGCGGACGTGAGAAGTCGAAGCGCACGCCCAGGACGCCGAATCCGATGAACCCGTTCGACGGCAAGCCGGGCTTCATCAACAACCTCAACCGCATCGTCTACAGCTACGCCGGCCCTGCTCAGGTGGGCATCGGCCGGGCCGAGGCGCCCTACGTTCCCCCGGCCGATCCGCGCTGCCCGCTCTGCGGCAAGCTGATGGCCGAGCACGAGATCGACCGCACCGGCGAGCGCACCCAGCTCTACTGCCCCTGAGCCCGCGCACCCACCCCAGCGCGCCACCCGTCCCACCGGGCCACACCACCGCATCCGGAGCGCTACGCTGACCGCATGTGCACCCGAATCCTCTGGAACGACAACGCCGTCGCCAAGACCGTCAGCCGCTGCATGGACTGGGCGGTGAGCGACGAGCCCGAGCTGTGGATCCTGCCCCGGGGCCTGAAGCGCACGGGCAACGCGGGGGAGGGTTCGGTCGAATGGACCTCGGCCTACTCGAGTGTCGCCGTCAGCATGTGGGGCATCGGCACCGTCGACGGCCTGAACGAGAAGGGCCTCGGCGCGCACGCGCTCTACCTCGACATGGCCGACGTCGAGTTCCCGCCGGTCGACGAGCGCCCCGTGCTCTCGAACGCGCTCTGGGTGCAGTACCTGCTCGACAACTTCGCGACGGTCGCCGACGCGGTCGCCGATCTCGAGAATGTGCGCGTCCACTCGGAGCTGCTTCGCGGCAACGAGATGGGCGTGCACATCGCGCTCGAGGATCCCTCCGGCGACTCGGCGATCATCGAGCCCATCGGCGGCCGGCTCGTGGTGCACCACGGCCCGCAGTTCACCGTGATGGCCAACTCGCCTTCGCTCGACCGGCAGCTCGAGAACCTCGCGAACTACCGCCCGTTCGGTGGCGAACTGTCTCCTCCCGGCGACATCTCGAGCCTCGACCGCTTCGTGCGCGCCTCGTACTTCCTCCACTACCTGCCCGAGCCCGAGAACGAGGAGGAGGCCGTCGCAGGCGTCTTCCAGCTGATCTCCAACGTCTCGGTTCCCTACGGCGCTCCGTACCAGGATGGCGGCGTGTACCCGACCTGGTGGCGCTCGGCCGCCGACCTCACGAACGGCGTCTACTACTTCGGCTCGACCCGCAGCCCGAGCATCTTCTGGGTTCCGCTGGAGGGTCTTGCCGACGGCGACCAGGTGCTGCGACTGGATCCGCGCGACGAGACCCTCGTCGGCGACGCGACGGCGAAGCTCGAGCCGGCCGAGCTGCTGTACTGAGCCGCCTGCTGGGGCGTCGAACTGAATCGCCCGTAGCCGCCGGGGTCGCCGGATGCGAGCGTAGGGTGGATGCCATGGCACGCGAATTCAGTAACGACGAGGATGCGCACCGCTACGTCCTCCGCGTCGACGGCGCCCTCGTGAGCGCGGTCGACTACGTCGTGAACGACAACCACATCTCGTTCACCCACACCTTCACCGACCCGAAGCAGCGCGGCCACGGCTACGCCGGCGAGATCGTCTCGTACGCGGTCGACGACGTCGAGCAGAACTCCGGGAACCGTATCGTGCCGATGTGCTGGTACGTCGGCAAGTGGTTCGACGAGCACCCCGAGCGCGCGGGGCTGCTCGAGCGCTGAGCCGCCCCTGAGGCCGTCGGTCCGATTGGAAATCGGCCGGGGAGTGTTGCTATGCTCATGCGTGGGGAGGGCTTCGGCCCTCTCCACCAATGTTTAACCGGGGTTTTCCGGGCTCCCGCGCAGTCAGCGCCGGTCGAGCCGCAGCACCGGGATGGTGCGGATGCCGTCGGTGCGTTCCCGATAGCCCTCGAACCCCGGTGCTCGCGCGACCACGGCCGCCCAGGCCTCGGCGTACTCGGCGCCGTGCAGGTCGACCGCCGTGACCGCGACCTCGGAGACCTGCCCCTGGTCGTCGGCCGCCTCGATGACGGCATCCGGATGCGCGCGCAGGTTCGCGTACCAGGCCGGGTTCTCCGGTGCCCCGGCCTTCGACGCCACGACGATCCAGGACTCGCCCCGGCGGATCGCCATCACCGGGCTCATCCGCGGTTCACCGGTCTTCGCTCCCGTGGTGTGCAGCAGCACGATGTCGGAGCCGAAGCCCCCGGTCTCGACCCACCCGTTGGCCCGGAACTCGTCGACCACCCTCTGGTTGAAATCGCTCACGGCAACACCGTAGCCCCGTCGACCTATTTCTCGCGCACGATCACGCGATCGATGACCACGGCCGGCGGGAGGTCGGGAGAGAGACGGGCGAGGGTGCCGGCCGCATTCGACGCCCCGCAGGCCGCCGCGACGGCGAGGTGCCGACGCCAGCCCGCCGACTGTTCTGCGAGCAGGCTCCAGACCAGTCCGGCGGTGAAGGCGTCACCCGAGCCCACCGCGCTCCTGGTCGGTACCTCGGGGGTGTCGAACTCCCAGTGCATCGTCCGCCCCGTGATCCGTGTGTGGGCGGTCGCCGTGTGCGCACCGTCCGTGACGATGACGGCCCCCACCCCCGACTCCAGCCAGGATGCGATCAGCCCGTCAGTCGCGTCTCGGTCCCGCATGGTTCCGGTTCCGGCTCCGGCATCCGGGGCCGACGCGGCGAGCTCGGTCAACTCGTCGCGATTGACTTTGATGACGGTCGGAACAGCGGCCGCGCCGCGGGCGAGTGCCTCACCGTGCGTGTCGAGGAGTGTCGGGATTCCGCTCTCCCGCGCCTGGGCGATCCACGAACCGTAGAAGCCCGGGTCGAGCCCCGGCGGAAGGCTGCCGGTGCAGATCAGGAACGCGGCGTCGGAGAGTTGCCGGGCGGCGAGCTGCTCGAGGTCGCTCACCTCCTCCGGAGTGAGCGCCGGGCCCGGCGCGTTGTACACGGTCGCGCTCTCGGGAGCCGATTCGTCGATCAGCACCTCATTGGTGCGCGTCCAGCCGGCGATCGCCATCGTGGCGGTCCGCAGTCCCTCCTCGGCCAGCAGGTGCTCCTCCAGCTCCCCGGTAGGCCCGCCCGAGGGTCCGACGAGAACGGGGTCGACCGGGTCGACCCGAGCGCCCGCGACCGAGAATCCGGGCGTCCCCAGCTGTGTGAGCACCCGCGCGACGTTGACGCCCTTGCCGCCCGCGAGTGTCTCGCTGCGGAGCAGGCGATGGACCGTGCCGGGCTCATTGCGGGCGACCACCAGCAACCGCTCGATCGCGGGGTTCAGCGAGGCGATGACGACCTTCATGCGCGACTGGGCTCCATCCGTCGGTAGGCCGCCCTGGCCGACTGCGCCGCCCCGGTGGCGACGGCCTCGCCGAGCGTGCTGACGCGCATCTCCGACCCCCAGGTGTGCTCGCGGTGCCGCACCATCTCGGGTCGCTGGAAGAGCGAGCCGGTCAGATGCACCGGGCCAGGGGAGACCCCGGCGTGCTCGGCCAGCACCCCGACGGTGGCTCGGATGCGCGACGACAGCTGGTCGACGCAGGCGCGGACGATGTGCTCCGGGCGCGCGCCCTCGGGAACCCCCGCCACGGAGAAGAGCGCGTCGTCCAAGTCTCGGAGGTCGTTCACCTCGAACATGATCCCATCGGACGGGCCTGCGGCCGGCGACTCGGCCGCCGACGGGTCGATGGCGGCGAGGAGGCGCTCGAAGTCCCCCTGCAGATAGGTCTCGGCGAGCAACTGGAGGATCTTGCCCGTCGGAAGCCCCCACCCGAGCACGTAGCCATCGCCCGACCATCCGTGCTCGACATCGGCGCACATCGCGTGCAGCCCTGCGTCGGGGGTGACGGCGCGGCCAGTGACCATCACGTACTCGGCTGTTCCGATCGAGTCGATGATCGCCGACCCCTCGCCCTCAGCCGTCGCGAACGCCGCCATCACCTGGTCGTGCCCGCCGACGTGCAGCGCGGCATCCGGAGCCAGCGTCACCCCGGGGAGGGCGGAGGGCAGGATGGCTCCCACGCGCTCGCCCGGACGGCCGACGGGCACGAAGAGGGAGGCGTCGAGGTCGAGCTTCGCGAGGCTCGGCGCGTGCGGCGCGAGACTCTCGAGGTCGAAGACCTGGCTGTGGGTGACCTGGGTCGAGCTGGCGACCCACCGGCCCGTCAGCCGGAAGCCGAGATAGCTGCCGAAGTCGACCCAGTGCGCGGTGCGGGACCAGCTCTCCGGGTGCCGCGCCCGGAACTGAGCGATGCGCTCGGGGCTCTGGTTGTCGCGGAAGCGCATCCCGGAGACCCGGTAGTGCTCGACCGAATCGAGCCACGCGATCGTGCCCGCATCCAGCTCACGGTCGGCCCAGCTCTCCCACCAGACTCGCGAGCCGGAGAGAGGATCACCCCGCTCGTCGACCGGGAACGACTCCTCCTGCCCGAAGGTGGCGATGGCTACGCCGCCAAGAGCGCCGGCCTCGGCATCGGCGACCGGGCCGGCAGCGTACTCCGTGGCCAGGTCGCGGACCGCAGCCCAGATCGCCTCGCCATCGTGGTACGACTCCGCACCCTCCGTCCGCACCGGCGTCCGGACCCGCGCCGGCTCCAGGACGGAGCCTTCGGCCGTCACGCCGACCACTTTCAGGTGCGTGGTGCCGACGTCGATCCCGAGGAACCACATCGCTCAGACCGCGACCGCGGCCGGAGCGACGCCCCCGTGCACCACCTGCCGGAGACCGCGCAGAACGGCCGCCGGGTCGTCGGCGCGGAACACGCGCCGACCGAACATCACGCCGGCGGCCCCCGCCTCGATCGAGTCCGCAGCGAGCTGATACGTCTCCTCCGGCGATTCGCCGCCGGGTCCGCCGGCGACCAGGATGGGCGCGAAGCAGGTTTCGGCCACGGGCGCGAACCGGTCGACCGATCCGTTCCAGATGACCTTGACCACATCGGCGCCGATGTCGGCGGAGATGCGGCAGTACAGGCTGAGCACCTCGGGGGAGAAGGCGTCCTCACCCTCGCCTTCGAGCGCTGAACGCGGCTCGATGATCACGGCGAGACCGAGCCGCTCGGCGTCGCGGACGATCCGGGCGTTGCGTTCGATCTCCGCGCGCTCGAGAGTGCTGTCGCGCTGGCCGAGATAGAGGTACGTCATCACGGCGTCGATACCGGAGGCCGCCACCTCCTCCATCGTCGCGAGCTGGGCCAGTACGCCCTCGCTCCGGCCGTCCTTCCCGGGGGTGTAGATCCGCCGGCCGTGATTCTTCCAGTCCAGGTGGAGCACGAACGCCGGGCGCCCACGCCCGACGAAGAAGTCCTCGGTCAGGGGGACCATCCCGGGGGAGACCATGACGCCGTCGGCCTCACCGAGCTTCCCGAACACGTCGAGGATCTCGGATCTCGTCTTCAGCCCCGAGGGCGGTCCGCTCATCACACCGTGCGAGGCCGCGACCACGACACCGCGTCCGCTGGCCGGGTCGAGCAGGCGGCCCAAGCGGATCTTCTTACCAGTACGGGAATCCATCGGGATCCTTTCGATCTGCGGGCCGGCGGACGCGTGGGGCGTCCGCCGGCCCTGTTCATGGAGACTACGGTTCAGCTGGCCGGGCAGTCGAAGCTGTACAGGTACTTCTGGACTTCGGGGTCGTCGAGGTTGTCGGCGGTCGCGACGACCGCACCCGTCGTGATCACCTTCTCGACCTGGTCGCCGTTCAGCGCGTTGAACGCCTGCTCGGCTGCCTGGACGCCCTCGTCGTACGGCTTCAGCACGACCTGCGCGAAGACGTCGCCGTTGCGGATCTGCTCGATCCCGGGCGGGTTGGCGTTGAAGCCGACGACCTTCACGGTGTTCTGCATCGCGGCCGACTTGAGAGCGGCGACCGCACCCTCGGTGTTGAAGGCGGCCGTGCTGAAGACACCGACCAGGTCGGGGTTGGCGGCGATCGCGGCCGAGATGATCGACTCCGCGGTCTGCACGCTGTTGTTGGAGTACTGCTGGCCGAGGTAGTCGACGCCGTCGACCGAGGAGATGGCATCGGCGAAACCCTTCTCGCGAGCATCCGTCGTCGTGACTCCCGCCGTGAGGTTGACGGTGATGACCGAGCCCGACTGGCCGCCGAGTGCCTCGGCGAGGGTGTCCGCAGCGACCTTGCCCGCCTCCTCGTTGTCGGAGGAGACCTCGGATTCGGCGATCGAGGGGTCGTCCAGCGTGGTGTCGACGAGGACGACCTTGATCCCCGCATCCACCGCTTCACGGAGCGGGGCGTAGAGGGCCTTGCTGTCCGTCGGGGCGATGATGATCGCATCCGGATTCGTCGCGATGACGGACTGGAGGATCGGGATCTGGTCGGTCGGGCTGAAGCTGTTCGGGGCCTGCACGTCGACGGTGGCGCCGTTCTTCTCGGCGACCGACTGAACGCCGCAGGCGACCGAGCCGTAGTAGGCGTCGTTGGCCACACCCGGGATCAGTGCGATCTTGTAGGCGTCCTGGCCGCCGCCGGAGGCGTCGCCGCCTCCGCTGGAGCAGCCGGCCAGCCCTACGACGAATGCCGTGGCGGCAAGGGCGACGGTGACCTTGCGGTATCGGTTCATGTGTTCTCTCCTCAGTTGTCCGGGTCGGGATGGGTGCAGGGAAGTTCTGCGGGATGTGCGGGTCGGGTCGGGGTGATCAGCGTGGTGATCGGGAACGTCGTCTGAGCTGGTCGAGGTAGACCGCGGCGACGAGGACGACGCCGACGGCGAAGTCGCGCCAGAAGCTGTTCAGGCCGACGATGACGAGTCCGTTGGCGAGGGTGGCCGGGATCAGCGTTCCGACGACGGTGCCGATCATCGTGCCGACGCCGCCGAACAGGCTCGTCCCGCCGATCACGACGGCCGCGATCACGTTGAGGTTGTCGGTGGCGTGCCCCGCCAAGGTGGTGGTGCCGAACTTCGCAAAGCTCAGGATGCCTGCCAGGCCCGCGAGCATCCCCGCGAAGGCGTACACCTTCAGCAGGTGACGGTCGACGTTGATGCCGGCTCTCCGTGCGGCCTCGGCATTGGAGCCGACCGCATAGGTGCGGCGGCCGTACCGCGTCGCCCAGAGCACGAGTCCGCCGATGGCCGCGACGACGAGCGCGATGATCACCAGGATCGGGATGCCGAAGACCCGGCCGAAGCCGATCGAGTCGACGAGCTCGATGGGGACGTTCTTGAGGTCGTTGCCGTTCGTGATGATCTGGGCGAGCCCCTGCGCGGCACCGTAGGAGCCGAGGGTCGCGATCAACGGCGGCACATGGAGCTTGGTGATGACGAGCCCGTTCACGATTCCCCACGCCGTACCGGCGACGAGGGCCGCGGCGATGCCCGCGAGGCTCGCGCCCCAGCCGGCGCTGCCGAAGAGCTCCATGACCTTGCCGGCGATCACGCCGGAGAAGACCAGCACCGATCCGACGGACAGGTCGACGCCTCCGGTGATCAGCACGAAGGTGGCACCCACCGCCATCACCAGGAGGAGGGCGGCGTTGATCAGGATCTGGGTGAAGTTCTGCACCGTGAAGAACGACTGGAAGTCCAGGACCGCGAACACCACGACGATCAGGATCAGGATGAGGGTGATGTCCGTCGCCGAGCCGAGGAGGCGAGGCATCCGGAATCCGCGACGGGAGCGGAGGTTCTCGGCCTCCAGCGACTGCTCGTCCGTGGTCGGAGTGACGGTTCCGGTGCTCATGCTGCGACCTCCTGTGTCCATGCCCCCGTCATCGCCCCGACGATCTGCTCCTCGTTCGTCTCCCGGGTGACGAGCTGCGCGACGCGTCGGCCGAGTCTCAGGACCTCGATGCGATCGGCCACCTGCATCACGTCGGGGAGGCTGTGGCTGATCAGGACGACGGAGCGCCCGGAGTCGCGGACGCGGTCGATCAAGGCGAGCACCGCCTGGGTCTGGGGGACTCCGAGCGCGGCCGTGGGCTCGTCCATGATGACGAGCTTGTCGGCCCACGACACGGCGCGGGCGACCGCGACGCTCTGCTGCTGGCCGCCGGAGAGGTTGCTGATGGGCGCGGTCTCGTCCTTGATCTTCACACTCAGGTCTTTCAGCACCTGCGAGGCCTCCGCACGCATCGACTTCTTGGCGAGCACGCCGAGCGCGCCGAGGATGCCGGGCTTCAGTCGCTCCCGGCCGAGGAAGAGGTTGGCGGGCGTGTCCAGATCCGGAGCCAGGGCGAGGTCCTGGTAGACCGTCTCGATGCCGAGGGCCTGGACCGCTTTCGGATGCCAGCCCGCGATCGATCGGCCCTCGAACCGGACCTCACCGCCGTCCGGACTGTTCACTCCGCAGATCGTCTTGATGAGCGTGCTCTTGCCTGCCCCGTTGTCTCCCATCAGGGCGACGACCTCGCCCGGAAAGATCTGGAAACTGGCGCCGCGGAGGGCTTCGACCGCGCCGAAGCGCTTGGTCACCTCGCGGGCTTCGAGGAGTGGTGTCGTCGTCATCGTCGGGCTACCAATCTGCATTGATCAGAATCTTGATGACTGAACCGTACCCCCGACATGCGCGCAGAATCAAGCTTTTCGCGTATCAATATTCAGTAGACGGAGGATTCAGATCTGTGTATCGTGAACGCATCGACCCAACGAAGGAGTTTCGTCATGACCACCATCCACGCCACGGATGCGCTCGAAGAGGCCCTCGGCGCCGGATCCGTCTCGACCTCCGACGCGGATCGGGACGGCGCCAGCCATGACACCTGGCCGGTGTCGACGGTCTGGCAGAAGCTCGGACGGCATCCGCACCGCCCCGACATCGTGGTCAGAGCGAATTCCACCGCGCAGGTGCAGGACGTGATGCGCATCGCGACGGCGTCGGGGACCCCGGTGACCGCCCGCGGACTCGGTTCCTCCGTCACCGGGCAGCCGCTGCCGATCAAGGGCGGGATCGTGCTGGACCTCTCCGGGCTCGTGGGTGCCCCGATCCTGAGTGAGGTCGACGCCACCGTGACGGTGGCCGCCGGCGTGATGGGAGGCGACCTCGAGTCGTGGCTCAACGAGCGGGGCTGGACCATGAACCACTTCCCCCAGTCGCTGTACCGCTCGACGATCGGCGGCTGGATCGCGACCAGGGCCACCGGCCAGTTCTCGTCGCGGTACGGCGGGATCGAGAACCTCGTCGTCGCCTACGAGTGCGTGCTCGCCGACGGCACCGTCGCCCGGCTCGGCCAACGGCCCCGCGCAGCGATGGGCCCGGATCTGAAGCAGTTGCTCATCGGGTCCGAAGGCACTCTCGGCATCGTCACGGAGGTGACGGTCAAGGTCTTCCGGCTTCCGGAGACCCGAGTGGTGGACGCGTTCACGCTGCCGAGCGTGCAGGCGGGGGTGGACGTGATGCGGGAGATCGCTCAGGCCGGGCTCAAGCCGTTCCTGGTGCGCTTCTACGACGTCGACGAGGCCGCGCATGTCGTCGCGCCCGGCACGGCTGAGGGTCCCGTGCTCTTCCTCGGTGCGGAGGGCCTCGACGGCGTGACCCAGGCCGAGTTCGCCGCGGCGGCCGGGATCGCCCGCCGTCATGGGGCCGAGTCGATCGGCTCCGACCCGGTGACCGCGTGGATGGGCCGTCGCTTCGACTTCTCGACCGTCGAGCGTCTGCTCGCCGAGCCGGGTGGCTACGCGGAGACCGTCGAGGTCGCGAACATGTGGAGCCGTCTCCCGGCGATGTACGAGGAGATGAAGCGTGCGCTCCAGCCCTACGCCGATGAGGTGCTCGGCCACTTCTCGCACATCTACGAGCAGGGCTCGTCGCTCTACCTGATCCTCCTCGGCCGCGCCGCCGACGACGAGGAGGCTCTCGCCCGCCTCGAGGCCATCTGGTCGACGGCGATGGAGATCGTGGTGGCGCACGACGGCGAGGTCTCGCACCACCACGGAGGCGGGCTTGCCCGTCAGGCCTGGGTGGAGCGGTCTCTCGGCACCGGTTTCCCCGTGCTGCAGCGGCTCAAGGCCGCGTTCGATCCCGACGGCATCCTGAACCCGGGCAAGTTGGGTATGTGAGGAGTGGGCCGGGTGGTGCGGTGTCCGCGGGGGAGATGAGCCGGACATGGTGACCGGGCGTCCGTCATCGCGTGCGCGCGTGGGCGAGAATGGTCGCATGTCCGCTCCGGCCCCGCTCGCACGTCCGAAGAGAGACGTCCGGGCGATCGTCGCGCAGGTGCTGCTGACCCGCGAGGTGGGGCAGCGGATCCCCACCGTGCAAGAGCTCCAGCACACCTCCCATGCCGGCACGGGCACGGTGATCAAGGCGCTCCGAGCACTGGAGGCCAACGGCTCGGTTACGCTGTCGTCCCACGGCCATCAAGGCACGGTCGTCGTTGCCCGGGACGCGGGGCAGCTTTGGAACGAGGCGCAGTTCGGCAACTTCTCGCTGATCATGCCTCCGCCCGGGCCGGTCGAGCAGCAGGGCATCCTCGAGACCGTTCAGGGGTCACTCGCCCGGCAAGGTGTCCCCGTGGTCGTGCAGTCGCTCGCCGGGGCCCGTCGCCGGCTCGAAGAGCTCTATCTCGAGCGGGCGGATGCGGTGGTCACCTCGGCGGGGGCGTTCACACGGCACCGGGACGACTTCGCCGGGCTGACCTCGCTCGACCTCGGCGACGCCACCTTCTACTCCGCGGGGTCGCTGGTCGTGGTCGAAGCCCCCGAGCGACGCGAGGGCAACCGCATCAGGGTCGGGATCGACCGCGCGTCCTACGATCATCAGCTGCTCACCGAGACCGAGTTCGCCGGGCAGGACGTCGAGTTCGTCGAGTGGCGCTTCGTGTCGGCTCCGGCGGCGGTGTTGAGAGGGCGCGTCGACGCAGCGATCTGGCACGCGATGCCGACGGTGATCTCGCCCGAGCTCGCAGGGCTGTCGGTGCGCCGGGTGAGCGAGTCGACGATCCGGGCGACCCGGGATGTCTCGCGTGCGGTGCTCGTGACGCGGGCCCTGGATGCGGGGGCGAATGCCCTCGTCAGGGCGGTCGACCCGGGCGAGGTGGCGAAGGCTCAAGGGCGTCTGCTCCGGTTGGTAGCCGCCGGTGAGGATGACGGTACGGAGGTCTGGCCGCGCTGAGGTGCGCTGAACGGGGTCGCCGAGCTGCTCCGTGACCGGATGGTCACGACCTGGGGATCAGAGCGCGAGGAGGCGGCGGGCGGTGGCGGTGAAGGCGGTGCGGACTGCGACCGCATCGTCGAGGTGGGCGCCGACCAGGGCGCCGTCGCGGAGGAGGACCAGGGCGTCGGCGTCGGCCGCGACGGCCGTGGCGTCGGCATCCGCGCCCCGGTCCGGGCCAGCTGCAGCCGCATCCGCGGCGGTCTCGGCGGCCGCAGCCGCTGCCGCGCGCGCCGCCAGCACGTCCCCGGCGAGACCGCGGAACCAGGCGCGGTGCTCGGCGACGATCACGCGCACCGGGCTCGCCGCATCCGGATACTCCAGGCCCGCGTTGATGAACGGGCAGCCGCGGGTGTGCCGGTGCTCGAAGTCGTCGGCGATCGACTCGACGAGCCGCGCCGGGCCGTCGGATGCCGGGACTCCACCGAGGGCGGCGGCGAAAGCGGCGCGCACGATCTCGTCCTCGCGGCGGAGGCAGGCGGCGACGAGCGCCTCCTTGCCCGAGAAGTGGCGGTACATCGTGGCCCGGGTGACCTTCGCCTCGGCGAGCACCCTGTCCATCCCGACCCCGCGGATGCCCTCGCGGTAGAACAGCTCCGACGCGACCCGCAGCAGTCGATCACGCGCCGCGGACGTCTTCGGGCCGGGCGCCTGGCTGCTCTCTCGAACGGTCGACACGCCTCGATCTTAACAGAACATTCGTTCTGCCTCCGTGGACATCCGCTGTTCACCTCCGCGTCACCTCCGCTGAATAGCGTCGCCTCTCGCGTAGCGTGGACGAGCCGGTCGTCCTCGACCCGCGGAGACCGGACGGAAGAGGTGCCGTGGTGACCGAGATCGACGCCGAGGGGGCGGATGCGGGCAGACAGGCCGTGCTCGACGCCGGCGACCGCACCCCGCCGCCGCGCACGCTCATCGACATCCTCCGGCAGTCGGCGACCGAGAATCCGGATGCGCTGGCTCTCGACACCCCGGACGGCGCGGTCAGCTACCGCCGGCTCCTGCGGCTGATCAACACCCAGGCCGCGGCGCTCACGCTCGCGGGCGTCCGGCGCGGCGACCGGGTGGGCATCCGCATCCCGTCGGGGACGCGGGAGCTGTACGTCTCGATCCTCGCCGTGCTCGCGGTCGGGGCCGCGTACGTGCCCGTCGACGCCGACGACCCCGAGGAGCGGGCCCGGCTCGTCTTCGGCGAGGCCGCCGTCGTCGGCGTGATCGGGGCCGCGGGCGTCTTCAGCGCCTCGCCCGAGACGAGCGACGCTTCGGTCACAGGGGAGGAGGGCTTCACGGCCCGCGATCTCACGGCCCGCGACCTCCCGGCCGACGGCGCACCCACGCTCGGCACCCCCACCGGCACGATCCCCGCCCTCGGCACGCCCCGCCCCGACGACGACGCCTGGATCATCTTCACCTCGGGCTCGACGGGTGTGCCCAAGGGAGTCGCCGTCACCCATCGCTCGGCCGCCGCGTTCGTCGACGCCGAGGCGCGCCTGTTCCTCCAGTCGGCCCCGCTCGGCCCGGGCGACCGGGTGCTCGCCGGGCTCTCGGTCGCGTTCGACGCCTCGTGCGAGGAGATGTGGCTCGCCTGGGGCCACGGCGCCTGCCTCGTGCCGGCACCACGCTCGCTCGTCCGCTCCGGCGCCGACCTCGGCCCCTGGCTCATCGCCCACGGCATCACCGTGGTCTCGACGGTGCCGACCCTCGCCGCCCTCTGGCCCGAGGAGTCGCTCGAGCTGGTGCGCCTGGTCATCTTCGGCGGCGAGGCCTGCCCGCCCGAGCTCGTCGCTCGGATCGTCGCCCGCGGCCGCGAGGTGTGGAACACCTACGGCCCCACCGAGGCGACCGTCGTGGCCTGCGGCGCGCTGCTCGACTCCGGCCCGGTGCGCATCGGGCTGCCGCTCGACGGCTGGCGGCTCGCCGTGGTCGACGCCGAGGGGCAGCGGGTGCCCGAGGGCGGTACCGGCGAGCTGATCATCGGGGGCGTGGGCCTCGCCCGCTACCTCGACCCGGCGAAGGATGCCGAGAAGTACGCCCCCTTCCCGACGCTCGGCTGGGAGCGGGCCTACCGCAGCGGCGACCTCGTGCGCTTCGAGGAGGCGGGGCTCGTGTTCGTCGGCCGCGCCGACGACCAGGTGAAGCTCGGAGGGCGCCGGATCGAGCTCGGTGAGGTCGACGCGGCCCTGCAGGGACTCGACGGCGTGGCCGGAGCGGCGGCCGCCGTCAAGACCAGTGCCGCCGGCAACCAGGTGCTCGTGGGCTACCTCGCGCTCGCCGAGGGAGCCGTCTTCGACCGCGATGCCGCCAACGCCCGCCTGCGCGAAGAGCTCCCGGCCGCGCTCGTCCCGGTGCTCGCCGTGGTCGACGCGCTGCCGACCCGCACCTCGGGCAAGGTCGACCGGGCCGCACTGCCGTGGCCGCTCCCGGGTGCCCGTGCCAGTGCCGGGGCACGGACGGGATCCGCATCGGGCGCGACCGGACGGGCGACGGGGGGCCGCGAGGATGCCGGGGACACCGCATCCGGAACCGGCCTGACCGGCCTCGGCGGCCTCACCGGCACCGGCGCTGACGACGACGGGCCCGTGCTCACCCCGACGACCGCGTGGCTCGCGGGGCACTGGACCGCCATCCTCGGCCTTCCTGTCGAGAGCGCCGACGACGACTTCTTCGCGCACGGCGGCGGCTCGCTGGCCGCGGCGCAGCTGGTGTCGGCGATCCGCGAACGCTACCCCGAGACGCGGGTCTCGGATGTCTACGACCACCCGCGCATCGGCTCGCTCGCCGACGAGCTCGACGCGCGCTCGCCCGACGCCGGCGCGCACGCCGAGGCGGCGGCGGCGGCCGAAGCGGCGGCGGCCGGCGATGAAGCAGGTGCCGGCACAGGAGCCCGCGGCGCCCGCGGACGCGCCCCCGCCCGCCCCGGCGACACCCGCCTCACCCCCGCCTCGAGCCGCATCGCGCAGACGCTGCTCGGCATCCCGTTGCACGTGCTCGTCGGTCTGCGCTGGTTCGTCTACCTCGCGACCGCCAACAACCTCCTCGCCGCGACGGGTGCGGTCACCGTGCTGCCCACCCTGTCGTGGTGGTGGATCGCCCTGGGCTTCGTGCTCTTCGTGACCCCGCCCGGCAAGATGGCGATCTCGGTCGTCACCTCCCGGCTGCTGCTCGCGGGCCTGCGGCCGGGGGAGTACCCGCGCGGCGGCTCGGTGCACCTGCGCGTCTGGCTCGCCGAGCAGGTCGCCCAGCTCGCGGGCTCGGTGAGCCTCGCCGGCGCCCCCTGGATCAGCTACTACGCCCGCGCCCTCGGCGCCACGATCGGCAAGGGCGTCGACCTGCACTCGCTCCCGCCGGTGACCGGGATGCTCAGCATCGGGGCGGGCGCGGCGATCGAGCCCGAGGTCGACCTCGCCGGCTACTGGCTCGACGGCGACACGTTCCGGATCGGGCAGGTGCGCATCGGCGCCGACGCCACCGTCGGCTCGCGCAGCACCCTTCTCGGCGGAGCGAACCTCGGCCGCGGCTCCGAGGTCGAGCCCGGCTCGGCCGTCTCCGGGCGGGTGCCGGCCGGAGAGCGCTGGGCCGGCTCGCCCGCCGCCCGCGTCGGCTCGGCCCGACGCCCCTG